>CAWJJO010000001.1:0-202383 GCA_963843285.1 uncultured bacterium
CAAAGAATTCGAAGAAATTCCCCTCCGGAATCGAATGGATTATCTCACCCCTGTTCTCAACAAGATCGAAGCTTTCCTCACTGATCCGATTCTCCATGCAATCCTCACCCAGCCCAAAAGCAGCTTTAACCTGAGACAAATCATGGATGAAGGCAAGGTTCTTCTGGTCAACCTCGCCAAAGGGAAGATTGGGGAAGATGCGTCAAATCTTCTGGGAGCCCTGCTTGTCTCAAAAATCGAAATAGCCGCACTCAGCCGGGCAGACATACCTCAGTCTGAACGGCGAGACTTCTACCTCTACTTGGATGAATTCCAGACAGTCAGCACAAAGGCATTCGTAAACATGCTGTCAGAATTGAGAAAATACCGTGTGAGTTTGATTCTGGCTCATCAATATATGTCCCAGTTGGACGATGAAATACGCGATGCCGTCTTGGGCAACGTGGGTACCATTATTTCTTTCCGGATCGGACCGGATGATGCAGCCGTACTGGCAAAAATCTTTGCTCCGGATTTCCATGCCATCAATTTCATCAATCTTCCGAAATACCACATTTACCTTAAATTATCTGTTGACGGTGTGACAACCAGACCGTTCAGCGCCCAGACACTGGACCCAGATGGATTCATTGATTGAAGCATGCCCAGCCGCTGTGGATTTGAAGGGATTCTTTGCATAAAGACGCTTTAGTGGTCCCAACAGAGTGTGCATCTCAACCGCGAAATATACGTTCTCGGAGTTCACCGAAGAAGACCAGCAGCTAAACTTCTTCTTCGAACTTAAGAAAAGAGAAAGAAATTAAATTACCTTCCTAGATTCAGGGCTGTTTGATTCGGGGATAGTCGTCTCAAGTTTTTTGACTCGAGACCGAACATCGAGATGCGTTCTGACATCTTCAAATTATTGGCGCTGGAAAGCTGGTATTATCTATTTATTGTTTGATGCCGATGCCGATCAGAAAATCATCTATTTTTTTAAAATCAGGGGGCTTTTCCCCAACACGATACACTGCCGTCAATTCGAGCCATCCGTCCCGTACGACATCAAAGGCGGCTCGAAATTCAAAATATCCTCGATCAAAGTGCTGATCAGGATCGAACCGATGAAGGTATGTGAATCCGAATCGTAGTCTTTCTGAAACTGCCCAGGGATAGATCGCGATCTCCACACGCGGTGCGATTCTGAAATAGGATGGATCTATGGATTTCAAAGCGGCGAGTTTCTCATTATTTCCAGCATCCTGGATGGAGCCGATTTCAAACTGCAAAGAAGGGATCCAAAAGAACGATACCGGGGGCATCCTTCCATCCGCATCGCGAACCGGAGGTCGAAAAAATCCGGTTCCGAGCTTCTTCGATGTTACAGCCAGGGATATTACGCCTTCATACACTTCACGATCAAAGTCCGCATCAGTTACGAATTTGGGGGTCAGTGTGATCAAAAATGCTTCCACTGCCTCAGTCCCGGGCCGGAGCTGAAAAGTTACTGGTACGCCGATCTGCAGAGAGTTTTCAGGATTCTTTCTTGATCCGTCGATGTCGAACTCCAGTCCCGCAGATAGGAAGACCGAATAATTCCCGAGTTGGTCAAAATCGAATCCAGTAGATACTAACTGAATACCGCCAAGAAAACTGAATTGGTTCTTTTTGACTGCTTCATTGTCCCTCTTAAAAGAGAATATGAAAGGAGCCCTGTACTTCGATACCCGCGGATCGAAAGTGTCAACAACAAATCGGGAGAACCCGAGAGTAGACCAACCCAAATGCGGCTGTACTTTTTTTGCGGCCTCCATTTCTTTCAACCGGGCAACAAAATCGGCTGCATCCTGAATTGAAATCGTGTCACAGTCCTTTTCGCATTTGTAACTCAACATATCGTCCGCAAAATCTGTGGACTTTTCGACAAGCTTGGGAATCTGCTCGTCCAAGTAGTACTTCCTGATCTCCTCCGAATTTAGTCGGCCATCGCTGTCTAAATCATGCTTGGATAGAGCGTCCGTAACAGAATCTTCGGCCATACAAGGCGCAAACAAGAAACAGATGAGTATCATTGAAATGGAAAACTGTTTTAGCATTTTCCTTCCAACCGCTTTTTGACGGCATCACGAACATCCCTGACTGTCTTAAGAGTGCCTTCGATTCCGATCCAATCATTGATTCCTATCGGGAAACAGGTTTCGCCTTCGAACTCCTTATTCAGCTCCGGCCGAAGCTGACGCAGACTTCCCGGTCTCAATTTTTCAAGAATATCATCAAGAACAAGTGGCGTTCCCGGTTCCAGACCTGCCCACTTGCGAACCGCTTTTTTAGTACGGACTGTAATATCTCTTGTTTCAAGCATTCTCACTCCATTTTCTGTCAGGATCTGTCAACGAACGTACAATATTCAAATTGTTCTGTAGGTCAAGTCAACTATTTTTCTTACGCGGAAATGCTGCAAATGAACTATCGATTCCATTTATTAGCTATCTAGACTATCACGTCGCGACCTTCTCGTCGATATTGATTTAGGTACTAAATCTGCCTTTCAAAACAACGAGTTGGTTCTCCTGTGCCAAAACCGCACGGCATGGCCAGGCCAACTAGATCTAAACCTAGCTTGGTCCGTAGAGAGACTGGTGTACAATATTTGTGAATTACTTAACACTCGCAGACCATAGCATTTTCACTAGCATCGCAGATTTCATTCTCGACTTCCCGTCTATTTTCGGTTAGTATTGTATTATGTTATTCATTTCATACTATTTTTTATTTGATTCTCAAAAGCAACCGGGCTCTTTAAAAGCCCCCTAAGCGCTGACTGCAGACCGTAACAGATAAGGAGGTTTCTCTACTATGGAAGGGATAGGTCTTAACGCACGCATCATAGATGCAGCGAAACGTACTATCGTCGCGCTATTTCACGCGCAAAACGAAACACGAGCTAAACTTGTTACTCAACTTCAGGCCATATGTGAAAAATGCGACAATGCTTACTCCGAGTTACTTCAAGGGCTTGCGCCGTTGAAAGCAGCGCAGCGGAACCCAACAAAGTTTGCCTCAGCATTACGAACTCTCACAGCAGATGCTGGAATGCGGAAAAAGTTCAAGCCCGAACAACTCTGTTCTGAGATAGATCAATTGCTCACTGACCTATCGAACAACCTGCACGCCCTCAAGTATTCAGTTCAATATTCGTCAATCGATAGTTTGCGTCAGACATTTCAATCGATGGGCAACTACGACTCGGCGCTGTATCATCAATACGACACCTTTATGAGAGAGCTCGATTCGGTTGCCACTCAGATTGATGCTGCTGATGCAGCCAATCGCAAGAGTCTTGTGAAGTACGGAATCGCTGAAATCGCCGCGCTGGAGCTGGAGCTGCGGGCCTCAATAACTGCAATGCGGGCAGCTAAAGCGGCCGTAATCAGATCAATCTGAAGACTCAGACCTTACATACGTCAGTGACTGTTCACTTTGCAAGAATTGATTTCCTGCTGTTGAAATTAAAGCTGAGATT
Organism: uncultured bacterium; assembly: GCA_963843285.1. Taxonomy (GTDB): domain Bacteria; phylum Acidobacteriota; class HRBIN11; order JAKEFK01; family JAKEFK01; genus CAZDDB01. The sequence continues at coordinate 3,503 of CAWJJO010000001.1, forward strand.
GAACTTCTCGAGTATGTTTTGATCCAATTGTTTTCCATGGGTCTTTGCTTTTATTATAGCAAATTTGGTCATTATGGTTGAGGCAACCGGGCCTTTCTGCCCATTATCTCACAACCAAGTCTCACAACAGGGTTGTAACAGCCTTCTATTTATCCATCTCTGATAGAAGTCTCTACAGTTCTCTAACTCATTTGAATTCAGTTACTTGAAACCCCAAGACAAGCGTTTCCAGAGTTTTTGACTTATCTTCTGCTTAAAGGAGGTTCAAAATGGGAAGTGAAAAAGGGCGGCTGACTCATAACGTTAAGAACAAGGAGGCGATGGAAAAAGAGTTACGAAACGATCCCGATCCAAGCTCGCAGCGTGAAGCGGATCGGCAAGAACAGGAGATTGAAGAGCAATGAACTCGTTTGTTATTTCTCTTGTCGATCGATCAAATCGGCCACTTAGAATTGACGCATTCGACTCCTGGGGCGTGACCCTAAATGAGGAATTCGATTGCTGGCCACGAAATGTCTCCCTGAGCATAGAGCCTGCTAATCAGGCCACCAAGGTTCGTCTCAGCCAAGTGAGCGCAAAATTGGGCTGGAATCCGTCTGAAATTCGTTTTGTTCCTTTCGCGAATGAGGGAATGGGCTTCCGAGGTATAACAGACTCTTCATTCCCCGCCGGCTTTTACTATGTGCGAGTTCGAATCGACGACCTGAGAACATATGGAGGCAAAAAACTCCTCCACATCAATGATAATGATCAAGTCCGGTTGCCGTTCGTCGTCGACCAGGACCCTCGTCAAGTGGTTCTCGATAGGCCGCCAAGCAAATTTCCGAAAGAAATGGCCCGTCTATTCCTTGATTCGAGATCCAACATCGAAGGTGGAGATCTTTCTCAATTCATTAAAGCTGAAAACAAACGCGGAAGAAGAAAGGCGTGCATTATGAACATTCTGGCTGTACTTCAGGCGTTGTCAAATTCAGCGTTCCCTCTGATACACAAAATCCGATTCATTTTCTTTGCGGACGTGGATCGCGTTTATGTGAATGCTGACCCTACAATCTTTCAGGAACTCATAACAACTCAGTTTCGAGCTGATCATGTCGTTGAACGTAGCCACTATCGTCTTCAGCGAAGACTTCAACAAAAACTTCCCAATGCTCAATTTGCTAAGCCTGTAAGCTTCAGACAGATTGCAAATCCTAGTCTCCAAGCTGTATTTTGGGGCGTCATTTCCAACGATGAGAAGTACGCATTTCTTGATCTCGATATTGATTGGGGTAGCCCACAGACTGATGTGTATGGTCTATTTACGCACATTGGTGAAATAATTATCCCCGGGAAAACTAACCACTTCAAATTGCGACAAAAACTTGCATCCTTCCCCAGCGTCTCAAAGCTCATGCTATATAGCGTAACTTCATAAGAAGATTCCCAATCTATTTCAGCAAAGCGCTACCCATTGATCGGGAAAAATAACGCGAGAAAGCTCATCTTAAGGGTATTTCCTGATCTACTCCACCACACATGGTTTTTCCTTTTGGTGTTAGAATAGGATAATAACGGATCTCAAAATCGGAGGGCTATAATGACTTACGATGAGGCTCGGAGATGGGTAATATTCTTTTCTCTTACTGCATCAGGGGTGGTGTTGGTTTTCTGCTTCTCGGCTCCCGTATTTGGTTATCCGCTTGTATGGTCGGAAGCGCTTCGGCTGGCTGAAACCGTACTACCAATCTTTACCGCATATCTTGGAACTGCAGCCGGTTTTGCATTCGGGATCGATGATGGAAAAGACGGCGAAAAAAAACTTAGGGAGCCAGGGCCATTACTCATTAAATGGCCTCCGGCCGTATGCTGGTTTGGTATCCTAGTTCTTCTAGTCGCTTTTGGACATTCAAATCGGTCAACAGCGATAGACGGAAGTGGAATGTCAATTCAGCAACTGGCGTTGGGAATTTCTCTGGCGCTTAGCGTGATTACCACGACTACTGGTGCCGCCATGACGCTATTGTTTAGGCAGGGCGCTGATGTGGAAGGCCGGTAAGACAGGGGCCTCGGTCATTTCGATCCTGGCAATGTTCTGTACAACCACTGCGGCTCGCGAACCAACAATCGTCGTTGTCGACGAAGGCAGCGACATCTTCAAAGCAAAAAAAGAATATCAATCCGTTATGGAGTTTTTGGACAGGATCAAAACGAACCCCAACTTGGATTGTGAAGGAAAAGAGTGTACTCGCCTTGATGGAAAGGCGATAAGATTTCTTGAACCTTTGAATCCAGACAACGTAAACATCCGCCCTACACCTGAGGACGAAAGCCGAATACTGGATGGCTCTATGCCAATCCCTGACGGGTGGAGGATAGTGGAAACTACGTCTCGCCTTTACATCGGATTTGTGTTTAAGCCACCCTGGGAAATGTTACATATTGGACTTCCAGACCTTATGATTGAAATCGCCGGAAGTTCCCGTGGGTATGATGATTCTGATACAATCGCTACTTGGGTACCATCAGACACCATAAAGAATGGACGGAATTATCTTCAGCAATTGTTGGAATGGGAAAGGCAGACTGGAACGCAACCCTGTTCACGAATCTTGGATAATCAATACATCGAGGGGAACTGCCGTATCGTTCGACTGAGACCGGTTAAGGGAAGCGAGAGCATAGGTGTATGCCGGGTTCATCCGTCATTTCCATCAGCAATTTCCGGCGCATGTGCTGAGATTGCTTTGGTAGATAATGATCAATTTATGTTGAGGGCAGAAGTCTACCGGTATGTTCCTACTTCCTTTGTAGCACCATGTTGTGGTGGAACATTTTACAAAGACTTCCCATGTTATTTGGGTTCGAGTCAAGAGGCGATACAGAAAATTAGAACGGTCCTATCTCAACCTCCATTATCTCTATCCGTCACTATAGCTGGAACTGTTCTCAGAGGACTGGCCAGCTGGCGCAGCTCTCCATTCCTGAAAGGAACCTGGCGCGAGCAATTTGCATTCGACATCCAGATAGGAGAAGAAGTGATCGAGTTGCCCCCGCCACCTGACAGTTTGGAACCAACCACTTTTACAAAAAATGCCTCAGGTTACATCGCAGAGATTAACTATGTCTTAAAGAATGGAGCAACTCCTGAAACGGAGGAAATGCATTTGCCAAACGACGCGCAAAAAAAATTTGTTTATGACGAAATACTTAACGCTCTAGAAAACGGGCTTCGCAGGCTGGCTTGCACCGGTCAGCCACTCCAGTGAATGAGAAAATCCGATCCGTCTTTAATCCCAATAACGTAATTTTGAAGTTCTGAACTCAACCATGAGTAATGTTCAGCGGAAACCAGAAGCCCTGTTCATATGCTTTTTGATGCGATTCTTCGCTGTTCCTGATTGTACCGAGAGCACACGCTTTGTATTTGAAGTCAAATCGAAGACAATGAATGCGCAGTGACGTACATATCCAAGATTGGTGAACAGGGTTGCGTTCCAGTCTCTTTGTGCCCAAGGAGGTAGTTCAAAATGATGAGCCGAACAAGTCTCCGAATTGAAAGAAGAAGTTGCTCAATTGATTCAACTGTATTCAAAACTTAATGATGACCAAATTTACGCTTCCCTCAATCAGGACAACCGGCAAAAGCTATTTACAGACATAGAAAGAATTATTAACTCACTTGATTAATTCTGCTGCTATCAAGGAGCCGAATATCCCGAAATATGAAAGCGGTGGTAATCAATGCTCTTCCGTTGGGTAAACGTAGTGTTGAAGAAACTCCTTGTCTGGAATAGCATAATTGTAACAATCATAAAGTGAATACAAACATTTGTTAATATAGACTTTTTGTATGATCGCATGGAGGATACAGCATGCCGAAAGTGTATAAAATTCACCCATCAATTGGTATTGCACGCGTCGGAACTAGCGACGAATTCTATATCGGGTCAGAAATACCAGGAGTGTTAGCCCGTCCAAGCGATGGGAGGTACAGGGATAACAATCGCAAGTTACGTCGCCAAGCTGCTAGATTTTGGATCTTTGAGTACGATGATTCAAATCCAGATATTCCAACTCGGCAAATCCTCGTTGGAGAAAAGGATATAGCTCAAATTGTATGGACTGTACACCTCGTAAACAAGAAGGCGATTTGGTTTGAATTTGACGAACGTCATGGCATAACAGGCGACCATTCTCAGGGAAGTTCGTACCCACCGGATTGGCCTCTTCGAAACCAGAGCTGGATCCCGCGTGACCAAGCGGAGGAAAGAAAACGTAGGTTAGTGATCAACCCCGGTCCCCGTCAGCTTATGGCAACCGGCCAGACTCTCGAGATTGAAGAAGGCAATAGTGGCGGTTTTAACGAGACTTGGCCTGGACCCTTGGTGGGTGGCAAAGAAATCATTTCACTGGGAACAATATCTACCGATGACAAGGGTCGACTTATTGTAGCTGGAGGTTATGGCAAATCAGGAGCTAAAGAACCGGATGCGATTCCAGGAGATGGCAGGCTAAGAAGTTTTGTTAATAACGATAAGTGGTTTGATGACGTGTCCGACGGCTTCGTTCGTGCCGAGATTGTATTTTCCAATGGACAAAGGGTAGATGCTACGCCGTCTTGGTTAATCGTCGGCCCCCCCGATTATGCTCCGCCAATCGAAAACATCGTTACAATGTATGACGTTCTATATGATCTGGCTATACGAGAGTTAGGTCTCAACAATGCCATTTTTGATGTCACTGCTAGACAATATCAACCCAATTATAGACCTTCATTCACAAAGGAATTATGGCCGATTCTTCGACGACCTGTCGGTTATCGATGGGTCATTGATGAGGCTAAAAGTCACGTAACAAAAATGGGGGACATGGCAGTTCTGGCGCAGGCGTCATTGCCAAATGAAGATCCAGACAATATCCGTGTTCAGATCTTCAGTCGTCTTCGTGATCCGAATAACATAAATGGTCCAATAGACCGCGATATGCCACGTTTGCACAACGATGGAACAGGCGGAATAACTCCAGAGACGTTGCGATTAACCGTGACACACACTCAATTTGAATTACTTCGAAAGTGGGCCACTGGTCAATTTATTGCCGATTGGCCACCTGGCGCTCAAAATGAAGAAATAACTGCCGAGGGCTTAGATAGAGCAGCACTCGAATCAATTTCAGGTGGTTCTTTCTTCCCTGGGATAGAAGCCGGCTGGATTCTGCGAGACAAGCGAATCTATCTAGAGCCTTTTCGATTGCGACCTGCAACATCAGAACAGGATCCAAATGGCGTCACTCCTGGCGATATTACTAAGCGGTCAGCAGTACCATGGCAGGCCGATTTCTTAAAGTGCGGTAGGAATTGGTGGCCAGCGCAGAGACCAAATCAAGTTAGACCCAGAGCAGATTCCCCTGGCCATTCTCCGTGGGATGAAGGAATAAATGGGCATCTCGACCTCGTTGAACGTTGGTCTTTGCTTGGCATCGTGATCCCCGCGGAGGGTCCATTGAGTCGTGCAAAGTTTCACGAATCGGAGCGAGAGTTACCGCGAAGTTAGTAGAATTTATGAAAATAGACGTGGTGGTTATAGGTGGTGGACCAGCAGGAACATCTGCAAGTATCACACTCGCAAAAGCTGGAATTGGAGTTGCTCTGCTTGAGCGTACCGCATATGACACGCAGCGAGTCGGAGAAATATTACCACCAGAAGTGGCAATCCCTCTTCAAAAACTGGGTGTTTGGGAACGATTTCATGACTTAGAGAAGATACTGTCTCCTGGGGTGGTCTCTCAGTGGGGAAGTTCAGAGCCATATGAGAATGATTTCATGTATGATCCCTATGGGTTTGGCTGGCACGTTAATCGAAATAGATTTGATCTCATGCTGGCGGCTGCAGCTGAGGAGGCTGGAGCCGACATTTTCATGGCAACTCACGCCCATCAATGTCTACGGAAACGTGAAGATCATTGGATAGTAGAAGCGGAACAATCCAACCGCCGGTTAGAATTTTCAGCCCCATTTGTTATCTTCGCTGTTGGTCGGGCTCGCGGCCCTAGCTGTGACGGTTCACTTTACAGTCATTACGATCGGCTAATTGCATGTCTCTCTTATCTTCGTCCTCGACATCTGTTGGGTAGCTTTGAACCACGTACAATCATTGAATCAACCCCAAACGGATGGTGGTATTCTGCCATATTACCGAAAAATGATTTAGTAATCGGGTTCATGACTGACTCAGATCTCATACCCAAGACACGAAACGATTTTAATTCATATCTCTGGAAACAACTACGGGACACAACAATTACTCGATCTTGGCTTGAATGTTTTGTTCAGTCAGTTCCTTTTCAGCGTTTTTCAGCAAGGACTCAACGTGTCACTGGGATGTCAAATAGGTTATCGGCTGGTGATGCCGCAATTGCTTTTGACCCTTTATCCGCTCAAGGCGTGTTGAATGCATTGTACAGTGGTCAAGAAGTGGCTGCAGCTGTAATATCTGCTATAAATCGCGACGAAAATGCTTTCAAATCATATCATCAATTTCTAGCGCGAGAATTCTCAACTTACCAAGCCAATGGTTTGCGATATTACAAAATGGAGCAACGTTGGCCAGATTCGCTTTTCTGGTGTCGCCGTCAAAATGTTGTCGTTTGATATTTTGGTGTCAGGAGGTATGAAATGCTTTCTCGAAATCGGACTTCCATTGTGCCGACCGCATCATTGCTGAGAGTTGTCTTCCTCATCTTTGTCATGGTAATTCTCATTTCATTCCTGGCTAGCCAACCCCAGGCAGAAAACCCATGTCCGGATCCTCCTGTGCCAAATATTTCGTCTTCGGCCATTCCAGCGGACGTATGCATCCCAACAGGCTTTGCCAACAATCCGATAGCATTTTTCGATGATTTCTCTTGGCGAAGCTTTATTGCCCTAGTATGGCCCGTTCGAGACGGAGAGCGTGGTATGGCGGATGACGCTCAAGACCTGACCGCACCAAAGGCACGAGTTTTTGAGACGTACAAGGCGGGTTGGGAGCTTTTCCATAATGATGGGTCAGTACCTGGTGAGTGGAACAAGTATGATACGACCAATGCTTGCTCTGAAGTTGTTACATTCGGTGATCTCGTTCTCGCATCATTTTCAAAATTCAGTGATATCGGGCAGGCTGGTTTTGGAAACTTGGTCGGCCCACTGGTAGCACAAAATATTACGTACGTACGGTACTTAACTGGAATAAATAAGCTTGAATTTGATCAAATTCTAAGAGACAAGTTGTATCTTCGAGAGAATCTTCCTGAATTGCCAAATGTGACTAAGTTTCTGGATGGAGCACTTGACGTAAAATCGGCTTGGATTGAGATGAAGAATATTCCACATCATGAACGTTATTATACCCGGATAGCCTTGGTCCTCGATCCCGAAACCGGCTTGTGTTCGAAGAAGGAAGTCGGATTAGTCGGTCTTCACATTGTACAGAAAACACCGACGAGACCACAATGGGTTTGGTCAACCTTTGAACACGTTGATAATGTACCTCCAGCAGCGCCAGGTGCTCCAGGCACTTTAGCGTTCAATGACGGGTCGAATGTCCCGATGCCGGACAAAAATCCATATGGCCCAGTTGAGAATCTGATAACACCTGTCCCGCCTCCGTTCAACGTTCAACGTCTTAAGCCGATTGATTCATCAACTCACGATACTAATACCAAGTATCAGGATTTGTTGAAACAAAAGAATAGTATCTGGCAATTTTACAAGCTTGTAATGACACAATGGCCGGTTCCACCAAGCAGGCCGGACCTCGATGGGAGTCCGAAAAATACTTTTCCTGGAACAGGATCGGATCAAACAGCTTTCTCAAACATCACAATGGAAACCTTCGATCAAAAGGACATAAAAACTGGCTGTATGAATTGCCACAATCAATCACGAGAGACAGACTTCTTATGGGCATTGAACAATCACGCTTTCCCTCCCAACGTCCCGAATTTATTGTTTAAGGATCCATCGTTCAAGAAACTCAAGGAATTGCTTAAGAAACCGCAAGAGCATTGAGAAATAAGCACAAAGCATCCAGTATCCAAAACAGGAGGAGTACTCGATATGTCTGAGAAATCAAAGAATATCGAAAACAATGGACTGAATGTATTCGCGATGCATACAGAGCAATCCCTACAGGCGTTGGAGAGTATTACATCCACGCCCTTTGAAGGCTGGAGCATTTCAAAATTAGATTCAGAAAGTGCCGCTCGGCACTACATCGATCAAGGTTGGCAAGCCGAATCTTTGCCCACCTTTAATCCGCCTTCTGATGAAGGTCAGCATCAGTTGAAATGTGTAGGAGTCGAGAAGCTCGAATTAACTAAAAGTAAAGTCGTGAAATTTCGACAGATCTACAAGAAGGTTCCGGTCTACGGGTCTCTTATAAGCGTTGAACTTGAGGAAAACAACGGATTAATTGGAATTAATTCAGCTGTTGCGCAGCTGAAGAACATAAACCCAATTGCAACCTTGTCACCCACATCAATTATTGAACAGATCAAGAAGCTCGCCGGATATTCAAACGATGAGTTGAAAGAGGTTCCCAGACTTTATTTTTACTATGATTCGAAGTCAGAGATTTGGCGTCTCGTTTACATTACTGAAGATGTTAGGAAGTATTCGATGGTCACGAGTCCCGTAGACCATTTCGATTACGTCATCGATGCTCATACCGGAGAATTGGTTGCTGAGATTCCGCGAGTAAATACCGTCCTGGAAAGGGGTACAAGTAATGAGGTTGATGAGTTGGGAGAGGTTAGAAAAGTGTCTTGGGTGACAGACGGTGCAACAAAGTTCTTAATTGATGAGGATCTCAGAGTGGCTACATATGACCTGGATTTTCAAAATTTCCAAATGTTTCCACTAGATCTACCCGGAGAAAATGTTAAGATACCACCCGATCCCTGGGACGTTGCTGCTATCAGTGCGCATGTGAATGCAAGTGAGGTGGTCTTGTTCCTGAGAGAAACACTCAAAAGAAACGGCGTGGATAATCGTGGTTCGAAACTAATTTCATCGATCAGGTGTATCGGCAATGACAGCTCAGGGAAGGAGTGGCGGAACGCCGCCTGGGTGAGAAAACAAATGGTATATGGTCAAAGGCTTATTAACGGAACTTTGCGCTCATATTCTGTTGCCAAAGATATCGTCGCCCACGAAATCTTTCATGGTATTACTCAAAGTTCAGCGGATTTGCAATATATCGGAATTTCGGGTGCCTTGAACGAATCTTACTCCGATATCTTCGGAATAATCATATCCAATTTCGCAAGAAACTCTATTGCTGAATGGAATTGGGAAATGGGCGAGGATCTGCAAGGTACAGGCATTCCAATACGCGACTTAAGGCAACCGAGTAGATTTAATCAACCTGAACACATAGATGAATATCGTTCCCTCGCATTTGATCAAGATCATGACTGGGGTGGGGTCCATATTAACAGTGGTATCCATAATCGGGCAGCCTACCTCATGATGACCGCCAAAAACGAAGACCGTGAGTTTTTCTTTACAAAAGACGAGCTGGCGGGTCTTTTTTATTTGGCTTTGACCCAACGTCTATCAAAGACTTCAACATTCGTTGACAGTCTTCGGGCAATCACCTCTGTAGCGCAGACCCTGTTTCGCTCTGATCCGTTAAAAGAACAAAAAGTTTCTGCTATCAGTACAGCTTTTAAGCAGGTGGGTATCGAAGTTTGAAGTGAAGTATTGGGAGGATTGTTCATGCTACTTTGGATGATACTTCATCGGTCATATGTAAAGGAGAAAAAGACATGACTTGGAAGTGGTTTCACACGGTTGCGACCATTGCGATTACACTGTCAATTCTATCGATGGTGAATTCTTCGACTTTTTATAACAATCGCCTTATGACAGCATGGCGGATAACAGCTTTTTTAATCCTGACTCTGATGATAATAGTGGGGCATGGGATCACCGGAAGAATGTTCGGTGTTTTGATTGACGAACGCAATCGCATGAGCCTCTCACGTCTTCAACTTATAGTGTGGACAATCTTATTGCTCTCCGCATATTTGACAACTGTTCTGTGGAATGTATCAAGACATGCGGTGGATCCCTTGATGGTTAGTCTTCCAAAAGAGCTCTGGTGGCTAATGGGGATCAGCACAGCTTCTCTAGTTGGAACGCCATTAATTCTCAGTAATAAGAAATTGAAGACTGCAGAAGCAGGCGAGAAAGCTCGCACTGAGAACCTCTTGACGGTGCAAAAACAGATCGCGGGAAACGAAATTGAAACGCAAGGTCAGGTTATAATTTTCAAGGGCCCAGAAATTGCGAGTTTGGCGGATCTTTTTAAAGGCGACGATACCGGAAACGCTGCGCAAGTAGATTTAAGCAAGGTTCAGATGTTTCTATTCACCATGGTAATAGCATTATCGTACTCAGCCAGCCTCGCAGGGATGTTTGTCAGCGTGTTGCGACCCATCAATCAATTCCCGCCCTTGAGTGAATCGATCATCGCTTTACTGGGTATTAGCCACGCTGGATATCTTAGCTTCAAAAGTGTGCCGGCTGCCACTTAATAGTATTGGTTGTAGAAATCATAAATAATGGAATACTCTCATAAATTGTGAGTAATGCGAGGGATCAGGGATATTTACAATCTTCATCCCTAATACCTGACGGGGGACCCCATACTCCTTTTTACTTAACTCCCGACCAGTTTTCAATAATGTTGTCGGTTGCTTGCTCGACGCTCCCGATGGGTTCCACACGCCGGATGCCATTTCACGGCATATGAAATTGTATGGTGTTCCATCATTTCTGATATGAAACCTGTATTCAACGGTGATCGGAATGTTTCCGCCAGAAGGGTCATGGTAATAGTCAATCATTATCATACATCTTTTATATGGCTTCATCTCTCTATTCTGTTGCTCATACATTTTGACTCGTTCAAATCCATTCATCGATACCTCTCCTATCTCAAAGGGTTATTCCAACTTTCAACAGCATATCATATGGAAATCGACGACTTTCTGACTCCTTGAGATATATTCACATTGTAATTGTTGAAGCGGGAGAATTCATGCGGAGTCTGGTATAAAAACGATAAAGAGTAAGCCCTCAGCCGGACACTATCCGAAAGATAATCTGATATACTTGCGACTAGAATCGAACATTAAACTAAAAATTGTTCGATAAAAGGAGTACAGCATGGCTTCCGAAAAAGATATTCTTCGTGTTCTCGATTTGATGACCATAGCGCCTAAATCACAGATTGAAACCTTGGGCGTTAGTACTCGTGCTCACGTCACAGACATGCGTCGCGTCCTTCGCCCGAAGAACGTGGTGGCGGTAGGTATTAGCGAGAAGATTACCAAAGGGAAACGATCCGGTAAACTTGCCTTAACCTTTTATGTCGAACGCAAGCAGTCAATGAAAAAGCTGCGCGCAGATTTAGCAGTACCACCAACCGTTCCTGAAGCGATCAGCGGTCAGAAGGCAATTCCAACGGACGTGATAGCCATAGGGCGACTCCGTCCAGAAGTTAACGCGACGCACAGTCCAATTCAACCGGGAAACAGTATCGGCCACGTGGACATTACAGCCGGTACTCTTGGAGCAATCGTCACGAAGAACAAAAGCTTACACGTGCTCAGCAACAGTCACGTGTTAGCCAAAGAAGGGACAGCGAAGCTGGGTGACAATATTATTTACCCTGGAGATGCCGATCACGGAAAACTAGCTAACGATTTGGTGGCGAAACTCTCTGGCTTTAAGAAGTTTCTGTTGGGCGGAAACTTTGTTAACCGTGTGGATTGTGCAATAGCAGAAGTGTTACCGGCCCGAATCGGAGAATTGAAGTCAGACATCAAAGGGCTCGCCCTTCCGCGCGGTACGATCAAGCCGAAGCGCGGCATGAAAGTGGTTAAGGTAGGTAGAACGACCGGTAAGACTTCTGGCGAGATCCGAGATATCAATTTTCGCTTTGTGCTCAATTACGATGAAGTCGGTCCCGTTGGATTTTTAGATCAAGTACTGTGCACTCGGTACACTAAACCAGGTGATTCTGGCTCCCTTGTTCTCGACAAAGCCAGCGGACGCGCCGTTGGCCTACACTTCGCCGGCGCTAATGGTGGGAGCGTCTTCAATCCAATTGATGAGGTTCTCAAAGCGCTTGGCGTAAAGCTTGTAACCACTGCCGCTAAATTACCAAAGAAACAGTCGGGGAAAAAAAGAGAAAGTAGGCAAGAAGAAATTGGCGAAGAAGAACCCATGAGTGATCTTCGGTATGCCGAAATGGCTCGGCGTCAATGGTCTGAGTCGTTAAGGAAGTTAGGCGCTCACTCCATTGCAGTCGATCAGGTCAAACGCGGCGGCGTAAAAACCCACGCCGTAGTTGCTTTTTTTGAGAAGGAGCCACCAAAAACAGTTCCTAAATCCCTGGAAGTCACGACTGGCAAGAAGACAGTAACAGTTCCCTTGGTCGTGCAGGTTATGGAAATGTTCAAACCCGAAAAAGAATAAAAGGAGGAAACACAAATGGCACCCATGATCGTTACGGATTCTGCAGCTCCTGAGGCTCTCACAGGCGTTGGATCCCTTGAGATAGTTGGGCGACAATGCAAATTGGAGGGGTATAAGAAGCTCGAGAACATACCCCTCATTTGAGGTCAAAAATGATTTCATTGCCTTCGCCTCGCCTGACTCCACATACGCAGTTACCAAACGGCTTCTGGATGCTGCTCAGAAATCAATTTTAATCGGCATCTACGATTTTAGCGCCGAATATATCAAGGATATCTTGCTAAATGCAATGCAACGAGGTGTAAAGCTTTCATTGATGCTCGATCTTGACGATGTCAAAGGGGAAATGCCAATTTTTAAAGAGCTTAAACGATTTGGCTGTGAGGCGGTCCCTGCCCCATCGTGTGCCAGTAAGAACGCCAATTACTTTTCATCATCTCATGAAAAGGTAATTGTAATCGACGGCACCTGGACAATTGTGCAAAGCGGTAATTATTCCAACAATAGCATTCCTTTAAATGAACAAGACGGTGGAGACCCCGACGCGTTCGTGAAGGGAAATCGTGACATGGGTGTTGCAGTCCGCTCCAAACCTCTTGCCACGTTCTTTACGAAAGTTCTGCGCAGTGACATAAAACTGGAGCTTGATGCCGCCGAGGGCGAAGCACTACCTCGGGAGAGGATAAGGGAACTACCTGAACTCGTGGAGGCAGTTCCAGAGTTGCTACCAACCAAACTGTTCAAGAGCAAGACCTTGAAGCCAAGCGAAACGATACGGGTGATCCCCGTTCTCTCACCTGACAATTACATGGACGTCATCCCGGACTTTCTTGAATCGGCCAAGAAGTCTATCTTAATCGAGCAGCAGTACATCCGTGGCACTCAAAAAGCAATTACTAAACTTCTAACGGCGATCCGCAAGAGCAAAGACAAGAATCCTGATTTGGATGTGAGGATTATCCTTGGCAAGATCTTCAGCAAAAAAGATATTAAGAAGGAGAGACAAAACCTCCTCCACATTCGCAAAGAGTTCGCGCTTAACTTGGGCTCGAACATTCGGTTTATTGACACAAAGCGGTTTGTTCACTGTCACAACAAATTGATTGTGGTAGATGATAAAGTAGTACTGGTGAGTTCGCAGAACTGGTCCGACGCAGCTGTCCTGAGGAATCGAGAAGCAGGTCTTCTCATGGAGTATCCAGAGATCGCACGCTATTACTCTACGATCTTTGAGGCGGATTGGAAAACTGCAGTGAAAAATCTCCCCAAAGCCAAACCCGAAACGATAACTCCGGAGGTGCTTGCAAGAGGTAATTTTGTAAAGGTTGTCGCAGCGGATTATCAAGAAGTCTAGAGTCGCTGGGAGCAAATTCAGAGAAATCAGTCATCAACTTTTGCGGCTCCAAAGGGCTATACCGTTACATCACTTACTCCTGGGCATCCCTATTTACATGGGGGTAATGTGTTTTGCAATATCTCGAAGGTCCGATAGCACTCCAGCATTCTTTCCCATAATTCATCCGCCCATGCGGAATCATCTGAAAGTAAACTGGGGGCTGCGGCCAAATCCCTTTCATCTCATCATTCCCTGACGATTTAGGGTGGGATATACGACCGACCGGAAAAAGACGATCCTGGCTGAGATCTCAGCAGTGCTCCTGATGTGTTTCCGACATGAATGCTCAGGATAGATCCAGTTGGTCGACCTTGTCTCTCCCTTCAGCTTTCTTGAACTGGTGCTTGGCCGAAACAGTTTGAGGATATGAGATTTTTCTTCCCGCGAAAATATCAGCAATGGTTATGATCTGGAGTTTTGGGAAATGTGTTCCCTTAAAAAATCCCGATTCATAAAACCCTGAGGAGACGGCCTCTGTATTCATGTCTCTCATAGGCTCTTCAAGCGTTATAAATGCTCCCATTGCCGCTTTTTCTCGCTCCAAAACTCCCTTCAAATCTCTGATATCCTTCACTGACACATGGCCGCTTTTCACTGAGATAATAATTCTTTTCGCCTTCTCTCGCGGATCATTAAAGAAATAAATACAGTAATGTCACCAGAACACGGTCCGGTTCCGGCGCATCCTGAAGGGACATCAGAAAGTTTTTCGATTTCTGTGAGGATTTCTTCCTGGTCTCCCACGAAGGGAAGATGATCATCTCCGGGTAGTTCCACAAAGGTGGCTCCGGGGATTCGTTCTGCAAGGTAACGTCCCTCTGCGAAAATCGTTGGACAGCCCTTTGGTCATGCAAACGTTTCTTATCGTTGTCGCGCCTCCGCATCTCGTAGAGGCGGTAGCCTGCCTGCTCTGTATTCTCGATTGGAACCAACTCGAAGTGCTGCAATACCGCGAAGGCGAGCGGATACCGGTCGCGCTCGGCCCGATCGTCATTGGTCGTTTCGCAATGCACGACTCTGCCGGTCTCCACTCTGCTCATCAGGTCGCGGAGCGTTGTTTCGGCACCCAACGAATCGAACGCAATGATGCGGCGCTCCGGGCCACAGAATAGTCCAAACAAGACCGGTTCGAGGGTCAGAATCCACGAGTTCGTCGGCGTCGATTGGCAGATGGCAGTTGCGGGCGCAACCCTAGTCGCGTACTCATCTTCGGAAAACTTCAGTCTCGCCCGTGCTCCTAGCACCACAGACCAACACACCGCCAGGCAGAACAAAGCCACAGACGCCCACCTCGCGATTCCACGCCCTCGCTTGACGCGGCCCAAATGTTGCCAAACACCATCAGCGCCAAACGCGATAGACAGCGCCAGCCACGGCGCCAGTTGGAGTGAGTATCTCTGAAAGTGAAACCACGGGATTTCGCCGTACTGTGCGAAGTAGTAGGTGTGGCCGAACGAGCAGAAGATGAGAGCGTAGAGTGCCACGATCCCGAGTAACGGCACGGTCTCGCGCCAATGCGTTCGCGACAGCACACCGAGCAACACGAAGGGCCACAGAAAGGCGTAGGACTGCCATTCCAAGAAATGGGCCAGATACTTAGGAGCCAACACGAAGAGGTGCATGAACGCAAACGGTGGTGCAGATCCCGGACGCACCGCCTCGACGCTCGCAACCCGTCCGAGAGTGACGAGCAGAGCCAGCATCGCGCCGCTACTGCAAGCGAGGAGCAGCACAAGCCACGGATGCCGCGCCTCGCGCCAGGTCCTGCGAGGACTTTGCGTTCGTAGTAAATGGAGAGCTGGAATCACAAGCGCGAGAAGGAGGCCTTCTCGTTTCACGCAGGCACCAATACTTACGGCGAAGCAGAGTAGGAGCCCGTAGGGCCAGACGGAACGGAACTCTGACATGTGGGGAGGTGGACGGTCAATAATTTGGTAGGAGGCGAAAAGCGCGCAAGCTGTGATGCCTGTTGCGGTCGGTTCCGCCAGCGACGATGTAGCCAGCGCAAACCACATGGGTATGGTGAGGCAGGTGGCAGATGCTGCGAACGCGGGGACAGGATGCACGCCGACTTGACGGGCCAACAGGAAGATGATGGCGGCGCAGATCGTCCAAAACACCGCAGAAATCACGCTTACGTATTTCAGTGAGTCGCCTGCAACTCTGGACATCCAAGACACCAGCGTGGCTAATCCCGTGGGGTGGGACAACAATCCAATAGCTGAGCACTGCGAGAGCGATCCGTCGAGGCACACCGGATTCAGTGAGGCGGCTCGCGCTTCCACGTTTCTCGCCATGAACAGCCCAGAGTACGTGTATTCGAATCCGTCTTCGTACTCTTGCCCGTAAAACATGTGACGTGAAGCCAGTACAGAGGTGACAACCGCCAACCCGATTACGCACAACAGGACGAAGCCATTCTTTCGGAGGCATTGCCGAATCCCGTGATCGGCGAACATGGCCCACAACAACGAGATCAGGAACAACAACCACAGGACCGAGATGCCAATGTAGGTGGTTGTCACGCGATCACCCGCTGGTTCCATCCATCAGGATGTTTAACTCAGAGAGTGAAGAAAGCGCGATCTGAGAATTTTCATTCCCAATCATCGTCCAACAAACGAGAGAGATCATCATCAGAACAAATCCGCAACATACCAAGAAATATGAGTTGCTTTGAGGAGTAGGGCCGCTCATCACAGTGGAGGGCTCGACTGCGGTACTTCCACTTCCATGTTCCCGCCTTCTCCAGAGCGGCATCACGCTCAACGGCGCGTTGTCGCGATCACTGATCTACCAAACCTCGCTAACCCATATTCCCTTTTACTGTATGCGAAGCAATTTCGGAACTCAATGCTTCTGTCGAACTTTTCAGCCGGCACCAACCTCCAGAGAGTCCAGTAACTCGGTTCAGTATATTCTGTCTCACGCACCCGCAAAACTTTCTGCTGGAAATGTCCCGCTCCTAATGGAAATGGACTTATCCTCAAAAGGATTTCTCAGTGCCGTGCACCAAAATCCGTAGAAGCGTTATAGGCTCCTGGCTATGCGTAAATACTAAACCGAATCACGGCCCAATAAAATCGTGCAATAAGATGTTAATGATGTAGAATTGGCAGAGAAAGAGAGGGCGAATCGATTCGGGGGCTAACGACATTGGCGCTGAAGCCTCGGTTTTGTGAAACATAAAGGGAAAGGCACATGAAACAGACAAAACTGCTATTACTCAGCCTTGTTGCTCTGATTTTTGTCGCTTCGATTTCTTGCTACGGTGCAGATTTTTCAGGAAAAGTTGTAGGGATTAGTGACGGCGACACCATTTCCGTCATGCATAACGGTAGGGAAGAAAAGATTCGTTTGCATGGCATCGATTCGCCAGAGTCTGGTCAGCCCTTTGGAAGCAAGGCAAAGCAGTTCACATCATCTTTAGCGTTTCGGCAAGTTGTACTGGTAAAGATTCAGGATTATGACCGATACGGTAGGACTGTTGGTATAGTAGTTCTTCCAGACGGAACGATCCTAAATCAACTAATCGTAAAAGCGGGATTTGCTTGGTGGTACAAACAGTATGCACCAAGTGATGAAATTCTGCCAAAACTTGAACAGGAAGCACGCAAAGCCAAACGTGGGCTTTGGGCCGATCCGAAGGCAATTCCTCCTTGGGAGTTCAGGCATCCTGAGAAATCCTCAGTCACAACAACGACAACAACTTCAACGGATGAGCTTAAGCGCCCTGCCGAAGAGAACACGAATCGAAACGTAACAGTGTATGCAACTCGCACCGGCTCTAAATACCATGCGGCCGGTTGCAGATATCTGGCAAAAAGCTCAATACCGATATCGCTTGATGAAGCGGCAAAAAGATATAGCCCATGCTCGGTGTGCAATCCCCCAAGACCAACCGCGGCGGTGCAAGGGACCTCATCAGTTGAGGAACAACAGGAAAAAGGAATTAGCGTATATGTAACGCGTACAGGCAGTAAGTATCATCGTGCCGGGTGCCGCTACCTCAGAAGTAGTTCAATTCCAATTTCTCTTTCTGGGGCGAAACAAAGATATAGTCCCTGTTCGGTATGCAATCCTCCGTGAAGAGATCTCTACTCCTCAGTGGAATTCTTTCCTGCAGCGAACAACTCTTGGTCGGCAGCACGTTTTACTTTTTCCCCGCCAGGAAAAGCAAGTTTGTGTTTCTTTTTCGACGACAGTTCAATGATGGGCAAAAGAATGGCAATTCAGTTCTTTATCGGTTTGATGCCAACGCTGTGTTTTTCAAGAGAGGACTGAAAGAATCCCCCACACCGAGATCTCACGTTACAATCAGCGCAGAGGTCCAAATATATATTTTTCCAATCCGAGATCGATTTGCGAGCATATGGCCACAAGGATTGATCGATTACGCATAGCTGATGATTGTAAATTGAAACGTCCAGACCAGCCAGGGAAAGGGTTTCGGTAGCTTCCCGGAGTTTCAGGCGATATTCGAGCGGATCGATCCACAGCTTATCGAAGTTGGCACGGGTGAAGCCAGCATTTTCCAAGCCCATCAAAGCAACGTGACAGGCAAACGGAAAGTTTCTTGCGATGAACTCCGCGAGTCTGGGCAACCTTTGGTATGTTTGTCTGTGGATAACGACACGGATCTCCACTGCAACATTTCTTTCTGCCAGATTGTGCAATCCGAGAACTGTTTGATCAAAAGCCCCTCGTGCTTGAACGACGTAATCATGTTCGCAGTCGACATCCGAGTACAATGGAATGCCAAGAATCAGGTCTGGATGACTTATCTCGGCTAGTCTTGCTGCAAACTTTCGATAGTAAAACATTCGTCCATTCGTTAAGACGTGCAAAGCAGTAGTGGGAAGTATTTTCTTGCAGTGTCGGATGAGCGAAAGGAATCCATCTTTAAATAGTGTGGGCTCTCCACCTGTAATTCCTAACTCTCTGGCATCCGTATCCATGAGATCTATCGCCCGAAAAAGAACTGCAAGTTGGTCTGAATCATCAATCATCTTTGGCGGTTGCGAGCACATCAAGCAATAACTGTTACATTGTTCTGTGACAAGCAAAAAATTATGTGATGAATTCTTTCTGTAGAGCGTTCTAACAAAGCCATTCGGGTGTATCTGCACAATATCTCCATCGTCCAGGTAATCAAGACCATGCACAGAGTGAATTACTGGAATCTCCAAGCACCAATTGGGAGAGTGTTGCGGCGTAAGAACTGCTTGAACACCAACGGTGTAGGGAGGCACATCCTCTAAGTTCCAGAACATTACATAATCATGGCCGGTTGTATCTGAAACCATACTTCTAGTGGTAACCTTACCGATTATTTCGGTCGCCAATCCCTTCGAAATACCTTGAGCATGGAGCCTCATTGTAGGCCCTCCGACACTTCAGCTACATCCCTGTTCATGATCCAAGCCCAAAAGATCCGCCTAATGACGGAATCTGATTCGTAGAGCCTGATCAGATGCTTGATGATGAAGTAGTTCTTCTTGTGAAAATCATTTGTTGGACGATGACCCACTATATCTTGTTGAGTCGCATAATTGAAGACTGGATCTGTGCCGCAGTATGGCTGAAACGCACAGTCGGCACATCCCGGAAGAGACTCTATGCATGAAGAACGGACAATTGACCGGAGAAGCGCACTTCCGAAAATCTCTTGATACGAATCGCGGTGAACATTTCCAAGACGAAAAGTTGTATCTCCATTCTCTGCCAGCATTCTAGCCTCGTCAGATGCGTAAACGTCACCGTCGTAATTGTAAACAACGGCGCCAATCCCGGCCCCTGTAGGGGACTGCAGATCAACGTAACCGGTGGAGAATGATGTAAATATTTTGGTGAGTACGATCTGCGCATATTGTTCGACAAAGGTGCGCCCTCGCCGATTAATCTCGAGAATGTAATCAAGAGCTGTTTTGTAAAAATCAAGAAATTCTTCGATTCTGTATCCAAGAGATCGCACAGTTCTGAGCGCGAAACCATACGGACTTAATGGCCTCAGGAAAATACCGCTGAAGCCACAAGAAATATACTCATCCACAATTTCGTGTGGATAATTCAAACTTAGACGCGTACTTGTCATCAAAGCTGAAACCTTGTCGGCTCCAAGAACCTCTCTGGCTTTTGCGATGTTGTTTATCGTTACGGAATAACTATTGTTGCCAGGTCTTGGGCGGTTGGCATTATGTAGAAATTCAGGTCCGTCCAAAGACGTTGAGAGTAGAACATTATGCAAGCAAAAATACTCAAGAATGCTGTCTGTAATCAGTGCTAGATTACTGGCAACGACAAATTGAAGGGATTTTCCAGTTTGAACAGCACGAGATTCGCCAATCTCGATGATCTCGGCAATTCGATCAAAATTCAGTAAGGGCTCTCCACCCTGGAATTCGATCTTGATGGCCTCCGCAGGGCAGCGGAAGACCAAATCCAAGGCACGGAGCGCCGATTCTGAACTCATATCATAGCGCGCTCGGTCTGGGGTCACCCTCGATACCTGACAATACAGGCAAGAATGCTCGCAACGCAGCGTTACCACAAAGATATGCAACTTGGTAAACCCGGCCAGATGTGCTTTCTTTGTCCTATATTTTGTTGCAAGTAAATTCAGCGGTGTAATTGACTGGCTGTCACGAAGAAAATGTTTACCTTTCAGATCAAGGTAGACGTCCGTTTCTGGTCTGAGTTGATGTAAAACGAATGCGTTGAAGTCATTGTTCTGCAAAAGAAGATACTCTCCCACCTCATTGACCAATAACATTCTTTCTTTTTCAAAAGGCAGAAACCGGAACGGCAGCAATTGGTACGGTTGATTCGAACTGTAAAACTCGCGCTCCTCGAATTTTTTCTGAGCCATGAGACTAGCGTTGGAGGTGGTGATCCAATGATATGTCCAACAGATATTTGAGAAAGGAATGTTTGACTTTGGCTTCGTCTTCGGGCCTTAGGGGTAACACATAGATTACACAGCCCTTCTCAGTTAATTCAGAGGTCTCGATGGTGCAATACGGCCGATAGTCGCAGACGGCGCGTTCCAAACACTCCTTAGGATATATCGACCAAGAAATGTGAATCGAGTCACTCATCGTGAAATTCCCTTGGGATCGTCACGATAACCGGCTTCTGAAGCTGAGCCATCGAGTACGTCTGCTTCTGCGAATGCCTGGGCAACGATGAGTTCCCGTATTGTGTGAGTTTCACTGGCTATCATCGCCTGCAGTCTTTGGTTTATCAATTCATTGCAGAACTCACCTGAAAGCTTCAGCAGGTCGATGCTAGCTTCAATGGGGTGAAAATGAACTTCCACTGTGGATGGATCTGCCTCTACTTTCAAGAACAGGTAGCAACGATCAGTGAAGAGGTAGGCAGTCCTGAATAATGCTTCAAGCGAATACACTTTCAGATTAACAGTGATCGACAGGCCCCCATCAGATAATTTCGTAATCCAGGCAAGATCTTGCGCGCACATCGATCCAATCCTCGCTACTAATTCGCCCAACGGACAAATTGAAACGTTTCGAAAACAGTTTTACCCACATTTGCGGTTGCAGATTCGTCTGTTCCTGCAGCCAACTCGACCTTAAGAGCATTTAGCGCAAATTCGGGTGTCACACCATGCCTGACGGTCCAGTTGGACAAATCACGTGACGTTTCCCACATCATAGTTCCAGCGGCTTTGACATGGCGAAACCGCCAGAATCTATGCTCGGTCGGATTGTAGGGTACGCTACCAGACTGTATGACACCTTTGCTGTTAGTTTGGAATTCGAGAACCCCTTCCTTCAAACAGAATCGGTACCAATTCTGAGAATCTAGGACCAAAGAAAACAAGGTTCCTGCTGGGCTCTGGGCTGTTTCTGAAACCTCTACGGAGATTCGTACATCACTCAGATCCCAGGAGCCCTTCGTAACATAGCCGTTGTAATGGCGGCCAGCTATCCCCGGCCGCGGAAATATTTCAACTGTGCCGCTTTTTTCACTTAAGCCTACCTTCGGATCGAATGCGGATGCTCCAGGGGTTAACACTCCTTCCTTCCACAATTCAGCCGACTCGCTGAAGTCACCCTTGAGTGTTTTTTGGACCTTCACTGTTTCCTGACTCTCTTCTTCAACGGTGCTAGTCGGCTCAGCAGGGGCAGGCCTTGGAGTAGGCTTCGGAGGAGGGGTCGGTGTGGACCCGGAGTAGTGAGAAGCGTGAGAGGAATGTGATCGATGAGAGCTGTGAGAGCGATGACTCGCAAATTCATACAGCATCTTGTGTACTTTCGCAGCGCTGAGCACGAACTTCTTCGAATATTTCGAAATACCAATTGTTGGTTCTGAAATGTCAACTCTCAAAGGAACTTCTGTTGCTTCTTGCGAAGAAGGTATTACAGCCACAGTTGCGCCAAGCGCCATCAATTTTGAAGCTTTGACGAAACGCCGGATCGAACTAAAAATCAGACTTGTCTTCTTTTTCCATTTTGGAAACTCCATGGCTCAATACCTCCTGTGTGACGTTTTGAGTTCAGCAAAGTCTCCTCTGAAGTGGAATAAAAGAATAAAGTTACAAAGAAAGGAGCAGTCCGCCTCATTAGTCCGTGTTTGTTTTGATGATTAAATGCTACTCATAAAGGTTTTGTCAAGTGTGTTTATCCAATTGATTCGCACCTTTTTTTCCTCGAATCGTCACGTTGGCGATTGAGATCTACATTTACCAGACGATCTCACGCAGTTTCAGAGAAAACGACGAAAGAATTTAACTTCGAGCGATCACTGAACGTTTGATGAACCATGGTCATGGTTTATGAATATATGGACCATAGATACCGGTGGGACATTTACCCAAATTGCGGATGTTAACCTCCTTTATTTGAATGAAAACTCTAAAGTATGTTAGGATCACTCGGCTACAGAAGCACGCTCCACTGGCGAGCTTCAAAATTGGTAAGCATGGAAAACGCAGAGACAAATATCGATACATCTCGAAAATGGAGACAAAGAGCATTCCAGTATCTTAAATACGACTACAAACTGACCTTATGGTTAAATCTCAATAGATGGAGAGGATTTGTTGCGTTTCTTGAAAAACACTTTGACTTTATCCGGAGAGTGTCCCTTGTCATAATAGCCACGGCTATTGGCATACTTATAAACCATTTCGGAGGGACAAATCTAACTCAAGAGATATTGAGTAACTATTTAGTCGCAGCCGGCGCAATGGCAGGTGGTACAATTGCCATTGTCTTTACGATTTCTATTTTCTTACTTCAAAACGCCTCAGACCTTTACTCTTCCCAATATTTCGAAGTATATATACACGACTGGAAGGAGAGGTTCGTATATTTTGTTGCGATTCTTATAACCTTACTGCTTTTGGGCGCCGGGCTTTTCGTGGGAGGACTGAGCGCCATCCCGCAATCAACCAGATCGCTAACCGTACTTCTCTCCCTTATTCTCATCGGACTCATATTCGTCCTGATTGACTGGCAATACAAAAATGTGCGACAGAAAACAAACCCTTCCAAAGCGATCGCTTTTTTAGAGAAATCGGGGATTCGGTTCCTCAGCAGGTTGCAATATGATGCAGGCAAAATGGCAGAAATCATTCAGGCCAAAGACATTTCTATCTCAAAGGAGTTGGCGCTTGCGACCGCATATAATCGCTTCCTCCAGCCTTTCATATCAAATTTCGATAGACAACTCGAGAATTTGGTCGAGATTTCAACCAGAATCGCTGATAAGCAAGAAGTTGGGACAACTAAGCGCGCGTTTACAGCAGTTTGCAACCTTCTCGCTCAATTTCTTGAGGCAAGAAAGACTTCGTCACTTGCTCTGCCTTCCGGCATCTTATTTCTTGCCGTTGAGAGCGACAGCCAGCATTTTCTTGCGCGTAATTTCGAACGACTGAATAAAGCCGGAGAGAAATTCATAAAGGAGCAGAAGGATGAAATTGCGACCTACCTCATCGATGTATATCGCGCACTGGCGACAAAAGCCAAAGATATTACCTATATCAGTCAGAGGAATGAAAACCCGATACTTGATCAACTTATCGGTTATTTGAACTCTCTTATTGACAACGGACAAAGGGCGAAGAATATAGAAGTTGTCTACCAAGGCTCGGGTGTACTTGGCGATGTAGCTGGATTTGCTGCCGATAAAGGTCTTGAAACCACGCTTCAAGGGCTGCAAGGGAAATTGTTAAATATTGCAATATTCGGGTTGACTCAAAAGCAAAATGTACTTGTTGATCAGTGCACAGTTACATTTTTGAGCATAATTGCCGCCATATTCAATAGCACAAATATTAATAGTAGAGAACATCAGTTCGATGACGCATTAGAAAACATAGCAACCATCTCCAGCTATATTTCGACTTTCATTGCCTCGGGCTTGCTTCCAAATGATATTTCTACTCGTTTTAGTTTGAGCAAGGGCTATGATGAATTTTATATGGTTCTTGCGGGAATAATGAAGGGCTATGATTCGCTTACTGATGATCAAGAAAAAGACACATATCGAAGCGACTTTGTGGATTTCTTCCACGAAATTAATTCGAGCTTGAGAACATTATCGGAGAAGGTGAAAAGTTGCGACACGACGCTGACCGACAGCATCGGTCGGCTTTTATTTAACCTCAACGACCTCATTATTCGTTTGATTGAAAATATAGACTTCAAAGACGAAAAAGAGGAATTAAGAAGGCGCCTGAGTTGGAATATTCATTTTCCAGGCTGGTTCACGCAGCACGCAGAAAAATTTGACGGTGGTTCAAACCCATTCAATACACTGACCGACAGCGTTGCAAAGACAGGCATACTTGCATCAGAGAAGTTGAATGATAAGAAACTATTGCAGGATTGCGTAGATAGTCTCTACTTCATTACTAAACAAAGTCTCGAAAAGACCACGGGTGGATTTGGGTACGACGAACCCCCTGTTTTGGAGAAGGCGTGTTACCTCGGCATAATCGCTCTGAAGAAGGGCTGGCGTGATGTTGTCACAGATATTGGTCTCAAAATATACGAGTTTGAGCAAAAGTATTTTGCCAAATACTTCACAAATATTCCGGAAAACATTGACCCGGCAGATCACAACGTTATTGGGTTGCCCCACAGCGATCAGCTTCTGCGTGAGTTGTTGAATTGGCGAAATGATTATGAGCGCGAAAGCTGGAGTCCTCATTTGCGCATAAGAGATGATGCAGAGTCAATGATGTATGGGGTTATTGAGACAATTGATATCGATAGATTTATTTTTGAAGTATGGGGAGTATTGTTGCCGGGAAGTCAGTTTGAAGAAGTGCTCGAATTGAAATTAGCCCGGCAATATCTACTTTACACTTTAGGGAATGTGATAATTACAAGAAAAGACAGTTGGCGTCCCCATTTATCCTAAATTAACAAAAGGAGCTTAAAGCTAAATTCTCGTTCTGGGTTAATACTCTAGGGTCCATTCGATGAAGACTCAGTACAGCCGCCCTTTCATGTTCTTACTTTTTATCATTTTGTCTTTTCCACGGTTCGGAATCAGCGGCACTCCATGCGCACAGACATTTGATGAGTGCGTACAGCAAAAGCCTGACGGGTGCATTGGCCCAAGCATTGACCATCTTTTAGATGGAGTCAAAAACAGAACTGACAAAGCGGAGAATCCAGAGGAATGGAGTCTCTCAAGGATCATCAATTTAAATCCCGAAACAAACAAAATCAAATTGAAAATGAATGGAAGCCGAGAAGAGCTCCAGGCAATCGCGGAAGGAACACCCGTTGTAGTCAAAGGATATCTCATTCACGCCAAAGTATCAGGACCGGAAGCTTGCAATTGCAATATCGATGAACCCGGATCACTCGATTTTCACTTGAATTTGATTTCGACCAAAACTAAAGCCAACGAACAAGGGCTTGCGGCAAAGCCCAAACAAAAAAGCCGGATGAAGCGTTCTGTTGTCGTTGAGATTGCACCACGCATAAGGGCCGACCATCCAGAGTGGACAATACAGAAACTCAAAGCAATGGCAAAACCTGAAGATTTCGGATACGTACGGGTGACCGGCTGGCTGATGTTTGATTCCAGACACACATCAAAAGATGCACCACGAGCGACCGCATGGGAAGTTCACCCGATTACTGATTTCGACGTATGCGAAAGTACTAAAGCAGACTGTGACGCCGGTCAAGGCTGGAAATCATTGGATGAACCTAAAGGCAACTCGGCTATCATAGTAGATGCTTGCGTTCGCAATCGCATTGTGTACCTGAAATTACTGTGGATCGATTCGGAGGCCATTTATGAGGACTGAACTTCTTTGCTGCATGATTTCACTGTTTGCGCTCATCGCGTTCTCAACTTGGTCAACCGCAGAAGAATGCTACGAATCTTCCATTGTTACTCCGTCACCTTTTATGGGAAACAACGGAGAGATCTTCAAACTTGCTGATGGATCGGTGTGGGAAGTGAAGAACGAATACGAGTACTTGTACGAATATTATCCTTCAATTGTCGTTTGTTCTAAGCAGGGAAAGTTGTTTGTAGGGAAGAAGTTTCTAAACGTGGAATTAATTGCTGCCGCTCAGTCTTCCAAGCAACCAGATTCAGAGCAAAACAAAAAATGGGAGTTATTCGAAGAAACCAACCTCGAGGGAAGCATCAGCGGAACGGTCCAGCAGGGACGCATATTCAAAACGACATCTGGAAATGTTTATGAAGTTAGCGAGCTTACATTACAGCTTGTACTGGAACTGCAACCTGAAGTAACAGTTTTGCGAAATGGTGACAACTTCAAATTGATCGTAGAAGGATTTGACGAGCCAGTGGTCTGCAAATGCCTTAGCTGCAGCAAACCGCCAATTGATTCAACTTCTGATACCGCACAATCGAAGAAATCAGAAACCGATCCACCCGACGTTGTCGAGAGTCATATAATCAGTGACTTCGATGGCCTGAATCACGGAAACATCTACAAACTCGCCAATGGTCAAATCTGGGAGCAAACTGAGTATTGGATTTGGGTGTGGGTGTGGGTCAACCCCAAAGTTCTCATCTGGAAAGATGGCGCAAGCTACAAAATGAAAGTCGAGGGAATCGATCATCGTGTCAGCGTGACGAGATTAAAGTAATGCGGGGACTCCAGGGATCGACAAGCCCACTGACAATCCCAACCAGAACGACAATTCGACCGTTGAAAGCGATGTAGTTATAGTTCTCGTCCAATCCAGGCGCGCTGTGAGTTATGAACAAGCGACCAATACAATGGTACCCCATTCCGAAGTCATATCTCCCGGTGGGTAGTTGACGGAAAGCGTTGTGACCAGTTGCTGCACACCCAGGTCTGCAGCCTAAACAAAGAAGTTTCAGATTTTTGTAGTTATTTCGCGATAGGTCTGGCAATATAGAAACTTCATTAAAGGCAAACGGAGAAGTAAGTGGCGCAATTAGTAGTTCTTGGGGCTGGGCCAAAAGGCATTGCTATATCAACAAAAGCCTTTGCGCTGCGAAAACGTGGAATTCAGGTTCCCGAGGTTGTCCTAATCGATAAAAGTGAAGTTGCAGCAAATTGGACAGGTAAATATGGCTTAACGCATGGCAGATCACTTCTGTGCACGCCGCCTGATAAGGATTTAGGATTTCCATACTGCTCCGCCTTCGGACGAGAAGTAGATCACATAATGCAGGAATTTTCTTGGCAGAGATACAAGATTGACCAAGGAACTTATCGGGAATGGATTGATAGGGGGCGATACCACCCTACTCATCTAGAGTGGGCACGCTATCTACAATGGGCAGGAAATAAAGCAGGGGCAAAAGTGGTAAATGGTGAAATTACCGATAATAGTATTGAAAGGGGTGAAAACATCTGGACGATCAAATACAGGTCCTGTAATCCTCTACTCTCCGATAACGTTGAGCCGTTAAATGCATGTGGAATTGTAGTCACGGGCCCTGGCGGCCCTATTTCACTTCGCAATCAGGCAGATCATTTTAGAATCACTAATAGTCAAACATTTTGGCACGCTAGTTCTCTGTCGCGTCTAAAAAGATTGCGTGCAGGGCGGGTCGCAGTAATTGGATCAGGCGAGACTGCGGCGACGGTAGTACTCGAGTTAAGTAGGATTCTTCAGACCGATATACAAATTAACTTGATTCATCCCAGACCACAACTACCAACGCGCAGCCAAAGTGGTTACGAAAATATCCACTATTCAGATCCGTCAGAATATATTAAATGGCCGGAGGCAATGAGACTCGAATTCCTTAAAGCAACGGATCGCGGAGTGGTCTCGCCAACGTCCATAGCTCAGCTCAATCGGACAGATAATGTCATCCCCACACCTGGAAGGGCCGTCGCCGCGAAAATAGTAGGAGGAAAAGTTCGGATTTCCCTTGAACTTAATGGAGAGCAGCTTCCATGTCAAGACTACGATCACGTCGTAATTGCTATAGGATTTAACCCGCTTACTTTTCTATCTTTTTTTGGGCAAGGTGTCTTTTCCATACGTGGTCGAAAGGATCAACGAGTTTTGAAAATATCTCGAAAAATTGGATCTGACCTCAGCATGGATGGAATAATGCCAAAAGTGCACCTCCCAATGCTAGCCAATATCAAGCATGGGCCAGGGTTCCCAAATCTTAGCTGTCTGTCACTCCTCTCCGATCGGATTTTATCGTCGTATTGTGGATAAATCGGTAATTGACAATTAGGACCCGACTTATTAAGATAAGGATGTTACTGCTTGTTTGTACAGACAGCAACTACAAGAACCCCGTTTGCAGAGTTATGAACTTTGGCGGGGTTTTTTCTTTTTGCTGCATTTTAAACAGATTCCGGTGAGCAGGCTTCTGCCAGACTTCGTTGCTGTCAAAGCGGCAATGGGGACTTCAGGGATTAAGTTACGTCGCTGAAGGAAATTCGAGGAGACCTTGTGGACTTAGGGGACTCTATTCGGTAGTATAAAGTAGATTAAGCAGTTCTTCTTCGCCCTCGCTGGAATCCATATTTTTCGATCAATTTCTTCGTTACGGCGCTAATTTCTGCCAATCCGGAGGTTCGAGTATTGATTCGAACATCCTTCAAGGCTGCCAGGGGGTTCTTTTTTTTTCTTAAATTTGACGCAAAAAAGGGCGCTGTACGGAATTGTACAGCGCCGGTGCAGAAGCATAACTGGCGGGATCGTCATGTTCTGCATGTTTTGGAGGTGAATTACTCTTGGCCAGATTCGAATCTCAACTGGATTCGATCATCCGGCCCGGATTCTTCTCTGAAAATCGTGATCTTGCCGCTCTCATACTCAATCCTGAATCGGTCACCAATCTTGAATCCCAAATCCTGCAGGAATTTTCCTGCAATGCGGATCAGCGGATGCTTAAAGTATCCATCGAGCGTAGAATAGTACGCGTAGCATACTTTCCGGCGGCTCTTGGTTCTCATGGTGTTCCGTTAACCGCGCAATCTTTGGCGATTCTCCCGATAAGATCATCTGATTCAGGCAATGTTTTGAGGCGGAACGTTCTCCGATCTACGGTGGGAAGTCTTGAACGCGCACGGAAGGCAAAGTGCATACTTTGCTTGAGAAATAGACGCAGTTCTCCTGTCATGACTTTTCTCCTTGATTTCTTGCGGAAGGGTTAGCGGTTTGAAGTTTCGAGAAAGTCCAGAGACCCCTGGATTTCTTCGGCTGAAAGGCTGTCCGGTTGTGCTTCATCAGGAAGCTCAACCACTCGCACAAAGACCTTTCTCATGAGTCTGTCCGCGGCTTTGGCATTACCGCGCCTGCCGGCATCATTGCCGTCTAACATCAGCACCACATGGTCAAAGCCGGCCAGAAGGAGATCTTCCTGCATCGGTGACAGCGAAGTGCCCATCAACGCTACGGTATTGGGATACCCGGCCTGATGCAGCCAGAGGCAGGCAAAGAAGCCTTCAACCACAATCACGGTCTTGCTTGTTTTCAGCGCCCGGTGCAGATTGAAGATCACCAGAGACTTCCTAAAACCAGAAGGCATGAGGTAACGCGGTTCAACGTCTTCGAGAGAGCGGCCGCAATACGCGACCAACTCGTCTGATTCGTTGTGAATCGGAAATACGATTCGGCCGGACAAGCTTCCCTCACCGGAATAAAGTCCGATGCCGAATGTCTTAGCGGTCTTGGGTTTGATACCCCGCTGCACAATGTAGGGATGACTTGCGTCGATTCCCTCCAAAGTAAGCTTCAGCGGTTCATTTGTTCCCGAAGATCCATTGCCATTGCCGTTATCCAGTCCCCGTGCAACCTCATCTATCGAGAACCAGTCCTGAAGCTTGAGAGCGGCTTCACGAATCGTGCAGCCTTCCATCCAAGACACGAAGTCCAGAATGTTGCCGCCTACCTTGCCGCCACGCCCTTCAATGCATGATTCCGACTGGCAGGAGAAGACATCTTTGGCAATACTGGCTCCAAAGCTGTCCTTGCTATCGGTGCTCTGATGTGTGGGCAATGGGCACTGACCCCGGACTTCAGATTGTCCGGTCTTACGAAATGAGAGGCCATAGTGCTGGAAAACCTGCTCTATGGCTATATCATCTTTCAATTGACGGAAATCGATCCATCGTTGTCTTTCCATGGTTTCCTCCTATGGAATTTTTGATTTTTGCCGTTTTTGAAACGGCGGGTTGAGAGAACTTGGGTTAAAGAACAGAAAGGTATGGAAGCTCAGGAAAGCGTATCTAGTAGAAGCTCGTGAATTGCGGTCGCGGATTGCCGGTCATTTTCATATTTCCGGCAGATCTCGCAATGCTGAATCTCATATCGCCTCCGTCCAAATGTCTGGTTTTCGCCATCTCGAATACATATCAGAATGCATTCTACGAAAGCGATCCTAATGCCATTCAAGCAGCCTCCAGAGCATTCCTTCTTCGTGGGATTCTTGACAGGCTTTCGCCTCGACACACTTCTTTTCATGTTTTCTGACTCCTTTTCCGAAACGTTGGATTAATCGAGCAGAATCTTTTTAATGAACTATACGTCCATCATACAGGAGGAGCGCAATTTGCATCAGGCTGGCAATATTGCCAATCTGGGAGCTTCTATCGCTAGACGTCTAGCGTTTGAACTATCTAAGATAGGGGGTATAATTGACAGCAAACGTGGGGGTAAAGTGCCAAAACGATTTCCAGATATCGTTCTTGCTCATTGGTCAAAACTAATTGAAAACTTCCAGGTTTCTCCATCTGCTTTTTACGAACTCCTTGTAAAGGCAATCAATAAACGCGAAATACCCAACACCACGATTGAAGATGTCCAATGGTCTGAAGGCGGACTTCATACCGCCAAACGAGAATACCTCCGCGTGCACAGAAATGAATTCACCTATGATTTCTGTGCCGCTCCTTTCGGCACCGGATTCTTCATATCTTCATGGTTAATTAAGACACCAAAGAATCTACTGGTATCACTGCTACTTCTTGTCGGCCTTCTATTCGGCAGCTTCATTGTCTGGGCGATCATCTTCGCAATCTTCAACGCTCTGCATTTCCCTGCCATCATTTCCGTCGTCGGCATGTTTCTCATGGTTATTCTGTATCCAATCATCCTGCTAGCAACCGGCGTTCTCATTCGCGAAGGCATCATTCCCGTCGAAGAATCAATTCTTGAGCTACCCGTCGTGGGATATCTGTACACGCTGCTGTTCCATCCGCTGACGTACTATCGCATTGATTCGATGATCATGTTCCATGAAACTCTACACAACGCTCTTATGGAAGCGGTGGATGATTTGACCAAAGAGAAGGGAATTCTGGCCCTCACAGAAGAAGATCGAAAACCACTCCTGCGCGATTTCTCTCCGGTGCAACGTGTTACGCAATAAGTCCAAGTACACCGGAACAGATGCCGTAACATCTTACAAAACTCTCTCTGCTGAATTCCAAAAATGGGAGCAGCGGGGAAGGGGCTGGGCCATATGGCCCTATCCGGTTGACCTTGAGCCGCCCTTCCGCCCCTTCTATTTCCATGGTCAACATCGTCCAGAAGCCTCGGACGACGGCAGAAAATCTACATTCATGAGCGGTCTTATTGACCGCTTCATTGGCCACAACAATGAACCGTACGCTTCGTATGCATCTTTCGCAGAACAAGAACCACAGCCCAAAGAAGTCCAGTCTCGTTCACTCAGTTTCCTGCAATTCACTTTGTCTCCTGGACTACTAAACAACAAAGAAAACCTGAATCATCTGCTTCACGCCTTGCTGTCACGCTCCTCTCCCATCAGTTTTGAAATCGTCGCAGACTCCCAGGCGATCCTCATGCAGATCGCTTGTGCCGCCTATGACAACTTCGAACTCTCACATGTCATCTCTTCTCATCTGCCAAACGCGATCACAAGAGTAGCTCCTGACTTCATCAATGAGCACTGGAATTCATCCAACGTATCCCTTGTAGTGGACTTCGGACTGTATAGCGAATTCATGCGCCCTTTGAAAACTCATCATCATTTAGATCCCGATCCTTTGTTGGGTGTGTTTACTGCCCTATCAAATTTGCAATCCAGTGAATTCGCGGCTCTCCAGATCCTCTTTCAACCTTGCCGCTATGCCTGGGCTGAAAGCATGCTTCGTTCGGTGTCTGATTTTCAAGGACATGATTTTTTTGTCGACGCTCCCGAACTTCTCTCCTTAACCAACCAAAAGATTTCACAAAATCTTAACGCTGTTGTTATCCGGGCACGCGTATGTTCACATGCCAGCTACCGGCTCCATGAAATTCTCCAGAACATCAGTCTCGCCCTCGCGTCTGATGCTGGACCTCAAGACAATTTTCTGGTCCCTTTGGAAAATGACGGGTATACAAACCAAGAGCACGAATGTGATTTTTTGAACCGCCAAAGTCGCCGTTGTGGCATGATCCTGAATAATGATGAGCTGCTTTCTTTCGTCCATCTCCCATCATCGAAATCGGCTATTACAAAGCTCTTTCAAGAACAAAGAGTTACAAAATCTGCTCCCGCAATTGCCCTAGGCTCTCAATTTCTTCTTGGCGAAAATATCCACCAACAAACAGCGCAAACCGTTACACTCAGCCCGGAACAGCGTTTGCGTCACACATATATCATCGGAGCATCCGGAACAGGCAAATCAACTCTGATGCTGAACATGATCGTTCAGGATATGCAGTGCGGGAATGGGATTGCCGTTTTGGATCCACATGGTGACCTCATAGAAGAAGTCCTGACAAACACTCCTGAACATCGGATAAAAGACGTGATTGTCTTTGATCCATCGGATGAACAGTTTTCCATACCCTTCAACATCCTTTCGGCCCATTCTGAATCCGAAAAAATCTTGCTTTCTTCTGATCTGGTCGCTGCATTCAGAATGCTGTCCACGAGTTGGGGCGATCAGATGAACTCCATACTTGCCAATGCGATCATTGCTTTTCTGGAAAGTAAAACTGGCGGAACATTGGCCGATCTCCGTCGATTCCTTATCGAACCGGATTATAGGAAACACTTCCTCGAAACCGTTACCGATCCCGAGGTCGTCTATTACTGGCAGAAGGAGTTTTCCTTTTTATCCGGCAAACCCCAGGGACCTATTCTGACCAGACTCGATACTTTCCTCCGCCCCAAGCTCATTCGGAACATGGTCTGTCAAAAAGAAAATTGCCTCGATTTCCGGGCGATCATGGATCGCAAACAGATTTTCCTAGCAAAGCTTGCCCATGGAACCATCGGCGAGGAGAATGCCTATCTCTTGGGCAGTTTTATTGTTTCCAAACTTCATCAAGCCGCGATGGGCCGACAGAACGTACAGCAATCACAACGAAATCCCTTCTTCGTCTATATCGATGAATTTCACCATTTCATAACCCCTTCACTTGCTTCAGCGGTTTCTGGTGACCGGAAGTATAACCTCGGGCTGATCTTGGCACACCAAGAACTACGACAATTATCCAACCGGGACAGCGATGTCGCTGGCGCAGTTATGAGTAATCCCTACACCCGGATTTGCTTTCGGGTTGGCGATTCGGATGCCTATAAACTCAAGGACGGATTCTCCTCATTCGATGCGAAAGATCTTATGAATCTTGGCACGGGCGAAGCGATCTGCCGGATTGAACGGTCCGAATATGACTTCAATCTAACAGTTCCTAAGGCACTAGGCCAGCTCACCACAGGTTCAGCAGACAAGCGCGAACGCATTATCAATCTTTCCCGAACCAACTACGCCAAACCGATTGAACAGATCCCTCTCAAAATCGAAGAACCCCCAATACGGGAATTGCCCGTTCATTTTCCCCACCAACCCCTTCCGCCAGCTCCAAGTCCTATTTCGCACAGCACTCCGCGCTTCACCCCATCTGAACCCATGCCAGGGCGAGGAGGACAACAGCACAAATACCTGCAACACCTTCTAAAACGCATTGCCGAGGAAAAGGGTTTCCGGGCTACTATTGAAGAGCACATCCTCGAAAGCGGAGGAAGCGTTGATCTTGGGCTAGCAAAAGAGAACCTACGAATTGCCTGCGAGATTTCATTGGCTTCTACGCCGGATCAGGAACTCGCAAATATCTCAAAGTGTGCAAAGGCCGGTTATCATCATATTCTCTTGATCACTCCTACTTCCAGAATGGTTCATAAGTTTGATGAAATAACCCACACACTTGATGCTGCCGTTCTTGCCAAATTATCAATACTCACACCGGAACAGTTCAAGGAACGTCTTGAGCAAATCGATAACGGCATCATCCAGACAACAAACACAATAAAGGGATACAAGGTCAAGGTTCAGTATCAGGCTGTCGCCCAACAAGACAAGAACCGCCAGGAGGGGGCGGTCGGAGATGTTATTCTGAAGGCGTTACGGAGGTTGCAGAAGTGAACTCGCCGTTTCCACTCGTCAGGGAAGCAATGAGCAAATAACTATTAAATTCACTAAGAGAATTTAGATAATGGATCAACAGAAAACAAGAAACATTATTTTGATTGATCAGGATGGTCTCTCGCAAACTTCGAACAAGGTTTTCTGGATAAATGGATTCAACTTAATCCTAAGCTATCTTTTGTTCCTCTCAATGAACGCAAATCCTTTCACGTGCGTGACGACTACCCCAAAGAAATCGCCGATAAAGTCGAAGCTATTTACCTCTCACCAGGATTTTATCGTAACCTTCCACCTACCGACGGCGCAATCGGGGCAATTCGTCAAATGAAGCAACTTTCTTATGAAATTTGGATCTGTTCTGCACCCTTATCAAAATATGAGAATTGTATTCTTGAGAAATACGAATGGGTGGACCAATATCTTGGTGGCGAATTCACGAAACGCATTATTTTGACTAAGGACAAAACACTGATCAAGGGGAATTATTTGATCGATGATCGGCCAATTATTGATGGGAGCGTTGTACCGGAATGGCAACACATCCTGTTCGACGCCCCATATAACCAGAGCCCAAATACAACTTGCGGAAGACTACGGAAGTGGAGCGATTGGTCAGCTCTACTCGTATAAATGTTCTTTTTAGATGACTATGTTCACAACTTGATTAATCCAAGCTGACGGGGATGCTATTTCACCTTTCAGAAAAGACGCAATCTCTCCGAATGATCGATCCAGATCCGCCGCATCCGGAAGAACCGATACTCCCACCCGATCCGCCAGTTCAGAATACATTCCGGTCAGCGACTCGCGCCATCTCCGAATCTTTTCCTCCGTTACCACTTCATTGTGTATCACCTCAAGACTATCTGGGCTACCACGATCAAGAAGACTGGAAGTTTTCTGCCCATCCACAAATTTCGTTACTTCATCTTCTGGACGACCCGATTTCTTGGTTAGACTCACTATCGTCGCCCTCCTCAATTCCTCAATAAATCTGGTTTTTTTCTTATTGTCGCTTCGTACGTACGCTACGAATTTATCGACATCCGCAAGAAAATGAATAAACGCGCATCGTCTTTCGCTATTACCTTTAGCAAGCTTATTGCAATGCTCGATCTCTGCCCGTACACCCTCCGAAAACTTACCCGAAGAATAAAGGGGACGAAAAACCAAGAAATAAATATTATGTGAAACCAGGAAATGGTCTCTTGCCGATACTTGCGATCCTATTTGATTTTCCAAAGCCCGAAGATAGATATTGTAATTCGAACTCCTTACGCCAGTGGAAAGAAACAGATCAGGATGATTCATATCCAAGCTGTTTTCTGGTTTTGCATAGAGCGATTCGCCTAGTCCTTGAGGCACTGGCCATCTCTCTTCAAGCTTTGGTGTCCTCAAGCTCAATGGCCTTTTTCCTCTTGTCTTGCGAGCGATTCGATATTCATCTATTCCAGTTGGCATAATGCTAGCTAAACCTAACGGTAGCAATTTCTCTTGTATTCCGTTAAATTGAAACACCACCTCTGGCCATCGATGCCGCCTATCCCTCCGCTTGTCTCTCCGAGGCCGAGAAATCGGGTGAGATAAATACACACTTCTAGGCTCTAAATTCCTTAACCATTCAAGCGCTACAGCAACCGGCTGCTTCACGCTGTAAATTAAAAATTTTGCTCCTATCTGTTTAGCTAAAGATTCGGCCAAGAGAATATCTGAATGACGCCATGATAAAAGTGTTGACATTATCCCGATCTGCCATTCAAGCGCGAGCCAACCCTTGACAGAATTCCCAAATTGAACTTCTCCCGTGTAACCCTCGTCATCCCACATTTCTGCCAAATAATCCGCCACTCGGTCTTCCTTAAAAAAAAGCTGACGCTCACACGTCAGCCTGTAGTAGACATCATAAATATCATCAATTAGCAGAAGAACATGCGACGGCTTAAACCCCTCCATGCTCAATGAATCCACATCCATCGCCGAATAGACTTCGCTTCGCTTTCCGCCATACAGAGTCAGATGACAGGACAGAAAATTCAGCTGCCTCCCACCATTGTCTTTAAGCTGCAATACTGCTTCTCTGGCAGCATTTCTCCACAGTTCAATTACCTTATTGCGTGACAAATCCCAAGTGATATTCTTCATTGTCGGCCATCTATCATCCACCTCCGGCTTTCTAACGTCTACAGATTCAAGCGCTTTTCTGGCCTCATAGGATCTGCACAATATATCCTCCACATCTCGATGTTCCTGCTCACTGGAACCAGCTGCCACTCTCAATCGTTGTACTCCATTCCCCAGCCCCACACCAGCCGGCGCGCAAATAACTACATAGCCCACGGGAACCTCTTCCTATAGCAAATGACTCTTCCGCAAAAATTCCTTGATCTCCTCAATGCCCACATACGATTCCATACCGACGACCAATTCTGGCCTGGAAATTCCGCTTACAGGAATTGAAACAAATAAGAATTTTGCCTTTATCAGCAGCTCGCCTATCTCATCGGCCTCACTCGATTCATTCACCCACAGTCTCGCGAGTTGAATCTCCTTTTCCGAACTCTTTATCGACATATTTTCTCTTTCCATAGACATCCTCCCGATTTTGTCAATCTTACATCAAGTTCAATGAACCTTGTTAAAATACTAGACAAAGCTATCCTCGAGGATCTCTTCTTCTAATTCAATGAACGCACATTCATATGGGGATTGCAATAGACGAACTGTGGATTTCTTAGACCCACACACGTAAGAAAAAGATCAGGAGCATTCACTCTTCGAGAATGGCTTTCCTGGAATTTTTTAGCCCGGGACCTGCGGAGACAAAGGTTTGCTGTTAGAGAGCCTGCACAAT
Organism: uncultured bacterium; assembly: GCA_963843285.1. Classification (GTDB taxonomy): domain Bacteria; phylum Acidobacteriota; class HRBIN11; order JAKEFK01; family JAKEFK01; genus CAZDDB01. Next base: position 41,109 of record CAWJJO010000001.1, read on the forward strand.
CGCGAGACCGTAGGATTTCAGTGAATCCTTTGTAGCGCCCAGTTCTGTGGCAACTGCAAAAAAGGTAGGATTTGGAGCATCGTTACTTTTCCAGGTATTCACGCGCAGACGTAGTCAACGATAACAAAAGAGGAACCTTCCGTTTCGCCGGTATTTTTACAGTTAGGGTCGAATTTTGAATAGTACATAACCCAACACCACGCTTTCAAACTCATGATGACATCTCAGCGCATGTGCGGAGCAGCGTTGGCGGAAGGACGACGAAGGAAAGGTGTGCGTAGGCAAGGTTGCGATACGCATGGTTCAAGAAGCGATCCGCCGATTTTATAAGTTTCGTTTCGAATGCCACTAATTCGACCGTCATAAACGGAGCCTATCAAGTCAGTTTTCCTTGAAGATAGTAAAACTCAGACGCGATGTTTGAATGGGGAACGGAACCGTCCGGAGGAAATGCATTTTACCAAATCATCCATCATGAGAGGCTCCGATTTATACATAAGTCGGTACCTCTTTCTCGTCCTACGTACTACAAACAACGTATTATGTCCATCGCATTCAACAACAAATATACGAGAATGGACTCTTGAATAGCAATTGCAGGAAATCTTCTTGCGCAAAAGACAGCCAGGAACTACTATTCTCTTGATCAAAATGAGTCGAGGTAATCACCTTCTTTCCGCTTTTTATCTGCACGGTTTCTCCGAGCGGGAGAAAATTGCGGTTTATGAGCGGTCTTCGGGCCATTTATGACATCAAGAATCCAGACAACGTCACTGAAATATTCGGGCTACTACTCCTTTCTTGGCTGATCCAGAGACCTTGTACGCATATCTGCACAATCAACACTTCCGTTTGCGCCCAAACGCTCAGCGCATCATCATGATGATTGATGGAATGAACACTCTTGCCAAAATCCTATTCTTGAACAATTGGTTTGCTGGATATACCTCCGAAGGGCCGCCCTTGCCACATCCGACAATCCCATTGTCATTCGCGGACCCGATGGTTGGGATACCAAAGCGCGACCGCTTGGAATTGCATCCCCAGAAGCTCTTAAAATCATGCCCCTAACAAAAAAGCCTGTTTGTTTATGGCCTCCGACGGACCTCAAGGTCGAGCCGATCTCCCAGCGAACCTCGTTCACGACATAAACACAGATGTTGCAAAGCAGGCAGAGGAATGGGTCATTGCGCCCAAGAGAAACTTACTGGAACAATTAGTTACGGAGACTGGTCTTGACAAAGAGCCACCAGGGGCCGACAACTCAGGTAACAGAAAAAAGTTATGATGCCGAGAAAGACCGTAGTTTTATCGAAGTGCGAAAATTGCGCTAATTCCGAACTTGCAGAAAAAAAAAAGCGGGCTTTAGGCCCGCTAAAAACCTTCCGATGTTCTGACCACCAATCTTCATACAATTCTTTAATCGAGCTACCCCGCCCGTTCCACTATCGTTACCAGACTAAATCTTGCACCAAGAAACTGGCTGCGGAAAAGGACAGTAGCCTAGGAACTCTATGATCCGGGGGACAAGATTTTGAGCCGGAGGATGTAGATTCGCTCCCAATTGTGGATGGTGGCGATATCAACTCCGATCTGGTCGGCACCTGTCTTTGGAACAGCTTGAGATCGATTCTCCGCTTCTTGAGGTGGTCTCCCCATGTCTTCGGTTCATAAGGATAGCCCTTTCCCTTGGGTCTTTTCGCCCTTCTCCACAGTATTGCAAAATGGCAACGCAAGCATGCGTGTTGCTGACTTGAGTCAAGATGAGCTAAACAGCAGCCGCTACCGCAGACTACGAAATGCTACTTTGGCAGTGGCTTTATATCCTTTATCGCTGGGATGAAGAGTTCCCCAAATTGTCTCCTTGAATATCTTTTGACTGCTTGAATAAATTGACCATCCTATCATCAACACACTTTTGAATGTGGCCGAAATCAAACTCACCCGTATACGATTTGACCCAAACTATGTTTGTATGTACACGGTAATTTGATTAAAATAGCTTTACTATTTGGAGAAGGAACGCATGCCAGAGAAGAAGACAAAAGAGGAATGGTTCGAGAGTTTTGAGTTGGAAGGACTTGAGAACGTACGACGAGATTATTCGACCGATCGGTGGAAACAGACTTGATCCTGAGGTTCATGAATATGCCCGACAGTGGATAAAGACTCAGCTCGCGAAATCTGGCGCCGGAGAGCGATCGACAGTTCCTTCTTGGTTTCAAATCGCCGGTTTCATTCTGCTTGCATTCACCATATTGTTTCTTATGTCTCTAGTCGTGGCGGCAGTCAACGACAAACCGCTAAAAGACTGTGGAACTCGCCAATTAGTTGTTTTTATTTTGGGTTTGACGGTTGGTGGTGCAGTCTACTTTTTAGGTGGAGACGCGGCTGTAAAAGGAAACATTCCATTGGGTGCTGCAAAGGAGCACCCTCTCGTAGTGTCAGCAACCGGCGGAATCGCTGCCATATTGATTACATTCTTGCTTGGTCATCAGCTATACGCTGCTAATTGCAATGAACAAATCGTTGACCCCGATCCTACGAGTCCGTTTTCAATCTATATTGCCTGTAAAACTGAAAGCGCAATTAGTGTCCAAACTTACAATTTTCCATACCAAGATATCAAGACAAAATCATCACAACCGGATGCCTTCTCCAAGCTTGTTAATAGTTTACCTAATCGCTCTTGCGAAACGGCAGGCGCTAGTATCTTTAGGGTCAAAGATGAATTACGTTTATCGCCCGGTGGGGACCTTACCGCAACAGAAGGAAATAATACTGCCGTTATCGTAATCCCCCAGCCAGTACTGAAGGAATTCGATAATGATCCCCATCTCGCATTTTCCGTTGTTCATAGTCAGATTCGGAAGGGACTTTCTGAAGGGCAATCGAAAGAAAATCCCCCCATTCAAACGGACGTTCCAGATGCATTCCGTGACGCCACCGGTCAAATAAATTATCCGAGCCCTGGTGCAACCCTTAACACAAGCTTCAATGCATACGGCACGGCTCAGAACGTCGGGAAGAGTGTTCACCTCTGGCTTTTAGTTGAGATTAATGGAAGATACTGGCCGAAGGAGAGTCGTGTCGTGGTTGACACAAATAGCGTATGGCATACTCAAGTGTTCGAAGACGGCACCCCTGAGCGATTTGAACTCTCGCTATGGGCCGCGAACCAGCAGGCGAATCAGCAATTAATCGCGTGGCTTGAAGCCGGCTCGGAGACGGGAAACTTTCCTGAATTTAAGCTTCTTCCCGGCATGAAGCGACTTTCCCGGGTCGATGGATTACGAACCGCACCTTTAGTCGATGGATTACGAACCGCACCTTTACCAGAAGATGGTAACCCCAAATCGCAACTCACAAGTATCTTTCAGGTTCGGGAAAATTGAACCATCACACTACGTGTACTTTAAGAGCGCTTCCCTGTGCATTTTCCGGCCAAGTCGGCCACCATTTCCGGTTTCATTCCGGCCACCCTTTCCGGAGCCATTCCGGCCACCTGATCCGGCGGTAAGCCGGCCACCCCTCTCGGGGTAGAGTGGCGCTGGATAACTGACTAAGCTGATCGAACCAAGAAGAGGAGGTTCGATGTCAGCTGCGCGACATAACTTCCGTTGCCCGTGACAATTGCGCTTACCTCCGCCTTGTAACCCCTCTTGAAGGTTCGGGTGGTCTGTCCAGCGCAACCCTTTGCTTGGGAGTATTCAACCTCACCTAACTTAGTCCCTCCAACTGCCTGACCGTTCAGCGTAAGCGATGGACTTGAATTCGTGTTGAACGTTCCCCAGTACAGGAAGGCGTGTTTGATGTTTGCGCCTGGTGCTATGGCACCGACTGTTATATTTCCTGAAAATCCGTCAAATAGTTGAGTACTATCTACGGTAAACCCCCCGTGGACTGAGAGATTGTACGTTTGAGTAATGGTGCCATCAGTGCCTGTTGGATACTATGGCGACCCGGAACATCCATGCAAATACACCCCGAAGCAGCTTCAACGTTATGTCAGCAGGATCTCCGGTCCGCTTCTAGATCGTTTGATATCCAGATCGATTTGCCGCCGGCAAAAGTCCCAAGAATTCTTGAATGAGAATTTTGAGTCTCAGCCTTCATCGCCAATTCGATCGCGTGTGACTGCCGCACGACGGATTCAAATAACACGATACAAAAATTACCGTCTTTTCACTAATGCTCATTTGCCCGCAAAGTTGATCAAACAGCATTGCAGACTCACAACTTCATGCCTGGAATTAATGGAAAAAGCAATCCGCAAATTTCATCTGAGCGCCAGAGGCTATCATCGTGTGCTCAAAGTGTCGCGCACAATTGCAGATTTGGAAGGTGCGCCGAAGATCCAACCTCACCACATGGCAGAGGCGATCCAGTACCGCTCCATCGACCAGTATTAACCACGGAGGTACAGAGGCACGGAGGAGAAATGATTTATGAAGAGGAACTAATGGACCAGATTATTGCGTCGGGCATTGAAGTTCACCGGCACCTGACGGGTCATTAGTAAGTTCGAAAAATCGCAAACATGTCTTAGTAAAACTCAGCTGATAGTACGCCACTGGTTCACTCTTTGTTCTCTTTTACAACAATCAAGGCTTGCTGAAATTTCTGCGCCCAAGTGGCGCTTGGTGAGGTTAGTTTATCGCCCACTTCTCGCAATATCGGCATAACATTGTCCGCTCTGCCGAGGGCTAGCCCATTCGCTGCCATGCTGAGTTTTAATGAATCAGCTTCGGGGAAATCAGGATGATTTTTGAGAATTCCAGATGCTGCGTCATACTCCCACTGAGCTAATTCTCTGCCGGTAAGACTCACTCTTTTCTGAAAATTTGAAGGATCAGGAATAGATCGGGACCCCGGAAATTCTTGTTGATAAATTAACCGCGCAATTGTTAAGGGATCGCGATTATCGACTCGATCAATGTGAAACATGAACAGTTGCCATGCTGCATAAATAGACTCGGGGTGAGACACGAGTATTTTATCTGATTGTAAAGCCGCGCATACTGCAATTCGGCGCTGTTTTTGGTCAAGTTTCGGTGATCCAGCAAGATGTTCCGCATCTCTGAAGGCGGCAAGATCCTTATCATTCGGATGTTGAATTGATATTGACAATGAATTAGATTCAACAATTCCATGGAAATAACCCTCAGGCGAAGATGTAAAATCTGCGACGGCCTTAATTGCATATGTATTGCCTGGCAGTAAGTCCAAATCAAAAACAGATACACTTCCGCTTTGTTGCTCGCCAGGACGCAACGACTGTTTTGCTCTAGGAGACGAATAAATGAGCTCGCCATGAGGGGACGGTAGCCTCAAAGTGGACCTTCCATCCACAAACAACGTAACATAGGAAGACCGGTCGGGTGTAGTGTCAACCCCGATTCTGATGTCTGTTTTTGAAATATTCTGCCAGGTCAATCGAATGGCGATAGCCTCACACTCAACAAACGAATTGGCAAGTGCAGTCAGTTCCAATTTAAGCTCGGAATCTGCATATAGTCGGACGTTGTTTAGCAATAAAACACAGATGACCAAGATCATTTTCATAGTTTATCCTTTATTGGGGATCTGAGATTGTTCTGATTGATTGAGGGGGAGTGCCGGAGCAATCCTGAGTTACTCCCAAGCATGTTACCCCCTTCAGGTCGCTACAATCAAGGCGATCAATCCCATCAATCCGCTGACAGTAGTAATCTGGAATTGTATCATTACCGTTCATTAGACACCATTCCTCGGTCATGTTATTGCAATTGCTATTATTCGTAACAGATGGCAGACAAGATCCTTGCGCCCCGCTAGCACCCGGATTGCCGCACCAAGCTTTATTACTGTCGTGCCCTTCTGCGGGATTGCAAGGCAGATTCAGATTTACGCGAAATTGGTGTGCGGTTTCGTGGTTAACGGTGTGCGTCATATAATTATTAAATTCATTGGTACAGGTTGCAGTGTTGCCCGTACATAATGCAGGTATACCTAGTCCACCGTTGACTTCAATGTTCAATGCATCCTCATAAAGAAAAGTATAGTCAGTATCAAAATTTGTTGCTGCCACGCCTTTTTCGCCAGCAGTTGCCCCCATAAGGTGAAAATAATTTTGTGGTATATTGTCGCAGCTGTCTCCACTCACTTGTAAACCACCGCACGTTGCCGTACATGGTGCCGGTTTCTTATTTTTGAACCACGCTTGGTGAAAATTCTTTCGGTTGACCAAGCAACTTAGAAAGAAGGCTCTCGGCATATATGGAAGTACTCCTGCTTCTGAAGAGTTAGAAATAAGCTCGACATATCCTTCGTCGAATGTAGTGGGTGAGTGTGCAGGCGTCGTATAAAACCCGGAATTCATCACTCCCACAGCGGCAGAATGACCAGAAGTAAAAAATGGCATATTGGATGAATCTCGGTTGCTTGCCTCGTAACCTTTGGTCAGTTTATCTGGCTGGCCAGCCGTCGGATTCTTGAAGGTAATAGTTGCGACTCCCGCATTGATGGCTACATTTGTCACCTTCCGTTTTTCCGTGGTTACATCGAGGGACGGATCACCGCTGGAATAAGTATCATCAAAAAAAACGATTACATCATTTTTCTTTACTTGAAAACTACTGACTGTTTCGCCCCAGGAATAAACACCAATTTTATTACAATTGGATCCACACGTCGCGGGATCGTATGTGTCGTACAACAAAGCGCCTTTCCTAAACATTGTGTCCTGTTCTATATATGCTCGTTTCCAGACCGTGAGGGTGCCACTGGTTCGAGGCATAAGAGAAAAATCCTCCTTTAAGCTCACCTGGATTGCAAAGTTATCGCCGGCAGCAGGAGACGGAGTGTTTGTGTTGGTCCCGAACCCGGGAAGCTGGAGGGTGGCTTCGACAATTCCAACCTCCCCGTTAATTGTGGCAGACGTAGCTCTCCAAACTTTTGATCCTGAGCTTGTTTCCTCGATGCCATCTCCCGTCAGAGTTGCCTTTCCACCAGTGTTATCGTGATCCGCCAGAGGATCATAGCTCGGGTTTGGTGTAACATAGGGAGAGGTGTCCTGAGGATCTGTAATGCGCAAGTAAACCGTTTGACCATTTAAAGGATCTCCGGGATCTGTTTCCAGGATGGGGGGAACGTTATCAAAGCCATCGGTAATCTTCAGGCGGATTTGGATTTTCCCGTTTCCCTTCTGATATAGAGGCTCCGGGTAGTCTCCGGTTCCAAACTTGTGAATCAGCATCTTTTTGTTACCCACAGGGAAAACAAAATTGGCCTCCGGATATTGAAAAACAATATATCCACCAACCCAGCAAACAGTCTGTGCTCCGCCTGAGACTGGCGTCCAGGTCATGTCTATGGAATTTGTGCCTCCTGCAACGTACCCAGGTGGTGATCCGGGAGAAGGGTAATCTATGTAAGGATAAGAAGGGTTGTACGGAATCGGTGTATAGGTAAACGCAAGTCCAAATGGTGCGCAAACGCAACTGACGGAAGAGCCCGATCTTTGCAATGTATTTGAACCGAGGACTTGCCCGTTTAACTTGGCTGTTAATGTTATGGGAGGTGCAGAGGGAGAGCACTGGTCTGTACCTACTTTAAAAACCCAGCTCGAGATAGGGATCCCTTCTGGAAATGTATCCTGAAATGAGCAGGTTGGCATTGTGAAAGTTCCACTACCTGTTGTGCACGAATAGTCAGCGTGATATGGTGGAGTTCCGCAGATGAGTCCATTCCAACAGTCGAACGGGATTGTGAATTCCGCTGTTGATGCAATTCGGGGAAACAGGGCAATTAGCAAGAACAAAACCCGAGATGTGATTTGTACTATTACAAATCTCTTATGAGCAACATCTATCAATTTTGCCTCCATGAAATTCCTCTTTTACGCTGAATAGAAAGCGAAATACGATTCGTATTACTAACCATCCTTACCAACAATGTCAACCGCCAACCCCGCTTAGATTCACCTTAATGTACTACGCTACAAATACAAAAGCAATCTGGTAGCCCAAGGCTTAGGTACTAGAGGCGGCCTATCGAGTTAAATTTCCTAGTTGTTTTTGGGTTCTGCTGTACAACTATTCATATCGAAACCACCAATGACTCGTCCAGGATGAATTGGTGTAGCTTTTTTTGCCGCGCGGTCAGGAGCATATGCATTTGCTTTTGCACATCTTCCCAAACTCGCTAAACCTTTTCCCTCATTGTCTCGGACATTACTCTATCGAGTTTTTTCAGAGAATCCATACGCGGCTTTCCTTTTCCTTTCTCCCGCCTCATCAACGTTGTTTCATTGATTCCAAGAAGGGAAGACATTTTTTTGCGAGACATTCCGTGAGTCTGCCTGCAAAAACATATCTTCTCTTGAAAGGAAACTGGCTGTGGAAAGGGAACGTATCCAAGAAAGTCGATTTATCTTTGGAATCGAGGATAGCGCTGGAAGTTGCGGTTCATTTCCCAATTTGTAATTGTCATTTCATCAACTCCGATGCGCTGGGCGACTTGTTTTACTCTCATCTCAAGGTCAAAACGTCTTTTCCGGATGTGATCTCCCAGGGTTTTGAGCTCTTTGGGATAGCCCTTCTTCATCCTTTCTCCTCGAAGAGCGTATTGTGCACATGGCAACGCAGGGATGAATCTGTGGGTAACCAACAACCTGCATGCTCAGGGCATGGAACAAGCGGACTTCACGTTATGAGGAACTTAATGAGTACGAGCGTCAACGGTACATCGAGGAACGGATACTGAAAGTTATGCTCTTCTTCTTGGCGGGCAGGGATTATTCGATTTCTCATCGCTCTGGGTTCTCTATAATAATCGGGAGTCGTATTTTGAACCGGTAATCCGCGCAAGTTATTTGAGATCCGGAAGACGTTTCTCTTTATTATGGCTAGCTTTTGAGGAATCCAGCAAGAAGCTGATCAATAATATTTTTTAACTGCGTTGAATCGACAGCAGGTAGCAGTGCAATGATTGTTTCGGTAGCGAATTTCTCATGCCAAAGAGCTCTCATTTGTGCTAGGACGACTACGAACCCAACGCCTGTAGTGCCGAAGATTGCTCCAAGCAGTTTTGGATCATGGACCAGGCGAAACAAGAGAAGACAAAACAGGCGGAGGAAACGGTCATTGCGCCCAAGAGAAACTTACTGGAACAATTAGTTACGGAGACTCGTCTTGACAAAGAGCTACTGAGTCCGACCACTCAGGTAACAGAAATAGTTGCGCTGCCGAGAAAGACCAAGTCTTATCGAAGTGAGAAGATTGCGCTAATCCGTACCTGCACAAAAAAGCGGACTCCTTTGAGGAGTCCGCGCTCGGCAATAGAACCATATTCCTTATCCTCCAGAGGTTCTCTTTTTCTCGGTCCGGCAAAACTCTACCACCCCGAATCCCCAAATTTGTCATCCCTTGGAGAGATCAACTGGCTGCGGGAAAGGACTGTATCCTAGGAACTCGATGATTTTCGGAACAAGATTCTGTGCCGGAGGATGTAGGTTGCGTTCCCAATTATGGATGGTGGCGATGTCAACGCCGATCTGCTCGGCCACATGTCTTTGGAAGAGCTTCAGATCCATTCTTCGCTTTTTGACGTGATCGCCCCATGTCGTCGGTTTATGGGGATAGCCCTTTTCCTTGGGTCTCTCGCCCTTCTCCACGGTATTGCAAAATGGCAACGCAAGCATGTCCCTGCGGGTATTATGGCGATCCGGAGCATCCGTGTAAATGCGCGCCGCCACAACTACAACGCTATCTCAGCAGGATCTCCGGCCCTCTTCTGGATCGATTTGATATTCAGATTGATGTGCCTCCTGTAAAGTCCCAGGAATTGTTAAATGAGAATTTTGAATCCGAGGGTTCCTCGTCCATTCGCTCGCGTGTAACGGCAGCGCGCCGGATTCAAATCGAACGGTACAAGAAATATCGCTTATTCAGTAACTCTCATTTACCCGCGAAGCTGATCAAACAGCATTGCAGCCTGGAAAATGCATGCCTGGATCTAATGGAAAAAGCGATCCGCAAATTTCATCTTAGTGCCAGAGGCTACCATCGAGTGCTCAAAGTGTCCCGGACCATTGCAGATCTGGAAAATGCACCGGAGATCCAGCCTCACCACATGGCTGAGGCGATCCAGTACCGCTCCATCGACCAATACTAGATCAAGATCGAGGTTAACCGAGTTTGGCGAAGGCTTTGTCAAGCGTTTGATTCAGGAAGGGCTGTAATAATGGATGACTTTGCAGGGACGCGATCTGTTTTCCCATGATCTGTTTCAAGCTGTCATCCAGGCTTTTGTCCGATTCCACAAGGGACAGGATCGCATTCAGGAATTCATTCATCGTCACAGTCCGAATATCCACTTCCCTTCCACCGATTCGGATCAGACCAGAGGCTTTTACTTCCTGTTTGAACCAGTCAGGGAGCTTCTGTTCTTCACTGACACCAAAAATCTTTATCGTCTGAACGGCGTTCTGCAGGATTTTTTCCGCAGCATCCAGCTCCGCCTGATATGTCTGGAATTTGACTTCGGAAGATGCGACCATCTCACTTCCCATGGCGCCAGCTCCGAATTTCAGGTTTTGAAAATTTTGAAGAAGCTTGGAAGTATTTTTTCCCCCAAGCCGCAGCATTTGCTCCACGCTGGTTTTCCAGGCTTTCACTTTGGGACTGCCGATGGCCTGACGTTCTTTCCGCAATTCAGGAATCGAAGTGAGCGCATCCTGGATCTGAGCAATCAACTGTGAGCTATCCATGAATCGATGTCGGCCCCAGCACCGGAGGAATTGGGTAAAACTGAGACAAGAGCTTGTGGTTGCGGATGCCGATCGCCTCCCGCTGCACGATCAGATACCAGTAATAAAGCTTTGCCTGACTTCGAACCTTGTTATAGGCTTCGATGTTACATTGAGAAGGCTCTTTCTCGATTTCCAGTCTGAGACGAGTGAGATTCGCAAGATGCTCTTGCAGTGTGCGACTGATCCGTCCGAGAGCCGCGGCCTTCTCCTCCCGAATTTCCATCCAGGTGCGATCGAGCGACTCTTGCCTTGCATTCAGATTCTTCATCACCCATAGTTTAACCTTAAAATAGTAGAAATGAAGCAAGTCATTGGTGTGCTGCTGGTTTTGATTTTGGTCATAGCTGTCTGGGTTGCTATCCACCGAACCGGCAAAGGCGCACAGACCGTTTTCCCGTCCGCGAATGTGTTGTTGATCACAATCGATACCATCCGTCCGGATCATCTGTCCTGTTATGGGTCAAAGAATCCGACTCCAAATCTGGATGAGATTGCAGGCAAAGGCATCCTTTTTGAAAATGCATTCACACATGTCCCTTTGACGTTTCCTTCCCATACGGCCATCTTGACCGGATTATTCCCTGCGCATCATGGCGCGCATCAAAATGGCCTGGACATATTTACCAGAAAGGAATTCCTCATTAGCAAACTATTCCACCAAAATGGGTATAAGACAGCGGCAATCGTTTCCTCGTTTGTGTTGGATCGAAGGTTCGGCTTGTCCGATGGTTTCGATACCTATGACGATCAAATGGAACGCCTTCCGGGAATTGGGTCCAATTTCGAAGTCGAACGTCCGGGAAATGAAGTCTACGATCACGCTATTCGCACTCTGGAAAGCTTCCGGGGAAACAAGTGGTTCATATGGTTGCATTTCTATGATCCGCATACTCCATATGCTCCACCTTCCCCGCTCGAGGGTTATGACGGTGAGATCGTGTTTGTGGATCAACAGATCGGTAAGCTTCACACGTGGTTGAAGGATCAAAAGATGGACCAGAACATGATCTGGATGATTCTGGGCGACCATGGAGAGAGCCTGGGTGAGCACGGAGAAGCCACGCATGGATTTTTTGTCTATAACAGCACGTTGAAGATTCCGATGATGCTGAGCTATCCCGGTTGCCAGGCAAACCTGCGAGTCCAGAGCCCTGCGGCTGCCGTGGATGTTGTGCCGACTCTAACGCAGCTCACAGGAGTTCACGATACTCAAACCCGCGATGGCGAATCCTTGCTGGGGCTGGTCCAGAACAATTCCCGCAAATTGGACATCTTTTTTGAGTCTCGCTACCCCCAGCTCATGGGATGGAATGTGCTCCAGGGCCTGGTACATGCGGACTGGAAACTCATTTCCACAACTAGGTCGGAGCTTTATGACTGGAAGCAGGACGCATCCGAATCCACCAACTTGTATTCGCAAAAAGAGGAGGTCTCCGCAGCCCTGAAGAAAGCTCTGGAGTCCATCTCGAATACGGCACCCACCGCGTCGCAGCAGCCTGATTCTGAAACACTCGAGAAGCTGAGGAGCCTCGGATATATTAGTACTACAAATATAGCAGCAAAACAGGGAACGGCCGATCCGAAGGATAAGATTGTAATCTGGGGCGACTATGAAAGAAGCCTGCAGCTGCGGAATGCCGGGCAAAAAGACGAGGCGAGGCGGATTTTGACCGCATTAACGGAAATGGAGCCGGCAAACAATTTCTTTCGGATCTCCCTGGCAAGCGGCCTCCGGGAAGTTGGCGACGCATCGGGCGCCATCCAGCAACTGGAAACGGCAGTTCGAACCGATCCGTCGGATTCGAATGTGTATCACGAACTGGCTCTGGCCCACAAAGAGATGCGGAACTATCCTGAAGCGATCCAGGCGGAAGAAGCAGCGCTGGCCCTTCAGCCAAATCGCGCAGAATACATCAGCTTGAAAGGGATCCTTCTTGTAGAAACAGGACAGTTTCAGCGTGCGATCATTGAATTTGATCGAGTTTTGAAAATCGATCAAAACAATGCTGTTGTGTGGAATAACTATGGAAATGCGTTGCGTGAAACAGGAGAAATAGACAAAGCGGCGGCGGCATACAGGAAAGCGATCGAACTGTCGCCTCACTACGCATATCCGCAAAATGGTCTTGGTACCATTCTGGTCCGTCAGGACCGCACCCGAGAAGCGATCCCCTATTTTGAAAAAGCTCTCGATCTCGATCCAAAGTATGTGGAAGTCTACCTGAATCTCGGAATCGCGTTCGATACTCTCCATGAGACGGAAAAGGCAAAAACGCTCTATCGATCCTTTCTGAGACTCGCCCCAGATTGGATGGAGCAGGAACGTCATAACGCTCAAATCCTTCTTGCCCGACTCAAGTAGACGCTCCAAAGTCGCCTATCTTGATCCAAAATAATGGATTCAGCCGGGTAGACAGCGTCCATTTGTCGTCGGGATTCTGATTTTTGTACGTGGTATGAGTTTTGCTAACTCAAGTCGACTTAGGGATGCCTTGTAGGGTCTTGCTATTGTTCCATGTTCTTTGTTCCAGTGTTATGATACGGTTAACCTTTCGTTAACATGCATCAACAACCCGATCTATTTTCTGGAGGAAATTGTATGAAAAAGTTGTGGGTACTTGTTGTCGCCCTGCTTTGGATATGCGGATTCGCAGTGTATCCCGCGTATGCTCAGCTTGGAAGCGGCACGGTCACCGGGATCGTCAACGACGATCAGGGAAACCCTCTTCCCGGGGTTTCGGTGAGCGCAAAGAATACAGAAACCGGTTTTGAGCGCACGGACGTCTCAAGCGCTACGGGGTCGTACCGGATCCCATCCATTCCGTTTGGAGCCTACGACATCACTGCCCAGCTTCAAAACTTCTCCACTCAGGTGAAGACAGATGTTCGCGTGGATGTCGGCCGTACAATCTCGATCGACTTTCAAATGAAACTGTCCACCACCGCGGAAGTGATTCAAGTTACAGGGGAAACTCCGTTGATTGAAAACACGGAGTCTCATATTGCTACGACGGTAACTCCTGAACAAGTCGAGAATCTTCCCCTAAACGGCCGTCAATTCGCCAATCTTGGAGCGCTTGCTCCGGGAACAACCCTTTCTGTTCACCCGGATCCTACCCGTCCGAGCAATCTGGCTATCAGTTTAATCGGCGGCAGCGGACGAAACATGAATGTCAACGTTGACGGTGGTGACAATAATGATGACACGGTCGGCGGGATCAACCAGTTTTACTCGCTGGAATCCGTTGCCGAATTTACACTGTTTACCAACCGCTACAAGGCTGAATATGGACGCTCCAGCGGCGGCGTGTTGAACGTTGTCACAAAATCTGGAACCAACACGTTCCACGGCTCCTTCTTTTCACTGTTCCGCAACGAGAGCCTGAACGCGCTAACCGAATCGGAAGAGCAGGCCGGATTGAGCGATCCGACCCCTTACAGCCGTGAACAGTTTGGCGGCTCCGTCGGCGGCCCGATCGTGAAGGATCGTGCACATTTCTTCTTTGCCGCGGAACGTTCTCAGCAGGATCAGCAATCCATCGTCAACACACGGGGCATCGCGCCTGATCTTGATGGCGTGCAGCCAGTACCGACAGATGATACGCTCTTTACGGTAAAAGGGACGGGCAATCTTAGCCCAAGCCAGTTCCTGACTGTACGGTATGGTCAGCAGAAAACAGAAACCCTCTACGCCACGGCTCCAAACTATGCAGCCAATGCTAGAGGCACTCTGACGAACAACTTCCACTCCATTCTGGCAAGTCATAGCTACGTCATCAGCGACGATAAGCTGAACGAATTCAACTTCCAGTATGCGGATTTCAGGGACGAGATCCGGCCGACATCCACGGATCCGACGGAGATCTTTCCTAACGGTGTTTATCTCGGCCAGAACATCAATACTCCGCAAACAACAGAACAAGAGAAGTATCAATTCAAAGATGATTTCTCCTGGAGTATGAGTGGAAAACATCATTTCAAGGCGGGAATTTCGTTCGTTCATGAGCCCCTACTGGCTGGAACATTTACAACGGGAACAGTGAACCAATTCCTTCACTTTTCGAACAGCCGGGATTCCGCAATCACCGATATTACAAGATTTGGCGGATTGTTTGAGAGTTCGACACCGAATAATCAAACAGGGTTTTATTTCCAGGACGACTGGAATGTGAATGAGCATCTTACTCTGAACCTGGGAATTCGGTACGATGTAATCACAGGTCTGGAGATCGATCAATCCCCGAGTACGTTCTATCAAGCGCTTCACAATTCAACGTTGGCCTTCCCCTATCTGAAGCCATTCCAGGAAAGCGCCAACGGCAGCATCGAAATGGACAAGAACAACTTCCAGCCGCGTCTTGGTTTGGCATATGACTGGAAGGGCGACGGTTCCACTGTCATCCGCGGAGGATGGGGACTCTACTATGATTTCCCATACACCAATGCAAACCTGTTGTTTGCGCTTGCCGCGCTCGGTGGGTACGGAACTGAGTTCAACGTCAACGATCCGAACGGGATTTGTAACGTTCCACGCGATGCAGCCGACAATTGCCCCGGCAATAACCTGTTCCACGTTGGTGATCCACTGCCCCCGAACCAACTTCCCAGCCCGATTGCAGTTCCCCGGGACGCGATGTCTCCGGACTGGAAGATTCCGTATACGAACCAGTTTTCAGCCGGATTCAGCCAGCAAATCGGAAACGATTCAGCAGTCGATGTCGATTACGTTCACGTAGCGGTACGCGACCAGTACCTACGCTCAAGAGTAAACGGGACGTTGTCAGCAGGCGGACCGCGGGCATTCCCCGGCTTCTCTACCAGTGCTCGAGTCTATTTCCCGGGTGGTTTCAGCGACTATGATGGCGTCAGCTTTAGCTACCGCACACGCGTTCACAAGGGAATCCAGTTGCAGGGATCCTATACACTATCGAAAGTCGAAGGAAACACGCTGTTCGGATCGGATGAGTTTAGATTGGGTTCACCTCCAACCTGCACACATTGTCCGCTTGATTTCAAGATCGGACCCGAAGACGATCCACGTATGGTAGGACCGTTGAACACCGATGCACGTCACCGGATGGTGATCGCAGGGATTTTCGATCTTCCGTACGATTTTGTAGTGTCCGGGTTCTTCCGGGCTACCTCTTCCAAACCCTTTAATGCGTTTGATCCTTCCAGTGATCCCAACGGAGATGCGTACTTGTACGACACTCCCGATTCGCATGTAAATTCCCGTCAGGGAGAACCGTTCTCACAGTTGGATCTTCGCGTAAGCAAAGCATTCCGATTTGGAGACGCAGTAAAGGTGGAAGGAATTCTTGAGGTTTTTAACCTCTTCAATTCTAACAATCCCGGAGGCAACAACCAGAGTGGAAACGCTTTCAATGGTGATTTGTCCGATTCTGGTTTCGGACAGGCGACTCTGTTTGCCGGCGATCCAAGCCAGGGTGAACAGCGACTGGCTCAGATTGGTTTCCGTATCGAATTCTAATCAATTCGAGATTTTACGAGGGGTGGTCCTATACGGACCACCCTTTTTTTTTGACAGGGGAGATTATGGAACTAACAGATAAGATTGCAGTCGTCACAGGAGCAAGTAGCGGACTTGGCCGCAGCAATAGCAATGCGATTCGTTCAGGAAGGAGCTATCGTGGCGGGTATTGCGCGAAATGAAACAGCACTCAAGTCAATGGAGATCCGATCATTTTCTACCTTTCCCGGCAGACCTGAGTGACGAAGCCCAAACCGTTGCCGTCACCAATCTCGTTCTGGAAAAACTGGGAGGTGTGGACATTCTGGTTCACGCGGCAGGTATCATCGGTTCGGGAACGATCGAGACGACATCGCTGCAGACCTGGGACACCATGATGAACATCAATCTTCGCAGCATCTTTCACCTCACGCAATTGATGCTTCCTTCGTTGATCGAACGAAAAGGAAACATTGTGAACATCTCCAGCGTGGCAGGGCCCCGATCTTTCCCGGGTGTGCTCGCATATTGTGTGAGCAAGGCGGCGCTCGACCAGCTTACGAGATGCGCGGCGCTTGAGCTCGCCCCCAAAGGAGTGCGAGTAAATGCTATCAACCCGGGCGTGGTGGTAACTCAGCTTCATCGTTCCGGAGGTATGGATGAAGAGCGCTACCAGGCATTTCTGGCGCATTCAAAGACGACACATCCGATGGGAAGAGTTGGAACCTCGGAGGAAGTCGCGGATCTTGTTCTCTTCCTTGCATCGCCACGCGCTTCGTGGATTACAGGGGGCACTTACAGTATTGACGGCGGAAGAAGCTTGACCTGTGCGCGATGAAAGTTTGACTCACACAATTTGACGACTTAGAATGAAAACGATGAAATGGGAAGGTGTCGGATCTTTGACGATTTTGCTCGATTTTGATCTCTACAAAGTCCAAGGGGCACACCTGAGCATCCCGATGCTTGGCATCGATCAGGATGTCGGTCATCTGACCCAATTTGAAACGCTCCCCACCGGCGCCTTTGAGGGAACGCTTACGACATTCCTTACAAATGGCGAAGAACTCACACAATCGATCAGAATCAAAGTAAACCCGAATCAAGGCAATCTTCATAAGTATTCTCTCACCGGGCCTCCGCAGGATGTGATCATTCGCCCGGTTGATTCGCGCGACGAAGCGATCCTTTTCGCGGAAGTAAAGATCGAAGAGCTCGATATGAACTTTCGGCCCGTCCGCGATAACAAAGGCCTCGCCTACAAGCTCCGACCGGGGGATTACCGGATCAAAGTCGTTTTACCAAATCTGCGTGTGAGAACTTTTCCTCTGAAGGTTACGGAAGACGTTCATATCTACACGCTGCAGGTAGAAGGAAGACACAAGGAAACAAGACGAGAGGCGAGGATTCAGCTGGCCGTGCCTGTCTCCTACCAAACCGGGGACGGCAAATGGGTTTCGACACAAACGGTGAACATCAGCAGCACCGGCCTTTGTCTGATCAAAAAGCAGTGGAACCTGGACGACGAAAAGATGAATGTACGGCTTTTCGTGCCGGTGTCCGGGGAGCCGCTGGAATGCCCCGCAAACGTGCGCTGGGTGCGGGACGAAGGCGGACCTGCCTCAGAAATGGGACTCGAGCTGCGTCTGACTTCGCAAAACAAGTCGGCACTGAAGAAATGGCTCAGCGAAAACACGCAGAAGAAGTCGGAATAACCACAAAGGCACAAAATAATTAGGGAAGGAATTCTGTTATTGATTTTTCGTGCCTTCGTGTGTTCGTGGTTAATCCTGCCTTGAGCTGAACTCACGGAGGATCAGCTGTTCTTTTCCCTGCGCGGCCAATAGGAGATCGATGAATTCACGCACTGCGCCGTCACCACCCGCCCTTTGAAGCACGAGATCCACCCGTTTTTTCACATGACCATGGGCATTTGCCGGAGCAACTGAGAGCCCGACACGCTCCAAAACAGGTAGATCAGGTACATCATCCCCGATAAACGCGATATCCGAAAAGTCGAGCTGATGACGACCGGCAATCTCTTCCAGTACAGGTAGTTTATCCATCCGGTTCATATATAGATCATCAATGTGAAGTTCCTGACAACGTATTTTGAGCGCCGCGGAGGATCGACCGCTGATAATCCCGATCCGGATTCCACATTTCATAGCCGATACGATTCCAAACCCATCGGCGATACAAAACATCTTCACCTCTTCCCCGTCCGGCATCAACAAAACCTGTCCGTTTGTCATGACTCCATCTACATCCAGTAGAAGCATCTTGATTTTTCTTGCTTTCGCAACAATTGCCGGATCCATCAAATCATCTCCGTGCGCCAGAGATCATGCAGGTGAATGATTCCCAGAATGTGTCTTTCGTCATCTAAAACGAGCAGTGATGTGATTTTCTTTTCTTCCATGAGATTCAGTGCCCGCGTAGCCAACTCTTCTGCAGGAATTGTGCTGGGATTCGGAGTCATACATTCGACTGCGGTTCGGGTCATCAGACGATCATCTTTTTCCAAATGCCGGCGCAAGTCTCCATCCGAGATGACTCCAATTACTCTTTCTTCAGCATCCAGGACACTCGTAATGCCGAGTCCTTTCCGCGACATCTCATAGACCACATCTTTCATCAGCGCGGTCCCATGAACGCGCGGAACGGCATCTCCCGTGTGCATCAGATCGGAAACCTTGAGCAGCTTCTTACCTAGCCTGCCCCCGGGATGCAATCGCGCATAGTCTTCCGGCTTGAATCCATGCACTTCCATCAAACACATCGCGAGCGCATCTCCCATCGCAAGCGCAGCAGTTGTAGACGCGGTAGGAACCAGATTCATCGGGCAGGCTTCCTTTTGAACACTGACATCCAGAACCACATCGCTGTGTTTCGCAAGGGTGGATTGAATGTTCCCGGTGAGTGAAATCAACGGAACCCCGAGGCGCTTTACCCACTCCAGTAGACGCAGCAGTTCTTCCGTTTCTCCGCTATTGGAAATGGCGACTACAGTATCTCCCGGTGTTACCATTCCCATGTCTCCGTGAATGGCTTCTGCAGGATGCAGAAACAGAGACGGAATTCCGGTACTCGAGAATGTAGCCGCAATTTTCTTTCCCACAATACCTGATTTTCCCATTCCGGTCAGAACCACACGCCCTTTGCATTGTCCAAGTACTTCAACCGCGCGCTCAAAATTTGAGTCAATTCTATCTAATAGATTAGAGATTGCGGCAGCTTCGCTTTGCAACACTTCACGGGCGGTCTTCCGAATCATGAGCGTTTGGCGATGCGATCGAGTTCCATCAATTTCTCCAGGAGCGACGGCAAGCGATCCAGTGGGCATGCGTTCGGACCATCGGAAAGTGCGCGCTCCGGATGATCGTGCACTTCCATAAATAGTCCATGGACACCGATCGCCACCGCGGCTCTTGCCAGCGGTTCGATGAACTCGCGCTGTCCACCGGAGCGATTTCCTTCCCCGCCCGGTAACTGGACGCAGTGTGTGGCGTCAAAGACTACCGCGCAACCCAGCTTCTTCATGATTTCGATGGAGCGAAAATCTACCACCAGATTGTTATATCCGAAAGACGCTCCTCGTTCGGTGAGGATCAATCGCTCATTTCCCACACGCCTAACCTTGTCCGCTACGTTTTTCATGTCCTCCGGAGCCAGAAACTGGCCTTTCTTCACATTCACAACGCAGTTTGTCTTTGCAGCCGCCACGATCAAATCAGTCTGTCTGCTCAAGAAGGCCGGAATCTGCAAAACATCCACTACAGACGCCAGGATTGAAGCCTGCCCGGGTTCATGAATATCGGTGAGTACCGGGACCCTGTGATTCTTCTTCAATGTGGAAAACAACTCTACTGCTTCCTCAATACCGGGGCCACGAAACGAATCAATAGAAGAACGGTTCGCTTTGTCAAACGAAGCCTTAAAGATATACGGAATTCCGAGCCCCACACAGATTTCCTTGATCTTTCCACAGAGAAAATCGATGTGGTCCGCGCTCTCAATGACGCAGGGCCCCCCGATAAAGAAGAAAGGCGCACCGTCACGGACCTGGATAGTCTCGCCAATCTGAAATGGAATCATAACCACAACGGCACAAAGACACTAAGGATACAATTTAAGCACGGAATCATGCAAATCACGGATTTTTCGATGCGGGTTCCGTACCTTCCGCTATGAATCTTCTTCGTGCCTTTGTGCCTTCGTGGTTACTTTTCACGGGACTTCTTGAAGAAGCATGCGGCGCTCCTGCTTCTGCTTCTTATGTTCGAGCGCGGCGGTGACAAACGATTGGAACAACGGATGTGGATGGACCGGTTTCGACTTGTACTCCGGATGAAACTGGCACCCGAGAAACCAGGGATGATCCTTCAATTCGATAATCTCGACAAACGTCTGATCCGGCGAATATCCGGAGAAAACCATTCCCAGATCACGCAACCGGTCTTCGTAGTCGCGGTTGAACTCATACCGGTGACGGTGACGCTCGGAAATTCGGGAGTTTTCATAAATCCTCTCTGCCAGAGAACCATGGGTCAGATCGCACGGATAGGCACCGAGCCGCATCGTGCCACCCATGTTGATCACTCCTTTCAGATCGCGTAACATGATGAAAATTTTGTGCGGGGTGTCGGGATTGAATTCGGTGCTGTCTGCATCCTCGAGTCCCGCCACGTTTCTAGCATATTCAATCAATGCACATTGCATTCCCAGACAGATTCCAAAGAAAGGCACTTTTGTTTCACGGGCGTACTGGATCGCATGAACCATACCGGGAATACCGCGAAGCCCGAATCCGCCAGGCACCAAAATTCCGTCGGCATGACTGAGCATTTCGCGCGCATTTTCCGGATTGATCTTTTCCGCTTCTATCCACTCAATCTTCACCTGGCTTTCGGTCTTGTAACCACCATGATATAAAGCTTCGTAAAGACTCTTATACGAATCCTCCAGCTCCACATATTTCCCGACAACTCCGATCAACACCTCTTGTTTTGGATTCTTGATTTTTTGCACAAGGGTTTCGTAGTTTTCTAGATGAGCTTCGGATTCAGGAAGATTCAGGTATTTCAGGATCGTGCGATCCAGATTCTCTTGCTTGAACACAAGAGGCACTTCGTAAATTGTCGAAACGTCCTTTGCCGTTACTACAGCTTCCGGCGGCACATTGGAAAAGAGGGAGATCTTGCTCTTGATGGAGGGCGGTAAGAATCGATCGGTGCGGCATAGAAGAATATCAGGCTGCAAACCGATTTCCCTGAGCTCTTTCACGCTGTGCTGCGTCGGTTTTGTCTTGAGCTCCCCGGCTGTAGCAATATAAGGAACAAGCACCAGATGCACGTAAATCGTATTCTCTCTGCCAACATCGAGGCGGAACTGGCGGATCGCTTCCAGAAACGGGAGACTCTCAATGTCACCCACGGTGCCCCCGATTTCGACAATTACAATATCGACGTCTTTACTGATTCTGTGAATGCAAGACTTGATTTCGTCCGTAATGTGCGGGATCACCTGAACGGTCTTTCCCAGATAATCGCCTCGCCGTTCCTTGTTGATCACCGATTCATAGATCTGTCCGGTCGTGTAATTGCTCAGCTTGCCGATTTTTGCTGAGGTAAACCGCTCATAATGTCCCAGATCAAGATCCGTTTCCGCTCCATCATCAGTAACAAATACTTCCCCGTGTTGAAATGGACTCATCGTACCGGGATCCACATTGATGTAGGGATCCAGCTTTAAGAAGTTTACCCTGTAACCTCTTGCCTCCATCAACAATCCGATCGAAGCGGAGGCAAGTCCTTTCCCCAGTGCCGATACCACCCCACCTGTAACAAATATGTACTTCGTCATACATTTCCTCTCATTTATCACCCCTTGCGTTCTTTACGTCGTTGCGAGAAACCCTGTCATGCGAGCAGAGCCGGATTGCTTCCCACCATTCTCCGGATCCGCTCCAAATCTTCAGGAGTATCAATCCCCATCACTCCAGCATTCGTTTCACTTACAGCAATCTTAACTCCATGCTCAATCGCACGCAGTTGTTCCAGATCTTCTAGAAGTTCCAGCGGCGAGGGACTCCAGCCCGTAAATCGCATCAGTAACTCGCGGCGGTATGCGTACAAACCTACGTGCCGGAAAAAGTGGCGCAAGAGTTCAGGTCTCTGCCGCAGCAATTCCCGCAGCGATAGATTCGGAAGTTCCTTCACGCGTGGATACGGGACTGGAGCACGCGAAAAGTATACAGCGTATCCACGACGATCGGTAACGACTTTTACCACATTTGGATTCCAGAGATCTTCCATTTCTTCGATCTGCATCTTGAGAGTGGACATTTCAGCCTCGCGATCCGCCAGCAGCTCGACGGCGCGATCAATTGCCGTATGTTCTATCAATGGCTCGTCCCCCTGGATATTCACCACAACATCCGCACGAATGTTCGCTGCGGCCTCCGAGATCCGGTCTGTTCCCGACCGGTGATCCGTTCGTGTCATCACCACCTCGGCGCCAAAGCTTCGGGCGCTCGAAAAAATCCGTTCATCGTCCGTTGCAATCAGCACCCGCTCCAATGTCCTGGCACGGCTCGCCCGATGATAGACATGATAGAGGAGAGGCTTCCCCTGCAGAACTGCCAGAGGTTTCCCTGGCAGGCGGCTTGATCCGTATCTGGCCGGTATCACACCCACTGCAGATAGCATGATAAAACATCAAGAATTGTATTGAAAACGCTACAGTGTGTCAAATCTACTACATTATTAGTAGTATGGCAAATTTGGAGTCCGCGGGCCTCCGGCCCGCGCGAACGGGGAAGAATCAGTCCATCGGCGGGCAGGGACGCCCGCCATCTCCAAACTTTGGTGTTTGTCTTCCTACCAGATGTAGTCTTTTGCGTACTCTCGGACAGACTTCCCGGCGAGGATATGAAACGTCCTGATTTTTTGCAGCATGACCGGGGAAAGTTGCGCCAGTGGGATGTACAAAATCCTCTTTCCGTAGCGACCTGCAACGACCTGCATCAATGGTCGAGGCGGTTTAACGGCCGCATAAAGCACGAAGCGTTCCAGTCCGTAATCGATTCCTGCAAGAAGAAGCCGTTCGGCATAGTTGGAGGCGGACTGGTACGCAGGGTCTCCAAACACATCAAACAATCTTCCGGGAGGCATGGTCATCAGGAAACCTCCATAGACCGCTTTCTTGATTCCAGGACCTGCCGGTCTTTGATCCGGATCTGTTGCATAAAAAGCCATGTCCGATTCCTGATGATGTTCTCCAAGCCACGTCATCGTACAGGGATAATTTGTGCCGTCCTCATCGAAGATCACGACAATCGAATCCACGCTTCCTTTTACCGGCATGCATTCCTGTACAAAAATTTTCCCCGTATGCCAGTTCCGAACTGTCTCGCGCAAATCGATTCCATCCAGCAGCGATGCTTCAAAGGGACGCACACGTTTGCGCTCTTCGCTGAGAATGCCTTTTCCCTTTGTCCGCAGATATGCGCCATAACCCTCGATGGCGAGGTCCTCCGGCTGATAGGAGCAAATGCTGAACGGATCAAAGCGCAGTTTTAAATCCTTTGCCCGTTGTTGTTTTTCTGCGCGGCGCAAAAAGCGCGGCAAAGGAGAACGAGGTTTGAGCGGTGCATGCGGATTCATTCGGACTTTCTGGATGAGAGGGAAAATGTCTTCGGCTCGCAAATCGATCGTCTCTAATTCGGAGGGACCTTCTTGCGGAGGGTATACTGTCCCGATTTCCCACATGCGGTAACAGAAATGCGAGTTCACGCAGCCTCGTCCCGAAACGAGAAATTCAAAAAAATTGGGCAAAAGCATTTGTTTGATGGCGGCGTACTTTCGCGAGAAATTTTGAAGAAGGTAGATCTGTTGCGGATTGATACGATCGCCTGTCTCACGCTCAAAATAGGAGCGGCACCAGAGAAGATATCGCGTCAGAATCTCCCGCCTATCGGGGCCCGTCAACGCGGTGTCGTCCTGAGCGCGAATTGCATATTCAATCAGATTCTGCGGCTTGTCTCCTGCAAGAACCTGTAGTGGTCCGTCTTCCAGAACAGCAGCCTGCTGACCTTTCTTCACCAGAATCCCGCTCCGCTGTTTTTCGTAAACGGCCGTGAAAAAGGGAAAGAATCCCATGATCTCTCCCAGTGACCGCGGGCTCAAATGGTAGATTCTTGCAGAAAGCTGACGTTCGAACGGCTGCGGCCGCTCTGTTTCAAGCGCATTTTTTAGCCCATAAAGATGCGAAAGGCCGCACAATACCAGCACTGGGCCGTTTACCGTTTTTCCATGCCTTCTTACGAAATCCTGAAGACGGTACGCCATGGCCCGCTCGCGAATGAAGTCCAGATCCAACCGAATGGTCTGTTGCCGGTCCAGTATCAAGCGGCAATAGTCACGATGTCCAATATGCGCGACTGCATACGGATCGGGCACCGGTTCTTCGATTTCCGGATATTCCGGTGCCGCCAGATCCATGCATATGACCGGGAGATCACGTTCAAGAGCAGACCTTGCGGCCTCGACAAATGCGTCGACAGGTTCAATTCGAATGTATTGTTTTACCGCCTCGCCATAAATCAGAATAGAAATTCTTGGCAGACGTCGAATCGCCTGAAGCACCAGATCTCTGAATGAAAACGGATATTCGACTGCAACCGCTGCCGGCTGAAATTGTTCAAATGCCGCGCGAACGGCCAGTGCAAACTCGTAGGAATGATGAACGACCGGCAGTAGTATGAACGGGCCAACCCGGTCCGTGTGTAGGGGCTGAGCATTTTCCTCCGTAGTGCTGTTCCGATTGTTATTTGCGATCATCTAGCTCTGCGTCCTGGTTTTGTTCCCGGCTGAAAATGCTCAGCCCGTCACTGAAGTTCGAATCGTGCCCGCAGGGTGACGGGCTGAGCATTTGCATACCCTTAAATGATCCAAAATTGCTTGCCGTCAAACGCCACCTTGAAAGCCCTTGCGCTTAAGTGGCAAATGCACAGTCCCTACAAATTCTCGGTGTAGCGCATCGCGCTTTCGCCCAAGACACACAACATCGCTTCCCGGATCAAGACCTTGATATCCACCGGGCCAAAGCTCAACCGCTTTGCGACATAGCGGGCGACATTGATCCCGTCTCGAACTGTAAACGGCTCTTCGGCTGCATGACACCGTTCCAGGAATCTGGCAACATAGTCCAGAATTTTCTCATCTACAAACGGAAGATTTTCTCTCAGGATCGCCATCTCTTCCTCCCGTTCGGGGAAATCAATATAGATTTGCGGCTGAAGACGGGAGTGAATGTATTCCGGAATTTCAAATGTGCTGGCATCATCATTCATGGTGGCCACCATTCGAAAATCAGGATGGGCGCTAACCTTCACTCCTGCAACAATGGACTCAATATAACGGCGGGTGTCCAGCAACGGAGCCAGCGATGCCCAGGATTTTTCCGACATTCTGTTTCCCTCATCCAGGATCGCGATTCCACCGGTCAGCATTGCCGTTACGATCGGGCTGGCCACATACTGAATTCTCTTTTCACCTGCGATCACCGGGGTTATCAGCAGATCTTCCGGACGCGTATCCATAGTTGCCTGAAAGATGTAGACCTCTCTTCCAAGCATTTTTGCGGCAGAATATGCGAGAGTTGTTTTTCCAACTCCCGGTTTGCCAATGATCCGTGGAGACAGAGGGATATCTCGCTCTTCGACGATCTTCCAGCAAGCGTGAAGCTGAAGGAGCAATTCTTCCTGACCGATCCAGCGCATCGGCAATTCGTCAGGATGCGCCAGGAAGATTTGAATTCCTTCGATCTCCATCTTGCGTCTTCGGTTTCCGCCATCGTGTTCTGACATTGGGTGCATCTCCATCACACATAACTAGCGGCAAGCGCGCGTATTTCCTGGTTCGGATCGGACTTGGCGATACTCTGCAGCAACCCGCGATTTTCCGCGCGACCCAGTTCACCCAGAAGTCTCACTGCTGCCATTCTTTCCGCAGGTTCTGCTTTATTTCCCGTAGTCTTTTCGAAAACGGCGCGCGCGGGAACAAGTGCCGCGGAAGAACGAAATTTTAGCAGCGACTGAAACGCAGCAGTGCGCAAATCGGTATCCGCAAGAGCTACGTTTCCCGAAATTCCGAGCAACACCGGAATTGCATCAGTAACTCCCGCAATGCTGGAAAGATGAATCGCCTGCAGGCGAACGGATTTGTCCGGATGCTGCAGCAACCTCAAAATCACCGCTGTGTCGGCCGGCGTAGCTGACTTGAACAGGTTTTTCATAACTTCTCTGGCCACGCGGGGATCCGGATGCGAGGCCGCCTGCATCAACAACGCCGGTGTTTCACGAAGAATCATCTTGCCAAGTATGGTAATCAAGTTTCTTACCACGTACCATCGTGGATCGGATATCCTCCTTTCCATTTCAGGAAGAAGGAAGCGTGGCTCGAACCGCTGGACATGACTGATCCAGTGGGCGCGGGCATGAGTATCTTCTTCCTCTGCCAGAGAATCCAGCAGAAAACTCGCACCTGCGGTTCCGCAGGATTTTATGTACTGCAAAGAAGTTTCCGCTCCGCTTCCAGCCTGTTTCAAATGTGCGGACAAAAAAGGAGACAGTTCCCGCAAGTAGGATACCAACTTCTGATTCAAAGTACTGTTCTTGTCCGTTTGCGATCGAATCGTCGGAATCAACTCGTCGCACGCGGAGAAATTTTCCGCTTTCAGGTTGCCTTCAAACGAGCTCAGAAACAGCATCAGCCATGTTTCGAGCACATCCTGGGCTGTTTCTTTCCGGTAGCAAGTGCCCGCCAAAAGAGAAAGAGATGTTTCGAGATTTTTCCACTTCTCGTGCTGGGAAAGGACACGGACGAGTGAAGGGATGATCTTGATAGCCGCAATCTTTTGAGCTGAAGTTCCCCCGCCCAGGCATCCAAAGGCACGCTTCGATATCCATTCAGCTTCGTTCAAGTTTCCCTGAGCCAGGAGTTCTTGCAGAACGCCGGGAGTACTTTCAATATCTTCCTCGTTCCAAACTGCCTTCATTAACAACTTTTCCCAGATTGGAGGCGTTTTTTCTTCGACAAGACCAAGCTCGGTCAACTTTTGTTCGATCCTTTCATCCAGAGAGATCAGTTGCTCTTTCTGAAGTGTTGCGAAAAACTCTTTTAAATCTGACCGGGATATCGGCTGTCCCGCCAATGACAGGACGGAAGCTTCTATCTCGTCTGGACTGAGATCACGGTAAAAATCATTTAGTCCAGCCGGCAGCGTTCCGCTCTTGAGCACAGCAGAGATCAACAATTTTCCTTGCATCGCAGGTGTAAACGAACGATACATCTGCGTAAATCTTTCGCGTACCGGAACCAGCTTCTCCTGGTCGGGGAGACCTGGCGCCTTCTGTGAAATCGTCTGAAAAATCCGAAAGAGCAGGCCGGCCGGATCGCTTGCAGTATTTTCATCCAGGGTCTTCTCCAAATTCTCTGCGGTAACAGTTGCGTCACCGCGTCCTGCTAGCAACGCCTGAACAGAAAACAATAGTTGAGACATCAGTTCCTGATTGAGGGCCGCTTCTCCCTCTGTGATCACCCCGTACTTAATCTTGTTGACTACGATCGATTTCACACCTTCGTTGTGCAAGATGGCTGCAAGCCCGCCCAGATCCTGCATTTTTTGCGGTTTCAAGTTTAGGTGACGCAAAATCGAGATCCACTCATCCCGCGTAATTCCCCTGTTGAAGGTCAGGCTATGAACATTCCGCATGAATAAGTCTCTCGAAAGGCGATCCAACACCGGATTCCCTTTTTCCACCATCTCCCCTTCTACAAGAAGATTTCCTTCGGTCACGCTGATCGTAACATTCTCTTTCTCTTTGAGGATCGATCCAATCTCGTCGATTCCCTGCTGAATGACCTGCTGCGTGCGCGGATGGGTCTCCGAATACATCAGCATGGTTCTGCTGCCAAGGTCCAGATATTTGACAAACTCAATTTTCATCTTTTGCAGACACACAGTGCAGACAAGCTGCAGGAACGTTCTTATCGATTTTAATTCAGGAACGCAGACATGAAAAGCGAAAGCGAACTCTTTAGCGATTTAATCCGATTCATCATCCGGAACCGGAGGCTGTGTTGCAGGAGACGGAGAAGTCTTTGGTCCCTGATTTGGTTTCGGTGAGTTCTTATCTCCCTTTGGCGGTTTCTTGCCTCTGGGCGGTTGCTGGGGTTGCTGCTGGACCGCAAACAAAAACACCCACTTATTATAAGTGGACTGACCATTGTAAACTTTCATACTCGGCTTTTTGCTGCGACTTGCTACACCGACTACCGGTCCGACACTCTCTGTTTCCGGCTCCTCATCGGAGTTGGCATCGGCCTTTTCATCTTGATTCTCATCCCGTCCTGGACTTTGATCACCAGATCCGAAATTGCCGGTAGGATTGTCTGACTCATTCCTGTCATCAGGATCCCGTTCCTTCTTTTGATTGGGATCATTGATCGCGCCGGCTTCGCCTGTTTGAACGACCGAATTAGGTGTCAGGATCTTCCATTTTCCGCTCTTTGTCATCGGATCCTTGTAAAGCCTGCGGATGAATTTTTGTTTCTCCAGCGTTTCGAGGTCCGCAGGATACGTATGGAATCTCTGATGATAGCGGGCAATCGCTTCGATGTATTCCTTTCCACGAAAGATCAACTCTTCTTCATTTTCCCGCTGTTTCACCCGTTGCCACAAAGGAATCGAGAGCGCCATGAAAATAGACATCACTGCGATAAGACAAAGAGCGCCTGCAAGCGTGTAACCTTGCTGATTTATCTTCATATCAAAGTCTAAGTTAATAGAAAGAGAATTCGAACGCTAGAAAGATTTCATAAATCGCTGTAGGCCGTCGTCAGATCCAGTTTCGAGATTCCCTCCGCTCCACTTCTGATATCCCAGATTCCAGGCTGATCGTTCGGATCCGCGCTTTCCGTTGCAGTCTCCGGCACCTCAATCCAGGTATCGTCGCGCCCGGTAATCGGGTCCAGCGGCATCTTCCGCAAATATCCTTCGTCAACCAGTTGCTGCAATGATGTAGGATACTTTCCTTTGTCCGCCTTGTACTGGTCGATGACTTCGCGCATGCGAAATAGGTTTTCGCGTAACACAGCCTCCTTTGCTTTTTCCTGGGCGTTTCTGTATTGCGGCAATGCGATCGATACCAGAAGACCGATAATAGCCAGCACCACTAACAGCTCAATCAGCGTGTATCCATCTTCCAATTTTTGATGTTTCATAAATCACCATTCGTTATAATAAGTAACTCCATCGAGCGAAAGTATCTTCGCTTTGCAGTACACATCCCATACATTCTCTCCTCCCCAGGCTGTGGAGTCCGGTTCATCTTGGTTCGAACGAAGCCCCCACTCGTAGCTGTTGGTGATGGGGTCTTTGGGAATGCGGCGAAGGAATCTCAGCTTCTTGCCACTGACGTCTCCAATGATGGTCTCTCCTTCCACCAGCGCTTCTAATGTGGGAGGCCAGCCGTCAGTTCCGAACTTGACCTGGATTTTGGGCACTGCTCCGGGAGTCGTAGGCATCGCCGCTTCATGATAGGCGTCAATCGCATCTCGAATGATTCTGAGCTCGCGCCGCAACTCCAGCTCTCTTTCTCGCTGGATAGAGAACCGGGCGACAGGCAACACGATCGCTGAAAGGACCAACAGGATTGCGATCACAATCAACAGCTCAACAAACGTAGTTCCGTTCTGATTGATGGCTCGCAACCGCCCCGGCCAATTCAGATTCGTTCTTTCTTTTTTCATTGAATTGTTATGGCAAATGGGAGGAAAGTGACCGGAATTACCGCGGCTTCAGGACTCCGGATCACAGCCGAGTTTAGATTCAATGTTGTTTGCCCGGGTTTCAACGCGTGCAAAATGATGGTAGCAACGATGCCCGATGCTTCGCCGCCAGGGCCTCGATTTGCGTTGATATTCATTGTTCCTCTTCCGTTGTCGAAACTCTTTGCAAAGGCGCCAGCAGCCACAAACGTTCCCGGCGTAATATCTCTGACTTCCAGAGCCGAAGGATCAAAATTAAGAAACAGGAAAAGGCTTCCTGCTTGCGCCGCATTTTCCAATCTCACATGAACAATTAAGTCCGTGTCGATTTGGGGGCTGAGATTCGGGGAAACAAAACTGATCACTGCATTTGCCTGTTCCCTTGTTTCCGTGGGTTCTCGCACCGGAGGTACAACAGAAGGGGTTCTGGTTTCGGTCCCTTCCGACCGAGCTTCTGGAGGTGAAAGCGGACGCTCCGGGACTTCCGGCCGTATTTCATCGGCTTTGGGAGCCGGCGGAACAGCCTGTTCGGGCTTTATCTCTGCTGGTGGTTCCACTTCCTTCAATTCCGGAGCAGGCTCAGCGGCCGGTGTTTGCTCTTTGAGGATATCCTCCGCTGCTTTTTCCTTCCTTGCATCCTCTCGCTCGAAAACGCTAATGGGAGGCGCGGACTTGAGACGTACATCATCCTCGGTGCCGATCCAGATCGGGCTCAAGTCCTCTTCCGTAATATTGGGCGTCCGCAGAATGTGAGGTGTGATGGTGAATACGATATCCTTTTCCTGAAGGCTCTTGTCATTGGATGCAAAAATTTCCCGGATGATAGGAATCTTGATGATGCCGGGAATTCCACGCAGCGATTTGCGTTCATCGCGCCGGATCAAACCTGCAAGAAGGTTTGTTTCCCCGTCTTTGAGTCGGATCACCGTATTGACTGTTCGATTTCCAATGGTCGGCGGCGTAGCGCCCACACCGGGAGCAGTAATCGATGTAAGTTCAAAACGCATGGTAAGTGTAATTTCGCGATTGTGATGGACGCGCGGCGTAACATCTATGTTGATACCAACATCCTGCTGTTGGAATGTAGTAGTCGGCGCAAACGTCTGAACACCTGATGTAGGGACCTGGGTCTGGATGACAGTTACCGGGATGGGTACGCGGTCGCCGAGCCGGACTGTCACCTGTTGTCCCTCCGAAGCGCGAATTTGCGGCTTTGCCAGCAATTTGGTCTGTTGGTCCGAGGCGAGAGCATTATAGACAATCGACGGAACCGTAAATCGCCAGGCTGCAGAATCGATGGCTTTTAGCTGGTTTCCAAAAAACACACCCGGAGTAGCGTTCTCACCGGTTGAATTCAGAATCAACTCCTGCGTAACCGCATAGTTGGTTAGATCCACTCCATATTTGAGCGCCTGATCCCGGTTCACTTCCAATATTTCAATGTCCATCAGGATTTCCGAACGTGATTTGTCGTTCGCCTCAATAATCTTCTGAGCGATCGCAATTTTATCCGGCGTATCTCGCAGTGTGATGGCGTTCAACTGTGGGTTTGTTGCAATTCGCTGGATCTGCATGACGCTTCGGATCAAATTCAGAACATCATTGAGTTCTGCGTTGCTTAAATAAAAAGTCTGGATGACTTGCTCGTCATACTGGCGACGTTTCTGTGGGTTGTCGGGGATGATCAGGATTGTGCTCTGGTCCAGCGGCTTGTAGTAAAGCCGATTTGCGGTCAGGATCTGATCCAGTGCATTGCGGAACGTAATATTGTCCAGTGAAACGGTAAACTCCT
Organism: uncultured bacterium; assembly: GCA_963843285.1. GTDB lineage: Bacteria > Acidobacteriota > HRBIN11 > JAKEFK01 > JAKEFK01 > CAZDDB01. The sequence continues at coordinate 72,998 of CAWJJO010000001.1, forward strand.
GATCGCGAAAATCGCTGTCGTAAACAATATTGATCCCGGCCAGAGCGCCCAGCGAATCGAGAATATGTTTCAGACTGTCATCATGGAATCGGAGCGATTGGATTGTAGTCTCCGCTTCGGGTCCCAGCACTTTGTAAAGCTGCATTTTCTTCTTGGCATCTTCTTTCGCCTTTTCAATTGCTGTCAGTTTCTCCTTGTTCAGCTCCTTTTCGTAATTGATGCGAGCCTTGTCCAATTCGTTATGGATGTATTGATTGGTTGGATCAAAATCGAGCGCAATCTGGTATTCGATAATGGCTTGTTCAAAGTTCTTAGTTTCAGCCAGTTGTTTTGCTTTTTGAAAATGAAACTGGGACGCAGCCAGACGTGCGCGCTCAAATCCTGCGCGGTACGAAGGATTATCCGGCTTCTTGTTCAAGGCGATGACATACTGGCCCACTGCGCGATCCCACTCTCCGCGGCGGGCGGCGTCTTCGGCCCGATGATACGCCTTTTGCGCCGCGCAGCCGGCCAGATGAAGAAGCAAGAGAAAGAAGACATAGGTTTGGAAAGCGGGTCTTCGTTCCCGCCGAAACGAGCTCGCAATTTTCATCACTTGATTCATCAACTTTTGCCACTCCCCTGAAATGGAATCGATCTGCTTTGATCGAGATTCAAGTATCCCAGTTCAACGCTCTCATCACTGATTTTGAGGATCCGGTATTTGTTCGCAATAATATCGTTCACGCGTCCCATGAACACTTCTTTTCCATCCGTAAGAAACGCCACCTGGCCCTGCTGTTCCGCAAGATAGCCGATATACCGGAGTGAAATTTCCGGAGGTGGAGGCGGGCCGCAATCGGTTGGACAATTCTGGCTGTCTTCTCCGGCTTCGCAAACTTGATTTCCGCAAACGGACGGCGGTGGATCGTTTTCTGCGGCCTGGGTGTTTTCCTCAGGTTCCAGGTTCGCAGGGGGCGGAGGCGGCGCCTCATTTTGAAAACCAAAGATGTTTCGTTTCTCTTCTGTGAATTCAGGTCTGGGCTCGCTCAATTTTGGAACCAACGAGACCAGATCTTCCGTGGATGCCGGCGTGGTCGCCGTTTTATTTTTCCGCAGAGATGTCTGTGTCCCGGAATGGACTGGAGCGCGGCTCTGAAGCCACAGCATAAGCGGTATCAAAAGGAGAATCCCGGCCAAAAGGAGAACCTTTCTGTTTCTGGGACGCAGCCAGACGGGCGGTTCTCGTTTTTCAGATTTCATCTTCAACCAGATATGTGGAAAGCTGAAAATTGAGTGTGAGAATGTCCTGTTCCTGTGATGATAATTCCAACCGGTCCAATATCAGAAAATGCGGAGAACGTTCGATCTTGTTGATGAACAACCGTATATTTCGATACGTTCCTTCTACCGGGACTGCAATCTGAAACTGCTGAAGGCGCAACTCCGGATACTCAGTGTAACGGTATGAAATTCCCTGCTGGATATTGAGCTCCCGGGCGATAGATTCGAACTCCAGACGAATATCCATTACGCCGCCTTTTCGAGGCAGCAAGATATTGTGATACATCGTCTGCAGGTCCTTTTCCCCCTGTTCCAGTCTGACGAGTCGCTGATTCAATCCTTGAATTTCCTGCTTTTTCTTGATCCCATCCGCGCGCAACCTCGAATACTCTGATTGCAACTTCGCAATTCCGGACTGATTGGGAACAATGACAAACATAAAAAGGAGAACGTTCAGCAAAATCATGATCAAAGCCCAGCGCACAAAATGAATTCGCTTCATGCGGATACTGAGGTTTTCAACTGTCATTCCAGCTCCTCCTTCAGGGTTTTTTCCCGAGTTGCCGGGGGTTCCACTGCAGGGGAACGAGCGGGACGCGAAACAGTACGATGGCTTTTGGATGACGACGGCTTGATGCCGCCCGGAAAATAATTCATTGAGACACTGGCTCCCAGCTGACCATCTTCCTGATCCCGCTCACTTCGAAAGACAACGTTGGAAAAATTCGGCGAGCTCTGAAAGGCTGTGATCAGCTCGACAATATCGTTGAGACTTCTGGCCGAAACATCCAGCCTGATACCAATCGTCTCGTCCTGAATCGAAGGAGAAACCGAGATCATGCGGACGTTTTTTGGCAACAGTCGTTCAAATTCATCCAGAAGATCGGTCCAGGAAAATACTCTCCTTTTGATTGCTTGATTGAAGAATTCCGTCTCACTTACAAATGCGGGCGTTTTGATGATATCGATTTTTCTCTGCAAATCATTGGATTGATGCTGCAATTCGGCAGTTTGAGCTCTTTGCTGCGCGATCTTTGCCTGCAAGGTGTCATTTTCCTTTTTCCAATTTACCAGAGACATTCCATTCCAGATAGCAAAGGAGATGGTGATTGCTGTAAGAACAACGCATCCGAGGAAGTAGAGCCCGTAATTGACGAGAGGCGCGGAAGCCAGGTTATTCTTGATAATCATTGGTATTCCAACTTTCTGCTAACAATCAAACCCAGTAAAGGTGTAAAGCTTTCTGCCCATTTTTGGTTTGTATTATCGACCGCGATGCTGCCGGAAGCGCCGGCAGATAAAACGGAAGCCTTCAGCTGGAGTGTCTTTTCTACTTTACTGGCGAGATCATCTGAATCTTCCACCGCATAAATGAAAGCACGGTTCAGGCCTTTTCCGCCAAGCTTGTCCACGTAGAAAAGGGTAGTCGGATATATCTCGGATAGCGCTTCCTCCTGAGGTGCCATTTGGCCTTCCAGGGCACGACTGCGGTAAAAAGCAAGTTTGTCGTTCTGAGTGATGGCAATCGAAACGTAATCGTGATTTAGATTCACATAAAGGAGATCCTGATCTCGGGAGCCTGATCTCTTCAGTTCGGCGTGGTTCAAATTCATCAGATTGAAAGTGGAAAAGTCTACGAGACCGCATTCGGCTTCAATCGCAGAATTCACAAACTGTTCGTATTGCTGCAGTATCGGGAGATGAATGACCGTCACCCAGAAAGCCGTTGCCGAATAGTCCGGAACTCCCGAGGGTGTGAAATAACTGATCTGAGACTCCTCGATGCGGAATGGGACGTTTCTTTTCAACTTGAACCGGATCAAGTCAGAGCACTCCTGGCGGTTGGACGGAGGTTGATCGAGCGCTACTTGAAATGCGAGCGCGCTGCGGTCTTGAATCAGAAGACAAATCCGGGAGTCTTTCCAACGATTTCTAGCCCATAGCCGCTTGAGCGCGTCCGACACATGTTCCAGCGACACAATGTTTGGCTTAAAAGGATTCACATCCAGCGCTCCAGCGGGCAGAACTTCGGCATCCAGATGTTGGACCCGCACTGTTCCATTTTCGGATGAGACCACGGCCAGCCGGATACAATCCGAATTAAACTCAATCCCGATATTGGGATAGTGCGGCTCCACAAGCCAGTGTTTTAGTTTGCCGGCAATACTGATTCTGGACATGTTCTTTTACTCGATAAAAGTTACTTTGTTGATTTCACGAAGGGTGGTTTCCCCCTCAAATACTTTCGCAAGCGCCGATTCACGCAAGAAAGTCATTCCTTCTTCCCTGGCGGCGCGTTTGATCTCTGCCGTAGACTTGATTTCCAACAACACCTCTCTCATCCGGTCATTCAGCTCTAACAACTCGGCAATTGCCGTTCTCCCTTTGTATCCGGTACCGGCACACTCCATACAGCCCGCGCCTTCGTAAAATGTATGGTTCAAGTATTTCACCGGATCCAATCCCGACTCTTCCAAAAGATCTTTCCCCGCACGGAACGGGTGCTTGCAATTGTCACAAATTAGGCGGACGAGCCGCTGCGCCAGAACGCAGTTCAAGGCAGAAACAAAGTGATATGGCTCAATCCCCATGTTCAAAAAACGGCCAAGAACGTCTACTACATTATTCGCATGAACCGTAGTGAATACAAGATGTCCGGTGAGCGCGGATTGGATCGCAATTTGAGCCGTTTCCGGATCACGAATTTCCCCCACCATGATTTTATCGGGATCATGACGCAGGATCGAGCGAAGTCCACGCGCAAACGTCAGACCCTTCTTTTCGTGAACCGGCACCTGGGTCACTCCGGGCAGTTGATATTCAACCGGATCTTCGATGGTAATGATCTTATGTTCCACGCTGCGGATTTCCGAAAGAGCGGCGTACAGCGTTGTGGTTTTTCCGCTACCCGTCGGACCGGTAACCAGAACCATTCCGTATGGTTCTGAAATATATTTGTGCAGTTTACGCAGGATCACATCTGAGAATCCCAGAACGTTCAATTTCAGATCCGAGAAATTCTCGTTGATCGACTCCTTGTCCAGAATACGGATCACCGCATCCTCTCCATGTACGCTGGGCATGATAGATACACGAAAATCGATCGCCTTATGCTTGATGCGGATCTTGAACCGGCCATCCTGCGGCACACGTTTTTCGGCAATGTCCAGCTCCGACATGACCTTGATACGCGAAATAATGGAACTGTGATACCGCTTGTCGATCGGATCCATTGCGTATTGCAAAACTCCATCGATCCTGTATTTCACAAGCACTTCCGTGTCCTTTGTTTCGATGTGGATATCACTTGCTCGGCGCTGGATCGCGTTAAACACAATGCTATCCACCAGCTTGATCATCGGACTGGCGTCGGTTGTCAGTTTGTCGATCGTAATCGTTTCGTCCGAATCCTCATCCTCAGATAGAATCTGCATCCGGAAAGTTTCAGTCGCTTCTTCGAGCACTCGTTGGCTGCTCTCCGATTTTTTCAGAATATCCTGGATCGCGGACTGCGTTCCGACAAGCATTTTGATCCTGACGCTCAGATGGAGCTCCAGCTCATCCGCAATCAGGATGTTACTGGGATCCGAAACAACGATATACAACGTCTCGTTCTCTCTCTTGAAGGGAACAAAGTTATAGCGAAACATCAGATCGACAGGAATCGCGCGGAACAGGGAATGGTCGATCTGAAAATCTTTCAATTCAATGAATTCAAGTCTGTATCGCTGTGCCAGATCGCGCGCGATTTGTTTTTCCTGCTTCAAGGAAGGCTTTCGTTCCGTTCCCTCCAGCACCAGAGTGCGTTCGCCGTTGCCTTTTCCGTTCTCAGAAGGGTCTGCCATCTCGGTCTCCTATTGAATCGTCTGATAGATCGAAAATAACGGGTAATACATTGCCAGCAGAATCGTAGCAATGATCAATCCCATGATCATCAACATCACCGGTTCCACAATCGTGAGAATGCCGGTCAAATTCGTATCGATTTCTTCATCATAAAAATCTGAAATGTTCTTGAGCATTTCTTCCAGTGCTCCCGTTTCCTCGCCGACTTTCACCATTTCCACGGCCATATGAGTCATCAAACCTGTCTTCTGAAGCGAGCTCCACAACGGTTCTCCTTCTTTGACCCCTTGACTGACCTGCGCAAGCCTCTGGGAGATGAGCCGATTGCCGATAGCCGTAGCAGCAATATCAATTGCGTTGACAAGCGGTATCCCTCCGCTCAGCAGCGTGTGAAGAGTGCGGGTCAATTGTGAAATCGAAAATTTTGTCCAGAGACGGCCAAAAAATGGAAGCCTCAGCTTAATTTGATCCGCCGTCAACCCGGCGGTTTCCGAAGAAACGACAAAAGCGCGAACTACCAGACTTATGAATGCAATCCCCAGAATAATCCACACCGCGTTCGAACGAAAAAATTCAGCTCCGCTAACCAGAAGTTGAGTTACAAACGGCAATGATTTGACAGTACCTCTATAGAATTCAGAAAATTTCGGGATTACGTATCCCACCAAGACTCCGATTACTCCGCACGACAATCCAAGCAGTAGAAGCGGATATACGAGACTCGATATTACTTTTGTCCGAATTGCGAGAATGATTTTGATGTAGCTCATGTACCGGCGGATCACTTCCTCCACTGTGCCGCTTTTTTCTCCAGCCAGAATGCTCGCGGTATAGACACGCGGAAAGACGTCCGGATAGGAAGCAAATGCTTCTGAGAGAGCGATTCCTGATTTCACCTGGGCGTAGACACTCCGGAGCACCACGCTGAAATCAGGATTGTCGATCCGCTCCATCAATAATTCCAGGCACTGGAGCAATGGAAGTCCGGCATGAATCAAAGCGGCAAGCTCTTGATTAAAAATCAGGAATTCCTTCTCCTTCACATTTCGGCGGCGAAAAGATACCAGGGTTCTGAAAGTATCTTCGAGTCCGATTTTCCGCTTAATTCCAAATACATAGAAACCTTGCTGCTCCATCTGATCGCGCAAAGCTTTTTCCGACTCGGCGGTATAAACTTTTTGCAGGATTTCGCCGTTTAAGGTTCCTAACTTGCAAACAAATTCAGCCATTTATGTTTATTTGATTTTTGATATTTGATTTTTGATATTTTGATCTTCCTTGATTTTTCCCAACAGAATGACCAGCAACGCCTGGTCGCTGTCCTCGAACCGGCTCGCGCCCAGAACCAGTGTCTCCGAATTACGAAGATTCACCGTAACGGAAATCAGGGTCGTAAACAAGTCCTTTTTCTTCCCTCCGGTCCTTTTTCTCAGCTCGAAGTCTTTCAAGCGGATGATGCCGTTTCCCACCTGGATGACATCTGGAAAGAATCGAAGCTGATAATCCTTTGCCAGGAGCAACACCGAACTCTGCCCTTCCTGCGTTTCAATGACACCGCCATCCATTAACGTGTATTGATTGAATCTCAAGACTTCTCCCAGTTTGGCCATATTCCGAATCTCATCAGATACGCCTGGCTCGGCGCTATTCTTTGTGGCGCGCACGAGTTTCACGGTGATTTGCACGGAAGGAGGCGGTGTATCAAAAGCTGCGATCGCCATTTCAATCTGGCGCAGACTTTTTTCGGTGTCCTGAACAATAATCGTGCGCAGTCCGGGCTGGAGCGTCACCGCTCCTTTTTTCCCCAGAAGTCCATTTACGACAGAAGCTACTTCATCCACTTTCTTAAACTTGACCACAAACGCCCTGGTCAGGATTTCTTCCTGCGCCGCGGCCGGAGCAGCCAGGACGGCCACAAGCAACACCATGGCGATCCATTTCATAGTTCCATGTCCGGGTCAAACATCATGACGATTTTTTCATCCCCACTGGTTTGTAAGATGTAACAGGTAACGCCGGGACTTTTTACATCTTCAATCAATGGATATCCAGTAGCTCTACTGGCCTGAATGGAAGTGCTTCCTTCGACAGCCGGTGCTACCGGAACATCCCGCAGACTTCGTCCGTATAGCAAAAGAATTGCAGCACATGCTGCAACTGCGGCCCATCGCAAAAAGGCAGAACTAAAATTTTGCAGAGAGGGGTGCCCGAGCCCGCCTATTTTTGTATGCAGGGAATCCCAGAAACCGATCCAGAAGTCATTCGGAAGCTCACTTTCCTCCATCTGAAAGAGCAATTGATCTGGAAATTCACGCAGGATGCGCTGACGGCAAGACGCGCAGAAGCGCAGATGATCGCGATACAAATGTATTTGCTGTGGAGAACTTTGGTCCCAACAGGTTGGAAGTTGATTACACTCCATACTCAGGAAAGAGTTCCTTTACCCTTTTGCGGAAGGCCTCTTTTGCCTGGGACAGAAGATTGCGAACTGTAGATTCCGAACATTTGAGCAATTCTGCAATTTCCGGCATCTCCATTCCCTGGACTTCCCGTAGCACCAGCACGATTCGCTGGCGTTCGGAAAGCATGGGGGCGACACGGAGAAACAGCTTGCGGATGTCGAGATTCCGGTCCAGCGGCGAAATGTCCGCGGCAATTTCCGGAAGCGCTTCGGCTGGTCTTCGGGTACGCAGAAAGTCGATTGCGCTGTTCGCAGCAATTCTGGTGACCCATCCTGAAAACGATCTGCCGAAATCATATTGGTTCAGCGACGTCCATACCTTCAAGAAGGTCTGCTGAGCGATATCGCGCGCATCTTCAGAATCGAGTACCAGGTGATAAGCGGTCCAGAATATGCGGTCACGGTATTTCTCAACTATCCCTTCAAAGGCAAGTGAATCTCCTTCCAGACATCTCCGGATGGTTTCCGCCTCATCCGGTGTCTCCTTATTCATACGAATGATCCGGAGATTTTGTCTAGACATGAGCTTCACTGTTCTTCGTTTCCCTGCTGGTACAGGATTTCCGTTCCTTTGGGAGGATGGAATTCGAAAAACCCGTCGGGAAGTGTTGGATTCTCTTGAATTTGCTGAAACGCATATTCGGTGCGGTTGTCATAGGCATCCACAACCAGCAGCCTGAGAATCAATCCTCCGACCGGATCCACGTCCACGATCATATACTCAAAATCCGGCTGGGGTTTTACGGGAATGAGCTTGATCAGATGCGATCCAGGACGCTGGTCGGCCCATTCTGCGCGAAAATCTTTTGCAAAATCGCCGCGCCCGGCGAGAAACAAAGCCGGGGAATGCTTGTCTTCTTGATCGGCATTCGCTTGAATCACCTGCTTGTCTTCGACGACATAGTAGAAATAATGATTTCCGTCACAAACGAAAACCTTCTTTTCCGGTTCCTGATATTCCCATCTCATCAAACCGCCCTTCCTGAAATAGACGATACCCCTTTCGGTGATCTTATCGGAAAAGCGTTTAGACTGATAACTCTGGGTAAAACTTGCTTTTAGCGCACCCATGGATACATATTTGCTCTGTAATTTAGAGACAAGCTGGTCCAACGCAGGGTTTGCCTGCAGGGTAGCCACCATGATCAGCAGAATTGTCAAGATCAATTTCATGATTTAAGTTATGGATACTCAATATCTTAAGAATAACACAGCCTCCAGACAACCGGGGGCGCACGACAAATTTGCTGGAGACAGCGGGACGCTGGCGGTACAACCCGGAGACATGCCTTCTGCTAACAAATTGGCCGCGCGTCCCCCCTCTTGAATTTTCCAGCTTTCATGATATTGTTTTGGATGCACCTAACCCCGCCTGTTTGGGCGGAAAAATCAATTTTTATGAATCAGCAATTTTATTTTGGGTGGGTGCGTTATAATTCCTAAACACCTTAAGGTATCACGCAGGCTTCGCGAGTTTTTGATGATTGCTCGTGGGTTAGCGACGACAAATCATCCGATTCTGGCGCATATTATTCCGGTGCGCCGCTGCAATTTATCGTGCACGTATTGCAACGAGTACGATGACTTTTCCGCTCCGATTCCCGAATCGGTGATGCTAGAGCGAGTGGACAAACTGGCCGAGCTTGGTCTGTCAGTTCTGGTCATCAGCGGCGGGGAACCCCTCCTCCATCCCCAGCTTGATAACATCATTGCCCGTGGACGCAAGCATGGAATGATGATGGGGTTGATCAGCAACGGTTACCTACTTACACCGGATCGAATCAAAAAGCTCAATGAGGCAGGACTCGATCACATTCAAATCAGTATCGACAACATCAATCCGGACGATGTTTCGAAGAAAAGCCTGAAGGTTCTGGACAAAAAACTGCAGATGCTGTCCGAGCATGCCACATTTGAAGTAAATGTAAATTCAGTGATTGGTGGCGGAATCAGGAATCCCGAGGACGCAATGACTGTGAATCGCAGAGCCGTGGAACTCGGACTGATGAGCACGGTTGGAATCATTCACAACGGCCAGGGACAATTGAAACCCTTGACGGAAGAAGAGCGGAAAATTTACGTTCAGCTACGGGAAAAAGGAAAACGAAGCTGGACGCGTTTCTACAAATTTCAGGACAACATTGCGATGGGCAGGCCTCACGAATGGAGCTGCCGCGCAGGCAGCAGGTATCTTTACATCTGCGAAGACGGACTGGTTCATTACTGCTCACAGCAACGAGGATTTCCGGGAATTCCGCTCCTAAAGTACACGTTCGAGCATATCCGCCGCGAGTTTAACACCAAGAAATATTGCGCTCCCAAATGCACTGTTGCCTGCGTTCATGTAGTTTCCGCTTTTGACAACTGGCGGGGACCTCAAACTGAACGCGCGTTCCAACCTGTGTCCGTTCCCCCAAAGGAACAGATCGCGGAAAGTATTCCTGCAGGCATCCCAGCCGGCGCGGATTAAGCGGAACAAGCGCCAATTTCCTCTATTGCTGCTTTCGACGCACAGCATCAAAACCCGAAACAAGTGTGTATGCGGCGAACAATAACATAACAGGACGGGCAGGCAGAGTGTAGCGCGCTTCCACGATGTACATGACATGCATCAGAGTCACGGCTGCAATCGTCAAGTACAACGGCAACATCTTGAGCCATTCGCGACGCAACAAAAACATTCCGGCAAGACCCAGAATCAATACAACCCACGAAATAATGATCCCCGACAGTTTCACAAAGTAGCCGTGCCAGACTGCATACTTTGAAAGCCAGAGACGTGGAATGTGTTTCATCATAACGAGAGCGTATTGACGCCAGTGTTGTCTCAATACTGGAATCGCTTCCCTGGCTCGTTCTTTTTCCAACCTGATGGAATCGGCTCCATCAGCAAAATCTTTCAAATCTCGAATCGGAATATCATGGGAACGATTCAGAAGCGGATCCTCACCTTTCAATTCCTCGGTGACCATCATCAAGCCTATTCCCGTGTGCCCTGTAGCTAGAAGTGGAAAACTGCGAAACACCAAATAGTTTCGTCCAACCCAGGGAAGGAGTGTCAACACAAAACCGATTGCAATCAGAGCCAGAATTCGTATCTTTCTCAGTTTTGTGATACCCAGGAATAGAACGGTTCCGAACGGCAAGACAATGAAAAGCACAAAATTCCCCTTTACTAGTGCCGTAAAGCCTACGGACGCCCCTACCAGGAGCCAATGCCAAATGGATTCTGGACGTTTCATACTCCGGGTAAGAGCAAAAAGTGAAAGTAGTGTAGCAAAGATTAGCAGAATGTCCTGATGAAGCACTCCGCAGAAAATTGTAGGATAAGGATACAGGGCGTACAGGATAGCAGCGAGTCCGGCAATCCTCTTCTGAACGTAATGAAGGGCGATCCAGAAAAGGAGTACCGCTGAAATTGAATCAAGTATTGCTTGGGCAATGTAGACCGCCGTAACCGAATGTCCGAACATAAAATACACAAGCGCCAGAAAGAAAGGGTATCCTGGCGTCCGGAAAATTCCGGGAACAAATGGCTCCCCCTGGCTTGCAGTGTATCCATTTCCCTGTGCAAGATTCCATCCGACGGCGTCATTCCACAAGAGATCATTTACAGGTTCAATAGAAAAGAAATGCACAAAGATTAGCCGAACGATCAAGGCAAGAACAAAAATAATCGCTACGCTTGGAGGGGGGGGCATCATTGCCCACCGGGAAAGAGATCGCTCGGGTTCAGAATCCGAGGCCGATAATTTCATTCGGAACGTAACGGCGAAGTGTACCGGGCGAGAAGAACTGTGATGTTGTCCCTTCCACCGTTTTCCATCGCGAGTTGCACAAGAGTCTGGCAAATGTCGGTAGCAGATTGCCCCGAATTCAGCGTTCGGGCAATCACGTCATTCGTGATTTCATTGGTCAACCCATCGGTACAGAGAAGGATCTGATCGCCATCCAGTAGAGAGTACTGATTAATTTCAATATTCAGCCGGCTTTCATTGGCTCCGAGACAACTGGTAAGCATATGACGGAACCTATGAGTACTTACCTCTTCAGGAGTGATCGCTCCCGAATCAGCCAGAGCCTGAGCTACAGTCTGGTCATGCGTCAACTGCCATAGTTTCCCGCCACGAAAAAGGTAGGCCCGTGAGTCCCCGGTATGGAGTAGAAACAGGTCGGTTGCATAAATGTAAGTTGCAGTTAGTGTGGTTCCCATGCCCTTCAATGATGGAAAACGATTTGAATATTCCAGCAAAGTTTGATCAATCTTTTGAAAGTATTTTTCTGCCCTCTGTTTCGCTTCCTCGATTTCACGGTCTCTTGTTTCAGGCCGGTCCAGCTTCAACGCCCATTTCGGAGCCTGCAGCACCAGATTCACACCAACGCGAACCGCCAGGCTGCTTGCTACCTGACCTGCCGCCGCACCACCCATACCATCCGCGAGGACCATCGCAAATCCTTTTTCGTCGAATCTTTCAGGCAAATCTTTTCCTGATAGATTCGTCATCAGTCTTTCCCAGGATCTACCTGTTTGATAAATGACGTACGAGTCCTGGTTATTTGGCCGCACTTTTCCGGCGTGCGACATGGCTCCGAAATCAATATGAATTAGAGAAGAAAAGGGTTGAGGAGTTTCAGGCTCTGCGAGCCCCAGAGGAATTTCGAATTCTACGGTTTCCAAATCTTTTGTGTTCATATTGTTTGTAGTCGCGAATTCATTCGCTACAGAAGAATCGCGACTGAAGTCGCTACTACGAACTAAGATTCTAGTTCCTCATTCCGCAATTCGCAATCATTGTTGCTGTTTGTACCAGGTTTCTAGTGTGGAAGTGATCTCTGCCGGATCTTTGCCGGCAAAGTCGAATGATGGTCCGAATTCAACACGCGCGATGCCTCTTTTACGCGGGCCGCGAGCAAATACAGGCCACATTTCGAATAATCCTCGCAAAACTACCGGTACAACCGACAATCTTGTTTGCTTAGCAATCACTCCGATTCCCGGACGAAACGGAAGCATGTGGCCATCCTCAGTTCGCTTGCCTTCCGGAAATACGAGCGGACAATATCCGCGATCCGCAAGCGATCCTGTCTGCCGGATTGCGCCTCGCAGCCCAACACTCGTGTAAGGAAGCGGATACGTATTAAAAAATATGCCGGCGATGGCTCTCTCAAATTTGGTGCGTCCCGTTCCCATTGCAGGCGCCAGCGATTCCCGCAACCGGAATGGAAGCGCCTTGAGAATCACAGGAACATCCAGAATGCTCTGATGGTTCGCAACAAATAACACCGGCGCTTTGATTCCTCTGAGATTTTCAATCCCGGAAACTTCCATGTGGATTCGAACCGGCATGATCGGATACATCAACAGATAGTGCACAAGGAAACGAAACATGCGAACAGGGAACCACTGCGGCCAATTCCAGTATGGATAATGCTGCTCTACTTCTACGTTGGGCCGATCGATCAACTTCCGCACATCACTCAGAGTTTGCGCGCGCGAAAAAGCAAGATCGTCGATTTCCAAACCGGTACTCCGCTCAAGTTCGGTCATCAGCTCGATTCGATCCAGAGACGATAATCCCAGTTCCATTTCCAATTTTGCGTCCTGTCCGCTTAGAATCTGACTCAACAGGGCGTTGGTTGTAGTTGGACCTGCCATTCCTGTTGGATGGACCGCCGAGAAGCCGGCGATTTCCCCGCGTTTTAGCTTGCCCATGGAGGTTCGCGGCAATCCAGGATCCGGCCAAATGCTGAATGACTCGATCCGCTGGAAACGCTCCAATCGACGATTCGTCTCCCGGACAATCTCCGGGAGCAAGTCAGAGGAAACACCTGAAGCCAGAATCACTACTGCATGGACCTTTCCTTCGTGTTCGACAACGGCAGATTCGCGGATGCGTGAATCGGAGTTGAGGACTGCTTCCACATCCGAAGGATACACATTCAACCCCTCCGCTGTAACGATGACTTCCTTCTTTCGTCCCAGCAGTCGCAAACTTCCATCGTCATCAAAAGTGCCAAGGTCCCCGGTGCGCAGCCACCCGTCTTCAAGTACTTCACTTGTTGCCTGTTGATCCTGAAAGTAGCCGGGACTAACATTGGATCCGCGAACTAGAATCTCTCCGTCTTCTGCAAGCTTGATTTCGAGTCCCGGCAGCTTCTTCCCCACTGAGCCGCGTTTGATTCCACGGAATGGATGCGTAATGGTCACGGCCGGAGCAGTTTCCGTGAGTCCGTATCCTTGTACTACCGCATATCCGAGCGCACCCCAAAAATCTTCTTCCACAACCGGCAATGCTGCCCCACCCACAATGAAAGCCCAGAACTTCCAGCCGAAATCACGATGAACGCGCCGGAATCTCCACCAGCGCCGCAGCACATTCCCACGATCCGCGGGTAGCTGAATCTCATGTTGCTTTTGGATATGAGAGTGCAGGATTTCCAGTTCCCGCGGGACACAGATAACGGCCGATGCGCGATTCCGCTTCACCGCCCGGATCACGGTCGACGGCGCCGGATCCGTAAAGATGACCTTCCCTCCGAGCATCTGAGGGATCATCAGGCCCATAATCTGCCCGAACAAATGACTCAGTGGAATGAGATGTACGAATCCAACCGGCGCGACGAGCGCTGCATAGTGTTTGTACTTCTGATACTCGGTGTAGATCGGCACCAGGTTTGCAAGAAGATTCCCATGTGTGATCATGACTCCCTTTGGTTCCGAGGTCGTGCCGGATGTGTAGACGATCTCCAACAAAGTGTTTTGATCGGGCGCTTCGGGTTTCCAATCAACCGGGGACGTTTGCAGTAGTCGATTCCATTCATCGCCTTTCCGATCGGAAAGGACCAGCTTTGCCTCCGTGGCACGGCGAATCTTTTCTGCGAAAGCGGCGGAAAAAGACGCATCTATAGGCACGGCAACAACACGAGCAAGCACACACGCATAAAATGTGATCGCCCAGCGAGCGCTATTCTCCCCCCACAAAATGACCCGATCCCCTTCCCCGATCGATGCTTCACGAAAAGCGCCCAGAATGCTGCGAGTTCGTTCCTGTACTTCGTTGTAGGCGTAACGGGTGGACCGGTACATCGTTTCTTCAACAAAGGCGACACGCCTGCCATGTCGTTCAAAATTTAGAAAATCGCCAAGAATCATTCGGACGTAATTTTGTTGAGAACCTTTCGCAGAGATAAAACCGATTTCTTTCCGATCAGCGGCTCGACTTCCCGGAACACCAGACAAACTTCTTCCACTGAAGCTCCAACATGCAATGCGCCCTTTACGTGAGAATGAAATTGGCGTTCCACTTTCAGAACTGCCGTCATCGCGACAATCAACAATTCACGCACTCGTGCGGATAGAAACGGACGCGACAAGACCTTGCCGTATCCTTCCCAGATCATCCAGTCGGCCAAATCAGGATGCAGCCGTCTCATGTTAGCCACCAACCTGGTGTATTGACCCCGATAGATCTCCCGGCACAGACGCGTGCCTCGACGCTTCCATTCGCCGGGCGAACCGTTCTTTTCGGTGAACACTTCGGAATTGGAAGTGAGTCCATTCAGAATAATGAATGCGTTGATTGCAGCCGCGTATCCGGCAAACAGATAGGTTTGAAGGATCGTTTCGCGAATTATGGTAACAGGAATCTTGCGTAGGGCTTCCCGCAGCTCGCGTCTCAATCGTGACTCTTTCCGCAACGCCACGCATGCGCTGATCCGCGTCAGACAAAGAAGCTCCTCTCTTTGCATGATTGTATTTTCTCGCAAAGCCGCGAGAATTTCACCACAAAGGCACAAAGTACACGAAGTGAAGGGAACAATTCCTAAGAACTTTGTGTTCTTTTGTGTCTTTGTGGTGAATTCCTCCCTTACATACGGGAGGGGACGGGAATGCCCAGCAGATCCAGGTTCACCTGCATTCCTTCTATAAAAATACGCACTACCGCGATGCGAAATCGCTTTCGTTGCTCGTCCGTCTCGTGCAGAACCGGATACTTGTGATAGTAGTTATTAAACAGTTGAGCAAGCTGAAACACGTGCTTTGCAAAAAAGGACAGCTCCAATGAGCGAAGCGTACGCTCCACAATGTCCTGTGTCCGGATTACTTCCTGGATGATGGCCCAGGAGTCGGCGTTTTCCGCATCATTCTCGGAGAGCCGCCCCAAGTCTTCTAATAGAGTAGTATCATCCGATTCGACTCCACCGGCCTCGAGTTTTGCGAAAATGCTTCTGGCGCGCACCATTGCATACTGCAGGTACGGACCGGTTTCCCCTTCAAAACTAAGGGCTTCCTCCAGATCAAACGTGATGATCGTGTTGCGTGTGTATTTGATCATAAAGTAACGCAAGGCGCCCGCGGCTATGTCTGAGGCAAGGGATGCAAGATCAGCTGCTTCCAGGTCGGGATACAGCGGCTGAATGCGCTGCCGCAGAGTATCCTCCAGCCGGTCCATCAGGTCGTCGGCCTTCACACCGATCCCTTTTCGCCCGGACATTTCCACAAACGATTTCTGTTGTTCCTGCGAGGAGAGCTCAAATCCCAGTTTTTTTGCGGTTGCAGGCGAAAGTGTCACCATCTCATATGAGAAATGAACCGAGTTTTTTGCCTGCTCCGGATGGCCCAGAGCCCGAAGGCCTTCAGCGACAATCTTCTGCAAATAGGATTGGCGCTGATCAATTACGTTGAACACCAGATCGGCGCCGCCGAAACCGGGATTCACGGAGGTCGTAGGAACGGTCGACGTGCTCCAGAGAATGGAACCATCCGGTTTTGTTTCGAATTCGCGGTAGTAAAAATTCAATCCAAGCAAACCAAATTTCCACAATTGGTACGCAATATCTTTGCCGACATACGTCACAGTGCCGTTGGAACGCACAATCACTTTGTCCGGATTCTCCATGTCTTCAAACTGTTCGCTTCCGGCAAGAGACATGACCCAGCAGCCGGAGTTCTTCCCTTCTTCCACTTTTGCGATGGCCCCTTTTTCTTTGAGGAGCTCAAAGGTCCGCTGCCAGAAATGCAGTCCGATGATATCGCTTTCGCGAGCCAGAAGCTCATATTCGATCTGGAGCCGTCTCATTGTATTCAAGTGACAGCGGATCACGATATCGGCGACCTCTTGGGAAAATGAAAAAGTCGGATCCAACCGCTCTTCCATCGCCTTTAGAGCCTGTTCACGAAGAACACGGTTCTCTTGATTTTCATCAAGCCACTGATGCGTCTCAGCATAGAGATCCCAAAAGTAGTAATCGATTCTCCCCGGAATCCGGCGCAGAGACTCAGCGGTCTTCCCCTGCCTTTCTAATCCGACAATCACATCTGCAAGTTGAACACCCGTATCGTCGATGTAGTTCTGGATTTCAACACGATATCCGTTGAATTTGAGAAGTCTCGCCAGTGTGTCGCCCAAACAAGCGTTTCTCATATGCCCCACGTGCGCAGCCTTATTTGGATTGATGCTCGTGTGCTCCACATTCGCCTTTCCCTTTTGTATTTTCAAAGGAGAAAGAGGATGTTGGAACAAAGCTTTCGCAATCTGCACACGATCCAACCAGAAATTCAAATAACCATTGCCGGCAGCTTCCAACCGGGCTACTTCAGGGACAGCATTGAGGGGAAATGCGATCACGATCTGGTCTGCAATTACTCTCGGACTTTTTTTCAACGTCTTCGCCAGCTGGAAGACAAAGGCATAGGAAAGATCTCCCATCTTTGGATCGGGATAGGTGGCATCCGGCACTGCAAAATCTTCGATCCCATACAACTTTTGGAGCGTCGTCCGTAGTGCGGATTCAATTTTGCGTTGAATATTGCCGATCATGCGTTCTGATTGTACCTGAGAAAAGGCAGGATACGGTCAGTTGCCCATCAAGTCGAACTGTTCGTGATGGACATTGTTGTCGGGTTTGATTGTCAGCGGCTTGCCGAGAAAAAGCTGCATCTCTTTAAACACTTCGCGTTCGCCATCTCGCAGGGCGGAGGCAACATCGGGATTCACGCGCAGGATGACTTCCTGACCTTCCAGAAAATGTGTTTGCTTCTTAATTTCGTTCAGGATTTCATAGCAGATCGTGGCAACGGACTTAATCATTCCGTGGCCGGTACAGTAGGGACAAGGCTGGCACAGAATTTTTTCGAGGCTCTGGCGTGTCCGTTTACGGGTCAGAATGACAAGTGTAGAGCTGCTTCCCGCCATAATCCGTGTGGGAGAACGGTCTTTTTTCAATTCGTTCTCAAGCGCATCCATCAGTTTGCGCTGGTTGTCGGGTTCTTCCATATCAATAAAATCGATTACGATGATTCCACCGAGATCGCGCAACCGGATCTGTTTTACAATCTCTTTGATTGATTCCAGATTCGTACGGGCGATTGTATCTTCCAGACTTCTTTTTCCAACAAACTTTCCGGTATTCACATCGATCGCGACGAGAGCTTCGGTCCGGTTGATCACGATATAGCCACCTGATTTCAGCCAGACTTTATCCTGCAATGCTTTAGAAAGCTCCCTTTGCACGCCGAATTTTTCAAAAATAGGAAAGTCTTCGCCATACAACTTAATTTTCGGAGCCGCTGCAGGATCAATCTTGCCCATGAACTCAACACACTGTTCGTATGCTTTTTCCGAATCGATATGGATTGCAGTCACATCAGTCCAGAGAGAATCACGAACCACGCGTTCCAGCAGATTGATTTCACGATGGATCAACGAAGGGGGAGCGGCCTTGTCTGCTTTCTTGCGAATTTCCTCCCATAGATTCTCCAGATACAAGAGATCTTTTTCCAAATAGGCAGGCTCGACACTCTCTGCGGCGGTCCGGACAATTACACCACCCGGGCCGTGATGCAGCGACCGGATCAAGGCGCGCAATCGAATCCTTTCTTCTCTGGATTTGATTTTGCGGGATACTCCGATCTGGTTTACTGTCGGCATATAAACCAGAAACCTGCCCGGCAAAGTTACATGAGTTGTGATCCTTGGCCCCTTGGTTCCGATCGTTTCTTTGGTAACCCGCACAAGTACATGTCTTCCCACGCGAAGCAAATCAGCAATTGTGCCCGCCGTCGTAAGAGTTTTGATTTCTTCAAACGGAGCCTCCAATTCCCCTACGTCATCCGCGGCTATCATCTTTTGGTATTCGGCGAAATCTTCATAAACATCATGCACATAGAGAAACGCGTCTTTCTCCAGGCCGATATCCACAAAAGCCGCCTCCATCCCGGGCAAAACGCGGGTCACTTTCCCCTTGTAGATATTCCCAACGATGCTCTTGTTGCTCGTCCGTTCAATGTAGATCTCGACAAGGCGCTCGTCTTCCAGGATGGCGACTCGCATCTCGTAGTTGGTGGCATTTACGACAATCTCTCTCATAGAAAAATCAAATATAAAATATCAAATAAACATAACAAATAGGTAAAGAATGGCAAAAATGACTTGTAGCCGGCAGAGTAAGTTGTGAATAGACCCGATGGGTGTTCCGCCCTTGAATGTCTCATCACATGTTAGAGGTGTTTTTACGTATTTCATTATGTTTATTTGATATTTGATATGATTTGATTTTTGATTTTTCACATCGTCAAGTCCATCAAATGTTTCCGAAACTGCAATTCCTCCCATTCTAAGGTGAGCGGCGACCGTTTTCTACCATCTTGCCAGAGGTACATACGCTCGCGCGCGACCAGCAGGCCCTCCTCAGCAGGATACAACTCCCGAACCACTTGATGAATCCCAACGGTTGTTCCTGCCAGGATTTTCATTTCTATCCAGAGCCGGTTCTGACGAGCATCAAATCTCAAGGAACGAACATATTCCCTGATGTTTACAACCTTCTCATTCTTGTGTTTGGTAAACAAGATTTCAGGTTCGGAATGAAACCATTCTATCCTTGAAACGTGCGCCTCCATGCATAAGTGGTGGCCGGCAAAATCAACGGAATAGTCGGCGCCATCAATCAACTGCGACAACGAAGGCACAATCTTGGAGATTTGCGTTGCTTCGAGAAACGCGAGATCTTCCGACAGAAACCTGTTGATGGAAATCACAAACCTTTCCGGGGAAATAAACCGGTAGGTAAAGAAATCGAGAAATTCTTCTCTGGATTCAACGTTCAATGGCAAGGCGGGACCGAAGGAAATCTGGGGTTGCGGATGGGACCCTCCACCTGTGCTGATAGGAATTTCCGCTTGACCGAAACCATGACGCAAGGCCTTCGTCATTTCGAGATGGCTCAGTGACCTCGAGGCGCCGGACTTCTGAAAGGAAGCTCGGTACCGGAAATTTCTCTCCCGAGCGAAGGGAGCTGATTGCTGTTCGGACATGCTTTCTCAGTATAAACGATTTCAGTTTACAAAACGGCGCATGCGAATGTTCATTACGATGGCAAGACCAACTATGGTGCTGAGAAGACTCGAACCTCCATAGCTCATCAAGGGAAGCGGAAGACCGGTAATCGGCATCAGCCCGACAATCATTCCGATGTTGACGACAATATGAAAGAAGAGAACAGCCAGGATTCCCATCACGATGAAAGTCCCGGCACGATCGCGAGCCTGTTTTGCTGTGCTGATCATCCGGAAAATCAAAATCAGGTAAAGCGCAAACCCGACAGTGACGCCAATCAAACCGAAATCTTCCGCAAGAATGGAATAGATAAAATCGGTATGCTTTTCAGGAATGTAATCCAGGTAAGCCTGTGTTGCTTTTGTGAACAGGCCCTTCCCGAAAATCTGTCCGGAACCGACAGCAATTTTCGATTGAATGATCTGGTAACCGGAACCAAGCGGATCAATCGATGGATCAACAAATGTCAGGATCCGGTTTTTCTGGTACGGCTTCAAAAACAGCCAGAATACCGGCAAAGATGCAGTCCCGGCTAGCATGGCGGCAAGAATCCATTTGTAACGGATCCCCGCCAGGAACAGCAACAAGATCAAGGGCGGCAGGAAAGTCAGTGTTGTGCCCATATCCGGTTGAAGAATGATCAAGAACATGGGAATGCCCATGATGAGACCCGAAATTGCCAGATCCTTTGACGTGAGATGCGTTCGGCCTTCCTGGCTCAAGTATCTGGCCAGCAAAAGAATCGAGGCAAGCTTCGCAATTTCCGACGGCTGAAAATTGAAGTATCCCAGCGAAAACCAGCTCTTGGCGCCCGAGATCCTCTTTCCAACAAACAAAACAGCAACCAGAAGTGCAAGGGAGAACGAGTAAAAAAGAAGGGATAAATCGATCAGCACGTGATAATCGACATTGAGCAGGATAAAGAAGAGTACGATTGCGAGGGCGCACCATTGTAGCTGCTTGGCATACAGACTGGCGCTTTCGGTTTGAAAGGTTGCGCTGTAGATCATCAGAGTGCCCAAACCGATCAGCGACAGCATGCAGACAAACATCACGAGATCAAATTGACGGTAAGTCCGTGTGTCTGTCACTGTGTCGCCTCGGGGACTGGAACAGAATCATTTTCGGCTACTCGTGCGGGCGAAACAGGAACCGGCTTCTTCGTTTTTACCGGGGACGTAGGAGGAATATTCCGTTCCTTGAAATATGTTTCCAAAACCTTTTTTGCGATCGGAGCTGCTGCGTCTGAGCCGTGGCCGCCATGTTCTACAAATGCGGCGATTGCCACCTGCGGGTTGGAAAGGGGAGCAAAACCGATAAACCATGCGTGATCCCCGAACTTTTCCTTCTGTTTCTTCGAGAGATCGCCGCCGCGGTCATATCCGACGACCTGTACCGTTCCGGTTTTTCCGCAGACATCGTATCCCTCAATCTTCGCTTTTCCTCCTGTACCCCACCCGTTCACCACTGTCCACAACGCATTTTTTACAATCTCATAGTTCACCGAATCGATTCCCTGAATTTGCTCTTCTTTATAGCGGGGAGTTTCCAGCGTCGTCCCATCCAGATCGAGAACAGAGCTCAACAGGTGCGGTTGTACCCTGTAACCGCCGCGCGAAACCTCTGCCATCAATCGCGCCTGTTGCAGCGCCGTCACAAGTACGGGGCCTTGCCCAATGGCAACCGAGATTGTCTCTCCCGGATACCATTTATCCTTCGCAACGCGTTTCTTCCATTCGCGGCTGGGGACAAGTCCGTTCGCTTCGTTTGGCAGATCGACTCCAACAGGAGAGCCAAGACCCAATCGTTTTGCGTACAATGCGATCAGATCAATATCCATCCGCATTCCGACATTGTAGAAATAGACGTCGCACGACTGCGCAATCGCCTTATTCAAATCGACAGCGCCGTGCCCTCCCGGTTTCCAGCACCGGAATGTGCGGTTGTAGATGAACTGGGATCCATGGCAATAAAAGGTTGTCGAAGGAGTAATTTTCTTCTCCTGCAATGCGGCGAGAGCCATCACCACTTTGAATGTAGATCCGGGGGAGAATTTGTTTTGGATCACTCGATTCTGCAGCGGATGCTGAGAATCGGAGATCAATTCTCTCCATTTTGCAGCTGCGATTTTCGGAACAAAATCATTTGGATCATAGAACGGCTTGCTAAACATAGTAAGGACTTCGCCTGTCCTAATATCGATGGCTACAGCAGATCCGGATTGCTCCGATTCTGAAAATGCATCCGAAGCGGCTTTCTGCATCTCGAAATCGAGCCCCAGCCTTAATACTTTTCCTGGAACCGGCGCTTTGTCGTCCTGAAGCTCACTGAATTCCTTAAGTTCTGCGCCATAGGTATCTACAATCTTTCTTTCAAAACCTGCCTGCCCCATCAAGAGCCGGTTGTAGTACCGCTCAATTCCTGCGTGACCTACAATATCGCGGCGGATCGCTCCTGGAAATTGATTTTGCTTCTGTTGTTCTTCGGAGATTTCTCCAACGTATCCCAGAACATGCGAAAACAGAGAGCCGTACTTGTAGCTCCGCTGTTGTTCGTGATGAATCTCCAGCTCCGGATACTCGATCTTACGCGCGGAGATGTAAGCCAGTTGCGAAAGATTTAGATCCTGGCAAATCAGAACAGCGCGAAGAGAACGAATAGAGCCTTCTTTTTGAATCTGCTTGACAATTTCGTCCGGAGTCACAGCCAGAACATTTGCAAGGAAGGTTAGCGTATTCCTCAGATTGCGGGAAGCGCCGGGAGTCAAAAACAGATTATGGCTTAACCGATTTTCTGCCAGGATCTGATTCTTCCGGTCCAGGATCAAACCACGTGGCGCCGGCAGCGGGTAATCCCTCAAGATATTGGCCTTCGCCAACTCCTCGTAGTAAGGGCCACGAATCACTTGAAGATACCAGAACCCCGAAAAGAAAATCAAAAACACCGCAAGAATCACAGTGCGGATAATATTGATTCGCTTTTCAATGAATTCACGATCAGCTTGGGGATTAAGCATATTCTTTCTTCGCGCGAATCCGTTCCACGATCAGGAACAAAATGAGTCCGCCGGCGCCGTTTACAAGCGCAGCCACAGAAAGGACTCCCAAAGAAAACGCAGACGGCAGCCCAAATAAAAGTCTGAGACCGTGGATCGTCAGAAAATCAAGACTCGTGGCGATTCCTATCAACAACATGATAATCATTGGATGTTTGATCATCAAACGGGCGCTCAACGTCGACACCAGATACGCTACAACCGTCTTGGAAAAGGCATTCATCCCAATAATTCCATTGGAAAACGAATCCTGCACCAATCCACTCGAAAGAGACAAACCCAGGCTCGCAAACTGGCTGAAATTCAACGCGTAGTAAATGTTCAACAACAAAAACAAATCAAGCCATTTCAAGTATGGAAACCGGTTCAAAACCATGGTCTGAACCAGGAGCACCAGTATGATCGCAAGCAGCGTTTTGAGCAGTTTCACTTGGATTGAATGGATACCGGTTCCGGTGTTTCCCCGGCTGATTCGACTGATAGGAAAACAACTTCCCGAACGGACGAAAAATCCTGATACGGCTGTACTTCGGCGCTTCGATAGATTTTCGATTCCGAAACGCTCTCCACGATTCTTCCTACAGGCAGACCTTCGGGGAAAATTCCATCCTGACCGGAGGTTACAATCGCATCTCCCTTTCGGATGGCAGTATTGATCGGAAGAAATTTCAGAACGCAACGCCCGTTCCCCATTCCCGAAAGAATTCCCGCAGTGCGTGTGTCGCGAATCATCGCTCCGATGGAAGCGTTCGCATCCGTAATCAATTGGACTTTGGACGTTAATGGTCCTGTCAGGATCGTGATCCCGACTACTCCCTGTGGTGTCATCGCGGGCATCTCTCGCTTGATTCCGTGACGTGTGCCGCGATTGGTAGTAACTGTTTCAGAAACGGTTGCGTTTGCATCCCGTCCAATCACTTCTCCCGCTGTGAGGCGATAAGACACATGCTTCTCGAGGGCCAGAATTCCGCGAAGCCGCTCGTTTTCCTGGCTCTGCTGGCTCTGTGCCTGCAATTGAATCTTCAACCGATCCATCTCTTTCTTCAACCGGTCATTCTCCTCCTTTGCGCCAACCAAACCGAAATACGTCTGAAAGGTCCCGACCACTCCGCGTCCTGTTCCTGATACAACCAATTGAAAAGGGGAAAACAGGCGGAACGCGACGCTTGCCAGAACGGTCTGCCCCGTTTCGGGATCTTTCACCTGGTAAGACATGATTGCCAGAAGGACAAAAAGCGAAATTACAAAGATCGAGAAAGAAGTCCGGGGTGAAACAACTACCTGTTCCATGTGATTGAGATCAAACCACCGGAAGGGGCACAATTCTTCTCATAGCGATGTACGCCGCAACAAATCGATATTGTCGAGGAGTTTTCCTGCTCCCAGCACCACCGAATAAAGCGGTTGTTCGGCAATAGAAACCGGAAGCCCGGTTTCCTCTCGAAGTCTCACATCCAGTTTTTTCAATAGTGCGCCTCCGCCCGTAAGAACAATTCCGCGGTCCAGAATATCAGCGGACAACTCCGGTGGCGTTTTTTCAAGGGCCTCATGGACTGTATTTACAATCACAGCAATCGTATCTGCTAGAGCTTCCCGAATTTCTGAATCGGTAATTACGATCGTTTTAGGAATGCCTTCCATCAGGTTTCTTCCTTTGATTTCCATGGAAAGCTCTTCGTCCAACGAAAACGCCGATCCCAGCTCAATCTTCACCTGTTCCGCCGTTCTCTCTCCGATCAACAGATTATATTTTTTCTTAATGTATTGAATGATCGCTTCGTCCATTTCATTCCCCGCCACTCTCACGGAACGGCTATACACGATACCGGCTAGAGAAATCACCGCCACATCCGTGGTGCCGCCGCCAATATCAACAATCATGTTGCCGCTCGGTTCGGTAATCGGCAAACCAGCGCCAATTGCAGCGGCCATAGCCTCTTCAACGAGATATACTTCGGTTGCTCTCGCTCGATAGGCAGCATCGCGAACTGCTCTCTTTTCTACTTGTGTGATTTCCGAAGGAACACCGATGACGATCCGCGGGCGCACCCACATGTTCCGGTTGTGCGCCTTCTTAATGAAATAATCCAGCATGCGTTCCGTACTTTCAAAATCGGCGATGACTCCGTCCTTCATCGGCCGAATTGCAATGATATTTCCTGGTGTCCTCCCCAGCATCTCTTTTGCTTCTTTGCCGACGGCTTCCACTTTTCCCGTCATCTTATTGATGGCCACAATGGATGGCTCATACACGACGACTCCTTTGTTCTTGGCAAGAACCAGGGTATTCGCGGTACCAAGATCAATCGCCAGATCGCTAGAAAAAAATCGAAAAATCGAACCGATTCCCATTCATTCTCCTTTAAAGAGCTAGTTGTACCGCATTCTTTCCCGAATACTTGACCGCGTACATCGCGTTGTCGGCTTTTTGAATCAATTCCGTCAATGTTTCCGCATGGTCAGGAAAAACGGAAATTCCAAAGCTGGCCGTTAAACGCACCGGGTACTGCAGTGCCGCGCGAAAATCATGATTCTTGATCGCCAGCCGTATTTTTTCCGCGTACGAAAGCGCTTCTTTCGGACTTGACCCCGGCATGATGATAATGAATTCATCACCACCATATCTGGCAACAATATCTTCCTTCCGCACTTGACTGAATATGACCTTCCCGATCTCGACCAGCGTTTGTCCTCCCACCAGATGACCATACCGGTCATTCACTTCCTTAAAGCCATCCAGATCGAGAAAGATTACACTCAATTGCTTCCCCGATCGCCGGTGAAGTGTAATCCATTCCCCCAGTCGTTGATTCACATACCTATTGTTATACAGCTTTGTAAGGTCATCGGTAATGGTTAGTTTTTCAGTTTCCTGAAACAGCAGCGCGTTGTGAAGCGACACGGAAATGGAGCCCAGCAAAGCCATCAGTTTCGCGAGATCTTGCCTGGTGAACTGTCGACTGCGCGGTCGCCGGTTAATTAGTTCGACAACGCCGATGACCTGATTCCGGCTTACCAGCGGAGCGCATAAAACGGAACGGGTGCGAAACCGGTTGATCTGATCGAATCGGGAATTGAATCTACGGTCCTTCCCGACATCGTTTACGACCGCAGCTTTCCCTTTTTGAGCGACCCATCCCGCGATCCCTTCACCAACTTTCAATTTCGCATACCTCAGACCGGAGGCAGCGGTCCCCCTCGCACCCTGGAACACAAGTTCTTCCTGATCTTTGCTCAATAGCAGGATCGACCATGCTTCACATGGAATCAGTTTTTGGATATTGTCCATGATCGTGGCAATTACATTTTCCGGATCGAGCTTATCATTCGCGGCCTTGATGATCCGAAGCATTACCGTGTAATTGCTCGGATAAAGGCTTTTTCGGCGTTTTCGCCCGGCTGGGACTTTTCGTATCGAAGTTGCGGAGACGCTCAGAGCATTCCTCACGATTCTCTAGAACTGTACTTTCTTTGTTATGGCAGTCTTGTTTCCAGCCGGATCTTCAGCCACAAATTTCAAATCGTTCCAGCCGGTCTGCTGCAGAGTGTAGTTGAAAGTGAAGGAACCGTCTTCCCTGACATCGATAATTTGATCGTTGAGCGTCAACACAGCATCCGGCTCCGTTTTCCCTTCCACTTGAACAAAAGGCAGGAAGGGATGCATATATGTGATCTGCAAAAACGGCGGGGTCTTGTCTCCGCTGCCTGTATTTCTTGCAATGTTTGGTGTAAAGACGACAAACTGGAACGGCTCACTCCACGGACTCTTGTTCCGGTCCTTATCGATAGATCTGACCCGCCAGAAATATTGTTTTTTCAACGTTTTTGGAATCTTGATTACAATCGAACTTTTTGCCAGATTCGCATTTTCAGCGCTGAGTTTTCCAAACAGAAAGCTTTCCGAAATTTGAATATGGTAGCGGGTCGCATTGGAAACATCCCGCCATTTCAGTTCCACGGTCAAAGGTTGTTCGGTCAGGAATTCAAATTCCTGTCCTTTTGTAGGAGAGAGAAGCGGGGGCGGGGAAGGAAGAGCCAGCTTCACCGGCTCGTAGCCTCGTTCGATTTTTACTTCTTCCAGGTTTCGCAACTGAATCGTGTGCCCCCAGGTATCGGTCAATTCACCGTAACCACTCTGGATGCTTCCACGATGTTCGCCGGATTGCGCATCCGCGGAAACAGATCCCAGCGATCCTGGAGCAAGTTTAAACCGCTTGATGTTTCCCGTGGAAACCGATGGCGCCGAAGACGATTTCTTTGCGTTGATGTCTCCCTCTCCGCGCTCCCACATGGCAAGAGGAGTCGTTTCTGATTCACTGGAAAGAGATCTCTTGTTGATGATTACCAGAGAATCCGTTTGTACAGTCACTTCGGTGCCGTCCTCAAATTTGATTTTGGCGGTGGAATCCGGAGCTGTGCGAATGCGGTCGCCTTCATGCAAATCCAATTTGAAACTGGCGGACTTCCAGACAAATTCCTCTCGTGGTTTTACTTCGACTTTTCCATCGTAATCGATGAACCGGGCCGCCGTTTCGACATCTTCCTGCATCTCTTCCACCGGGGGAACATTCTCGCGAAACCAGAACCAGTACCCGACAAACGCTGTCAAGCCGGTGATCACAAGCAGAAAAATCTGGATCGTACGGATGGAGACAGTCCTCCATTCGATTTCGTACAACCCGACTTTCCTGGATTGTTGTTTCGGCATTGCCTATTTTTTAGTCACGAGCTTGGCGTTCTTTTCCTTCCGTTGCCGTAACAGAGCTTCTGCTTTAGGAAGAGTATCCAGAGCCTTTAACATTTGCGGATCGCGACTGAGGGCAATCTTGTATCCTTCTTCAGATCCCCAGAGTGCCGAAAAAACTTCCTGCTTGATCTGTGCGCGAATCTGCGGCAAGTTCTCCTGGAAATCAGCTTCGTTGAATTCAATCTTTTCTTTCTTCAGTTGATCTCTGAATTCCGCAAGAACTTTGTCATCGACATCAAAGTTGTGATCAATCAAAAACAATTTTTGAGAGACAGTGCCGGTTTTTACGTCAGCTGCCTGAACTTTGCGTTCATCGGTCGCCGTAAAGCGTTTGGCGAAATTGAAAAAAGCATACTCGCTGTTTAGAAGATCCATAAAACGATTGGGCTGTACAGCTTCTACTTTTTCATCCGGCGTAATTCCACCACCACCGAATACTTCCCTCCCGGTATCTGTAAATGCTTTTTCGCGTGAACCGGAATCTTCATCTACACCGATATCGGTATAGTAGTAATCGTAGAAAGACTTTGAGTAATCACGTTGTATCAACCTGCCGGAGGGAGTGTAATAACGCGCTGTCGTAAGCGCCAGAGCGGTGCTGGAACCCAGACGGTAGAGACTCTGTACCAATCCCTTTCCCCAGGTGGTAGTTCCAACGATGACTCCGCGATCGTGGTCTTGAATCGCCCCTGCGACAATTTCCGAAGCGCTGGCGCTACTTCGATTTACAAGTACAATCAGCGGAACGTTCTCATACCCGTTATCCTCGGAGCAACGATAGACTGTATTGGATTCAGGAATCCGTCCCTTCGTCGATACCACAACGGCGCCCTTCTCCAAAAACATATCCGAAACTTTGATCGCCTGATCGAGCAATCCGCCGGTATTAAAACGCAAATCAAGTACCAGATACTTCATGTGTTTTTCCCGGAGATTCTTGAGCGCAACTTCCAGCTCATCGGCAGTCGTTTCAGTAAAATTCTTGATCCGAACATATCCGACGTCGGAACGTACCAGGAATGAATAGCTAATGGAATTGACCGGGATCTCATCTCTCACAAGGGTGAAATGAATGGGACCCTCAAAACCTTCGCGTTCTACGGTGATTGTAACCTTGGTTCCCTTCGGACCTCGCAGCTTCTTGAGAACCGCATTGGTCGGCTGTCCTTTTGTCGGCTCTCCTTCGATTTCCGAAATCACATCACCCGCTCGCAAACCTGCGCGAAAGGCGGGAGTACCCTCAATGGGAGAAATCACCGTTAGGATACCGTTAATTGTTTGGATCGTAATTCCAAGCCCGTAAAAGGAACCATGCTGCTCTTCCTGCAATGAAGAGTAAGCATCTTCATCTAAAAAATTAGAATGCGGGTCCAGTGAGTTCAAAAGACCGTTGATCGCGCCAGTCACCACTCTTTGTGTGGAAACTTTTTCGACATAGTTATCTTCGATGGAAGCCAGAACATTGCTAAAACCCTTCATCTCTTCAGAGATGACCTGTTCTTCCGTGAGGACTTTACTGGCGACAATTCCTCCGATTGTAGAACTGATCAAGACTGCAAGCACACCAATCATCAAAAACTTGTGCTTCATGAAAACACTCCTCCAGTCTCTCAACGTAACGAACGTAGAGGACACTAATTGCGTTTTTCGCCGATCCTCATAATCTTAACAAAAATGGGCGGAATATGCCAAACCTGACAGGCTCTTTTTTCTTGAAAATGCACAACTTACGGCGCATGCTTCAACGCGGGGATCGCGGAGGACGCGGAGAGAAATACAAAAAATACTCCACGCTCTCGGCGTCCTCCGCGTTGACCTTCCTGCTCGTAGTTCGGGTTGATCCTGGCTAACCCAGGGCTTGCTGCAGATCCTCCCACAATTCCTGTGGGTCCTCGAGACCGGCCGAAATACGTACCGTGCCTTCGGTGATACCTGCAGCCTTCCAATTTTCCGGCGGCTGGCCAAAATGGGAGGTCAAAACCGGCAAGCATACCAGTGTCTCAACTCCGCCCAGACTCGCAGCATGAAGAACGACTCGAAGTGATTCAACAAACCGGCATGCTGCATCATAGCTCTCAAGATCGAAAGAGAGCATTCCACCAAATCCGGACATTTGCCGAACAGCGATTTCGTGATTTAGATGGTCCTTCAGGCCTGGATAGTTCACCTTTCGGACAGCAGGGCTTTCCTGTAGACGTTCCGCAAGAAATAATGCGGTTTCATTCTGGCGTTTCACACGCAACGGTAGTGTTTTTAAGCCGCGATCCAGCAGATAGGCGGCGATCGGATCCAGCGTTCCCCCAAATGTCCGAATCGATTCCCGCATGAGTTTTTCGTGTTGTGACGCAAAAATGGAAGCGCCTGCGATGATGTCGGAATGACCGGCCATATATTTGGTCAGACTGTGCAACACAAAATCCGCCCCGAGTTCCAACGGATGCTGATTTACCGGAGTACCGAAAGTATTATCAATAAATAAAAGCGCGCCATGCCGGTGCGCGGCTTCCGAGGTGCCCCGAATATCGATAATCTGAAGAGTCGGATTCGTCGGGGACTCGATGTAAACAAGCCGGGTGTGCGGAGTAAAATAAGTATCAATTGCAGGAAACTCGCGTAACGGAATCAATCGGGTCCGAACTCCAAACTTTGGCAGCCATCTCTCCACAAAGAACTGCGTCCTGCCATAAAGAGAATCGGAGGCAAGAACCTCATCGCCCGACTTTAAAACGGCAAGCATGGAGGATGTAATCGCGGCCATTCCCGAAGAAAAGACAAAACATTTTTCCCCTCGTTCAAGCTCGGCAATTTTTTGTTCTACAGCGCGAACAGTTGGATTCTCGTATCTCGTGTAAAGATATTGTCCTGTATCTCCCTCCAGGTACTGTTCCAGAGCGCCGACAGAATCAAACTGGTACGTGCTTGTCTGATAAATCGGCAGCGCAACCGGTTGATTCTGAATTACTACCCTGGGAGTATGAACTGCAATCGTTTCCTGCTTTTTTGTCATCGATTCCTTGACCTCCGATTGAAATCTTCCCTATAATAACGCTTTCGTCGTTGATTTGGAGAACTGGCAAAAGCGTGCCCCTCCGAATTTCCGTTTATAGAATTCGAAAGCAATTACTATGATAGAAGCAGTTCATCTGACTAAAGTTTACGATCAAACTCCTGCGCTCACCGATGTCAGCTTCACTGTGGAGAAAGGGGAAATTCTCGGCTTTCTCGGACCCAATGGAGCCGGAAAAACGACCACAATGCGCATCCTGACGGGCTTTTTCCCACCGACTTCGGGTACCGCTAAAGTGGCCGGCTTCGATGTGTTGGAGCAGTCGCTCGAAGTGCGCAGACGAATCGGTTATATGCCGGAAAATCCTCCGCTGTATAACGACATGACGGTTTCTTCTTTTCTTCGATTCATCGCACGCATCAAAGGTGTTCCGAAAGCAAAAGAAAAAGAACGCACCGAATATGCGCTGGAGCGATGCGCTCTGGACGCGGTGCGCGGACGTCTGATTGGTCACCTTTCCCGCGGATATCGCCAGCGCGTTGGATTAGCGCAAGCCTTGATTCACGATCCTGAAGTGTTGATTCTGGATGAGCCGACGATCGGTCTGGATCCCACGCAAATCATCGAAATCCGCCAGTTGATCAAAGGTCTGGCCGGTGAACATACGGTAATTTTGAGCAGTCACATTCTTCCGGAAGTAGAACAGACCTGCGGGCGGGTAGTCATCATCAACAAAGGGAAAATCATTGCTGTGGATACACCGGAACGACTTTCGGTTTCCCTTCGCGGCGCAAACATGTACTCGATTACGGTCAGACGACCCTCCGAATCGCTTGTTGCTGCTTTGAAATCCATTCCCGGCACCGTTGAAATCCGGCCACAAGACGGTGGAGTCTTCATCATAGACAGCGACAAAGAAACGGATATTCGGGAAGAGATCGCAGATACCGTGGCGCGCGAACAAGCAGGGTTGCTGGAACTCCGTCCGGTTATGTTCACGCTCGAAGATGTATTTGTGCAACTGACTACTGCGGAAGAAGCTCCCGTCCAATAAAGGAACAACTATGCGCACCATCCTTGCTATTACGAGAAAGGAATTCGAACAGTATTTCGCTTCTCCCATCGCGTACGTCGTTGTAGCGTTGTTTCTTCTGTTGTCCGGCATTTTCTTCTTTATCTATTTGCAGTTCTACTTGCAAAATGCTGCCATGGCCGCGCAAATGGGCGGAGAAAATTCCGAATTGTCACAAAGCATCATGCGTCCCTTTCTCTCGAACGTCTCCTTCTTTTTTCTGATCATCTTTCCGATGTTAACGATGAAGCTGTTTGCGGAAGAAAAGAAGATGGGCACGTATGAGTTGCTGATGACTTCTCCGGTCACAACAACGCAACTGGTCCTTGGAAAATATCTGGGCGCCGTAGCGCTGATGGCTGTGATCCTGCTTCTGCTTGCGATCTATCCTTCGATTCTGGTGATCTTCGGCAGTCCGGATATTGGCCCGATCCTAACAGGATTTCTGGGTCTGTTCCTTCTGGGAGCAGCGTTTCTTGCAGTAGGCGTGTTTTGCTCGTCGATAACGGAAAATCAGATTGTGGCAGCCGTTCTCGGATTTGTGTTCTTTATCATTTTCTGGATCATCAATTTTGTTACCCGGAGTGAGGAATGGTACGGCAAGCTGGCTCAGTATGTTTCGATCTACCAGCGCTTCGATGACTTTACCAAAGGGGTTCTGAACCTGAATGACGGATTCTTCTATCTCAGTTTTATTTTCTTTGGCTTGTTTGCTACGGGGATCGTGCTGCAATCTCAAAGGTGGAAATCGTAGATGGAAACGCTGAAAAAGATCTGTTTCCCGATCGCCGCGGTATTCATCATTGCTGCGCTGGCTGTCAAAACAGCCCGGCCCGAGTGGCAGATGTACGCAAACATCGGCGCTGGAGTCGGTGTACTGTTTTTCCTGGTTTCGCTTTATTTTGAACGTGCCGGTCTCAAGAACTTTTTTAGCGCGCGCTCCACAAGACACGGCCTCAACTCTCTGGTTCTGGTGCTTTTTGTCCTGGCAATCCTGGTGCTGGCAAACTGGATTGTCGCGAGGCATCCTCTGAAATATGACACTACAAAGAACAAGCAATTCAGCCTTTCCCCGATGACGCTCAATGTTTTGAAAGATCTAAAGAAGCCAGTGACACTGACTGCTTTCTACCGGGAAACTCAGGATGAAAACGAACGCGGTCAGATGAAAGAACGCCTCGATCTGTACAAGGCTTATTCAAAGAATCTTGAGATCAAACTTGTGGACCCGATCAAAGACCCGCTCACTCGGGAAAAATTCGGGATCACAACCCCTCGCACGACCGTTGTGGAATCAGGAAAGCAGCGAACAACCATCTCTACGATGGAAGAGGAAGATATCACAAATGCAATTCTGAAAGTCACAACCGAAAAACAGGCCATCATTTATTTCATGCAAGGACATGGAGAACCGTTGATCACCGATGGAGAAGATTCGGGATTTTCTTCGATTGTAGATTTGCTGAAAAAGCGAAATTATGAAGTGAAGGAGCTCAAGAATTTCATGGCAAAACCCGAAGTTCCGGCAGATTGTACGGTGCTGGTCGTTTCGGCCCCCCGGGTAACGCTACTGGATTCGGAAATCAAGGCGATTCAAGATTATCTTGCTGCAGGCGGAAGGTTGGTTGTGCTGGATACTCCACAGTCCGAACCTTCGTTTACAAAAATACTCTCCGGTTATCCTGTTCGAGCCGAAGATGATGTAGTTTTAGACAGCCAGTATTTTTATCCGGCGATCGGCCCGCAGGCTCCGCTCGCCGAACCAAAACCGGGAACGCCTGTCACAAAAGAATTCAATTACGAGATGTTCTTCCCGATCAGCAGAAGCATTGATACGTCCGCAGATCCAGGAAGCGCGACAGTCACCCCGTTTGCAAGCAGCAGCGATTCCAGTTGGGGTGAAACGGACAAACAAAAAGGACTTTACGAAGAAGGGAAGGACAAGAAAGGGCCGCTGACGCTGGGAGTCCTTTATAGCAAGAGCATTGAAAAGAAAGAGGGACAGAGCAGATCAACGGAAACCCGGTTAACGCTTTTTGGAGGATTCAGCTTCATTCAAAATGGATTTATTGGTCTGGGCGCCAACCATCTCATCTTTTTGAATTGCGTCGCATGGCTTACAGAACAGGAGAATTTGATCCAGCTTCCACCGAAGAATACGCGCAGCGATACGATGGTTTTAAACAGCAGTCAGGTCAAATACATCGGAATCCTTCTGGTAATCGTTTTGCCGGTTGCGATCCTGACATCCGGAATCGTTGTCTGGAAACGCCGAAAGCGATTGTAATCAACGGTCCAATATGAAATTCCGCTCCACAATCATCGTCGGATTGTTACTTGCCGGTCTTGGGGCTTACGCATACTTTGTCGAGTTCAAAGGCGAGGACAAAAAGAAAGAGCAGGAAGAGAAGAAAAAGACCCTGCTGGAAATCAAGAAAGACGATGTCGCGGCGTTGGAGCTTGAAACGGCCGGACAGACAATCCGGGTGGTTCCTTTTTCCGGTGAGAAGTGGCAACTGACTGCCCCGATGCAAGCCCGCGCCGATGAAGGGACAGTCAGCCGCATCCTGAGCAACTTCGAAAAGCTGCAGTATCAGGACATTGCCGATGAACAGCCCAAAGATCTCGGCCCCTATGATCTCAAGAACCCAAAAACGGTCATCCGGATCATCTTGAAGAAAGCGAATTCGACACAAACCCTGATGATCGGATCAAAGAATCCCGTCAACGACGTCTACTACGCGCGGGTAAACAACGATCCGCGAGTGTATACAGTCGCCTACACCGTCGGCGATGCCGGATCTACTACACTATTAGATCTAAGAGACAAGAAACTGACCGATTTTTCCAGCGAAAAAGTGGAGACGGTGGATTTGAACACCAGCACTCTCCACCTGGAATTCCGGAGGGAGGGTGGAGCATGGAAGATGAAGAAACCGGTCGAATCTCCGGCGTCGGACAGCGATGTGACGTCCCTGCTTTCTTCACTGGAAGTATTGCGCGCCTCGGAATTTGTCGATCAACCGGGTCCGGATCTCTCCGTTTACGGTCTTGATAAACCTGACGCGGTAGTCGAATTGACACTGGAAAAAGGGCTGCATCAAAAAATTGAGTTCGGAAGCAAACAGGGCGAACAGCGTTACTGCCGTGTGGAAGGAACTACCGGCATTGCAAAGGTCACCGATTCGCTCTCAAACCTGTTTGAAAAGAAGCTGGAAGACTGGCGTGAAAAGAAACTGGTTGTCTTCAATCGTTTTGACGTAACCGATTTTCGCATTCAGACAAAGAGCGGTAACTACACCTTCAAGAAGGGAAAAGAGGATAAGTGGACGCAGGAAAGTCCGGCAAAGGGAGAGGTGGAAAACGAAAAGCTTCAAGACCTGATGGAAAAGCTGGAGACCGCGGAGATTTCCAAATACGGCGACAGTACCAAGCTGGAAGGGGCTCCGGTCATGGAAGTCTTCTTAACCCAGACGGACTGGCAGGATAAGACAACGCGAAAACATCTGGCGTTCGGAGAAATCAAAGAAAATCAGCAGGCCGTTAAAAATGATGACTACACCCCTGCTGTGTTTGTTCCAGGCTCGCTGGAAAAGCAGATCGAAACAGCCCTCGCCGAACTGAAACCGAAGAAACCGACCACCAAATAAACCTCATAGCATTCGTTTACTCATACGTACACAAGGTGTATTATATAGTGTATGAGAACGAACATAGAATTGAACGATGACCTGTTGGCGCAGGCTCAAAAGTATTCAACCGCCCGAACCAAGCGCGCTTTAGTAGAGGAGGCGCTTGCCCTTTATATTTCGATGAAACAAGAGCATCTTCGCACCGAAACTTACAAGGAACGTCTCGAGACACTTCGCAATCAGGTACGTTCGCAGAGAATTCGCAGTGACACGCGGGATATTCTGCGAAAAGACCGGGATTCGCGATGAATGTGTATGTGCTAGATACCAGCGTAGCCATCGCATGGTATCTGGAGGAATCCTTTTCGACGTCTGCGCGAGTCTGGCAGGAGAGGCTGCTCCGCGGCAAGATCGTTCTTTTGACGCCATCGCTGCACTACTGGGAGTTCGCAAACGTGCTTCGGACACTTGTGTATCGTCGTGAATTAACGGAGCGCCTCGCGCGGGAGATCTATGAACTGCATTTGGAAGCTCCGTTGGAAAGAACGGAGCCTGATGAAAAAGCCGTTCTAGATGTAGCGTTGGAATATGGAGCAACCGCATATGACGCCGTCTACATCAGCTTGAGTATTTCCAGATCCATACCCCTGGTCACGGCAGAAAAAACCACCACCGCATGGGTGGTCAAGCTCAAAGACCGGATTGAAATGGTACGGTGAATCAGGCATCTTAAAGGCATTGGAAATTTAGGATCTAGAGAGAGGCGACTGTAGGTAAATCCGACTGCCACCTCACCACTCCTCTACTTGCCGGACTTTCCATTTCCGTCCCCAGGTTGTATCGTTAATAGTTTCACATTATGCAAAACCTACTGGCTGCAATTGCGATTCTGTTCTACGCCCTGTCCGCGGTGTATTTTGGGATCAAGTTCTTTCTGAAAAAGGACCGGACACGTACCCTCGCGTTTCTGTTTCTATTGATCGCCTTTGTAACACATGCACTGGATCTTCTGGTGATCGGTCTGGATCACCACCGGTTTCCTGCCGCAACGTTCACCGAAGCGTTTTCTCTATTGACGTGCTTTGTCATCCTCATCTTTCTTTGGATCAACCGGACCGGCGAAATGGACGCAGCCGGAGTGATTTTGCTGCCTGTAACCATCGTTTCTGTAATCCTGTATGTGATCCATCACGGGGTCGAACCACCGGGAGATCCGGTCTTGAAAGGAGGCTGGATCTACGTTCACATTCCGTTGATGATTCTGAGCGTGGCAGCCTTGTCGATTTCGTGCATTCTCGCGGCCATGTATCTGGTACAGGAAAAGCAATTGAAATCGAAACATCCTGCATTTTTCTATTATCGCCTGCCCTCTCTGGAAGTGTGCGAGGAGTGGTCTTACCGCAGTCTGTGGGTCGGGTTCTTTACTCTCACGTTTGGCATCCTGACCGGCATGATCTGGTCTAAATATCTTCGTGGAGTTTTTTGGAGTGGCGATTACAAAGAGATCTGGTCTGTGATCACGTGGTGCCTGTATGCCATTTTGCTTCATGGCAGGACGCTTTCGTCGTGGCGGGGCAGAAAAGCCGCTTATCTTGCAATTCTAGGTTTCGCATTTATCCTGTTTGCCTTTGCGGGCGTATCACTTGTAACGAAGAGCTATCATTCATTTTAGTATGGCCATTTCACTGATCGGTTTAAATCACAGGACAGCGCCGGTGGAGCTGCGGGAGCGGTTGCACATGCCAGAAGATCGAATTGCCGGCGCCCTGCAAGCGCTGCTGCAGCTTGTTCCTGAGGCGCTGATTTTTTCGACCTGTAATCGTGTGGAATTTCTGGTAAACCATGAAAATCTGGAAGACGTTCGAGAACCATTAGTGCGCTTCTGGAGCGAACAACGGGATTTATCTGTAAGTGAGTTTGAGCCGTTTTTGTATCATTACACCGGACCCGATGCGGTGCGGCATGTATTTCGGGTCACGAGTAGCCTCGATTCCATGGTTGTCGGAGAGCCTCAGATTCTCGGTCAGATGAAGCAATTTTTCGCCATTGCACAGCAAACAAAATCGATCGGCGCCACCCTCAATTCGCTGATGGAGCGCTCGTTCATGGTGGCAAAACGGGTGCGGTCGGAAACCACGGTCGCAGCGAATGCCATATCGGTCAGTTCGGTTGCAGTAGAACTCGCCACCAAAATTTTCGGAAAATTGGAAGGAAAGACTGCGCTGATCATCGGCGCAGGCAAGATGAGTCTGCTCTCGATTCAGCATCTTCAGTCGCGTGGCGTCCGGGTCATTCTGGTAACCAACAGAACGTTCCAGAAGGCCGCCGAGCTGGCTGAGCAGATCAAAGGCCGGGCAGTTCCTTTTGAAAATCTGATCGATTGTCTTTCGGAATCGGATATCGTGATCAGCTCAACAGGATCTGAAACGTTTATCGTTCGAACGGAACACGCGTTGCGCGCCATGAACCTGCGAAAAAACAGACCCATGTTCTTCATCGATATCGCCGTTCCGCGCGATATTGATCCGCAAATCAATCAGATCGACAACACGTTTCTTTACGATATCGACGATCTTCGCGCGGTTGCCGACAAAAACCGTCAGGAAAGACAAAAAGAGGCACAACGTGCCGAGGAAATCGTTTCCCAGGAAACCGAGATTTTTTGGGGCAAGCTCAAAGCAATGGACATCGCGCCTACAATCCGGGAAATCCAGAATCGCATCGACACCATGCGGAAGCGTGAAATGGAGCGTACCTTAAAGAAGCTCGGGCCGCTGACTCCGGAACAGCAGGAAGCCATCGAACAGCTAACCGCAAGCGTCACCGATAAGATCGTTCAATCCTCTTTTTCCGAATTACGCCAGCTTGCCAATCAACCGGATGGCGTCGAAAAAATCGGCTTGATCAAGAAGCTGTTCCGGCTGTGAAGATGGAATGAAATACATTCTTGCCACGCGTGGGAGTAAGCTTGCTCTCTATCAAGCGAATTTTGTAAAGGACCGGCTGTCAGAAAACTTTCCGGAGCATGCCTGGGAACTCCGCACATTTACAACAACAGGGGATCGCATTCTGGACCAGCCGCTTTCCGATTTCGGCGGGAAAGGAGTTTTTTTGAAGGAAATCGAAGAGGCCTTGTTATCCAGGGAAGCCGATCTTGCAATTCACAGCTTGAAAGATGTACCCGGCGTAGAGACTCCCGGCCTGCGGCTGATTTCCTTTTTGCCGCGCGAGGATCCGCGCGATGTTTGGATCAGCAAACAAGATGATCTGATGCATCTTCTCCCCGGCAAGAGGGTGGGGACAAGCAGTCTTCGCCGATCATTGCTGGTTCATTTCTACCGTACGGATCTCCATGTGGAATTGCTCCGTGGAAATCTGGATACCCGGTTGCGAAAATTAAACGAGGGTCAGTATGACGCCATCGTGGTGGCGGCTGCCGGGTTACACCGTCTCGGACTTTTTAATGATGCATACATGCACTATTTGTCTGAAGAAGCATTTATTCCCGCCATCGGACAGGGAATTATGGTCGTGCAAATCAGAAACAACGAAGAAGCGCTTTCCAAAATGATGATCGCGTTGAATGATCCACTGAGCGAAACGGCGGCGCACATTGAGCGCCTGTTTCTAACGCGCTATGGAGGAGGATGTCATTTGCCGATTGGAGGCCTGGCCACGCGGAGCAAGGATCGCTGGCGTTTTCGCGCATTCATCGGCGGAGTCAACTCAAGAAGGATCATTCAAGACATTGTCGAAGAAAACGAACCGGACGCCTGCGCCAATAACATGTATCAAAAACTGGAGCAACAAGGGGCGCGAGAACTTCTAAAAGAGTTAGTTTGACATGCAGGACGGCTACTACAAAGATCTCACCAATTCGAATCTGAAGAAGATCCCGTGGGCGGCTCTGGCCGCAATCGAGGATCCGCTGATCCTAAGGATGAATGCCGGCCAGATCACAAAGACGCTGGACGCGCTGGTTTCGCAGGGACTTGGCCCATCCACACTCTGCGCCATCTTCGAAAACTATCCGGGCGCCGCGGTCGTTTCCGGCACGGTGGGCGATATCTCTCTCAGGCTAAAAAGGACGAAATTGAAGACGTTCTGCCTGGTGGTAGGAGAGATCGCCGGTTCGGAATGCCTCACCGGACGCACTGTTCTGGTGACACGTGCCGGAAAGCAGGCGCAGGATCTAACCTCACTTCTGAAACGCGAAGGGGCCACGGTATTGGAAGCTCCTACTATAGAAATAGTATTACAGCAACGCGAGATTCGCGTTTTGGAGCGCGCAGTGGATGAAATTGCGGATTATTCCTGGCTCATCCTCACGAGCGCCAATACCGTCTCGATCCTGGATGAAATTCTACGGAAGAAGGGGGTTACCTGGAAAATATTTGAGCGTTTGCGCATTGCTTGTATCGGCGCCGCGACTGCCGACAAAGTGCGCAAGCTTGGCGGAAAGGTAGACCTGGTTCCACCCAGATACCAGGCGGAAAGCCTGGCAGAAGAGATTCTGAAAGAAGAAGTCCGAAATGCGAAAATCCTGTTACCGCGAGCGAAAGGAGCCCGCGAGGTTTTGCCAAAAGCCCTTGCCGATGCAGGCGCTATTGTTCACAACGTACATCTATATCGCGCCGATACACCCGGATCTACCCGATCTCTCCTGAAGAAGATCTTGAAAGAGAAGCAGATCGATTATGTTACCTTCACTTCTTCATCGACTGTCCGCAACTTTGTTGAAATGACCGGCAAATGGCTATCAAAGATTGATCCCCATCGAACGCGCGTCGCGTGCATCGGACCGGTCACAGAAACCACCTTGCGGCAACTGGGAGTCCGATCAGCGATCGTGGCAAAAGAATTTACAATGGCGGGATTGGTAAAGGCAATCGTTGAAGATGCCAGAGTTAAGGGATGAGGGCTGAAGACGGCTCAGGCCGTCCCATTATTCTGTATGATGGCGTATGCGGTTTGTGCAACCGGTTCAACACCTTTATCTTGAAACACGATCGGAAAGCAGTCTTTCGCTTTGCCCCGTTGCAAAGCGAATTCGCAACCGTTGCACTGGCGCGCCACGGAAAAAATGCTTCGGATCTTGATACCGTTTGTCTGCTGGAAAATGGCGCTTTGTACATGCGGGCAGATGCTGCTTTGAACATCTTAAGACGGCTCGGAGGGATTTGGAAACTCTCCGTGATTTTCAGGATTCTCCCCAAATTCTTTCTGGATGCGGCGTATAACTGGATCGCTCGAAACCGCTATCGAATCTTTGGTAAGTATGACACCTGCCCGGTTCCCGATCCCAAATGGAAAGAGCGCTTTCTCGCGTAGAAAGACTTTGCGCCTTTGCGAGAAATCCGATTTTGTGAAACTGCCAAAATCTACTATCCTGATGAACGTATGAGTACGGAAAGAGCACGAATCGGGCAGGGAGTAATTCTCGCAATCCTCTGCTTGCTGTTTCTGCTAGTAACTCGAAAGCTGCTAATCCCCGTTGGAATGGGCCTGCTGATTGCTATGATCTTTCGTCCCATTTATTTATGGCAATTGAGGCTTCTGAAGCAACGTTCCGGAATTGCCGCGGTTGAATGCACGATCCTGCTGACAGTCGGTGTTGTCTTTCCGATGACCTTGATCGGGTCGATTCTTGCAGATGA
The DNA here is from genome assembly GCA_963843285.1 of uncultured bacterium. GTDB lineage: Bacteria > Acidobacteriota > HRBIN11 > JAKEFK01 > JAKEFK01 > CAZDDB01. The sequence continues at coordinate 114,076 of CAWJJO010000001.1, forward strand.
TATTTCGCATCTGATCCAGTCAGTGACCGGCCTGGTCCAGAGTCAACAGCAGGGTCAAGATCAGATTATGCAGTTCCCTATCGTTTCACGGATTTACGAGAGGCTGAAAGCATGGACAGGACTTTCAGATCAGGAGCTGCTGGAACGCGGACGACAGGTTGGGGTAGAAGCTCTTTCATTTATGACAAAGTTCGTCGGAGGGGTCGCAAGTTCACTTCCGGGCAAGGTTGCGGCTGTAATTTTCTTTTTGATTTCCTTTTACTACGGCCTCACGGATGGTGAGCGGTTCGCAGATTTTCTGCGTGGACTGCTTCCTTATTCAGAAAAGGAAACCGATGATTTGTTCAGGACAGTGCAAGGAATATCAAGAGGGGTAATTCTAGGAGCACTCGCCGCAGGAATTGTTCAGGGGACGATCATCGGATTCGCGTACTGGTTTACCGGGATTCCGAGGCCTTTCTTCTTTGGCGTGTTAACCGTGATCTTTTCGTTCATTCCGCTCTTTGGCAGTTTGCCTACCGGGATCGGTGGAGTCATCTATCTGCTTGCTACCCATCAGTATGCGGCTGCAATCGGAATGGGAATTGCATTTTTCCTCGCCTCCATCTCAGATAACGTTGTAAAGCCCTGGGTCTTGAGAGGTCAGGCGGAACTGCATCCCTTGCTCGGGCTGATCAGCGTTTTGGGCGGACTTGGTATCTTTGGGTTTTCCGGTATCTTCTTTGGACCGTTAATTGCAGCGCTGGCAGTTTCAGTTTTGCAGCTCTCCCGAAAAGACCACGGTGAAACAGTATCGAACCTACAGATCGCCGAGTAACTTCATCATCGCTGATGCATCCGTTACGGGCGAATTGCAAACCTGATTGCGACAGACATAAGCGGTCGCCTTATTTTGAAGTGCGGTTTGTTGACGCGTAAACGGAGCGATCCGTGAAATCTCCGGGACGCCCCCACCTGCCGGCCGAAATAACAAGATCTTGTTTGGAAGGAATTCACTTCGGATCGATCGCAACATTTTCTGTGTGTCTTCCGCCTGCAATTTCCCGGTAACAACTACTTCAAACGATGGCCCAAATGCAAAATCCAGAGCTGTCATCAAGAATGAATAAGCAGACGGGGCCTGGCTCGCGCTTCGGGAGAATGCTCGCGCAATTTGCGCGGCACGCTGTTCCCAATCCGAATTTCCGGTGATCCGCGCGAGACGAAGAAGATTCAGCATCCCGACCGAGTTTCCGGACGGAATTGCGCCATCGTATATTTCCTTGGACCGAACGAGCAGTTCTTCCCTCTGATCCGATGTGAAGAAAAAGCCTCCGTTTTGATCATCCCAGAAATGATCCAAAGAGTACGTGTTCAACTCAATCGCAGTCTGGAGAATCGCTGGATCAAACGTCGCCTCATACAACTCCAACAACCCCCAGATAAGAAACGCGTAATCATCGATGTGCGCAGGAAGACCCGCGTCACCGGCGCGATATCTGTGAAGCAGTTCGCCATCCGGTTTACGAAGATTCTTCAAAATGAAGTCCACTGCGGATTTCGCTGCTTCCGCATACGCAGGCTCCTCGAATACCTGTGCCGCTTTTGCGAACGCCGCAATCATCAAGCCGTTCCAATCAGTAAGAACTTTGTCATCCTTATGCGGATGGATCCGCTTCTTCCGGTATGAAAACAATCTCTCCCGGGAGACTTCCAGCCGCCGCTGGATTTCATCCGGAGGCATACCAAGGTCGGCGCTGAGTTCTTCCCACGATTTGCTCAAATGTAAAATATTCTCTCCTGTCAGATGACCGATTGTTTGTTCGATGAAATTCCCTTCCTTTTTGACGTTGCTTGCCTTGAGAACGATGCGCGCGCCTTCAGTTTCCAGCAGCGATTCTATTTCCTCCGGCGTCCAGAGATAGAACTTTCCTTCCACACCTTCACTGTCCGCATCCTCTGCGGAATAAAAACCTCCGGCAGGATCGGTCATGTCGCGAAGAACGTACGTCAGGACCTCCTGGGCTGTTTTCTTGTATTCATCTTTGTGCGTCGCTTGACACGTTTCCGTGTAGGCAAGCACCAGTAGAGCCTGATCGTAAAGCATCTTCTCGAAGTGCGGAACCAGCCAGTGACGATCAGTGGAATACCGGTGAAACCCGAAACCGATGTGATCGTAAATTCCCCCGCGGCGCATTTGTTGCAAAGTTCGTTCAGTCATTTCCAGAGCTTTTGGATTCCCAGACCGCTTCCAGTATCGAAGCAGGAAAAGAAACTGATGAGGAGTTGGAAACTTGGGAGCGCTGCCGAAACCGCCGTAGCTTTCATCGAATCGCTGATGCAGTTGTTCAAAACCGAGCCTTAGAACCGACGAATCGATTTCCTCACCCCCACTCTCCTGTGTGTTCTGTTGTAAGGCCAATACAATTTGATCCGCACTGTGGGCCACATCCTGATTTTTGTTTTTCCAGGCGTCTTGAATCCTGGGAATCAGTTCCATCATTCCAATTCGCCCAAAACGATCGTATTTGGGAATGTAGGTAGCCGCAAAAAAAGGCTTCTTGTCGGGTGTCATAATGATGGTGAGCGGCCAACCTCCGCTTCCGGTTGTCATCTGACACACCGTCATGTAGATGTTGTCGATATCAGGCCGCTCCTCGCGATCGACCTTGATCGAAACAAACGCCTCATTCATGAGCCCGGCCACTTCCGGATCTTCAAAGGATTCCTGTTCCATCACGTGGCACCAGTGACATGTGGAATAACCGATCGATAAAAAGACAGCTTTGTTTTCCGCACGCGCTTTTTCAAACGCTTCTTCGCCCCAGGGATACCAGTCCACGGGGTTGTATGCGTGCTGGAGCAGATAAGGACTCTTCTCATGGGCGAGACGGTTTGGAGTCTGATTGGTGCTGGATTCGGGAATGGACATGTGGGACTTTATTCCTTCTGAATCGTCGGAAGAATACTAAGGATGAAACATAATATCAAAAATGGCGAATATCAATATTCTACTGTGACACACAGGTCGGATGTCGGGCTGCCTAACTCCGATCTTTTACTGCGGCCGCTCTCAGTTTGCATTTGCCAGCGAAAAGAATAACTGCCCGGCTGGAACGGAGTGGCAATCTGGAACGTCAACGTGACTGACTCAGCCGGTGCAACCGACTGTTTCGCGGAGATTGGGATTCCGGTAATTCCCCAATGATTCGGCGCCAACGCGCATCCGGAGTTGTCCGCGGTCAGCTCGCTATCGAGCACATAATAAGGCCCGGCAGGGTCGCCAAATCGCCATGCGGTCGTGCCGGCGTTCGTCACACGAATCGAGACCATGTATGTCGTCCCTGCTTTCCAGGGTTGTGGTGGAAGGCTGACAATTTCGCAAGTAGCGTCCGCTCCTCGATCGGATCTGAGCGCCCTCACAATAAAAGAACCCTCCTGATCGAAAATGATCTTGTACTGGTCCGACAGAAAGGACTCGAGAGCCTTCCGCCATGATCTATTGCTGAAAAAAGCCGCTTCTCCTACAACAAACCTTCCTCCTGAGCTGATTCTCTCCGCAAATAAGGATTCGGAGGTTTCATCCGGATCCACAACCCACCCTTTTCGATGTGAGAGGTATAGCAAAGTTGGATCATTGCTGCCAAAACTGATGAGAAGCGCTTTTTCCGGAATTCCTGTTCGAGTTTCTTCGATCAATGGAGAGATCCTTGCGATCGCTTTTTCCTCCTCTCTTAAGCTCGCAAAATACCGTGATCCTGCGTTGATCAGTGTGCCGACTAGCAACAGAAACAAGAACACGGATTTTTTGCTGCTTAGAATTTTCTGATCCCAGAATTGCGCACAGGTTTTAGCGGCATAGACAACCGCAGGAATCATAAAAGGGAGTTGATAATAGGAGTGGACATAATTTCCTTTCGCTACGATCGCAAAAAAGACCAGTACACCAAGAATCCAGAAATCAAAAAGCCTTTCCTCGGGTGATTTTCTTCGAAGGAAGAGACCGATCAAGAACAGCACAAACCCGAAGACAGCAAAATGCCGGACTACGATCGATTGCAGCAATCTGTTCCAGAACTCCAAGGAAACGAGCAGTCCCCAATTACCCCACTTGTCCGTTCCGTATTGCCAGATTCCGAAGGTCAATCCCGACTGCAGAAAGATCTGATGCGCATGGATGTACCACATGGCAACCGGAAGCATCACCAAAAAAAAGTACAGCCAGACAGAGTGCTGCAGGAGAAGCTTGCTCTTGAATTTCTGCCACGCAAGGTAGAGCAAGGGCAAACCAAGAAAAAGGGAAGGAATCTTTACTAAAATGGCGAGAGAGATGAAAAACGAAGAAAGCAGAAAGTCCCGCCATTTTTCCCGATCACACCATCGGGAAAAGAAATACACTCCGAGGATCGAAGACATCATCAACAAGGATTCTGCCTGAAAGCGTCTTCCGAAGAGTAGATTCATTGGAACAATCAAGAAAAGGAAACAGGACCACAGTCCTGTTGCGGCATCCACATGCTTGCGCACCAGCAGATACAAGAAATAAGAACCCGTCAACGAAAAAAGGATCGAAAGAAGCCTTCCGATCCATTCATGTACTCCACCTGCAGCCTTATATAGCAAAGATACTGTGTATGGGAAGATTGGGAACTCACACTCCACATAACCGGGAGATCGCCCGCCCCAGTCAATCTGCGGATACAGGAAACGGAAACCATTCTCATAGTAATTGCGCGCCATAGCTGCGGTATCGGCCTCTCTCCAGCCGTAGATGTCCGAATCGATCTGGTAGAGACGGAGCAGTGCGCCAAACACCAGGATCACAACGATCGCAACTTTCTTATGGGAATCGATCATCCCGATAGTCTAACACTGCCGAAGAAGCCGTTAGACTTTGATGGGTTTGACTTTTCTACCCGCGGCTGACGTATCTATGATTAAATAATGCCGTGAGCATACCGTCCATCACAATCATATTTCTGATCGCACTTGCGTTTGGATATCGCTTCTACGGCAAGTTCGTCGAACGAAAATACAGTCTGGATGAGGAACTGCCCACACCTGCTGTAACAATCAATGACGGCCATGACTTTACTCCGACGAAGCCGTTCTACTTGATGGGACAGCATTTCAGCGCGATTGCTGCCGCAGGTCCCATCGCGGGTCCGATCATTGCGTCCCAGCAATTTGGCTGGCTTCCCTGTTTGCTATGGATTGGACTCGGCGTGATCTTTATTGGAGCGGTTCACGATTATTCCACTCTCATCGCATCGGTACGACATCAGGGCCGTTCCATCGCCGAAATTATTCGGCACCGGCTGGGCAACCGGGCCTGGTACGCCATGATGTTGTTTATCTGGATTGCCCTTCTCTATGTAATCCTTGCATTCACGGACATTACGGCAAGCACGTTTATCGGAAAAAGCGAAGAACTGGAAGGCGGCGGGTTCACGTTCAATCCGGGCGGCGCAGTGGCCGCGGCAAGCACTGCATATCTTTTGCTCGCGATCCTCATGGGGATCATACAGAAGAAATGGAATCCGCCGCTTTTCTGGCAAACTGTTATTTTTGTGCCTGCATCCCTTACCGTTGTCTGGCTTGGAACGAGAATTTCCACGCTATTAATTTTGGACGCGAAGACCTGGAGTCTTCTGATTCTGGCATATTGTTTTGTGGCATCGCTCCTGCCTCTCTGGCTGCTTCTGCAGCCGCGCGGATATCTGGGCGGCTTTATTCTGTACATTGCTCTTTCCGTTGGGGTGATCGGTCTGTTTTTTGGAGGATACCCGATTCAGCAAAAAGCGTTCATTACGTGGAATACGCCCGGTGTTCTGACCGGTTCCTTGTTTCCGTTTCTATTTGTAACGATTGCATGCGGCGCTTGTTCTGGCTTTCACGGACTGGTAGCTTCGGGAACTACATCGAAACAAATTGAGCGTGAGGCGCATTGCAAACCGGTCGGTTATGGAAGCATGCTGCTGGAAGGCCTGGTCGCACTGATCGCGTTGGCCACGGTGATGATTGCCGTTCCTTCCAGTTTGACCGGGTTGGCGCCGGGAAAGATTTACGGAAACGGGATCGGGCGATTTTTAACGATATTGATCGGCGAAAAGAATTATTATTTTGCCGCGACTTTCGGCGCGATGGCATTCTCGACTTTTGTTTTTGATACGCTGGATGTGGCAACCCGATTGGGACGATATATTTTGCAGGAATTGTTTTCGATAGAAGGACGCAAGGGCGCGATCATCGGGACCGCAATGACGATTCTTCCTCCCGGACTCCTGCTCCTGGTTTCGCAAGAGGGCGCATATAAGATGTTCTGGACTCTTTTCGGAACCAGCAATCAGCTTCTCGCGGCCCTCAGCCTTCTTGGCATTTCGATCTGGCTGAAGATGTCCGGACGTTCCTCGTGGTTTGTGGTAATTCCTATGCTCTTTGTAATGACCATCACGCTCTGGTCGCTTTCAGTTCAGGCAAGCTGGGCGTTCAAAGCTGTAATCAAAGAAGGATTTGCATTCAACACAACTTTGATGAACGGGCTGATCTGCATGGTTTTGATCTTTCTTGCGGCAATGATGATTGTGGAAGCCCTGCGCGCCCGCGGCCAGCATGTAAAAGTCCCGGAGCGCCAGTTCTAACAGGTTCGCCACTTCCATCCAGCAATTTAAAGCTGATCTCTCGCTAACAGGATTTCAGCAGCCCCGCGGCTTTCTTACCCGTTTCCTGCCAATTCATTGATCTATGACACTGCAAACGATTCCGGAGTGTAAGACAGCGGCCGGCGAACGCCCGAGCTCAGAGGATTTGCCTAGTAAATGGCTTTTACTTTTAGACCTGCAAGTCTGACGAGGTACAGTGCCGTTTCTCGGTATTGTCCTTTCGTGGGACACCATCTGTCTACGAGGTGATACTTTCCTGAATTAACCGTTTCAACAACCCACTGCGCCCCATCTAATCCGACGATGTCCGTTTTTTCCTTTGTAAGTAATTGCCAGAACCTAATTTTGTTCATCATTTCAAGAAAACTGTCCACCTGATCTTTGCGAACAGCCACTGTCTCATTAACAATCAGTTTTCCAGGGTCGTAACCACCCGCGCCATCGGAGATTTTCTTGTAGATCAGACCGGTCCCTTCAGGATCAAGTACGAGGCGCAATTTGAAGGCGTCGCCCGTGCTGCAATTAACTCGGTCTTTCGATACCGTACCGTTTCATTTTCTTGTACAGGTGACTTCGCTCGAGGCCCAGGATGCGGGCGACCTTGCTGATATGCCAGCGGTTCTCTTCCAATGCCTTGCGGATCAGCTCCCGTTCGGTATCCTCAAGCTTCGAATACAGTAGAGAGTCCGGCGAAGATTCGCGACGCACCGGGAGCACGCGTCTTACCTGTGCCGCGCCGATTGTATCCTCTGCTGTGAGAATCGCCAGACGCTCGACCAGGTTTCGCAACTCCCGGATATTTCCCGGATAATTGTATGCGCAAAGTAGTTCCATAGCCTCTTCCGAAATGCCTTTCATCTTGATGTTATTTTCGGGACAAATGCGATCCAGAAAATGACGGATCATCGACGGAATATCCTCCCGATGATCGCGAAGAGCCGGTACCTCGATTGGAAATACATTGAGCCGGTAATACAAATCTTCCCGGAAAGTTCCTTTTTTCACCTCTTCTTCCAGCTTCCGGTTCGTTGCAGCGAGAATTCGGACATCCACCTTCATTTCTTTCTGGCCGCCCACGCGTTGAATTTCGTTCTCCTGAAGAGCGCGCAGTATTTTTGGCTGAAGCGAAAGCGGAATTTCACCAATTTCATCCAGAAAAAGCGTTCCTTCATCGGCTTGCTCAAACTTTCCGATTCGCTGCTGAAGCGCCCCCGTGAAAGCTCCCCTTTCATGGCCGAACAACTCGCTTTCAAACAATTCTTGCGGGATGGCCGCACAGTTCACCTTGACGAAAGACTTCTCGCGCCGTGCGCTCTTCCGGTGAATCCCATAGGCGACGAGCTCTTTGCCGGTACCGCTCTCTCCGGTAATCAACACACGACTGTTCTTTCCCGCAACCAGATCGATTTGTTCTCTGAGCTGGCGCATGATTGCGGACTCACCTACCAGTTCATACTTCCGGTCGAGCTCACGGAATGTTTCCGATTTTTCCCGGTTCAGACGAAATAACTGGTTTGCGTTTCTCACTGCGATCAGCAGCTTTTCCTCATCCGCGGGCTTTTCAAAAAAATCAAAGGCGCCTTTCTTAATCGCTTCCACCGCCTTCCCCGTGGTGCCGTGAGCGGTCAACAAGATCACGGGGAGATAAGGATCCATCTCCTTTATTTTCTCCAGCGTCTGGATTCCATCCAGATCCGGCAACCGCAAATCCAAAATCACACAATCAAACGAAGCCTTCCGCAATTGCAATAGCGCTTCCTCCGCAGTTTCCACAGCGGCGGCACTGTTTCCATGCAATTCGAAAAAACGACTCAGCGAGGTGCGAATATTTTTTTCATCATCGACAATGAGAATTCTCATATGAATAGGAACGATCAGACCAACTTTAATTGTTGGGATTGGTTTGCGTTTCCGGCATCAGCTTCATCGTATCATCCAGATAAATCGCCGAGAACACTCCGCTTTCTACCTGCAACGCAGAAACCCTGCCCGTAGGAACATACGCGGTATTCATTCCGGTATCGATGAGAAACACTGCGCCGCCAAAACGAGTATGAATGCGCCCATCTTCTTGCACGGAGTGTCCACCAACAAAATGCCGGACATGATACTGCTGCAGTAAAGCGGAGATTTGCGGCGCGCCTTGCGCATCGGACCATTCGGCATACCCGCGAAACCAGACAGGGCCGTCACTGCGAACGCAGAGCCAGCCGGCAAGGGAAAGAAAATCCCGCAATTTTCTGAACGTAACTGCCTCCTCTGGATCCGGGTTCTTGATTTTTGAAATACGGTCATATTCTTCCTTCGCAGCAGCGAGCATCTCGTCCAGTGTGAAAAACGGCAAGATGATATTTTGCTCACTCAAGAAAGCCAATGAGTCGTCAAACAGCCGGATCTCTTTTTTCACTTGCTGATTGATTGCGTCTACCTTCATTCCTCCCAGTGTTGGACTGATTCCACCATGCAGAAAAATAATTCCGTCCAGCTCCGCAACGACCGAACGTTTTCTCAGCCAGCGTCCGTATTTTCCATCCGGTGAAAACGCCATTCTGTGCTCAAGAAAACCGGGAGGATGTGTCTTCATCCACTGTTCCTTAGAATCGCCTGGAAGCTCTGGAAGAGTACGCTTTTTTCTCCACTTTACGTATTGATCAAATGCCTGCTGCCGGCGTTTTTCGGTATCTGCACCCCCATAACTGGCAAACTCCTGTTGAGATACATAGCGAAGATCTCCCATGATATTCATGATTTCGTGGTTGCCGTTCAGGCCAATCACCCGCCCCTTTTTACGACCCGCTTCCCCTTCCAGCGCCATCAGCAAATCCATGGCTGCCTTGCTCTTCGGACCACGATCCAGGATGTCACCTATTTGAACCAGGATGGATGTTCCACCAATCCAATGAAGCTGTGAGTCGATCAATTCCACCTTTTGAAGAATCGCGATAAACGCATCACAAGCGCCATGAATGTCACCGACTGCAATAATGCGAGCCTGCAGAACTGTGCCGGACGTCTGCAAGACAAAAAGAACGGCAATCAGACCAATCAGCCATTTCCATCTGGAGTTCATTCTGCGAATAAACATACTTGAATTATCAGGTGAAATCCATTCGTTTGACACAACACTGACCTTGCACATACAATCGTTTAAACAGCCAAAAGGCTCAAGATTTCATGAAGAATCTTAGTCGCAAGTTATCCGTTCTCCTGCCGGTGCTGCTCTTTTTTGTAATTGCGCAGGCGCAAGAAATCAAGCCGAAGCAACCTACCGGGACAAAGAAGGAACTGGAAACCCTCTTGCAAACGGCCAAATGCATCAAAAAGAAACGGCTTGGCACCGGTGTTACCAACCCTGAAAAGCTGACGCTGGATGACGGGAAACAGCAGTTCTATGCTGTATTTAAGACGATCGATGAAAGCAAGAGAGGCATTACACAGCTTGCCGGAAGTGTCGAATATGATTTCAAGGATTCGTGGAGATTTGAAATAGCGGCTTATGAAGTCGACAAGCTCATCGGTCTGGATATGGTGCCGGTGACGGTCGAACGCACCTTTGATCACGAGAAAGGTTCGCTGCAACTCTGGATCGACGGTTGTATGACTGAGCGCGACCGGCTGGAAAAGCATTTGAATCCGCCGCAACCCGATGAATGGAAACGCCAGGCCGCTAAGATGTATCTTTTTGATCACCTGATCTACAACATTGACCGCAATCTGGGGAATCTCTTGATCAATTCCGAATGGAGACTTTTTCTAATCGACCATTCCCGATCGTTCAAAAGCCTGGACATGGTGAAAGGACTTGATGATCTCAATTATTTCTCGCGCTCGATGATAGAAGGATTCGGCAAGTTGAATGCGGCGAATCTGGAGGAGCACTGCCGTCCATGGCTGGGCTCGATGGAAATCAAGACCCTGCTCAAGCGCCGCGATTTGATCCTGGAGCGCTACAAATCGGTTCTTGCCGAACGCGGCGAGGTTGCCACCTTTCCGTGAGTATATAATTAGACGTTAGTGACCTTTGTGTCTTCGTGCCTTTGTGGTTATTTCCTGCACTCAAGTGAGGTGATCTCATGTTTTCATCAGGCGCCGATATTGATTTTAAGAAGCTGGAAGAAGAGATCCGGAAAGAGATCGACGAAAGGAAAAAGATGCTTTTTGCGGACGAAGATCTTGATGAATTGCAAAAGCTCCAGCTAAACATCACTCCGAATCCGGACCGCGTACGCCCGTTCTTTCTCAAAGAACTGGAGTTTGAACAGCCCGATGTGAAATTTTACGAAACCGATTACAACGTGGATCTGAATACATTTCTGTATTCGGCTGAATCGAATTTTTTGATGAAGTTGCGCCGATGGTTCCGCCCGTTCTTTCGCCTTCACGGAAATATGGATGCCGTCATCCACAAACAGGCAATGTTCAATCAAAAGCAGGCGCAATTCAGCACGTCTATCGCGCACTCCCTGGAAAAACCGTTTCATTATATTCGCGTGCTCCATACGATCCTCAGCTATCTTGTGTCGGAATTGACGAAGCTGTCGCTGCAGCATCAGATGCTGAAAAGCCAGGTTGAAGCTCTCGCATATGATGTGGAGATGTTGCGAAAGAGAGAACGGTTGCTCGAACAGATGGTAGTTCTCAAGAAGGATTAACCCCACAATCGGTTTTTTGTGATGCCTCAGTTTGCAAATCCAGCGGCGCTCTGGCTGCTCTCTTTGATTCTGCCGGTTCTCTTGCTGTATCTTCTCAAACAAAAACGACGTGAAATCATCGTCCCCAGCATCCTCCTCTGGAAACAAGCCGTTGAAGATCTTTCGGCGCGAACACCCTTTCAAAAACTCCGCAGCAATTTGCTGTTACTGCTGCAAATATTGATCATTGTCCTTTTGACAGCACTTCTTTCTCAGCCATATTTGCCGTCCGCATCGCGCGAATCAGCCAGTTGCGTTCTGGTACTCGATCTCTCGGCAAGCATGAAGGCAAGGGATGTGAAACCCAATCGTTTTGAGCTGGCGCGCGCAAAATTACGGGAAATCCTGGATTCCCTGTCGCCGGCAGATCAGGTGATGTTGATTTCGTTTTCATCAAACGCGAAGGTACAACAGACCTACACACAGGCAGCCCAATCGAATGTGCGGTCGAAACTTCTTCGTCTCGAACCGGAAGATACGGCGGGCAGTTGGGACCAGTTGTCGCTTCTATTGAAGCCTTTGCTGGACGACCATCCCCGCCCACGAATCGTCATTGCTTCCGATTTTGCAAATTTTAGACCTGCGTCTTTTGCAAAGATTCCATTTGAAGCGTTTCCGGTTGGAGCTTCCGGCGAAAATGTGGGAATCGCACGCGCTGCTTTGCATCCGCTTCCGGAAGATCCGCAGAATCAGATACTTTTTTATCAACTCAGGAATTTCGGGCGGCAAGCAGCAAACATCGAACTACAAATTCTCCAGGACGAAGATGTAATCGATGCGTTGGAAATCAAATTACCGCCCGGAGAAACGGCGGAACGGAGCAAGATGGTACAGGTGCTTCATCCTTCAAGAATTCAGATCCGAATCAAGCCGGAAGATGATTTTCAGATCGATAATGAGTTTATCTTCCAGGCTTATCCGCAGGTGAAAACCCGTGTCCATCTCCAGATGGATGATCCGTTTACACGGAAAGCGCTCGAAGCCCTTCCCTTTGTCGAATTGGCGCCTTCGGCAATGATTACTGTGCAAAGCATTTCCAGCGATCCTCCTGCCTCCGGATATGGAATCTACTTCCGGAAAAGCGCAAAGGATTCGTCCGCTTCCTTGCCGGTTCAGTGGAACAGTATTCACCCCGCTCTTCGTTTTGTGGATATCCGCAGGTGGAGGTTTGTGGCTCAAAGTCCGGTATTACCGGCGGATACTGTTGCCCTGGTCGAAACCGCAGACAAGGTCGCGGTCTATGCAATCGACCGGCCTGATAGCCGCCAAATTGTCTTGAATTTTGCCGTCGAGGACAGCAATCTTCCGCTTCTTGCCGGTTTCCCCATATTTCTACAGAATTCAATCGATTGGATTAGAATAGGTGCGGAAAAACCTCTCCCAGTTCTCACCGGCGGGGAACTCAAACAGGAAGGGGCGTTCACGAGTTCCGGGAAACAGGGATACGCCAATCTCGCGGATGCAGGAGAATCAGACATTGCTCCTGCAAATCCAGCAACTCGTTCCGGAGCAGCAACCAGGCCCGTGGCCGGAAGAATCGACCTGTCCGTGTGGTTCTTGATTCTTCTACTCGGCATTGCTATTTTGGAATGGTGGGTATTTCACCAACGCATGCACGCAGAGGCCTGATCTTCTTTACGCTGCTGCTTCTTTTTTCGTTCCAGACCCGAGGAAAATTGCCGACTTTGACTGTGTTGATTGCGAAGGATGTAAAAATTGAAGCGGAGCTGGCGTATACGGACGAAACCCGGGCACAGGGATTGATGTTCCGCAAATCCATGCCGGAGGATGCGGGGATGCTGTTCCTGTTTCCCGAACTTTCCCAACAGGGGTTCTGGATGAAAAATACGCTTATCCCGCTCGATATTCTCTGGTTGAATGAACGCAAGGAAGTCGTTTATTTTGTGACGGCTCCTCCCTGTCAGAAAGATCCCTGTACGTCGTATACACCAATGCAAAAGGCACAGTACGTGCTGGAATTAAACGCCGGGATGGCGAAAAAATACAATATCAGAATCGGCAACCGGCTCGAATTCACCGTTCCGCCCGAAATCAGCATCAAATAGAAAACGAGGAGTGGCGGGCATCTCTGCCCGCTTTTGGATCGCACAAATAAAAGCCCCGGAAATCCGTTCAGCGGATTCCGGGGCGTTTCGAAGTAATTCGGACTTTATTCCGGCTTCAGCACAACGAAGATCCCGCGGCGATTGAAGCGCCGTGTAATTTCCTTTTCGTTGTCATACTTTGGCCTGCTCTCGCCATAGCTTACCGTTTTCAATCTGGATGCGGAGATCCCTTTGCCGACCATATAGTCACGGATTGCATCGGCACGATTCTGACCGAGGGCCAGGTTGTACTCGTCCGTTCCAATGTAGCAGCAATGACCTTCGACCGTCACGCTCACGTTCGGATGATCGGTCATATAAGATACAACCGAATCGACTTTGGCTCTTTCTTCCGGAGTGATCACGTACTGATCAAACGGGAAGTAAACTTCCGGCCATACAAATTCGGGAGGCGCTGGTGCTGCAGGCGGAGCCGGTGGTGCAGGAGCTGCCGGTGGTGCAGGTGGCGGTGACGGAGGAGCCGGAGGCGGAGGAACCGCTTCACCCGCTCCACGTCCAGGCGCGTAACTCAGCAGTACGACCGCGCCGTTTGGATTCTGAGCATTATCCGATTCTGCTGAAAGATTCCGGCGATATCCACCGGACAAATACCAGCTTTCACCAAACCTGAATCTCATACCGAGTGTCAGATCTGTTGAATCGTCAAACTCGGCCTCATCAGGAAGGATTTCACCTGTAAATTCGACAACCCCCTGAACGGAGCTATCTGCAGGAAAATTAGCGCCCACTCCCCAACGGAATGGATTGCCGATGTCAACGTCGCCGACCAGCTCGCTGCCGTCAAGATTCCGAAGCTTCGGGTCACCCTTAAATGTATATCCTACATTGCCGGCAAGTCCAAGACCGGTACCAACATGACCGCTCGCAATGAAGTCGAACCCAAAATCAGCTTTGCCGGTGCCGACTCCCTCTTGGTCGTCCGCAGTAGGAATCTTCACGAAACCGCGGACTCCCACTCCACCATTGTCCATGCGGACAAATGTGTACTTGGCTCCAACCTGAAGGTCGCCGAAACCATCGCGGTACTCCGCGCCTCGACCGGTTACGATCGGGGAAACTCTCTTGCCATTAACGGTATCAAGAAAATTCACCCCAAATTTCGGGTCGATGTCATAACCGACGTATGGCGTAACCATCGCGACGAATTCCAGATTGTCCGTAATCCCGTAACCAAACGTTACAGAATAGTAGGAAATATCGACATCAAGCGGATCGCGATCAATATTGTTGAAGTTGAATCCGAACGAAAACTTTCCTTTCAATAGTGAGTCGCTGGTCAGGACGGTAAACAGTCCTTTTTCACCTGTGACAGTGAGTCCATCATCTGCTCTAAGGCCGGCAGTAAACAAGATGGAAATGAATAACATGCATAGGATCGAGAATTTTCTCATAGGTAATTGCCCTCCTTATATCAGCAGCAACCGTGATTCATATATTGTTCTCTGATCTGCTAGAAACACCGCGGAAGCAAAACTACTAGCCCCCTCGGTAATTGCTACCAAATCTAGGATATAAGCAGAACCGACGAGTGTCAAGAAGACCACTACATTTCGTTATGTGAAAACAGGCTTGAATTTGAACCGGTGAGATTGATAAGTCAGTTGTTGATGTTGAGTTCGATATGGTCCTTTCCATCAAACGTGAAGAGCTTGCCCTTGTCGCCGACTCGCGTTTCCAGGTGCACCGTACGCTTCCAGATCGCATGCACGTTGCGCAATGTGTCCTTCGCGTACTCCACATCGAGATCGATCCCTTCATACTGGTGTTGTAGATAGAGTTCCCCCCGATTCTTGAAGTTGCCATCTACAACGTGAATGATCGGTTGGCCGAAGTTGGTAAGTGAAAACAAGAGCCGCGATTTGATGTTCCGAAAATCCCGATCGGAAATTTCATACATCCCGCTGACGTCGTTGAACTTGTAGTTGAAGAGTTTATGGGTCTCGCAAAATTCCTTTGTTAGATAGTTATCAATAAAGGTGATATCGTTGGCCACTCGGCGGACTTCAAATATTTTCTGCCTCCCCAATCCGAGATGGAGATCCCACGATTTCAACCGTTCCATATCGTCGCACTCTTCATATTCCTTGCCGAATTTTCCTTTGTTCCAGCGCTGCTCAATATCCTTCCATAGTTCGATGCCGAGCTTGTATGGATTGACCGAACCAGGATTGCTTCCAAGCGTCCCGGAATGGTGATCCGCGTAATCGACAAGCTCAGAATCCTTCAAACACTTTTCGGTCATGATCGTGGAATGCCAGTAGGATGCCCATCCTTCATTCATAATCTTGCTCACACGCTGCGGAGCGAAGTAATAACTTTCATCACGAATGATCGAAAGAACCACCTTTTGCCAGTTTTCCAATGGAGCATGATCAATCAGAAAAAGCACGATGTCTTTCTCGGGATGGTCTGGAAACTTGTTCGCACGCTCTTTCTGATCGGAAATCTTTTTTCTCTGCTCTTCTACAAAATCGGGAGGATTTACAAATGAATCCATGTAGTCTTTGGAACGAAGTCTCACCTGCACAGGATCTTCCTCTTCCTCATCAATCCGTTCCCTGTGGACCACCGGATGCCGTTTTATGAACAAAGAATGAAAATCGATCAGATCGTCGATGGAAAGACACGTATCCAGAAAATTTTCCACCGTATCCTGTCCATATTTCTCCGCATATCTGCGGATGATCGTCCCGTGGTTCGCCATCCCATCCATCATTTTGCGGTTTGTCGCGGAAAACCACTGGTTGTTCTTAAAAAAATCGGTATGCCCGTAGACATGGGCGATCACAATCTTTTGATCCACCAGCGCATTGTTCTCCAGAAGATATGCATACGATGGATCGTTGTTAATCACCATTTCATAGATCTTGTGCAACCCGTACGCGTACGATTTTTTCAGATGTTCGTATTCCATCCCAAAAGACCAGTGAGGATAGCGCGTTGGGAATCCGCCGTAACTGGCCACTTCGTTGATTTGATCGAAGTCCAGAATTTCAAAAATCGTCTCGAACGGGTCGAGTCCGTATTCCAGGGCGTAGCCCTTGATCTCATCCCGGATCTTTTGCAGCTCAGGGCTCAGGTTCATAGGAAACCACGAAGGCACGAAGACACGAAGATCGGTAAAGCAAGAATTATTTCCATTCGTGCCTTTGTGTCTTTGTGGTTATTTTTACCTCCCCTTTCCAAGGAAAGCTTTGATGGAATCGTAGATCTCATCTTTGCTGTTGATTTTTGAGGTAATGATTTTGGGCTCATCGGGAAATGCTTCTTCCAGACCGTATAGAAAGTCGCCGCTGCCGTAAGCGCTTTTGACCTGGCCATAACAAAACAGATTGACCCGAGGCAGCATGTCTTTTTCCAGCAGGGACATACATTCGGAAGTATCGCCTCCATCCCAATTGTCACCGTCAGAAAAATGAAAGAGGTAAATGTTCCAGTCCTGCGGAGAAAACTGTTCGGTGATCATTCGGGTTCCGAGCTTATACGCCGATGAAATCTTGGTGCCTCCGCCTTCGCGAATATGAAAGAACGTATCGTGATCGACTTCCTTTGCAACCGCATCATGAACGATGTAGCGCAACTCTATGCGGTTGTATTGAGAACGAAGCCAGGTGTCGATCCAGAAAGATTCCAGACGCACAATTTCCTTCTGTTCCGGCCCCATCGATCCGGAAACGTCCATCATATAAATGATGACTGCATTGCTTTCGGGAATGGTAGTCAGTTTCCACGAACGGTAGCGGCGGTCTTCCCGGATCGGGACGATGATCGGGTTTTGAAAGCTATAGGTGCCGGAGGCGATTTGCCGTTTCAGAGCTTCTTTGTATGTCCGTTTGAAATGACGCAGCGATTCGGGGCCGGTGCGGCTGATTCCGGTATACTTTTCTTTTTCAGTGACGATATTCTTCTTACCGCGGGCTTCCACATTTGGAAGCGCCAGTTCTTCCCCCAGGATTTCGGCCAGTTCTTCGAGGGTGATTTCGACTTCCAGAAGATGCGCGCCGGGCGCGTCCCCCGCGTGGCCACTCTCTTGCGGATCACCCGGACCTAAAACAGTGCCTACTTCTCCATCCCCTTGCCCGACACCACCGGCCTGGTGAGGATCGAAACGGAATCTTGGGAGATCGATTCGCGGGACCGGGATGCTGACGATGTTCTTTCCCTGTTTCCCGATCAATTCGCCCTGAGTAATGTACTTTTTCAGCTCGCGCTTAATCTTCCCTCGAACGATCTGCTTAAACCGGCTGTGATCCTGTTCGATCTTAGCGATCAATTAGCGTCTCGCCTCCCTCTTCACATCTCCTCTTGCAAAAATGCTGGCAACAAAATTTAGAACATCCGTCGAACAAACATCACAATAGCCGTAACTTTTAATCATCCGGCTTTTTACAATATCGATCTTTTCCTGCGTCTCTTTATCCACCACCGTCGATACCAGACTGGACAGTTTGATGGAATCCTTCTGGTCTTCAAACAATTTCATTTCGAGCGCCCGGTGCAACCGCTCGTTGGATTTGTAGTCAAACGTCTTTCCGCTGACAGCCAGAGCTCCAATATAGTTCATGACTTCGCGCCGGAAATCGTCTTTTCGATTTTCCGGGATATCGATTTTTTCCTCAATCGACCGCATCAACCGTTCGTCAGGTTCTTCATCCATGCCTGTGTATCTATTCTTGACCTTTTCCCCTTGCGTATATGCGTTGACATTGTCGATGTAATTTGCGCAAAGACGCATAATGCCTTCCTCATCCACGGAAATTGCGCGCTGGACTTCATTTTTGGTGATTTCTTCATATTCTTCCTTTACCATCGCCAGAAGCTCTTTGAACCGTTTTCGGTGTTCTTCGCTGGTGATCAGGCTATGGTGTTTCAGGCCGCTCTCAATCTCATTCATCACCATAAATGGATTGACGCATTTTTCGCTGACATCACTTACGAGCGCGTTGGAAATCTTGTCCTGAATGTATCGCGGCGAGATCCCGAACATTCCTTCGCGTTTGGCTTCCCGTTTCAGCTCCTTGATGTTGTCGGACGTAAATCCCGCGAGTGTCTTTCCGTTATATAGTTTTAGTTTTTGCATCAGCGTCAGCTGGACATGCTTTGGATCTTCCAGACGCGTCAAAACAGCCCACATCGAGGCCATTTCCAGAGTATGCGGAGCGATGTGTTTCCCGCGAATTTTTTCAGGATTATAATCTTTCTTATAAATCTTGATCTCATCATCCAGTCTGGTGATGTACGGGATGTCGACCTTCAGTGTACGGTCGCGGAGAGCTTCCATGTACTCGTTGTTCTGAAGCTTGCGATATTCCGGCTCATTGGTGTGCGCAACGATCACTTCATCAATATCGGTTTGTGCGAACTTTTTTGGCTTGATACTGTGTTCCTGCGATGCTCCCAGCAAATCGTAGAGAAAGGCGACATCCAGTTTCAGTACTTCAATAAATTCAATGATGCCGCGGTTGGCGATATTGAATTCGCCGTCAAAGTTGAAAGCGCGCGGATCCGAATCGGAGCCGTACTCGGCGATCTTGCGGTAATTGATGTCCCCTGTTAATTCAGTGGAGTCTTGATTCTTTTCGTCTTTTGGCTGAAATGTGCCGATGCCCAGACGATCTTTTTCCGACAGAATGATGCGCCGGATCTGGATATGCTGGATAACCTTCTGCCAGTCCCCTTGATACTTTCTCATCATCTCCTTGTAGGTGAAACGGCAGCTCGGGCAAAGATCTCCCTCAATATAGATCTGCTCTTCAGCAGGTTTTCCTTCATTAATGGATCCCAACAATTTTCCACGAAGCTCAACCGGAATTAGATGCAAAGGCTCTTCGTTCATCGGACACCAGCGTACTTCCTGTCGGGCCGACCGGCGTTCCGCTTCTGAATCCGAAAGCACCCAGCCAAACGAATACAGCGCGCCCTCATCCTTTCGCGAATATTCCTCCAGCCCGCGTTTGAGCAACCGCGCGATTGTGCTTTTGGAGCTTCCAACGGGCCCATGCAACAAAAGGACTCGTCGCTCCGGTCCGTATCGTTGCGCCGCGGACCGGAAAATTTGCACCAGATTCATGAGCGAACGTTCCAGTCCGTAAATCGCGTCCGCGTGGGGAAATTGAGGATTGGAAAAAAAGTTGTATCGGATCAGTTTTTCTTTGCCATCAAAAAATTCTTCGTATCCGTGCGACATGATCATGTCGTAAACACGTTGAAACGATGTTCGGGCGATACGCGGATTGCGCGTTAACATCGAAAGATATTCTTCAAAGGTGCCTTCCCAGTGAAGTTTTCGGAATCGATCGGAATCGACCAGCTCATTTAACGATTCTAAAATCCGCTGACCGTCATCATTGATCATCTCCTTCACCTCCAAGCTTCTATCAATTATACATATATACGTACGGAACTGCGCATTTTTCCTGTCAACTGAGACTTTGCCCTGGTAGGGACGACCCTTGTGGTCGCCCTCACGAAATTACCAACTGCGAGGCGGGCGACCACAAGGGTCGCCCCTATTGAGAGGGCGCTGAGGCTTTGGCGGCGCAGATACGGATGTATTCCAGGCACCTGCGCAAGCTGCGCTCACCGCCGGGAAACGTTTTGATACGCGACGCAAAGAACTGTTCTACATCCGATGCTCTAGCTTCACTGCAGAAAGATTCTGCTAAACGAGGCAACGCTCCGCCATCCGTCGGCGAAAGGCGGGCGGTCAATGAATCGAAGTTTTGTTTCAGGAACTCCCATGCGGATTCACGGGTTTCCATTTGTTTCAATTGTTGTTCGAGTGGAATGGCAATTTCATTGACACGCAGTGTGGGATCCAGAGATAAAGCAAGAGCTTTCTGAGCCAACAAAGAACCATCCGCTTTTCCCAAAGCCGTCAGGATCCGGTCCCGAAGAAGTGAATCATTGCTTTCCTTCAAGAGTTTCACCAACAAATCAAAGAAGGGCTCATCGCCCTCCTGGACAGCAACACCAAGCGCCACGGGCACCAGATCAGAATCCACGGCGTCCGGATGGATCTGATTGTTCGTCGCAGCCCCAACGTACGCCCTTCCACGTTTGTTCGCTTCACTTCGAACCGCTCGATCCCGCGCTGCAAATGCTAGAAAATCGATCAGATCGATCCGGAACAGGCGGTTGTCTTCCGTGTCTGTCGGCCGCGAGGCAAAACCCAATTTTTCATAAACAGCCTGATACAGGTTGGAGCTGAACTGTTCCATTTCCGATTTTTTGCCAAGATGATCCCGGGAGAATTCGATCAATTCCATCGGCGCCTTTGCCAGACTTCTTTCAGCGGATGATGCGAATGGCGCAAGAGCCTTCAGTGCTTGGGCTGCCGAAAGGCGGCCGGAAGAGAAAGAAGAATTGACGCTGTCCGCAATGGAGAGCTCCTCTCGTTCCGAAAGGGCTCCGGGCGGAAGCTTTTGCAAAGCGGCATACGATTCCTCAGGAATGCCCCATCGATAGTAGCCGGAACCGTTGGAGTTGGGCATGAGCCATTCCGGACAATCGTTTTCAGTGAGATCAACAGACGCTGCTTTTTCCGAAAACACGAAGCACTTTTGTGATGCCTTCTTCCCGGCGCCAAATCGGACACAAACAGGGATTTCCCATCGTGGATCGGCGCTTGCATGTGAACCGAGTGGAAGATAGCGCGATTGTTTTAACTCAAGAGAGGAAGAGGTTCCGCTGCATACAGTGCGAAATTCTAGAAACGGTACACCCGGCTGGTCGAGAAACGATTGAAACGGAGTTCGTAATTCTTTTCCCGCGATCTCCACAAGAGAATCCAGGAAATTTTGGGTCGTTGCATTGGAATAACTGTACTTCGACAGATGATGGCGAATGGCCTGCCGGAATTTTTCCTCCCCCGCGTAACTCTCGAACATAAAGAGCAATCCGCCCCCTTTGGAGAAGACTGCAAAATCGGCAATCGCGCGAATATCTCCCGCATCCTCCACTTCCCGCCGGGTCGGGCGAGCTCCGGCAACGCTGTCCTGATCCATCGCAGACTGAACACTGAGGAGACCGGTGAGGCCTTCGCGGAATTCCGGATTCCATTCCTGAATGCTGCGGCGGGCCATCCAGGTTGCAAACGATTCATTCAGCCAGATGTCGTTCCACCATGGCATCGTCACCAAATCGCCGAACCACTGATGAGCCAGCTCATGCGCCATGACCGATGCAAATCTCTGTTTCTGATTGACCGGCGCATTCTTCTCATCCAGGAGCAAAAGCTCTTCCCGAAATACGATCGCGCCGGCATTCTCCATGGCGCCCCAGTCAAAATCAGGCACAGCGATCACGTCCAGTTTTTGAAATGGATACGGAATGCCCAGATACTCTTCCAGAACTTTCAGTATGCTTCCTGTGTTTTGAAGCGCATAGTTCAGATCCTTGCCTTTCCCTTTTACGGCGACGCCGTGTAAAGGCACAGGGTACGCACGCACGGAATTCGGCGGAATGTCCGGACCGGACACCACGTCCAGATCTCCCACCGCAAAAGCCAGCAGATAGGTGGGGAGATTCGGTGTGCGCGCAAACCGGATCTGTTTCAGCCCGGAGTCCAACGGAGTTTCGCTAACTACTATAGTATTAGTAATGGCTTGATGTTCTTTTTTGACTGTTAGGGTGATGTCAAAAGGAGTTTTGAAGGCCGGCTCGTCGAATCCGGGAAAGCAAAGCCGCGCTGCGATTGCTTCAAACTGGCTGAACGCGTACGATCTGCCCCCTTCATCCACGCGGTAAAGTCCTTCCAGCTTGCGATTGAATGGCGCATCATACGCAAAGACCAGCGTGACAATCTGCGGAGCCACGGGCTCTGGCAGATCCAGCCGAGCTACTCCGTCCTCCGTCACCTGTGAGTAATTTGCGGCAATCGTTTTTCCCGACCCCAGAGTCACAGTTGATTTATGGACTTGAAGATCTCTTCCATGCATCCATATCGTCTGCCGCTCCTTTGCCAGCCGCACCCGGACTCTCACTTCGCCCGAAAAACGTTCCTGCTCCGGGACAATCGTCAAACTGAGATCGTAGGAAACGGGCTGGACATCTTCCGGCAACCGCCCTGTTGGGAGGGCTTCTTGCGCCGGACATGCAAGCGGATGGAAACACAACAAAAGGAAGAAACAGAGTAGTACTTTCATTGCTGTAGATAATCCTGTCTTCCGGGATACCTCTCAATGATTTCCGGCAGAACGGAAATCAGAGCGGGCGGCACCAGGAACGGTGTGGGGATGGAAGTATTCGCGTAGAAATAAATTCCGTCCTTTTCAAATTTTGTATACGAGGCGGCGCCGGAAAGCACTTTTCCGAGCGCATCAAATTCTTCCAGGACTCCGTATTCACGGATCCAGGGATTATTGCCTGTTTCCATCTTTTGCTTGAGTATCGAAGAATACATTTGGAGATAAGCCTGTACGCTTGTATAGGAAAGTCCGTTCACCCTTTCCGGGAACCTTGCGGTTGTTTTCTGATAGTCCTGAAGTGAAGAGATCGTCTTTCCACTTTGACCAGTGTCCATAGCTTTCTTTAGAAAACTGACGTCTGTAGAGAAAAGAAAGCGCGACCCATCGAGAATCATTGCCGGCGATGCAGAAAGGTTTCCGACGTTCAAGCGCAAAACCTGCATTCGTTTCCCGTGATAGTTTTCCTGTCGTCTTTCCATTCCCCGTAACGAGGCAAGAGCTATCAGACGGTCCATGGTTTCTTGAAACCTGGAAGGACTTCGAAGCTGCAGAATCAGAAGTAACTTTGTTTTTGAGGGGTCGGATGCAATCTCGCCGGGTTCATAAGCAAATGCGTATTCGTTTCCAATTGGCTCCAGCAGATCTCTGCGGAGATCGAAATTGAACACCGTTTTTGCCAAGTCAATCCCCTTTTGCCATTTTCCATACTCTTCAGCGGACAAAACGCTTTTCAACTGAGCATTGACCTCATCCCACATTTTTGCAAGGTCGGCCACGGTGCCGCTATTCAAAACGCGCGCATCGGATGGAATGAATTGCAAAACGGACAGTTTTTGCGCCTCCTGCGCAAGATAAATCTTCAACAACCCTTCTCGATCCGGCTTCACAGTCACAAGACCTCGCTCTTCAAAATCGGTTTCCTTTACACTGACCCGATAGACAAAGCTTTCGAGCGCCTGGGCACCGGCAATCTTGAAGAGCGACTCCCAAAGATTCCTTTTGGCTCCCGGGACGGAGGCCCGGAACATCTGTATCGCGTTCTGGGCGTCCAGAAAAAATAGGATCCCGCGTTTGTAATCGATCTTCTTCCGCGCATCCTCAAAAACATGATTTCCGGCAAGCGCAAGCCGCTTCTTACGCCCGACCTCAATCAGGACGCGAAGGCATTCCTCAGTGTACGCCACTGCGAGATGATGGCCGTCCACGTAATAACCCGGCGAGGCGCCAGGGGGAAGATTCTTGCTGCTATATTTGTAGTAATTAATGCCTTCATATTGGACGTAGTCTTTCCGGAGATCAGGAAATCTTCGTTTCAAGCCGGGGTCCAATCTCCTTTCGATGAACTCCACGGTTTCCTGCTCGTCCGCAACATAGGCGAGGAGCGCCGTTCCAATTTTTCCAGACTTAACGGGAAAAACGCCGATCGCAATGTCCTTCTCAAACTGCTTCAATAGATCACTCGGATCGGTCCCGGTGACGCTCTCAAAAATACTGAACAGCCGGCTGATTTGATGTTCATATGTATTTCTGCGGGGGGACTTCTGCAGCTCCTGTACCAGCCGGGTTCCCTCCAGATTCTTCTTCGCCTCCTCTACATTATGCAGTGTCAGATACAAGATGGTCTCACGAGGGAATATCTTCTCGGAGTAAGGACGGGAAAATAACCCGATCAAGAAATAGGCGGTAGTACCCAGAAGACCGATGATCAGGAGAATCCCAATCGCTTTTTTCATACGAGACATCTTACAGGGAAAAAATTGAATTGGGAATCGGAACTATAAAAAGGAATTCCCTCTAAGTGTCCAGAAATGAAAGCGTTTTCCTTGATAAACCTATCGTCGCTGTGGTAAGATGAGCCAAGTCCCGAGATAACATGTGAAAGACGAGCCGTGCTTCCCGTATGCAAGAATTTCCAGAGAAAATTGACAAGTATCAGATCCTTTCGGTGCTCGGTAAAGGGGCCATGGGGATCGTCTATCATGCCTATGATCCCATTGTAAAAAGGGATGTCGCTCTCAAATTCCTCTCCTCCATCGGTTCTGAAGAAACAGAATTGATCTCCCGTTTTGAGAGGGAGGCCCGTCTGGCGGGCGGTCTCCGCCATCCGAATATAGTAACGATTTACGATCTTGGCCATTTTGAAGGCCGCCCTTACATTGCAATGGAGTATATCGTCGGAAGGGATCTGCAAGCGATCATCAAACAAAAACAGGATCTCGCATTCGAACAAAAGGTGGAGATCATCCTCCAGATCACCAAAGGATTAGACGCGGCGCATCAAAAGGGGATCATTCACCGCGACATCAAACCAGCAAACATTCGGATACAAGAAGATAACAGCGTCAAGATCATGGATTTTGGAATTGCCAGAATGGGGACATCCGAATTGACCCGCAGCGGCTATATTATCGGCACTTTACAATACATGTCGCCGGAACAAATTTCAGGAGATCAGCTGGATCAGCGCTCCGATATCTTCTCAACGGGTGTGATTGCCTACGAACTATTCACGAACCTGAATCCCTTTAACGGTGAACACACCGTGGATATCATGTACCGGATCTTAAACGTCCGTCCACAGCCGATCCAGGGATTGCCCGATGAATACGGAACCGAACTCAATCAGATTATCATGCGGGCGCTGGAAAAAAACCGCGATTTACGGTATACAAACGCGAAAGAAATCGCGCAGGATCTGGAAGAATATCTGTTCTACCTCAAGAGCCTGAAGTTCCGCCGCAAGCCTACCACACGCGTATCGTACCTGGAAGGAGCGACCCAGATTCTGCCGCCGGATCGAATGCCGATTACGCCGGCAAAAGATCCGGAAATTCCGCCTACCGTTGTCGCGGATGTTCAGAACTTGCCTACATATCATATGCCTGCGCCTTCTCCCACGCCGACTTTTGGAGTTCCCGAGATGGAAAAGGCGCCCAGAACAGGGCTTGGTGCAAATTACTCCGAAACGGCGCAAGTTCTGATGAGAGAAAAGTCCTCCACATGGCAGGAAAAGAAGTTTTTCATCCTGGGGGCGATCGTGGCGTTGCTCTTTATTGGCGGACTTTTCTTCTTTGCAAATCTGAAAAAGCCTGCCGGAACGGATGGCAAGAACACAACGACCGCACAGGGACAAACGCCGAATTCAAACAATCCCGCGACGGGTGCACAGCCACCCTCTTCAACAAACCCGACGCCTCCTCCACCGCCGGTTTATGCCATCCAGGTATCCAGCACTCCTCCGGGAGCAGCGATCGCACTGGATGGAAAAGATGCGGGGATCACACCATCGCAAATCAAGCTGGAAGACACGAAACCTCACGAGTTAACGTTGAAGCTCGAAGGTTATGAACCCGAAACGAAAACAGTAAGCTCCGCTTCTACTGAACCACTGGCAGTTTCCCTGAAAGCTGTCGTTGTGCCGGGGACGGTAACCTATACCGGAAGCTATCCTGTCACCATCTATGTGAACGGGAAGGCGGTTTCAGGAAACTCGGTGGACCTTCCGCCCGGATCGCATACGTTGACCTTCCGGAGCAGGAGAAGCCAGAAGGCTGTCATCCGATTCACTCAAACTGTAAATTTGGAGCCAGGTGAAACGATCGCAGTGAAAGGTCCTCCAAAAGGGATGGGCACTTTAAACGTCAATGCAACACCGAGCAACTGCCGCATTTCGGTGGACGGTGAATTTGTAGATGTGGTTCCGATCAGGAACCTGCCGGTTCAGGGAGGGAGCCATATGATCCAATTCAACTGGGAGAAGATGGGTAAGAAACTTGAAAAAACAGTAGTGCTTTCACAGGGTCAATCAGAAACACTCATGGGAACGATCAAAGACGCCGAATAATCAGACTTCATGAAAGCGGTCGCATTTTCTCTCTTTTTTCTTCTGCTCTTCACTCTCAGCGGGCTACCCGCTGATGATCCCGCTGAGGCCCTTGTCGGGGCTGGAATGGCTTTACGGTTACGTGGAGAATTTGACAAGGCGTACGAAGAATATTCCCGCGTTAAACTCCGGTTTCCGGATAGCCCACATGCTCCGCGCGCGCAATACGAAATGGGCCTGTGTTCACTCTACGCAGATCGCATCGCGGAAGCGATGGATCAATTTCAAAAAGTGAACGACTGGTACCCCGGTTCGGATGACGCAAAAGCCGCAACCGAAATGAATACGATCCTGTATCGCATCTATATCGTTCCGCCAAACTCGAATACAGCCTATACTCCGGATTCTCGATTCAGCGGAAGTGTTCTGGAATTAGATGAACCTACAGGTCTTTCGATGGACAGCCGGCAAAACATCTATCTGAGCGACAAAGGGAAAAAGACGGTTACGGTATTTGATTCGAGCGGGAGGCAAACAAATACGATTTCGCTGTTTGCACCCTACGCCGTTTCCATTGATGATCAAGACCGGGCATTTATCGCGAATGGAACAAACGTGATTGCTGCAACACCAAAGGGAAATGACACGATTTTTCTGTCCACCAATGTGGTTGATTCAGGCGGAACTGCAGAGCGATTGGAGGACATACGTTCCGTAGCAATCGATGAAACCGGAAAGCTCTATGTCATTTCAAACAATGTAAATGGGATCCTTGTGTACGGCCCAAATTCAAAACTACTGCCGGGTTACTCATTCAGTCAAACCCAGAAGCCGTTCACAAAGGTTCTAGTCAATGCGCGCAACCAGATTCTTGCCCTGGATAAAGATCGGAAACAGGTCTCCATATACGGTTCGGACGGAAAGTTCCTTTTTACAATCGGACCAACCGGGAAAGGATACACTCTGGAAAGAGTGGAGGATTTTGCCGTGGATCGCGCAAATCACATTTACCTTCTGGAGAAGAGTCCTCACAGCATTCTTGTTTTCACTCCGTCCGGGAATCTTCAAAAATATATTCTCTCCGATAAAAAAGGAACACTCTCCTTTGATGATGCAAAGTTGATTACGGTCGGGCCGTCCGGATCGATCTACGTGCTGGACAAGGACTCACATAGGATCATAAAAATCGGATGAAAATGAGTCGTTCTATTGCTGTATTTTCCTTGCTTGGATTGTGTCTGTTTTTGCTTCTCCACACGGGTCTCGCGCAAGAAACCAAGCCTGTAGAGGAAATGATTCCGGAAGAAGCGCAACAAGAACGGTGGAAAGCGGATTTCGAAAAAGCGGAAGCCGTTTTCAATTCCGAGCAACAATCCGCCAGCACTCCCCTTTTTCAAGATCTCATCCGGCAGCTTACGGAAGAAAAGGTAAAACGGCCGTTGACTGAGCCGGAGCGTCAGCTTTTGCTGAAAAGCCTGGATTATCTCGGTCAGGATTTCTATCTCGCGGAACAGCAGGACGAGGCGCGCGGCGTATTTCTGAAACTCATAGAAATAGAGCCGAACTACAAGCTGAATGAAGATCTCGTTTCCCCAAAGATCATTGATTTCTTTCATCAGATCAAGACAGAGAACATGGGAATTATCTCGGTTGTAACGACTCCGCCGGGAGCTAAAATCACGATCGATGGAAAGGAATCGGGAACCACCGATATGCCGGAATTATACGTGATGAAGGGGGATCATGATCTGGAAGTCAACCGGCAGGGGTACTTCCCCAAAAAAGTCACGATCAGCGTTGTGCCCGGTAAGACCCAGAGAGTGAATCTGCCGCTGGACCGCAGTTCCAGTGTCGCGTACTTCATTACTTATCCCAAGGGCGTTGAGCTTGTCATGGCCGGCAAAGTCCTGGGAACCACGGGAGGAGATGCGGGGGAAAGAGGGCTGCAGGCTGCCCAGCAGAGCAACCTGACCCCAACGGATGTTTCCGCCGATTTTCCGGTTTCAGATCTGCAACCGGGTGTTTATGAAATTGAATTCCACAAACCATGCTGGGAAACCCAGATCCGCCGGGTAACGCTGGATAAGAACGATGATTTCTATTTTGCGCCCATCCTGATGGAGCCTTCATTTGCGACACTCAACATCACAGCTGACGATCCGAAAGCAAACATCTTTATCGACAACGAATATGTTGGACTGGCCCCAAAACAACAGCACAAGCTTTGTTCGGGAAAACACTTAATCAAGATCAAAGGACCGCTGGGAAAATTTCAACAACAGATTGAAATCAAGAAAGATCAGGCCCTGAACATTGAGGCAAAGCTCAATCCGTCGCTTGCATTTATGGGAGTGGTCCCAGAGTTGGGTGTGTTAAAACCTGCAAAAGATGATATTACGGCGCAAACGATCCGCGAGTTGGCCGTTCTAAAAACACTGAACTTCCAAGACAGCACCGGCGAAGGCGCAGAAGCGACAGATCAAATGCAGCAGATTGTTTCCGGACTCCTTTCCGGAGCCCCTGACAAAGCGCGAATGGAACAGATCCAGAATCTTTGTTCAAAGGTGGAATCGGATCTCCTGCTGATCGGGTATTTGACCAAGGAGAGAACGCAAAACACTGTACGGTTCTTTCTTGCGTCTAACTGGAGTTCCATGGCCGATGTGCGGACTTTCGACGCATCTGATCCGAAGAAGTGGAAACGTTTCATAGATCAACTGGATCATGAGGAGCCGTTGTTCGAGAAACGGCTGGGATTTCATTTGATGGATACGACCATTACGCCCGGTCCGGTAATCGCAAGTATATCGCTCAAGACGTTTGAAGATGCTCAACCTCTCAAGGTGGGGGACATCCTGACCGCAGTCAATGATCGGCCGGTAAAAAACGGCGCAGATGCGCTTGCTGCCGCGCGGGAATTGCAGAAAGCAGAGAAAATCAATCTCAATCTCCAAAGGCCGGGGAATGTTACCCTTCCTCTCCGGATGATCAACAGCCCGCTCGAAATTCCATTTGAAAATGCCGATTTGCTGTTCAACCGGCAGTTTGCCGTATACAAAAAAGTGCTGAATCTCAGTATCGTTCCGTTGGAAAAAAACATAGCCACCTTGAATATCGCCCTCTGTTATATTCATTTCGGAGAATTTAACCTGGCGCTCGAACAGCTGCGTCTGGTTCAGCTCGACCGCGCGATCGGCATCGGAATGGGGACTGTAAAATATCGCGCGGCCATGTGTTATAAAGAATTGGGCGATCAAAAGGAAGCAATGGATCATTTGAACGAGGCTTCCAAGTTCGCTCAAAACACGCTGGGTTCGGACGACGGCATCGCTCTTGCGCCGGAAGTGGATCGAGCCAAACGATCTCTCCCCTGATTCTAGATTTCAGATTTCGGATTTCATGGACAAGAGGTTTCTCGTTTTTGATATTGAAACAATTCCCGATTGGGAGCTGGTGAAACAGGTGTTGGGCCTCCCCGCGGATGCTCCACAGGAGATAGTGCGCGAACAGCTGCTGGTAAAGTACAGCAGCGGATTCGCTCCGCCGCCTTTTCATATTCCGATTTGCATCGCGTTGATTGATGTGCATCCGGAATCACTCCAGGTGGTGAATGCTACGGTACTGGAGGGTGAGGAAAAACCATTGTTACAGAACTTCTGGAGAATCACAAAAGCGAGGCGTGGCAATGACGGAAAACAGGTGCAGGTTAGAACTAATCTGGTCCATTTTAACGGCAGGTTCTTTGATTTGCCTGTGTTATTCTTCCGCTCAATGAAACACAGAGTCCAGATCGCCCCCTGGGACCGCAACCGGTATTCCGTGGAATCGATGCAGGAAAAGCTGATTGGCAGCCACGATGTTTGCGATGATCTCGCAGATTATGGAGCCGCAAGCAGATCTTCGCTGAATGTCGCCTCCAAACTGATCGGACTGCCGGGGAAAACAGAGATCGATGGATCTCAGATTGAGGAACTCTGCGCTCGTGGTGAAATGCAGCGGATCAAAGATTATTGCATGGAGGATGCATTAGCCACCTACTTGCTCTGGATCACCATCCGGTTTACGCGTGGCGAGATCAACGAACAACACTACAACGCCGCTTTTGACGGCGCGCGGGATCAGATTCGGGAAGCCCGGACGCGGAATGAAACGAGCTAAACCCGGTGCACGACAAATTTGTTCTAAGAAAGCATGATTACGGTTTGTAATGCCTGCGTCACGCTGGCAGAGCTCGAGATGAAATCTCTGTTTTGGCCGGCGAGACGCCAGCGGTCCAAACCGCTTTCTCTAGTCCTACAACAAATTTGTCGTGCACCCAAGCTAAACTTGCAATTTCGTTTACCATAAAATAAGATGGATTTCTTCCCACACGAGGTATAAGACCCCGGCTATGGCTTTTGTCAATTTTGCGACGCGGGAAATCACCGCCAAGATTGTTTATTATGGTCCCGGACTTGGCGGTAAAACCACTTCCCTTCAGTACATACACAGCAGCTTGCCAACTGATAATCGCGGGAAAATGATTTCGTTGGCTACCGAAGAGGACCGCACTATTTACTTTGATTTTCTGCCCCTTCATCTCGGAAAAATTCAGGAGTTCGCTGTCCGCGTCCAGCTGTACACCGTCCCCGGTCAGGTCCGATACAATGCAACACGCAAATTGGTATTGCGCGGAGCTGATGGACTTGTCTTTGTGATCGATTCTCAAAAACATAAAAAACTTGCGAACCTGGAAAGCTTCAGCAATCTGGAAGAGAACCTGCGGGAACATGGAAAAGATCTGCGCGACTTGCCCCACGTTCTTCAGATGAACAAAGTGGATCTCCCCAACATCATGTCGCCGGAAGAACTGAACGATCTGTTGAACAAATACAACGTCCCGTACTTCGCGACTTGCGCAACTTCGGGAAGTGGAATTCTCGAATCCCTGAAAAGCATTACGAAACTTGTTTTCAACGATTTGGGACGAAAAGCACTTCTGCAGAAAAAGACAAGAGGGATGACACCTGCGACCGTCCCGGTTGCAGCGGAACAGGCGCCCTCTCCGGCAATGGTCGCAGCAAAGGAATCCTCGACGTCGGCTTCCGCCTATTTCAGAGCTCCCGAATTTCAGGATGAGATGAAGGGGGATGTAGTCCTGCACGAAATTCGGAATGAGTACGCGCGACTCGATCACGACGAAAGCAGTACGCTCACCGAAGAAACTGAGGAGAAGCCTCCGAAAGAAGAAGAATTACCGGACGCAATCGACCTTCACGATTCCGTGCAGGAGGTGGAACCGATTCCGGAATTTGAAGAGGAAGACGACCTTCCAGCGGATGAGATTCCCTATGAAAACTTGATTGCGGAAGACGAAAAACCGATCGCGACGGATCATTCCAATTTCAGTTATGCCGGATTCTTTTCTGATTCGGGAAAATTCCGGGATCTGATGCTCCGGTTTGAAACGCAAACAACGGAAGACGATTCCGAAGCTGCCATGCGTACGGCAAAGGCGATCTATTCCCTTCTGACAGGCGAACTCTATCCGAAAGAGTATATTCTAAATGGCGATGAATCATCGATCATGCTTGCGCTGAATATCAAATTCAAACGCTTTCTCCTTTTTAAACACCTCATGGACTCTGAAAGAGTCCAGACTTCCGATCTCCTTTTTATCCATCATTTCTTTTGCGATCTGTATCTGAGCCTGAAAGAGTTTTAAGCCTGACGATCGTTGCTACCCCGATCGGAAATCTGAAGGATCTCTCCGCCCGGGCCCTTGAAGTTTTGAATTCCGTCGATTATATCCTCTGCGAAGATACGCGTCGTGCTCAAAAATTGAAAGCGCATTTCGCTTTCAATCCCCGCCTTGTAAGTTTTCACGAACACAATGAGCGATCCCGGATTCCCGCAGTTCTATCCCGCATGAAACAGGGAAAAACGTTTGCCTTGATTTCCGATGCCGGCACCCCGCTGATTTCTGATCCCGGACTCCAGCTGGTTCAAGAAATGATCCGGGAAAATCTCCAGTTTTCGTTTGTGCCCGGACCCAGCGCAGTACAATCCGCGCTGGTGATGAGCGGATTCCGTACCTATCCGTACTATTTTTATGGATTCCTGCCTGTAAAGCCGGGAGACCGTACGTCAGTCATCGAACAAATTTCGATGCTCCGGGACTGTACGATTGTATTATTTGAGTCCCCCAAGCGAATCCTGGGACTGGTGCGGGAAGTAGGCGAAAAGCTGGGAAACCGGCCAATCGCGGTTTGCCGGGAGCTTACAAAGTTGCACGAGGAAGTGATCCGCGGCAATGTTTCCGAAATCCTGGATCGTCTGGCATCCCGCAAGCTCCTTGGCGAATTCACGCTGGTGATATCGCCAGGGCAGGCCAGTCCGGCGGCAATTATGACGGCAGAGTCGATTCGTTCGCGATTTCATCACCTTCAAAGCGAAGGCCTGAGCCGGAAAGAAGCATTGAAAAGACTCTCCAAAGAAAGCGGTCGTCCCAAAAACGAGCTATACCAACTTTTGATGAAGTGAGGTTTCTCGCAAAGACGCCACGGCGCAAAGGTAATTCCTGTTTTCCTCTTGGCGCCTTTGCGAGAAATGCTAACGGAAGGGGCCTCGCGCTTCTCGCAAGTCTGCGTGATAATCCAGAACTCTTCTAACGTAAGTGCGTGTCTCTGCGTAGGGTGGAACACCATTGTAACGGTCGACCGTTCCCTCCCCCGCGTTGTACGCCGCAAGGGTCAGTTCCAGATCTCCGTTATATCGCTTGCTGAGCATCTTGAGATGCCGTACACCGGCACGAATGTTTTTCTCCGGATCGTACAGATCCAAAGAAGTCAGTTTGTACAATCCGGCTGTTTGTGGAGTGATCTGCATCAAGCCAACTGCTCCAGCCGAAGATTTCGCGCATGGATCAAAATTGGATTCCGCAGCCATCACCGCCGTAACCAGTTGAGGATCCATTCCGTACTTTTCTGATATGGGAACTACAAAATTAGAATAATCGGAAATTCGCGCTTTGCATTTACCGTAGCCGCTGGCACGAACGATCGAACCTTCTACAATGTTCGAAGTTACCGGTTGTGATGGACTGATCCCCTGATGTGAAGTTGTCGATTGTTGCTTCTTTGCCGGCACTTCAAGTCCGGACCCTGTTGAAAAAAAACAGGCCGTGTGCAAGAAGAACAGACAAAACAGTATTCTGCTAAACATCGTTTTTTTGTTTTATCTCCGAAAGAAAAAACTCGGGTAAGACTTCAGATTTGTGGTTAACTAATTTGTGTAAGGGCGTAATTATAGCGGTTTCCACAGATCTGTCAAGCATTTTATGTGACACAATTTGTCACCGAACATAGAATTGCAACGTCACAGAGTTTGCCCTATCATAGGTTAACTGGTTGCAGTAAGGGCGATTAACTCAGCGGCAGAGTGCTACCTTCACACGGTAGAAGTCACTGGTTCAAATCCAGTATCGCCCATTTGCGTCTGTCACGTCGATTCTACGAACGCTTTAGGACCAAGAGCGTCCAGTCGTCTTCTTGATCCGTGGCCAGCCACTTCTCACGGATCTCACGAATGATTGCTTCTGTCAGCTTCGCCGCACTCAGGGATTTGTTTGCCTGTGTTACCTGCATCATCCTCTCCAGTCCATATTCGTTATCATTCTGATCACGAGCTTCCGTCAGACCGTCCGTATACAGTACAATCGTGTCTCCCGGTAGGATTTGAGCTTCGCCTTCTGCGTACTCTTGATCCGGAAAAACGCCTACCGGCATTCCCCCTAATTCGAAAAGCTCGGGCATTCTCTCATCCCGCAAAAGATATGGCGGATTGTGTCCCGCATTGCAGAATTTTATTTTTCCATCTGAAGGAGACAGTACCATCACCACCATGCTGATGAATTTTTCCTGTGTACTGTAACTGTAAATGAATCGATTGACTGCTGTGATAATTTCCCTGGGACTGGAATACTGCTCTGAATAAATCTTCATGATTGCCTGAACCTGGGACATCAAAAGAGCCGAAGGAAGTCCTTTGCCCATCACGTCGGCAATCATCAATACAAGAGAACTGTCCTTGCGTTCGTGCCAGAAATACGCGTCCCCACCCACTTTCCGTGTGGGGATCGTGAGAGCACCCACATCATATCCAGGGCAATCGGGAGGTGACACTGGGAAGAACTTGCGTTGAATTTCAGCCGCAAGATTCAGCTCCTGTTCCAGCTGCTGCTGCAGAAGGGTTTGATGCCAGAGCTGATCATTTTCCCACTTGATCGCCATAAGATTTGCCAGAATTGCGAACATTTCCAAATCGCTGTAGCTGAAATTCCGTGGCGAGAAAATCAAATCCGCATACAAAAATCCGTAGATTTTCTTGTTATTCCATAGAGGCGCACACATTACAGAAGTAATATTCTGGCGCTGCAAACTATCCGATGCGCTAAACCGCTGATCTTCCACCCGGTTCGCGATCAGAAGCGCCTCTTCCGCGGCTTCCAATTGACGAATCAAACTGGTGCTGATTTCGAGCGTATCTCCTGTCAGTTGAGGGTTCTTGCCGTAACGCTGGGTTGCAATTTGCCAATCTCCGGTGGTCTCACGAAGCATGAGACAGCTTCGGTCCGGAGTCCATACCTCGTGAATCAAGTCCAGCGCTACTTCTCCCAGCTCAGCGGATGGAAATTGCTGCAGTAGACCTGCGCTAAAACGGTACATCAGCTCGACATAGAGCTCCCGTTTCTCCGGTCGAAAACGCCGTGAATCCACAAGGTCGGAAACGGGAAAACGCTGGACCGCTTCTGAGATTGTTTTCTCACGAAGAGGCCTGGTTTCTTCCAAACAGAATCGCGCATGAATTTCACCAAAACCAACAATGTCACCATCGCGCAAAGGGGTTTCGCCATAGATTCGCGCGCCGTTGACAAAGACGCCATTCAGTGATCCCCGGTCCGTAATAAAATATGCGTCTCCCCGGTGATTGATCTGAGCATGAAACCTGGATAAAGAATCGGAAGAAATAATCAAATCATTCTCACGAGCTCGCCCAACAAAAAACGTTTGTTTCTTGATGGGGACCTTGCGGGTCTGCTTTTTGTCCGGTAATAACAAATAGGCCATCGGAGTTTTTAAAGGGGCTGGGACTGGAGCGCTGTTTGCCAAATCGCTATAATACATCGTATGAGACATATATGGTTGACTCTACTTTTCCTCTTGATTTGCGGCTCGCTGCTGTTTGGACAGGAGACTGCAAAAGGTAAATACGATGAGCTGGCTCAAAAAGTTGAGAAAAAGATCAAAGAAAACAAGAAAATTCAGATTGAAGGCCTTGCCGTAACCAATGATGGAGGGACAATCCATCTCGAAGGTGTCGCTGATCTATTTGGCGCCCGCTACCTTTCTGGCGAAGTTGCAGCGAAAGTGGATGGGGTGACAAAAGTGGAAAATGAGATTGCCGTCCGCAGCAGTGAAGTCCGGGATCTCGATATCGAAGCCCAGTTATTCGATAAGATCGAGAACCATATCAAGGGCAATCCGTTTGATCTGGTATCCGTAAAGGTTAGTCACGGTTTTGTAACTCTCTCTGGAAACGTTCGTGATACCACCCTGAAAGACGATGCATTCAAAGAAGCGATGTGGATCCGTGGAGTCCGTGGCGTGGAGAACCAGATTGTTTTAGCATCCATATCTGCCGGCGACGAGCGCTTGCGTCAGGCAATTTACCGGCGTCTGAGCAGAGATTACCCGCAGTATTTTGTTGGCCGTTTGCCATCGATCGTGATTCTGGTGGAAGGTGGAAGGGTAACCCTGGTTGGAAATGTCCAGTCTGCGGTGGATCAACAAAAAATAGGAAATCTCGTTCGTTCGCTTCCCGGTGTCCTTTCGATTGATAATCAGCTCGTCGCAAATTAGCCCTTTGCAGGGCCATCTGTCCAGATAACAAGACAGCCGCACCGAACCTTCTCGTCGCATTTTGGCCAAGAGACTATTGGCATGTCTCTTGCAAAATAGCCGGCTGGAGGGTTTGATTTTATGAGAAAGCTGCTCTTAATTGTCGCGGTATTGTCCACGTTCTTGCTTCTGGACGTTTCTTCCGCTTCGGCTTCGAACCGGCGCTATTCTTCGCACCGGCATTACAACGGCTGTGGTCACTCGAGCTACTATTCCGGTTATTCGGGCTACCATAATAACTACAATTCGGGTTACTAC
The DNA here is from genome assembly GCA_963843285.1 of uncultured bacterium. Classification (GTDB taxonomy): domain Bacteria; phylum Acidobacteriota; class HRBIN11; order JAKEFK01; family JAKEFK01; genus CAZDDB01. The sequence goes on from CAWJJO010000001.1 coordinate 150,741, forward strand.
AACAGCTATTACAACAGGTATCCGTATAACAGCGGTTACTACGATTCGTACCGCCCGGTGTACCGGCCCGTTTACCAGTATCCGAATTACTGGCATAACCACTACTACGGTGGCCATTCATACCGGTGTCACTATTCCGGTGGACAACACTACTACAATCCGTACTACAACAGATCACGTGCGGATATACATGTAGGAATCAGCATCTTCCGTTAATCACAACGAATCCGGGTGGAATATTCCGTCCGGATTCTGCATTCAAATCAATCATGAGTGAACAGATCAGGTGGAGGCGAAAATGAGATTGAAAACTCAGTTCCTGTTGCCGGCCCTGTTGATCAGCGGCACTGTTCTGGCGGCGTCCACCTTCGGAAATTTGGAAAACAAGATTCTGGAGAAGACCCGCATAGAGCAGTTCACAATCACACAGGACAAGGATCACGTCCTTTTGGAAGGACGGGCAACGGTCTTAAAAGACAAAGTCGAAGCAGAGAAAATCGCAAGACACGAGTTGAAAACGGATGTCGTCAATCACATTCAACTGAATGAGAACGAGAAATCCGATCGGGAAATCACTCTGGATGTCGTATCACGAATTCAGGGGAAGACGAGCCGGAGCTATCTCTTCAATACTCTTTCAGTAGATACAAAAGACGGGAATGTGACTCTGACGGGAAAAGTTCGGGACGCATACCTTGCAAAACAGGCAGAGGAAGCGGCTATGGAAGTTTCCGGAGTCCGTTCGGTTCAAAACCGGGTACAGATACTGAATGTATCCGCTGGAGATGATCGTTTGAGGAATCTGATTTATCAGCGGTTACAACGTGACGATCGATTGTTTGCGTACTTTGTTCCCGCACAGCCTTCGATCCAGATTATCGTGGATCGAGCCCGGGTGACCCTGGTGGGTTTTGTAAACACTGAGGGAGACCGTGCGCGGGCAGGGATTCTTGCGCGTCAGGTCACCGGAAGTCTGGGAGTTGAAAACCGGCTACAGGTAGACTAAAAAAGCGGGTGTGGGGCGGCAAAACCGCCCCACAGTTCCCGAATTCTTTAAGCTTCTTCATGTCTGCCGAAGATCATCTTCCCAACAGTCGTTTGCAGTACACTGGTAACCACAACTTCCACATTTCTGCCAATTAACTTTCTGGCATTATCTACAACGACCATTGTTCCATCATCCAGGTATGCTACACCCTGGTTGTATTCTTTCCCTTCTTTGAGAATGAAAACCTTCATGGTTTCACCCGGGAGTACGACAGGTCTCAATGAACTGGCGAGCTCATTAATATTCAACACCTTCACGCCCTGGAGCTGAGCAATCTTGTTGAGGTTGTAATCATTGGTAACGATCTTCGCGTCCAGTTGTTTTGCCAATTCAATCAATTTCATGTCCACTTCCGGTACATCGGGGAAATCAGTTTCGGTGATCGTGACATTGAGTTCCGGTTTTTTTTGCATCCTTTGCAGGATTTCAATTCCTCTTCTTCCGCGGTTTCGCTTTAATGAATCCGGCGAATCCGCAATATGCTGCAATTCCCGTAATACAAATTGCGGCACAACAATGGTTCCTTCGATAAACCCGGTCTCGGTTAAGTCGGCGATACGGCCATCGATAATCACACTCGTGTCCAGAATCTTATGGCTCTTCTTTTCACCTTTCTCTCCGAACAAAGCCAACAGGGTGGACGGTTCGAACCAGTCCGCCTTTTTGCTTCCAAGAAGTAAACCGATGTAAATGAAGAAGAAAAATGAGAATATTTGAAGAAACGACGTGCTCCTGCTGTTCAAAGCAAGTTTTCCGATCAAAAAACTTACAAAAATCGCCAGAACGATACCAAAAACCAGACCAATTACGGAACCGATCAACACTTGAGGGCCAACGGCCTTGATCCTGCTTTCGAGAAAGATAATAAGAAGACCCAGGACTGTGCCAAGAGCCATACCGAGAATCGGATTCGGCGCCTGAAAAGGCTGGATGAAATATCCGGCGATCGCCAGAAGAGCAACTAACACTAGTCTGCTGACAAGCAAACTCAAATTGTTCACCTCCTTTTATGCGTATATTCATCATGATAATTGTTTGATATTGTTTGATAGACATCCCATTGTATTACAAAACCAGCGGAAACCCTTGGTCTCTCAATTCCGCGGCATGGTAGGGGCGACCCTTGTGGTCGCCGCCGTCGAAGGATGGCGAATTCATGAGGGCGACCACAAGGGTCGCGCCTACGACAAGTTACGGTTTATTCAGTATTCCCAGAGCTTCCTTGACACTCTCGCATCCCACGATAGAAATGCCATCCGATTCCGTCTTTGTGTTCTGAGGGGCAAGAATGCGTTGAAAACCGAGGTTTTTGGCCTCAGATGCGCGCAAGTTGAAGTGACTGATCGAACGAATTTCACCGGTCAAACCGACCTCTCCGCAAAGAACCGTGTGAGGATCAATCGCCTTGTTTTTTAGACTGGAAACAATCGCCGCACAAATAGCAAGATCTGCGGCGGGATCTTCTACGGTCAAGCCACCAACGACGTTTAGAAAGATGTCCTGACCGGAAAGATGATAACCGATCCGTTTTTCAAGGACTGCGACCAACATATTCACTCGTGAACTGTCCAACCCTATAGACATTCTTCTGGCGGTCCCGTAAGCGCTCTCGGAAACAAGCGCCTGAAGCTCTACCAAAAATGGTCTGGTGCCTTCCAGACAACACATCACTACCGATCCGGGCGCGGAGACAGGCCTTTCAGATAAGAACATTTGGGATGGGTTCTTGACGGGAATCAATCCGGATTCCGCCATCTCAAATACACCGATTTCATTGATCGAGCCGAATCTGTTTTTCACCGCGCGCAGAATCCGGAAAAACTGCTTGTTGTCTCCTTCGAAATAAAGCACAGTATCGACCAGATGTTCCAGCAATCTGGGTCCTGCGATCATCCCTTCCTTGGTTACATGACCCGTCAAGAAAATGGAAGTGTTGCTTTGCTTTCCAAACGAAAGAAACTGCATTGCCGTTTCTCGCACCTGGCCCACACTTCCCGGAATTGCGGGAAGTTTCAGGGTGTACATCGTTTGGATCGAATCCACAATCATCGCGAACGGACGAATTTTTTCCGCTTCGGCAAGGATCCGTTCCATGCAGGTTTCGGTGTACAAATAGATATGTTCACTGCGAACATTGAGACGGGTTGCACGTAGCCGGATTTGCTGTTCTGATTCTTCACCGGAAACGTAGAGCACAGTCTTTCGCTGTTCCGCAAGCTTCTGCGCAAGCTGCATCATGATTGTGGATTTGCCGATGCCGGGATCGCCACCGATCAATACCAGACTTCCATCGACGATCCCGCCTCCAAGAACGCGATCCATTTCGGCAATTCCACTTGTCGTGCGCGGAGCATCGGGAGTTTCTGTTTCCGCGCTCAAAGCAACAGGCTGATTCTGAGAGAGACCTGTCCAGGTGCCGGCTTCCCGTGCAACAACGGATTCTTCGACTAGTGAATTCCAGTTTCCGCACTCCGGACACTTTCCCAGCCATTTCGCCGGTCGTCGCGCCGCACTCCTGACAAACAAATTGTGTCGATTTCTTCTTCATATTTCTAAAAACGCGAAAAGCGCCACATGGAGCTACGAACTAATCATACACCTTCGGGAAGGATGGGCGACCCGATGAATCAGCTCAACAGACAATACTTTGTTTCGTGCTTGACCTATTCGGAAAAACCTGCCAAATTCTATCACCGATGAAACGAGTCTTCTGCCTTCCAGTTTGTGTTTTTGCAGTGTTGAGTGTGTTTCTGCAAGGTTGTTCCGGGCCTGAAGCGCCGTCTCTCCATCCACTTCGCATCGGTCTCAGGAGTGTCGTAAACAGTCTGGATCCGCTCAGTGAAAATACGGTAAATGGCGGATCGATCTATTTGAATCTTTACGATGCACTGGTACAGCGGGACCGCGCCCTGATGCTCCATCCTGCGCTGGCCGCGGCGACGTCGTCTGGGAGCCATATCCGGATCAGTTGATCGATCTCAACACCATCGTCCGGCGTTAACGCCGAACAGGTACGATCCTTTTGCAGGGATATGTAACCGATCTGTTACATATCAGCGTCTGGCTTTACGTCCGGAACGGGGTCTTGGCTGGATATCAGGCAGCGGAGCGCCGAACATTTCCTTCTCCCCTTTCCGGCGCAAAGCGCATGCCCGCCGGAAGGCCTCTCGCTCTCCGTATTTCAGAATGGAAATTGATGTTCGCCGCACCACACCCGGTTTCGGAAACCAGCAGACTTCATATACCGGTCCCATCTTACGACCATCACGAGTCATCGCTTTCGAAGTACGGCGAACCCCGATTACGCCGCTTCGATTTCGTAGGGCTGAGGACGGCGACCTTTCGCTCGGTGCGCGGCTTTCCCAGTTTGCGCTCGGTGCGGTTTCGCCACTCAATCGCTGCCTTCAAGGCGGCTCTTTTTCCCTTGTGAGCAATATCGCTAAAGAACCGCTGATGCATTTCACTTTGAAACGCGACTCTCACGAACCAGCCGTACGCGTGTTTCGCTTCGTGATCCACTCTGGAAATACTCTTGTATCCGCTTGTAGCCATACGTAACAAAATATCCGCACCGCAGGAATAACGCAAGAGTCAAGATGAAGGATGATCAATTTCGGGAGAAGGAAATCAAAGAAGCGGCGGGGCTTGCGGAACCCTTCCAGTATCCAAATATCGTCTTCTGCGCGTTCCAGGGAAGTGATAAGACTCTTTCCATCAGCAGCAAGACTGAATTCGCGTAACGATGTGACAATTCCAAGGTCTAGAATCATCTTTTCCTTTCCTGTCTTCAGATCAATACTCGACAGGACTCCGTGTCGATCTTTCCAATTCCGCCAGATGCCATAAATCATCTGTCCATCTTTTGACCATCCGCCGGTGAGCCAATCCGGTTTATTCAGTGCGCGGCTTGTTTTACCATCCGGTGAAACAATAGTAAGACCCTGTTCTGTTACGTAAGTAATCCATTCTCCGGTAGGAGACCATGTCACGGACCGGAAGTTCACAAGGGTGAATGGCTTGGTTAGCTTGATCTTCTCGCCACCACCACTGGCTCTTGTCCTGGTTAGCACAAAACCATCCGGCGAACCATCCAGGAACGCAATCCATTCTCCATCAGGTGACCAGGAAGGCCCTGGTACCGCCAATGAGATGAATACGGCCGGCCCGCCAGCAACGGCAGAGACCCAAATGGCATATTTTTCTTTTTGTCCGGTTCTGAAATAGGCGATTCGTTGGCCGTCAGGAGAAAACTTCGGAGAACTAAGGTTGTTTGTAAGATCCTCACCAAAATTCTTTTGCGTTACCAGCGGCCTGTCCCAACTTTCCTTTCGGCTCCTTACCCAGATCTCATTGGTGCCCGTGCGGTCCGTGACGTAGGCATATTGAGTTCCATCCGGAGACCAGGCAGGGTCTCTTTCGTCTCGTGAAGTGGCCAATAAATTATGAAGGGGAGATCCATCCAGTGGGACTTCAATCAGATCATAATTCCTATCCGAAATTGTAAATGCAATCTGGTTTCCATCGGGAGAAACTGAAGGCTTCCGTTCAGTCTTGCTTCCAACTGTAATGCGTTGAACTTTGTCCGTTTGGGTATCTGCCATGTAAAGAGAGAGGGACGGACCTTTCTGATTCACTGCTTGAAAGACAACATGCCTGCTGTCCGGCATCCAGCTCATGGCTTCGCCGTCCCCGGTATCCGGGAAATTCTGCAGGATTCTCCGTGGCTTTCCATTCGGGAACGGAAGAATCCAGTACTCAATGAACGAACCCGTTTGTCGCGTCGGCAAAAGAGTGAAAGCGATTTTCGACCCATCAGGAGAAAAATTCAAGCTTCCCGAGTGGTAGTCCTTTGTATCAAAGACGGAGGGGGGAATTTTTGTGGGTTTTGCGCCTGGAGGCGAGGAGATCCACAGAGAACTCGAATTACCCGCTTCACGCATGAATACCAGTGTTTTTCCATCCGGCGAGATTGCCCCATCCACAATATCTTCTATTACAACCTCTGGGGATCCTCCCGCTGGGCCCACTGCCTCAAGGCTGCCGCCTGCATAAAAGAATATTCTCGTACCATCCGGAGACCAAAACGGATCGCGACAATCTGTAGGTTGCCTGATGGTTTGAGCAGAAATCACGGCATCCAGACTTCGTGAGAATATCTGAGAGACCCCGTTTACTGTCCCCATGTAAGCCACAGTTTTGCCGTCCGGCGACCATGAAGGAGCGTCCTCAGAACCCGGTTCGGAAGTCAATTGGGTAAGGCGATAAGCAGAAAGATCTACACCGCCCGAAGGGAAAAGGAAAGCTGCAACCAGAAATGCGCTTGCAGCTAACAGGAACAGCAGGGCCGCAATCACGAAATGCTTTGTCGTCCATTTTTTAGCCGGAACAGCCGGCATCCCGCCTGTGGAAGTAGCTTCTGAAAGATGATCCCGCAAATTCCGCAGCTCATGATAAAGATCAATCGTTGCTCCATAGCGCTGATGCGGATCTTTTGCGAGGGTTCGTTCAATTGACCATCGCAAGGGAGCAGGAACCTTTGGATTGAGCGTGGCGATGGGTGTAGCCTCATCACCGACAATTGCAGAAAGTGTTTGAACAGGCGTATTTTTAGCAAATGCCTGTTTGCCTGTTGCCATTTCATAAAGCACGAGACCCAATGAGAATTGATCCGAACGAAAATCACTTGGAAGGCCGCTGGCTTGTTCAGGACTCATGTAACGTACGGTTCCCAGAATGATTCCCGATTCCGTTATCGCGGCAGATCCTGTTTCCTCTTGCGGCCCTGCTGTCCTTGGAAGCAGTGGTTTGGCCAATCCGAAGTCCAGAATTTTTGCTCGCCCCTCGCGGGTAATCATGATGTTCTCCGGCTTCAGATCCCGGTGCACAATTCCCGCCTGATGAGCGGCAGCCAGGCCGTCTGCGATCTGAACACCGATATCAAGCAGCTTTCGGATTGGCACAACTCCTTTGATGAGCAACTTTCGTAGTGATTCTCCTTCGATTAATTCCGAAACGATATAAGGGATCCCGTTTTCGGCTCCCATGTCGTAAACGGAAAGAATGTTCGGATGATTCAGCGCGCTGATCGCTTCTGCTTCTCGCTGGAATCTCTTCTGTCGCTCTGTATCACCCAACACTTCTGTAGACAATACTTTGATCGCAACTTCTCTTTTCAACCGTGGATCTTTCGCGCGATAAACCTCCCCCATTCCACCTGCTCCCAGTGGAGCAACAATTTCGTAGGGTCCTAAACGAGAGCCGGCTTGCATTGCTGACATTCAACCACAACTGTTTTAAGATCCGCAAGCAGGACGGCAACTTCAAAGAAAGAGGGAATAATCACGGAAACACAGAATCCACGGAATTAGAGTATGAATTCAATCCTTTCCGTGAATTCCGTGTTTCCGTGATTACTCCTCACTCATTTTTCATTGCGAAATCTCGCGAGAAGAAATCAAAAAACCGGCGTGGCTTAGGGAACCCTTCCAGAATCCATATATCCCCTTCCTGGCGTTCTACAGAAGTGATAAAACTTTTTCCGTCAGGAGCAAGACTGAACCCGCTCAAGGAGAAGTAGGAAAACCCGAGGTCCAGAATGGTTTTCTCTTTTCCTGTTTTTATGTCAATACCGGCCAGAACTGAATGGCGGTCTTCGCGCTGAAAGATGCCGTAGATCGTCTGCCCATCTTTTGACCATCCGCCTACCAGCGGATTCGGTTTGTCCAGTAAGCGTGTTGTTTTACCATCCGGAGAAACAATAGAGAGACCATCTAAGGTGGGATAACTGATCCAATCTCCCATGGGAGACCAGCCCAGCGAATGTGAGTCCATTGCAGCGGTCGCAGACGATACGGCTTGGCTCAGTTTGACTGTCTCGCCGGCTCCGCCGGATCTCGTTTTGGCCAGCCAGAAGCCTTCCGTGGATTTTTCTACGAACGCAATCCATTCTCCATCCGGTGACCACGAGTGCCCGGCCAGTAGCACTCCAGTAGTAAGATACACAGGCGGCCCCCCGGCAACGTTTGAGATCCATAATGCATTTTTTTCCTTTTCTCCGTTCCGGTAATAGGAGATCCGCTGACCGTCAGGAGAAAACGTCGGACGTGAGAAATCGGCCGTGAGATCCTCAAAATTCTTTTGAGTAACAAGTGGCCTTTGCCAGCCTTCCGTACGGCTGCACATCCAGATTTCAAATCCGCGAACGTAAGCATATTGATCTCCATCGGGAGACCATGCAGGATCTTCTTCGTTTCGCGAAGTAACCAGCAGTTTGCGAACAGGAGATCCGTCCAGAGGGATTTCAACCAGATCGATATTGTTTTCGTTAATCGTAAACGCAATTCTGTTCCCATCCGGAGAAACTGATGGAGAATAATAGTGCCCTCTATCAGTGAGACGGCGGATCCTTCCTGATTTGGAATCTGCCATCCACAGAGAGAATTGTTTCTTCGGAAGCCATGCTGATAAAACAATATGTCTGCTGTCCGGCATCCAACTGACATAGCCTCCCGGAACGGGATCTGATAAATGCTGCAATAATCTCCAGGGTTTTCCCTTTGGGAACGGAAGAGATCCAGAGCTGGAGGGCATGGCCGATTTGGCTCGTTGGACGAAGAATAAAAGCGATTTTCGAACCATCTGGGGAAAACTTCATGGTCCCAATGCGATACTCCTTAGTGTCAAAAAGTGAAGAGGGATATCTGGCGGGTTTGCCGCCTGGAGGCGAAGAAACCCATAGCGTGATGGAATCACCCTCCGCACGGAGGAATACCAGAGTTTTTCCATCCGGTGAGATGGTTGCATCCTCCATTTCTTCCAACACCAGGTCTGCGGATCCGCCCGCTGGGCTAACAGACCGCAGATCAATCGCAGTATCTCCGTATGAGAAAAAGAAAATTCTCTTACCGTCCGGCGACCAAAACGGATTCACGCAATCTACCGGCAATTTGGTGATTTGAGCGGGGATAACCGCATCAAGGCTGCGCGAGAATATTTGCGAGATGCCGTTGACGTTTGCGTCGTACGCGATAGTCCGGCCATCCGGAGACCATGCTGCGTTATTCTCCAATCCGGCCTCCGTGGTCAGTGGAGTGAGACGATAAGAAGAAAGGTCTACGCCCGTTGAAGAAAAAAGGAGCGCTGCAATCAAAAATGCAGACGCAGGCAAAAGGAAGAATAGGGTTGCAAGCACCAAACGATTTGTCGTCCATTTTTTCGCCGGAAGTGCCGCCATAGACCCTGTAGATGTAGCTTCCGAAAGATGATCGCGCAAATTCCGCAGTTCATGATACAAATCAATCGTTGCACCGTAACGCTGGTGCGGATCTTTTGCCAGGGTTCGTTCAATCGACCACCGCAGTGGAGCAGGAACTTTTGGATTGAGCGTAGCAATGGGCGTAGCCTCATCAGCGACAATTGCAGAAAGTGTTTGAAACGATGTATTGTGAGCAAACGCCTGTTTGCCTGTCGCCATTTCGTAAAGCACCAGGCCCAGTGAAAATTGATCCGAACGAAAATCAGTCGGAAGGCTGCTGGCTTGTTCCGGACTCATGTAACGTACGGTTCCCAGAATGATTCCCGATTCCGTTAACTCAGCTGATGCGGTTTCCTCCTGCGGTCCTCCTATCTTGGGAAGCAACGGTTTGGCCAGTCCGAAGTCCAAAATTTTAACCCGACCCTCGCGGGTAATCATGATGTTTTCCGGCTTCAGATCCCGGTGCACGATCCCCGCCTGATGAGCGGCAGCCAGACCGTCGGCGATCTGCACAGCAATATCAAGTAACTTTCGGATTGGCACAGCTCCTTTGATGAGCAACTTTCGCAGTGATTCGCCCTCGATTAATTCTGAAACGATGTAAGGAGTTCCGTTTTCAGATCCCATGTCGTAAACGGAAAGAATGTTGGGATGATTCAGCGCGCTGACCGCTTCCGCTTCGCGCTGGAACCGTTTCTGCCGCTCTGTATCACCAAGTACTTCAGTGGACAATACTTTGATCGCAACGTCTCTTTTTAACCGGGGATCTTTCGCGCGATAGACCTCCCCCATTCCACCCGCACCGAGTGGAGCAACAATTTCGTAAGGGCCCAGGCGGGAGCCGGCTTGCACAATGCCTATTCAATCATAATTGCAGAATTCCGTACAAGGAGTAAGAATCTTCGCGTGGTTTTGGCCGGTGTTGCAAACTGTATTCGATTATCACATATTTCGCGTTTTACTTCAGTCCTTCGATCACATAAAGGTCTGTCAGAGTGCGCAAGTACGCATAAGCATAGGTTTTTCCATCAGGTGTCAACTTCGGCCCGACAAAATGAACGCCTATCGGGTCTGGAGGCATGAGTTCTTTCCATAATTGACGCCGTCCAGTCTGTAGATCAATTCGAAATACGCGCGAAGGGATTCCACTTTCCGCATAGATCGCTCTTCCATCGGGGCTCCAAACCAGCGGAATCTCGCCTTGCTCCAATCCTTTGATCTCTCTTGGCTCTCCTCCTTCCACCGGATACAGCAAGTAGCCATTATCGTCGTCGTATGCGATAAAATGCTTCCCATCCAGCGAAACGGCCGCCGACGAATTGTCCGACACGTAAACTCCCTCTGGAGAAACGGGTTTCGGTTCCCCTCCTGCAATATCTTGAACGTAAATTCGCTCCTTGCCTCCAGTTTTTAGGGCGCAAAACAGAATCTGTTTCCCATCCGGAAAAAATGCAGCCGCGGATTCATCCCACCCTTGTGATAGAGTCCTGGCTTGACCGGCGCCGGTAGGTAGTAAAACGACGGCGCCTTTCAAAGTGGCAAGTACCCACTTGCCATCTGGCGATAAATCGGATGGCCAGCCATCTCCCAGACGAACCGCATCAGGAGAATCCACATTTCGTATGTAAACACCTCGGTCAGGCTCCCCCGCACGATCAGCGTTTTCAGTGAAGAGTAATACCTTTCCATCATCCGATATATCCACAAGAATGGATCCGGATAGCCAGGACACATCCCGTTCCTTTCCTTCCGAAGGAGAGAAATAAACCATTCCAGCTCTGGTCTCTCCGCGATTTAGTAGTACAAGACCATCCTTCGATATATCAAACAAACGGAAACGTCCGTTTAGGGGAAGCACTTCTCTAAATTGGCCGGTGAGGGTTACCGCGCAAAGCACCTGCCCCGTTCCTTTTTTAGGACGTGAACCGAACCAGACCTCATCACCTGCTGCTGAAAATGACAGCCCCATGCCTGCTGAGCCGGTGGTCATGTCGGCTTCATACAGTTTTTTCGCTTTTCCATTTAGATCTACCACGTATACAGAACCAATACCGGGCACTCGCATTTCAATGAATGCGATGAGATCCCCCTTTGGTGAAAAACTGATCTCCCCAAGGTAGTGCTGTGACCTGTATAGCTCCTTTCCAATAGGAAACTCGATTCTATTTTGGTGGATAACGGCCAATCCTTTTCCATCCGGAGACCAATCCGCATCTCTTACACTTTCCAAAAGCTCGCGCGGGACTCCACCTGCAAAGGGCATCTGAGCCAGAACATTCGCTTTCAGCAGAACCGCAAGGTTTCCATTTGACGAAACCGAGAGAACCTTCGCGTTTTTCAGACCCACGGAACGGGCCTCGGGGCTTCCGAGTCTCGAGAAATAAGCCTCCTGGAAATTCACACCCCAGTCGGCACTGTATACCAGTGTTTGCCCATCCGGAGAGAACGCTGCTCCATCGACATATCCTCTGCGGAAAGTCATTCGCTCCCACGAAAATGCCGGCGATTGAGAAGGGTACGCGGGACTTGCACCGGTTTGTCTGGTTCCCCATTTTTTCCCCGCGTAAAAGAATCCAAACGCAACAACCGAAAGCAGAGCAAAAGCAGCCGTATATCGGATTAGATTAGCGGTGGGTGCCACTGCGCGGACAGTTGTCGTTGTACCCGATGACGTGGAAAGGGCTTCCAGCGCAAATGCCAGATCGCTTGTTGATTGAAACCGGTGGTCCGGATCTTTTTCCAAACAACGGCGAATGATTCGTTCTAAACCTGGAGGAATGTTGGAATTCGTTTGCGTCAGATCGGGAGGATCCGATTTTAGAATAGCGTGCATGACTTCCACATGCGATTCGCCTTGAAATGGCCGCTTTCCGGAAAGCATTTCGTGCAAAACGGAGCCGAATGCAAAGATGTCTGACTGGTGATCCACTTTCTGGCCAAGAACCTGTTCGGGCGCCATATACACGACTGTTCCCAGGACAGCGCCAGGTTCGGTTTGATGTGTTGCAGTTGTTGCCTGTGTTAGCTGGCTGCCGGAGACTTCAGGGTGAATTAGCTTCGCTAAACCAAAATCCAGAATCTTGATACGCCCGTCTTTGGTAATAAAGAGGTTTTCCGGTTTTAAGTCGCGGTGTACGATCTCCTTTTCATGAGCCGCTGAAAGTCCATGGGCAATTTGTAGCGCAAAATCAATCGCTTTCCGAATTGGAAGCGGTCCATCGTTTAGTTTTCGTCGCAGAGTATCTCCCTGCAACAATTCACTCACGAGATACGGAACATTATTTTCCGTTCCGATATCGTAAATAGATAAAATGTTGGGATGGTTCAGCGCGCCTGCAGCGCGCGCTTCATGCTCAAAGCGTGTCAGACGCTCAGAATCATTCGCAAAGTGCGAAGGCAGGATCTTAACGGCAACTTCCCGTCCGATCCTGGGATCTCGCGCCCGATAGACTTCCCCCATTCCTCCCGCACCGAGTGGAGCAACAATTTCATATCGTCCCAAACCAGAGCCCGCTTGCATTGCTGACATTCAACCACAAGCTTTTCATCTTCCGCAAGCAGGCGGGACGCCTGCGGCCCATAATTCAGGCTGGAAGCCTGCGCTCCAACTGGTTTCCGGCGTTACAAACCGTTTTTGGAAAAGTTAGAACGAAAAGTTCAGTCCGATACGGAAGACGCGGGGGTCAATGATACTTTGCGGTTGCAGGAACTGACGAGTATCGACGCGGCCATCGATTTCCAGCACCGTGTTCGAGTTGAAGACATTAAACACGCTCAAAACCGCCCGGAGAGATCCAACCTTTCCCAGCGAAACTTGTTTTTCCACTTGCAGATCCAGGTAATAGACGGCATCCGTTCTCAGCTCATCAATGGGAGCTACCAGGCGGCTGTGGGATCCTTCCGCATAGCGATTCTCAAACAGAAAGCCCTTCTGTCGCAGCGGTACCACATGGCCGTTGTTGATCTTGAAGTAGACGCCTGCAGTGAAGTCTTTCGGAAGCTGATGCACACTGCTGATTTTAAAACTCCATTCCGAGCCGAGATTGCTGGTAAAATCATCGGCGTAGAATCTGCCGCCCGTATTCTGAACATTGGTTGGATCCTGATACGAACCGCCAAATGTCGTGGAATTGTCGGCGAAGTGCAGTCTCTGCGTTTGCAAGGTTCCGGAGGCGCGAACCATCCATCCATGAGACATTCTCTTATTCAAGGTTAGCTCCAATCCATCGTACGTGCGCGTGCGGCCGTTTGTATTCAAGAGTATAAGCTGATCCTTGTCTAGAATCTCCTCCGAAAGCAAACACTCGGTGGTTTCAAACGTCTCTCCTGTTTCCGGATTCGTGACTGTGAGTGGCGCACAATGGTAATCGAGTGAAGCGATTCCAGGGATGTAAGTATCCTGAATCCGGTCATATTTCCGGTGTGTGTACGTAATCGCAACAGACAGGTCTTTAACGAACTCACGCTCAATGCCAACCAGGAATTCATCCGTTGTTTGTGACTCCAGGTCCGGATCCAGAACGCGGTGATTGGAGAACCCGCTGACGGTTGCGTCTGCATCACCCGGAACCAAACCACCAAACGGTCCAACATAATATTCAGGAAAAACTTCATCCCGGGTAATAGTCCCGTCCCCGTTCAAATCGGCGTAATACGTATAAAGTCCTGTGTAAGGATAGAATTGGCCGATCGGATTCACAAAAAGGGAGTAGAATGAGTCGATACTGTCATAGAAGCGCGCATAATTTCCCCGGATGATTGTTTTCCCGCTTCCCGAGGCATCCCAGGTTGCGCCCAACCGCGGCGACACGTTTGTAAAACGGACGGGATCGGAACCGGGGAATGAAAGCGCCGGCAGAAGGTCGGGCAAAAGAGAATTGGCAGGAGCGGTGCTGGCATGATTGTACACGGATTGGGTATTGAAACGCAGTCCGAGATTCAATGTTACGCGGTTCAAACGCCACGTATCGCCGGCGTAGATTCCAAGACTTTCGACCACGTGGCGCGGATGCCATTCGTACCGGAGTCTCGCAACACCTTCTCCAAGGCTTGGATCTCCGCGCTGTCCGACGAAATCGTAGAGAAATACATCTCCTCCATACTGGCTGCTCGATTGAGCGGATGTAAACTTGTACGCAAACCCAAACTTGAATTCGTGGTCACCTAGTCTGTTTGGAGCAAAAGCATTCGTATCTACATTGACGTTGTATTGAGGCCTTCTGATGTTGGCCCAAAACGATCCATTCTCCCACCAAAAGTCATCGTTGATCCGCTGTACAGGCTGCGCATCGGGTCCGATTCCAGCGTTCGGAAAAAACGAAAAGGGTCCGTTCAGATAAGCAAGCTTGATATCCACGAACCAGCTTGAATTGGGAGTCCATGCATGTTCTACCTTGTAATTCCCGCCGCTTCCATCCTGATAGAGCGCTGCCTCCGGCGAAAGTTGACTTGGCCAGGTGAAGAAAAGATTAGTTCGCTGTTTCCGGTCGCGGAAAAATTGAAAGTTTGTTTCATTGTTCATGTTCGCCGAGAAATTGAGTTTGAGGTTGTAATGACTCAAATCGAAGAGGACCGGATCGGATCCGGCGATTGTGCCGTTGGGAGCAAGAAATGCGGTACTGATGTTGGAGATGCGCTGAATTCTATACGCGCCCCAGATCCATAATTTGTCTTTGATAATCGGACCTCCCAGATCTCCTCCGTACTCGTAAAGGTTGTCAATCTTTGTTGGACTGAGGAAGTTTTGGGCTCTCAGCTCGTCATCGACGTTGTCACCTTGCAGATGATGATCGGTAAAGAAAACGGAGCCCTGACCAGACCACCGGTTTCCCGCGCGTTTGGTTACAAAGTTCAGGACAACACCTCCGGTTGCGATCGATGGATCTCCGCCTCCGGTTGTAACCTGAATCTCCTCAAACGATCCGAAATCGAAATAAGCGGGCGTTGCGCCACGCGCAACCGGATCGGTGATGTTGATGCCGTCGTAGCTGTAAATGTTTTGCGAAAAGGAACCGCCGCGTGCAATGAACAGTGCTTGCTGACCCGAAGCGGTTCCCCCCACGTTCACGCGGTTCACATCGATGCCCGGCACTTGATCCAGAATCGACCACGGATCACGCGCGTTAGGAACGCTGTTCAAATGCGTCTCGTCAAACACAGTCCATGTGCCGGTCTTTTTTGTGTCGACAAGAGATGTTTCGGCTTTTACAACAATCGTTTCCTGGAACGCTTCGCGCAAAATGACATCCAGATTGACAGAGTCTCCGGTGCTGACAGGAATCTCTTCCTCCTTTACTTCGGTAAAACCCTGTAGAGAAAAAGTAATTGCGTATTTTCCCGGAAGCAGAGCCGTGAAGCGGTAAGCGCCCATGTCTCCGGTATAGACAACTCTTGAGCCGGAACCTTCTCCTTCCAGCGTTACCATCACACCGGGAAGCGGTACTTGAGCGGCATCCGAAACGTTCCCGTAAATCGAACCAGTATTGTGGGTAATTTGAGCCCGGGCCGCAGCAGGTAAAAGAGCAACTACAAGAACCAGTACACACCGAACTTGTAAGCTCACAGTCCGCCCCTTGTTAGCAACATCATACACCTCATACCATGCAAAATGTATTCCGCGTTGAGAGATCGAACCTTGAGTCAATTGAAGCCGGTCTGCTCCTGCCGGATCGCAATCAGTTTGATAGTTTCATTATCCAACGGATAGTTCAATCTAACCGATTTTATAACAGGATTTCCTCGAGCCAATGATTCTCAAATGCTGGCAAGTAATTTGCTAAATGCTAAGTAGGAGAAAATGGAAATGTTCCGGCTTCTGTCGCTTTCAGTGGTACTCGCCCTGACTTTATTTCCGTTGATCGCTCTGGCCGAAACCTCCACAGTGGTTTTGTCGTTAGAAGAAAAGGAAGAATTTCTGCAAAATGGCAAAATCCTATCCATGAAATCTCTTTCGACCGGTACCACCAACTCCCGGCGCGCCAAGCTGGAATACAACGGCGTGATTCACAATGCGCACATCCAGACCATTAACGAAAGCAAACACTTGTTTCAGTCCTTAGCCGGCAGCGAGATGAACTTCCGCGATTATTACGGATTCAACATCGCTGCATACAAATTGGATAAACTTTTGGGATTGAACATGACTCCTCCTTCCGTGGAGCGAAAGGTGGAAGGAGAGCGCGCGGCGGTCACCTGGTGGGTCGACGATGTCGCAATGATGGAGCTCGACAGGGTACGCAACAATATTCAACCACCGGATCCCGTAAACTGGGCCAAACAGGCCTGCATCGTCCATATCATAAACGAGTTGATCTATGATACCGACGCCAACATGGGAAACCTCTTGATCACAAAAGATTGGAAGATCTGGATGGTCGACCGCACACGCGCATTCCGTAGAAACGAGGATCTCCAGAATCCAAAGAACCTGACTCATTGCGAACGGAGGTTGCTCAGCAAACTCCGTGATCTGAATCAGGCAACACTGGAGAAGGAACTGGGAAACACACTCAACAAGGCGGAGATCGAAGGACTCGAGGCACGCAGACGGTTGATCGTTGCCTACTTCGATACTCAAATCGCCGCTCAAGGTGAAGCTGCGGTCCTCTTCGACCTTCCCGGGCGAAACTAACGCCGCTCTCCTTCTCTAATTCATTCGAGACGCTCTCCTCTTGCATCTGATGTAAAATCTGGGGGAGAGCCATGAATCCGAGATTGGTGACGATTGCGGGTGCCCGCAACAGGGAACGCTCTCGAACTTGATCATGTAGATTGCTATGATTAATATAATCATAGAGGTGTGAAATGACTCGACGAATTTCGGCAATGAATTTGAGAAAGCATCTGGGTCAAGTTATGAATGAAGTTCAGTTGAGAGATGACAGCTATGTCATTGAGCGAGACGGGAAGGCCATGGCAGCGTTGATTCCCCTATGGAAGTTGGAGCAATTGGAAGAAAGAAGAAAACGGTTTTGGAACAAGGTTGGCGAGTTTAGAAGAGCGGCGAAGAAGACAAAGCGCCTGGAATTACTGATCCGTGAAGCGATGAGCCCGACAAAGGTCAGCTAAAGTGTTTCGCGCTGTCCTGGATGCAAACCAGTTTGTAAGCGCAACTCTTCATTCCTCAGGGAACCCGGCAAAAGCGCTGAACGCGTGGCGTAGAGGGTACTTTGAACTGGTGGTTTCGCCTTCGATTTTGGATGAAATCCGGCGTGTCCTGAATTATCCAAGGCTGGCAAGAATTCACAAGAAGAGTCCGGTTGAGATCGATGAATTCTTGGAGGACCTTGCCGTGCTGGCTTTTGTCTCCTCAGGAAAGTTGAACCTCCGTGTTACCCACCGTGATCCGTCGGATGATATTTATCTTATTGCCGCCGTGGAAGCAGAGGCGCGATTTATCGTTACCGGAGATTCAGATTTGCTTGATATCGAGGTGTACCGAGGAATCCGCATCGTTACTGCAAGGGAATTTCTCGGGGAACTTCGCTGAGAGGAGAAACGCTCTCCTCTTGCATCTGATGTAAAATCAGGGGAGAGCTATGAATCCCAAATTGGTTGCGATTGCCGGACCCCAACAGGGAACGACCTATCCGCTGTCGGACGAAAGCACATCGATTGGACGCGATAGTTCCAGCTGGATTCCATTAACCGACGCCTCAGCTTCGCGGAAGCATTGTTTGATTACAAGAAATAATGATCATTTCGAGATCGCCGATCTAAAAAGCCGCAATGGTACCTTCGTGAACGGCATCCCGATTCAAAAGCACCGCCTCTCTCACGGAGACCGGATCGAATTGGGAGGATCCAGTTTCCTTTTTCTGCTTCAAGATGAAGAATCGCCTCCATCCCCATTGATGGATCCGGCTCTTGAGATGCTTTCTACAACCCGTTTCCGTGTAGAAGACACCCTTTATTTGCATCCCGAAAAGCTCCTCTCTGCACTTCCCTCGAGTGAAAAAATTGCACGCGCTCTCGAAGCGCTTTTGAATCTTGCTCAATCCTTGCAAAAGATCAGTGAATGGGAATCACTCTGCCGTACTCTACTGCAATCCGTATTTCAAGTTGTTCCCGCCGAACGCGGAACACTCGTTCTTTTACAACCGGGAACTGATGAGATCGATTTCTCGTATACCGGTGACCAGGAACTTCGAGTGCTACGGGTCCCCGTAAGCAGAACCATTATCAGGACGGTTCTTCAGGAGCGTACCGCCTTTCTAAGTAATGATGTTTTCTCTGACCCCAAAATATCCGATGCTACCAAAAGCCTGTCCGGATTTAAGATTGCCTCGGTAATTGCTGTCCCCATGGCGGCAAAAGATAGGATTCTCGCTGTACTCATTCTGGATACTTCAGATCCCGGTGTTCGCTTTGACGAGGACCACTTGCAGTTCGTTTGTGCGATCGCAACGATCGGCACAGTAGCTTTAGAGAATCACCGTTACTTGAAAATCCTGGAAAACGATCATCGTCTAATGATCGAAGATTTAAAATTCGAATCCAGGATGATCGGCGAAAGCGATTCCATGAAGAAAGTGTACGAGCTGATTGCCAAAGTTGCGCCAACCGGTTCCACTGTTTTGATTCAAGGAGAAAGCGGAACAGGAAAAGAATTGGCAGCGCGGGCAATTCATTGGAACAGTGAACGGGTCCGGAGACCTTTCGTCGTGATTAACTGCGCAACATTGTCCGAAACGTTACTGGAGAGCGACCTTTTTGGTCATGAAAAGGGCGCTTTCACCGGAGCCATCGCCCAGAAGAAAGGAAAGCTTGAAATAGCGGACGGGGGCACTGTGTTTCTGGATGAAGTAGGGGATCTCGCCGCTCCGCTGCAGGCCAAACTATTGCGAGTACTGCAGGAGCGGGAATTCGAACGGGTGGGAGGAACCCGCGCAATCAAAATTGATGTCCGGATCATCGCGGCAACCAACAAAGATCTGGAGGAAGCGGTGAAAGACCGGAAGTTCCGTGAGGATCTGTATTACCGTTTGAATGTAGTGCAGGTCCAAATGCCCGCACTGCGGGAAAGAAAAGCAGACATTCCGTTGCTGGCTACTTACTTCGCATCGGTTTATGGGAAAAAATGCGGACGTCACATCGAAGGCATTTCATCTGGTAGTCGTGAGCTGCTGATCAATTATGATTGGCCCGGAAATGTTCGCGAGCTTGAAAATGTCATCGAACGCGCAGTGGTGCTGGGTTCCACGAATGTCATCCTTCCTGAGGATCTTCCGGAAGCGTTGCTGGAATGTGGTGAAATCGAGGCCCTTGGAATGATCCCCTACAATCAACTGCTGAGAGCGACCAAGAAGAGGTTAATCCAGAACGCGTTCGAGCAAGCAAGCGGAGACCACACGGAAGCGGCCCGGATTCTTGGAATGCATCCCAACAACCTCCATCGCATCCTGCGCAATTTGCGGATCCACGAATCTTAAAAACAAACCCACGCGATTCGGACACGAGAACAGTCTACGGATAATACACATCGCAGATCTTTTCGTTCTTGTAATACACTCGCGGGACACGGGCGCCGATCAGACAGGTTACTTCGTACACAACGGTATCCAGAAGGCGGGCCCAATCCTTTGCAGTGGTTCGCGGTCCGATCAGTGTCGCTGTATCGTACAACTTCACTTTGCCGGCGATTTCCGTAACATCGATTGTAGTCAAATCCATGCTGATATTCCCGGCCACGCGGCACATCGCGCCGCAGATTTCCACTTCGAGACGATTCGAAAGATGCCTGCGCAAACCATCTGCGTAGCCGATCGGAATCGTTGCGATCAACGTATCCCGTTCAGCGCAAAACGTTCTTCCGTACCCCACGGTCTCCCCTTTTTGAATCCAGTGCATGTAAATGATCTTGCTTTTTAGAGTCAGGATCGGAATCAGACCAAACGTGTCTTCCACGGGAGAGATACCGTACAGTAACATCCCGGGTCGTACCATGTCGTAGTGCGACTCCGGATAATTCACTACAGCAGAACTGTTCGCAGTGTGGATCAAAGCACCGCTCTGAGGATTCTCGATGAGAAACTGACGAAACAGCAGGAGCTGTTTTTTCGTATACGGATCATTTGGAATTTCGGCACTGGCGAGATGCGTGTACACTCCGCCAATCTTGATAAACGGAAGCGGATGCCGCAACAGCTGCGCTGCATCAGATGTGGTGAATCCAAGACGTCCCACGCCGGTATCCACTTTGACATGGATCGTAACTTCCTTGCGTTGCGCACGCGTGTATTCGTCTAGCGCCTGCAAGAATTCTCTGTTGTAAACGGCGGGCATCAGATCGTATCGCAGCAATAGCGGGAGTTGCTCGGGCGTCAAACCGCTCAGCACCAGAACGGGAACGACGATGCCGGCATTTCGCAGCTCGATCGCTTCCGTGATCGTGGCCGTGCCAAAATACGCTACACCATCCGCCTGAAGCTCTCTGGCCACGGTCACGGCGCCATGACCATACCCGTCCGATTTTACGACCGCCAGTATCGTGGCGGGAGAAACGATCTTCTGAATTACTAAATAATTAGAACCAAGAGCATCGAGATTGATCTCGGCCCAGGTAGGACGCTGAAAAACCAGCTCACTTATATTTAAGTTCAAACCGCGTGAATTCCTTCAAGAAGACGAGCTCGATTTCACCCGTAGGACCGTTGCGTTGCTTGCGAACCAGGATCTCAGCCAATCCCCGGTTCTCATCTGTCGGCTCATACAATTCTTCCCGGTAAATAAAACAAACCACATCGGCATCCTGTTCAATCGCACCTGATTCACGAAGATCCGAAAGCACAGGTTTGTGATCCTTGCCCCGCGTTTCCGGTCCGCGGTGAAGCTGTGAGAGCGCAATCAAAGGAACGTTCAGCTCTTTTGCCAGCTCTTTTAACGAACGCGAGATTGCAGTAATTTCCTGTTGCCGGTTGTCCCAGCGTCCTTTCATCCGCAGCATCTGCAAATAATCTACAATCAACAAATCCAGGCCGTGCTCCGCTTTCAAACGACGCGCCTTCGCCCCCATTTCCAGCGGTGTGATCCCGCTGGAATCATCGATGAAAATCTTCGAATCGCTGAGGATGGTCATCGTCCGGAGCAGCTCCGACCATTCCTTTCTTGTAAATTCTCCCGATCGTAAATGATGAGCATTTAATCTGGCTTCCGAGCAAAGCAATCGCAACATCAGCTGTTCTTTAGACATTTCCAAACTGAAGATGCCTGCGGTCTTCTTCAGAATCGTGCCTGCATGAAGCGCGATGTTCAGCGCAAATGCGGTTTTTCCCATCGACGGCCGTCCGGCAATGATGATCAGATCGGAAGGTTGAAAGCCGGAAGTCAAATCATCGAGATCTTTGAAGCCGGTGGATAGACCGGTCAGCTCACCCGGGTGATCCTGCAGATACTTGATTCGCGTAAACGCATCGTCTGCAAGATCTTTCAGCGGTTGAAATCCAGTCTGGATGCGGTCTTCCGCGATCGAGAAAATGGCTCGCTCTGCTTTGTTCAGGATCTCATCGGTCTCTTCTTCCTGTTTGTAACAGGAATCAATGATTTCATATCCCGTGCGGATCAAGCTTCGCAAGACCGCCTTCTCTTTAACGATCTGCGAGTAATGCTGGATATTTCGAGCGGAGGGAACACTGTCAATCAGTGAGACAAGATAACTCAGACCGCCGATCTGATCGAGCTCCCCAGTTTTTGTGAGCTCATCACGCAGAATCACAAGATCGATGCTCCGCGTGGCAGTTGTTAGATTGACAAAACAGTCGTAGAGGATCCTGTGATTTTCGGCATAAAAATCTTCACTGGAGAGAGAATCCAATACCTGGTAGATCGATTCATTTTCCAGAATGATGGCGCCCAGAACGGAGCGTTCCGCTTCCAAACTGTGGGGCAAACCCTTTTCTGTAATGAGATCGACCGGCATAGAACCCTAAGCAAGCGGAGTCTATTATAACTCACCACAAAAAAATAAAGCACGGAAACACGGAATCACGGAAGAAAAATTTTTTCTATTTCTTTTCCGTGATTCCGTGTTTCCGTGCTTGTCTATTTATTCTTTGACGACGGAAACTTTGACTTCGGCAACGACCGATTTGTGGAGCTTTATCGGAACTGCGTAATCACCGAGACGCTTGATCGGCTCTTGTAACTCGATCTTTCGTTTGTCGATCGAATATCCCTTTTCTTCCAGCATTTCCGCGATGCCGGCAGAAGTGACAGAACCGAATAGAACGTCCCCTTCTCCAGCCTTCATCGGAAATTTCAGCGCAACTTGATCCAGTTCTGTCTTGAGCTGCGCGGCGTCCTTTTCTTCCTTTGCTTCCTGAACGCGGTGTTTCTTCCCCTCCATCTCTACGCGCTTCAAGTTCCCTTCCGTAGCGGCGACAGCCAGCTTTCGCGGAATCAGAAAATTCCGGCCATACCCATCCGCCACATTGAGGACGGCGCCCCTTTTGCCCAGCCGATCCACATCTTCTACCAATATGATTTTCATGCAACTATTCTCCTACATAAGGAAGCAGGGCAGCCACACGGGCCCGCTTGAGGGCGGTTCCGAGTTTTCGCTGGTGCCAGGCGCAGGTGCCGGTAATTCTTCGCGGCATGATGCGGCCGCGTTCCGGAACGAAACTCTGCAGCAAGGATACATCCTTAAAATCGATATAGTCGATTTTCTCGCTGCAGAACCGGCAGACTCGTTTCCGGCGATAAAAATACCGGCGTCCACCCATTCCATCTTGCTGCTGTTGCGGTTGCTGTCTACTCATCTGAGCCATGGCTTCCTCCTTCTTCCTGCGCGGATGTTTCCGGCGCGACTTCTGAAACTGGTTCTTCGGGGATTTCGGGTTCTTCTACGGGATTAGCCGCAGCCACCGGTTCGGGAGCCGGGATTTCCGCCTGCGCCTGGCGGGCTGCACGACGCTCGATATCCTTATGCAGATTCTGAACCTGGATTTTTTCCATCTTCAAAATCATAAAGCGCAAAATCGTTTCCGACATTTTCAACTTACGGTCGATTTCGGCAATCCCTGCTGCGCTTCCTTCAAAGTAGATCCATTCATAGTATCCCTGGCGCTGCTTCTTGATCACATACGCCAGCTTCCTTTTTCCCCAGTGATCTACGAAAAGGATTGAAGCCTTTTCATGTTTTACGATTTCCTCGACCTGTTGAAGCTGGGCCTTTTCTTCGTCCTCCGTAAGAGTGGAAGAAAAGATCACCATCAACTCATAGTGATTCATAGAACCTCCTTTCGGTTTATTTTCCGCTTGTGGCGGAAAGTAAGCTGTCCGGTTCTACCGGACAGCAAGGAGCAAAAAACGGGGAGGCAAACCACAAAGGCACAAAGGCACGAAGGAAAGATTCAAGCTTCGTGTCTTCGTGTCTTTGTGGTTTTCCCTTATTCCGGCTTTTGCTTCCGGTTAAATTGATTCATTGCTGTCGTGATCCCCTGTTGGAGGATCACGTCCACAGCATCAGAACATAAATCCAGCATCTCTGCAACTGTCACGCGTTCCGAACGACGGAATTCACTTAACACAAAATCGATCCAACTCTCGATTTCATCGGTTTTGATTCCCATTCGGACACGCGGAACATGCGTGGTGCCAAGATGATCGATAATCGACTGTAGTCCGTTATGCCCTCCTGCGCTTCCATGAAGGCGCACGCGGATCAAACCTAGAGCCAACGCAAAATCATCATACAGTACCAGGATCTCAGACGGTTGCAGATCCAACTCACGCGAAAGCGCCAGCAACGCGCTCCCGCTGCGATTCATATATGTCAACGGCTTGCAAAGCAAACCGTACTTTTCTGTTTCAAAGAGCAATGCGTTGTGCGTAGAACGCACCTGCTTCGCAGGTGAAATCTCAAGCAAACGATCTACGGCGCGATAACCCAAATTGTGCCGGGTAATCTCGTACTTGCCACCGGGATTTCCCAACCCCGCTATCAACTTGATCAAGTCTTAAAGTCCAAGGTCCAAAGTCCAAAGTCCAAAGTCCAAAGTCTGGTTATTCTTCCTCTTCTTCCGCCTCAGCAGGTTTGGCTTCTTTTCCTTTCTTGATGACTTCGGGTTCTGCTTCGACTTCAGCTCCAGGGACCGCTGCAACCGGGACTTCTTCGGCGCGCGGATGTTCCACGGTGACGACTACTTCATCCGGATCGGCCAGGATCTTGACCTTATCGCTTACGGGGATATCCCGAACACGCAGAAGATCCCCGATCTTCAGGTTGGTCACGTCCACTTCGAGATGTTCCGGGATGTCCGCAGGCAAACATTCCACTTTCAATTCACGATGGACCACATCGAGCAATCCGCCTTCCGTCTTGACCCCATATGCCTCGCCTTTCGTGATCAGCGGCACATGTAGTTCCAGCTTCTGATCCATCGCCACTTCATAGAAGTCGGCGTGAAGAAGCGCCTGGGAAATCGGCTCCAATTGATATTCTTTGATCAGACAATTGACCTTGTCACGGCCAGGAATATTCAATTCAAAGATGGTGTTTTCGCCCGCCTGAGAACGTAGAATCTTAAAAATTTCCTTCGGATCCACACTGAGCGAAATACTTTCATTCTTATGACCATAAAGCACCGCCGGAATTTTCCCATCACGGCGAAGCTGCCGGTTGGCGCCTTTGCCGGTGGATTCACGAATCGTGCTGGTGATAACAAACTGATCTGCTGCATAAAATTCTCCTCTAGACAAATAGTTCACTAACGGAAGATTCTTTGTGTATATTCATGATTGCTCTTGCCAGCAATTCCGCAACGGACAACTGGATGAGTTTGCTGGAAAGTTTTTCGGGTGGCAGCGGGATTGTGTTGTGATGACAACGTTCTCGATCGGCGAATTCTCGATCCGCTCAATGGCAGGTCCGCTCAAAACCGCATGGGAACAGGTTGCGAAGATTCGCTCAGCGCCCTGCTCATGAAGTGATTTTGCAGTGTTCACCAGCGTCCCCGCAGTATCAATGATGTCATCCACGACCACACAGGTACGACCGCGCACATCGCCGATTACGTTCATGATTTCCGCGACGTTCGGTCCGACCCGGCGTTTATCCACGATTGCCAGCTGGGCATTGATCCGGACTGCAAAAGCGCGCGCTCTTTCCACGCCGCCTGCGTCCGGGGATACGATCGTTAGATTCTGATACTTCTGTTCGGCGATAAACTTCAAAATCACCGGAGCCGCATACAAATGATCGACCGGAATCTGAAAGAATCCGACAATTTGATTTGCATGAAGATCGATTGTCAGGATCCGGTCCGCGCCAGCGCGGGTAATAATGTCTGCTGCAAGTCTCGCTGTAATCGGCACCCGCGGCTTGTCCTTTCGATCTTGCCGCGCATAACCGTAATATGGAATGACAGCAGTAATTCGTCCCGCAGACGATCGTTTGAAGGCGTCGATCATGATCAACAGTTCCATCAAGTTCGTATTGACGGGAGAGCACGTGGGTTGGATTACAAACACATCCTCCCCTCGCACATTTTCCAGGATCTGGACGTACGACTCTCCATCGCTGAAACGGGTAAGGTGCAGCTTGCCCAACGGGATTCCAAGATGCGAGCAAACCTGATCCGCCAACGCGGGATTTGCGTTTCCGGTAAAAATCTTATATCGGTCCATCTCTTTATAACTCACTCGATTTTTATGGCTGGGGAGGGAGGATTCGAACCTCCGAATGCGGGTTCCAAAGACCCGTGCCTTGCCGCTTGGCGACTCCCCAAATCAAATGGATTCACGACCATCCCGGAGAAGATTCGCCATTTCCGCTGTCACTGCCTTCTGTCCAAACAGTCTTTTCGTGTGAAAATCAATCTCAGGATGTAGTGAGCGAACCTGCAGTGCGGAGACAAAAATCCCTCAGGGATTCCGGCCGTTTATCCACGAGTATCTTAATGAAATTCAAGTTTTGTGTCAATCACAACCCCGTCACCCCGGTATATTCGGCGTGAGGGACAAATCGGGTGCGGTAGCATTCGGGAAAATGATGGGAAGCCTTCTCGAGTTCGTCACTGTTTTCAAACAATCCATAAACGGCGGAACCGCTGCCTGTCATTGCCGCAGCCACGGCGCCAAGCCCGTAAAGTTTCTGTTTGATCGAGCTCAATTCCGGGTACATCGCGAAGGCAACCGGCTCGAGATCATTTTCAATTTGGGCGGCAAACTGTTGGATCGATTTCGGGCGTTGATATTTCAAAGAGCTCCGTTTTTTCCGGAACCCGGAGTCGTCCAGCTTCCGATATACCTCCGCGGTGGAGCATCGAACATCCGGACAAACAATCAGCGTATGCAGACAGGGCCAATCTTTGATCTGCGTGATCCGGTCACCGCGAACTCGCCCAAGCGCCGTCCCGCCGTACAAGAAAAAGGGAACATCTGAGCCGAGCTTTCGGGCAAGTGAGACAAGTTTCTTGGGATTGAGGGGCCAGCCAAGAAAACGGGACAACGCGATCAGAGTCACTGCGGCATTTGAGGAGCCGCCGCCCATTCCGGTTTCAGCCGGAATTTGCTTCCTGGCTTCGATCTCGATCTTGCACCGGACGGGATGTTCTTCGTTAAACATGTGGCACGCTTTCCAGATCAGATTCAAGCTATCAGCAGGAATCGCGCTGTCTCCCATGTCCAGCACCAGATGCAAACCGGAATTCGGAAAGAAACGGAATGTCAGAACGTCGTGAAGCCCGATCGTCTGGAAGACAGTTTCCAGAGAATGATAGCCGTCCCGCCTGCGGTTCAGGACGCGCAAGATCAGATTGATTTTTGCAAACGACGGGAGGATCAGTTCCTTCAAAGCCTTCATCCTTTATCCTGATGTTGTCTTGTTGTTGCTGGAGTCTATTGTTTCCACGATGAATCCAAAGATAGCATTACGGACTCCCGTACACGCAACGTTTCGGGGTCGGCCGGCATCAATGACTCGAATTTCATCTCTTCGTGTTTGCCTGTAGAGAAGAAACGTTTGGACGTACGATTTTTTATCGAAGGGTCAAAAACAGAAATACCTTGTACCCAGGGTAACTGAACGCGAAGAATATCGGCAATAGTTGGTAAAATATCCATGTTCGAAACATTCAGGTCGTTGACTGCCCCCTTCTCCTGATGAGGAGTCTTGATGAATAACGGAACAAGCACGATATCCTGGTAATTGTTACTTCTAGCGCCGCGACGAGAACGGCCGATTCGAAAACTGATTCCATGATCGGCTGTAATAATGAGCAGGCATTGGTCATATATTCTCGTGGTCCGGAGGCGCTCCAAAAGGATTCCGACAAGACGGTCCACCGCACCCACCTGGAGCAGATGACATTCATAACGGTGCAAATAATATTTCCCTTTTTCTTCCACAAACTGGCAGTCCTTACGCTTACCTGACGGAAGGTATTGCCAGGGATCATGCGGAAGCAGACTGTGAACGTAGAACAAAGTCGGTTTCTCGGTGGGAGTGATTGCCTCTACAAATGACAGGAAATTCAAAACGCGGTCGGTTTCACCTGTCGTATCATGACTTCGACCCCAGAAATTGCCCCAGGCTTGATCCACAGGCGGTAACCATCCCGCCGCTCCCACGTCTTTGGGAATCACCATGTGCGCATAGAGCAGTGCGAGATCCAGTATCATGGATTTTATGCGTGCCGACCACTCCGTCCGATCTTTTAGCCGGTATGCTTCTTTCGGCAAAAGACGTTCTCCTCCTTCGATTACTTTGAGCTCGTAGGTCCGGCCCAGGGTCGTGAACAGGTTTTGCGGATGGTCATCAATAATTGGCAGATCCATGGTCTTTGGAAACTCTCCGCTCACGATAGACGGAACAGCGTAACTCGTAAAATCCGACACAGCAGTCGCGTTCCGGTACCATGTAGTCGTTTCCGCAAGCCGCGCAAAGTTTGGAAAGTGTACGGCATCGATCGTGAACTGATCTTTCAATATCGAGCTCAGGGGAAACTCATCAAATATGACCAATACGACGGGAGTGGATGATGAAATTTCTATGTTCGGGACAGAAAAATCCTTATTTGTGATCAGTTTGGAGATCGAATCGTGCATCAAGAATAGTCCCGGGACAATCAGGATCGATGGAATCAAGAATCCAATGAACATTCGAATCGAGGCATAACGGCGGTATCCGATTACGAATAGGCCGCTGATAAGAAATGTGCAGGATATGGCAATCGTCCACGGCGTTCGCAAGCTTCTGTTGAGAGGAATAACGACAAAAAGGGAAAAGACAATGAATAGGATGAAACTGTGGAAGTTCTTCTCCCAGTTTGACTTGAACCGGGATACAAACCACTCAGACAGAATCAGAAAGCTAGGAACTAGGAACGCAACGATGAGAACGATCACGAAAATGTCTGCAGATGTACTTCCGCGAACAATAAAGAACTCGGGGTTCATCTCCAGTTGCTCGAACAATGGATGCGAAATCGCAAGCGATGAGAGTGCGAGGATGTGAAGGATACGCTGGACGCCTCCAGAACTGTTCTCCTGCACGGACATTCAATGATCTTATCACGCGCTTTACGACCCTTCCCGATTGCCAGGGAGTGAGTTCTTTCAAAGGCTTCCTCTTCTATAATGATTCTGTGTTGTTGTTGTACATCGTTCTGGTCGTTTCCAATTTGTTTTGGCTTGCTTTGCTGATCCAGGGGATTGAGCAGGCGAAGCAACCGCCGTTTCTTCCGGAAGACCAGGATCCTGTTTCCACACCGAAGATTTCGGTTCTGGTGCCGGCTCGAAATGAGAGTCGAATCTTGTCACATACTCTGGACTCGATTCTGAATCTGGATTATCCCGATTTCGAGGTTGTCGTGATCGATGATCATAGCGAAGACAACACCTTCGCGATCGCTTCCGAATTTGCCGCCAAGGATCCGCGCGTTCGCGTAATGAAGAGTGCCGAGCTCCCGCCGGATTGGCGCGGAAAGTCGTGGGCGCTGCACCACGCCGCATTGATGGCTCAAGGAAGCTGGCTTCTGTTCGCAGACGCGGATGTAACGCATCATCCCAAAATACTTCGGTGCGCTCTGGCGCTGGCGCAACGGGAAAAACTGGATCTGCTGTCCGTAATTCCGCATATGGAATGCCCGACCTTTTGGGATCGAATCATGCTTCCTTCCTTTGCGGCAATTCTCAATATAGTAAAACCGGTTCACAAATCCAACGATCCGAACTCTCCCGTAGCGCTGGCGCCCGGAGGATTCTTGCTGATCAAGGCAATGATTTTCAAACACCTGGGGGGCTACGAACAAATCCATATGGCATTGGCGGAAGATGTAAAACTGGCGGAGCTGTTCAAACGCTCCGGATACCGCATTCGGACGGTATTTTGCAAATCGAAGTGGGTCCGCACTCGAATGTATGCGTCCTTTCGGGAAATCTGGGAAGGACTCAGCCGGCACGCGTTTGAGGGCGCCGGCTTCAATCCGGTCCGGATTGTGGCGGCCGCCATCGCAGGAAACTTTTGTATTGTCGTTCCGTGGATTACACTCACAGCAGGATTCGTTCTGCACCATCGGACCCTGGTTCTGCTTTCCGTGTTCCCGGTCCTTCTCATGCTGATCCTGCAAGCGTTTCTCAATTTCAAATGGGAAGTCCCGCTCTACTACTTTTTTAGTTTTCCACTGGCTACTGTAATCTACAGTTTCATTATGATGAACTCGATGTGGAGTCATTATTTCCGAGGTGGCGTTCTGTGGAAGGGGCGCCGGTATGGTTAAGCTCTTTCTCGCAAAGCGCGCAAAGAATGAAATGAGAATTTATTTAACAGGATTCATGGGAGCGGGCAAAAGCACGGCTGGTCGTGTTCTGGCTCAAGCTCTGCATCATGAATTCCTCGATCTCGATACGGAGATCGAAAGAGCGGCCGGAAAAAAAATCGCCGAAATTTTTGCGAGATCTGAAGAGGAATTCCGAACACTGGAAACTGCATGTCTGCAATCAATCGTTGCCGCAGACGTCGTTATCGCAACCGGCGGGGGCTGTTTCATTCACAATCAGGAATGGATGCTGGAAAACGGCAAAGTCATCTACCTGCATGTCCCTTTAGAGAAACTGGCCGAACGGATCGGTGCTGATCCGAATCGTCCACTCTGGCGAAATGCGGAAACGCTGTACCGCGAACGAGAAGCAATTTACCGGAGCGCGCATTTGACGGTCGATGGAACAGCATCCCCGGAAGCGATTGCGTCCGCGATCAGGCTCGTCATCTGATTTTGGAGTGGTGAGCGCCCTGCCCGCCCGAAGTCGATTCCACTTGTTGCGGGCACGGAGGCCCGCGACTCCTAGTCCATTACGGCGTTCAGAACGTCGAAGAATTCCGGATAGCTGACTCGCACACACTCGGGATCATCCAATTCGATACCGGCAACTGCAAATGTCATTGCGATCCGGTGATCGCCATACGTGCTGGCGACACCGTCCTGCCGGAGGGTTCCCGGAAAAACTCGATAGCCATCATTACCTTCTTCAACGGAAATTCCCAGCGCGTCCAAATTCGAAACCATGGCTTCAATCCGATCGGATTCTTTGTGACGCAGTTCTTCCGCGCCGGAAACTTCAAAACCGCAGCGCGTGCCGAGCAAGGACAAGGCCGGAATCTCATCAATCAACGACGGGACTTCCACAGGCCGGATTATGATCGGCCGCAGTTCGCCTCCACTGCAAACACGCAAATCGGCTACCAGCTCATTTTGCAATAAGGTGCGTGCGGTTACTTCAATTTTTGCCCCAGCATTTTGAAGTTTGCGAAGGTACGCTACGCGGTGCGGATTCATCAACATGTTTCGAAACGTAATATCGGAGCCGGAGCGCAAAAGAGCCCTTACTACAAAAAATGCCGCAGCGGAAGGATCTCCGGGTACATCATATTCAAACACGGGAACCACCGGATTGGCACGGCGCGCGATTCTTGCTTCCAATCCCAAATACTCAAAGAGACGTTCCGTGTGGTCACGGCTGGGAACCATTTCGATCACGCGTGTACCGGGGTGGCTCAATCCGGCAAACAAAATGGCGCTTTTTACCTGCGCACTGCTGTTCGGCATCCGGTATTGAATCGGATACCGACTTCCTTCCTCCAGCACAACAGGGGCATATTCCTCATCTCGCAACCGGATCACGGCGCCCATTTCGCGAAGCGGTTCGGCCAGACGACGCATCGGACGCCGCAATAGCGACACATCTCCAATCAGAGTTGCAGGCACATTGGAGCCGGCCAGCAAACCCGTCAGCATCCGTATCGTAGAGCCGGAGTTACCACAATCCAGCGGCAGATGTGGCGATCGCAGCCGCGCAGGATGAATCATCAGATTTCCTTCGACACTGCTGCCCAGCTGCCGCAAACAATCCAGTGTGGAAGCGCAATCGGCCCCCGTGTTGTAATTTCGAATTCTGCACGGGCCTTCTGCCACTGCGGCCAGCATCGCTACACGATGGGAAATGGATTTGTCCCGGGTAGATTTACAACTCCTTTCACAACAAATCCTTTACTCCAGGCCATTCCCGCCAGATGTCCGAGAAAACCCGGCTTTTGTGAAAATTGTGATGCCTGTCCGACAGCCGAAAAAAAACAGCATACCGTATATATGGGGAAACATTTACTACCACAGTGTGCGCGGTTAGATAATGAGCAAGAATCGCATCGCCGGCCTTTGCCAGAACCTGGACCGGCTCGGGCATCTTGACCTTCGGCAACATGCCCCTGTGTAAGCAAGCCGTATCCTGTTCGCAAAAATAATCCCCGAAACTCCGGTGCGTGCCGGGCCAAGCTGTAAAGTTACCCCAAAAACGATTCGGGACATCGCTCAAGAAGACTCCAGCCAGCATGGTAAATGTGAAGATCGTTCCCTTCCTCACCCGGTTTTGAATCGAATACATGCCATCGATATGCGGATGAAGCTCGCCGGGTTTTTCCATCACTGGAAACCGCAGCGCGATTTGTCCGCCTCCCTCCAACCTCAGAGTATCTTTTTGAGTTAGTGATTCAGCAAGCTTCAATAATGGCGTTTCAAACAACAGATCGGTAATGGCCGGTTTTCCTCGCAACTCTGGACAATACGAGCCGGCACGAAAAGACGGCACCATTTCAGGATCGATTCCCCTGCCGACAGAATGATTGATCGCGCGCAACGCAACGTAGATCTTCTGCTGCGAGACTACTCCTGGAATCTTCAAATACCCATTCTTGATGAATTCAAGTTTCTGTTGCTGTGTCAACTGCATACGACAAAAGATCAAATATTAAATATCAAAAATCAAATAAACTAAACTCTCGTGTCGTGGAGTCGCGGGCCTCCGCGCCCGCGACAAGTGATGAATCACGTTGCGGCGGGCGGGGACGCCCGCCGACTCCAAAACAAATCTGTACCCGCTTATGCGGCTTTCGCGGTCTTGGCGGACTTTGCGGTTCCAACCTAATCCCACTCGTTGTATGATGTTAGGTTTCCAGAGGAGGGCTCCTATGACCGATACCGTTTGCCGCCGGTTGTTCATTCTTATATTCCTGTTCGTATCCATTTCTTCTATTGTATTAGAAGCTGCGGAAGATAAGTCGGCGCCTGCCGCTGGACCGGGTGATGCCGTCGAATTCAAAGCGCTCAAGTATCGCCTGATCGGTCCCGGTTGGGGCGGGCGCGTATCGCGCGCTGCCGGAGTTCCGGGCGATCCGAATGTCTATTATTTTGCGGGCGCTGCAAGCGGTGTATGGAAAACGACCGATGGGGGCATTACCTGGAAATCGGTTTGGGATGATCAGCCCATTTCTTCGATCGGATCTCTTGCGATATCACCCTCCAACCCCAATGTGATTTACGTTGGCTCCGGTGAAGCGAATATCCGTGGAAATGTGGGCGCAGGAAATGGCATTTATAAGACAACCGATGGCGGCAAAACCTGGTCCCATGTCTGGAAACAGGAAGGTCAGATCGGCACGATGGTTGTGCATTCAACTAATCCCGACATCGCATTTGCCGCAGTCCTGGGACACGCGTTCGGCCCAAACAAGGAACGTGGCGTGTACCGTACCAAAGATGGCGGCAAAACGTGGGAACAGGTTCTGAAAAAGGATGAAAACACCGGCACCTCCGATGTCGCGATGGATCCACACAATTCCAATATTCTGTTCGCAGGATTGTGGCAGGCCCGGCGTTACCCGTGGGCAATGACCAGCGGCGGTCCCGGCAGCGGGCTTTATGTCTCGCGCGATGGCGGAGATACATGGACCCAGCTCACGGGGAAAGGATTACCCGAAGGAATCTGGGGCAAAATCGGCATTGCAATTGCGCCTTCCGACAGCCGTCGGATCTACGCGTTGATTGAAGCGGAAAAAGGCGGATTGTTCCGTTCCGACGATGGTGGTGAAAATTGGACGCTTGCGACGGCGAATCGACTGGTGCGCCAGCGCGCGTGGTACTACTCCACGATGGCCGTACATCCCACGAATCCGAACGAAGTCTGGTTCCCGCAGGTCCCGATGCTGAAAACAATCGATGGTGGAAAGACGATCCAATTCGTCAGTGGTCTACATCACGGTGATCTTCACGACTGCTGGATCGATCCTTTGAATCCAAAGAGAATGATTGCATCCAACGATGGCGGTGTGGACATTTCCACAGATGGCGGGGAAACCTGGTTTGCACCCGGCCTTCCGATTTCGCAGTTCTATCACATTTCTGTGAGTAATCGTGTACCCTACGATGTAGCAGGGTCCATGCAGGACATCGGTACCGCGCAGGGTCCGAATCACAGTCTTAGCAATGCCGGCATTCGGAATCAGGATTGGTATTACGCAGGCGGCGGTGAAGCCGGACACGTGGTGTCTGATCCATCCGACCCGAATATTGTCTATGCCGGCGAGTATGGCGGTTACATTTCACGCTATGATCGGCGAACTCGCCAGGCCCGCACGATCGGAATTTATCCGGAAGATCCATCCGGTCATGGCGGCGAAGATCTGAAATTCAGATTTCAATGGACCGCTCCGATCGCCATTTCTCCACACAATTCCAATGTCGTCTACCATGGAGGAAACGTCCTGTTTCGTACCGACAACGGAGGACAAACATGGACGCCGATCAGCCCCGATCTTACCCGAAACGACAAATCAAAACAGGAATGGAGCGGCGGACCGATCACAGGAGACAACACAGGTGTTGAAATCTATTGCACGATTTTTGCGGTTGCGGAATCACCTGTACAAAAAGACCTGATCTGGACCGGTAGTGATGACGGGTTGGTACAGGTGACTACAGATGGCGGAAAAAACTGGAAGAATGTGACCTCCGCAATGACCGGAATCCCCGAATGGGGAACTGTTACGATGATTGAGCCTTCCCGGTTTGATGCAGGAACAGCGTTCGTTGTGGTGGAAGCTCATAGATTGGACAACATGAAGCCGTATCTTTTTAAGACTTCCGACTTCGGCGCAACATGGAAGCGACTTGACGCTTCCCTTCCACAGGACATCTATCTTCATGCAGTTCGTGAAGATCCCGCTCGAAAAGACATTCTTTACGCGGGAACGGAACGAGGCGTGATCTATTCAGCAGATTCCGGCAAATCCTGGAGAACGCTGAAGCTGAACATGCCTACCGTTGCTGTTCACGATCTCGTGGTCAAAGACAACAGTCTGGTAGTCGGCACAATGGGCCGCTCCATATATGTCTTTGATCATCTCAACGTATTGCGCGAAATATCTCCGGATATCACTCGCACCGCAGCTCATCTGTTTTCTTCGCCCGATGCGATCCGCTGGAAATATGACTACGTTCCACGCGAAAAATGGGCCGGGGAGAATCCTCCTTGTTGTGCCAGAATCTATTACTGGCTAAAAGAAGCGCCAAAGAGCGATGTCACAATCGAAATCCTCGATGCTCAGAACAAAGTTGTCCGGAATTTGAGCAGCAAACAAAGAACCCCCACAGGAGCGGATGACGACGTTGAGGAGGAAGCGAAAAACCTGAAAGAAGCTGCCCTTTCAAAAGAAGCCGGAATCCAGGCCGGCGTATGGGATCTAACCTATGAGGGCGCAGAAATGATTCAGGGTTCCAAAGAGGATCTGGGCGATCCTTCTTCAGGTCCCGCAGCACTTCCAGGGACGTACACGGTGAAGCTCACAGTGGACGGTCAGTCGTACACGACGCCGTTGAAGGTAATCCAGGATCCCAGACGCGCGATTTCGAACGAAGACCTGAAAACACAATTCGATTTTGCAATCGCAATCCGTGATGATATCAGCCGGCTTACCGGAATTGTGCGTCAGATTCGAAGTGTGCGGGAACAAATCAGCAGTCGCAACAAGCTCCTTCAGGGAAATGCGAAAGCATCGCAGTTGATCAAGGATTCGGATGCCCTCTCTGCAAAATTGGATGTGCTGGATGGAAAGCTGCACAACCCGAAAGCAGAAGTTGTTTACGATATCCTGGCTTTCAAGGGCGGAGCAAAGGTGTATTCACGCATCAGTGGCCTGTATGCGTTTGTTGTGGCAAGTGATGATCTCCCCACCCAGGGCCAGGGTGAAGTGTACGCCGAGCAGAAAAAGGAGCTGGACGGCTACAATGCGGAATGGAAACAACTGAGCGCGGAGATTGCGAATTTGAATGCAGCGGCGAAAGCAGTTGATCTGCCTGCACTCATCGCACCGTAGAAAGGATTTCTCGCCAAGACGCAAGTTCGCAAAGATTTTCAACCGCGCTCCCTTCGTGTCTTTGTTGAAAATCAGGCAGGCAAGATGCCTGCGGTCCATAATGCAGGCGGGACGCCTGCGCTCCAGTTGTATTATAATCAATCGTTTTTCAGGGGAACGGGCTGATGAAAAAGGAAAGTATTCTTGTCCTCGATTTTGGAGGACAGTATACACAACTGATTGCACGACGCGTCCGCGAGCTCAACGTTTATTCGGAAATCGTACCGCATACGATCACGGCTGAAGAGATCCGGGAACGCAACGCCAAAGGACTCATCTACTCCGGTGGTCCTACCTCCGTGTATGAAGAAGGCTCATTTCACAGTTCGCCCTCACTGTTAAACGCAGGCGTGCCCGTGCTTGGCATCTGCTACGGCATGCAGCTCATCACGCACCAGATGGGAGGCAAAGTGGTCAGCGCAGAACGACGCGAATACGGCCCGGCGACCATCGATCTAAAAGACGATCCGCTGTTTCATGATCTTGGTTCCCATCTCAATGTATGGATGAATCACGGGGACCGTGTACTCGAAGCGCCTTCCGGATTTCGTTCGATCGCAAGCACACACAATTCCCCCATTGCTGCATTCCGCAACGAAGGAGGAACTCTGTACGGACTTCAGTTTCATCCGGAAGTTGTCCATACGGAAAAAGGGAAAGAGATTTTACGCAATTTTGTTTTTGAAGTATGTCATTGCACGCCGTCCTGGACCGCCGCTTCGTTTATCGATGAAACGACGGAAATGGTGCGCGAGAAGGTGAAGAGAGGAAGAATTCTTTGCGCCCTGAGCGGGGGTGTAGACAGCACCGTGATGGCCTTCCTGTTGAAACGCGGCGCGGGGGATGCGCTCGTCCCCGTGTTTATCGATAACGGTCTGCTACGATGGAAAGAAGGCAAACAGGTCTGCGATCGACTGCGCGGACATGGTCTGGATGTGCGCTACTATGACGCTTCGGATTATTTCCTGAACAAACTCAAAGATGTCGAAAACCCGGAAGAGAAACGAAAGATCATCGGACGGGCCTTTGTCGAAATCTTCGAACGCATCGCTTCGGAAACGGGAGATCTCCACTATCTCGCTCAGGGAACCCTTTACCCGGATGTGATCGAAAGCGGGGGTTACCGTGGCACAGCCCAGGTGATCAAGACACACCACAATCTGATCGATATGATTCGAACGATGAAATTAGAGCTGATCGAACCTTTTCGTGAAATTTTCAAAGATGAGGTGCGAAGAATTGGAGTCGAGCTCGGGCTACCGGAAGAAATCATTCATCGCCAGCCGTTTCCCGGACCCGGTCTTGCGGTGCGTTGTCTCGGATCGATCACTCGCGAGCGGCTGGATCGTCTGCGGAAAGCGGACGTGATTGTCAAAGAGGAGATTGTAAAGGCGGGTTGGTACCGTCAATTGTGGCAATCGTTTGCCGTACTGTTGCCGGTGCAAAGCGTTGGGATCATGGGAGACAATCGGACTTATAACGAAGTGATCGCGCTCCGTGCGGTCCACAGCCAGGACGGCATGACGGCCGATTGGGCGCGTCTTCCGTATGAGGTACTGGCTTCCATTTCAGCCGCATCGTAAATGAAGTACCGGGGGTCAATCGAGTGGTATACGACATCACATCGAAACCACCCGGCACCATCGAATGGGAGTAATGGAAATATTAAAAATTAAATATCAAAAATCAAATAAACATAATTTCATAAGTAAAGATAGACATTCCCAAGCTTTGTAAACAACGTAGATTATTTGCTTATTAAATTATGTTTATTGATATTTGATTTTTGATATTTGATATCTTATGGAATTTACGCACTTACACTTGCATTCTGATTACAGTCTGCTGGACGGCGCGTGCAAGATCGAAAAACTGATCGATCGTGTGGCAGTCCTCAACATGAAATCTGTGGCGCTTACCGATCACGGCAATCTTTTCGGCGCAATCGAATTCCATGACATCGCGCGCAAAAAAGGGATCAAGCCGATCATCGGATGCGAAATGTACGTGGCGCCCGGAAGCCGCCTGGATAAAACGGGGAAGCCAAGCGACACCGAAGAAAATAATTTTCATCTTGTCGTGCTGGCGGAAAACAATGAGGGATACCACAACCTCGTCCGCCTCGTTTCCAGAGCGAACCTGGAAGGTTATTACTACAAACCGCGCGTGGACAAGGAGTTGCTTGCAGAATACAGCAAAGGACTCATCGCGCTCAGCGGCTGTCTCAGCGGGGAAGTAGCCGTAAATTTACTGCGCAATGACCCGAATAACGCGATGAAAGTCGCATCCGATTACAGAGATATTTTTGGCTCCGGCAACTATTTTCTGGAGATTCAGGATCACGGTCTACCGGATCAGTTGCGCATCAACCCCGATCTTCTCCGCATGTCGTCAAAACTGGAGATCCCGCTGGTGGCGACAAACGACAGCCATTACATTCATCAGGAAGATCACCGTGCGCACGATATTCTTCTTTGCATTCAAACCAACCGGACTGTCAGCGAACCGAACCGCATGCGTTTTGGCGCGAACGACTTTTATGTGAAATCACCGGAAGAAATGATGCGGGTATTCAAGGATCTCCCGCAGGCTCTTCTCACTGCTGTCGAAATCGGAAAACGCTGCGAAGTGGATCTCAATACAAAAGGCTATCACCTTCCCCTCTTTCCTGTTCCCGAAGGGTTTACCCTTTCCGGCTATTTCGAAAAAGTGGTCCGCAACGGCTACGAATATCGCTTGCCGAAATGGCAGGGACAACATGATGAAAAACGATTGCGCCGCTCCCTCTGGGAATACGAACAGCGGCTCGTCATGGAAATGGAAATCATCAAGCAGATGGGCTTCGAGGGTTACTTCCTGATCGTTTGGGATTTCATGAAGTACGCCCGCGAACAGGGAATCCCCGTAGGTCCCGGCCGCGGCTCGGCGGCAGGTTCGCTCGTTGCATATTGTATGCAAATCACAGACATTGATCCGCTGCAATATGATCTGCTCTTCGAACGATTCTTGAATCCGGAACGCATCAGCATGCCTGATATCGACATTGATTTTTGCGGAAGACGACGCGGCGAAGTGATCGAATATGTCACACAGCGGTACGGACGCGAGAATGTCGCCCAGATCATCACATTCAACACACTTGCCGCGCGAGTCGTCACACGCGATGTCGGGCGGGCGTATGGAATTTCCCTACAGCCAGTGCGACCGGATCGCAAAGATGATTCCGAATGAGATTCACATCACTCTCGAATCAGCGATTCAAAAGAATCCAATGCTTCAGGACGCTTTGAAAGATGAGAAAGTGGGAGAATGGATTGATACTGCAAAGAAATTAGAAGGGCTGGTCCGTAATGCCTCGATCCATGCCGGAGGTGTCGTGATCGCGCCAAAGCCGTTGATGGAGCTCGTCCCGCTGTTCCGCAGCAAAGACGATGTCATCACGACCCAATACGACATGAAAGTGCTGGAGCATCTCGGGCTCCTCAAGATGGATTTTCTGGGTGTTGCCACTTTTACCATCCTGGATGACACGCTCCGTTACATCCGCGAAACACTCGGCAAAGATATCCAGCTGCTGGATCTTCCTCTGGACGATCGCAAAGGTGTATCAGCTTTTCAGTGAAGGAAAGACAAACGGCGTGTTCCAGTTTGAAAGTTCGGGTATGAAGACGCTGCTCCGAAAATTCAAACCGGAACGCTTTGAAGATCTGATCATGCTCAACGCGCTGTTTCGTCCGGGCCCGATGCAGATGCTGGAAGACTGTATTGCGCGCAAGCATGGAAAGGTTAATATTCAATATCTGCTTCCGGAGCTGGAGCCGATCCTGAAAGAGACATACGGGATTATGGTGTATCAGGAGCAGGTCATGCAGATTGCGAGCAAGATCGGCGGGTTCAGTCTGGGAGAAGCGGATCTGCTTCGCCGCGCCATGGGAAAAAAGAAAATGGATGTCATGCAGGCTCAGCGCGAACAAGTTTCTCCATGGAGCAACCGATCGTGGAATTGATCAGCACAAATCGGCAGAAATCTTTGACTTGATGGAAAAATTTGCCCAGTACGGGTTCAACAAATCGCATTCCACTGCATATGCTCTGGTTGCGTATCAAACCGCGTATTTGAAAACGTATTATCCAGTTCCGTTTTTGGCGGCACTTCTTTCGAGTCAGATTGAAAAGCGACAGGAAATCGTAAAGTACTTTAACGAATGCCGCACGATGGGAATCAAAATCCTTCCTCCGGACATTCAACGAAAGCAATGAGAAGTTCACGGTGGAAGAGGACACGATCCGGTTCGGACTGGCCGCGGTGAAAAATGTCGGGTCTTCAGCGATCCAATCGATACTCAAAGCGAGATCAGAGACTCCCCGATTCCGGTCGCTGGATCATTTTTACGAAAAAGTAGACTCACGCACTGTAAACAAGCGAGTGGTGGAGAGTTTGATCAAAGCCGGCGCGATGGATTGTTTCCAGATCCCGCGAAAACAGATGATCCAACAAATTGACCAGATTCTGGAAATGACCGCGCGCAAAGAACGAAATGCAGGACAGGCGATGCTGTTTGACGCCGAAGAAATGGCGCCGGCACGTCCCCTGTTCGCAGGCGCCGAAGAATTTGACGCGCAGGAAAAACTTGGTCACGAAAAAGAATCTCTCGGCTTCTACATTTCGGGTCATCCCCTTCATCAATACAAAGAAGTGCTGGAAACGTTTACGACTCAAATCGAAGCGCTGGATATCGGTTGGGATGCCAAGGAAGCGCTGCTGGGTGGAATCGTCAGCAATCTGAAACAGGTGAAGACCCGGAGGGGAGATACGATGGCATACGTGGAGCTGGAAGACCTGACCGGGACAATCGAAATCACCATCTTTCCCGAACTGTACCGGAATAACATGCTGATCATTGCCCCCGAAACGGAGCTGATCTTCAAAGGCCGGCTTGAGGTGGAAGAAGAAGCGAGAAAAATGATCGCTTCGGAAGTAATCCTGTTGAAGGATGCCAGAGAAGCCCTTTCACAGCAACTGAAAGTCCATATCTATCTTCCCGGAATGGAAAACGACAAAATTACTCGCTTGAAATCCATCATCGAACAATATCGCGGTGACTGCAATTTGACCTTTGTCTTGAAAAAACCGGAGCAGTTTACAGTCGATTTTCGTCCCTCTGAAAGCTTCCGCGTTCGTCCAACTCGCGATTTCGTTTTCGCGCTGGAACAACTTCTCGGCCCCAATTGCGTAGAGTGGCAAAGCGCCAAACGCCCATCTGATGTAAAATAGAGGTTTACAACGCGGAGGACGCGGAATCCGCGGAGAAAAAATCTTTCCGCGCTCTCCGCGTTTTCCGCGTTGTATTCTTATGGGAAATTACAATTTTGAAGCGCCGATCGTCGATGTCTTGAAAGAAATCGACGAACTCAGCCCATATTCGGACCGCCCCGATACGGCCGAGCGTTTGCAAAAACTTCGAGACAAACTTGCCCGTTTCCGTCGAGACATTTATTCAAAGCTCAACCCGTGGGAAATCACCATGGTGGCCCGTCATCCCCAGCGTCCCCACACTCTGGACTATCTCCAGCGTCTGTTTGCTGAATTTACTGAAATGCATGGCGATCGCAAATTCGCTGATGACAAGGCGATTGTCGGAGGAATGGCGACTTTCGAAAACCAGACCGTCATGGTGATCGGCCATCAGAAAGGACGGGATAGCAAACAGCGCATCTATCGCAATTTCGGGATGCCGAATCCGGAGGGATACCGCAAGGCATTGCGATTGATGAAGTTTGCTGAGAAATTCAAAATGCCGGTGATCACTCTAATCGATACGCCAGGCGCTTATCCGGGGCTCGGCGCCGAAGAGCGGGGACAGTCAGAAGCAATCGCGGTAAATTTACGTGAAATGGCTCGTCTCAAAATCCCGACCATTGCTGTGATCATCGGAGAAGGCGGAAGCGGAGGCGCACTCGCGCTCGGCGTAACAGATCGAGTTCTGATGATGCAATTCGCGATTTATTCGGTCATCTCCCCCGAAGGATGCGCCTCCATTCTCTGGAAAGATGCAGGAAAGGCAGAAGATGCGGCACACAACTTGCATCTTACCGCGAACGATCTGAAGAATCTGGGGTTGATCGATGAAATCGTTCCGGAACCTCTTGGGGCCTCGCATGCAGATTGGAATGAAGCTGCCGGGTTGCTCAAGCAGGCACTTGCAAGAAATCTGGTTGAGATCAGCGGCGGGCACTGGAATGATCGAACTCATGCCCGTTACGACAAGTTTCGCAAAATGGGCTTCTTCCAGGAGTCGGACTAACCGTTACTTGTTCGTAGCGGCGGGCGTCCCTGCCCGCTGCCGGGAATCGTCCACTTTCGGCGGCCACGGAGGGCCGCCGGCTCCAAACGTTGTAATGTAAGTTATGGATAAATTAAGAATTGCATTGTTGTATGGCGGACGTTCCGGCGAGCATGAAATTTCGATTCGGTCCGCCCGTTCCATCTATTCCGTGTTGAAAAAGACACATGCTGTGTTTCCGATTTTCATCGATAAACAGGGCGCATGGTGGCGTGTCGGGGAGTCGAAAGACCTTCCTACGAAAAATCAGGGTCTGCGGGAAAGAGTCTTCGTATATCCGGGTGTTTCGGAGCCGGCGCTTTACACTGCTGACGCACGGCTCGCAATCGATATTGCGTTTCCCGTCCTGCATGGCACCCATGGTGAAGATGGAATCATTCAGGGCCTCTCGAAAGCGCCGGCATTCCATACGTAGGCGCCAATGTCGCTGCTTCCGCCGCCGGTATGGACAAGGTGATCATGAAGGCGCTGTTTACACAGAGCGGGCTCCCGATCGCACCCTACCTCTGGTTCTATCGAAGCAAGTGGACCGGGAACCGCAAAAGTGTGTCCAAAAAGTTGAAAAGACATTTCCCTATCCCGTTTTTGTAAAACCTGCCAATCTGGGTTCGAGTGTTGGAATTTCGAAGGCTCACAACAGACAGGAATTGGAAGAAGCATTTCAGGATGCGAGCCGGTACGATCTAAGAATTGTCATTGAAAAAGGGATCAACGCGCGGGAAATAGAATGTTCTGTGCTCGGTAACGAAGAGCCGCAAGCCTCTTTGCCGGGTGAAATCGTGCCAAAACGCGAATTCTATGATTACGTCGCGAAATACATCGAGGATTCCACAGAACTTCACGTGCCGGCCAGAATGGATCCGGCACAGATCCAGCGAGTACAGGAGCTTTCGATTCGCGCCTTTCAAGCAGTCGGATGCTCCGGAATGGGTCGCGTTGATCTGTTGCTCGACCGGGACACCGGAATTTTTTACGTTAACGAGATCAATACAATTCCAGGCTTTACCAGCATCAGCATGTATCCGAAGTTGTGGGAAGTCAGTGGTTTACCTTTCGACCAATTACTCGAACGCCTGCTCGAATTAGGGCTGCAACGTTTCCAGGATCAGGCGAAAAACGTCATGTCCTTCGATCTGATCCAGAACCCGTAGGGGCTGAGCATTTTCCTGCGAAGTTTTGTTCCGGCTGAAATTGGCTAACGCATTCCTCCGTGGCACGATTCTCTTCGCAGTTGAAAATGCTCCGCCCGTCATATGAAATGCGACATCACTCTACTACCGTGCCGGGCTGTGCATTCGCGTGCACCCGTATGATCCAAAATTGCTTTTCGTGAAAGATCAGATTTGTGTTCATGCCGCTTCGGACGGCAAATGCACAGCCCCTACACGTGAATCCTAATGCCAGCGGGCAGCGACCGCTTCGGCGCGCTCTTCCAGATTCGATAGCAGTTTCAAATCGCCGAAGTCATCAAAGCGTCCGTGTCGCATCAGATGCAAACTACGCTGCGTGATGTAATCGAAATTCAGACGGAAATCCTTCTTGTCCTGGTTCTCAAACATCACTTTTAATAGATTCAGTTGTTGTTCCAGCGGATCTCTTCTGACGCCAGGTTTCGATAGAGACGGGGCTGGAGCTACCGGAGCGTGTTGCACTAATTTCATCGGGCGAGGAAGAGGGGCGAATTCCTTTTTCAATTCCGCCATCCATTGGTTGAGGATATCCGATTGCATTTTGCGATGGACCGGCTTTTGATCATTTGTTTGAAGCAGCAAAGGCACTTTCTGAGTAGCTGATTTCAGAAAACGGTCATCTTCGACTATCCAGCCAAGATTGATCATGCGTAAAAAAGGCGAAATCGCCTTATGAATCGATTCCGTAAACGGGCCAACAATTTTCTCAACACTGTCGGTGATACTGTTGAAACGATTTAATACGTAGTAGATCTTAAAATCGCGAATCACATTTCCCAACATCGCCAGGACGAGCTCGTTGTCCACTTCACTTTGCACCAGTGCGAGAAATTCCTCCAGATTCTTCTCTTTTGCCTCATACACATCTTCCATCGCTTCTATGTGTACCATGTAGTTGACAATCTGAAGCGTAGAAAGACCGCTTCGCACTAGAAACGCATCGAACGTAAAGAGCGCTTTCAATTTGCGCAGGATCAACGCTTTTACCATTTCGGAAGCGGCAAATACTGCGGAAGGAACAAGCGGTGTAAATACGATCACGCCGGTATTGGCATGCGGCAAGAAATCAAGTACATGCGGATCGATCCCTGCCTTTAAATCAATTACGATGTAATCAACCGGCAATGTATTGATGGCACGGATCAAGCTGGTCTTGTGTTTTTCATCCAGGTTTAACAAGTCTTCAATCAATCCGCGAGGAGAGGCAATGAAACCGAAGTTACGATACCGGCGATGCGGATCGATCTTGTCATCCAGAGGTGTGACGCACGATTGGAGTGACACACCGCGGCGG
Source organism: uncultured bacterium (assembly GCA_963843285.1). GTDB lineage: Bacteria > Acidobacteriota > HRBIN11 > JAKEFK01 > JAKEFK01 > CAZDDB01. The sequence continues at coordinate 195,554 of CAWJJO010000001.1, forward strand.
AAAAAATGATACAGATCATACGGCACGCTGACATCAATACTATTGCGGACACTGGAGGTGCCCATATCCAGATCGAGAAGGACTGTGCGCCCGTAACGGGACAACATGAGCGCATAGTGGATGGCGAACGTCGTTTTACCGACGCCCCCTTTGCCAGAGGATACGGGAATAATCCGTGCCATGACCTGCGGGTATTCTAACACACGGATTGGATCTCACCACAAAGGCACGAAAAGCACAAAAAAGAAGGAATAATATTAGTTTTTCTTTGTGTTCTTTGTGCCTTTGTGGTGAATCCTATTTCAGGCCGATTCGCAGCAACACACTTTCAAACCGTGGATCGGAGCGAAGCGGATCGAATCTCGGGTTCACTTTTAGTGAGACAAGACCATCTTCTCTTGCCTGTATGGACTTCTCCAACCACGCGAAGGCCTCATCCGTCCGGCCAAGGGCAACACAGATCAACGCCGCGCTGTAAGCCGAGATTTGGGGCGCAGTTTCCAATTGTTTCAGGATTTCTTCCGCTTCCTCAATCCGTCCGGTAACAGCATATGCATACCCATACATCGCATCGGTCGCAGAATGCCGTTCATTCAGCTCACCCCACTTTCGAAACTCTTCAACCGCTTCCGGGATCATTCCTTTTTGAACATAGATCACTCCCAGATCGTAGAACGCACGCTCAAACTCAGGCTCCAGATCCAGCGTCTTGTGGAGGTAGTCGATCGCCTCGTCATACCGGCGCAAATAATAATAGAGAAATCCGCGTGTCCAGTTCACCACCAGCGACAACGGATCCTGTTCGACGGATCGTTCGACTTCTGCAAGCGCTTCTTCAAATCTGCCCATCATTACGAGATACACCGCATACCAGTGACGTGCCATGGTGTAGCCGGGATTCAATTCAATCGCGCGTTTGAATTCCCGCTCGGTTTCATACCAGTTCCAATCCACGCGATAACGCACGATCGCAAGAGAGGCGTGCCCTTCTGCAAGAGAGTCGTCGATCTCCAGGGAGCGCAATGCAAGATCGCGCGCTCTTGCGTACCCTTCCGCCATATCGATATAGTGAAATCCGGCCATCAAGCCATAACAATCGGATAACCCGGAATATGCAAGCGCCAGATCGGGATCGCGGCGGATGGCCTGCTCAAAATATTCAATCGCCTTATCAAACCCCTCTTTCGTCCGCTTGTTCCAGTGATAGCGGCCTCGCAAGTACAGCGTATACGCTTCCGTATTCTTTGTAGGGCGTTTGGCCAACCGCTTTTTTTCTTCAGCAACGAGCCGGCCACGCAGCTTCCCGGAGATCTCACGCGCAATATCTTCCTGTACCTCAAAAATATCAGCTAGCATGCGGCTGTAGCGGTCTCCCCACAATTGCGATCCATCCCTGACATCCACGAGCTCGACCTGGATATGAAGACTTTCTCCGCGCAGAATCAATCTGCCGGTCAGAACAGCGCGCACGTTGAGTTCCATACCTACGCTTTGGGGATCCACGAGTTTACCTTTGTAGCGAAAAACGGTGCTTCGCGCCATTACACGAATTCTCGGTAATTGCGAAAGTGTGTTGATTATGGTCTCGGTAATCCCATCACAGAGATAATCCGCATCCGGATCGCCACTGACGTTGACCAGGGGCAAAACCGCGATTGAATCAATTGCGCGTGTGGTTTTCCGCGGACGCCGTCCCTCTGATTTCACCGGCAAAAGTTCTGATTTCCGAATCGTACGAAGCGCAAAGCTCAAATCCTGGGCGCATTGATACCGCATCTCAGGCTGCTTCATCAGACAACGCACAATGATTTCTTCCAGCTCCACCGGCACAATCACCCCGTATTTTTCCGGCCGGGGCGGTTCGGACATCAATACGGCGGCCATCGTATCTGCAGCAGTGTCTCGAAGAAACGGACGGCTTCCCGTGAGCATCTCAAACAGAACACAACCCAAAGAGAAGAGATCGCTTCGATTATCAATAACCAGACCACGGATCTGTTCGGGCGACATATAATTGATGGTTCCCAGCACGGTACCCGGCAGCGTCTCTTGCTGAATCGTCAACTCCGAGCTTTGATCTGAGGTGGGAATCAATGCATCTACATGCGCGAGACCAAAATCGAGAATCTTCACGCCTGTGGAGGTTAGAAAGACATTTTCCGGCTTTAGATCCCGATGGATGATATTTCTGGAATGTGCGGCGTACAATCCATCCGCAACAGCAATCATGATCTCAACTGCAGTTTCCCACGGAAGGATCGAACGCGAAATCCGGTCCCGAAGCGTTTCTCCGTCCAGAAGCTCGGTAACCGCGTAATGGATGCCGCTTTCCGCGCCAAAGTCGTGGATGGTCAGAATATTCGGATGAGATAATGCCGCTAGAACTCTGGCTTCCCGTTCAAATCGACGGAGCGCTTCCGGGTCCTCAGCCGTCTTTTGCGGCAAAACTTTGACGGCTACTTCGCGATCCAAACGTGTGTCGCGTGCGCGAAATACTTCCCCCATTCCGCCCGACCCGAGCGGCGAAAGGATCAAGTATGGACCGATATTAATTCCCGCCTGCAAAGTCATTTTGGCAATCTCACCACAAGCCGCGTAAAAGACAAAGATATACAAAAAACCCTGTCCTGAGTAGGGCAAGAGGTTTATACTGATTCGGAATTGATGCTACTCCCTCTACTCTGGATCCCTCTCAGCTGGGCTCTCCTTTTTGTCGTTTTTTGTGGTTGCGGGTTATCGGTCTACAGGATTTTCGGATTTTCAATCTCTGATCAGGGTTTGGCGCTTTCCTCCTTCTGGACCGGGATGGCCCTTATTGTCTCCTTCTTACAGATCTGGCACATGGCATTTCCGGTGAACATGTCCTCATTTCTGATTGTAGTAGCGATCGGTCTGCTCGGCTTCGCATGGAACTTGAGAAGACTGGTTCACTCAAACCTATTTTCCTTGCCCAATAAGACAGTTTGCGCGATTGCCGTTTTGTTCGTTCTCTGGCTGGCGAATCGGGCAACCGGGCCGATTGCCATCTATGATGCGGGACTCTACCATCTAAATACAATCCGGTGGATGACAAATCACCCTATTGTGCCGGGGCTTGCCAGTCTGCACAGCCGCCTTGGACTCAATAGCTCTTATTTCCTTCTCTTTGCGTTCCTGGATGCCGGATTGTGGCACTCTGTATCGCACCATGTTTTGAATGGCCTACTGGTACTGGCCCTTGCTCTGCAAATCGGTGTCGCACTATCTGGAATTTTGAAGGGTGGAGGTGCGCCTGAATCCTGGGATCTCCTTGTGCTCCTTCTGGGTGTGCCGCTGGTCGGACAGTGTCTGTATCATTCCGCCGACACATCGGCAGACTTTGCGATCTTTGCAACGGGATTCGTAATCGGAGTGGAATTTTATCAACTCGTATTTTCTAACTTGCAGAAGCACGAGCTGAATTTCTCCGCATTCAGAATTGTAACCTTATGCGCTCTGGGAATCTGTTTCAAACTAAGCTTTGCAGCCATCGGTCTCACAGGAATGATCGCGGTCGGAAAACTGATCCGCAGCAAATCCGCCGAAAAGCGCGCAATGATTCTTTCTGTCACCACAGCTTTCCTGCAGCTGTTCCCATGGTTGATCCGAGGTGTGATTTTGACCGGCTATGTCCTCTTTCCACTCAGGTTCATGCCGCTTGGGGTGGACTGGAGAATTTCACAGGCAAAGGTGCTGGACATGTCGGAGTGGATCAAAAGCTCAGCGCGCATGCCCCTGGGAAACCCGCGGCAGGTTCTGTCTGATTGGAGATGGTTCGAGCCGTGGTGCGAGAGGCTACTCTCGGAACGTGCGAATCTATTTGAAGTGATCCTCCCCATTCTACTATGTGCCATTGGCATCCTGTTACTTTGGCGAAGGAAATTTGCTGACAAGAGCGCACCCATCCGATTGCTTCTGTTCTTATTTCCGATTTTCTGCGCTGTCGTCTTCTGGTTTGTTACCGCCCCGGATCCAAGATTTGCTGGTATTTCATTCTGGCTGCTGGGAGCCGGCGTATTGACCATTGCACTGGTGGGATTGCCGCTCAGGGTAAATGCCAGAGTTCTGATGCTTGCGGGGATAATGATCTCATTGTTAATCAGCAGGATCTATTATGCTCCGCTGATTGTCAGACCAACAGGGAACAATGGACTCACGCCGATTCCTGTGGCAGCCCTCAAGCAATTCACGACAAACTCCCGGCTCGTACTTTTCGTTCCTTTGAAACCGGATCAATGCTGGGACTCCCCCCTACCCTGCACTCCTTATCCTTCGCCAAACCTTAGACTCCGACGTCCCAATGAAATCCGCAACGGATTCCTTGCCCCGTAGCGCCCTGCTCTTCTACTCCTCATGATAGAATCATTTCCAACAATGAGCAGCCTAATGTCCCGCGTTTCCGAAGCAGTTCGTACCGGAGGTATGAGACGTCTGGGTCAGAAGACACAAATATTTACGAGACGCCGCTACTATAAAGTTCTGTCGCTGCTGGAGAAGGTTCGCGCAGAGATCGAGCCTCTGGATGCTCCTGCGGATACTGTTGCCGGGTGCATGTACAGGACACGCGTGCGGGTAACGAACCGGAGTCGTGTGACCTGGAACGAGTCCGGCAAACAGGAACCTCATTATGCGATTGCAGCTTTCATTCATCATGAAGATGGTTTTCAGGTGGATGGCCCGCATACCATCCTGCCCTGTGATTTCGCGCCAGGCCAGTCCCATGAGATCGATGTCGTTTTGGAGGTCCCGCGAAAACCCGGGCAATGTCGAATCAAATTCGACGTGGTACGAGAGAATTGTTTCTGGCTGCAAGAGCTGGGTTATCCGTGCGTCGAAATCCCGCTGCAAGTGTTGCCGCATTCTCATGCTCTTTTAAAAAACAGGATCCCGGCCCTGGATGTGACGCTGGATATCACCAACAAATGTCCGCTGAAATGTATCCAATGCCGCAAAACATACTTTGAGACATTTGATGAACAGCAGGACATGGATTTTGAGATGTTTGGCAAGATCGCAGCGGAAGTCTTTCCGTTTAGCAGGGCCGTATCTCTTTCGAGCGCGGGAGAGCCTCTGATGACGCGGAATTTCCTGGAAGCGATTGCTGTCACTCGCCGTTACGGCGTTCCCGAAATCTCATTCATTTCCAGCGGGATGCACCTCGACCACGGAAGAGCAGAAAAGATCATCGATCTCGGTGTGACGCGCATCGAGTTTTCACTGGATGGGGCGAGCGCGGCGGTCTATAACAAGATCCGCATCGGCAGCAATTACGATAAAGTGATCCATAACATTTCATACTTGAATGACCTGAAAGTGAAGAAGAGAAGCCGTACTCCGTTGTTACGCTTCAATTTTGTTCTAATGAAGAGCAATATCCACGAGCTTCCGGATTTCATCGACCTTGCAGCGCGGTTAGGTGTCGAGGAAGTTCAAACGCAGCACATGGTGATTTTTGTGGATCAGGTGCGCGACGAGGCGCTCGTTTTCCACAAACAGGAATCCAATCATTACATTCAGAAGGCGATCCAACGCGCGCAATATCACGGGATCCGGTTTTATCATCCTCCCCTGTTTCAATTGGAAGAGACTGTTCCCGATTCAGGAGCTCAAATTGTAGACGGCAAGATATGGAAGGAAGAGAACTCTTTTGATTACGAACGGAAAACCCATCCGATTCTTAAAGACGGCATGCAGCTTTGCACGGATCCCTGGCGCAAACTCTTTATCGATTGGCAGGGTCAGGTATTTCCCTGCTGCGTATGGAAGGAAGCTCCGCTGGGTGATTTGCGAAGAAGCTCTTTTGAGGATATCTGGCATTCCGAACGGTACCAGCAGCTCAGAAATGGTCTCACCGGCGGAACATTGGGGAAGAGCTGCGCGGAATGTTCCGTGATCACCGGCGGGGACATCAATCGCGAACGTTCCTACTTCTTTTAGAGTTAGAACTCTTCCTTCCCCGGTCCAAGCACAATCGCCGTATTCGTTTCCTTGATCGCCTTGTGACTTAGCATTTTCTTGATTCCGCGATTCATGGAATCCGTATCCTTGTATTTGCCAATCACCAGTAGATCAAAACCGCCCGTGATTTCATATACGTGAGTCAATTGCGGATCGGCCATCAGGTCCTTCATCAAAGACGGAATCTTGCCACCAACCGCCTTCACCAGGGTGACCGCTGTGATGCCAAATCCGAGCTTTCGATAATCCAGAAGTGGGCGAAATCCTTTGATCACTCCGCTCTTCTCCAGAACACGGATCCGGCTCGCAACTGTCGTCGTGGAAATGCCCAGCCGCTTGCCTACCTGACGCAACGAAGCTCGACCTTCTTTGCGCAATTCGGCGATGATTTTCAAATCTAGATCTTTGTACAATTTTCCCTCTCTTTTTTCATAAGAACTATCTGAATATCTAATTCTAAATCATTTAACTGGACAATTGTCAAGTTTCTCGACTAGACCGTTCCATATGCAAATAATTATCGGAGAATCGTTGACAAATGAACACTTGTTTGATTGAATTATCGGTTATGAAAGCGGAAAAAACCAGCTTGCTGAAACACATTGGTTCCACGTCCGAAATCTTTGATGAGCCATCGAGTTTACGCATTTATTCGTTCGATCAAGGCGAAGTACCCGAATCCCTGAAGAAGCATCTGCTCCCCGATTCCCGGCCCGATCTGGCGCTCCAACCAGGGACGATTGACGACCTGCTGTCCTGCGTCCGTTACGGCCTAGAACACGACATTCCGCTGGTTCCGCGTGGCGCATCTACGTTTGGAATGGGAGGCGCGGTAGCGCATCACGGCGGTATTT
>CAWJJO010000002.1:0-105000 GCA_963843285.1 uncultured bacterium
CCGGTCCGGAGTTTCAGCATTCCATGGGAACCGCGGAATTTCATCATCTTGCCGGGAAGTATCTCGAAGAAAAGGAGCGCGCGCTCAAACAGCATAAATCGGTGTTGAGCACTGCGTTTTTATGCGGTGTCCCTCTATATACCTCCTCTCCCGGAGACAGTTCCATCGGGATGAACATTGCCGCAGCTTCGCTCAAAGGCAACAAGCTTGTGATTGATCCCAATACGGACGTAAACGAAACAGCCTCTATCGTATTAGATGCGAAAGCGCGCAAAGGGAAAAGCGCCATTCTGATTCTTGGCGGCGGTTCTCCGAAAAATTTTGTGCTTCAGACAGAACCGCAACTACAGGAAGTGCTTGGAATCGAAGAAAAGGGGCACGATTTTTATCTGCAGTTTACCGATGCGCGACCGGATACCGGCGGACTTTCCGGCGCCACACCGGGAGAAGCTGTTTCCTGGGGAAAAGTGGATCCGAGCCAGCTCCCGAATACCGTAGTCTGTTACCTCGACAGCACAGTGGCCTTGCCGATTCTGACAGCCTACGCACTGGCAAAACGCAAGCCCCGCTCACTCAAGCGACTCTACGATCGGCGCGAGGAAATGATGAAGGATCTGCGCGCGCGCATGAAGTTCGAATGAGCAACCGCTTCGCGATCCGTCTTACCGTTCGATTCCGAGACGTGGACGTCCTTGGTCACGTTAACAACGCAGTTTACTTCACATATATGGAGCAGGCACGCACCGAATACTGGCTGCATCTTTTTGGACTCACCAGTTTGAGCCAGCTTAGTTTTATTGTTGCGCACGCGGAATGCGACTTTCGTGTTCCCGCGAAGTTCAAAGATGAGCTGGAAGTTGCAATCCGGACCTCTTCGGTCGGCAATACCAGCTTTGTGTGGGACTACGAAATTATGAATGTGAAAACCGGTCAATTGATGGCAAACGGCAAGACAGTCCAGGTATACTACGATTACGAGAACAGAAGGGAATGCCAGTGTCTCCGGATGTCCGTTCGAAATTGCTGGTGGGGATTAGACGGAAGACACAAAGTCACAAAGGATCATCAATTCAATCAGAAGTTATTTTGTGACGCTTTGTGTCTTTGTGCCTTTGTGGTTAACTCTATCTTTCAAGGAGAGAATAGATTGTGAGTCGCGCGGTTGCATTGTATCAATCTTCGCTTGGCAAGAAAGCGATGATGGCGGTAACCGGAATCATCGGATTCGGTTTTGTCATCGGGCATATGATCGGAAACTTGCAGGCATTCTCATTTTTCGGCGGGCGCGAAGCCATCAACGCATACGGGGAATTTCTACATCTACCACACTCACGGGTTGATCTACATTGTACGTGGTGTTTTGCTGGTTGCAGTGATCATGCATATCGTCGCCGCGTATCAGCTTACGCGGATCAGCCAGATCGGCAGACCGGTTGAATACAGGAAGTGGAACCCGGCGGGCGGATCCGATTATGCGTCGCGGACCATGCGCTGGAGCGGTCCAATCCTCGGTCTGTTTATCATCTATCATTTGATGCACCTGACATTCGGAAACGCTCACCCGGATTTTGTGACGGGTGATGTCTATCACAATCTTGTTTTCGGATTTCAGGTCTGGTACGTTTCGGCTTTTTATATCATTGCAATGCTGGCCCTGGGGTTGCACCTGTATCATGGAGCGTGGAGCATGTTTCAATCCCTGGGACTGAACAATCCAAAGTACAATCAATTGATTCGTAGCTTTACAGCGATCATCACTTTTGTTGTGGTTGCAGGGAACATTTCGTTGCCTGTTGCCGTGCTTCTGGGAATCATTCGATGACAATTCGACTGGATTCAAAGATCTCCTACCGGTCCGATTGAAAAGAAGTGGGAGAAACATCGTTTCGAAATGAAGCTGGTCAATCCTGCCAATAAGCGGAAGTACGATGTGATCGTGGTGGGCTCCGGTCTGGCAGGCGCCTCGGCGGCCGCTTCCCTGGCCGAACTCGGTTACAACGTCAAGTGTTTCTGTTTTCAGGATAGTCCGAGACGCGCGCACAGTATTGCCGCGCAGGGCGGGATCAATGCAGCCAAGAATTATCAAAATGACGGAGACAGCATATATCGCCTTTTTTACGACACCGTAAAAGGGGGAGATTTCCGGGCGCGCGAGGGGAATGTCCACCGTCTGGCCGAAATCAGCGTGGAAATCATCGATCAGTGTGTAGCTCAAGGCGTGCCGTTCGCGCGTGAATACAGCGGCTATCTTGCGAATCGTTCCTTTGGCGGCACGCAGGTTTCCCGCACGTTTTACGCGCGCGGCCAAACGGGACAGCAGTTGCTGCTGGGAGCGTATCAGGCCTTGATGCGGCAGGTGGAAGCGGGAAGAGTCCAGATGTTTTCGCGAACAGAGATGCTGGATCTGGTCGTGGTGGACGGAAAGGCGCGCGGGATCGTCACTCGTGATCTGGTCAGCGGAAAAATCGAATCGCATGCCGGCCATGCCGTCGTGCTCGCGACCGGTGGTTATGGAAATGTGTTTTATCTTTCCACCAACGCGAAAGGAAGCAACGCTACCGCCATCTGGCGCGCTTATAAACGCGGAGCTGTCTTTGGCAATCCCTGTTTTACTCAGATTCATCCAACCTGCGTTCCGATGACAGGCGAGTATCAGTCGAAGCTCACGTTGATGAGCGAATCGCTTCGCAATGACGGCCGCATCTGGGTTCCCAAACAGAAAGGGGACAAAAGACCTCCGGATCAGATCCCGGAAAACGAACGCGATTATTACCTCGAACGAAAGTACCCGAGTTATGGAAATCTGGCGCCGCGCGATATCGCATCGCGCGCCGCGAAGGAAGCCTGTGATGATGGCCGCGGCGTAGGGGAAACCGGTCTGGGTGTTTTTCTTGATTTTGCAGAAGCGATTCAACGTCTTGGAAAGGAAGTGATTGAAGAGCGCTACGGCAATCTGTTCGAGATGTACCAGCGGATTACGGATGAAGATCCTTACAAGGTGCCGATGAGGATATTTCCTGCGGTTCATTACACAATGGGCGGTCTGTGGGTGGATTACAACTTGATGAGCACGATTCCCGGCATGTTTGTGCTGGGAGAAGCAAATTTTTCGGATCACGGCGCCAACCGTTTGGGCGCCAGCGCGTTGATGCAAGGCCTCGCGGACGGCTATTTCATTGTTCCGTATACCATCGGAGACTATCTGGCTACTACAAAATTCGAGACTGTCGGAACGGACCATGGGGAGTTCAAGACTGTGGAATCACAGGAGCGGGAGCGGATCCGGCAGTTGCTGTCGATTCGTGGAAAGCGAACCGTAGATTCGCTTCATCGCGAATTGGGCAAGGTAATGTGGGATTACTGCGGAATGTCGCGCGACGAGGCGGGGCTGAAGCATGCATTGAGCAGAATCCCGGAAATTCGCGAAGAATTTTGGAAGAATGTAAACGTTTTGGGAACGAATGAAGAGCTCAACCAGGCGCTTGAGAAAGCGGGGCGGGTTGCGGATTTCATGGAGCTCGCCGAGCTGATGTGTCTGGATGCGCTGGAACGCCGTGAATCGTGCGGCGGTCATTTCCGCACGGAATCGCAAACTCCGGACGGAGAGACACAGCGGGACGATGCAAACTTCTGCCATGTATCAGCCTGGGAATACACCGGAGACAAAACAAAGCCTGTGATGTATAAGGAACCGCTTCAATTTGAATACGTACATCTCGCGCAACGGAGCTACAAATGAAGCTGACACTCTATGTTTGGCGCCAGAAAAATCGCCAGGACAAAGGGAGCATGGTGAAATACGAAGCTTCGGATGTGAATGCGGAGATGTCATTTCTGGAAATGCTCGATGTGGTGAACGAAGAACTCATCTCCAAAGGCGAAGATCCGATCGCGTTTGATCATGATTGCCGCGAAGGCATTTGCGGCACTTGTGGGATGGTGATCAACGGAGTTGCGCATGGTCCGCAAGCCGCCACTACAACCTGCCAGCTCCATATGCGTCACTTCAAGGACGGCGATACGGTATACATTGAGCCGTGGAGAGCTAAAGCGTTTCCGGTGTTGAAAGATCTTGTAGTGGACCGCTGCGCGTTTGACCGGATTATTCAGGCTGGAGGCTACGTCTCTGCATCTACAGGGAGCGCGCCGGAGGCGAATTCAATTCTTGTTCCAAAGCCGGCAGCCGATCTAGCTATGGATGCCGCTGCTTGCATCGGATGCGGCGCGTGCGTGGCTGCCTGTCCCAACGGCTCTGCAATGCTGTTTACCTCCGCAAAAGTATCTCATCTGAATCTGCTTCCTCAGGGGGAACCGGAACGGCATCAGCGTGTGATCAATATGGTGACTGCTATGGATGCCGAAGACTTCGGCACATGCACGAACCATCGCGAATGCGAAGCCGTTTGTCCAAAGCAAATCAGCATCCAGTTCATCGCAAAAATGAATCGCGATTACCTGCTCGCGCGCCTTCGGAAGACGGATTAACCACAAAGACACGAAGACACGAAAAGAAGCAAAAGCAGGAAATCACATGATATTTAACCGATTGGTTAAGGGTTGCTACTTCTTAGGGGCCGTATGATGGAGCGAGTGGAAATCTTCCATTGCGTTGATGGCAACGACGGCGTGGGAGAGGGCGGAGCTTGCTTTCATCGCAACACCAACCAGGATTGATTCTGCAACTTCTTCGTCCGAGGCGCCTTCGCGTAACGCGTTTTTCGTATGGATGTCGATACAGAATGCACAACCCGTTGCATGCGCAACGGCAATCGCGATGAGCTCTTTGGTTTTGGTCGATAGCGCGCCGTCCTGAAAAACCCTGTCGTTCATTTCGACCAGCGCCTGCATCGTATCGGGAACGATCTGCGCCAGTACATTGATCTTGCGGATATCTTCCTTCTTGTAGAATTGGTCTCCCATTGCGGTCATTCTAGCATACTTACCACGGAGGCACGGAGTGAAAATTGGAGCGGCGGGTTTCACACAGAGATACGGTGGAGGATATCGGCAAAACGCGGATCGTTGCGGAGCGGATTGAATCTCGGATCTCTTGCGAGATGCAAATGAATGAGCCAAACGGAACGATCAGCCGCCGCTCGATTCAGCCATTCCAGGGCGTCGTCGATTTGTCCAAGGCCGGTATAGACAACTGCCAGCCTGTAGGGGGAAACATATCGCTTTGCGGACAAGCTCTCGAGTTCCTGCAGCAGCCCTCTGGCTTCTTGCAGGCGGCCTGAGATCGCCATCGTGTGAGCCGGGGAGGAAAGAAACGAACGGTCCCCCGAAAGACGCACTCCGGTGTCAAATTCGAGTAGAGCTTCCTCAAACCTGTCCTGTTGTTCCAGGGCCAGGCCCAGCGCAAAGTGCGCCACTGAAAAATCCGGGTCCAGTTCCAGAGTTTTTCGAAACTGTGTGATCGCCCGATCATACTGAGCCTGAAAGTGTGAAATCAATCCGACATCCGTGTTGATGATCAATGATAAGGGATCCAGTTCCTGCGCTTTCTTGATTTCTTTTTCGGCGAGCTGCATTCTTCCCTGTGCTGCAAGCTGAATCGCATATCGCTGATGCGCGGTGGCGTAATTGGGATTCAGTTTGATTGCCTTCTTGAATTCCATTTCCGCCCCGGCCCAATCCCAGTCATAAAGCATTTTGACATGCGCCAGAGTTTCGTGTGCCTCTGCGAGCGAAGGATCGATGGCGAGCGCGCGGGTGGATGCGGTTCGGGCCAGCGGCATCGAATCCTTCGGGGCGAGGAAGCCATAGGCGCTGAGCAGATTGTAACAATCTGCAAGGCCCGAATACGCTTGAGCAAATGCGGGATCTTCCTTCGTTGCCAGCTCAAAATATTCGATTGCCTTTCTCAGCCCGTCGGAGGTTCGCTTGTTCCAGTGAAACCGCCCGCGCAAATAGAGCTCGTAAGCTTCTGTGTTTGCGGTGTGGCGTTTGACCAACCGGCTTTTTTCTTCGCCGCTCAATTTCAAACGGAGTTTGTTGGAGATTTCACTCGAAATTTCTTCCTGAACTGCAAAGATATCCTGGGTCTTCCGGATATATTGCTCTCCCCACAATTGCGAGCCGTCCAAAACATCCACCAGCTCGGTCTGAATGTTGAGGGTCTCGGATCGCTGTACCATTCTGCCGGTCAATACGGCGCGGACATTGAGGTCTGCTCCTATCTTCAACGGATCTATCTCCTGGCCTTTGTACCGGAACACAGTCGATCTTGCCATAACGCGGAGTTTTGGAATCTGCGAGACGGAGTTGATGATGCTCTCAGTGATTCCATCGCTGAGGTATTCCATGTTTGGATCACCGCTTGCATTGACTAGAGGGAGCACGGCAAGTGAATCCACCGCTTTTCGAGACGTCCGCCGTTTTCTCAAAGAAACGGTCTCTTCCTTTTGGCTGAGATGCTTGACATCGGAGCCGCTGACGATGGCTTTCAACGCGAAGGCAAGATCACGTGAAGATTGAAAACGTTCCTCACGATTTTTTTCCAGACAATGCGAGATCACCTGCAATGCATCGGCTGGAATCTTTTTTCCTGTTGCGCTGGTCAGCACCGGATCTTCTTTCAGGATGGCTACCATCGTTTCTGCTGCGGAGTCCCGTGTGAAGGGACGTCCACCCGTCAGCATCTCGTAGAGAATGCAGCCGAAGGAAAAGATGTCGGTTCTGGGATCGATTGCCGTTCCGCGAACCTGTTCCGGTGACATATAGGGCACAGTTCCTACGACATGTCCTTCTTCGGTTGGAACGGAGCGGGTGAGCAAGCTCTCGGTGTCCGGCGCGATTTCTTCTTCCATTCTTGCCAGGCCGAAATCGAGAATCTTTACAGCTCCGTCAGAAGTCAGGTAGATATTCTCCGGTTTCAGATCCCGGTGGATGATTCCTTTGGAATGAGCCGCCCAAAGCCCTTCCGCAACAGCGATCGCAATCTGAAGCGCTTTGGAGTAGGTGAGATCCCTTCCGGTGATTTTGTCCCGCAGAGTGTCGCCATCCAGCAATTCCATCACAAGAAAATACACACTTTGATCATTCCCGAAATCGTGGATGCTGAGGACATTCGGATGAGAAAGCGTTGCTAGAGCTTTTGCTTCCCGCTCGAAACGCTGAAGAGCCTGCGGGCTTGCAGCAAGATTTTCGGGCAACACTTTGATGGCAACATCACGTCCCAGAACGAGGTCCCGCGCGCGATAGACTTCGCCCATGCCGCCCGCGCCAAGATGCGTGAGAATCTCGTATCTGTTTTGTAGCCGGAGCCCAGTTTGTAGCATTGCCTATTGATTGTAAAAGAAGACCGGCTGATATGGTAGGGGCGACCCGAAAAGGATGAAGGTGGAGAGATGAAGTGAGCTCTCGATTTCCGGTTGCAGCCGCAGGTTGCGTTCGGATAAAGTAAATCAAATGCTTACGCTGGTTGAAATCAGGAGACGTCATTCAGGCAGGAATCATTCATCTTACGGTCAAATTTGCGAAGGATGAAATACAGCCGCTACCGATTCCCGAAGCCAGGCCGGCGGTTTCCGGGGACTCCGAAACGGACAAGGTTGGACATATTCCACTCTCCAGTCAAGAGAAGGTTTTTTCGTTTCCCAAGCTCGTATTTGCGCGGGGATTTGTTGCGGGCACTCAGGCCCGCAAACTCCAATCTTTTCGGGTTTGGAGGCGGCGGGGCGTCCCTGCCCGCCGGTGCTATAATAGAACTACATTCTTCTCGATGAGGCCGCAGCATGTCATTCCGAATCATGTATGTTGTCCAAATTATCGTTCCTGTAAAAATTGAAGAGCAGTGGAATCGCTGGCATAATCAGGAGCATATTCCGCGTGTGCTCGCGCAACCCGGGTTTCTTCAGGTTCGCAAATTCCGCTCGATATCGAATGATCCCAAGCAGGCTGAATACATCGTTTTGTATGAGCTTCAAAATCAAGATGCTTACAGCCGGTATGTAAAAAGCGACGAGGGCGAGCTGTTGCGACAGGAATATTTGGATGCGTATGGTCCACAAACGAAAGTCACGCGTCATGCCTGGCAAGAAACATTCCATCTAATCAAGTAGGTATGACCCCCATCCAGGACTGCGTACCGGGACGCCATATTCCTCCAAGCTGTTTCCGCAAAATGGGTGAGAAACCATGTTAAGATGGTAGCGATTCTATGAGCAGCATTCCGGCGGATATTGCTCCTTTCTTTTCTTTCTTTCGCCTTTGCGCTCCCTCTTCTCCGGATCAATTACCCGAAGTCCTGGCACGTGTACACGGGTATATTCTCCTTCTCTTGAGGCAGATCAGGCATCCGGATTTGCTCGAGAAATTCTGGGAAGAGAGTGGTGTGACCGAGGCCTACTTGCGGCTTCTTGGTCCAAGAGAGTCTTTGCAGCAGCGGACTTCGCTTTTTTTTGATTCGCTGCGTTCCACATTGGGGGAAACCTACCGGCTTACCGTCGATCCTTCACAGCATGTAATTCTTTCAATGGACACAACGGTAACAGATCTGTTCCCGTTATTTTTCGCGGGACACGGCGGCGTTTGCTGGTTTACCGGGTGCAGGTCCGGAGTATTTTTGTTTCAAGATTCGACCGGCAAGTCATTCTCCGTGAATATTTCGCATTCTCTATTCGAGGATCTGATCGGCGGCTTCATGGAACGCGGCTGGTACCGGCCAGTTCTGCGAGCCCTGGACAAGGTGGATGAGAAATCATACGAAAGCAGGAAGTATTCGGCGCATTGTCTCCTTGCCTGTGAATATTACAAGGGAAAGCATTACGGAGATGCGATCAAGGAATTTGAAGAGGCAATGAAAATCCGCTCCGACATGCCGCAATTATTCTATAACCTCGCGCTAAGCTACGGAAGGAATCAGTCTTACAAGACGGCAATCCGTTTGTTAAATCATTTGAATCGGATCCGCCCCGGTCAGGCAAAGACTTTTGAATTGCTGGGGGATTTCTATTTTCATCTTACCGAGTGGGAACGTTCCATGCTGATGTATCGAAAGGCATTGGATCTTTCGGAAGCCAAAACGACGGTTTCGGAAAAGATCAGAAGACTGGAAAGCAAGGTCCCCAGGATCAAACCTCCTGATGCGCGAAAGGAGAAGGAGGAAGAAAAGGAAGAGCGATTTTCTGTGCGAAACTGTCTTGTGGATTTGACGGTGGAAGCGGAGCTTGGAAGATTTCAGCCCGTGCTGGGAAGGGAACGCGAGCTCATGCAGATGCAGGAAATCCTATCTTGCCACAGCAAAAAGAACGTGCTCGTTCTTGGCGATCCGGGTGTAGGAAAGACCGCTCTCGTTCAAGAACTGGCTTATAGAATGGTTGCCGGAACCGTTAGCGGAAAGCTGCAAGATAAGAAACTACTGAAGATCAATATGGGATCGCTTCTGGCTGGCGCAAAATTCCGCGGACAATTTGAAGAACGGTTGATGCAGTTGATCCGCGACGTCAGAAAAACAGATAGTATTCTGTTTGTGGATGATATTCACCAGATTGTAACTGGAGGGAGCGCGAAGCCCGCTTCCATGGAGGCGACGCATTTTTTTAAGCCCGCTCTGATGAATGACGAAATTCAGCTGATCGGCGCGACCAATTTCGATGAATTCAGAAATAGTATTGAAAAAGACAGTTCCTTCCTCCGTTGTTTTCAAGTCGTGAAGCTGGAAGAGCCGGATGACGAAACGGTTCTTAAGATTTTACAGGCCTACCGCGGGGTACTGGAGAATCATCATCGGGTGAGGATCCCGGATGAGGCACTGGAAACGGCATTGACCTGGGTTCGGGTTCTACTACGGGAGAGAGCGCTGCCGGATAAGGTGCTGGATCTTCTGGATCGCGCGGCTGCGCGGGTTTCTGTGCAGGATGAGCCACCTCTGGTAACCTCGGAAAAAGTGCTGGAGACCATTTCTGAAATCAGCAAGATTCCGGTCAGCCGTATGAGTGTTTCGGAAACAGCGCATTTTAGAAATTCGGAAAGTTTTCTTTCTCGCCGTGTCATCGGTCAACCACAGGCCATTCAAACCGTTTCAAAAGTACTGTGGTCTTCCAAACTTCGAATCAATCTGAATCCGTCGCGACCCAAAGGCATTTTCCTTTTTGTTGGTCCGACCGGAGTAGGAAAAACGGAGCTGGCCAGGGCCATGGCGCAATTTTTGTTCGGCCATGAAGACAAGATTATCCGAATTGACATGTCCGAATACATGGAGCGCTATAGCGCGTCGCGTTTGATCGGGACCTCTCCCGGATATGTCGGTTACTATGATCAGAACCAGTTGGTCGATAAGATTCGCGCAAATCCCTACAGTCTGATCCTGCTGGATGAAATCGAAAAGGCAGATTCGCAGTTGTTGAACATCTTCCTTCAAGTATTTGACGCCGGACGTCTAACGGACGGGAAAGGGAAGATTGCGTATTTTGACAATGCAACGATCGTGATGACCAGCAATCTCGGAACGCATCTTTTTGCCCAGAATCGGTTGGGGTATGGCGCCGATCAACCTGACAGTCACGTAACACGCTCCGGTCTGATGAAGGAAGTCAAACGGTTTTTCCAGCCGGAATTCTTGAACCGGATCGATGAGATCGTGTTTTTCCAACCACTCACCATTCAGGATGTCAGGCGGATCGCTGAATTGAAACTGGAGTCCATTTACGCTTTGCTACGTACCCAGAGCAAGGAATTGGTCATTCAGGAAACGGCTATGTTGGAACTGTGCAAGATCGGCTATGATTATGAATACGGCGCCAGGAACCTGGAACGGATTCTACGACGCCATCTGCTGGATCAACTTGCTGGGATGGTGTTGAAAGAGGACTGGGCGTTGGTTCGTTCGGTGACAGTGAATTGGGAGGAAGGAGAGTTTGTGCTTCGAGAATCATACTCTCCGGGGCTTGAGGAAGTTGTACAAAATACCGTTGAGGAACAGGATTATCTTGAAGAATAGGGGACTCGACCTGAATCATGGCTGCATTGCGTAGACTACTGATCGTTCTCACTCCGTTGCTTTTGATTGTAGCCGCTCTTGAGTTTCTTTTTTATACCCAGGTCAGCCACTTGATTCATCCTCCACAAAAAAAAGAAACCGTTGATCCCAAGGACCTCCTTTTGTCGGCGAATGAAATCCAGTTTCGATCGTCCAGCGATGGTATGGATCTTCATGGATGGCTGATTCTAGGAAAGCCGGGATATCCGGCGCTCATACTCGCACACGATCATGGCTCGAATCGAGCCTCGACTCTTGGAAGGCTTGAAGGTCTGGTTACCGGTCTGAATAAGCAAGGATACTTTATCTTCCTGTTTGATTTTCGCGGGCACGGAGAATCGGGAAACAAGAGTACCCTGGGTCTCAAGGAGGCTTCCGATCTGGAAGGCGCTCTCCAGGCGGTGTTGAAGTACAAACAAATCGGCAGGCGGATTGGCGTTCTGGGTGTGGGAATGGGCGCTGTAGCCGCTACCCGCGCTTTGCAATCCGTCGATGAAGTCAAACTTGTGGTTCTGGATTCTATTTACGAAAATATTCCAGGGAGGTACGCAGATAGACTGGTAGTAGATTATCCGATCCTCGCAAATGTGCGGCCAGTGTTGATTGCTGGTTTGGATTGGAATCTTCGTCTTTTGTTGCGAGTTCCGACAACCGGGCAACATCTGGACAAGGAAATGCCGCGCTTGTATCCCAAGACCCTTTTATTTGTAGAGAAGAAGCCTGCTCGTCCGGAAGTCGTGGCCCTTTATGAATCGGCGCGAGAACCAAAAGAACTTTTACAGCTGGACGAAACCGCGGCAGATGAGTTGATCGGTGATGCCCGGCAGATCTACACGCAGCAACTCATCGAAAAAATTAGCAAATACCTTCCTGCTGTCAGCAACGACAAGACGATCGAGCTGCCGAAGTAACATCACATGAAAGAATGGGTGCTGATTACCGGCGGCGCCGGATTCATCGGATCACATCTCGCTGATTTCCTTCTTGCAAAAGGTTATGCAGTGATCTGCATGGACAATCTGTTGACCGGGGATATTGCGAACGTCAGCCATATTTACAACAAGGACTTTCTGTTTATCAAACATGATGTGACGCAGTTCATTTACGTAGACAAACCACTGCGCTACATCTTGCATTTTGCCAGCCCGGCTTCTCCGATTGATTATCATGAGTATCCGATTCAGACGCTGAAAGTGGGGTCGCTTGGAACTCACAAGGCGCTGGGTCTTGCCAAGGATCACCGCGCGACTTTTGTTTTGGCGTCGACGTCTGAAGTATACGGCGATCCGCTGGTGCATCCCCAAAATGAAGAATACTGGGGAAACGTGAACCCGATCGGACCTCGCGGTGTTTATGACGAGGCCAAACGGTTCGCAGAAGCAATGACTATGGCATATCACTATGCTCACAAGATCGATACCAGGATTGTGCGTATCTTCAACACGTACGGCCCCCGGATGCGCGTAAACGATGGACGCGCCATCCCGAACTTCATCAGTCAGGCATTGCGGGGTGAACCCCTCACCGTGTTTGGAAATGGCAACCAGACTCGAAGCTTTTGCTATATTTCGGATCTGGTGGAAGGTATTTATCGTCTGATGATTTCCAATTACAACCAGCCGGTCAACCTGGGAAACCCTGTGGAGATGACCATTCTGGAAATGGCACGCGCTGTTCTGACCATGACCGGATCCCATTCAGAAATTGAATTCAAACCACTTCCTGTAGATGATCCCAAGGTCCGGCAACCGAATATCGAACGGGCCAGAACGATCTTGGGCTGGTCTCCTGTGGTAGATCTGAATCAAGGTCTTGGAGACACGATCGAATACTTCAAGAAAAAGCTACAGAAGGATCCTTGAAGTTCAGAATACTTCGCGCAATCAGCGCTGCCATTCTGCTGATCTGCTTTGGCTATCTCTGCGTTCGTCTATACGGTTGGTGGCAACATCACCAGAAACGAAAGGCGTTGTTTGTCTATTTACAAAGAGAGAGTCTGGTAACGCGGCGCATTCCGGAAGATGCGCTTGCATACGCAAATCTGTATGATTTCAAACGTGTCTACAACGGGCTGCAGGGGACAAAACTCTCCTATGTTCTGGCGCACTGGTTGGATACAGGACTGTCCGGCAAGCAGGAACCAAATCCATTGATGGGCGGCATGATCGAGAAAACTGTTCTCAATGTTTTAGGGGAAGAATTTGGATTCTGTTTGTTGCCGTCCGTTTCGCGCCGCATTGATTTTCTAGCTGTGGCGCGTGTTGCTCCCGGCTCGGAATTTCTTCTGAAGCTTGCTCTCGCGTCCAGCAAGAATGCGCGCAAAATAGATTTTGGTGAGGAAACTATCTACGGGTTTAATACCAAGAATCCCGGATATCCAGAAGTCTTTGTTTTCTTGAATGAGGACTTCGCCTTTGCGGCAAGTGACCTCGACCGGATCAAAAAAGCAATTCGGAACGAGAGCGGTGGCCCGTCGTTTCTGAGGAAAAAATCAGTGGAAGCGATTCCGGAAGATACGTTCCTGTTTGTCCAATGCAATCGGCCGCAATTATCCTTGATCGCTAGCGGGACGAGTCCCGTATTTCATGTGACGGCATCGGGTGATGCGAAGATCGCAAGCCGTTTGCCCGAGCTGACGCAGGACGATCAGGATATCCTGGTGGTTCAAACCAACGGCTCTGAAATTTTTCAACAGCCGTCCGCCAGCTACTCGCTTCAATCCGTGCAGGGTGATCCTTTATCCACATTGCTTCTTAGTTTCGGAGATCGAAAGAATGCGAAGCGATATTTCGAAATGGTTGTGGAAAGCTTGTCCGCAGAGTATCCGGGCGAATCGATCGAACCGCCTTCGGAGAGTAGTCTCAATTGTCTCCGGTATCGCCCGAACGATGAGGAAATGTATGTCTGCATCCGAAACGCGACGATCTTGCTGGCCCGCGGAAGGCTCCGCTTGCCGCAGGCCGGCCCGGAATGGAAGGAAACAAAGAAGAGAGATCTGCCGCTGACACTCCGTGTTCAATTTCAAAGCGAGCCGCTTCATGATTTTCTTTCTCTTGTGGAAGCAAAGAATTGGACTCGCTTCCCGACTTCGAAAGAGTTTTACTTCTTGAGCTGCATCAAACGGATTCAGGGAAGCGTGGATGGATCGCAGAACGAAATCACCGCCGAAATCTACTGAGGAAAGCTCTTCACCACAAAGACACCAAGGCACCGAAGAATAGGATTTCTCGCAAAGACGCAAAGGCGCGCCTGTTCGCTCTGTGACCTCTGTGAGCTCTGTGGCAAAATCCTTCCTCTGCGCTCTTTGCGCCTCCGCGGTGAATTCCTAGAGCGCCGCCAGGATGGCATCGGCCGCCCGTTCCATCGCGCCGGGGGGACCCAGCGCATTTACGATCTTCTCCAGATGCTCCTTCATCGTACGTTTTTGGTCAGGATCCTCAAGAAATCGCAGGGCGTCTGCGGCAAGCAATTCGGAATCCATTCTGCTTTGCATGTACTCCGGAATGCATTTTGCCCCCGCGATCCAATTGACCAACCCGTAATACGGTACTTGCACGAGTACCTTCCCAAGGATCCAGGAGAGCCGGCTCACGCGGTAAACGATAAACAACGGCGTTCCCAGAATGGCTGACTCGAGTGTGCTTGTGCCTGAAGCCACTATCAATAGATCGCATGCCTTCATGGCTGAATAACGGCGCTCACGGATCAGAGAAATGTCAGACGGAATATCGTACCCGGATGCAGGAAGGGAGGGCGGCCAGATCAAGATACTTTCGATATCCCTCTTCTTCTTGATGAATGCGTTGGTCTCAATGAGCAAGGGCAGATGTCTCGCAACCTCAACCTCCCGGCTCCCCGGCATGATCCCGATCAGTGGTTTTCCGTGTACTGGATAGGGCGGCTCCTGCGCAACTTCTTCCCGCACGATTTCCACCAGCGGGTGCCCTACGTAAATAACCTGTACGCCTGCTTTTTCATAGAGATCTTTTTCGAAAGGGAGGATGGAGATCATGAGCTGGACGTGATTCCGCAGAAAATGGATCCTCCTCTTACGCCAGGCCCAGATTTGTGGACTAATAAAGTAGAAGATCGGTACCTTGTGTTTTTTCAGAATCCGAGCGAGACGGAAATTGAAATCCGGAAAGTCGATCAAAACGGCAAAATCTGGAGGCTCCGATTCAATCGAAGAACGCAGACGCGCAAAAGCCCGGCGAAGATGAACGAGTTTTCCAAATACTTCAAAAACACCTACTACGGAAACATTTCTGGAATCATAAAGGATGTCACATCCTGCAGAAGCCATCCCGTCGCCACCCATCCCTGAAATATGGAGCGAGGGAATGCGTTGTTTCAGGACTTTGCTGAGCCTGCCTCCGTAAAGATCTCCCGATGCTTCACCTGAAACAATGAGCGCTTTCATGCAGCGTTATTGTACACTTCAAACTCAGCTAATTGGAGTGGCGGGTGTCCTGCCCGCCGTTTGAAAAAATGATCGACTTGTCGCGGGCACGGAGGCCCGCGACTCCCAAAAGTAGAACGGGGGCGACCTTGGGCCGCCCCCAGGAGGAGCACTTAAAAGTTATTTCTTCTGCAATTTGATGACGAGTCTGCTTTCCTTACCAGTGTCCACGTCCTGACTGAAGCTTTCATAGCCGGGACGGACAACTTCAACCCGATGCATGCCGGGAGGTAGCAGTACCTGAACCTCACCGGACCTGTCGGTATCGGCGTTCCCGTAATAGTTACCGTCAATGTATACGGTCGCATCCCGCGGTTCCACTTGCAGGATGAACGGAGGCCGGTCGGACTGATACTGGTTATCCCGGTCCCGATCGTTCTGATACTGCTGATACTGGTCATTGCGGTCATAATCATTTGGCGCGGGAGACGGTTCACGATCTGGTTGTTGCTGGTTCCCATATGGGCGTGGATTTCTATTCCTGTATTGGTCGTCTCTCTGACGATCCGGGTAGTCATACTCCTTGGGGTCCAGCCTCATATCTTGTTCCTGGATCACATCTTCGCCCGGCTGCATTTGAACTTTGATGTGATAATTGTTCCCCGGCAGAGGTCCAACCGTCTCGGCATAAGGAACATATCCGGTTTCGCGGACCACAATACGATGCTTTCCGGGTTCAACATTCAGGTGCTGGTACCAGCCGTCATAATCATCGACGACGCCGGCATAATTACCATCGACGTACACTTTGGCTGTTTTTGGCTTGATTTCAAGGCGAATTTCACCATAACCGTAGCCGTAATAGCTGCCATAGCTGTAGGGACTGTAATAGTAGGGGGCGCCGTAATAGCCGTAGTAGCCGTACGGGTAACCATAACCATAGCCATAACCAAGGCCGAGGCCAAATCCCCAGTACGGATAGTACGGACGATAGTAGCGATATCCGCCGTAGTACCCCCCATAGTGTCCACCATAGTATCCCCCATGGTGTCCACCGTAGTATCCACCGTGGTGTCCACCGTAGTATCCTCCGTGTCCACCATTGGATCCACTATGGTGTCCCCCCCCATGGTTCCCACTAGGCGCCGGAACGACAGTTTTGGCATCAGCGTTCTCCGCAAACGTCGCCAATCCTCCGATCAAGACTAGAATCAATAGCGCGTATTTTGTAACTCTCATAATCGCACTCCTTTCATAAATAAGGTAAGCAATCTCTGTGCCATTTTTCTTCGACGAGGCAGCTTCCCAAAAGGGGCACTATTGCACGACAGGCGTAGCGTAAACAGGACAATCCGAGGGCGTCTCTTTTCAGTGTGGAGTTACGGCCTCCGTGCCCGCACTGCGTGTTGCGTTCACCTCAGGCGGGCAGGGACGCACCCCATCTCCAAAAACTAGCGGGTGATTTCCAAACCGTTGATGATGGTCTTGAAAACATCGGATGCTGTGGTGTTGTGAATGATATGACGCACAACCTCTTCAGCAGATGAGTAGCTGGGTGGAATCCGGACTGCAATGATGTCCGCCAGTTTTCCTGCTTCCAGTGATCCGATCCGGTCTTCCATTCGCAAGGCTCTGGCTCCTCCCATCGTCAGTAGTTCCAAAATTTGATCTTCCCGGAATACCGGCTTTCTCTGAGTGGAACGCTGCTGCAGCAGAGCGAACCGTGCTTCTTCGAATAAATCAAAGCGATTGTTGCTTGCCGCGCTGTCGCTGCCAATCCCTGTTCGCAATGAATGGGAGGCGAACCGGCTGAGAGGCGCGATCCCGTGTCCGAATTTCGCATTTGATTTGGGGCAATGCGCAATCGAGACATCGGAAGCTTTCAAAATCTCCATATCTATTTCGCTGACGTGTACTGCGTGAGCGAGCAACGGCTTCGTTTCCAAAATACCGGTTTCGGCCAGGTGCGAAACGGAGGTGTTCCCAAGAATTTGCCAATCTGATGCTCTTCGCTCAAGAAAATTTGCAATAGCGCCGCCACGCCGGCCGATGAAATCCTCCTCTTCCTTACTTTCCGCAGCATGAAAGCTGATTGGAATCCGATCTGCAATCGCCCAGTCTGCTATCCGATTATACAATTCAGGCCGCACCGTAAAGCAGGAATGTGGTGAGATTCCGATTTGCAGTTTGCTGCTGCCGAATTGTTTTTGGAAACGCGGGTACAATTCACGCAAGTCATTCCAGCTTCGTTCCGCCTGCTCCTTTTCGACTCCGAAGACTTCCCAATAGAAGATGCCACGGAGCGGGCTCTGTGCCAGGGTCTCGAGTGCCGGCTCCAGATCACACATATCCGCAACCGTGGTGATGCCGGCATGGAGAGATTCCTGAATCCCCAAACGCGTGGAAGCAACCACATCCTGCACGGTCCACTTCTGCAGTTTTGTTTCCGTGACTTTGCGGATCCAGGGAAAGAATTCCAGATCATCAAACAGGTTCCGCATCGCGGTGTAGGCAAGGTGGGTGTGCGCATTCACCAGCCCGGGTAGAAGACACGCGCCATTCAGGTAGGGATCAGAATCGCGAAGAGGACGGATCTGCTGGATGGTCTCGCCTTCGATTTCGATTGCATGGCGGTGCAATGGCGGGGATGTGATTGGAAATATCCATTCCGCAGCAAGAATCATATAAAGTAGGTAGAGGTGCGGGCCCTCCCGCTATCAAGCTTACAACAGGTGGCCCACCGAGGGGCCACAGCTCCAAACAATAGGAGTTCAGGCTCTGGCGGCTACGGAGGGCCGCCGTTCCAAATAACAGTAGTGGTTCAAAACAGATCTATGACGTCTACGATTCCTACGATTGCGCTGTCCAATGGTCCTTGTTTCTGATTCAGTGCATCGTTCGCTGCTCGACCCTCCTGCACGATCAAGACCTTCTCGCCTGTCCCTGCGCCTACCGCATCAACGGCTAGGAGCGGTTCTCCAACAAGCTTTCCTTTCAGATCGAGAGGTTGCACCAGCAATAGCTTAGCGCCTTCGTATCGGGAATCCTTTTGGGTGGCAACAACAGTGCCGAGAACTTTCGCAATCGTCATTCTTCTACATCAAAATAATCTACGATACCTGTGATCCCCGCATCGGTCGGCACAATTTGCGGCAACATCGGGAAGGATCCTTCCTTTCCGCGCACATAGATTACAGTTTCGCCTGATCCGGCGCCAATGGTGTCAACGGCAATCAGTGGCTTTCCCAGCGGCTCATTTCGTAGCGAAATCGGTTGTACCACGAGAAGTTTTTTCCCGTCCAGCGCGGGTTCCTTGCGCGTACAAACGACGGTTCCGATTACCTTTCCTAATTTCATGAGCGCTCAAAATCGATTGTGTCCACGACTCCAATGATTGCAGCATCTACCGGACAATCTTTTGTCGTAGTAGTCATGCGCGCGGAGCTTCCACTGACCACCAGAACACGCTCGCTTGCGCCGGCATCTACCGTATCGACGGCAACCAGATAGTTGCCATATGGTTTGCCATCCGGATCGAGCGGTTGGACCAGAAGCAATTTGAATGGAATCAAACGATCATCTTTCCGGGTGCAAACCACGGTGCCGATGATCCTGCCGATAACCATGCTGGAAGTAGAAACTTATTTAGACGCTTTTCCGATCGGAAGAGTATCTTCCAGGCTTGGATGAGGACGGGGAATTACATGGACTGAAATCAGTTCACCAACCCGGCGAGCAGCTGCTGCACCCGCATCGGTTGCGGCCTTGACAGCCGCTACATCTCCGCGAACCAGAGCGGTTACGTAACCCGCTCCGATCTTTTCCCACCCGATGAGCGTCACTTTTGCCGCTTTCACCATGGCATCGGCCGCCTCGATCATGGCAACCAAACCTTTTGTTTCGATCATGCCCAGTGCTTCACCCATCGAAAATCCTCCTTGATGCTCTTTCCCTGCGGGGATAAATTCTCAAAAATCATATCAGATGCCCTCGATTTGTCAACGAAAGACATCTGTGAATGAGGTGAAGTGGGCGGGCGTCCCTGCCCGCCGTTGACAAAAAAGAGGACATTTCTATTTTGGTAGAACAGAGATGAGAGGTATCATTGACTACGGATAGCAATATGATTAGAATACTGCTTTAATCTTTCAAGTTCCTTCCCGGGGATCCCTCTGATTACGTGGAAAAAAGGTAGACATATATGACAACAGCAACGCAATCGGGAGTGGCAGTTAAGTCGCACACTCTCAAACTGTTAACGGATAAGAAAGTCGAGCTTTACAACATTACCCAAAAGGTAAAGGACTTTGTCAAATCCAGCTCGATTCGTGATGGATTCTTGCTCGTAACATCACTTCATACCACCACAGCGCTTTTTGTGAACGAGATTCAATCCGCCCTGCTGGAAGACATCAAGACAATCCTTCATGACTGGGTTCGTGAAGACAAGCCATGGAAGCATAACTCTCCGGAATACTCAGATTGCGAACGGCACAATGCGAGCTCGCATTTGCGCGCAATTTTGCTGGGACATTCCTCTTCGGTCCTTGTTCAGGACGGAGAGCCTGCCCTGGGTGAATGGCAGAGTATCATTTTTGCCGAGCTGGATGGACCGCGTGAGCGGGAAATCAGGCTGCAGCTGATCGGAATCTAAGCTAACCGCCGAGCTTTTCGCTTACAATTTTCTGTGCGATCTTTCCGTCGATTTGTCCCTTGTATCGCGCCAGTACTTCTTTCATCACTCGCCCCAGATCCTTCTTGTCCGTGGCGCCAAGTTCCTTGATGACTTCATCGATTCGGTTTCGAATCGCCGCCTCATCCAGTTCCGCAGGAGCAAATTCCTGAAGGATCTTTAACTCTTGCTGCTCTTTCGCGGCAAGCTCCGGTCGTCCGCCCTTTTCGTATAGTTCGATCGCTTCCTTGCGCTTCTTGATGGCCCGCTGGACAACCTGAACCGATTCCCCTTCATCCAGAGCCCCTCGCTTTTCAATCTGGGCATACTTGAACTCGGAAATTAGCATCCTTAACACGGACGTGCGGAGTTCGTTTTTCTCCTTCATGGAAGTCTTCAATTCGTTTTGTAATTTCTCTAACATAGCCGTCCTTTGCGACCCTGGCGGTCTTTGCGGTTCAGTTCTTTCTTCAGAAGTAGTATTGTATGATGAGATGATTTTTGCAAGGTGAACGGAGAATCAATGTGGACTCATTGTCGAAGGTAGATCCTCAAATCGCGAAAGCCATTCAAGATGAGACGAGAAGACAGGCCGAAGGTCTGGAGCTGATTGCGTCTGAAAATTTTGTGAGCGACGCAGTGCTGGAAGCTCTCGGTTCTGTCTTTACGAACAAATATGCGGAAGGTTATTGTGGCAAGCGTTATTACGGCGGTTGCCAGATAGTAGATGTTGTTGAACAGCTTGCCATTGATCGCGCAAAGAAACTTTTTAGCCCCGATCATGTAAATGTTCAACCGCATTCGGGAACGCAGGCTAATGTCGCCGCTTATATGGCTGTTATGAAGCCGGGGGATACCCTCATGGGAATGGAGCTCACACAGGGCGGGCATCTTTCTCATGGTCATCCGCTGAATTTTTCAGGCCTGTATTTTAAGGTTGTCAGCTATGGAGTGGATCGCGAAACGGAACGAATTGATTTTGATCAGGTTGAGAGGGTCGCAAAGGAGCATCGCCCCAAGGTCATCATGACCGGCGCCAGCGCGTACTCCCGAGTGATTGATTTTTCGCGCTTCAAACAGATTGCCGATGAAGTCGGCGCCGTTTTGATGGCGGATATCGCGCACATCGCGGGAATGGTGGCAGTAGGAATACATCCATCTCCAGTGCCGCATGCAGACATAGTTACCACTACCACCCACAAAACGCTTCGAGGGCCTCGCGGCGGAATGATCCTATGCAAAGAGGCACATGCAAAGAACGTCGATCGCGTTGTTTTTCCGGGCGGACAGGGCGGCCCACTGGTTCACGTGATCGCAGCGAAAGCAGTTTCGTTTCTGGAAGCGCTTCAGCCGTCATTTGCAGAATACCAGAAGAACATTGTTACGAATGCAAAAGTACTCGCGGAAACGCTTTCTTCTGAAGGGTTGCGAATCGTTACAGGCGGGACAGACAATCATCTATTTCTTCTGGATCTCACACCCGTGAACCTGACTGGAAAGGAAGCCGAGAAGATTCTGGGAGAAGTTGAAATCACAGTAAACAAAAATACCATCCCTTACGATACAAAGAGCCCGATGGTATCCAGCGGAATCCGTATCGGAACACCCGCGTTGACAACCCGTGGTATGGGTGAACAAGAGATGATTCGTATTGGACGCCTGATCGCTTCCGCGCTGAAAAGCAGAGACAATGAATCGGTGAAAGCTGAAGTTCGTAAGCAGGTCCATTCCCTTTGTTCCGACTTCCCACTATATGCCAACCATTTGAAATGATTTGTTAACGCGGAGCACGCGGAGAGCGCGGAAAAAAGCTTCCTCCGCGTTCTCGGCGATCTCTGCGTTGCATTCTTATGAAATTGGAACCGGATCACATCTTCGGACCGAAAGGGCCGCTCTCCAAGAAGCTCCGCTATTTTGAGTACCGGCCGTCCCAGGTGGAATACGCCAATGCCGTACGGCAGGCCCTGGAGCAGAAGCAAGTGGCGCTGCTGGAAGCGCAGACTGGCACGGGCAAGACCCTCGCGTACCTTGTTCCCGCCATCGAAAGCGGAAAGCGTGTCATTATTTCTACGGGAACCAAGGCGCTTCAGGAACAGCTTTACCACAAAGATATTCCACTGCTCAATGAGAAACTCGGTCTCAATTTCTCATATGTTTTGATGAAAGGACGCAGAAACTATCTCTGCCTTCTGAAATACGAACGGTTGCAACTGGAGCCCATGTTGCCGGATGAAGAGAGCATCGATCAATTTCAGGAAATCAAAGACTGGGTTTCAGACACAACTACGGGCGATATCGCGGAAGCAAATGTCCCTGAAAGCGCGGAAGTTTGGCAGCAGCTCACCGTATCCGCCGAATCGTGTCTTGGGCCCAAATGCCGGCATTACAATCCCTGTTTTGTCTTCAAGCTCAAACAGCGCGCCGAAGAAGCGCAGATCATCATTGTGAACCACCATTTGTTTTTTGCCGATTTGTCCCTTCAAATCATGAGCAGCACTTCGATTTTTCCGCACTATGACGTGGTGATTTTTGACGAAGCGCACCAGCTCGCAGATATCGCGACCCACAACTTGAGCATTTCTTTTTCTGAAAGAGCCTTTGGCGACCTCTATCAGGATTTGATGAAAGAACTTCAGATGTTGCGGGTGCGCCAAAAACAGGATGTCGAATCGGCGCAAAACCGCGCGCGGAAACTGATGGAAAGTATGGAAAACCTGTTTGCAAAATTTACCATGCTTCCGCAAAAGGTTCGTTACAACCAGGTCAGCATGGCAAAGATCGTAGAATCGCACGGTCTAGTAGTGGACAAACTGTTTATGTCCCTTCTGGAAGAACTGATGCGGTTTATTGAGAAATCGGAGGACATGCCCCAGATTCACCGGCGTCTGTCTGCGGCACAATCTTCACTGGCCTTCTTGCTTCAAGCCACTGAAGACGCATACGTATACTGGCTGGAGCGCAGTGAACGCAGAGAGTCGACACTTCAAGGTTCGCCGCTCGATGTATCGGAAGTCTTGCACAAATCACTCTGGCCCAATCTGCAAGCTGCTGTTCTTACGTCCGCGACATTGTTTGTGGATCAGAATTGCGAAGCTGTAAAACAGGATCTGGGAATCGAAAAATCGAGCGATCATCATTTTCCTTACAACTTTGATTACAAGTCCCAGGCATGTCTGTATATTCCTAAAAACATACCGGAACCGACTGATCCGCGCTTTGCCGATGAAGCGGGCGAACAAATCGCAAGACTTGTTCAGATTACGGAGGGAGGCGCCTTTGTACTCTGTACAAGCTACGCCAATTTGAAAAATTATGAACGATTCCTGCGAAGACTGGACTATCCGCTTCTGATTCAGGGTACGCGAGCCAAACAAACTCTCATTAAAAGCTTCTTGCGTAACCGCGGCTCGGTCCTGCTTGCCACAATGAGCTTCTGGCAGGGAATCGATATCCAGGGTGATGCGCTTGTGTCGGTGATTGTCGATAAGCTTCCCTTTGCCGTACCGAACGATCCGGTGATCGAGGCAAAAATCCAATATTTGCGGAAACAGCAAAAGGATCCATTCTTGGAATATCAACTTCCTTCTGCGGTAATGATGCTCAAGCAGGGGCTCGGGCGGTTGATTCGTACCAGCGTCGATTACGGATTGCTCGCCGTTCTGGATCGGCGTCTTTTGACCAAGAATTACGGACAGGTATTCCTGCGCAATTTGCCCCCGATGCCGATCTTCCATAATCTAGAAGGATTGCAAGAGGCCTTTCTCGAGCGGCGTAAAAAGTATTTGCAATATCATTAGCACAAACACTCAAACGTTTTGGAGTCGGCGGGCCGCCGTGCCCGCCGGATGGGCTGATTTTCGGCGATGGCGGGCAGGAACGCCCGCCGCTCCAAATTCATGTATTTATGATCATTACCGAGATATTCAAATCGATCCAGGGTGAGTCCTCCTACGCGGGATTGCCCTGCAGCTTCATCCGCACCACAGGATGCAATCTGAGGTGTGTCTGGTGCGATACCGAATATGCCTTTCATGGCGGTAAGCAGATGAACATCCCTGATGTTCTACAGGCAATTGAGCCGCATCGCTGCGAGCTCGTGGAGATCACGGGAGGGGAGCCCCTTCTTCAGGCCGATGTCCCGGAGCTTGCCTCACAGCTTTTGCAACGCGATCATACAGTATTGATAGAAACAAGCGGAGCGCAGGATATCAGTGTGCTGCCGCGTGAAGTCATCAAAATCATGGATATCAAATGTCCGGAAAGCGGCATGATGGAAACGATGGACTGGAAAAATCTCGATCGGCTGTCACCGAAAGATGAACTGAAGTTTGTGATCAACAGTCGCACAGACTATGACTGGGCCGTCCAGATATTGAACCGGTATCAACTTCATACCCAAAATCTGGTATTATTCTCACCTGTTTATCAGAAAATGCAGCCCGATCAACTTGCGGATTGGATTTTGGAAGACAATCTGCCGGTTCGATTTCAGATCCAGCTGCATAAGGTGTTGTGGGGTGAGGTTCCGGGGAAATGAGGGACACTCAAATGAAGGAAAATAAACCTCTAATCTTAATCAATCTGTGTACTAAAAGCGGGGATGATATGTTTTACATCCGCCGTGGGTACGTGGATGCGATCATGGCGGCGGGAGGAATTCCGGTAGCGCTTCCGCTGGTAGCCGATCGCGATTATGCTGCCCGCGTTGCGGAAATTGCAGACGGTGTTCTTCTGCCGGGAAGCCTGACCGACGTGGATCCGAAGTACTATTCTGCGGAAGAATCCCCCTATTTCGGGTTGAAGGGCCAGGAACGGGAAGAAAGCGATTTCTATCTTCTGGAGAAGGCGTTTGAAAGAAAAGTGCCGGTGTTTGGAATCTGCTACGGGCATCAATCGTTGAATGTGTTTTGCGGCGGATCTCTGTATCAGGACATCCCGCATGACCTGCAATCGAATATCCTCCACTGGCAGGAAGAACCGTACAACAAGCCTGTGCATACAGTTCGTGTGGAAGAGAACTCCATCGTCCACCGAATCTTTGGAAAAACGGAAATTGCCGTGAACAGCATTCACCATCAAGGTGTTAGGACTGTTGCTCCCACACTCCGAGCGACAGCGGTCTCGCCTGATGGAGTTGTTGAGTCTTATGAAAACAAGAACGGTGGGCAATTCCTGATGGGCGTCCAATGGCATCCCGAGCGGATGTGGCGTGATTTTGCTGAACAGGCAGCCTTGTTCCATGAGTTTGTCGGCGCCGCAAAAAAATGGCGCAAGCAAAACCGATAAGACTCTTTGGCTACAGGGAACCCTCAAAAGAGCGCGGTACTTTTACTGCTGATTTTTTCGCATTTCACCGTAGATTTGTACGGAAGTTTTCTGGCGCCGTTGCAACCATTTCTTGCCGCGAGACATCATCTGGCACTGGTTCAGGCAGGATTCCTCGTGAGCCTTTTTTCCATTTCGGCACCTTCCAAGACGGTCGGACCAGTATCGCGGCGCTGCCTGCCATCGCACTTACAGTGGCGCTCTTCTTTGTTTGCCCCAACCTTCCAAAACGCGAAATGGTGGCTGGTCCGCTTTCCGTCTTCCGGGAAGTCAGAAAATTTGCGGGATCGCTTGGTTCGCTGTATACGATTGTCGTCTTGCGGACTCTTGTTCAACTTTCGTTTCTGACATATATTCCAATCTTTCTGAAGCAAATGAACCTTTTCCCAATCCGGATCGGAACTGCGATTACTGCATTTGCGGCTGCGGGCGCGGTTGGCGGGATGATCGCCGGGTCTCTTTTTGACAGAATCGGCGGACGCAAGTTGTTTCTCGTTTCGGCAATGATTTCTCCGGTTTTCCTGCTTTTGACGGCACAAACAAAATCGCCCGATTGGTTGATTCTCTGGTTTTCCCTTGCCGGCCTCTTTCTGATGATGACGATCCCGATCAGCGTTTTGATGGGACAGTCGATCGTTCCGGGGGCAATCAGCACAGTTTCTTCTTTGATGATGGGCTTTGGTTGGGGAATGGGTGGATTGCTGGTTCCGCTGACAGGCTGGGCGGCAGATCATTCATCGATTCCAGCAACTCTGCGTTTTCTTGCGGTTGTGCCGCTGCTGTTTTTGCCCCTGGCGTGGCGTTTGCCGGAACCGATTTTAAAACGAGCTGTTCAACACGATGGTTCTTATTCCATAATAGAAGCCTGAGGAGGTAGAGATGCGCAAATTTTCTGCTGCGTTATTCATGATTCTGATTCTTGCCGCTTGCAGTCGCGGCGGGTACAAAGAGCAAAAAGATCGACCACTCTCACCGGAGGAAGTGCAACTCGGACAGCGCGCTTTTGATCTCTCGAACAAGATTGCGGCATTTCGTCAGGATGCTCCTCCCACTCTTGCCTCTTCGCTCACCGGTTTTGGTGAAACCGCCGAGCGGTTCAGCAACTCGTCGCAGCGATTTGGTGTCGGTTCACTGGAAGCGCGCGACGCATTCGATAAGCTTCGCTATCATTCTGTTCAGCTTACTCCAGTGATTACAAAAGAAGCGTATCCGGATCTCTTCGATAACTGGCAGGCAATTCTCGCGGAAATCAGAGATATTTCTATCCAACTTGGCTACCGCCCGGAAAAGTAGCCACGGAGGCAATCCGTAGGGGCTGTGCATTTGCCCTTGGAAAGCACGAGGGTCATGCAAGTGTCATTTGATGGCAAGCAATTTTGGATCAACAAGGTATGCACAAATGCACAGCCCGTCCTGCTAAGTAATGATACCAGTTCATTTCGCGGGCTGAGTATTTTCTACTGCTAACAAAATCTTGCACGAGAGAAGAGCATCGCCAATAGCAGCCGGAACGACACAACCGTGGAAAAGCTCAGCCCCTACAATCCACCCGCGTCTTTGAAGCTGAAGTAGCAATCGTTGCCGATGATGATGTGATCGAGCAGCGGAATTCCCAGCACCTTACCGGCCTCTGCAATTTGCGCGGTAACTTTGCGATCTTCCGCGCTTGGCTGCGGATCGCCGGACGGATGATTGTGCAGGATGATGATGCCGGCGGCGCTTTCCCGGATCGCAAGATGAAATACTTCACGCGGATGCACCAGGCTTCCCATCAGCGTGCCCTTTGTAATCTGCGAATCTTTCAACAATTTGTTTTTCGCATCCAGCGAAGCGGTCCAGAACTCTTCCTGTTGAGCACCGTGAAACCGTTCACGAAAATAATCGAATACTCTTTGGCTGTTAGAAAAGTGAACTCGCTTGCGCGAGGCCTGATCCACATGCCGCCGCGCCAACTCCAGCCCCGCCTTGAGCTGTGCCGCCCGCGCAGGACCGATTCCGCGAAACTTGTTGCACAGCTCACGGACACTCATGTAAGAAAGCCTGGTCAAGTCGCCCGCTTCGGACAGGATCCTTTGCGCGAGCTGTACTACGTTTTCACCTGTGGTGCCGCTACCCAGCAAAATTGCCAGTAATTCCGAATCATCGAGCGAATGCTCTCCCAGACGGATCAATTTCTCCCGCGGACGCTCATCCTTGGGGATTTCCCGAACGGTCAGTTTTTTGGGATTCATAATCCCTGCAAGGATGCCGTGCGCAGGAGTTGTTTGTAGTGGCGCTCCAGGTGAACCATATTGATGACCAGCCACCGCTTGAAATCGCCCGGGCCGAGTACCGCGTGCACCGCTTTCTTTTTGGAAGAAGCCGTGTAGTTCATTTGTTGTGAAATTCCGTAAACGTAATTGCAGAGCTCAATCAGATCTTCCCGTGAAACCGATTTCGTGCGCCCCATTGCGTCGCGTTCCATTGGAGGAACATCTTTCTCATTCCGAAGTTCTTCGCATTTACGGAAGATACTCTGTACCGAATGGACTGCATGATAGATTACTTCGGCGGCACTCCATTCTTTCTGATCCAGGCGCGCGTTGAGTTGCTCCTGCGTAAGGTTTTGCGCTTTCTCTTGAAACCGGCGGATGGCCTCGAGCGTTCGTTGCTTTAGCTCGTCAGCAGGAACCTGGCCGCGGATTGCCAGGTAACGGTTGGCAAAAAATCGAAAGAAGATCTTCCGGAGTGATCTCATCCTTCATCCTTCCGCCTTCATCCCTTAAAGCAAACGGTATCGCGCCATTGCAGAATGCAAGATTCTTCCGATGAGTTGATCGTAGGTGATATCGTTGTGCCGCGCGATGATGACAAGGTCGCTATGGTCCGGATTCAACCCGGCGAGCGGATTGATTTCCAGGAAGTTCGGTGTGCCGTCTGCATCACAACGGATATCTACCCGTCCAAAATCACGGCATTCCAGCACTTTGTATGCGCGCAGAGCGATCTCTTCAATCTGCTCCACCTTGTCCGGTTCAGTGGTGGGCGGGCACACGTAGTGGACAAATTTTTCGTAGTCTTCTTTGACGCGGTAAGAATAAAAATCTTCTACCTGTGTGGTATCGAAGACAATCTGCATGGTCCCGATTACATGCGGCGGATTGCCGACAATGCCCACAGTAAACTCTTCCCCTTCCAGATATTCTTCCACCAGCACAGGTTCATGGTACGTCTTCAGCAAATATTTCACACGAGTTCGAAGTTGCGGCCGGGTTTTGATTTTTGATTTTGCGTCGATGCCTTTCCCCGTGCCTTCGTGAAGCGGTTTCGCAAATAGAGGATATTTCATCGGCACATCATTAAAATCCTCCAGCCTGCTGATTTTAAGAAAAGGCGCTGTAGGGATCCCTTCCGCCTTCATCAACTGCTTGGTCATCACTTTGTCCAACGCAATTCCCAGAGCAACGG
The DNA here is from genome assembly GCA_963843285.1 of uncultured bacterium. Lineage (GTDB taxonomy): Bacteria > Acidobacteriota > HRBIN11 > JAKEFK01 > JAKEFK01 > CAZDDB01. The sequence goes on from CAWJJO010000002.1 coordinate 28,825, forward strand.
GATCGGATCCTGCATACGGTATCTGCATCATCTCCAGAAGCGCAGGAATCTGAGCTTCTCTTGCGCGGCCGTAATAGCCTTCGGCGATATTGAAGACGATGTCGACTCTCTTGTCCTGCAAAAAACGAAACAGCTTCTGTCCGTCTCCGATCAGAACCGGTTCCTGACCGTTCGCGCGGATCGCATTTTCGAGACCTTCAATGGTTCGCGGAGTATCAAACTCAGCGGCAACATCGATTGGATCGTCGTCTTTGACCTGATAATCGGAGCCGAGGTTGTAGGTGATGCCGACTTTCATATTTCGGGGATCGCGCGCACCGGTTCGCGGTGCTGGATGCGTCCTTCAACAAAAGAGATGAGAAGAGCCACAAAATCGGCATAGGTTCTCCCGTTCAACGAAAACGCGCGGAAGAAACCTGCACCGGGTGTAACATCCGGATTGCAATTGACTTCCAAAATATAAGGCACACCTTTTTGATCCACACGCATATCGACGCGCGCGTAATCGCGGCACTGGAACAATTCATACGCCGCGACGGCCGCCGCGCTGATCGCCTGTTTCAGTTTTGCGGTAAGTTCCGGGAACACAGGCTTCGTTCCCTCATCAAAGATGGAACCCAGGTGCCACTTGGCTTCATAAGAGCAGATTTTTGCATGACCTTCCGGCAAGCCGTCAAAGTTGATTTCCGCAATCGGCAGTACCTCGCCGGGGTTTCCAATCACACCGACATTGAACTCGCGGCCATCGATGTACTGTTCGGCAATCGACGGCTGCTTGAGGACTTCCCGGATAAACGAGATCTTTTCGTTGAGATGTTCGAGATCGTACACGACCGAATCGTGATAGATCCCGATACTTGCATCTTCATGTTGCGGCTTTACGATCAACGGAAAATCGATTGGCGTTTTTTCCATTTCATGATCTGCAACAAAAAAGGCAGGCGTTTTCAGCCCGGCTCCTTTTAATAGATGTTTGGAGCGGTCTTTGTAGCAGGTGAGGCCCAGCGCCAGCGGTCCGGAGCCCGTATATTCGACTCCGATCAATTCCAGAAACGCGGGAATATTGGGCTCGCTGAGATTGTTTCCGCTGATGTCTTCGCACAAATTGATGGCCATTTCATATCGTTCTTCGATCAGTTCGAGAATGATTTCGCAGGCGTTGCCTTTGTCGATGCGAAGAATCTTATACGGCCGTTTTAGCTCGCGCAAAGCGCAGATAAATGCATCGAGGCTGTCCAGAACGGCAGGCGAATCGATGATTTTCTGACCGTTTTCAAGCAAATACGGATCGTTATAAAGGATCGCGATTGGTCTACGATAGAAAGTTCTTGCCATAAATGATCTTTGCGTCCCCCGGGCGATAGAAGTCTGGTATCATTGCAAGCTGTTTATACCCGTTGCGGACGTAAAACGATCTCGTATTGTCGTATCCATCCATCGAAGAAGTTTCAATCATCATCAACCGACCGCCTAATTCTTTTACTTGATCTTCCGCGTGCTTTAGAAGCTGTTTGCCGATTCCGTGTTGATGGTAATCCGGATGCACGGCGATCCAGTAAAGATCAAACGTGCCGGATGTGCACGGCGTCGGCCCCCAGCACACATATCCGATTGCGCGGTTTTCTTCGCTCACAACGCAATAGGATTTGTAATCGGAGGCGGGCTTCAGCGAATCCAGGAGGACCTCATCGGCCACATCGATTTCGTACTTCTTGAATACTCCGGTTGCTTCCAGAATCTGCAATAAGTCGATTCGGTCTTCCGCAACTACCTCACGAATTCGCATACGTGAGTTCTCATATTCGAAATCATTATAACAGAAAAAAATAAATGCAAATCAAAAAATATCAAATATCAAATATCAAATATCAAAAAAACAAAATGAAAAAGTAAAAAAGCGGAGAGCAGGCGTTATGGAGAGCAGGCGTCCCGCCTGCATTATGGACCGCAGGCCTCCGGCCTGCTACGGAGGATCTGGCTGGTTTTCACGGAAGCCAGATTTCTCAGGTCGCTTGTTGAATCAGAGTAAAGGACGTCAAAGTTTTTCAAGTGCGCATCCCCGTTGCGGAGCATGACGGAGAGTGCAAGTGTTGCGATGAATTGTTCGCGAGCCCTTTGCCTGTCGCGCAGAAATGAATTGGTTGATAGTTCTGACTGCCTATTCCCTAGAAATATTCCGTGAGTGTCGCGGTCAGATCTTTTCATAACAAAACAGGCGGCCGTCTTCTGTATAGATAGAAATCGCGGACTGCCAGTTCTAATTCTTTTGCTGCTGTCATGCGGAAGTATTCGTTTGTTGCCAGATAGGGGTAATCTTCTCCCGATATTTTAAAGATGCCGGTAAGTGATTCGATGGCCAGGTTTGATCCTTCCGGGAGATTCATCTGGAAGACAATGTTTCGTTCGTAATCAAACACAAACAGCTCGGTTGTTCCAGTAGTCAATCCGCAAAGCACTCTTTCTGCAGTTCCTCGAGCATAGGGAGGACAGTTCGAAAAAGGCGATACATGAGTCTGATATCATCAGATTTATATGATAATGATATTGACAGGTAGTTGACTCGTTCTTATATTTATAGATACAAATACAAAATCATTCGAGGCAGGTATCTTATGCGTCTAGATAAATTTACAATCAAGGCACAGGAGGCTTTACAGGAAGCCCAGTCCGTCGCCGAAAAGAACGGAAATCAGGAACTCGAGCCGGAGCATCTGCTATCGACCTTACTGGATCAAAAAGATGGCATTGCGCCTCCGCTTTTGAAAAAGCTCGGGACGAACTATTCATTGCTTCGCGATCGAGTCCAGGAGCGAATCGACAAATTTCCCAAGGTCCAGGGGGCAGGCGGAGGCAGCTACATTTCTTCCCGACTGAAGACGGTTTTGGACCAGGCGGAAAAAGAAGCGGAGCAGTTTAAGGATGAATTTGTCAGCGCGGAGCATTTTCTGCTCGCAATGGCGAAAGCAAAAAACACGGAAGCAGGTCGCATTTTGAATTCGGTTGGAGTAACACATGATGCGATTCTGAAAGCGCTGCAAGACGTTCGTGGGAATCAGCGGATTACGGATCAAAGTCCGGAAGAAAAATACCAGGTACTGGAAAAATATTGTAAAGACCTTACAGCGCTTGCAAAACAAGGAAAATTGGATCCTGTGATCGGACGCGATGAAGAAATCAGGCGGGTGATGCAGGTCCTCAGCCGTCGCACGAAGAACAATCCCGTATTGATCGGCGAGCCGGGAGTCGGCAAGACTGCCATTGTGGAAGGTCTTGCGCAAAGAATCATTAACCGTGACATTCCGGAAAGCCTCAAGGATCGCCGCCTGCTTTCCCTGGATATGGGAATGCTGGTCGCGGGCACCAAATATCGTGGTGAATTCGAAGACCGTTTGAAGGCGCTGTTGAAAGCGATCGAAGAAAAAGCGGGGCAGATTATTCTATTTATAGATGAGCTTCATACACTTGTCGGGGCCGGCGCTGCCGAAGGAGCGGTGGATGCTTCGAATATGTTAAAACCTGCGCTGGCACGCGGGGAGCTGCGCTGTATCGGCGCAACCACGCTCAACGAATACCAGAAGCACATCGAAAAGGATGCTGCACTCGAGCGTCGTTTCCAGCCGGTGTTTGTAAAAGAACCATCCGTCGAAGATACGATCGCGATCTTGCGCGGTCTGAAAGAGCGGTACGAAATCCATCACGGTGTCCGGATCAAAGACACTGCGCTCATCGCGGCGGCCACACTTTCGCATCGCTATATCTCGGACCGATTCCTGCCGGACAAAGCGATCGATTTGATGGATGAAGCCGCGTCGCAGCTACGCATGGAGATCGACAGTCTTCCGCGTGAGATCGATGAAGTCGAGCGCCGTATTCTGCAACTACAAATTGAAAAGCAGGCGCTGCTCAAGGAAGAAGATGCGGTTTCACTGCAAAGGTTGGAAAAGATCAAGCAGGAGCTGAGCGGTTTGCAGGAAGAGAGCCGGATCATGAAGGTACACTGGCAGCAGGAAAAAGAGCTCATTGCAAAGATCCGTGAGTTGAAGGAAAAAGCAGAACAGGCAAAGATCGAAGAGCAAGCAGCGGAGCGCCGCGGAGACTTAAACAAAGCAGCCGAACTTCGGTACGGGACCCAGGTGCAACTGAAGAAAGAGCTCGATCAGGCAAACAAGAAGCTGGAGGAGCTGCAAAAAGACAAAAAGATGCTCAAGGAAGAGGTGGATGAGGATGACATCGCGCACATTGTTTCGCATTGGACCGGAATTCCGGTAACACGAATGATGGAGAGCGAGATGCAGAAGCTCATTCATCTGGAAGAGAAACTGCGGGAACGTGTGATTGCGCAGGAAGAAGCGCTGGAAAAAGTGGCCAACTCGGTTCGCAGGTCGCGTGCCGGATTGCAGGATGTAAATCGTCCGATCGGTTCGTTTATCTTTCTTGGCCCAACCGGAGTTGGAAAAACCGAGCTGGCGCGGGCGCTGGCCTCAACCCTGTTCGATGATGAACGTGCCATGGTGCGCATCGATATGTCCGAATATATGGAAAAGCATGCCGTTGCTCGGTTGATTGGCGCCCCTCCCGGATATGTAGGTTATGAAGAGGGAGGTTATCTGACCGAGGCGATCCGCAGACGTCCCTATTCCGTGATCTTGTTTGACGAGATTGAAAAGGCGCATCAGGACGTGTTTAACGTTCTGCTACAGGTGCTGGATGACGGCCGCATGACCGATGGAAAGGGAAGGACTGTGGATTTCAAAAATACCATCATTATTATGACGTCGAATCTCGGCAGTCATTTGATTGCAGAAATGCGGGATGAAGAACGAATGAGGAAAGAAGTGATGGAAATTGTACGCCAGCATTTTCGTCCGGAATTCTTAAATCGCGTGGACGACATCGTGATCTTTCATCCTCTGACGCAGGATGACATTGCGAAGATCGTGGAAATCCAGCTTGGAGTGGTGATGCGGGTTCTCGCGCAGAAAAGTCTGAACCTGGAGATGAGCGATCGCGCAAAGGAATTTCTGACAAGAGTCGGATACGATCCGGTGTACGGAGCTCGTCCCCTGAAACGCGCGATCCAGCAATATTTGCAGAATCCGCTGGCTATGGAGCTTCTGCAGGGAACGATTCGCGAGGGAGAGACGGTTACGGTGGATTATGATCCTTCCGCGGACAAGCTTGTGTTCAACGCCGTAACGGCGTAGGGGAAGATGTAAGCACGGAAACACGGAAAATGTAGATCAAAAACTTAACTTCCGTGATTCCGTGTTTCCGTGCTTAAGTTCTGATGGAGGTGTAAAAGATATGAATGGATTGAAAACTGCATTTTTACTTGGCCTGATGACCGCTCTCATTTTGGCGATCGGCAACTATGCGGGCGGCCGCCAGGGAATGGTCATTGCATTTGTGCTTGCCGGCGTGATGAACTTTGTTTCGTACTGGTTTTCGGACAAGATTGTTCTCGCGATGTACCGTGCAAAGCCGGTGGAGCGGGATCAGGCTCCCGAGTTGTACGACATGCTGCGCAATCTCACGATGAGAGCCAATTTGCCGATGCCGAAGCTTTACATCATTCCAACCGATGCGCCCAATGCGTTTGCTACCGGACGAAATCCGGAACATGCCGCGGTTGCGGTGACGCAGGGGATTTTGCGTCTATTAAGTCGCGAAGAGCTGGAAGGCGTGCTTGCTCACGAACTTTCACACGTAACCAACCGGGACATCCTGATCTCTTCGGTGGCGGCGACTCTGGCCGGCGCGATCATGATGATTGCTAGATTTGCTCAGTTCAGTTTATGGTTTGGCGGATATGGCGGACGCGATGATGACCGCGGCGGCAATCCGATCGGCTTGTTGCTGATGGTGATTCTGGCGCCGATTGCGGCCACTTTGATTCAGCTTGCGATTTCGCGTTCGAGGGAATACGGGGCTGACGAATCAGGCGCGAAAATGGTTGGTCATGCGCACGGCCTGGCAAGCGCATTGGAAAAGCTCGAATATGCTTCCAAGCGTCGTCCGATGATTGCCAATCCTGCTTCGGCCCATCTTTTTATCGTGAAGCCGTTTACAGGTCAGGCATTGATGGCCCTGTTTTCGACCCATCCGCCGCTGGAGAAGAGAATCGAGCGTCTCCGTGAGTTGTTCGGAAACTGATTTTGTAGTTGCGGGCCTCCTGGCGGATTTTGTAGTCTGCGGGCCTCCGTGCCCGCAACAGGTGGATGATCTACTCTCGCGGGCAGGGACGCCCGCGACTCCCAAGAAGTAAGTACTTGATTTTGGGAACCAATTTGGTATACTAGCTCGTTAGCACTCTCATCGAACGGCTGCTAATCATGCAGCGATAACTCAATCATCCATAGATACTTAGTGGAGGATCAAACTTATGGAGATTCAACCTTTACATGACAAGATCGTCCTTCAAAGATTGGAGGAAAAGGAAGAAATTCGTGGCGGAATCGTCATTCCCGATACGGCCAAAGAAAAGCCGCAGCGCGGAAAGGTGATCGCAGTTGGAAAGGGCAAGGTGCTGTCTGACGGACGGCGCAGGCAACCCGCGGTTTCCAAAGGAGACACGGTGTTGTTTTCAAAATGGGCCGGTAACGAAATCAAATTGGGAGATCAGGAATATCTGATTCTCTCTGAAGATGAAATTCTGGGAATTATTGCATAAGGCAGGAGGATTTTATGGCAGGAAAAATGATCAAATATGATGAAGAAGCGCGCAATGAAATTTTGCGCGGTGTCAACAAACTGGCAGACGCTGTAAAGGTGACTCTTGGTCCGAAGGGGCGCAACGTGGTCATCAACAAGTCGTTTGGATCGCCGCAGATTACAAAAGACGGAGTGACCGTTGCAAAGGAGCTCGATTTCAAGGACCGCTTTGAGAACCTGGGCGCAGTGATGGTGAAAGAGGTTGCCTCGAAGACCAGTGATCTGGCGGGCGATGGAACAACCACAGCGACTGTTCTCGCGCAAGCAATTGTGCGTGAAGGAACAAAAAACATCATTGCGGGCGCGAATCCGATGGAAGTGAAGAGGGGAATTGATCGCGCTGTGGAAACCGTAGTGGAAGAACTGAAAAAGCTTTCGACCCCTGTTTCCGGCAGTAAGGACATCGAAGATGTTGGAACGATTTCTGCGAACAATGATCGCGAAATCGGAAAGCTGATTGCGCAGGCAATGGAAAAAGTCGGCAAAGACGGTGTCATCACGGTAGAAGAAGGAAAGACGCAGGAAACACGTCTGGAGCTGGTAGAAGGAATGCGGTTTGATCGTGGATATCAGTCGCCGTATTTCATAACCGATCCGGAACGGATGGAAGTATCACTGGAAGATCCTTACATATTGATCTATGAAAAGAAGATTTCAGCGATCCATGATCTTCTTCCGATTTTGCAAAAAGTTGCCCAGGCAGGGCGTCCGCTCTTGATCATTTGCGAAGAGCTGGAGGGTGAAGCGCTTGCCACACTTGTTGTGAACAAGCTGCGCGGCACGTTGAAGGTGGCTGCAGTGAAGGCTCCAGGATATGGTGACCGCAGAAAGGCGATGCTGGAAGACATTGCCATTTTGACCGGCGGACACATGATCTCAGAAGATATCGGGTTCAAGCTTGAGAATCTGCAGATCAAAGACCTCGGCCAGACGAAACGCGTGCTCATCGACAAGGAGAACACTACCATTGTGGAAGGACTTGGCAGTAAGAAGGACATTCAAGGCCGCATTTCCGCGATCCGCAGACAGATCGAAGATACGAAGTCCGATTATGATCGCGAAAAGCTGCAGGAGCGGCTGGCAAAACTTGCTGGCGGCGTGGCAGTCATCAAAGTGGGAGCTGCAACCGAGACGGAAATGAAAGAACGGAAAGCGCGTATCGAAGATGCCATGCACGCGACAAAAGCTGCTGTAGAAGAGGGAATTGTTCCTGGGGGCGGCGTTGCTTACATTCGCTCGCAGAAAGCGGTGCAGGCGCTAAAGCTGAATGGCGATCAGCAGATCGGCGTCAACATCGTCATTCGCGCGCTGGAAGAACCGTTGCGGATGATCGCTTCGAATGCAGGATGGGAATCCTCGATCGTTGCGAACGAAGTAAAGAAGGCGAGTCAAAATGTGGGCTTCAATGCGGATTCCGAAAAATACGAAGATCTGATCAAGGCCGGTGTAATCGATCCGACAAAAGTCTCTCGTATTGCGCTGCAGCATGCAGCATCCATCGCTTCGCTATTGATTACTACCGAAGCGGCGGTTTGCGACATGCCCGAAAAGAAAAAGAAAGAAATGCCGGGCGGCGGCGGTCACGGTCACGGGATGGAAGATTACGGGGATTATTAACCAATAGCGACTGAAGTCGCTACTACAAACATTTTGGGATGGGCAGGCCTTGCGCCTGCCCTTTCTCATTCTAGGACTGATTTGTAACGGATACTGCTTTCAATACCGGCCGAAGGATGCATCGTTCATTGTTACCCGTCCGGACAACATGGACAGATTGTTCCGCATCGAAATCAACAAGCATATCGGTCGTATTGCCTTCCTTGATTTCAAATGTGACCGGAACCTCGATTTTGCCGCTGGGCACTTTTAGATCGCAACGGTCTCCGGCCTGATCGATTATGTGTCCTTCATCGACAAACAAGCGGAATCCCGTGTACGTGCCGGGACGCAGTTCTCCGATTGCAAGCACGGTCCGTACACCTTTCAGACTCAACAAGTCAACGCTTTTTGTGGCGTCTGAAAAACTCCTCCAGGCCCCGCCGGTCTGGTGTACTTCAATTTCACTCAGAGTGACCGAGACTTCACGCAGATCGATCGGCTGATCAGTCAACTCCATCTGCAACATTCCTCCACCGGCTGAAACTCCATTATCATTGGAGTTACATGCCAGGAGAAGAACAGCACTCAGGATCAAACATGCTATGAATGTCCGCATATCAGCACCTCCAAATCTTAGAAACACCCGATAGTTTAAATAGCTAGACTTCTTTTTCGCGATGTCAAGAGGAGGAGATGCACGTCCCTGCATGTTCGGTCCCTTCATTTCGGTTGAAAGAGATCGCCTGTTTTTGTTATATTTCAATGTGAGGTAGTGGAGTCTTCTGAATGCGCGAACTCGATTTTGGCGATTATAACGATAAGTTGAGTAAATCGGGCCGTGAGGTCCTGGCGCTTGCGATTGAAGAATCACGCCGGAGGGACCAGAATTATCTCGCTGCCGAACATCTGTTTCTTGCCCTCGTGAGAATTGAGCGAAAGCTCTTCGACGAAATGGTTCGGGACATGCGTCTTGCCCCGGACGACATCATCAAGGACATCAGCCAGCATCTGGATTTGAGCAAGCAATATGTCGGGAAGGGACTGAAAATCACCTTCAGCATGAAATCGATTTTCCGTCTTGCATGGATCAATACGTTTCAATGCGGACGGTCGAAGATCGAATCGTTTGATCTACTCTGTGCAATCTTTCAAGAAGGGAACAACATTCCCGTTGAGATCTTTCGGCTGTATGGAGTTGAGCCGGAGCATGTGGTCCGGCGGATCAGCGAAAGAGTCAAGAATCGCGAGCTTCAGGAAAAAGAGCTCAAGCGAAAGTTTGATCTTCCACGGCATCTAAAGCACTTCACTACCAATTTGAACTACCTGGCTCGACAGAATAAGCTTCCCCCATTATCGGTCGCGATCATGAGATCAACAAAGTAATCGAGATTCTAAGTCATGTGGATCGCCCGAATTCTGTAATGTTGCTCGGCGAACCTGGTGTTGGAAAGAGCGCCGTGGCAGAGGGTCTGGCACAAAGACTGGAATATGAAGCTCATCTATTGCCGGATCGTCTGCGCGGTTGTCAGGTGTTGCAGCTTCACCTGAATATGTTGATTGCTGGGACCATGTTCCGCGGCATGTTTGAAGACCGGATTGAGAATATCATCTCAGAACTTCGCGAACGTCATGATTTGCTTCTGTTTGTGGATGAAGCGCACACACTGATTGGCGCGGGCGCGGCGCTGGGCGCGCCGGCAGATGCTGCCAATATTTTCAAGTCTTCTCTGGCTCGCGGTGAGATCCGGATCGTCGGTGCTACGACAACTACGGAATACCGCCAATACTTTCAGGAGGATGAAGCGCTTGCCAGACGCTTCCGCGTCGTAAAGATTTCGGAACCGTCCCTGGCAGAAACCAGACAGATCGTGGAAGGACTGGTTCCACGGTTCGAAACAAACTATTCAGTCCGGATTTCCGATGAGGCGATCGATGCTGCGCTTCAAATGGCTTCCCGTTATAATCGCGGGCTTCATTTACCGGACAAAGTGATCGGGTGGCTGGATACCGCCGCGGTCAAGGTGCAAATTCGCAATGATCAGAAGATTGTGAAGCGCGAAGATGTCGTGTCCGTGATCGCGGAAGAATCGGAAATCCCACAAGACCTGGTTGTACGCGATGTGTCCGACCGGTTTGACGATCTGGAAGAAAAATTGATGCAGCGCGTCGTGGGGCAAACGGAAGCGATCCACAAACTGGCGCAGCGACTGCGACTGAACAAAGGCCCCCTCAAAGAGAATTTTTACAAATCGGACGGGGTCTTCTTGTTCCTGGGCCCTACCGGCGTTGGAAAGACAGAACTGGCAAAAGCTCTTGCCGAATGCCTGTTCGGCGATGAGCATAAGATGGTGCGCGTGGATCTTTCCGAATATCAGGACTCCGGTGTTTCCATCGAGAAGTTGATCGGTATGCCGCGGGGAATCGTTGGATCGGAACGCGGGGGAATTCTGACCACCCAGATCCGGGACAATCCATATACGGTTGTGCTGCTGGATGAAATGGAAAAGGCTCATCCCCATTTGCTCTCCCTGTTCCTCCAGGTATTCGATGAAGGGTGGTTAACAGATGGCCGGGGGAAGAAGGTTTATTTTAGCGATTCCGTCATTATCATGACTTCCAATCTAGGCTCTCACTTGTTTAAGGCAGCGCTCCAACCCCTGGGATTTCTGAATGAGCGTGAAAACCTGAATGTTGTAAAACGGGAGATTCTGAAAGAAATGGAGCGAGTCTTTTCTCCTGAATTCCGGAACCGCATCGATGAGGTAATTGTGTTTGCCCCGTTGACGCGAGAACAGGTCAAATTGATCGCGGAAAAGTATCTGAACCAGGTGGAAAAATCACTGCGCGAGGCCGGGAAACAGTTAATTACTACCCCGGAAGCGCTGGAGCGATTGGTTACTCATGGTTATAGCTACGCGTACGGCGCGCGCTTTTTAAAGCGGACGATCGATGAGAAGATCAAAATCCCGATCACCAATCAATGGAATCAGGGCGATACCTTCCTTGCCGAAGTAGTGGAAGAGGAAGTGGTTGTCCGCCCGTTTATCCCCGAGCTGACTTAGTTCTTTTCTTTTTCCGGCCTTCCATTTCTAGATGTGAATTGTTTTTCGGTTGCGAATTCAGACTTCGCCCGATCCCGTAGTAATGGAATCCCAGACGCCGGTTCCTGTCGAATGTGTAAAGGTTCCGGCCGTCGAAGATGACCGGATGCCGCATGGAATCACAGATCTTTTCGAGGTTCAGCAGCTTGAATTCACGCCACTCCGTTAAGATAATCAATGCATCTGCGCCGCGCGCTGCATCGTAGGCGTTCTTTGCGTAATAGATCTTCTTTCCAAAAATGGACATTGCATTGTTCATGGCCGCTGGATCGTAGGCGCGAACCCGCGCCTTTTTTTCCAGCAGCCGTTCAATCAATTCGATTGATTTTGCTTCGCGCATATCGTCGGTGTCTGGCTTGAAAGAAAGACCGAGCAAGGCGAATGTTTTGCCTTCCACCCCTCCGATCACACGTTCCATTTTGTCGACCAGATTCTGAATTCGTCGCCGGTTGATTTCAACTACGGACCGCAACAGGTCAAAATCGTAGTCGAATTTCTTTGCGGTCTGAATCAGCGAATCGACATCTTTGGGAAAGCAGGAGCCACCGTATCCGAGCCCAGGTTGCAAGTGGGCGCGTCCGATTCGGTGATCGTATCCCATTCCGTTAATGACCTGCAGCACATCGGCGCCGGTTCGTTCGCAGATATCGGCGATCGCGTTTGCGAAAGAGATCTTCATGGCAAGAAACGCATTGGACGCGTATTTGATCAGCTCCGCGCTTTCAACATCCGTGATCAGCATCGGGCAGCCCAGGGAAGCGTACAGTTCCAGCAGTGTCATGGCAACCTGTTGATTGGGCGCTCCGATTACAATTCGGTCCGGAGAAAGCGTATCGTGGATTGCGGATCCTTCCCGTAGGAACTCCGGATTGGAAACAACATCAAAGTTCACCGGATATTTCTTGGTACGCTCAATGATGTTCTTTACGAGATTTCCTGTGCCGACGGGCACGGTGCTCTTGTTTACAATTACTTTGTAGCGGTCGATTACCTGGCCGATCCCTTCAGCCACATCTTCCACCTGTGACAGATCGGTTTCGCCATTTTCTTTCGAAGGCGTGCCGACAGCGATAAAGATCACGTCCGATTTCCGGACCGATTCCTGCAAATCCGAAGTAAAGGTAAGGCGCCCTTCTTCAAGATTCCGCTTCACCATTTCTTCCAGCCCGGGTTCATAGATGGGGACCTTCCCTTTCAATAGCTGGCGGATTCGGGGCTTTAGCTTGTCGACGCAAATCACGTCGTTACCCAGATCTGCAAATACGCTTCCAGTAACAAGTCCTACATATCCGGTACCAATGACTGCAATATTCATTTTTTGTTTTATCCGTAAAAAGTGGAGCTGCGGGCCTCCGTGCCCGCAACAAGTGAACCATCTGCATTGGCGGGCAGGGACGCCCGCGACTCCAAATCGAGAAATAGGGAAACCATTGTGGTGAGTTCTAATAATCGCTGTGAGAAAGTCCGCGCACCAGCGTTAACCAGATGATTTTCAAATCCAGTGCGAGGGACCAATTTTCGATGTAGTAGAGATCATGTTCGATCCTTTTTTCAATACTCGTATTTCCGCGCCAGCCGTTTACCTGTGCCCATCCCGTGATTCCGGAACGCACTTTGTGCCGAAGCATATATTGTGGAATCTGACCTTTGAAATAGTTTACAAAGAAGGGGCGTTCCGGGCGTGGTCCAACCAGGCTCATGTCGCCTTTCAACACGTTCCAGAATTGTGGCCATTCATCGATGTAGAGTTTGCGCAAGATCCGACCGCCCGGAGAAACGCGAGGATCGTCCGGGCCGGACATTACAGGTCCGGTGTCCATTTCGGCGTTGCGATCCATGGTGCGGAATTTATACATCTGGAACGACTTTCCATCTAGTCCCATCCTTTCTTGTTTAAACAGGATTGGTCCGCTAGAGCGGTATTTTGCCAGAAGAAAAATAATTGGGAAAAAGATTAAAGAGATCGCCAGTCCAAGAATCGAAAACAAAATATCCAGAAGCCGCTTGACGAAAGAGTGCATGCCGCGCAGCGGAAGGTCGCTCAGGTTGATGATCGGCACGCCGTCCAGATCTTCGATTCCTGCGCGGATCGCAACATATTCAAGAATATCGGGAACGACCATGATGTCTACGATTTCGTTTCTCGTAGTGTGGAGAATTTGCATCATCCTGTCATGCGCGCGCAAAGGGAGAGCAAGGAACAAATAATCGATTCTGAGCTGGTCTACCATGAGGGAAACTTCGCTGGTTTTTCCGACAACCGGAAATCCCGAAACCACACTCTTCTCGGGATCATCATCCAGAAATCCGATGACATCGTAACCGAGCTCATCATGTTCGCGAATTTTGTTTGCAACTGTTTCCCCCAGACTGCCGGCTCCGACAATCAAAACTTTCTTGATGTTGTAACCGCGTTTTCGCAATCCTTCGAGCACACGGCGTATTCCGGCGCGCGTCAGCAGGATTCCGGCAATGTCCAGAATCATGAAGTAGAGAAACAACACGCGGGCCGGCTCGTACGCTTCCTCTGCTGCGATCCCGCGCTGATGGTAGACGCGGTAATAGAGCAAAACCCCCCACGCAATCGCCACAGCGATTCCGACCGAAGCGGTTACAGAGAAGAACTCATCGATGTAAGAGCGGGCGCGGCGGATCTGATATAACCCGTGGAAGTAGAAGATCACAGGCCAGATCCCGATCAACAGCGGAACTACGTTGAGGTATTGCTGAAATGCCGGAATTCCGTACTTGACTGGAATCAGGTTGGTATAAAAACGGAGGTAATAAGCAAGAAAGAACGCAGCACACGTCGCAACAACATCGCCCACGACGTAGATAAACTGCAAAACATTGCTCTTCCGGTTTCCCATGCTCTCTAAATCTTATGGATGAACGACTGAAATTCAGCGTTGAAACGCTCGGGGGAAAAGCGCAAGGCGGACTCGCGCATAAGCGATTTATTAAAGCGTAAAGTACGCGCTCTGTCAACTATTTCAGTCAGCGAAGCCACGCTTAAGTCATTGAAAAATAAACCAGTTTCCGGTTCCTGGACGCTTTCAAGCGCTCCACCGCGTCCATAAGCAATTACAGGGCATTCGCAGGCAAGCGCCTCCACCACGCCGATTCCGAAATCTTCCTCGCCCGGCTGAATCAACGCAATTGCTTTGCGGTACAATTCTCGCAATTGACCCGATTCGACTCTTCCGAGAAATTCGATATTCGGTCCGGCCATCCGTTTTAGTTTTTTCGTTTCCGTACCGCTTCCTGCAATCTTCAACCTGTACCCAAGCCGATTGAAGGCCTCCACTGCCAGGTCGATACGCTTGTACGGTACCAGCGCCGTTACGATCAGAAAAAAGTCTTCGCGGGATTCGCCGGAGGGAGCGAAAAACTCCACATCTACAGGAGGATAGATCACCGTTGATTCACGACCATAGTAACGCCGGATCCGATCCGCAACCGCATGCGAGTTGGAAATAAACTGATTCACTCTTTGCGAACTCGCAACATCCCAAGACCGCAGGTAGTTCACGATTGAAGGCAGCAGCATCCGTTTCCAGAGTGCGATCCTGTGACTTCCGAGATAATCATTGTGATGGCTCCAGATGTAGCGCATCGGCGTATGGCAGTAACAAATATGTGTTGCGGTCGGGCGGGGGATCACTCCTTTGGCAACACAATGACTGCTGCTGATGATGAGATCGAAATCGCGAAGCTCAAATTGCTCGATCGCTTTTGGAAACAAAGGAAGATAGTTCCGGTAGTGGCGGCGTATCAACGGCGCATGACTCACAAAGGATGTACGGATCGGATGAGATTCGATCTTTTCCGAAACAGATCCACGGATATGAATCAAGGTGTAGATCGGCGCTTCGGGAAACAGATCGCAAAGTGACTCCAGTACTTTTTCTCCACCACGCATTCCGGTAAGCCAGTCGTGAACAAGTGCTACTTTCATTTCAAGAGGCCGGCCACTTTCTGCTGGAACGTTTCAAAACTGTAGTTCTCCATCACCGATTGAAACTGCCGGTAAGCCAGATTGCGCAATTCACCCGGATCTGCTTTCTGAAGCCGCAGCAGCAATTTCTCAAGACTTGTGATGGAATCATACTGTAGAGCGGAAGTGCGCTCCGCGATGTTTTTCAATTCACCCGTTCCGCTGACAATGGTGATGCACGAAAGCGCCATGCTTTCAATCGCAACCAGCCCGAAAGGCTCCGGCCAGCGAGACGGGACCAGAGATACATGGATTGGGATTTGGCGAATTGTCTCCTCCAGATTTTCAGCCTTGCCAAAATACAGGATGTTGGGAACCGCATTCTCTTTCAGCCGTTCCAGAAACTTCGGCTCGGTAAAATCAGGATTGCCGATCACATAAAAATGTATCATTGGAAACTTTGGCGCAAGCTGCAATAGGATATCCTGGCCTTTCTCCGGTGAGACTCGTCCAATTACCGCTACGTTCAAGTCGCCGGGTTTTTGAAAACGATTTTGAAAAGAGAGTTTTGAATATGCTGGAGAAAATGAGTTTTCAATCATGCGGAGTTTTTGGTTCTTTGCTGCTTCGGGATCGGACGCAATGAATTGTTCATACACGTATTGCGAATTGACGACGACCGAGTCCGTATTGCCGTCCCTCAGGATCCGGGCCAGGAGCCGTTGTTCTGTCCGGGAATGAACGAGATGTACGTGATAGAACATGCGACTTTTTGTCCAATGCGATAAAACAAGCGCAGGGAAGTAGAGTCTCGCACCATTGATGTAAATCAGCTCATGGTTGCGAAAGAGCCCGGAGAACTTCAGAAAATACAGCGTATACAGTGTCATCTTCATGTAATCGAGCAGGTGTTTCCGGCCCGATGTCAGTTGAGGTTCCCGGATCGGGACAATCCGGACCCGGTCTTCGAATTCAAGACGGACTTTTTTCTCAAGCTCTCCGCCGACCGGAAACATTGCCGTCACCTGATGGCCGGCGTCCAGAGCTGCGTGCAAAATGTTCAGAAGAACCGTTTGTCCTCCACCGATCTTCGAATATTGATCCAGAAACAGACACTTCATGCGCCTTCCATTGTAGCTTGCCTGTGGCAGGGGCGCACGGCGTGCGCCCGTCTTTAGGATTCTTGGCTGTCGAAAGAGGGGCGGACGCCGTCCGCCCCTACCAGATCACGCGCAGCATTTCTTGATTCGTTGCGAACTTCATAGTCAGATAGAGTTTTAAAAGCAACAGTTGGAACGGGCTGTTGTGCTTGCGGTAATAATGCAACTGGCTTTTGCGGATTTCGATGTTCACGCGTTCGCGAAGCTGGATCACGCTCCTGTTTCTTGCATGCACAATTCTCGCATCGGAAAGATAGACAATGGGCAGACCGTCGGCGGTTACGCGTTTGCAGAGATCTACGTCTTCATGATACAGAAAAAAAACAGGATCAAAACCGGCCAGTTTGTGATAGACATCGGCACGAATCATCAGTGCGCAGCCACTGACAAAATCCGGTGAAAACGTCCCTTTTTCGCGAATCCATTCTTGCACAGCCGCGGTATGCTCGCGTTGCATTCGCCGTCTCTGCTGCGCCTCTTGCCAAATCGAAAGATAGGGCCCAAAAGACAGTTGTATGGAGCCGTCCGGGTTCAAAACTCTGGGGGCCGCCACCGCGGCATCTTTCATCGCGTTCAGAAGCGGGGGAATGCAGTTTTCGATAAATTCACAATCGGGATTCACGAAAAAGAGGTAGGGCGCGGCTGCTTTTTCGGCGGCAAGATTATTTGCTCCTCCAAACCCATGGTTTTCGGTAAGCCGTAGATAATTTGCGGCCGGCAATTCTCCGGACATGTCCTTTGCCGAATTGTTATCTGCGACGATCCATTCGTACAGTTTCGGA
Source organism: uncultured bacterium (assembly GCA_963843285.1). Taxonomy (GTDB): domain Bacteria; phylum Acidobacteriota; class HRBIN11; order JAKEFK01; family JAKEFK01; genus CAZDDB01. The sequence continues at coordinate 46,115 of CAWJJO010000002.1, forward strand.
GGAAGATAAGCTTTCATTGAATCAGAAAGTTTTCTAAGATCGTCCGGCGTGTTGTAGTAAACGGTGATGATGCTAACTTCGGGCGGCAAGTAAACGCTCCCGATCTTCGGAAACCACCTTCGCGGTTCTGTCCCAACTATACTCCTGCACCAGAGCGTTTCCTGCACGAATCAGGCGATCCCGTTCGGCGGGATCGTTCAGACATTGTTGCAATGCTGTTTGAACGTCTTCCGCTGAGATCGATTTTGCAAAGAGTGCGGCGTTCTGAAAGATCGTATTCATGGCCGGGGTTGAGGATAACACGACGGGAACAGAATAGGACATGGCTTCCAGCGGAGGAATCCCGAATCCTTCATACTCGGACAGGTAAACAAAAACGTCCGCCATTGCGTAGTATTCCTGAAGAATATTGTCCGGTACATATTCCAGTAGTTGCAAGCGCTGCTCTACACCCAATCGTCGGCTGATTTGCTGGAGATCCTGATACGGATGGGACAGGTTCTTTCCGATGACGGTCAGAAGGCAATCCGATTCCATCTTGCTGACTGCTTCGATCAAGACAGGCAGATGCCTGCGATTGAAAATCGAACCGACATAGAGAATGAGTTTGCGGCCGGCAAGGCCGTATTTCTGCTTGAGTGTATCTCCCGCGGAAGGATCAGAATGACGTTTTTCAACACCATTGCTGGTGACGAGAATTCGCGAAAGCGGGATTCCGAATCGCGAATGAATTTCGTTGCGCACATATTCGGATACCGTGTAGATTCGATCCGCCTGACACAGGGAAAACCGGTTGTTAAACTGAAGCGCCAGTCTTTCTCTGGTGGAAAACCATTCCGGATTCCGGAAAAATGAAATGTCGTGGACAGTTAATACCTGGATTCCGCGAAAGTACCACGGCACTGTATTTCCGGGAGAGAAGAACAAAGCGAGTTTGCGGCGGTTCAGTTCTCGGCATAGAGTCCATTGTTGCCACACGGAATTCATCGAATCTGATTTCAGTAAGACTTGTTTCGCATCCACGGCAGGCAGGGATTTCGGAATTTCGTTCTTAAAATAAAGTTCCAATTGCGTGCCGTGTGGAAGTGTGATCCGTTGCAGGATGTTTTTGAGATATACTCCCACGCCGGCTGGTTCCCCTTCCAGTTCCCGCGCGTCAATTCCGATGATCATAGAAAACCAGCGTCCAAAGTCCAAAGTCCAAAGTCCAAAGTTCACGAGGTCCCGACTTTGGACCTTGGACTTTGGGCTTTTGACTACATCTTGAAAATGCTGATTTCCTGTTTCAGGATGCTGGTTTGTTCAAGTAGCAGGGATAGAGCCCGCTCCATTTCCCCCACAGCATCGAGGTTTTTCTGGTTGATTTCTTTGAAAAACTCAACGATTTTTACAATTTGCTCGCTTCCCTTTGCCTGCTCCCCTGTGGCTTTCATGATATGACTGACCATCTCCGTGACTGTTTCCATGGCCAGTGAGATTTGCTTGCTCCCTTTAGATTGTTCCAGTGTTGCCCGATTGACTGACCAGGTCATTTCGCGCATGTTTTCTACTGCCGAAATGATTTGATCGCTGCCCGCTTTTTGTTCTGTCGTTGCTTTTGTGATCTGCGATACCATTTCGCGCACCTGCTCAATGGTCAGGTTTGTGGATTGAATTCCGCGAGACTGCTCGACCGTGGCGCCTGCAATTTCCTTCGCCATATCCGCCGAAGTCCGGGCGGAATCCAGGATCTTTTTCAAGTTTTCTCCGGCCTGGACGGAAAGATGGACTCCTTCTTCTACTGTATTCGAACCTCCCTTCATGGTTTGGATCGCGTTGGCGACATCGTGCTGAACCGCTCTGATCAGTGTGTCGATCTCCTTGGTGGAGGACGCTGTTCGTTCCGCCAACTCGCGGATTTCTTCGGCAACTACAGCAAACCCCTTCCCGTGCTCACCCGCCTGTGCCGCGATGATCGCCGCGTTGAGCGCAAGGAGATTGGTTTGCTCTGCAACATCGTCGATCACCGTCAGAATCTTGCCGATCTCCTCTGAACTGCTTCCCAGTTTGGAAATGACTTCGCTCGCGCGTTGAACCGTGGAGCGGATTCGCTCCATCCCATCAATTGTCATTTCCACGGACTTCATTCCCATCTCTGCATTGGAACGAACCTGCTCACTCAGATTGTGCGAGCTGGCGGCGGTCTTCTCCACCTGGCGGATGGATCCTTCCATCTGCTTGATCGATCCAGCGGTGTCTGCAATGAGTTCTCCCAGTTGTTCAATACTGTGATCCACTTGCTGAATGGAAGAAACCATTTCTGTAATGGACGAAGCCGTTTCATCCACGGAGGACGAAAGACTCTTGATATGTCCGCTCACTTCTTCCGAAGAAACCGCCATTTCCATGATGGAAGAAGAGGTTTGTTCTGAGGAAGCGGAGAGATTCTCGACACTTTCGGCGACTCCCTTCAGCGAAGAATTCATTTGTGAGATCGCTGACGATATTTCTTCCAACGATGAGACCTGGGAATGGGATGATTCCAGAAACTGCATCGCGCTGCCCTGGATCTGATCGCGCCCCTGATCCACGCGAACCGAAGCATCTCGGATTCGCCGAATCATGCGGGTCAGGTTTTCCGCCATCCGGTTAAACGATTGTGCCAGAGCGCCCAGCTCATCTCTGGACATCGCTTCTACCTGCTGGTGCAAATCGCCTCGCGCAATCTGCACCGCTGCATCTGCGATCCGCGCCACAGATCCGCTAGTAAGTCTGGTAAGTAGATATGCTGCCGCAAATCCAAGCAAGATTGCGACTGCGATCGAAACCAAGCAAAACAGGATCATCCTGTTTCTGGCCTGATCCAGCGTTACAGGCGCAATTGCCATTCGCACAACACCCACGATTTTCGAAGTATCTTCGCTTTGAGATTGTTTTGCGGATCCCAGCTGTGCCATTTCCAGGCTCTCTGCCGGGCGCTGCAGAAGCCGTACCGGTTCGTAGAAATCGTACAGCCACTGGCCGTTTGCTCCACGGATCAGGCGCCCTTCTCGGGAGGATCGGGATAAGAGCGCGTTCAGATCGAAATTCGAGTAGGATGGCGGACGCTTTGATGGATCGCTTTGTGCCAGATACTTGCCGTCTGAAGTTCGAATGATCTTTCCATTGATATCGACAAATTCTACATATTCAACATCTTTTTCTGTCCGCGTCATTCTCTTGATCATCGCATTCAATTCATCCGCAAGCCCTAGGCCCACCTGGTACGCATGAGATTCGGCAAGACGGCGAACGATCACAGCTCCTCGTTGGAGTAACTCCTTTTGTAAACTATTTCTTGCCACTGCCAACAGAAGCGCACCCTGTCCCGTCAAAAGAAGGGCCAGAACGATTACAAATGCGTTCAGTTTGAAACGGAGACTCTTATCGCGAAACCATTTGAGATTCATAAATGCAAAATACAAAATGCAAAAATGGGTTTAGAGTGACATCTCTTTGCATTTTGAATTTTGCAATTTGCATTTGCGGCCGGGCCGCCTTTTATTGATAGACCTTGCTGGCAGCGTCCTGGATGTTTCTTGGAATATTGAGATTCAGCAATCCCGCGGCCTTCAAATTCAAGATGATCTTGGGCTTCTGAAGTTGTGGAGTACTGAGTTTGGACACAGGAGTTCCCTGGAGGATTTTGTTGGCGAGTTCCCCGACCGCTCTTCCAACTTCGACTGCGTCCACCGACAACGAAAAGACTGCTCCAGCGCGAACAAAGCGGTCATTCGGGCCAACGCACGGGAGCTGCCTGGAAAGTGAAGTTGTGCCGATATACCGGATGACCTCTTCCGAGTTGAGCGAAGGATCAGGTGGAATCCACAACGCATCGCACTTCCCGATCAGGTCCGTCATCGCCTTCTGGATATCCTGACTGGAACTAATCGGGGAGGTGACCAGCGTCATACCCTCTTCCTCGGCCGCGGAACGGGCCGATGCGATCAGTCCGTCATTTGCAGGGTGTGTATACAGTACCCCCAGCCGTTTGGTTTTTTTGAAGATCGTTTTCAGAAGAGCAAACTGTTCACGGATTGGAACGTTTAGCGGCACTCCGATGACATTGTCACCCTTCAATCCAAGTTTTTCCGGATTTATAGCCAGGCAATATATTAAAGGAACATCCGGGAAGTTCGTTTTCAGAAACGAAGAGGCTTGAGTTCCGATTCCTACCATCAAGCGGAAGTTACCTGATTTGAGCCCTTCCAGAACTTGGGTCTGGTTGGATCCATCTTCGGCGAGATCGAATTCCTGTGGATTTTCAAAGCAAATGCTGGCAAACCCGTTTCGCGCGTCATTGAATGCGAAAGATCCGGCGCTTTTTACAATAGCGACATCTGAAAAAGCAGGTGTAATGGAAAATAGAAGGACGACAAAGGATAACTGAGCAAGACGTCTCATGTTCTCGTCATAATCGCACGGAACCGTCCCGCCAGGCAGCGGAAGAACGGCCTCATTCTATAACCTATCGATTGACGGTGTCAACATAGATCAACGCAGAATGAAATGAGGAATGAGGAACGGAGATTGAATCTACAAAGAAAGGCGGGGATCGAGTCTGTCACGCAGAGCATCTCCTATAAGGTTCAAACACAGAACGGAAAGAAAAATCGCAAGCCCGGGAAAAACAGTAAGATGTGGAGCATCCAGGAGATGATTTTTTCCGTCGCTCAGCATACTCCCCCAGCTTGGTTGGGGCGGCTGCACGCCAAGTCCAAGAAAACTGAGCGAAGACTCAGCCAGGATGATGCCCGCGAATCCGAAACTGGCCTGGACAATAAGAGTGGGCAACAGGTTGGGCAAGATATAGTAGATCAGGATCCTGGCGCGCGACGCGCCGATGCTGATGGAAGAACTGACAAAATTCAATTCGCGAATTCTCAGTGTCAGGCTGCGCGCGAGCCGGGCATAACTGACCCATCCAAGCATCACGAGAGCGGCGATGACGGTGGGTATGCTGGGACCGAGAACTGCGATGAATCCAATCGCAAGCAGGATGCCCGGAAATGCGAGTAATACATCGGCTGCACGCATCACAAGTTCGTCGACCCATCCGCCGCCGTATCCGCAAACGGATCCCAGTGCAGTGCCGATCGCAAGTGAGATAGATACTACGACCAGCGAAATCAGGAGTGACACTCTTCCGCCCCAGAGAAGTCTCGATAGAATGTCCCTTCCCAGTTCATCTGTGCCCAGCAAATGACTTCCCGATGGCGCCTGCAGTCGATTGTCCAAATCAATTTGTGCATCCGGAGCCAGTGGTAACAACGGCGCAAGTAAACAGGTTGCAAATAGACCCAAAAGAAGCACTGCAGACAACCAGACGATCGGTTCACTTCTCATGGTTTCAATGTAACACAGAGGTGGAATGCAACGCCGTAGGGGCGACCCTTGTGGTCGCCCTTCGCGTCCAACTTTCTTGACTCGTGCAGAGCCTTCCATTAGAATCAAAATGTCCCAAGGGAGGTCTCTGATCGTGTCTAAACTCTTTTCGGGTCGGGACTTCGAGACGGAATAGATGCCATTAAAGCTGGGTGAACTGCTTGTCCGAAATAAGCTGATCACTAAAGAGCAGCTGGACAAGGCTCTTCAAGTTCAAAAAAACAGCGGCAACAAGCTCGGTTACGACCTCGTGAAACTGGGCTTTGTAACCGATGAAGACATAGCTCAATGTCTTGAGCAAACAGTTTGGAATTCCCGCCATCAACTTTACCCATTTTGAAATCGATCAGGCAGTTCTCGATCTGGTTCCTGTTGAAATTTGCAGAAAATACGACCTGATCCCTGTAAACCGAACGGGCGCCATTCTGACGGTTGCGATGGCAGATCCCACCAATATCCGGGCAATGGATGAAATCAATTTCATTTGCGGTTACCAGGTGGAACCTGTTGTTGCATCTGATTTCGCGATTCGGGAAGCCGTTGATAAATACTACGGGTCCGCTCACGCACTGGAATTGAAACAGGTCATGCAGGACGCGATTTCGGAAAAGATGGGAGCGGAGAGTCAATCTGCCGATTTGGAAGTTCTGGAAGAAGCAGATCGAACTGGATCTTGCTTTGCTGGAAAAACAAGCAGAAGATGCGCCGGTAGTCAAGCTGGTAAACAAGATTCTATACGATGCGCTGAATGAAGGCGCCAGCGATATTCACATCGAGCCGTATGAAAAGGAATTTCGCGTTCGCTACAGAATTGATGGCGTCTTGTATGTGAAGGTCAACCCGCCGTTGAAGCTTCGTGATGCGATCACTTCACGCATTAAGATCATGGCAAAGCTGGATATTGCGGAAAAACGATTGCCTCAAGACGGACGCATCAAGATCAAAACCAAGCATCAGGGCAAAATTCAAGGAACTGGATTTTCGCGTTTCCGTTCTTCCTACTCTTTTCGGTGAAAAGGTCGTGCTGCGGCTGCTGGATCAAGGAAAATCTGAAGCTGGATATGACCAAACTTGGTCTGGAATCGGACTCCTCTGAAGAAGCTTGAGAAAGCAATTCTAAAACCGTATGGAATGATACTCGTTACGGGACCGACGGGAAGCGGAAAGACCAATACACTGTATTCCGCGATGTCCCGAATCAATACGCCGGAAACGAATATTATCACAGCAGAAGATCCGGTAGAATTCAATATCCCCGGAATCAATCAGGTTCAGATGAAAGAACAGATCGGCTTGAACTTTGCCGCGGCGCTTGCGCTCTTTCTTGCGGCAGGATCCCGAACATCATTCTGGTTGGCGAGATTCGCGATTTTGAAACTGCTGAAATTGCGATCAAAGCCGCTCTCACAGGACATCTGGTGTTAAGCACTCTGCATACAAATGATGCGCCAAGCACGGTAAACCGTCTGATGAACATGGGAATTGAACCGTTTCTCGTAGCTTCTTCTTTGCTTTTGATTGTGGCACAGCGTCTGATCCGGAAAATTTGTCACGGAATGTAAGGAAGAGTACCGGGTGCCGCTGGAAGCGCTGGTGGATATTGGTTTTACCGAAGATGAAGCCAGAAAAGTCACAATTTATAAGGGAAGGGGATGCCCGTTTTGTGGAAATACCGGCTACAAAGGAAGAATGGGATTGTTTGAAGTCATGGAAGTCACGGACAGTATTCGGGAATTAATTCTGGTAGGTGCGTCCGCGCTGGAGATTCGAAGGAAATCGATTGAAGAAGGAATGATCACACTACGTGGAAGCGGTCTGGAAAAACTGCGAAACGGCGAAACGACAATCGAGGAAGTACTTCGCGAGTCGGTAGGCTGAGAATCCGGAGAAACCGGAAGGAGTCTTTATGGCTGTTACACTTCATCAGCTCTTGAAACAGATGATTGAAATGGGTGGCACGGATCTTCACGTCACCACGCATTGTCCACCCCAGGTTCGGATTGACGGCGCCCTCCGTCCATTATCTGAGCACCCCCCGCTTACACCGGTGGATACAAAGCGGCTGGCATACAGTGTTTTGACCGATGCACAGAAACACCGTTTTGAAGAGAATCTGGAGTTGGACTTTTCGTTCGGCATGAAGGGTCTGGCCCGTTTTCGAGCCAATGTGTTCAGTCAACGTGGAGCTGTGGCTGCAGCTTACCGACGAATTCCTTATGAAATCCTTTCGTTTCGGGAACTGGGTCTTCCTCCGATTTGCGAAAAACTTTGCGAGAAGCCGCGAGGTCTGGTGCTGGTAACCGGTCCGACCGGCAGCGGAAAGTCTACAACCCTGGCCGCCATGCTGGACAAGATCAACCGCGAGCGGCATGATCACATCGTCACCATCGAAGATCCGATTGAATACCTGCATCAGCATCAGACCTGCATTGTAAATCAGCGGGAATTACATGCTGATACACATTCGTTTGCCAACGCTTTGCGGTCGGTTCTTCGTGAAGATCCCGATGTTGTGCTCATCGGCGAAATGCGCGATCTGGAAACGATAGAATCCGCGTTGCGAATCGCGGAAACAGGTCACTTGACCTTTGCTACCCTGCATACCAACTCAGCCAGCCAGACGATGAACCGTATTATTGATGTGTTTCCTGCTCATCAACAATCACAGGTTCGCGCCCAGCTTTCCCTGATTCTGGAGGGCATCCTCTGTCAATCTTTGCTTCCCCGAGCCAGCGGAAAGGGACGCTGTTTAGCTATGGAAGTTTTGATCCCGAATGCGGCCATCCGAAATTTGATTCGTGAAGACAAGATCCACCAGGTCTATTCGGTCATGCAAACCGGGCAGTTGAAATTCGGGATGCAAACGTTCAATCAGTCGCTGGCAACCCTGTATTTCAGAAAAGAAATCACCCTGGATCTGGCATTGAGTCGATCGTCGCATCCTGAAGAGCTTCAGGAAATGATCAATCGCGGCGCGGGTGTCATTTCTCAGGTCGCACACCAACAACCGCGTGTAAAGGCGTAAGGGAAGGAGGGGATAGACCATGCCAACCTTTGAATGGAAAGGAAGACGGGGAGACAAGATTGAAGGCGGCGTGATCGTAGCGGAGAATAAGGAAGCCGTACGCGCGCGTTTGCGACGTCAGCAAATCATTGTCACTCAGGTAAAAGAACAGGGAAAAGAAATTGCCTTTCCGTTATTGCGCGGCGGCGTTTCCCAGAAAGAACTTGCTGTGTTCACGCGACAATTCTCGGTTATGATCGATGCCGGTCTGCCCCTGGTACAGTGTATTGAAATTCTCGGGACGCAGTCTGAAAACAAAGTATTTCAAAAAGTCTTGCTTCAGGTCCGTCAGGACGTAGAAAGCGGCGCCACGCTGGCAGATTCCATGCGGAAGCATCCGAAAGTATTTGATGAATTGTATTCGAACATGATCGCGGCTGGAGAAGCGGGCGGTATTCTGGATACCATCCTACAACGTCTCGCCGTATACATTGAAAAGGCGGTTAAACTGCGACGCGCGGTTCGTTCGGCCATGATTTATCCTACAGCCGTAATTAGCATTGCGGCTCTCGTTGTGGCCATCATTCTGTGGAAAGTGATTCCTACATTTGCCGCATTGTTTGCCGGACTCGGTGCGGAACTTCCGTTACCGACACGGATCGTAATCGCTGCCAGTAATTTTCTCGGACGCTATTTCCTGCTCCTCATATTTGTCCTGGCCGCTATCATTTATGCAATCAAACGGTACCATGGTACGTACAAAGGAAGACGTGTGATTGACGGCCTTCTGTTGAGGTCTCCGGTCCTGGGGATTGTGCTTCGGAAGATTGCTGTGGCACGCTTCTGCCGTACACTTGCGACTCTGGTCAGCTCCGGTGTACCTATCCTCGAAGCCCTCGAAATTACAGCAAAGACCGCCGGAAACGCCATCGTGGAAGATGCGATCATGGCGACTCGAAAGAGCATCGAAGAAGGAAAAACCATATCGGAACCTCTGAAAGATACGGAAGTATTTCCACCGATGGTGGTGCACATGATCGCCGTCGGAGAACAAACCGGCGCCCTGGATGCCATGCTATCTAAAATTGCGGATTTTTACGAAGAAGAAGTGGATGCCGCCGTTGAGAATATGCTCACGCTGCTGGAGCCGATCATGATTTTATTCCTCGGTATCGTGATCGGAGGAATCGTTATTTCGATGTATTTGCCGATGTTTGATCTGCTCGGTAAGATCGGCTAGTGGCTTATAACATGGGATTGCGTAGTGATTCTCCCCCCTTATGAAGGGGGGAGTTAGAGAGGGGTTCGCAAGAATCTCGAAACAACCCCCTCCCCGCCTCCCCCTTCATAAGGGGGAGGAGTGGCTCACCGAATCTCCGTTGCAGTCTACTAGCTCGATGCGCACTCTTTCCTTGAGCGTGATTCGGGAGGTAGCGTGGTGAATCAGGCGGACGAAGACCTGAAACGAAAGATCATCTGGATGATGACCTTCCGAATGGTCATCATCATCACCCTCCTCGGATCTGCAATTCTCATTCAGCTTGTTTCCCGAACCATCCTTCCGATCAACCCGCTCTATTTCCTGATCTTCTTAACGTGTTTTCTTACGATCCTGTACGGGTTTGGATTCAGTAGAATTAATAACTTAGAGTTAATGGCGTATCTTCAACTCACGGGCGACGCCCTCGTGATCACGCTTCTCCTGTATTTTACAGGCGGCGTAAAAAGTTCGTTTTCGTTCCTGTATATTCTGACGATCATTACCGGCAGCATCCTTTTGTACCGTCGAGGCAGCCTTTACATTGCCACGGTTTCCAGTATCTGTTACACCATCGCTGTGGAAGCGCTTCATTTCGGGATCATTCCTTATTACGATTTATCTAGAGCGGAAATTTCAAGTATTACGAGCAGATTCATCTGGTATTATGTGTTTTATCACCTGTTTTTCTTCTATTTGACCGCGTTCCTCAGCAGTTATCTTTCTGAGCGCCTTCGGCACACGCGGACTGTTCTGGAGGAGATGGATGAAGACTTTTCAGACCTGAGGATTCTCCATCAAAAGATCATTGATAACATGAAGGCAGGACTGGTCATTGCAGATCTGGACGGCCGCATCAATTTTATCAACGAAGCAGGGATTCAGATTCTGGCTCTGCCGGCAGAACGCATCCTGGGCAGGGGAATCCAAACGCTGTTTCGCGATGACATCCGTCTGGACCATGTACGCGAATTACTGGAAAGGAATCGCCTGGTTTCTTTGGAAAGAGCTATGGGAGAAGGACGCGATATCTTGATTGGGATGAGTCTTTCGTATCTTCAATCCAAAAAGGGGACGTCTTCAGGTTTTATTGTGATTCTTCAGGACATCACCGAATCGCGAAAGATGGAACGGCAATTCCGGATTCAAGAGCGAATGGTGGCGCTGGGTACGATGGCCGCAGGAATCGCTCACGAGATCCGGAATCCGCTGGCCGCAATTCGTGGTTCCGTGCAGTTGTTGAGGAACGAGCTCAAACTTTCGGATGATCAAAACAAACTAATGGGAATCGTGCTGACGGAATCTCTAAGATTGGACCAGACGATCCAGAATTTTCTTGATTATGCCAAACCAAAACAACTTCACAGACAGGTCGATGATTTGAATGCGATCGTCTCGGATATGTTGGGCTTCATTCAAAAAGGACCGGACTTTAAAGGCGGTCACAGAATTGTATTCTCCAAAAGTATCGATGAATTCGAACACGAATTCGACGGAAACCAGATGAAACAGGTAATCTGGAATCTCTCCATCAATGCATTGCGGGCGATGCCGTCAGGCGGGACACTGACTGTGACACTTGAACATGATCTTCAGGGCAATGTGCTGTTGCGCTTTCGTGATGAAGGCAAAGGAATCGAACCGGATCGTCTGGATTCTATCTTCGATCCGTTTCAGGACTCTACAACCGGAGGCAGCGGACTCGGAATGGCGATCGTGTACCGAATCATTCAAGATCATCGCGGACAAATCTCGATCGATTCACGCCCCGGAACCGGGACTACCATCTCTGTCCATTTGCCTGCCAGAAGCACCCAAGTCATCCAGCCTCTGTTACAATAGAATCGATTCTTTGGAGCCATTTTTATTTGGAGTCGCGGGGCCTCCGTGCCCTGCGGGAATTGTATGATCTCCGCAAACGGCGGGCAGGGACGCCCGCCACTCCAAGAGATGATTGAAGCATGACTACGGTTCTGGTAATCGATGATGAACGCAGCATGCGCGATTTTCTCGCCATCATGCTCAAGAAGGAAGGATATCAGGTCTTCCTGGCGGAAGATGGCAAAACGGCCATCAATTCCATTAACAAGAACGTATTCGATGTAGTGATTTCCGATATACGTCTGCCTGATACAAACGGGATCGAGCTTCTCAAACATTGCAAGAGAGTATCCCCGGAAACCGATTTTATCTTGATTACCGCCTATGCCTCCACAGAGTCGGCTGTGGAAGCCGTTAAGATGGGCGCGGCTGACTATATTTTTAAACCCTTTGATGTGGATGAACTCAGAATCAGAGTTCAACGGTGCGTTACTAAAAAACGGTTGGAACGCGAGAATATTTATCTTAAGAAATCTGTCGAGAGACAGCTTCAATTCAGCAATATCATCGGCCAGAGCCCGAAGATGCAGAACATCTTCGAGCTCATCGCAAAGATCAGTATTACAAACAGCACAGTACTGATCTGGGGTGAAAGCGGAACCGGGAAAGAACTGGTCTCCAAAGCGATTCATTACAACAGTCTGCGAAAAGACCATGCATTTGTTTCGATCAATTGTGGAGCAATGCCCGAAAATCTTCTTGAAAGTGAGCTTTTCGGTCATGTAAAAGGCGCGTTTACGGGAGCTGTTCATAACAAGAAGGGACTCTTCGAAGTTGCAGATCGCGGCACTTTGTTGTTGGATGAGATTGGCCAGATGAGTCATGGAATGCAGGTCAAGCTGCTTCGGGTTTTGCAGGAAAAGAGCATTCGTCCGGTGGGCGGAAATGAAGAGATCCCTTTCGACGTTCGTGTGATTGCGGCTACGAATCAAGACCTGCAAAAAGCCGTCGAACAGGGGACCATGCGGGAGGATCTTTTCTATCGCATCAATGTCATTCCGATCAAGATCCCGCCGCTACGGGAGCGAAAAGACGACATCCATCTTCTGGTGGAGCATTTCCTCAAGAAATATTCGGAGGGGACGGGAAAAGCGATCCTCCGGGTCTCGGCCGAGGCGATCGCATTGCTGGAGAATTACGATTGGCCCGGAAATGTACGCGAGCTCGAAAACGCGATTGAACGTGCAATTGCACTCGAGACTCAGGATGTGATCACTCCTGACAGTCTACCGGAAAAGATCAGTCATCTTCCCCCTCGCGGCGAGTTTAGTGTCCTCCAATTGCCTGTCAACGGAATTGATCTCGAAGGTCACATCGAGCGGATCCGGAAGGAGGTTCTCCTGGAAGCACTTCGCCGGTGCAATGGAATTCAGAAGGACGCCGCCAACTTCGTCGGAATGTCTTTCCGCTCTTTTCGCTACTACGCAAAGAAATACAAGCTCACCAAATCCGTTGCTCTCCAGTAGAAACATCCAATCTGGAGTCGGCGGGCCTCCGGCGCCCGCCTTTGGAGCGCAGGCCTCTCAAGCTGTGAAAAAATCGGCACGAGGCTGATTTACGGTTTGTAGCGCCGGCGTCTCGCCGGCAGAGCTCGACGAGGAGCCGGCCGGAGGCCAGCGTTACAAACCGCAAACATGCGTCTTGCTTCGATTTTTTCACAGCTTCTCTGGCCTGCATTATGGGTCGCAGGCTTCCAGCCTGCCTCTCCTTTTGCTCCTTTACGCGAATTTTGTTATACTTACCGTCTTTCAACGGGCGTTACAGGCGCGTAGCTCAGTGGGAGAGCGCTTCCTTGACACGGAAGAGGTCGGCGGTTCGATACCGCCCGTGCCTATTCCTATAGTTCGAAAGCAGTTGCAGAATTTGATCATGAAGCTTACGTTCACGTTTTAACTCCTGCCTTTGACGCAATCACTATGTCTGAATTGAACATTACTATTGACGGTGTATTGAAACCGGTTCCCGAGGGAACATTGGTTCGTGAGCTCCTGCAGGAGCAGCGGGACGAAGTCCGTGAACAGGCTCTATCCGCGAAAATCAACGGGCGTCCGGTAGATCTGTCTCACAAACTCGCGGAGTCCGGTGAGCTGTCGTTTGTGTTGCCCGGGTCGCCGGAAGCGATCGAGATTTTGCGTCACAGCACATCCCACCTGATGGCGCATGCGGTATCCGAGCTCTTTCCGGAAGCGCAGGTGGCGATCGGCCCTGTGATTGAGGACGGTTTTTACTACGATTTCAAAAGAGATGTGCCGTTTACTCCGGAAGATCTGGAGAAGATCGAAGCGAAGATGAAAGAGATCGTTGCAAGAGATCATCCGGTGGAAAGGCTCGAATTTCCAAAGCAGGAAGCCGTGAATTTCTTCCGCGAAAAACAGGAGCCGATGAAAGTCGAGCTGATTGAGGAACGCGGCGGAGAAATTGTGAGCTGCTACCGGCAGAATGGATTCATAGATCTCTGTCTGGGACCCCATGTTCCCAGTACCGGAAAGCTGCGCGCGTTTAAGCTTCTTCACACAGCCGGCGCGTACTGGAAAGGGGATGAGAAGAATGCAATGCTGCAGCGTATTTACGGCACTGCCTGGTTTACCGATCAGGAGCTGCAAGACTATTTGCAGCGTCTGGAGGAATCGCGCAAGCGCGATCATCGCAAGCTCGGCAAAGAGCTGGGGCTGTTCACCATTAATGACGAGGTGGGGCCCGGTCTGATCATCTGGCTTCCGAAAGGGGGACGGGTGCGTCGCGCGCTGGAAGAATATTTATACGACGAGCTGTACAAACGCGGTTACGAGATTACGTATACTCCGCATGTCGCGCGGCTGAGTTACTGGGGCACAAGCGGACATCTCGATTATTTCCGCGAGAACATGTTTGCGCCGATGGAGCTCGAAGATGATAAGTATCAGCTGAAGCCGATGAATTGTCCGATCCACATTGCCGTCTACAAATCGGCATTGCGGAGTTATCGCGATCTTCCCTTGCGGCTGGCTGAATTTGGAACCGTGTATCGATTTGAAAGATCCGGAGTATTGCATGGATTGATGCGTGTGCGCGGTTTTACCGTGGATGATGCGCATCTGTTCTGTACTCTGGATCAACTGGAGAGTGAAATCGACGGATTACTCGATTTTACATATCAGCTATGGCATACCCTCGGGTTCAAGGAAATTCAAGCATGTCTGGCGACTCGTCCAGCCAAAGCTGTTGGAAGCGAAGAAATTTGGGGCGAAGCAATCAGCCGTCTGCGGAGTTCCCTCGATCGCAAGAATCTCGGTTATGAGATGGATGAAGGTGGCGGCGCTTTTTACGGTCCGAAAATTGATTTTAAGGTGCGGGACGCGATCGGACGGTGGTGGCAATGCAGCACCACACAGGTCGATTTTACTTTGCCGGAGCGATTCAAGCTGGAATATATCGGCGCCGACGGACAGGCGCATCGACCGATTATGCTTCATCGCGCGATTACTGGTTCACTGGAACGCTTCTTTGGTGTTTTGATTGAACACTTTGCCGGAGCTTTTCCGTTATGGCTTGCTCCGGTACAGGTAGAAATTCTTCCGATTGCCGAGCGACATCATGCCTATGCGTCGGAGTTAGGTTCGTTTCTTTCCAGTCGAAGGATCCGGGTCCATGTGGATACCAGAAAGGAAAAGACCGGCGCGAAAATCCGCGATGCGCAGTTGCAAAAGATCCCGTATATGCTGATTCTGGGCGACAAAGAAATCGAGAGCAGGGGTGTTTCTGTTCGTCATCGCACAAAAGGGGATCTCGGCGCGCGGCCACTGGATGCCTTTGCAGAAGAACTGGATCATTTGATCCGGACGCAGGCCGTAGATACGAATTAACTTGCACTGTTTTCTAAACTGTTATACAAAATAGCCTGATCAAGGAGGATTTCGTATTCAGTATCAGATAAGAGCTAACGAACGAATTCGCGCCAGGGAAATCAGGGTCATCGATGAAGATGGCTCGCAAGTCGGAGTGATGCAGACTCGCGATGCGTTGATGCTCGCGAGACAGAAGGAGTTGGACCTCGTAGAGATTGCGCCTACCGCGCAGCCGCCTGTTTGCCGGATCATGAATCTGGGCAAATACATGTACCAGCAAAGCAAGAAAGCCCAGGCAGCCAGGAAAAAACAAAAAACGGTTCTGGTCAAAGAAATCAAGTTCCGGCCAAAAGTCGACGAACACGATTATTTGTTTAAGCGAAAACATATCGAGCGGTTCATCGGCGATGGTCACAAAGTAAAGGCCACGATCATGTTTCGTGGCCGTGAAATGGCTCATCCGGAAATCGGAAGACGGATCCTCGAACGGTTGTTAGATGAGCTGAAAGAGATCATTGATATTGAACGTTATCCGAGACAGGAAGGCAATAATATGATTGCGATACTTTCTCCGAAAAAGGACGCGCATGCGCGTCCGTCGCATCCAGAAAAGCGGAGTGAATCATGAAACAGAAGACACATCGCGGAGCCGCCAAACGCTTCAAGAAAACAAAGAGCGGAAAGTTCAAAGCGGGAGCCGCGTATCATACGCATATTCTGACCAAGAAATCGCCGAAGCGAAAACGGCGCGGACGAAAATCCAGCGTAGTTTCCAAGTCCGAAGCGCCTAAACTCAAAACGATGATGCCGTACGCATAGCATTCATTGCATAAAGGATAGAGAATCATGCCTAGAGTAAAACGTGGAGCAAAAAGAAGAGAGAAACGGAAGAAGCTGCTGACGCTTGCTTCCGGATTTCGTTTGACAAAAGGGAAGCTGTATCGTGCCGCGCGGGAAGCGGTGGAAAAGAGTCTGGGATACGCTTATCGGGATCGCCGCAACAAGAAACGCGATTTTCGCAGTTTGTGGATTGTCCGGATCAATGCGGAAGCCCGCAAGCACGAACTCTCGTATAGCCGTCTGATGGCCGGTCTGAAAAAAGCCGGTATTCGTCTCAATCGTAAGATGCTTGCCGATCTGGCCGTCTCGGATGCGGCCGCTTTCAGTCACCTCGCCCAAATCGCCAAAACCGCGTAAAGGAAAACCACAAAGACACAAAGACACAAAGAAGAATGATTTTCTTTGTGCCTTTGTGTCTTTGTGGTTAAATCCGATCATGGAGCTTGAAGGACTTCGAAAAGAATTTGCTGAACGTCTGAAGTCTGTGCGGACTCCGGCTGATTTGGAGGAATTGCGAAATGAGTATCTGGGGCGCAAACGCGGCATCATTACAGCGCTTCTGAAGGATATTCCCAAACTTCCAACGGAAGCGCGCGGAGAAGCAGGCAAGCGCATCAACGATTTCAAGCGAATTGTCGAATCAGAGCTGGAATCCCGAAAGAACCTGCTGGAACAACCGGAAAAACTGGAACTGACCGATTGGTCTTTGCCGGGCAAAGAATATCATCCGGGCGCACCGCATCCGTTGACCATTGTCCGGCGCAAAATAGAAGACATTTTCCGGGAAATGGGATATGCGGTTGCAGATGGCCCGGAAATTGAAACCGATTTCCACAATTTTACGTCCCTGAATTTTCCGCCGGATCATCCCGCCCGGGATACACAGGATACTTTCTTTGTGGATCGTCCTGAAGAGGGACAGGAGAAGCGCAATTGTTTGCTCCGCACGCACACCTCTCCTGTACAGATTCGCACCATGCTGCAGCATCAGCCCCCGGTGCGCATTCTCTGTCCGGGCAGGGTCTACCGCAAAGATGAATTGGATGCCACACATTCCCCGATCTTCCATCAAATCGAAGGTCTTGCCGTAGATGAGGAGATCACATTTGCTGATTTGAAAGGAACGTTGGTTTATTTCTTACGGCGACTCTTTGAATCCGATGTGCGGCTCAGTTTTCGTCCGACATTTTTTCCTTTTACCGAGCCTAGCGCTGATGTATCTGTTTCCTGTGTTTTTTGCAAGGGAAAAGGCTGCAACATCTGCAAGAATACCGGCTGGATCGAGATTCTGGGTTCCGGAATGGTAGATCCGGCTGTGCTGGAGAACGTTGGTTACGATTCTGAAAAATACACCGGATTCGCGTTTGGTCTGGGAATCGAACGGATTGCCATCCTGATGTACGGGATTCCCGATATCCGTCTGTTCTTTCAGAATGATGTCCGCTTTCTTTCCCAATTCCGGATCGTGTTATGAAAATCAGCTACGAGTGGCTTCGGGAATGGGTAGACATCCCTGTCGATGCGAACAGTCTGGCATCTGAGCTCACGATGGTGGGGCTGCAGCTCGCCGGAATGGAAATCACAGACGGCGACACTATTCTCGATCTTGAGATCACAGTGAACCGTCCCGATTGTTTGAGTCTTCGCGGCCTGGCTCGCGAAACGGGCGTTCTGTTCGGGACGGACCCGCGGGCGCTTCCCGATCTTCTGAATGTGGAAGTCATCCGTTCTGAAAATGCGGAAGGCTCCTATCCATCGGGAGAATTCCCTCTTCGCATCTCTCTGAAAGATACAAGCCTGTGTCCCAGATACTGTGGTCAGGTGGTGAGCGGTGTGACCGTTGGCGCATCGCCTGCGTGGGTTGTGCGCAAGCTGGAGTCGGCCGGGATCCGTTCTATTAATAATATAGTAGACGTAACCAATCTTGTGATGCTGGAGCTCGGCCAGCCGATGCACGCGTTTGATTACAGCAAGCTTTCGCAAAGCACAATCCGGGTTCGCAGGGCCGGCCGGGAAAAACTGCTGATGATCGATGACCGGGAGCGAATGCTGAACGACCCGATGCTGGTGATTGCCGATGCAGATCGCGCCGTCGCGGTAGGCGGGGTGATGGGCGGCAAAGAATCGGAAGTGACGGACCAGACTACAGTCGTGTTGTTGGAGGCTGCGTATTTTCAGCCCGCCTCCGTTCGCGTCACCGCAAAAACGCTCGAAATGTCCACCGACGCATCCTTTCGCTTTGAACGCGGAGCAGATCCCGAGATTCAGGCAACTGCCTGCAGGCGCGCGGCGTTGTTGCTGCAGCAGCTTGCAGGCGGAAAAGCTCAGCCCGTTCTGGATGTGAGTGCTCTAATGACAGCTCCGGTCCAGATTGAAATGAGACCGGAACGCGTGGAACGGATCCTGGGTATCAAGATGAATCCTGAATTCATGGAACGTACGCTTGCAGCGCTTGGCTTCCGGAATGCTTCCGGGAACATATGGACCGTCCCGTCTTTCCGAGTGGATGTGTTTCGGGAGATTGATCTGATTGAGGAGATCGCAAGGCACTACGGTTACAACCGCTTCCCGGATACGTTGCCCAAGGCAGAAAAAAAATATCAGGCGGACCACTCTACGTATGAATTAGAACGAAATATTTCACAATACTTGAGTGGCGCGGGTGTCGATGAAGCATATACTCTTTCGTTCGGAACAGAGGGAGAAGTGCAAATTCTCAATCCTGTTTCGGAAACGGGAAGCAAGCTGAGGGCATCGCTGGTTCCGGGTCTGTTGGAATCCATCGAATACAATCTCCGGCATCGAAATCGCGAAGCACGATTATTCGAGATTGGTCACATATTCTTTGCGGCCGGAGAAAAGACAATGCTGGGAATCGCAATGATCGGGGAATATCGCGAGCTAAAAGGGATCCTGGAATCGATGTTTCCTGCGCTTGGTTATCAGCAACCGTCCTGGAATCAGGCAAGTCTCATGATCGGAGATCGGCAACTTGGAACCATGCAGCAAAAAGCAATCGGCGGTCACCAGGTGCAAACCTGTGAGCTTTCTCTGACCGATCTGGTGATGCTTCCAAAACGAGAGATTCGTTATCAGCAGATCATTCCTTTTCCGTTTGTGGAGCGAGACGCTTCGTTTGTTTTGGATGCAGCGATTCCTTATTTTGAGCTGCAGCAAGTGATTGCGCAGATTCAAATACCGGAGCTTCGCTCTTATCATCTCGTGGACCGTTACCTGGGTGGCAATATTCCCATCGGCAAAGTCAGTGTGACCTTCCGGTTTGTCTTCCAGTCGGAAACCCGAACGCTCACATCCGAAGAGGTCGATGCCCTGTACGATCAAATTGTTGTAAAGGTAGCCTCGCGTTTTGGCGCCGAACTCCGGAAATAGGAATTCACCGCAGAAACGCGGAGTCCGCAGAGGCTTTAGGATTAAGACTTCGTGAGCTTCGTGCTCTTCGTGGTAAAAAGAGCTTCATGGAACGAAACCAGGATCATGTAACCATTTACACGGACGGGGCGTGTCTCGGCAACCCGGGACCCGGGGGATATGGTGTCGTCCTCCTGCACGGCAATCACCGCAAGGAGCTTTCGGGTGGCTTCAGGCTCACAACGAACAATAGAATGGAAATGATGGCTGCGATCGTGGGGTTGAGCGCACTAAAAAAAAGATGCGTTGTGAAGCTTTACAGTGATTCCCAATATCTGGTCCATTCGATGAAGGAAGGATGGGCGGAGCGCTGGCGAAAAAATGGATGGAAGCGAAACAAGAAGGAAGATGCCCTGAATCGTGATTTGTGGGAGAAGCTGCTCGATCTTTGCGCTCAGCAAGAAGTCCAATTCTCCTGGATTCGCGGACATTCTGGGGATCCGGAAAACGAACGCTGCGATTGGCTTTCCGTTCAAGCCGCAAAACAGAACAATCTCCCACCCGATGCGGAATATGAAAGCAACAGACTTTGAAATATCCTTGGCGTGGAGACGCGGGCGTCCCTGCCCGCGGGCGCGGCGGCCCGCGTCTCCCCGGCACAGATATGACAACCACTGAGATTGAAACGGCGCGTTTGCGGTTACGCAGGTTTACGCTCCAGGATCTTGATGCCCTGACAGGGATCAATTCCGATCCGGAAGTCATGCGATTCATCGGCAATGGGAACCCGGCAACCCCCGCGCAGACAAAAGCAGCATTGGATTCGATTCTAAACCACTGGGAGAAACATGGATTTGGCCTGTGGGCGGTTGAGCAAAAAAAAGACAGATCAGTGGCAGGTTTCTGCGGACTCAAATATCTCGATCGCACGGAAGAAATTGAAGTGGGGTATCGTCTTGCGCGCAATTTTTGGGGAATGGGATTCGCAACCGAAGGCGGAAGCGCGAGCCTTCGATACGGCTGGGATGTGCTGAAGCTCCAGCGAATTGTTGCCGTGGTTCAACCGGGGAACAGCGCGTCGCAACGGGTGCTGGAGAAAATCGGACTTCGTTTTGTAAGCCGGGCGGTGTATTACAATTCAAGCGTTTTGTATTACGAAATATTGAAAACATGATAAAGCCTGAAAAGTTGTTCGGTTCCGGATTGAGCCGGAAGGACATCAGATTGATTTCCCGTTTGCGGAGTCCGTTCGACATTCAAACGTTTCTGGATTCGCTTCCGTATTCGGAGGATGGATCGTATAAATGTCCGCTTTCCGTGCTGTTGCGGCGGGAGGCTCACTGTTTTGACGGCGCTTTATTTGCGGCGGCTGCGCTGCGTCGTCTTGGACATCGTCCGCTGATTGTCTACATGCTCTCGGTTCGTGATGATGATCATCTACTTGCAGTCTACAGGCGTGGAAAATTCTGGGGAGCGGTAGCCAAATCAAATTTTGTCGGCCTGCGTTTCCGCGACCCGGTTTATCGCACAATCCGGGAGCTGGTGATGTCTTATTTTGACGTGTTCTGGAATTTGGATCGCGAAAGGAGTCTCCGGGCGTACACATCGCCTGTGAATCTGGCGCGATTCGATAAGTATGAGTGGATGATCAGGGACGAACCGCTGGAATTGATTTCGGATCATCTGGATTATGTGCGAACGTTTCGTTTGCTGACTCCGTCCATGATCGCATGTCTCTCGCCGGTGGATATCCGTTCCTTTCGCGCAGGAAGTCTGGGAGCGAATCTGTCCGCAGCCTGGAGGAATTCACCACAAAGACACAAAGGGCACAAAGGGAAGAATGAGGATGGAGGATAGAGTTGGAAGATAGAGGATGGTAGCGGTTTGTAGCGCCGGCGTCCCCGCCAGCCGAATCCTTATAAGCAATTTTGTATGAAACAGGGATTGACTCGTTCATTGATCGAAGTAGCACCAGGTTTTGTATGTCCTTCCGAAGATGATTCGGAAGTATTGCAACATCTGGCGTTCTGGATGGTAGAATCCGCTAAAGCGGGCCACACGGAATCTTTTGCAGGGATCTTCGAAATTGTGGAGCACTACATCATATTTGAAGGCGAGGAAGTGAAGAATCTTTTGATCGTCGGTTTATTGGAGAATCTGAAAAATATTTCTTCCTGGCAGGATCTGGATTACGCAATCTTTGAACAATGGCTCGGTCCAGAGACACATGTGGCATGGCGATGGCTGGAGAAAAAATGGCAGGGTAAACAGAGTCTGGCATCCGCATCCGGAGCACAACCCAAGCCGGATTGAGCGCGTGTTCGTATGCTAGAATAAGGATGAATTTTGAAGGGAGAGAGGAATCGAATGGACTTTCAACATCTCGAGGTACTGGAAGAAAAGATCAAGAAGATGGTGGTCTCGATGCGTGCCATGCAGGCCGAAAATGAGCATCTGACACGAAAATACGAAGAGAGCCAGAAGACGATCGCCAAATTGAAACAGGACCTGGAGAAGTGGTCCAAATCGGCTGATGAAAATGAAACACTTCGCGATCAGATGGATGAACTCAAGAAAGAACGGGATGAAATCCGGACCAAAGTAGAACGTTTGATCGGCCATCTGGACGAACTCGAAGCAAAGATTTAGTGATAGAATAGGTATATGGATACCAAGATCGAGGTAAGGATTTTTGGTCAGCCTTACCAGATCCGGGCAGGCGCCGATTCCGATCACATCAAGCGCGTAGCCCAGTATGTGGATGAAAAGATGCGAGAAATAGCGTCGGCTTCTCCGACTGTGGATACATTGAAAATCGCCGTCCTGGCTGCGCTGAATATCACGGACGAATTTTTTCAGCTGAACCATCAACGGCATGAAACAGATCGGGAACTCGAACGGCGCACCGAAAAACTCCAACAGATCCTGGATTCCATTTAGGTATGTTTATGAAAGGCTCCCCTGCTAAGCGCGTGCGGGATAGGAGATTCTTGAACCAACAATCAAGAATTGGGAGTTCGTTAGTCAGATTGTGGTGTGCATGCCTCTGTTTTGAGGAAGCCTGAAGCAATCGCAGAACACCCACCTGCAATTGCAGGTTCAATAATCCGCCCGCATCGGCGGTGCGGGGGAGTTTTTCTCTCCGCAACGAGAAGTCCAAAGTCCAAGGTCCAAAGTCCAAAGTCCAGGTTTTCGTGTCCTTTGACTTTGGACCTTGGACTCTAGACTTTGGACTGAGCTATGAACGTATTGCTAATCGGCGACATTATCGGTAAACCGGGAAGGCGTTTGCTGGAAAGTTATCTGCCCGCCTGGATCCAGAAGTATGATCTTGATTTTGTGATCGCCAATGCTGAGAACGTAGCGCACGGATTTGGTGTAACGCCGGAAATTGCAGATGACCTGTTGCGGATGGGAGTGGATGTACTGACATCCGGCAATCACATCTGGGACAAGAAAGAAATACTAGAGTATTTGCGAGGCGACAGCCGTTTGATTCGTCCCGCGAACTATCCCTCCATTACACCCGGAAAGGGATATACAATCGCCACAAGCAGAAGCGGACTCAAGATCGGCGTCCTGAATCTGCAGGGGAGAATCTTCATGGGGCCCTCTGAAGATCCATTTCAAATCGGAATGCAGATCGTAGAAAAAATTCGTAAGGATACACCGTTGATTTTTGTCGATATGCACGGGGAAGCGAGCTCTGAAAAACAGGCGATGGGTTGGTATCTGGATGGAAAAGTTTCCTGTGTATTCGGCACCCATACGCACGTGCCGACCGCTGACCATCGCGTTTTGCCCGCAGGCAC
Organism: uncultured bacterium; assembly: GCA_963843285.1. GTDB lineage: Bacteria > Acidobacteriota > HRBIN11 > JAKEFK01 > JAKEFK01 > CAZDDB01. The sequence continues at coordinate 69,506 of CAWJJO010000002.1, forward strand.
CGCGTATGTGACAGATGTTGGTATGACCGGACCGTACGATTCAATCATAGGTATGGAACGCGAGCAAATCATCCAGAAATTTTTGGATCAAATGCCTACCAGATTTACACCTGCGAAGGGAAATCCGATTCTTCAAGCGATGCTTGTGGAAGCGGATCCGCAAACCGGGCGTGCGATTTCCATCCGCCGCTTGACTCAAAAGGGAGAGGAGGAAGCGGACTGATGCAACAGCGATCGCTGTTTGGATCCGAATTACCGCCGGAGCAGTCTGTCTCTCAACTCGAAAAGAAAGAACCGGATCACCGGATCTACACAGTTTCGGAGCTCAATTCCGAATCCAGAATCTTGCTCGAAACCGCCTATTCTTTCGTTTGGGTCGAAGGAGAAATTTCAAATTTCAGCAATCCGTCTTCGGGTCATTTTTATTTCCGGTTGAAGGATGAGCGTTCGCAGATTCAAGCGGTGATGTGGAGATCTTCTCATCGCTTCATGAGATGGCGTCCAAAAGACGGAATGAAAGTGATCGTACAGGGTCGGATTACTCTGTATGAGTCCAGCGGTCAATATCAGATCGACGTTGCGCAGATGACTCCTCACGGGAAGGGGGAATTGTATGCCGCGTTTGAACAGCTCAAGGAGAAACTGCAAAAAGAAGGATTGTTCGATTCCAAGCGCAAGAGATCGATCCCGATGCTTCCAAAAAAGATCGGAATTGTAACATCGCCCACGGGAGCCGTAATCCGTGACATATTGAATATCCTGGGCCGCCGATACTTGAACCTTCAGATTTTGATTTTTCCGGCAAAGGTGCAGGGCGAAGACGCCGCCCCTACGATCGTGGAAGGGCTTCGCGCGTTGAACCGGTTCCGCGATATTGATGTTCTGATCGTAGCGCGCGGAGGCGGCTCGCTGGAAGATCTCTGGCCATTCAATGAGGAAGCGGTTGCCCGCGCGATTGTGTCTTCGCGGATTCCCGTGATTTCCGCTGTCGGTCATGAGACGGATACTACGATCGCTGATTTTGTCGCGGACTTGCGCGCGCCAACACCCTCGGCGGCGGCCGAGTTGGTCATCGGGAAGAAGAGTGAGTTTGTGGAAAAATTGGCGAATTGTTCCAGCAAGATGCTCAGCTCCATGCGAACTCGCGCTCTGCATTTGAGGCAGAAGGTGCAACTCCTGGAACAGAGCCGCGGTCTGACCGGCATCCCACAAAAGATTCACGCATTCCAGCAAAAGGTGGACGATCTGGAATCGCGTCTGCTGCTGGGACTTCAAAAAGGCCATCAGATCCAGAACAGGAAATTTTTTCAGGCGCAGCAAAAACTAAATGCGGGTCAACTGCGTCATTTGATTGAAGTCAAACGCTCCCGTGTAAATGTCTTGATCGGAAAGACGAAAGCGATTCTGGATTCCAGAGCGAGCGCCGGTCACAGAGAGTTGGCGCGGCTGGCAGGAAAACTGGATTCGCTCAGCCCTCTCGCTGTCCTGGAGCGCGGATATAGCATTGCGTCGACGAGGGAAGGAAGTATTTTGAAGGAAAGCACACAGGCGGTCGTTGGACAGCAAATTCACGTACGGCTGCATCGCGGAAAACTCAAATGCGAAGTGAACGAGGTGGAACATGAGTGAAACTACCGGTCAGGAACCGGTCTCTTTCGAACTCGCGCTAAAAGAATTAGAAGGCATTGTGAAGCAATTAGAAACAGGTGAAGCAAAACTGGAAGAGGCACTTGCATTGTTTGAGCGAGGCGTAAAACTTTCCCGGTTTTGCTCGCAAAAACTGGAAGAAGCGGAAAAGAAGATCGATCTGCTGGTGCGCGACAGCGCGGGTGAATACAAGACCGTCCCCTTCGAAGAGAAGAAATAACCACAAAGGCACAAAGACACGAAGAAGAAAAAATGGCGCTACCACAAAGATTTGAACAATACGCAGCCCTCATCAATCAGTATCTGGATCGCCTGATTCCTGCTGAAGACGCGGCGCCGGAACCGATCCATCGCGCGATGCGCTACAGCCTGTTTGCGGGTGGAAAGCGGCTGCGCCCGATCCTCACTCTCGCAGTCACCGAAAGTCTTGGCGAAAACGCTGAAATCGCGCTTCCACTGGCTGCGGCGATTGAGATGATTCATACCTACTCACTGATTCATGATGACCTGCCGTGTATGGACAACGATGATTTCCGTCGTGGAAAGCCGACCAACCATCGCGTATTCGGAGAAGCGATGGCGATTCTTGCGGGGGATGCGCTACTGACTTCCGCGATGGAACTGCTGGCAAACGCTCCGTACAACCCGGCCGTGCGATGCAGGCTCTCAGGGATGCTGGCCATCGCAGCAGGAACGCGCGGAATGATCGGCGGTCAGGTGATGGATATCGGAAGCGAAACGAAAACGCTGGATCGTGTCGATCTGGAAAAACTGCACGGCATGAAGACGGCGGCCTTGATCGGATTTGCGGCGGTGGGTCCTGCTGTCTTGTTGCAATCGGGCGAAGAAGCGGAACACGCGCTGGGCCAGTACGGACAGCTGATCGGGCTTGCGTTTCAGATTGTCGATGACATCCTGGATGTAGAAGGAAAAACCGAAATCCTGGGCAAGACAGCGGGTAAAGATCAAAGCAGTCATAAGGCTACGTATCCTTCGTTGCTCGGGCTCGACGAAAGCAAACGGCTCGCCCACGCTCTTGTGAATACTGCCATTTCGTCGGTTGGCGGGTACGATCACTACTCCTATCTGGAACAAATGGCAGGACACATCCTGCAGCGCGAAAAATGATGTGAAGCAAAAATCTCCCAAGACGCGAATCGATCAGCTGCTTGTGGAACGCGGGCTCGTAGAAACGCGCGAATCGGCCCAGCGGCTGATTCTTGCGGGAAAGGTCAAGATCGGGGACCAACCAGCGCAAAAGGCCGGCCAGCGCGTGGACCCGGATGCGGAAATTCATCTCCTAGAGTCCCTCAAATATGTCGGCCGCGGCGGCACAAAACTGGAGAAAGCGCTCGATTCATTCCAAATTGATGTCACCGGCAAAGTGATTCTGGATGTAGGTGCGTCCACGGGCGGATTTACTGATTGTGTCTTGCAACGTAGTGCGAGACGAGTCTTTGCGGTGGATGTTGGTTATGGGCAGCTCGCTTGGAAATTGCGCCAGGATCCGCGTGTCACTGTGATGGAACGAATGAATGCGCGCAATCTCGAACGCGCTCTGCTTCCCGAAGCCATTGACCTTGGGATGATGGACGTTTCTTTCATCAGCGTAACAAAAATTCTTCCCGCATTGCTGTCCATCACCAAAGAGGCTGTCGTTCTGATCAAACCACAGTTTGAAGCCGGGCCGCGTGATGTCCCACCCGGCGGTGTGATCCGTGATCCGGAAATCCATCGTCGAGTTCTTATCGAGCTTTATCAGCGTCTGGAAGGCTGGAAGATTCACGGCTTGATGGATTCGCCGATTCTAGGTGGCAGCGGGAATCGTGAATTCTTCGTACACCTGAAACAAACAGCCGGCTTGAATGAAGAGGAATACTCACGCCTGGTGAACGTGATCATCTGAGTTTGTAGGGGCGACCCTTGTGGTCGCCCTTGAGGAATCGCATCAGACTTGGATGCGGGCGACCACAAGGGTCGCCCCTACGGCATGAATTTTCACCCCGCTTTACAGCAAAAAAGGGTAAAAAAGTTCCTTTTCAAAAGCTGGGTTCTTGGCTTCCCGGCTATGCGATTGAAGGGTTTTCCTGGCAAAGTTCTTGCTCCTACGATTAATGTAAATGGAGACTACAATGTGTGATAGCAATGAAGTGAAGAGGCTGGATGCGGGCAGTCTGCCGACGGATACACTTTCCGAACCGGGACGCGCCTCTTCCGAATTGGAGGAAGCGCCCGAGATTCTGATTACATATCTCGATGATTTGCAACAACTGCATCGGATTTTCCAAGCTGCATTCAAAAGGCCTGCTGAAGCGAACAGAGAGTAATTCGGGTATTTATCTGGAGACCTGAATCAGGAAGGGATCACAAAGCGTGGGATTATCCGATTCATCGATGACGCTGTGAACCACGTTGAACGTGCCCTCACTATTATAGGCATGCTGCACGTTCTGACCATCGGCTGAAGAGCCGTCGGCAAAATCCCAGTGGAATCGGACTGCCTGGCCATCTGGAACTTCACTCGTATCGAAGAACATTACCGTTTCGCCTACTTTTGGCGTACTTGTGCTCACCGTCATGTGGCACACGATTCGACCGGTGCTGACGCTCACGGTGGTTTCGTCGCTGAATCCGTCGTCTGTTTCCGCCTTGACCAGTGCATCGTTTGTAGTATTCAACGTGTCGGTTGCAAGGCCGTTGTTGTCAGTTGTGATAAATGCTCCACGAGATTGCAACGTTCCCTGTGTAGTTGAGAATTTTACATCGACACCCTGCAATGGAGTTCCGACATTATCTGTTACGGCCGCGCTGATCACCGAAGTTCCGCCTCCGCCGGGTAGCACTGCTGGATTTGCAGAAATAAACACTTTTTTCGCGAGACTGTCGGCAACGCTGACGGTGGTGCTTGCCTGCGTGCTGCCGGAGGTAGCAGTAATTGTGATATCGCCTGAAACGGCCGTAGCAAAGTAAGTACTGGTTGCCGTTCCGTTCACAAGTTGAACGGCGTTTGGAGTGACCCGGCCTGCTTCTTTCACACTGAAAGATACCTGTGTCCCATCCGGTAATGGCGCGCCATTTTCATCTGTCCCGGTTACGGTCAGCTGGGATGTGCCTTTCGAACCGATCTGTTGTGGAGTCGCGGACAGGACCAAACTGGCTCCGGTCGAGGCAACGTTTGCGCTCTTGCAAGACAGAAGTGTCAGAGAAAGAATTGCAACGATCGCAAAAACTAGTGGTGTCCTAAATTCGTGTTGTGGATTCCTCCCCCTTATGAAGGGGGAGGCTAGGAGGGGGTTGATATTGTCGGACAACCCTCCCCCAACCCCTCCCTTTATAAGGGTGGGAAGTGCCGGCAACAAACCCTTAGGACACTGCCCAAAAAGTCGATTGATGGAAAACATCGGTTTTACTTCCGCGAGATCACCACACTTTCGAATGAGGGAGGCAACGGATGCAACTCGCTGGAGGAGAATCCCGCATTCTTGAACATCCGCTCGAATTCGGAGAATGGATATGCGTCCCCACCGGGAGTCATCGCGAGCATGACCATGCTGAATGTCGCGGCTTGAGGCGGAGAAACGCGGTCCTCATTTGGGACGAATTCAAGCGTTACTACCCGTCCGCCGGGTTTTAAGGCTCGATGTATCTTTTGGAGCAGTTCGACACAAGTTTTCAAATCAAAATGATGCAGGAAGTTCGTGAGTAATACCAGATCATAGTCAGTTCCGAATTCGACATCAAAGGCGCTGCCGGGAAGAAGAGTCATTCTATCTTCAATCCCCGCCCGTCCGGCGTTTTCGCGGGCAACGGCCAGCACATTGGGCCAATCGAGTGCAAAGATTTGCGCGTTCGGGTTATGTTTGGCGATGGTGATACCGAACATTCCATGCCCTGCCGCGATGTCCAGCACTTTCCATTTGGGCGCGGCATCGGCATCGAGCAGTTTTGCAATCAATTCGGCCGGCATCATCATCAGTGGGGCCATCCCTCGGGCGAATTCAACCCAGATCGGGTTCTCGGGTTCTACTGATCCAGCACCGGGTAAAGCCGTGCCCCCCTTGCGAACCGCTTCCGTAACATTTCGAAAAGCTTCAACCATCGTCGGTGTATAAAGAAACTTGATTGCACCCCCGATATATGCAGGTGATCGACGGCTCAAGAAGACACCACTGTCCAGCGTGAGTGTGTAGCGATTTTCTGTTTTCTTGAGGAATCCAATGGCTACAAGAAAATCGCAAAGAGTTCGCATGCCGCGTTCGGATGTTTCGCACCGGTGTGCGATCTCCTGTGCTGTCACAGCGCCTTCATCGATGGCCGTAAAGACTCCCAGTTCAACGGCGGCTTTCAATACTTCGCTTCTGTGAAACGAGTTGACGGTTTCAAAAAACAGAATTGGTGACGGTTGCTGAGAAGTGTTTTGGTCTGTGCTCATAGAAAACTGCTCCAATGATAAATGGTATTACGCGGAGGCCATACTTACAATGCATTTTTTCGAGTACACTATTCCGAATGAGTTTTCCGTATCGCACCATCGGTATCGTTGCCAAGAGATCGTATCCGGGAATCGAGAACCTGATCCAAAGGATCAACGCCTGGATGGAACAGCATGGAAGCCGTTTGATTTTTCTGGACGGTACGGGCGATGTCCCTTTATCCTCACAGGTGGATCAAGAGCATTTTGAAGCGATGAGCGACATGATCATGGTGCTGGGTGGTGACGGCACATTTCTGGCGGCAGGGAAGCTGAGTCTCGCGCGCGAAGTTCCGATTCTGGGTGTTAATCTCGGCCGGTTGGGTTTTTTGACGGAGATAACAGTGGATGAACTGTTTCCTGTTTTGGAAAAGATCGAGGTGGGTGATGTAAAACTGGAAATACGGCCTCTTCTGCAGGCCCGGACACTGGAAGGAGAAAAGGTACATTTCGAAGGCTATGTCATCAATGATGCAGTCATTTCAAAAAGCGGAATGGCCAGATTGCTGGAAATTGAAACTCGAGTGGATCGAAATTTTCTGGCAGTATTCAAAGCGGATGGCCTGATCATTTCTACACCAACCGGATCTACAGCCTACTCCCTTGCCGCCGGCGGTCCTATTGTTTTTCCGACAATGGAAGCGATTCTGATGACACCCATTTGCCCGCACAGTTTGAATCACAGGCCGCTAGTGATTCCGGACCACTTCACAGTCACAGTCGAGATACTTCCGCCGGTAGAGAATGTCAGTTTGACACTGGATGGACAGACCGCTTACACGCTTCATGAAGGAGAATCGGTCGAAATCGCCCGCAGCTCTTATCATTTGAAACTCATCAAATCTCCATTCAAAGGCTACTTTGATATTCTAAAAAGCAAGCTTCGCTGGGGTGAAAATTAAGGGCTGAATGAACGCCTTATACCGGATCGATCTGACGTACTTCGATGCGGCCGCCGTGGCGCAAATGCGGACAGCTTTCTGCAATCCGAATTGCAGATTGCAAATCGCTTGCTTCAATCAGGAAATAACCGCCGATTGTCGTGCCTCCGGTATCTTCTGCTTTTCCTGAAGGTAGCAGTAACGATCGGTCCTGCAATTTGATTCCTGAAATCGCAGTTGTTTCTTTCCGGACACCCGTGACCCAATTTCGATATTCACTCACCCGTTCCTGAAGTTCTATTGTTCCCGCAGGTTGATCGTATTGCGGTCCTTCCAACAAGAAGAGCACGTATGTAGATTGCGACATGGACACGCCGGGGGTGGTTTTGTGTTGTGCCAGTCCAAGAAACAATCCCCCTCCAAACAGGATCAGAGATAACCCTGCAAAGATGGCTGCTCGCAGGATCATTCGCCATCGCGAAGATGCCGGTCCCATCACACTGGAGACAACCCTGTCTTCGAGTCCGGCCGGTGGCGCAATTTCTTGCGGCAAAGACCGCACGGTTTCGCTGTAATTCTTTTCGAACTCATCGGGCTCTTCTGGATCCATGTTTTTCTCCTACCGCATTTTTTTTACCGCCAAAACCAAGCCAGTTTCGCAAAAGCCGGCGCGCATGAAATAACTGACTTTTAGAAGTGCCTTGCTGGATTTCAAGCAGACGGCCGATTTCTTCGTGCGTATATCCTTCCACGTCATGCAGCACCAGAACTTCCCGATAACCGGGAGGCAGCCGGCTGATCCATAATTCCAGATCCAGACGATCCTTACGATCGGGAATCACCGGTTCGCTATCGAATGGCTGTGTCGGCTGTCTCTTCGAAATCAGTTTTCTGCAGCAACGGATTGCAATCCCGCACAGCCAGGTGCGCAGACTCGATTCCCATCGAAATGCCGGCAGATTTCGAACAGCCTGAATCCACGCCTCCTGGACTGCATCCTCCGCGTCGGTCTGATTTCCCCCTACCAGCCGTAACGCGAGCAAATAAATTTTCGGAGTGTGGCGCCTGTAGAGGGTTCGGAATGATGATTCATCGCGTGTCTCAAGAAAATGATTTACCAAATCGCGATCGTCTTGCTGCCCCTCCAACTGCTGAGACATTCAGCCTATTTTACCGGTTTTGTATCTTCTAGTTGCGGTACCACGATCACGTAAGCAGTCGGAGTGCCTTCATTTAGTACCCATGGTTGCGTTGTACTGCCAAAATGTTTCGGAAGTGCCCCGATATCTTGATTTTTCATGTATGGAACGTAGAACATGACATGCGGGACAAACCCCGAATACTTTCCTGTTTCGGGATGATAGAACTTGAGCTCCGGCGACAGCATGTATGCAATCCCGGGCTTCTGAGGGGCTTGAAGCTTGCCGGATTCGTAATCTTTCTTGATCCTGCCGGCAATTTTCTCATCACTCAATCCCTGTTCCCGAAGCCGTGTTTTTTCCAAAACAGCCGGCAGCGTTGTCGAGCTCCCTTCAGCGTCAAAACAGATCGGTTCCACACTGAGCGGATGATCATGTTCCACAAGACAGGTAAACCCGTTTGTTCCTTCCTGCGCACGAACGTATCCGCCGCGTTCAAGGACATAGACCGCTGCGTCCTTTCGCAGATGTTCGGGAGCGGCGCTAAGCGCAATCTGGATCTCGTGTTCCCGCGAAATCAAAGGTGTCAAATTGGAAACCGGTTCCGCACAGATCCAACTGGTAACGATGGCGAAAATCACAACGAAGAATTTGCTTAGATGCATGTTGTTTCTCCTTGGAAAGTGAGTGACCTGTAATCGTCAAAACGGTTGCATTGGATGTTGCTGTCGACTTTATCCGTTGACAATAATAAACCATGGTATAAACTTAGACTATGGTCACCAAACGTAAGGTTCAGATTGGTCGAGCAACAGAGGGCGGTCGGAGGGAGAGGAAGAAAGCAGAGGTCAAGAAACGTCTATACATGACTGCGCTGCATCTTTTTTTGCAGCGGGGATACGAAAGCACGACAGTTCAGGAAATTACCGATCTTGCAGATGTCGCAAAGGCGACGTTCTTCAACTATTTCCCCACCAAAGAACATGTCCTGGCGGCCTTTCACAATGAGATGACGCAAGAGATCCTTGAAGAGTTGCACCGGCTGAAGCCACGAAGGACCGAATGGGCAATCCTGAGTGCGATGGATCTTTTCGCGAACTGGGCCGAAAGAAACAGAGCCATGGGAAAGATCATTGTCAGAACCATCTTCAGCAGTGATGTTTTGATGCAGACAGATCAGGATAACGAAATGCGTTTGTTCGGGTGGTTTCGCAGCCAAATCTCAAAAGGAATTTCGAAGGGAGAGCTTCAACGTGATCTAAACCCTGACGTATTTTGCTCGTTGATTCTGGGTACCCTATCTTCGTCCGTTCAGGAATGGATCATGCGCGATCAGAAATTCGGATTAAAGCAAACATTGACCGAGAAAATACAGTTTCTATTTCTTGGAGCTCGTGCCGAAGGTCGCATAATCCGATCTTTTCAAGAGAACAGGAGAAAGGCATGAAAACTTTTATCATCTTTGCCCTTCTGGTTTTCGCAGCTTCTCATCTTCCGTCTCAGGAATCCGGTGTTTCACGAGCACAACTTCTTCCGTACACCGGCATTTATGATATGGAAAAACAGAAGGATGTAATTGTTTCCCTACACAGCGTAGGAGGGAGTCATGTCCTCGTATTGACCGATTTACGTAACGACAACTTTCGTGCGCTTTTTCCTGCAGGCAAGGATCTATTCATTGCCGGGAAAGAACTGCTCAAACCGGAACCGGTAGAATACAGGATACAGTTTGAATGGAATAATACAGGGAAAATAGCGAAACTCAGAATTCATTCTGCCGCATCCAACGATCAGGACCAGATCGGTCAAAAAGAATATTCGAACTTCACCCATCGAATTTTCGAATCAGGATGTCACCTTAAAAGGCGACTTGTATCTGCCGGATCGCAAACCACCATACGGAGCGATCATCCTTGCTCACGGAAGTGAGGACAGCGACAGGTATAGTTTCGATGCGCTTCCTTTCGTTCTTGCGGATCGAGGTCTGGCCGTTCTGGCGTACGATAAACGGGGCACGGGAGAATCCACAGGTTCATGGCAGGATTCAGGACTGGAGGAACTGGCCGGAGATTTACTTGCTTCGCTTGAACTTCTGCTAAGACGCAACGATATCCATAAGGACAACATCGGCATCATTGGTTTCAGTGAAGGGGGATGGGTGGCTCCATTGGCTGCGTCTCGCAGTACTCAGATTGCATACATTGTCAGCATCAGTGGCGGCGCATATACAAAGGGATACTCTTTCCTTCACAAATATCGATCGCAATTTATCGAACAGGGTCTTACCGGAGAGAAGCTGCAACAAGCAATGAATGAGAAGGAAGCTATCGTTGCAGCCAGTCAGGAGCGTGTTAACAAAGGAACGAACCCAAGCGGATTTGATCGCAGGATCACATATGATCCTTCCGTCCACTGGAAGGAGTTTAAGAAACCTGTCTTGTATCTTGGCGGCGAATGCGACTCACTGGAACCGGTAAAGGAAACGGCCAAGCGCCTGGAACAAATCTTTATCAGCTCTAACCACCCTGATTTCACAATTCATATCTTTTCCCATGCTCACCATGCCATGTTTCTCGCAAACACATGTAGACCTTCCGAATTCGAGAAATGGAGGGCATTTCGAAATTTGTTCCAGGTTACTGGGATTTCTTGTTGATGTGGATTCATTCGCACGCTGGACTTTAGTGTGTAAGCGCTGTCTTACTCCCAATACATGACATTGCTGGCTCCGCCGGCGCGAGCCTTATGAATTTGCGTTGATTTGCGTATAATAGCGCCCTGTAATGCAAAAAATACGACACTATATCAAGCTTGCCAGGCCGTTTACGCTGCTGCCTCCGCTTCTCGGGATCATTTCGGGCGCGATCTGTGCCTACGGTTCTGTGCATAATCCAAACCCGGGAATCACGCCATCGCTGATCCTTACGATTTGTCTCGGATCGATCTGCGCGGCGTTCCTAAATGCGGCAAACAATGCGATCAACCAGATTTACGATCTTGAGATTGATCGGCTCAACAAGCCGGACCGTCCGCTCGTCACAGGCGATTTGTCGTTGCAGGAAGTCTGGCGGTTTGTCTGGATCTTCAACGCACTTGGTGTTCTTCCTACATGGCTTGTGGTGGTGTATCCGTATGAAAGTTTCTGGGCGAAACTCACGGCTCCGCTGAAGTATCATCAATGCTTTTTTATCTATCTGATTGCGTTGATTTCAACGTTTGTCTATTCCGTGCCTGCCCTGGGACGCACGAAAGCGCGGGGGATGCTGGCAAACATTACGATCGCGATTCCGCGAGGGATGCTTTTGAAAGTTGCAGGCTGGGCAATGGCGGGTCTTGTTTGGCACGTGGAGCCCTGGTTTATCGGCGCAGTGTTTGCGTTTTTTCTCCTGGGTGCGGCTTCGACAAAGGATTTTGCCGACATTGAAGGGGATCGTGCGGGTGGATGCAAGACCCTTCCGATCCTGCATGGCGTCCGCAAGGCCGCGTGGATCATCTCTCCGTTCTTTATTTTCCCATGGCTGCTAATTCCGGTAGGCGCGCTTCTCCGCGATCCACAAAATCCTGCGCACAAAATTCTAACCGGAGATTCGCTTCTTTTGACTGCTCTCGGGGCGATACTAACTCTATGGGGTATCTACACAGTTTATTTGATTTTGCGTGACCCGGAAGAGCTTGCGCGCGTGGAAAACCATCCTTCCTGGAGCCATATGTATTACATGATGATGGCCGCTCAGGTCGGCTTCGCTCTCGCCTACATCGTTCGTTTGTAGATAATCTCTTTTTGAAGTTGCGGGCCTCCGTGCCCGCCTGAGGGCGACCACAAGGGTCGCCCCTACTTCCGCAGCAGATCAATCAACACCGTGTTCCCATTGCGCGTGGCTTCGCTCAATGCGGTATTTCCCTGATTGTCCTTCGCATGGATGTCTGCCCCGGCAGAAATCAGCGCGCGCGCAACATCGGTGAAATTTCGCGCCGCGGCATTGATGAGCGGTGTCTTTCCGTTATTCTCTGTTTTTAGATTCAGATCGGCGCCAGCTGCGATGAGCGCTTTCACAATTTCCAGATTCCCTTTATAAGTTGCCTGGTTCAACGGTGTGACCCCAAACAAACCCGTGGCATTTACATTGGCGCCTGCATGGATCAACGCCTTTGCAACGGCGGAGTATCCCCAGGTTGCTGCCTCGATCAGAGGTGTGGACCCGAATTTGGTTTTTACATTGAGAGCGGCCTTCGCTTCGATCAGAGTTTCCACGGCTGCGGTTTGGCCAAATGCTGCAGCGCGATGGAGCGGCGTAAATTCCTGATCGTCGCGTGAATCGATAATTGCGCCATTCTCTATCAGAAGCCGGATGACCTCCGGATGCCCGCCGGCTGCTGCATCAGTCAATGCAGTCCAGCCACGATCGTCGCGCGCCTTTACGTCCGCCTTTGCCTGAAGAAGGGTTTGTGCGCACTCCACGTAGCCTGCTTCCGAGGACATCATTAACGCAGTCATCCCGTCGTGGTCCACCAGATTGGGGTCTGCTCCGGCTTTCAACAACTTTTGCAGAAATTCAAGTTGACCCGACGCAGCAATCAGCATCAGGGGAGTCAGGCCCGTGGAATCCTGTTGATTGACGTCTGCGCCATCCCGGATCAGCCCGGCAGCTTCCTCAAAAGAGCCGCTCTTCAACGCATCCAACAGGGGAGAATCTGCGAATAAAGTAGTAGAAAGGGAAAATGTCAGCAGCAACAGAGTCCGGAAGAGAAAACGGTTAGCTGTGCAGGATTTCCTGTTCTTTCGCTTTCGCCACGTCGTCGAGTTTCTTGATGTACTCATCATCGAGTTTCTGGACGGCATCCATGCCCTTCTTCTCTTCATCCTGGGAGATTGTTTTTGCTTTCTCCTGTTTCTTCAATTCCTACGTTTCCGTGGCGCCGGATCTGGCGGATTTCATTGTGGCCATGTTCGGTAACTTTATGGAGATGTTTGGCAAGCTGTTGCCGGCGTTCTTCGGTCAACGGCGGGATCGGGATCCGGACGAGTTTGCCGTCGTTGCCTGGATTCAATCCAAGATCACTTTTCCGGATCGCTTTCTCGATTTCGCCAATGATGCTGATGTCATAGGGTTTCGCAGTAATCAGATTCGGCTCGGGTGTGCTGAGCGTTGCAACCTGATTCAAAGGCGTGGGTGTTCCGTAGTATTCCACCAGAATTCCATCCAGCAAACTGAGGTTTGCTTTGCCCGTCCGCACTCCTGCAAGTTCCTTCCGGTGCGCTTCTACAGCCGCGTCCATTCTCCTGCGCAGATCTTTTATCAGTTGTTCAAACATGTTTCACCCCCGGATAATCGACCCGATCTTGTCTCCGAAAATGACTTTCTTGATGTTCCCGCGTTGTCTCAAATTGAAAACAACAACGGTCATGTGGTTGTCCATGCAAAGCGAAATCGCAGTGGAATCCATGACCTTGATGCCCCGATTCAGGAATTCCATGTAATTGAGCTCATCCAGCTTAATCGCATCTGAATTCAGGTTCGGATCCTTATCATAGATGCCGTCTACTTTGGTCGCCTTGAGCAGCACCTCGGCTTTGATTTCCATGGCGCGAAGGGCGGCCGCAGTATCTGTGGAAAAGTAAGGATTGCCGGTGCCTGCAGCGAAGATGACGATGCGCTTTTTTTCCAGGTGACGAATCGCCCTGCGGCGGATAAAGGGCTCGGCAATCGTACGGACCTCGATCGCAGACAGCAAACGAGTAATCAATCCGCGCTTTTCTAGAGCGTCTTGAAGGGCAACGGCATTGATCAATGTGGCGAGCATTCCCATTTGATCGGCTGCAACACGGTCCATTCCCTTCGCGCTTGCGGCAATCCCGCGGAAGATATTACCGCCGCCGATCACCAGCGACAACTCAATATCGAGCCGCATCACTTCGTGAATTTCTTCCAGCAAGATAACTCACAACCTGAGGATCGATTCCAAATCCCTGCTCTCCCATGAGAGCTTCGCCGCTTAATTTCAGCAACACCCGCCGGTAAGCGGGAAACTGTTTGAGGGCCTCGCTTCTACCGGTTTTCATAGATGCCGCTATTCCGCGGACTCTCCGAGTTTGAAGCGCACATATCTCCTGACAACAATATTTTCACCGAACTTCGCGACATGGTTTGTGATGTACTGGTGCATCTTCAGTGTGTCGTCTTTTACAAACGGTTGATCCATGAACACACTTTCGGTATACCACTTTTCCAGCCGTCCTTCCACAATTTGTTGTTTTACCTTATCGGGCTTGTCGCTGTCCGCAAGTTGACCCAGCAGAATTTCACGCTCCCGGTTGAGAAGATCTGCAGGGACGTCCTCACGTGTCTTGAATTTGGGATCCATCGCCGCAATTTGAACGGCTATTTCATGGGCAAAATCCTGAAATTCCTTGGTCCGGGCGACAAAATCCGTTTCGCAATTGACTTCCACCAGCACTCCGATGCGGTTTCCGGGGTGGATGTAGGAAGTAACTACTCCTTCGGAAGCGGTACGCCCCGCCTTTTTCGCTGCAGTGGCAATGCCTTTCTTACGAAGAACCGTAACGGCTTCCTCGTAGTCGCCGTTTGTTTCCTGCAGCGCGACCTTGCAATCCATCATGCCGGCGCCGGTTTGTTCTCTAAGTCGTTTGACTTGATCCGCTGTAATACTCACTGAAAAAATCCTCCTTCGTCAACGTGAAAATTCTTCCTCTTCATCACCTTCCACTGCATCTTCAGCGAAACCGGGTTTGGTGATGTTCATTTCGAGCATCTCCTGGTCCAGGATTTCTGCTGCGTGTTCGGGCTCCTCGGATGAAGCGGGAACTTCTTCCACCATCGGCATTGGGACTCCCGTAGAAGCAAACTGATTCTTTCCCTCGATGACTGCGTCGGCAATCCGGGAGGCGAACAACTTGATTGCGCGGATCGCATCATCATTTCCGGGAATGACATGATTGATCATCTCCGGATCGCAATTGGTGTCCACAACGGCAACGACAGGCACGTTCAGTTTTTTTGCTTCGCTGACCGCGATGTCTTCCTTTTTCGGATCAATTACAAACAATGCATCCGGCGGATTTTCCACATCTTTCAATCCGCAAAAAAGCTTTTCCATTTTCTTGTATTTCTTTTCCAGCTTCGATGCATCTTTTTTGCTGAAATGCTCGAAATCGCCGTCTACTTTCATTTTTTCAAGCTCTTTAAATTTCTTGATGCTCTTTTTCAGAGTGACGAAATTTGTTAGCAGGCCGCCAAGCCAGCGCTGATTGACATATGGCATTCCTGCGCGCTGTGCTTCTTCGGCAATTGCGTCCTGAGCTTGCTTCTTGGTGCCGACGAACAGGACTGTTTTCCCCTGTGCTGCTGTGTTGCTCATGAACCGGGACGCTTCATCAAACAGCTTGATTGTCTGCTGTAGATCGATGATGTGGATCCCGTTTCGTTCGTTGTAAATGTACTTTTTCATTTTGGGGTTGCGCTTCTTGGTCTGGTGACCAAAATGCACACCCGCTTCCAGCAATTCTTTTAGACCGATCGTGATCAATGTCGTTTACCTCCTTTTGTAGCTTCCTTCGCGCGTCCTCTAACGCATCTGCGAAAGAATGAGTTTCGCGCCATCCGTTCTACGGAACGGATTTTGCGGAATAGTAACCACGGAGACACCGAGACACGGAGATAAAAGCTCTGTGCCTCCGTGCCTCCGTGGTTGATTTCTAACGTTTTGAGAACTGGAATTTCTTGCGCGCGCCGGGCTGTCCGTATTTCTTGCGTTCCTTGACACGCGCATCACGTGTTAGAAACCCTGCATCTTTCAATTTCTTGCGAAGTTCCACGTTGAACTTCAGCAACGCGCGGGCAATTCCAAGCCGAATTGCTTCGGCCTGACCGGCGATTCCACCGCCGAGTGCAAATGCTCTGACATCAAATTTTTCCGCAGTTTCTGTAATCAACAGCGGCTGTTTTGCAACGATCTTGAGCGCTTCATCGGGAAAGTAATCTTCCAGCTTGCGGCGATTAATCGAAAAGCCGCCCTGTCCCGGTTTCAAATAGACCCGGGCAACTGCCTTTTTCCGTTTTCCCGTGCCGTAATACTGAATATTGGGCACCTGTGCCTCCTTCATGACTTCTTTTCTCTTGCTATACCTCAACCCGAACGGACTCAAAAAACAGGATCAAAGCAAGAGATGATTGATTCTAGCGGGGAGAAAGAGCTTCAGGGCTTTGCGCAGCATGCGGATGATCCGTCCCTGCGTAAACCTTGAGTTTCTTCAGATAGACTGTTCGCAGTTTATTCTTCGGCAACATGCCGGAAACTGCTTCCAGGATCACTTTCTCGGGGGCTGTCTTCTGCATTTTTTGATAGCCAACGCTTTTCAGACCGCCCGGATAACCCGAATGACGGTGGTAAACTTTTTGCGCTGCCTTCTTTCCGGTAACCTTCACTTTTTCTGCATTCACCACCACGACAAAATCACCTACATCTTCATGGGCGGTGTATACCGGTTTTACTTTGCCAGTCAGGACATTGGCCAGAAACGAGGCCAGTCTTCCCAGAATTTGACCCTCGGCGTCAACCAGATACCATTTCTTCTGGATGTCTCCCGCCTTTGGGAAATAAGTACGCATAGTTCTCCTCTATGGGTGAAAATTTACAGAAACATAAGATACTCGAATGCCTCCTCGATTGTCAAGAAAGAATCAGAGGTAGGGGCGACCTTTGTGGTCGTCCTCAGAATATCGCAATTCTCTCGATGGGTGACCACAAGGGTCGCCCTACAGGATGTCTGGTATAAATAAGAGAGGAGTTGAGATTGAATAATCTAATCGGTCGCACGATTGCAGGGTATTACATCACCGGGCAAATTGGGTCTGGTGGAATGGGTATCGTGTACCGCGCGAACGATGGGACACGCACAGTGGCAATCAAAGTTTTGCCCGCAGAGAAAGCGTCGGACCAGCGGTTGATGAGGCGGTTTTTACGTGAGGCAAAAGCATCTGCCGCCCTGAATCACCCGAACGTTGCTCAGATCTTCGAGGTAGGAGAATCGGATGGAATCCGCTTCATTGTGATGGAATATGTAAACGGCCAGGCGTTGGACGCTAGAATGCGTAAGCCGATCGATATTTCGGAGGTGCTTCAAATTGGACTCCAGGTTGCGGAGGCGCTGGATGCCGCCCATTCAAAAGGGATTGTGCACCGGGATATTAAACCTGGAAACGTCATGCTGACGCAAGAAAACCAGGTGAAGGTTCTGGACTTTGGTCTTGCAAAATTAATGGAGCCATCTCTCGTAGATCCTGGCGGTGAATTGGGACTGACTACCCAAACGGAGATGGGAACGACGATCGGGACCGTGTTCTATATGAGCCCGGAGCAGGCGATTGGCGCGCCCGTTGATTATCGAAGCGATATCTTTAGTGTGGGCGTATTGCTTTACGAAATGACGACCGGAAGACGTCCGTTTGGATCCAGAAGCGTCGTCGAAACTGTCGAACAGATCCTGCATTCGCAGCCCGAAGCGATTGCGCTCTTGAACCCGCAGGCAGGTTCCGGCATTGAGGGAATCATCCGGAAATGTATGGAAAAAGATCCCCGAAAGCGTTATCAATCCGCACACGACCTCGTCAGCGATCTTCGCGCGCTGATTCAGAATCAGGAAGCGCAGGCAACGGTTCTGCCGGTCCCTGCAGCCGAAAAAAAGTCACGCAACACCCGTATGCTGGTGGAAAATGCGGTGCTGTTACTTTTGCTTCTTGGAATCGTGATCTATGTCGCCAAATGTTGATATCAGGAAGCGGTTGACCGCGCTTTTCGAGGATGGGTGTATTTGATAATTTCCACCTTTTCCAATGTGATTAGACCACCGCAGTCTGCTTGTTCAAACAACCGATCCACAACTTCCACGAAGTCCCTGATCTTTTCTTCCGAATCTACGATCTCAATTACAAAAGGCAGATCTTCCGAGAGTTCAAGAAGTTTTGCTTTGTGTATGACGCTGGCGGCTCCGAACCCTTCTACTCCGCGCAAAACAGTCGCTCCCGCAAGTCCGGCTTCTCTCGCCTTTTGAACGATGGCTTCATACAGAGGTTTGTGTCCGGCGCGATC
The DNA here is from genome assembly GCA_963843285.1 of uncultured bacterium. Taxonomy (GTDB): domain Bacteria; phylum Acidobacteriota; class HRBIN11; order JAKEFK01; family JAKEFK01; genus CAZDDB01. The sequence goes on from CAWJJO010000002.1 coordinate 87,751, forward strand.
CAACTCGCCCAAAAAAATTCGGAGCAGCTTTGCTTCACCTGATAGTCGCATGTAGTTCCTCTCTTTAAATGAGTTTTCCGGCAATACTTCCTATCCAGGTTGCACCGAGACAGGTTAAAACGCTCAAAAGGATGTTGGCTCCTCCGATCAGGTAACTTCCTTCTTTGAGTAGCGCGAATGTTTCAAAACTGAACGTGGAAAATGTTGTAAAGCCGCCCAGAATCCCGATGGTCAAAAAGATACGAAGGTTTGGATTCACCAGAAAGCGCTCTTCAAAGAACGTCATCAAGAATCCGATCAGAAGACAGCCCAGCACATTGGCAAACAACGTGCCATAGGGAAAGTCCTGTCCCAGAAGACGGTATGCGAGATTTGACATCCAGTACCTGGCTGCCGACCCGACAAATCCGCCAAGACCAGCCAACACGATTTTTTCCAAGCGATTATTCCTGATTGAGTACGTTCATTCTTTCCTGAATATGAGTCTTCAGTTGTTCGATCGTTCGAGTGTTTCTGGCGCGATCGGGAAGGGAATCGATGGCGGTGATTGCGTCGGAATAAGCCTTTCGCGCTTCCTCGATTCGTCCGGCCTTCTCCAGAATTTCACCGCGGCGAAACAGCCAGCTTTCCTTGCGTTCCGATTGATTTGCGACTGCCTCGAGCCGAAGTAGGGCGGAATCGTATCTCCGGGCCGCCAATTCCAGATCGATCGCTGCAAGCTCCAGTGTGACAATCGGACCCAGATTCTGGATCCCTTCATCGAGGCCGTCGAGCGCTTCGGCTGCGTGTTCCGGCCCTGCAGCAACCAGCGCCTGAGCGCGTTCAAGATATAACTCAGGCCGCGCATCAGTGTTGAGTGCACGGGAAAAATCTTGGACCGCCTCGAGCGGTCTTCCAAGCTTGACCAGCACGCGCGCACGTACCTGGAGCGCTTCCGGATGATCCGGCTTGCTTTGCAGAAAACGATCTAACGGCTCTTTTGCAAGCTCCGGTAATCCTTGATCCAGGTACAATCGGCCTATGCAAAGATCGACAACAGTAAGCTCAGGATCCAAATTGGCAGCACGTTTGTAATCGGCCAGAGCGGGCTTCCACTCCCGGTGTTCGCGGTACAACTCTCCCCTTTGAATGTAGAGATCCGCATTCTTAGGATTCTGATCGATGTGCTTTGTCACCTCTGCAATTTGTTCGTGCAACCCTTCATGCGCGAAAACGAAAATCGGGAACAACAGGAATATGACGTGAAACCATTTTTGATTCAAGCTACTGTTTTGGGGCAGTTACTTTATACACTTTGGCTTCGAGAAACATCTGGAAGAGGTCCGAATCGAGCTGCCCAGCCTTCACTTCGTGTGTGATGATATCCAGTGCCCTTTCGGAAGGGACGGCGCGCTTGTACGGACGATCCGACGCAGTCAGGGCATCATAAATATCGGAGATGGTCATCATTCGCGTTTGTATTGGGATTTCATCTGCTTTCAAACGATTCGGATATCCCGTTCCGTTCAGCTTTTCATGATGGCTGTATGCAATTCTTGGCACGCGTTTCAACTCGGTCGTCCACGGAATCTTGCTGAGAAAGAGAAACGTGTGCGTCACATGGGATTGAATCTCGATCCGTTCACGATCGTTGAGGTTCCCTTTGCGAATCGAAAGGAGCTGAACCTCTTCCGGTGTCAGCAACGGTCCGGAGGATCCGGCGGGAATTAGATCCGTAGATGCAGCGATTTTCAACAATTTTTCAAAGTTCCCATCAGGAAGCACTGTCGGCTCATTGCTGTCGTGAATGGAAGTAAGATAATCGTCCAACGCATTCAATTTGTTTTTAAACGCCAGGTCCAGATCATCAGATTGTGTCGCGAAATCCTCTTGATCCATCGCCATGAAAAGTGCCAATTTTGATTTGTAATATTCTGCTTCCCACGCTTTTTTCAAATACGCAAAACGATTCCGAATCATGTCCATCTGAAGCGGGTATAACTTTTTTGCTTTCACCAGTACATTTTCCCGGACTCCGACTTTTCCAAAATCGTGCAGAAGCGCGGCGTAGCGCATCTCTTTGATTTCGTCCGTGTCGAAATGTACGTCGCGAAATTTTCCGTTTTCTACTCGATCAACAATTTCGGCAAGCGAAACCGTCAGATCGGAAACGCGAAACGAATGACCGGATGTTGTTGGATCGCGGGACTCAATGGCGGTTACGGAAGCGGTGACAAATCCTTCGAACAGCTGTTCAATGCTCTTGATCAGCGTACTGTTTTCGAGCGCGACTGCAGCCTGGGAAGCAAGTGAGTTGATTAGCTCCACATCGCTGTGATCAAACGACTGGACAAGATCGGGATAGTTTTCCGCAGTGAGTCTCGCGCCAAAATCCTTTTTGCGGTTGATCAACTGGATGATCCCAATGATGTCTCCCTGATGGTTTCTCATTGGAGCGGAGAGCATAGAAATGCTTCGATATCCGGTTCTCGCGTCAATTTGCCGGTTGAACTTGTATTCCTGACTCGGATCGATCTGGTATACATCAGGAATATTCAACGTTTCGCCGGTCGCAGCTACGTAACCTGCGATGCTTGCCTTGCTAATCGGCATGGAAAATTCTTCGTAATTCACGGCTATAGAATCGTTCTGAGAAATCTTAAAACGAAGGCGTTTGCCGGATTCTTCATCGCCTTCAACGAGATAGAGGCTTCCCGCATCCGCAGATGTGATTTCCCGGCTTTTGGAAAGGATCAGATTCAGCAGTTTTACAGGATCCTTTTGTGTAGAAAGGGCGATCCCGATATTGTTCAGTTCTTTGAGCCGGTAAACATGCGCGTCCCGCTCTTGCTTCATCCGCTCGACTTGATGTCGCAGTTCCGCGGCTTCGGTATCCATGCGTCCATCATAATCGTCCTGCGCTTGCTCCGTCAAACATGGAGGGCAAGCGTCCCGCCTGCATTATGGGCCGCAGGGCCTCTGGCCTGCAGTTTGTTTCAATTGTCCTATAATGAGATTCATGATTCGCTATCGCTGGTTGTTCGCTTTCCTGCTTCTGCTCATCACCTTTCAGCCGGCAGATTCACAGAGCAAGGTTCAACTGACGGATTTGCCGAATTTTGATATTCTGCGAGAACAATTTGAGAAGGACACCGGAAAAGTCCGACTGATCACGTTACTCTCTCCTACTTGAATGCGGTGCCGTCAGGGGTTCTCTGACGTTCAAAAAGTAATGAAACAGGTTCGAGATAAGCGATTGCGTGTATACATCGTGTGGATGCCGATTCTGCAAGCCGACAACCGTACTGCAGGGCTGGAGCGGAGCAAAGAATTTTCAGAGCACCGTGTGTCCTATTATTGGGATGCGAATCGCATTGCTGGACCGTTGTGGCAAGAAGTAATGAAAATTCCAGCGTTCGCATGGGATATCTATTTCTTGTATGACAAAGAAGCGCACTGGACATCAAAGCCAACAGTGCCCATATTCTATATGCATCAACTTCGGGGCGCGCTCGATGGCCCCATGCTCTCCGTTCCGGATCTCACCTCAAAAACAAACGAGCTGTTGGCCAGGTAACGGCGGAGTGAACGCGCGAAAGAAAACGGGCAACGCAGCGACATGTTGGTAAAACGTTGTCTTTCCGCCAGAAGTATGTTTATAATCAATCTTTTATTAGGACATAGCATTCATAATTGTTCTCATTTACGCTCCCGGATTTGTCCGGGCGCTGGAAGAACACGAAAGATGATTATTTCTTTCGAATCGACAAGGAGACTCATATATGTATCCGATCATGAAGTATGTGGATCACGGTTTGACCCTGGTGGGAAAGACCCTGTTCAACAGCATCCAGTTTTTCAACAAGTACAAACCCGCTCCGGCATTCACACCGAAATGGTCTGAAAAGCCCCTTCTGAAATCCTGGCAGAAGACTAAGCCGACTCTCGGCTGGCCTCGTACGACGGATTCACTCTGTCCGATGTGTGTCCGTGAGGCTCGCTCCAAGATTCTGTCCGGTGAGCAGGATTACCGAACTTTGATCAATGAGCATGTCGGCGAAATCAAGGCAGACATCATTGAACGGAATGGTCAGGTTTGGATGGTGAAGGAATGCCCGCGAACATGGAAAAATTCGAAGACATCATGGCGATCGATTCGAAGTTCCTCGAACACATCGAAGGAACTTTTCCGGGTCGTGATATTGATGCGCACAACGACACGAACACTGCACAATCACGGCAGCAGCTCGATCAGACATGGCCGCGGTTCTGTTCTGACGGTGGATCTTGACAAACCGCTGCAACATGATGTGCGATCCATGCTTCATGGATGCCAATCAGGTCGGATTTGTTCATGAGCTCTCGATGGATGAAATCAAGGAAATCCTGGACAACGCGATCAAGATCAAGCCACGACGGCAGATGTCCGTTCAGTTTTCCGGTGGCGAACCGACGATGTCTCCGCATTTTGTCGAGGCGATTCGCTATGCGCGCAAGGTCGGATACAACAGCGTTCAGGCTGCGACGAACGGAATCTGTTTGCGCAGGATCCGAAGTTGCAAAGGAAGCCGGTGAAGCAGGGCTTGCGTTACGCATATTTGCAGTTTGACGGAATCGGAAACGATGCGAACAGCCATCGCAAGATCGGAAATCTGTTTGATGTAAAGCTTCGCGCTATCGAAAATCTGCACAGCAGGGATGTGGAGATCATTCTGGTTGTGACTCTCGTCAACGGAGTGAACAATGACCAGGTTGGACCGATTATCGAGTTTGCGCGCAACAATCCCAAAAAGATCGCGTTTATTGCGTTCCAGCCGGTCTCTTTTACAGGACGCGATGAAGAGATTACGTGATGAGCGCCGGATGGCACAGCGCTACACGCTTGTCGCATCTTGCGTACGATGTGAAAAAGCAAACCGGATTGACCGAACCGCGACGCGATTGGTTTCCGATTTCGCTGGTCAGCGCATTTGCCGATTTTGCCGATCTGGTCCACGGACCAAATGCGGAATGGGGTCAGGTTAGCTGCGGCTGCCATCCCAATTGCGGAGTGGGTACCGCGTTGATGATCAACAAGGAAACAAAGGAAATGGCACCGGTGCCGCAATTTCTGGATATTCCGGGACTGGTGAACGATGTGCAGAAAGATCACGGATGCGGGACGCGGCAAATGGATGTCGAAATTTCATGATGGGACTGGCGCTGCTTGAAGAATTATGATCCATTCAGTGCGCCGCGAAGCTTTACCATCGCTGGACATGCTGAAGAAGTTCGATAAATCCTTTGCGCTTACGGGAAAGAACTATGGCAGTCGGGGTCGAACGCCGAACAGGATCCGTGGAACTTCCTGTTTGTTGCCGGAATGTGGTTCCAGGATTTGTTCAACTACGACTTCCGCCGTACGGAAATGTGCATCATTCCTTATGGAACGCAGGAAGGCGAAATTTCCTTCTGCGCGTACAACACCGGAATCGGGCTGGAGAAATATTCTGGAAAAGATGCACCAGAATGCGACCGTAGCTCAGTGGTACAGGAAGTATGGCAAACATACGGTGTTATGCCAACAACAAGGCAGTACCAATGGAAACCGCAGGAGCATCATCTCAACATCAATGACGGATCATGCAGCCCGTGTGCGCGTGAAAGGCGACGGACCGCAGAATGCTCATGATGAAGAAATCATGCGTCGCAAACTTCTGCAGCAGCAGATGCTCGGGTCCAAGGTCTATCAAATTAAGCCGAAGACCGAACCACCGGCGGGTGTCGCCGGCGACTAATTTTGTAGCGCAGGCATCCTGCCTGCCCAGAAGATGTAGAACTCGCGAAAGGCCGTGCTTTATTGCACGGCCTTTCCTATTTATGCCGGACGTCTGTACTCGACTGCCGCTTCTTCATTTCTTGCAGTGACTCCGAAAGAATGCGGTTTTGTTCTGCAAGAATTCTGCTCTGTTCCTGAAGCAGACGGTTCGTTTCCTTCAACTGGTCCACGATGAGTAGATCACCCGGCCCAGGCTGTGGATAAAGGTTCTCCGGTTGCTTCTGTTCCAGTTCCGAACCAGTATATTGCGCAAAGCTGACGAATCCTCCGGCCAACATCAAAATCAAAACAGAGAAAACAATCCTTCTTGTCATTTCATGCCCTCATCTATGTTCTGATTCAAGTTTATAACAACTGGAAGCCTCGATTTCATTGAAGATACTTAACCAACTGGTTAAGTATCATTGCCGTGATAAGGGAGAAAACTGATCTATACTATGGCTTCGGAATGAGGATTCACCACAAAGACACGGAGAACACGAAGGATCGATTAAGACAAATCTATTTTCTTTGTGCCCTTTGTGTCTTTGTGGTGAATTCCTAGGTCAGGAGGATGCGGCCCATGTGAAGGCTCCATGTCACCTGTGGCGGCAGATCCTTCTTGTATATGTAGTGCGGGATGTCGCCAACGATCCAGGAATACACTTTGTCGTTGTAAGTCGCTCTTCCAACTACATGGCGTTGTTCGTTCAGAAGATACACTTTTTCAATTTTGGGGGGAGCGTTCAGCGTGATATACAACTGTTCCTGAAATACAGTAGAGACCATTTTCAAATGGGCAAGGAATCTGGCTGATTTTCCCTGTGGTTCTTCTGTGACTCCCATCTTGATGAAGTATTCGTTGCCTACATTGAGCGCCCAGAGCTCATCCAGAGTCAATCCGAAATCGGGATAGATCATGGGAAGCCCATCGCCGACAAGCACAAAAAGCCTGTCCTCGTCATCCGGAGCCGGCCGGTAGGAAAAGAGCGCGGCCAAACACGGTTCCTTGAATGGATGTTTTTCGTAAGTCGCTTCCAGTGTTAGTTCGTATTCGAGCTCTGGACCGAATTCGTCTTGCAACAGATGAATCGCCTGTTCTTTGAGCTGATTGATCATAGCTTCGAGTCACAATCTTTGATCAGATCGACCGCGGCCGGATTTTCCGGATCCAGTCCGAGTGCGCGAGACAGAGTTTCCTTTGCTCGATGATAGTCCTTCATATTGAAATAGGTAACACCCAGCGCATGAAGGATCGCGCCGTTCTCCGGATCCAGCTCCAATGCGCGTTCAAAATGATGTCGCGCGTTTTCCGCATCGAAGATTCTTCCATATGCCATCGCCACAGAGCAGTGATTCTGCCAGGTCTCTTCTTGAAACCGCATCGCCTCGACCATGATTTTCTTGCCTTCGCGTTCTTCGACGGCCCTTAGAAAGTGATGTCCATCGCCAAACGTCTTGAGGGCTTCCAGATTGGCAGCTTTCCATTTCTCCAGAATCTCGCGCGTTTCGGCGGTTTTCACGATCTTGCCAAGCTGCGGATCAAGTACCTGAAACTGCATGTACTCTTCCAGATATGTCAGAAAATCGAGGACCTCGCGGACAACAATTTCTTCAGCGCCAAATGGAACATCCATCACGAGGCTTGTATCGTTTCCTTCGCGCAAGTAGTCGATGGAAAAAAATACATCGGGAGATTGGTCCAGGCAAAAGGATGTACTCGACGTACGTTCGAGCCGTTTTCCGATGTAATCCATCAGGGGCTCTACTTCGTGATTTGCATTGAGAAGGAGAAAAAGGTTATAGCTCATGATTGTCCGAGCACACGATTATAAAGATCTTTGTACTGCGCGGCCACTGTATCGGTTCCGAAGCGGCTTCTCGCATATCGAGCGACTTCAGTGGATCGTTCTTCCATTTGTCCCAGCATCCTCAGGAACTCTTTTGATTCACGAGCTACGTCTTCGATATTGTTGCACACTAGACTCGCCCCTGTTTCGCGGACGTATTCATTCACCGGTGGAAGATTAAAACTGAGCACAGGTTTTCCTCGTAACATGGCTTCGAGAACATGGAGCGGAAACTCGAATTCTCTTTCCGGCTCCCGGTTAAAAAACACGCAAAAGTCGGAGCTATCGATCCAGGAATGCAGACGCAAAGTGTCCTCCAGAAGTGTCGTACTTCCAAGTCTTTCCAGTTCAATGGAATTTTGCAGCCTTTTGCGCCAGAGAGAAGTCTCTCGATCGGTCTTGTATCGGGGAATCAAGAATCGGAACATTTCACGTCGATTGTATTCGCGCGCCACATATAGAAACGCGTCAAATTCCTTTCTGCTGGAGACGTCACTCAACGCGACAACCAGCATTCGCTCTCCCACGGCAAATTCCCGCCTCAACTCTGAAGGCGGTTCGAGCGAAACCGGATCCGCAAGCATCGTGCAGGGAGGAATGACCTCTACCGGGATCCCCGGAGCGTGTGTTTGCATGGCCGATTTGGCAGCCTGAGAAAATGTCACTACATGGCTTCCAAGAAAGGACCTGTACCGTTCCGGTTTCTCCGGCTGACCGACAATCGTATGTATGATTCTGTTCTTCCCCGAAAATTTTCGTCCCGATCCGGTGGAAAAAATATGGACAACGTCATACTTGCGCATCTCAAACAAAGTAGCGGTCAAACCGGCCGATGTGATGGTGATGTCTCGGTCCGGCATTCCGTTTTTCAATGTTTGGGCAAACAAATTGCACTGCTCGTTGGCAGGAACTACAAACAGAATTCTGGCGTTGTGTGTCATTGGAAGCGTGCCATTGTATCAGAGATATTGCCAACTTCGGAATTAGGTGATATGGGCAGGCCTTGTACCTGCCCACACGGAACTGGAGCGGGCGACCACAAGGGTCGCCCTACGAAAGGTTTTTCATCAGGAAATCATGAATTTTGCGGGTACGTTCCACCTGACCGCGTGCGGCAAAACGTTCATAGAATCCTTCCGAGCGGAACTCTTTTGTCAGGGTGCTCCAATTTTTGACGCGTTCCAAAAAGGCCTTCTGATTTTTTTCTTCCCATTCGTCATAAATATCTTCCACCTCGGTTAAATCTCCGAGCACCCGGCAAACCGCTTTCAAAGTAACCGCGCGGGTGAACATATAGCTTTTCTTTCCCCAGATGTTTTCCATTACCGCCGCTACAGCCTTCAGGTAATCGTTGATGAACGGATATGCTTTGTCCGCCTTCAGGTTAAAGTTGTATTCCCAGAAATCATAGTTTTGCTCGACCATGCGGTGGATTTCATTGTAGAGCTCGGATTGCAAGACCCATTTTTCCTGTTTGCTTCGGCCTCCCAGGCGGTTGATCCGGTATTGAAAGGGAGACGTCGCGTTTTCGTAGAGCATCGTAACGAGACGCGCGGCCATCTTCTTTTCTGGACTGGCCGAAGTCACCCTTTCCAGCAAATCTACCAGATGAGATTTATTGATCTTCGTATGGGTCGAATTGATGATCACAAACATTTCCGCCGCAAAATCAGCGGACTTTCCGTCAAAGATCATGCAGGGAACATCAATCTGATCCACCTCTTGGGGATGATGTTGCGCGTAGAAATGAAGCCCGGCAAGCCGATGTTGTCCATCAATAATGAGATAACTGCTTGTAGGCTCCGACAAATCACCCACCGATGCAAACTGCCCCAATTTCTTGAAATGCAGCTCCTCCGGTGTGAATAGAAGAATGGTCCCGGGAATCAAAGGTTGCGAGGCGGCATTTTCATAAAAGTTCACGATCTCCTTGATCTTTCTTCGATTCAGCATTCGCTGAAATGCTCCTTCTCTTTTTTCCACACCCGCAATAAAGCTGCCGACCTCGTCACCGGCATGTAGCTCGCCGGCTTCCAGGTGTTCTCCTTCAAAATAATAACGGCTGCTGAAATGCACTTTTGGCAGCAGATCCGCGGCCTTGTAACAAACAAAGTAAAACTTCCCATCCTTCTGATTCACCTGAGTTGCAAGCATGGAGCCTCCTTTATGGCTATTGACTCACTTCGGCGATCAATCTCTCATATTCATTTTGTCTGAATCGTTCCATCCAATGCCGTACAAACAGTCCGCTCAGCGCGCCGGAAAAAAAGACGGGCAGACATACGATCCAGCCAAGCGCGTTGCGGGTCTCTTTCCAGAGCGGCCAATGAACGTGTACTTCGCGCACAAACACAAGATCCCGGAAATAGTTCAAATAAACGCCCATCGCGTCGTTAAACATGTGATGAAAATGGCCATACTTTCCGCCGATCAGCGTTTTCCCTTTGCGCAATTCGTTGAGATACTCGGTTTTGTTTGCGGCCTTGCATGCAGTGAAGCAAGAGCCGAGACGAAGCAAGGTATGGGAATCGCTTCCGGCAATCAATCCTTTTCCAGGGAAGAGTTCCGGCAGGCGCTGCATAATCGCGTTGTGACCTTTATCAATCGCGCCGTTCAGTCCTTCAAATAGGTCGAACGACCCTACCATCTTTTCCAGAAACTGTCTTCCTTTTCGTGAAGAGGGAAATGAATGGAATAGATGATTGAGCGCGTGCAGAATTCGGTTTGCGCGAAGATATGCGATCGTATCTTCAAAGTTCTGTTTCAGAGAAGCGATTTCACGATGTTGCTTTTCGGTGATGTCGTAAACGGCGACATGCACGGTCTTTTTGAATTCCGGAACCTGGACGGTGACTTCTTCTCCGATGAAGAAATCCTGTGCCTCCGGATTTTTCTCAAGGAAAGCAAGACAACCATCAATGCTATCGTGATCTGTGATCGTGACCAGATCCATCCCGCGATGTTTCGCAAGATCGTAGAGTTTTTGCGGCGATGAGTACGAGTCCATCGGCTCAAAGGCCGTCATATGCCCGGTGATGCCGCTGTGATACGTATGGCAATGCAAATCTGCCCTTAGATAGCCGGCCGGAATGTCGATCCTTCTATTAGGCATGTTCAGGGTACCCGATGGTATTTCAACTGGTATTCGCGGATTTTTTGAAGGTCCAATCCCAGCTTTTCCAAATAGGCGTTATCGATTTCCATACTATGCGTGTATGCCTGACTTGCCTGCAGCTTCTGTTGGTCCGCTGCAGCGAGATCATAAGTCAGTTTTCCGTCGGCGGTCCGTGATGGAATCAATCCTACGGCCACCATTTCCTCTGCCGAAATCTTCTGCGGACACCTGAATTCAGTCCCTACTTCAACGAGAGGTCCGTCACATTCGGAACATCTCAAAATACCGTCCATTACTCCCGGATCACGAGCCATAATTCGCATGAAATAATCCTTTCACGTAATGAAAATCAGTCTATGTCTGTGTTCAAAATTATAACACGTGATTTCCCGAAAGTCATTGACATCATTGATTTTACTGATTAAACTAACGAGACTTAAGGCCGGAGGAATTTCGATTGGCGGAAAGAAAAGTAGGGACCGTTGTGCACTGGCAGGATCTTTCCTCAATATTGGCGATTTTTCGGATGATGCCGCAGGAAGGAAGCCGGTTTCCCGAGTATAAGGCGGGACAGTATGTTGCACTCCGGCGCGAAGATTGTAAATTGACGAAAAAGATCGGTGTGGAGAATGGCCAGTCGATTTTTGGTCCTGATTTGGATGAGCAGGGAAGACAGAAAATCGGTCCCGTTACGCACTCTTATTCCATTTCCTCAGCTCCCTATGAAACACAGCAGAAGGAATATCTTGAGTTCTACGTAATTTTGGAAAAAGATGACGAGGGACATCCCGGCAGATTAACTGAAGCCATCTTTCATCTTCGTCCTTCGGTGGATGACAAAATTACATATGTGGACCGAATTACCGGCGATTTTACGCTGGATAAACGAACACAGGGCTTCCGGAATGTTCTATTTGTGGGAACAGGCACGGGGATGGCGCCATTTGCTGGAATGATCAAACAGCTGCATCATGATGCGGAAAACGGGAAATCGGATGGCGTTCGCTATACCCTTCTTCACACAAATCGCACATACGACGAGCTTGGTTATCACGAAGATCTGCTTGCAATTGAACGATCCGGGAAACTAGATTTTGTTTATCTGCCGTCGGTAAGCCGCCCTGCATCCCGGGACCTGCAGGATCGGGGATTGGGAAAAGGACGCGCGAACAACGTCCTTCGCCACATCTTTGGGATGCCTCTGAAGGAAGAAGAGGCTTTGCAAAGTGCTTCCCCAGAAGAGGCAGTGGTCCTCCAGGCAGCGCTTGAAAAAACGGTACGGCCTGTTTTTCCCGAGCAGTTTCCGGCAAGTGAGATTCGAAAGCGGTTGGAGCCCCATGAGGTCACGGTGATTCTCACATGCGGGAATCCGTACTCGATGGCAGACATCAAATATATTGCCGACTCAAACCAGATCCGTTTCGAAAAGGAAGATTGGTAGGATTGAACCACGAAGTGCACGAAGGACACGAAGAGTTTGACTCTTGCTTCGTGGTCTTCGTGTCCTTCGTGGTTCGAATCTAATCATTAGAGGGCGATAGTTCTGATATGACAAAGCTTCATCGAAAAGAATTAAAACAGGATGAAATCCGTGAAAAGTTTGCGGAAGCAATCCGAAGTGTTTCTCTGCACGGTAGAGAAGTCATTTTCATTGTTGGAATTGTGATTGCAGTTGGCTTGATCGCATTTGGCTGGTTCTACTACGAACGAAATCAGCAGGAGGAGAGCCAGAACCTTCTTGGAATCGCGATGGAAAAGTTCGCGGCTCCGGTAGGACCTGCGCCGGCCGACCCCGGGGCACAGAAGCCGAAGTACAACTACAAAACAGAAGAAGAAAAATACAAGGACGCATCAAAGGATTTTGAGGAGATTGTAAGACTGCATGGCAACACGCCGGCAGCGGACATGGCGCGATATCAGGCAGGCGTTTGCGCATTCTATCTTAAGGATTACAAAAAGGCGGAAGAGTATCTGCTTCAGGCAGGAAAAGTATCGGATCGGAACGTTCTTTATTTTCAGTCGAGAATCGCTCTTGCAAATTTGTATAATCTCACCAGCAGGAGTGCGGATGCGGCCAAAGTGCTGGATGAGGCAATCCGAAAGGATAAGAGTCTCGTTCCGCCTGAATACTTGATGTTTCAATCCGCCGAAGCGCTGTCCAAGGCTGGGAAGACAAAAGAAGCAATTGATACATTTCAAAAGATCCTGGACCAGTACAAAGATTCTCCAGTCAGTTATCAGGCCCAGGCCCGCTTAAATGAACTAAAGCGGAACTAAAGTGGTAGGGGCGACCCTTGTGGTCGCCCTGAAAAGTAGGGCGGCACAATCCCGCCCTTACGAAGGATCGCAGCAAGAGAGAGCATCGTTTGCGCGGTAACTTAAGCGAAAGACACTTTCCTGAATTGTTGCTGGAGATTTCGGAAGCCAAAGAAACCGGCGTCCTGTCTGTCCGGCAGAAGGGAATTGAACGGCAGGTGTTCTTTCAAGACGGCAGAATCACATTTGCCAAATCCAACGATCCCGACGATCGTCTCGGCTCTCTGTTGTTGCGCCATAACAGAATTACATACCGGCAGTATCAGGAAGCCGCCGCAAAAGTAACTGCCGGAAAACGCCTCGGGACGGTCCTCGTTCTGGACGGTTACATTACTCCGACTGAGTTAAGTCAGGGTGTGATCGATCAGATTCGTGAAATTCTTTTCAGCATGTTTGCCTGGTCGGATGGAGAATTTGAGTTTCAAAGCGGTCCGCTTACTACTGAAGAAGTGATTGCTCTTGAAATTACGACTCCCGATTTGATTCTTGCCGGATTGGAGCGCATTCGAAGATGGTCGTGGATCAGCAAAGGTTCGATTTCTCTCGATGCAGTGATCCGCAAACGCGAAGGTTGGTCGAGAGTGGTGCGGAAGATGAATCCACCCCCGGAAGTGCAGTCAGTGATCGATCTTTTGGATCGTCCGCGCACCCTGGAAGAGATCCTGCAGCTTTCGCCATTCGGAAATTTTGATTCATGCCGGATGGTCTGGGCGCTTCTGCTTCTCGGCATTGCAGAACAGATTTTGGGAACGCCGCACTGGAGCGAGACAAAACCACCGATTACCGCCGAAATGGAAATGCCCGTAACGGCGCGGATCGAGCCCCCGGTTTCCGGAGAAGACACGCTCCCGATTTCCAAGATTTCAACGACTGCTGAAATGAAAATTGAAACGCCTGAAAAATCCGAGCCTCTCTCGATCGATGATTTGTCTGCCGGCGAACTGGAAATCGTTTCCGTGGAGCCGCAGACCATGCCTTCCGCCCCTCCTTCTTCCGGCCCGGTTCCGTCTCATGCGGTGGACCTGAGTTTCGCGGACCTTGCAGAATTAACCGACGCTTCGCTGGAGGAGATTCCCGAGCAATTTCCGATGGAAAAGTGGGATCGAACCCTGGAAGCGGACATCCTGCGCTTGAATTCGCGGCACCGGTATCTCTTCGAGATGCTCCAGATTGAGCTGGGCGCGGGTGTTGCGAACTTTATGGCACGAATTGCCAGAAAGACAACCTCCCGGTACCCGCTGATCTTCGAAGGCGTTAGAATGAATGAATTCGGAGAATTCCACAAGAATTCGTTGATCGCTAATGTTCAGGGGAATATGGTGGAGAATTATCCGGACGGGTTGGAGTTTCTGTTCCAGGAAGAATTCCGGATGCTTCGTTCGCTGCTGGAAGCCAGGAGCGTGGAAGCGGTCGAGTACTGTCTCGCAAAGCTCGGCCCGATCCGAAAAACAGAATAGACGAGCATGTTCGAGCATGTACAGATTACCGAACCCGGTCCCCGGATTGTTCAGATCTGCTTGAATCGTCCGCGGCAGCTCAATGCTCTGGCGGGACAAACGATCCGGGAACTGACGGCAGCCGTTGAGCAATTCGAAACTTCAGCACACGATGTATTGATGCTGACCGGAGCCGGGCGAGCTTTCTGTTTTGGCGCCGATTTTTCGGAATTTCAGAACCCCGGCAAACTTCCGGAGCTTCTGCAATCGTTTCAAACGCTGATTCTGAAGCTTTCCGAATGTGAGAAGATCACCATTGCGTGTCTCAACGGATTTGCCACCGGCGCCGGACTCGATCTCGCTCTTGCCTGTGACTTCCGGGTGGCTGCCGAGAAAGCCAAGCTCGCGGAAGCGTACATCAATATGGGTCTCGTTTCTGACGGTGGAGGATCATTTTTTCTTTCCTGCTTGATCGGGACTGGCCCCGCCCTGGAATTGCTTGCTCTGGGAGAAGCAGTGAGTGCTTCCGACGCAAAATCGCTGGGATTGGTAAATCGCGTCTACCCCGGTGAAGATCTTGCGTCCAAATCGGTGGAGTTTGCAACAACTCTTGCCAGTAAACCTCAAACTGCCCTTCGCCTGATCAAGAAACTGGTCAAACAAAACGCCTGTGTGGATCTGAAGACCGCGCTCCAAAACGAGCAGCGGGCGCAAACGACCTGCTTTGACGACCCCGTACACCAGTCCATGGTCCGCGAATTCCTGCGCAAACGCCGCTGAGGGGATAAAGTTCTCTCAGAAGGCGAAGAGTCTAAGAAAGGGAATATGGAGATGGATGGAGATGTGGGGATCTTGGTGTAGACATTGAAAGTGTTTCTGAATCGTTGTCTTCTGGAAATTCTAAAAAAGTAAATGCCGAAATAGCATTTGTACTATCCAGTCAATACGCGATGGGCTTTTACTTTTTTAGAATTTTCCAGAAGCTGCCGCCAAAGGCGGCAGTAGAACAACGATCCAGAAACCAAACCCCATCCCCGTCATCTCCTTATCCCCTTTCTTACACCTCCGCGCTTTCCGCGTCCTCTGCGGTAAAATCCCTCCCTGTCAGCATCAGTCCATACATTTTGAAATCGCCAAGCAGCGAAAAAAAGGGATAGCGAAAGGTGGCGGGTTTATTTTTCTCAATGAGAAAGTGACCGGTCCAGGCGCATCCGTATGCTATGAGAATGCCGTAAAGTAAAAACAGCGGAGAGCTACTGCGAAATGCGAGAATCAAAAAGGCAAAGAGGAATGTGGTTCCGGCAAAATGCAACCACCGCGTTCCGCGCTTGGAATGTTCCTGTACGTAAAACGGCCAGAATTCCTCAAACGATTTGAATTTCTTTGCCGGCGGTTTTTCCATCTTTGTGTTCTTTGCGCCTTTGTGGTGAATTCCTGATCCTACACTTCCACAAAACGGTCGGTGTAGCGATAGTTCATCGCCATGGTGAGCAGGAATGCGGAGAACTGCAGCTGATAATGTTGCTCTTTGGAAGGATCATAATAGATCCCGGCCGCCTGAGCGCGTTCCGCAAGATACCGGATCAAGGATCGCAGCAGATTGTGAGAAACACCTGTCCAGTAGTATCCCAGATTTCGCAGGATGTGACGGTTGCTCAATATGAATTCCTGAGCAGGCTTGAATTGCGGATCGTTCTTGCTCTCGAAAATCTCGCGCAGATCGCCATCGAGCAATGGGCCAAGCTGAGAGATGATCTTCGGGTATTCATTGCTGTAATGTTTTTCGTAGTGCTCCCAGATCGTCAGCTTGATTTCGGAGATCGGGACGTCCTCATCCAAATCGCTTAAACGTGGCGGTACTTGTCCGACTTCCGCCGCGATCCGGTCGATATATTGCAGTTTCTTGAGCGCTTCCCAACCTTCATATTGTTTGCGCCAATCCAACCCCGGGGTAAGCCATACTGCAAACGTTTCCGCAAAATCCTCATCCGGATGCTTCTGCGCGTACCATCCCTGCATGTGCTTCACATATTTTTTGCTGAGCGGATTCGGTTTGTAATCTTCGATGTAGGGGCGGCTATAAGGACCAAACACGGAATGCCATTCTTCGGTCATGTACAGCTCGTATGCGTAGTTGAACGCGTGACCTGCTTCGTGTCGGAGATACAGAATTAATTCTTCTTCCTTTTCCAGATTTTCCGTGTACTCTTCTTCAATGCGCGCTCAGTTTCTTGTCTGCAAGATAAAAAGGAATTCCAATGATCGGAATTCCGTCCGGACAACCCCATTCATCGGAAAGATAACAACTCGGACGAAATACCAGTCCTTTTGATTCCATTTCCTGATAAAGTTGATTGATTTTTGTTTCCAGAATCGTTCCTTCGATCTTCAGCGGAAGTTCCGAAATCTTTTTTGCGAGAACTTCTGCGCGCTCTTCTTCCCACGATTTTGGAATTTTTTGCGCGGCGACTTCTTCTAGAATTTCAGTTTGCATGATGGCGATCTGTCTCCGTCCAACTCAATAGTAGTCGAAAGAATTCCGGGGCGCAAAAGAAATTTTTGGATTGTGGAAATCTTCCCGATTCATCGTAAGTGATTGGAAATGATTGCCTTATTGTCGCAGTATCTCGGCACGAAATTTGCTGCGATTGGATCCTATGCTCTGGAAAAGAAAAATCCTTGACAAGGGGGAAGCAGTATCGTAATATCAATACCGCACTGAATGAACAGACAAAAATCACATTTTCTTAGGGTCAC
>CAWJJO010000002.1:110000-560702 GCA_963843285.1 uncultured bacterium
GGAGTTCGACTCGGCACTGGACGGGAATGTTGCGGTTATGGGTGAGCTCGACCTTTCTGTGTCACGGACATTCACTCTGGCGCTTTCCTTTGGATTCGGGATTCACGGAGCCTCGTCGGTTCTATTGCAGTCGTTGGCTATTCCATTCGAAGAAGTGAAAGAGAAATTCAAGGAACAATGGCACAGGGCATGCTCGGAAATTCCCTCCTTGAAAAAATTCTCTGGAGATAATGGCCGGCTCTACCAAATCAGTCATAGCCTGCTTTTGGCGCACGAAGACAAAACATTCCCCGGGGCGATGATCGCATCTTTAAGTATTCCCTGGGGCGAATCCCTCAGCGATTCTGACGGATTGGGCGGTTACCATCTTGTTTGGACAAGAGACATGTGCAACAGCGCTACCGCCTTATTGGCTTCGGGCAACACGAATACTCCTCTCAAGGCGCTGATTTATCTTGCAGCAACACAACTTCAGAATGGAGGTTTCCATCAGAATTATTGGATCAACGGTGAGCCGTTCTGGCGCGGAGTGCAATTGGATGAAGTGGCCTTTCCGGTGATGCTGGCGTGGCGACTTCATGAACTTGAAGCCCTGCAAGACTTCGATCCTTACCCCATGGTCCTAAAAGCAGCCGGTTACCTCATTCAACAGAGCCCGGTGACGCCTCAGGAACGATGGGAAGAAAACAGCGGCTACTCTCCTTCAACATTGGCCGCAAGCATCGCCGCTCTCATCTGCGCGGCGCATTTTTCCAGACAACGCCAGGATGAGAAGACGGCCTTGTTTCTGGAAGAATACGCGGATTTCCTGGAGTCCCATGTTGAAGCCTGGACGGTAACTACTCAAGGATCTCTAGTGCAGGAAATTCCCCGGCATTATATCCGCATCCTACCGATAGACCCGGGTGATGTTCGACCACTGGAAGATCCGAATGAAGGAATTCTAGCGATCAAGAATATTGAGCCGGGAAAAACGTTTCAATTCCCAGCCAGGGATGTCGTGGACGCCGGCTTTCTGGAATTGGTTCGATATGGAATCCGCAAGGCAGGGACTCACCTGATGGAGGATTCGCTTCGTGTGGTGGATTCAATCTTGAAAGTTGAAACTCCTTCTGGTCCATGCTGGCGCCGCTACAACCACGACGGATATGGGCAAAAGCCGGATGGCGGCCCATACACAGGTTGGGGACAAGGCCGCGCCTGGCCGCTCCTCACCGGAGAGCGTGGACATTATGAGCTGGCGGCGGGACGTGACGCAAAACCTTACATAACAGCAATAGAAGCTTTTGCCTCAAGGGGTGGAATGCTGCCCGAACAAATTTGGGACGGCGCGGATCTTCCCGAACGACGACTCTTTCTGGGACGACCTACGGGATCGGCAATGCCGCTGATGTGGGCGCATGCAGAATACATTAAGCTGCTTCGCTCCGCCAACGACGGAGTTGTGTTCGACCGGATTCCTGCCGTGGCTGATCGCTATTTGGCCGGTAAAGGACGCAAAGATCTTGAGTGCTGGAAGTTTCAACGTCAGGTTCGCAGGGTCGCCGCTGGAACAACACTGAGAATTCATGATGCAAATTCGTTTCTTCTGCGTTGGTCTCAGGATGACTGGACAAACCGGATGGATACTCAATCTATCGCCACGATTCTCGGACGTCACTACGTTGATATTGCCGTCCCGAAAGCGCAGAGCGCTCCGATCCGGTTTACGTTCTATTGGCGCACGGCCCAACGCTGGGAAGACCGGGATTTCCAGGTCGAAGTCCGGGGCTGACGATTCGCAGAGCAACAAAGGAAAACAAGAATGAGTGCTGATCGATCTGAACCGCGCGAGACATATCAGCAAAGCGTTGATGGTGTACTGGCAGCATTGGACGTGAATCCACATAGCGGGCTAAGCCAGGCAGAAGCAAAAGCGCGGCTACAGAAATACGGCAAGAACGAGTTGACGTCCGAACCCCCCGCGCCGGCCTGGAAAAAGTTCCTGGCTCAATTTCAAGATGTGCTTGTCATTTTGCTGTTGATCGCCACTGCGATCTCCCTGGCATTGTGGCTCTATGAACGCGAATCAGCGCTGCCGTATGAAGCGATCGCGATCTTCTCTGTCGTCTTGCTCAATGCTGTGATGGGTTACATCCAGGAATCGAAGGCCGAATCCGCCGTGGCTGCGCTGCGAAAGATGTCGGCAGCGCACGCGAAAGTATTTCGCGCGGGTGAGCCGCAGAATATTCCTGCCAATGAACTCGTGCCCGGCGAAATCATCCTCATCGAAGAAGGGGACACGATTCCAGCGGACGCGCGACTGATTCAATCAACCGCGCTTCAGACAGCTGAAGCTGCGCTGACGGGAGAGAGCCTCCCGGTCTCCAAAGATACGCTTCCGATTGCAGATGACGCCGGTCTGGGGGACCGCCATAACATGGTTTTCAGTGGAACAGCGGCGACTTACGGCCGGGGAAAAGCAGTGGTAACAGCAACGGGCATGCAGACGCAAATTGGACTGATAGCGGGGATGCTGAAGGAAACCCCGAAAGAGACAACGCCGTTACAGAAGGAACTGACACGCGTCGGAAAACTGTTAGGCTTCATTGTTGTCGTGATTGCTGTAGTCATGATCGCAACGATTATTCTGATCGAAGATATTCATGGTTTTGCCGCTCTTTTTGATGTACTCATTCTGGGAGTCGCACTTGCTGTGGCCGCAGTTCCGGAAGGTTTGCCTGCCGTCGTGACTGCCGTGCTTTCCATTGGCGTACAAAGGATGGCTCGCAGAAATGCGATCGTTCGCCATCTTGCGGCGGTTGAAACACTGGGCTCTGCAAGTGTCATCGCCTCTGACAAGACGGGCACGCTGACAAAGAATGAAATGACTGTGCGTTCGGTGGTAACCGCAAGCGGGCGGTTTCAGTTTGAGGGTACCGGTTATGCACCCGAAGGCAAAGTGAGTCTTGTAAATGCCGATGGCAAGCAATATACGGTTGACGGCTCTACAAAAATCGAGCTGCGTCGAACGCTTGCCGTGGCGGACCGCGCGAACAATGCTGCTCTGAAAGAACACGATGGGCGGTGGACAGTTCAAGGCGATCCGACTGAAGGCTCGCTCATTGTGGCCGCACGCAAGGCCGGACTGAAGAGCGATGTACTTGGCGCGCGCTTTGAACGTATCGGAGAAGTTCCATTCTCTTCCGAACGTAAGCTGATGACAACGGTTCATATGGACGCTGAGCAGGAGGAGCGATTGCTCGTTTTTACAAAAGGCGCTCCGGACATCCTGCTCGCCAGGTGTTCACAAGAACTCGTAGAAGAGAATACAAGAGCCTTGACCGCTCAACGTCGCGCAGAGATTCTGAAAGTGAACGACGAACTTGCGCGTAATGCGCTGCGTACACTCGGGGTCGCGTATCGAACACTGCAGGCAGACGCCTTCGACTCCGATGCGGTGGATGAGCGCCTTGAAAAAGATCTCGTGTTTGCAGGATTAATCGGAATGATTGATCCGCCTCGTGAAGAAGCGAAGGATGCCGTTGCGCGCGCGAAGGGGGCAGGAATACGACCGATCATGATCACGGGGGATCATCCCATCACCGCCGCCGTCATCGCGCGCGAGCTCGGCATCAGCAGCGACGGACGAGCAGTCACGGGCGCCGAGATTGACAAGATGCAGGATGACGTCGTGCGCGCTCAAACGATCAAAGAGGTTTCCGTTTATGCGCGCGTAAATCCTGAACATAAGCTCCGAATCGTGAAGGCATTGAAACGCGAAGGCGCAATCGTTGCAATGACCGGCGACGGCGTCAACGATGCCCCCGCGCTGAAGACAGCCGATATCGGCATAGCGATGGGAATCACCGGAACGGATGTTTCAAAAGAAGCCGCCGATATCGTGCTGGCTGATGACAACTTCGCTTCCATCGTTGCTGCCGTGGAAGAAGGACGCGCGATCTTTTCTAACATCAGGAAATTTTTGCGTTATTTGCTTTCCTCAAATATCGGTGAAGTAATGGCAATGTTCTTCGGCGTAGTGCTTGCAGATGTCATTGAATTGAAGGCCGGATCGGGTGGAGGCCTCGTGCTGCCATTACTTGCAACGCAAATCCTGTGGATCAACCTGGTAACGGATGGCGCGCCCGCTCTGGCGCTTGGTATTGATCCGATGGATGTGGGAGTGATGGATCAGCCGCCACGTCCGAAAAGAGAAGGCGTGATCACACGCCCCATGTGGTTCGGTATTTTCTTCGTTGGTGTCATCATCGGGATCGGGACCCTGCTTGTGCTGGATGCCAGTTTGCCCGGCGGTCTCATCGAAGGATCAGGCAGCATGCGCTATGCTCAAACGATGGCCTTTACTACTCTCGTCTTCTTTTCACTCTTCAATGTTTTCAATGCGCGATCCGATGAACGGAGCGCATTCAGCGGAATGTTCTCAAACATCTGGTTGTGGGCCGCAGTTCTGTTGTCGATTTTGTTGCAGGTTGCAGTGATTTACATACCATTCTTGCAGCAAGCCTTTTCGACCGTGGCATTGAGTTTCGCAGATTGGTGGCGATGCATCGCCATGGCAAGTTCGGTACTGTGGCTGCGCGAATTGAGCAAAGTGATCTCACGCAAAATCCAGCGTGAGTAGCATGCTTGCCGGCTCTCTTTGACTTGATCGGGACCGAGCTGTCGATTTCGGCCGGAATCAAACGACTATTTCATGAAAGGAGGAAAACATTATGCAAAAAATCACCCCGTTTCTATGGTTCGAGAAAGATGCCGCAGAGATAGCGAAGTTCTACACTTCGATTTTCCCGAATTCGAAAATCAAGAACACAACGATTCTTCATGACACACCCTCGGGAAGGGTGGATGTGGCCACGGTTGAACTGTTGGGTCAGGAGTTAACTTTAATGGCAGCCGGGCCTTTGTTCAAATTCACTCCGGCCGTTTCATTTCTTGTTGCCTGTGCAACCACCCAGGAAGTCGATGCTCTGTGGGAAAAGCTATCCGAGGGCGGTACGCCACTAATGCCTTTAGATCAATATCCGTTCAGTGAAAGGTACGGTTGGCTTCACGATAGATACGGGCTTTCATGGCAGGTAATGTTCATGGGCGATCGTGAGATCAGACAACGAATCATCCCGACGCTGATGTTTGTTGGAAAGCAGGCAGGAAAAGCAGAAGAGGCGATCCATTTCTACAAATCGGTGTTTCACAATTCGGAAATTGATCACATCCTTCGTTACACCAAAGAGGATCAACCTGACAAGGAAGGGACAATCAAGCATGCAGGTTTTTCGCTTGAAGGCCAAGAATTTGCGGCTATGGACAGCGCTCGTGACCACAACTTTACCTTTAACGAAGCGATCTCATTCGTGGTGCCTTGCGAAACCCAGGAAGAAATAGATTCCTACTGGAGAAAACTTTCCGCCGACCCAATGGCCGAGCAGTGCGGCTGGCTAAAAGATCAATATGGCCTTTCCTGGCAGATTGTTCCGAGTATTTTGAACAAGCTGTTGCAGGACAAGGATGCGAAGAAGGTGGCACGAGTAACCCAGGCCTTTCTCAAAATGAAAAAATTTGACATTGCCGCTCTGAAACGGGCATACGATGGCAACACGGCAAACTAAAATTCTGAGATTCCGCGTTAACTCTTTTCGCGTTCGCTTTCGAAACAGTCGAGTCCCAAGATCGAGCACTGAATCATAATGATTATGAGGGCGTGACTCGATATTCCGGATGGCACGTGAATTGCTGGCTGCTTCTCAGGAGAATCACATGGGAAACTTTTGGCAGGATTTCCGATTTGGAATGCGTTCGTTGATGAGAAACCGGCGATTTGCGCTTCTTGCCATTCTGGTCCTGGGACTGGGCATCGGGGCAAACACGGCGATCTTTACGGTGGTGAACTCCGTGTTGTTGCGTCCGTTGCCGTATCGCGATTCCGGCAAGCTGCTTTTGATCGAGGAAAGCGCACCGCAACAGGATTTGTCTGTTGCCTATCTCGATTATCTGGATTGGCGCAAGCAGAATCAGGTATTCGAAGAGATGGCTGCTTTCCGGCGTGACAGTTTCAATTTGACCGGAAGCGGAGTGCCGGAGCGGCTTCCCGGTCGTATGGTTTCCTGGACCTTCTTCCGCGTTCTCGGCGCAAGTCCGATGCTAGGCCGTGACTTTCGAGAGGAAGAAGATCGGGAAGGCGCCCTACCTGTAGTGATTCTCAGTCATGATCTGTGGCAGAGGCGATTCGGCGGCGATCGAAGCATGATCGGAACAGCACTGTCACTCAACAATCAGAACCACACAGTGATCGGAATCATGCCCCCTGATTTTGATTTCTTGTCCGGTGGTGATCTTTTTGTTCCGATGGAACCATTTGCAGCGCCACTTCTTCGAACGAACCGCCCCGGAATTTATGTTATCTCGCGAATGAAGCCAAATGTTACCGTTACCATTGCTCAAGCGGAAATGGACACTCTTGCATCCCGTTTGCGGAAAGAATATCCAGATACGAACGGAGCGATCAGTGTCAAGCTGCGTATTCTTCAAGATGATCTTGTAGGGGACGTGCGAAGGTCCTTGTGGGTATTGCAGGCGGCAGTCGGCCTGGTTCTCCTGATTGCGTGCGCTAATGTGGCCAACATGCTGCTTGCCCGGACCGCGGTTCGGCAGAAGGAGATCGCAATTCGTGCGGCGCTTGGAGCCGGGCGATCCCGACTTATCTTTCAATTGCTGACCGAGTCATTGTGTCTGCTCTTGATAGGAGGAGCGGCCGGCCTTCTCCTTGCGGTCTGGGGAATCGATTTGCTGAAATCCTTTCAGCCGGCAAATCTGCCACGGCTGAAAGAAATTGGTATAGACGGACGGGTGCTGGCGTTTACGTTTCTAACCTCACTTCTGACCGGAATCACCTTTGGACTCATACCTGCACTCCGGGCAACGCGTCTGGGTAACACGGAGGTGTTCAAAGAAACGGGCTCACGTGTCTTTAGCGGGCTTCGTCAACGGCGAGTTCGCTACGGTCTGGTGGTCTCGGAATTTGCGCTGGCGCTCATGCTATTGATGGGTGCGATGCTGGTGATCAGGAGTTTTGCTAATGTTCTCAATGTGGAACCCGGGTTTACTCCGGAGAATCTTTTGACTTTGCAGTTGTCCGTTTCAGATACTGACAGCCCCGCTCAAATCACAAATTTTTTCCAGCGATTGGAGTCGGGAGTTTCCACGCTGCCGGGAGTAAAGTCCGCGGCGTTTTCAAACGGATTGCCCATCTACGGCGCTGGGGAAGCATGGTTCTTTCCGGAAGGTCGCCCGCAGCCTCCGCCAGGTCAGGAGCCGACCGCCGTCGAATACATCACCAGCCCCGGCTATTTAAGTACGATGGGAATCCGCATGTTAAAAGGTCGTTCATTTACTGAACGGGACATGAAGAATAGTCCGAAAGTAGCGTTGATTGATGAAGCCCTGGCTAGCAAATATTTTCCCGATGGAAAACCGCTCGGAAAGCGACTGACTCTAGGTCCAGGTTCGCCGGTCTTTGAAATTGTCGGAGTAACGTCTCATGTGAAGCACTACGGGTTGGATGCGCAAGCTCTGGTTGAACCGCAGATGTATCTTTGCTTTTATCAGGTACCGGACGAGTTTCTTCCTCGGGTCGCACACACTGTTTCCATCGTCGTCCGGACCGAATCCGATCCCTTAAGATTGGCGGGCGCGGTGCGTGACCGCGTTTTGAATGTGGATCCGGATCAGCCGGTCTTTGCCGTTCAGACCATGGAGCGAATCCTGGCCGATTCGATTGCAGCGCGTCGCTTTTCCATGTTTCTTCTTTCCGTGTTTGCGATCACTGCCTTGCTGATGGCTGCGGTTGGAATCTACGGAGTGCTTTCTTATCTGACGATCCAGCGCACAAGAGAAATCGGAGTCAGGATGGCGTTGGGCGCTCGTAAGAACGATGTGTTTCGTCTTGTTGTGGGCGAAGGAATGTTGCTCACCCTTGCCGGTCTTGGTCTAGGGATGGCGTGCGGAGTCGCCGGTCTTCATTGGATTTCCGGTTTGCTATTTGGCGTGAGCACAAGAGATCCGCTTACCCTTTTCGCAACGCCGTTGCTTCTGGCCGTAGTGGGCTTCCTCGCTTGCTACCTGCCGGCGTATCGAGCTTCGCGTATTGAACCAACAACCGCGCTGAGATACGAATAGGAATGTGAGATAATGTTGCGCGAATGAAACACGCAGCATTGATTGTTCTTCTTTTGGGCTTGTGTCTTTGCGAATTAGCCCATTCACAGACGGCTCAACCCCAGAGTCAGACACAACCGCAAACACAGTCGCAGCCTGCGTTGCCGGAACCGGATATTTTCATTGCAGATTTCCAGCAAAAAGACGGCAATTGGATTGTCGGTCGTCCCGCCAATCTTACGAACCGCAAGGGTTACGATAACCAACCGTTTTTCTTGCCCGATGGAAAATCCTTGTTGTTCACTTCCGTCCGGGAAGATGAGCAGGCTGATATCTATAGAATCGATTTGAGCAGCAAAGAAGTCACACGCGTTACGGAAACCAAAGAGAGTGAATTCTCTCCGACCCTCACTCCGGATGGAAAGTATTTTTCCATTGTGCGAGTCGAAGCGGATAAAACACAGCGGCTCTGGAAATTCCCTCTTGGCTCCGGCGCGCCGGAGCTTGTACTTAAAACAGTGAAGCCGGTGGGCTATCACTGCTGGATCGATTCCAACAATCTGGCGCTCTTTATTCTAGGACCTGACGACGACCACAATTTCCTTTGGCTTGCGGAGCTCGGAAGCGAAAAGACCAGGGAAATTGCAAAGAATCCCGGACGCTCTATCCGGATCAGCTCGGAAGTCGGGAAGATCAGCTTCGTTGAAAAGAAATCCGATCAGGAATGGTGGATCGTCGAATACGATCTGAAATCTGAAAAGACAGTTCCTCTAATCAGGACGCTACCCGAAAGCGAAGACTTCATCTGGCTTCCGGATGGTTCTGCTCTGATGAGTCATGGATCGAAACTTTACTGCTGGAACCGGAAGGAAGCGGGCGATTGGAAAGAAATTGCAGATCTCTCTTCCTTTGGTTTGAAAAAGATCACGCGAATCGCTCTCGACCCTGGTGCGCAACACATCGCCATTGTAGCAGAATTGTAAGATCAACCAGAAAACTCCTTCTTGAGCTTTTCGTGAATTCCGTGTTTCCGTGCTTATGCTTTTCCTAAGACCATGGCGAGCAGTGCCATTCGAGTATAGAGTCCGTATTCCATCTGCCGGAAGTATGCCGCTCGCGGATCGTCGTCTACCTCCACCGAGATCTCGTTGACGCGCGGTAACGGATGCATGAGCACCATTTGTGATTTTGCCTGTTCCATAATTTTCGGTGTGATCACATACGCGTCTTTTACCGATTCATAATCCTGCGCATTTTCGAATCGTTCTTTCTGAACACGAGTCACGTAAAGGACATCGGTCTGACCTAATACTTCGTTCAGACTTGCGTATTCGTGCTGCTCCACTCCAGCTTGATTGAGCTCTTCAATTACCGTTTGCGGCATGCGCAAAATTTCAGGCGCAACATAGTTGAGACGCGCTCCATAGAGACGCAGCAGACGCGACAGTGAATGGACTGTACGCCCGTATTTCAAGTCTCCCAGTAATGTGACTGTTAACCCTTCCAGCCGGCCCAATTCTTCTTGAATTGTGAAGAGGTCCAGCAATGCTTGTGTGGGATGTTCCCCGGTCCCATCGCCTGCATTGATCAGCGGCTTGCGCAAGTATCGCGCCGCTGTTGCCGCCGCTCCCGTTTCCGGATGACGCAGCACGATCACATCCGAATAGCATTGCAATGTGCGGACGGTGTCAATTAATGATTCCCCTTTCGCCACGGAAGAGAATTTAACTTCACTGATCGGAATCACGCTTCCACCCAACCGCTCCATAGCCGCTGTAAATGAGGAGGACGTGCGCGTGGAAGGTTCATAAAAAACATTTGCAAGAATTTTCCCCTTGAGTAAGTCAAAAGTGCCTACGCGTTCCACCATGGTCCGCATTTCTTCGGCGACAGCAAAAATATATTCGAGATCCATTTGCGTAAACTGACCCACAGCTAGAATGTGTTGCCCGTAAAAACGGCCGTCTCCTCTTTCTCCCAGGGGTAACCGCACACCTGCAGATCTTTTGTTCTTTGACGAACTGGTTCTTGTGCTCACAACTCAAACTCCTTCTTACCGAAGATCTTACCATGGAGCGCAGGCGTCCCGCCTGCATTATGGGTCACAGGCTTCCAGCCTGCGCTCCAACAAAGATCATTCAGACTTTCTTGCTAAGAAACCTGTACGATTCTTGTATAGTCGGAACTTTCCATAACTCCGGACAACACGTACGTGGAATCCTATTTGTCGCAATTTATCGGCAAGTTCTCCGCTTTCATGTAACAGACAGCGATGAATCTCTTCCTCGCGCCGGTAGGATCTTCCTATCCGGCGAAATGTTGTAATTCTGCGGGTTAGAATCCGTTTCGTTGCGTTTTCTTCAGCGTAATAAAGGATGGCCCAGTCTTCCGCGATCCGATTGTTCTGTTGCGGCTTAGATTTTGTTTCTGTCGTGACAACATCAAAAATGAACAGTCCCCCTGGTCGAAGGGCATGATACACGCGTTCAAAGAATTGAAACAGGGCCTTCCTGTTGTTTCTCGCATCAAACAGATAATTAAAACATTCGCCAATTGCAGTCACAGCATTACACAGCGGCAATTTCGTTTTCAGAAATGACGTTTGGATGAAGCGAGCCTCTCGCGCCTTCTTCCTTGCGAGTTTGAGCATGGCGGGGGAGATGTCGACACCAAGGACGTCATACCCTGCATGAATGAGCTGCTGTGCCCACAATCCGGTTCCACAGCCCAGATCCACAACAAGCCCGTTGTGGATTCCGTTCTGCCGCAGGATCTTCAACAATTCGGGGCCGGCCTGCTTTGCGAAGTCGCCAAACCCGGCGTCGTGAATGTGTGCAAGGTCCCGCCTGTAGCCTTTCATGGTCAGCTTGATATTATGATGCTCGGGATGAAAATGAAAACACTCGCAGCCGCCGGGTTGATACTTTTGTGCGTTCTTGTGTATTTCAATTCCTTGCACGGCGAGTTTCAATACGATGATGAACGGTTGATTCGTTTTAATGTATGGCTGCGTGACCCGGCTCAATGGAAGCAGCTATTGCTATCAGAGCCCTTCAGACCTGCTCTGGTCGCTTCTCTTGCGCTGAATTTTCACGCCGGAAGAGACGATCCGTTTTCCTATCATGCGGTCAGTCTCGCTCTTCATACGCTCACAACTGTTCTCTTGTTTTTGCTTCTGAAACGGTCCTCGATCGGCGTGCTTTATAGCTTTCTTGCAGCTGCTCTCTTTGCCGTGCATCCTGTGAATACGGAAGCGGTATCGTATATTGCAAGCAGATCCATTCTGCTTTGTGCTCTTTTTTCACTGCTTTCACTTCTAGCCCTGGACTCCTATCTGCGCAAAGGTCGCCGGGTGCATCTCATTTTCTTCGTGCTGTCCTTTCTTGCGGCGGTTCTTTCGCGTGAAGAAGGATGGATCTTGCCGTTTGCAGCGCTTTGTTACAACGGCGCCTTCTTCGGGTGGGATTCCATCAGAAAGCATCGATGGATTCATCTGATCAGTTGTTCTCTCACTTTAGCGGGCGGATTCTTCCGCCTGTACATCGCGCTGACGGTTGCACCGGCAGGCGGGATTCCATATTCACAGTACTTGCCTACAGAAATGGAAGTCTGTCTTCGATATCTGACGCTCTGTGTGTTTCCAGTTCCTCTAACGGTCGAGCATCAAATTGCGCCTCTCTCCTGGCTTAGCTTCCGGGTCTGGGTGGCCGGTATGGTTGTAGCGGGAACAATGGTGCTGATGTTCCGAATGCGAAAAACACGTCCTTTTTGTGCTTTCTGGGGAGCATGGTTTTTCTGGTTTCTAATCCCGTCTTCTCTGTTTCCGCTCAACGAGTTTATGGCGGAACACCGCGCATACATGAGTGTCCTGGGGTTTTGCGCGTGCTTCGGATATCTCCCGGTTCTTTTTGAGAATCGTGAAGGAGGGAAAATTTCACGAATGGTTGTCGCAGGCATGATCGGTTGCATCCTTGCATTTGCATTTGGATCGATCGTGCGAAATCGTGTCTGGTCCGACAGTCGCCTGCTATGGATGGATGCTGCGGCAAAGTCTCCCGGGCAGCTCCGTCCACATGTGAATCTGGCCTATGCCCTGATGAAGAATGGTCAGTACAAACAGGCGATGGATGAATTTGAAAAGGCAATGTACTTGAACCCGAACCATGCATCGGTGCAGAGTGGAATTGGATTCTTATATCTGGCTGAAAATGATCTTCAGCGGGCAGATCGTAGCTTTCGCCACGCGATGGAATTGAATCCCGGCTTTGTCGATGCAGCAACCGGCTTGGGAATGGTTTTATACCGTTCAGGAAAGTACGCGGATGCCTTGCGGTATTTTCGTACCGCCTTTCCCTACCGTCAAAATAGTACCCAACTTGTAGCAATGATGGCTGATTGCGCCTTCCAAACTGGTGAGGATCAACAAACCATCGACCTGTTGCAAAGAGGGATCCGGCTGGATCCTTCACAACCGTTCTGGTATTCGCGCATGAAGGAAGCGCGGAAACGGCTGGCAAAAGCTCCACGTTAGCTTTTGTAGTCGCGGGCGTCCCTGCCCCGAAATCGTTGACGGCACACCGTCAGGCGGGCACGGCGGCCCGCCGCTCCACAGAATTCTAGTGTCGCTGGATTTCTTCCCAGCTGATGAGAGTGACAGCTTCCGCAAAAGGATTTGGCGGATGGACGCAATCGTAATGAATTGCGGCGCTGCCGGTGGATTTAATTCCATTGCCATCCGTTTGAACATGGGATTGACAGGTCGCAGCATCTTCAGCAATGAGAATTCCATCCATTGCCACGTTGCCGCTAAACAACGCTTGTTCGTGGGCTATGGCGATTCCGGCATAAGGTGGTGTATTGCCGATGGGCGGATCCGTGCAGTTTGCGCCGGACCCGGGACATGCCTCGTAACCGCCGGCGTTTCCCGTCAGATGCAAATCCCGTCCTGCCACAATGAAAAAGGGGAGGCTATCGACGGCGGGAGCGTACGCCGGTGTTCCCGAAAAATCGGCGTTGCCAAATGCAATAAAGGTTACGCGCCACTTATTTCCGGGAGGAGTTGTAGAGCCGCCGGAATGCTCAAAGTTGCTGGCGGGGTTTCCATTGATTTGAAAGTGGCCATAGATAAAGATCACCGCGTTGTATAGCGGAGAATAGACTGTATTGGCATTGATATTCCATCCCGCTTTGCTTTCCGCGATGTTGTCCGCAGGTACAAAATCCGGATTCGTGTCACCATCATTCACATTGGGAAGCGCAGGGACACTGGGATTTGCGTTTCGATTGGGCGGGTTGCCACCTGCGACCGGGGGATAAGTAATAAATGCCTGGCGCGTGTTGTCGTTGTCCGTCACTCCGCCCAACGTACCGTCTGCAGTGCAGGTTGATGTGCCGTGGTTTACAGGGGTCATTTTGATTCCATAGAACTGGTTCGAACCTCCGTCCGGCACAGGAGAATCGGCAAAGGGATCAGGAGTCCACGAAAAGGTCGAACCGTTCGGAAGGCTCTCGGTGCCGCTATTCGTAACACGTCCGGCGTCATCGAGTAAAACCTCAAATGTGTTGTCATCCAGATTATCAATCGGACGCCACGTCCAATGATTATTGTCAAAATCCCAGTAAGCTTTGTACACAAAATTGTGGATCGGCCCAGTTTTATTGACCACCAGAGCGAAGTACTTGGACGCTCCGGGATCAGATGGGGTTAGTGTCTTTTGCATTTTGGGGAAGCCTGCGAGTTCCGTATCCCCTGCGTGCGCAAAGTATGTTTCTTTCGGAACGTAATCCGCTCCATACGGATTCGCTATTGGAACAGGAATGTTCGGCGCCTGTGACGTTCCACCCTGGACGTTCGTGCCTGAAGTGCAGCCATTCGTGGGCGCGCTGGCTGTTGATGTGACAGTTCCACAGACCTCCTGAGAGCAAGTGCCGCTGGGATCGAGAACGGCGTCCTCATTTGCATGGGCGCTTCCGCATTCACCACAAATTTTTAGCGAGCCAGTGATCAACAGATCGCCATCCGTGAGTATGGCGGGTTGGAGCTGCATCGGCCCGAAACGGGCCTGTACGACGCGTCTTGAAACACCCACTGTCTTGAGCGTGATCGCTCCCGTTTGAATCACTGTACCTGTGGAGCTCGCATATACCGGATACTCTGACCGCACGGTCACAAGGATTCTGCGATCTTGATCGGAATTCGGATCGTTTAACAGCGGTTCATCATCATGATTGTCATCGGCGCGCACATACACCAGACCGCGTGGACCGTCCCATCCTGATTTGTTTGCTGGGGTCGCGCCATCGCGATTCACTCCGATGCGGAAGACTTCATACGGAATGCTATCTACCGATTCGATCACAGATCTGGTCATCTCGCATGTGGTTGAACCGACTGAGCAATCATCATTCAAATCATTCTTCGTGATTCCACCGCTGATGGTTTTGATCTGCATGATCCCATTATCATTGGTGGTCGCCGGGTCGCCATCAGGTCCAACCAGAAACTCGGTGAAATTGGGGTTGGACACTGAATAATCTTTCACAAACGCTTTTGCCAGTTGGAGGGTCGCATCTGCGTTGGCAAGAGCGGCTGTAGAATCGCGTTCATTGAGAGAGATTGCATATTCGGTATTGCTCTGCAAGAGAAGCGCCAATCCCAGAAGTATCAGAGCCAGCATGATCAACAAGGCGATGACCAGTGCGCTACCGCGGTCCAGGCTGTGCCTGTTGCATATGGTAATCAGCTTAGTCCAATACCTGCGAATCAATGTTCCCATGATGACTTCTCCTATAATCGATTGTTCCTGATAAGCACCTGCGATTCCAGTGTTGCATCTTGAAACTGACCTGCAGCACGTGCTCTGTCGCGGCATACCAGTGTAATTCGAATTTGATCGATGCTGCCTGGACTCGCAGTCGGATCTACCACTGTTCCGTTAGTCGTAAAATATTCAAATTTCAGTAACGTTGCATTTGTTCCAATCGTGACCCAGTCTTCAGCGTCGCTTTCGGACTCCGGATCCGTTTCCGCGGGATTATTCGTTTGGTACACCTGACGTTGAATCGAACAGAACGGATACGGATCGGTACAGATTCCATCAGTGTCGACGGCTCCCGCCTGATTGACCATCCTGTAGAAGATCCGTTCCAGTGTTTGAACTGTGCTGCTGTTTGCGGGAAAGTTGCCGGGATTCTGAACATCAACAGTGGTTACCAGCGCCTGATCGTTGCTGTCCAACCCTTGCGCAATTAAGTCTTCCCAGGATCTGCGATTGTTCACCAGCACGATCGGAAGCGGAATATCCAGGGTATCGTCGTTGTTGCTGTCCAGATCGGTGAAATAATCACCGCTATTGCCGACAAAGATGTGTGCGTTATCCATCTCTCCGACATCTTCGGTCAGGTCATGTGTGCCGTTATCGATATCACCTGTAAAGCCGATGTGGGCTCCATCGGCCAAGAAAATGTATGGCGTCCAGGACAGCCCTGCGGGATTGACTCCTGTAGGGACGCCCGCTCCAATCATTCGAAAGTCCCGTTCCATTTGTTCCATGATCACCCGCGTGTTCTGCTGGATATTGGAGCGCTTCTCAGAATGCAGATACAGCCAGCTCCCCCGATCAAAGAAATAGTAGATAGCGATTACAACAAAGGAGAACAACAGAACGCTAACCAGCAGTTCTATTAAAGTAAAGCCTGCCGACAGTGCATATGTTCTTGCTTTATGGCGTAACATAAGTTGAAAATACTTCACGGATTTGGAACGGTTGCTGGTTCTGAGGGATCAAGGTTCCGTTCGTTTGATAGAGTTGATAGCCCACTTCCACAAGGACTGTTTTTACCCCTGCTGTAGGCGCATCTTCGGTTACGGTCCACTTGACGGAATAGCCCTGAAAGTCAGGATCTGTAAGTCGATAGTTGGCCGGCGCCGGCGGATGTGTTCCTGCAGTTAGATCGGCATGCGAATAACCAAGAGAGTGCAGCTCATCGAGTTTTTCATAGCCCAGATGATTGATCACAGAGATTCGTCCGCCATTCGTGATTTGACGGTAAGCCTGCGGCAAAAGGCCCATGATGCTTACCGTGATCACAGCCAGGATTAAAACTGCAACTAGAAGTTCAATGAGCGTAAAGCCCTTTTCATTCATTTCGGTTAGTGCTTTGAAGTTCATAGCGTTTGCACCTCTACGGCGCCTGAGATATGGATTTGGATCCGCAGGGTCAGACCATTGGGGCTCTTGAAATCAATGATATACGGTGGAGTGCCACCGGCAGAAGTGACGATGCCGCGTGTGTTCATATCGATCGTGGCGACTCCGCCCACAAACGTCGGTGAATCCTCTATGATGATACCGCGCGGAAGCCGAAAATCCAGATTTGGAAATATCGTGTATGTCCCATCATCTTCGGGATCCAATTCCAAAACATATGTGTTGATGTTTGTGGAGGCATCTTTGTTTCGAATCACCATGCGGTGAGGCGTTTTCTGCGTGACCGAATTATTGCGTGCCAGCCGGATTTGAGCAGCCACCTGGCGGGCCGCAGTTTTTACCTGGAAGTTTTGGAAGAGTCGAAACAACGCGGGTAATCCAATTAGAAGAAGGATGCCGATGAGGGCAAGAACTACAAGCGTTTCAAGCAAAGAAAAACCGAGTTGCAGACGCGATCCCGGCTTAAACCGTTTATTGAGTCGGACATACGGAGACACTTCCACTTTCTGATACCACATCCTCCCCTCTGAATCTAGCAGTTTAACACGAAGGTTCTTTCCCGGCAAATCGTTCTCAAGCTGAGCTTCTGTTTTTGGCCGGCGAGACGCCGGCGTTACAAACCGTTAACGCGTTTCAATAGACGGGTAAAGCGCGGGTCGGATTTCAGGTTTTGCATTTGCGGATCATGCTCCAGCAGAATCAAGGATGGAGAACGGCCTTCCAATGCCTTTTCGAGCCACTCGAACGCATGATCCTTATCGCCAAGCCTCGCGTATGCGGCAGCCAACGATTCTGGATCTGGTTGTCCGTTATTGAATTTCTCTTCAGTCAGGACTGCGAATGCTTCTCGTCTCATTCCGGATGCCGCCATCACCAGCGCGAGTTTTGCCGGAGCTTCGGGAGAATTCATCTGCTCCAGATGACGGTAAGCTAGCAATGCATTTTCGTTCATTCCCTTTCCAAGATAGGCGTCTCCAACCATTGCCTGGATGTCCACAGTGCGGCTACCCAGATCCATGCATTTTCCCGTTTGGCGGATCGCGTCATCGTTTCGGCCAAGGTAGATCAAAAGCTGTGCTGCTTGTTCATTGATGAAAATCGAAAGAGGATTGAGCAAGATCGAGATGTGAACCTCGTCGTATGCTTCCAGTGATTTCCCTGCGGCCGTCAGAAGCTTTGCTAAGTGCAGGTGCGCAAGCGAATGACTTGGTCTTCCTGCGATCGCTTTTCGCAAATGTTCTTCCGATGACGAGAGCTTCCAATCCCACAGGAGATCTACACTGCCAAGGACGGCATGAGCTTCCGGCAAATCCGGGTCCAGTTCCAGCGCGCTCTGCGCAGCAGTTCTTGCTCTGGAATACGCGGCCGAACGGTCTTCGCCCAGCATGGCAAGTTTGAGCCAGGTTTCCGCCGTACCGGCAGGGATCCATGCATTTCCCGGATCGGTTCTCTCCACTGCTTTGTAAAGCGCGAGACTCTTCTTCAGATCCTCCACTGTATCTTTGAAGTACGCTGCGCGTGCCAACAGATAAGATTTGTTTCCCTCGGAAGGATGGACAAAGTCCTTTTCCAAGTCTCCATCGAACCGGATTGGAAGAATCACCGAAGTTTCTTGCACGATTTGATTCAGGATGTGGGAGAATTCGGCCGTCTTCCCCTGATACGAATTCGTCCACACTGGATCTCCCTTGTTCTTTCGATAGAGTTTCACCAGAATTGGAATCGAATCTTCGCTCATCGGTTTGATCTCGATTGTGAACACGGAATCGGCATTTGTAAGCTTACTCACGTCGTCAGGGGTGGTAACTTTTTCTGCATACCGCAAAGCACTCTCAGGTTGTATCACTGTGATCCCCGGCACTCTGGAAAATCTGCGAATGATGGATTCGGTGACGGCTTGCGCGAGGCTGATTGATTCCGGACTGCTCGCCTCGGTCAAAGATGGAATAATCGCAATGGATGGAAGCGGCTTTTCTCTTTCAATTCTCTGATAGGATTTTGCTGCAACAATCAATCCAACAAGTATCAGGACGGCAAACAGAGAAAGAGCAAGCAGCCGTTTCTTTCTGCGTTCTTCACGCCTGATGGTAAAGGACTCTTCCAGAATCTCCAGATTCAAGGCGAGTTTTTCATCTGATCTGTCCAGGAACGAATTGCGAAGCGCCTGAAGTTTTTGTGCCATTGCTTCCGCCGATTCAAATCGACGCGCCGGGTCCTTCGCCAAAGCGATTCGCAACAGAAGATCAAAACTCTCCGGCAAGTGCGGTTGGATCTCGCTTGGAGGTGGGGGCTCTTTTGTGCAGATATTCCGGATCAACGAAACCGCATCTGGCGCGTCAAATGGAGGAACACCGGTTGCTGCATGATACAGCACAGAACCCAGTGAGAACAGATCTGACCGGACGTCCAGCTTCTTTCCCTGCAGTTGTTCCGGTGCCATATGGCAAACTGTATCGGTAAAAACGCCAGATTTTTGCAGAGCCAAAACAGCAGCAGCGTGATTCCGCTTCCATACTTGAGGGATTTCGCGGGCCGTTCCCGGATCCGTCAGTTTGACGCTTCCATACGGCGATAGCAGGATGTTTGACGGTTTGAGATTTCCATGGCGAATCCCGGCTGTATGAAGCGAAGTAAGGATTTCGGTGATCTGCAGTCCCAGATCCAGAGTTCGCGCCAGCCCCAGATTCTCCCGTTGTAGAACGCTTCGTAAATCTTCTCCTTCAATATTTTCCTGAGCAACGAATGTGTATTCATTCACTTTTTCAATGGAACCGACGGCAGCCAATCCGCTGATATGAGCGGCAGAGGCTTCGCGCAGCTTCTGAAGGACTTTGTCGTTCGACTTTCTGAAGGCTGGATTCAATAGCTTCAAAACAATCGTTCGTCCGGAGTTCAGGTCCTCCGCCCGGCAAATTTCATTCCACCCGGTCTGGTCCAATTCTTCCAATATCTTGTAATGAAGGACGGTTTCTCCGCTTTGAAAATGTCCTGTGATTGGTTTCAAGTCGGCAAACTTAGGTGCGGGATCCAAAGTTTGCTGAAATGCTCTCGCCAAACTTCGGCGCAGACTGCCAAGATGGAAATTCTTTCTGTAGAGGAAATCACGCGCTCCCCCGGCGGTGTATATCTTTACCAGAGCAGAATCGAGTTGCTGCAGGAAGATGATTACATACGCCGATGGAAAGCGGCTACGTAATTCCGTCCAACCGTCGGAGATTTTCTCCGATGAGGATTCATGCTCAAACAATAGAATATTCGGATCGGAGAGGCCGGATTTTTTTTTCAGGGCATCCCGCGGACTGCTGATCCTGAGCGAACAACCCTTCGTGGATGAAATGAGAAAGGTCAGGGCTGTTCGTGTATCGTAATCTTCGTCCACAAGAAAGATGCGATATGGAGCACGTCGAATCATGCGTCATCACCCGCGATGGAAGCTCTATTGTAATGCAGACGCGCGAGCCGGCGAACTCATAGATTTGACTACGAAGTTGAACGGGCCCTGATCGGAACAAGAAATCGAGATGCTTATTTTGCCGCAGGATCGGGTTGCATGATCCCGAACATGTTTCCTTCCGGATCATTACAGTATGCGAGATATCCAACTCCGGGAATGGGCATCTTGGGGACCACAGTTGTTCCGCCTTTCGATTCGATATTTCGGATCGAATCGTCTACCGAAGTAACCTCCACAGTGTTCACTGTAGAAGCCCCGGGAATTCGACGTCGCATCAATCCTCCATCGATTCCCTTTTGTTCCTCGCCGGTTTGGACAAGCCAGTATTCCATTGGCCCTTCCCATTTCTGAAACTTCCATCCAAAGATCTCACTGTAGAAACGAATCGCACGGTCCGGATTGTCAGCCGGAATTTCAAAGTGTACAACTCTTGGCATAAACCATTCTCCTTATTTGCGTCTGTCGCGTCGTTGCGTCTATCGCGTCGTCGCGTCTGTGTGAGCATCGCGGGCTGCGAAACCGAATTTTTGTGTTGCGTAACCCACAATGATTCCCAGAATGCTTCCCGGAAGCATGATTTCGAAGTAATAGTGTTTTCCACTTGGATCCGGAATCGCTGCAACGATATATGCAAGTAACAACCCTACCGCAAGTCCGAATAGGATTCCAAGCGGCAAGGAATTTACCTTGCGGGCAAAGAAACCGATGGCCAGTCCTGCGATGATTCCTTTGATCGTTGAGCCGATCACGATTCCTACAATTTGCGGAGCGGCTTCCGGAGTAAAAAGCGCAGTCAGTCCATCAAAGATTCCCAGAATGCCCCCCAGGATCGTTCCCAGCAAAATTTTGTTCATTGTTTTCCTCCTCATTCTTCTATACAACAAAACTTCAAATCCCTTTAATTAAGAATTCAACGCAGATAGCGCGGAGAGCGCGGAGAATTCAAAAAAATCAATTTCCGCGGCTTCCGCGCCCTCCGCGTTGAATTCTTATGCTTGACAATGGTTTCATTCTACAAAGAAAATGCAGTATGGCCAGACGCGATACGGAGACCGGGATCGGGGGTCCGGGAAGCCGGTTTCCTCTGACGAGAGGGTCCGCGATTGCAGCCTTGCAAAGCAACCAGACTCCGGTCCGTGACCGGGCTTTTGAAGCGCTTGTAACGACGTACTGGAAGCCGGTATACAAGTATCTTCGGATCAAGTGGAGAAAGTCCAATGAAGATGCGAAGGATCTTACCCAGGCATTTTTCACGCGTGTTCTGGAAAAGGAATTCTTTCGGAAGTATGATCCTTCGAAATCCCGGTTCCGAACATTCTTGCGGACCTGTCTGGATGGTTTCACCGCGAACGAAGCAAAGGCAGCTCGCACACAGAAGCGTGGTGGAGATGTGTTGTTGCTTCCTCTTGATTTTCATCAAGCGGAAGCGGAACTGAAGCACGTAGATCTTTCCCCGGATGAATGCTTTGAAAAAGAGTGGGTACGCAGCCTTTTTTCCGTTGCCCTGGAACAACTTCGTCATCATTGTGATAAAACCGGACATCAGACGCACTTCCGGATCTTTGAAAAATACGACATTGATCGGGATCCTGATTCGAAATTATCTTACCGTGAACTGTCGCTGGAACTTGGAATTCCGGAGACTGCGGTCACAAATTATCTTGCATATGCGCGGCGGGAATTCCGCAAGGCTGTTCTGCAAAAGTTGCGCGAGACTACCGGTAGTGAAGAGGAGTTCCGCAATGAGGCACGACGTTTGCTGGGGGCAAAGATCGAATGAATTGGCTGCCTGATGATGCATTGAATCGTCTTCAGAAAGTAACGGATGAACCGGACCTGACCGGGACGAAATATCAAATTGTCCGAATGCTGGGTCGCGGTGGAATGGCAATTGTGTATCTCGCGCATGACCGGGAACTCGATCGTGAAGTGGCTCTGAAGGTCTTGGATCTGCCTGAGGCGGCCGGCGATCTCGCACTACGAATGGTGCGAGAAGCAAAGATCGTTGCGCGATTGGAGCATCCCGGAATTGTGCCGATCCATGATGTGGGCATTTTACCGGAAAATCGAGTTTTCTACGCGATGAAGTATGTAAGAGGGGAGAGACTGGATCAATATGCGAGAGAGAGTCTTCCGGAGCGTCTCCGCGTTTTTCAGAAAATTTGTGAAGCCGTAGCGTTCGCCCATGCTCAGGGAGTGATTCACCGGGATCTGAAACCGGAAAATATCATGGTGGGGGATTTTGGAGAAGTACTCGTCATGGATTGGGGACTCGCGAAAGTTCTCGATGATCGCGAGAGCGCGATGCCTGTGGCGGGCTTCGTAAAATCGAGTCCTGTCGGGAGAACCGATCCCCGGACAGATCATGGAGTGGTTATGGGGACACCCGCCTATATGGCTCCGGAACAGGCATCCGGACAAACCGAAAAGCTCGATGAACGAACGGACGTGTATGCACTCGGAGCGATTCTATATTTTTTGCTCACGGGCGCTCCTCCACTCGATGTGGGTTCCGTTTCGTCCGCACATCAGCGTTTTCAGGGGAAATCCGTGATTCCTCCGCGCCGCCGGGATCCCAGGATCTCACGTTCGATCGAAGCCGTTTGTCTGAAAGCAATGGCACATCAACAAGATCAACGTTATTCCAATGCGTTGAGCCTCTCGAATGATGTTTCCCGCTACCTGGACGGACTTTCGGTTACGGCGTATCGCGAAAATCCCTTCGAAACCGCGCAGCGCTGGGTATCGAGAAACTATTTTGTCGTTCTACTAATACTGTCGTACTTGATCATGCGTGTGCTGGTCTTGATGCTGGCAGATCGTTGATATCCCCTTGACCAGGAGCAGCGGGCCTCCGTGCCCGGTAAATTCGCCTTGGCCGGTCTTGGCCGGCAGGGACGCCCGCCATTCCATAAGGGTGCATTACTGCGCGGCCTGGATCGACCCCGTTTCGAACCAGTGGAGCAGTAGACGGCGGATGCGATAGGCATCCACGGCAACAAGCGCCTCACAT
The DNA here is from genome assembly GCA_963843285.1 of uncultured bacterium. Classification (GTDB taxonomy): domain Bacteria; phylum Acidobacteriota; class HRBIN11; order JAKEFK01; family JAKEFK01; genus CAZDDB01. The sequence continues at coordinate 132,832 of CAWJJO010000002.1, forward strand.
TCGGGCGGCGTTGCGCCTTTTCGGACTGCGTTCCAGAGTTCACGAAAGAGCAACCCGTCGCGTTCATCGGCAAGAGGTGCAGGTTGGGATGTGCGGGCAATCAATCGAAGGTCATTCGGTAAGATGGCTTCTGCTTGCCGCAGCTCATCATAACGGCGCACACTCTCCATCAGTAGTGGAAGGATCTCCTTCAGCGGTTGAGTATCCTTGGCGCCTGGTTGCGTCCGCGTGAGCTGAAAGGTCCCGGGCTGAGGCCGTTCGAACAGTTGATAGAATGCAGGTTCGTCACTGAGCTTTCCGGCCTCGCAGGATTGTATCCACCCCTTTTCGAGCACAATGACTCCGAATGGTTCTCCGCCGGGATCCTGCAGCGTCAGCGTTCCCGTCACGCCGTTATCGCCTAGGCTTTGTAAAAGCGCCGGCAACCCAAATAATTCGAGATCACCCATCAAGCTGATCACGGAAGGCTCGGAAGTCTTTTTTAAGGAAGGCGTCTGTTCTCGATTTGAGAGAGTCTTGGCCACAATCTGCCCCGCAGGTGAATCAGGAAACTGCTGCGCTACTTCTTCCAGAGCAGTTCTTACTTTCGGTAACGGAGTTCCCGAAAGAGCTTCCACAATCACTTTCAAGTCCTCGTCTTTCTTCTGAATCACGAATCCGAGCAGTTTTTTGGGAAGATTTGCTTTTAGAGCGGAAAGGAGACGATCCGTGGTTTCAGTGTCATTCGACAGATCTTGACTGGATAGCTCCGCCAAACGGTTCATGGTATTCCCAAGTTTCGGTTTCTTTTTTAGAGCATGATCCAGAAGGGCGCTTCGAGCCTCCGATGTTCCGAGCCGTGCCAGTGATGCGGCGATTCGATCCAGGAGTTGCAAAAGCTCCACTGAATCTGAAGACTCATCGGAGCCTAATAACATGGATTCAATATCATTCAGAAGACTCACGAGAATCTCTTCAGCCCTCGGATGTTTCAATTGCCCGAGGTAGGCTACGGCTTCCTTTACCAGCAACGGGGAGTAGAGGAGATCGACATGACGCGAAACGATTTCTACGATTTCTTGTTGCTGATCAGTTGCGCCGGGTGGAATCCGCCGCAGCAGGTAAAGCAGGTTTCTGCGAAAATAGATTTCCTCATCCGCAGCATTGGGGGCGAGTGGAAGTTTCAAATTTTCCAGGGCCGCAACGCGGGTGGCTTCCCCGTGGGATTCAAGGAGTGCAAGGAATAGACGACGGCGGTCGCGCTTCGATTCCTTGCGCAATGATTCGAAGAGTCCTTCCGGGGTGAAGGCTTCAAAAAAATTCAGGATCTTCCTTAGGGAAACGTGGTGCTCCGGCGCTTCTGCGTATTTTCGGAGCCGTTCCATATCGAGGTTTTCGTGCCCTCTTCTTCTTGAATTTACGCTGACCGTTTCATCGACTTCCTTGGCGGCAATAATTTTCTCGGCCAATCCGATCATCGAGGAAGCCTGGGGTAGGTGGCCTTCATTGAGACGCTCGACCGCGGCTTTCACCATTTGATGAAAACGCGTCCCACCTTCCTTGGGATCCTGTGCTTGCGCAACAATGCGGCGCATCGCTCTCAAGTTGCTGTCCTCCTGCACCGGCAAATCGGGTCTTGCAGCAAGCGACCATTCGGGAAGATTACGACCCAGCGCGCGAAATACATCCTCTGTACCGGCATTGATTCCCATACCTCGGAACTGTTCCAGTGTTCGTTCCAGTTCCATGGTCATCCGAGCGCTGCGAGCAGCCTGCGCCAACGCCTCTGAAACAACTTCCTGATGCCGGTCGGCGGATGCGGACTCACCGGAAGAAGGGAGAAGCCGCAGCTCTCTTTCAATTCGCTGCATCAAGAGATCGAGACGATGGACATCCGATTCCTTCATACTCTCCGGCGCCTGCACAGCAGCAGCAGCAGTAGCTTGTGTGCCGCCTTGCCGGTAGACAATTTCAACAGGTGAAGCCAGGTTGCCGGGGGCATCATCGATGCGGTTCAGACTCTCCCGAAAGGCCTCCCGATCGGCCGGGGGGCACAGGCTCAGGACATGCGGCTTCAACTTCTCTAGAAATTCCTTGAGGTCATTCTTGTTGACGAGATTGTACTCCCCCATGATGTGGATCTTTTTTACCGCGTGGAAAAAGTAGTCGGACAGAGGAATCTGACGCGCAGATCGAAGTTGAGAGGACGCCCAGGAGTTGATGTTCGATGCGACAAGATCCGGCGGATACTTCATTAGCATCTCGATCGAATCAGCGACTACCAGCGGCGGGACCAAATCTGAAAGGTACTGCCGGAATTCATCAATGGCTCGTTCCAGATCGGAATCAATTCGTTCATCAGACATAGTTTACTTTCTAAGAGTAAGCCCTACGGCGCCGTGCAGCCATGACGTTCCGGGCTTCCGGACCTGCTAGGAATCGGAGAAACGTACTGGTATGGTGAGCGCTGCTCGCTGAAACGCGTTTCCACTCTCCCTTCACCCCTCAAAAATGATATCATGCGCCGATTTGACCACAAAGGCACAAAGCGCGCACAAAGAAAGAGCGGTGAATCCTATCTGATCCCAGAGAATGGGATATTCAAGATCGGATATTGCTGCCAATCTTCATAATCGAAGTGCCACCATTCGAACTCATACACCGCAAAGCCTTCTTGTTCCATCGCGGCGCGTAGAAGATCCCGTAGCTTGCGCGATTCCGGTGTGCCGCCGGTATAGTCCGGATACGAACGCTCCGACATCTCATCGTATACGCCAGGCATCTCGACTTCCCGGCCGGTTTTCAGATCAAACAGGGTGAGGTCCACAGCGCAACCGCGATTGTGTTTCGATCCTTTCTTGGGATCGGCCACAAATTGTTTTTTGTCTGCCGGCGTAATGTCCCAGAATAGCTTTGTGATCGCCCAGGGACGAGCCCTTCGTGTCTTTGTGGTGAAATCTTTCCTCATTTCATGTATCTTTTTGTGGATGGACTTTTCAGGGTTTGACGCCCCCGAACGTTTCAATCTTGCTGATCATCTTCTGGATGCGCGCGTGCGTGAAGGGAATGGCAGGCGGATTGCATTGATGACGGATGCAGCGAATCTGACATATGCGGAAGTGCAGGCGCTTGCGAACCGGTTTGGCAATCTCCTGCGCGAGGCGGGTGTTGAGCAGGAAAACCGGGTTGTGATTGCGCTTCCCGATATTCCGGAATATGTGGGTGCCCTGTTTGGAATCCTCAAGATCGGTGCGGTAGTCGTGATGGTGAATCCGCAGCTGAAGAGCGCGGATTTCGTATATTTTCTGGAGTATACGCGAGCGAAAGTTGCCGTGGTGTCGGCTGAAAGCCAGCACGCTTTTGAGGAAGCGTCGCATACTTCGCGCCATCTGAAGAAGATGCTTGTTGTGGATAGTGAAACATTTAGAGATCACATCGCGCGTGTCCCGGATACTCTGGAAAACGCCGATACGCATCGCGATGATCCCGCGATCTGGCTGTTTTCCGGAGGCACCACCGGCAAACCAAAAGCGGTCGTGCAAACGCATCTCTCCTTTGCCAATACGACGGAATGTTACGCGAAGCATCATCTGAAGTATGACTCGTCCGACATTACGATCTCTGTCCCAAAGCTTTTTTTTGGATATGCTACCGGAAGCAATCTCTTCTTTCCGTTTTCCGTGGGAGCAGCATGCATCCTGTTTTCTGATCGTTGCACCGCCGAAGTTCTGTTCGAACAGATCCGCAGGCGCCGGCCCACAATCCTGATCAACGTGCCGACAATGGTTAACCAAATGGTTAACTATCCGGATGCGTCCGGGCAGGATCTTTCCTGTTTGCGATTCGCGACTTCTGCCGGAGAACCTCTGCCGGTTGAGCTTTACGACCGGTGGAAGCGGACCTTTGGCGTGGAGTTGCTGGATGGGCTCGGCACAGCCGAAATGTGGCATATCTTTGTGTCCAACAAACCCGGATCTGTCAAACCGGGAACGGTAGGAACTGTGGTCCCGGGTTTTGAAGTGAAGGCGGCCGATGACGAAGGCCGTGAAGTGCAAGTAGGGGAGATCGGAATGTGCTGGGTGCGCGGTCGTTCACGTGCTATTGGGTACTGGCAGATGATGGAGAAGACGTCTTCTGCTTTTCGAGGTGACTGGTATGTGACCGGCGATTTGGTGCGACGGGATGCGGATGGATTTTACACTCATTGCGGTCGCGGGGACGATATGATGAAAGTATCGGGGAAATGGCTCTCGCCGCTGGAAGTCGAAAACTGCCTGCTCAAACATCCGGCAGTCCGGGAGTGCGCCGTCGTTCCGATTACGGACGCAGCCGGTCTTTCAAAACCATGTGCGTATGTGACTGTACAGGAACGGCGCGACGGTCTGGAAGCGGAGCTCAAGGAATTCGCAAAGCGCATGCTCGAACCTTACAAGTATCCACGCGAAGTGATTTTTGTCGATGCTCTTCCTCGCACTCATCTGGGAAAGGTGGATCGCGCGGCGCTAAAACGCCGTTTGCACGGATGACTTTTTGAATCTATGTTGGTATTGTAATAATTTCATCAACAGGAGAAAAACATGAAGATCTGGATTGGTGTTTTGATCGCAATATTTGCTGCGGCTGGAAGTGTCTTTGCCGCAGATCTTTTGATTGAAGTCAACCTTGTTACGGCAGATGGAGTTGGAAAACAAATCGGACACATCCGAGCGACGGATTCCCAGTACGGCCTCGTGTTGACCCCGAATCTCCGAGAGCTGCCTCCGGGGGCTCATGGCTTCCATCTGCACGAAAATCCAAGCTGTGATGCTGCTAAGAAGGATGACAAAATGGCGGCAGCTCACGCGGCGGGATCGCATTTCGATCCGAAGAAAACCAATAAACATGATGCTCCTTGGGGAGACGGACATTTGGGAGATCTACCGGCTCTCTATGTCGAAGCAGATGGAACTGCTACGGTTGCTGTGCTTGCGCCTCGCTTGAAAGTCGAAAATTTGAAAGGTCATTCTGTGATGATTCATGCGGGTAGTGACAATTATTCAGATCAGCCGGCGCCACTGGGTGGTGGCGGCGCTCGAATCGCCTGCGGCGTGATTAAGTAGCATTCAAAATTCTTGGAGTGGCGGGCGTCCCTGCCCGCCCTACTTTCCTTTTACCAGCACATCCAGAATTTCAGGAAAATTCGCCGCGCAATCGAAAACGTCCTTTCCGTCTCCGGCTTTGATCTTGATATCGGGTTTCCCTGCAAGAAGCGCTTTGATTGCATCGAGGTTTCCCTGTTTGCCGGCGATCATCAGTGCTGTATAGCCGGCGCCTTCTTGAATATTGATCCCCGCCTTTGCTTCCAGAAGAATTAAAATCGCATCCGCTTTTCCGCTTCCGGCAGCATACATCAGCGCCGTCCAGCCGTTTTTTGCCTGCAAATCGACGCTCGCCTTTTCTGAAAGAAGGATCTTGAGTGCCGGAATGCTTCCATTTGCTGCTGCCTGCATCAGCGCCGTGCGCCCTTTTGGATCCATGGCGTTGATGTCGGCCTTCGCCTGAATTAGCGCCATGGTTACACCGAGAGACGGTTTCTCCGTCGCAATAGAAAGCATCAACGGTGTCCAGCCATCTTCATCCTGGCCATTGACGTCGGCTCCGGAATCGATCATTTGTAAAGCCTTCGCCACATCTCCATCTTTGATGGCTTTCAGCAGCGCCTTTGTTTGTTTGTCTCCAGCCTCCACCCACAAGACGAAACCAACCAGTGCAGCCACACTAAGGATGAAAACTCTAACCCGGCTCATGTACTTAATGTAAGTCAGAAGCCGTTAAAAATCGAGCGCATGTGTCTTCGTATTACAATGATGTTTCCGCTGGTAGGGCGGGGCTTGTTCCCGCCCGCACCGAACGGGCGACCACAAGGGTCGCCCCTACCAGATCTTGAAGTTCCGATAATTAAGGGAGGCTGTTGATGCTTTGGAAAAAACTTTTCGTTTTTCCGGTTCTGTTTCTTGCCGCTGTCCTTTCGGCTGCTGAGTTCCCGACGATTGCGGGACACTGGGAAGGGAAAATTACGCTCCGGCCTGGATTCGAGCTCGGGGTGCTGATCGATTTTCAACAGGAAAACGGCGTCTGGAAAGGAGATATCGATATTCCTGTTCAGGCTGCAAAAGATTTGCCGCTAACAAATATCACGGTAAACGGCGCAGAAGCCGAGTTTGAGATCGTGGGTCCGCCTGGAAAACCGACGTTTAAAGGCACTCTATCTGCGGATGGGAATACACTTTCCGGCAATTTCATACAGAGCGGGCAAACATTTCCGTTTACCCTGGGGCGCGGAACCGCGGCCAAACCTGACGTAAAAGCAAAGACAGAATCGGAAATTCTGGACGACATTCGACAGCGGGTCAAGACCACCATGCCTGACTGGCACACACCGGGGCTGGCACTTGCGCTCATCAAAGACGGAAAGGTGATTCTGGCGGAAGGCTTTGGCGTAAAGGAGACGAAAACAAATCAATCCGTCACCGCGAATACTCTGTTTGCTATCGGTTCCTCTACCAAAGCCTTTACCGCCACAATGATGGGCGTCGCAGTGGATGAAGGAAAAATCAAATGGGAGGAGCCGGTAAAAACCTATATTCCCGCGTTCAAGCTGCACGATGGATTCGCGTCGGATCGAATGACTGCGAAAGACCTTCTGACTCATCGATCCGGTCTCCCGCGTCACGATGTGGTCTGGTATGGATCGCCCCTTTCACGCAAGGAACTTTTTGAACGTTTGAAGTATCTGGAACCAACGAAAGATTTTCGCACGGTCTTTCAATATCAGAACCTGATGTTTATGACTGCCGGCTATCTGGAAGAACAGGTGGAAGGAAGATCCTGGGAAACGCTGGTGAAAGAGAAAATTCTCGACCCGGTCGGAATGGGCAATACGAATTTTTCAGTATCCGACTCGCAGAAGACTTCCGATTTTGCGCTTCCTTATGAGTACAAAGAAGAAGAAAAGAAACCGGCGCTCTTGAAAGAAATGCCGTTTCGAAATATTGATGCGGTCGGTCCTGCCGGCTCGATCAACTCGAACATCATGGACATGTCCAAGTGGGTCCTCTTGAATCTGAACGGCGGTGCTGTGAATGGTAAGGCGGTTGTCTCCAAATCTGCTCTGGATGAGATCCAAGGTCCTCAGATGGTCATTCGAGGCGGCATCTTTTCCGAGCTTCTTGCCTTCCCCGAAATGCCGTATTTGATGTATGGAATGGGATGGTTTATCCAGCCTTACCGCGGACATCGTATGATACATCATGGTGGAAACATTGATGGCTTCTCGGCCATGGTGAGTTTCATGCCGGACGACAAGCTGGGTCTGGTGATTTTAACCAACCTGGATGGGAATCTCCTGGTGGATTCTCTGATGCTGGAAATATATGACCGCCTTCTCGGCATGGAACCGATCGATTGGAATGCCCGCTATAAGCTGAAGTGGGCGCAAATCAAAGAGGCGGCAAAACTATCGAATCAGAAGGAACAGGATGTACTCCGAAAGCCCGGTACAAAACCTTCTCATTTATTGCAGGAATTTGCCGGTGATTTTGAAGAATCCGCCTACGGGCGCCTTTCGATTGAACTTTCCGGGGCGACTCTGAAAGCTACCCTTCACGGTATTTCGAGTCTGCTCGAACATTTTCACTATGATATCTTTCGCGCCACCGAAGATCCGCTGAAGGGGACAAGGCTCTCGTTTCTAACAAATTTTCGTGGTGACATCGATCGCGTTTCGGTTCCGCTGGAAGCTGGTGTTCCAGAGATCGTATTCAAACGCATTCCTCCTGCTTCCATGCGCGATCCACGATTTCTTCAGCAGTTTGCAGGCGAATATGAATTGCTGGGATTGGCTGTCACAGTGCAGTTGCACGAAGATCATTTGACTTTGACGGTTCCCGGTCAGCCCACTTACACGCTGGAGCCTTACCTCGGGACAGAGTTTAGTCTGAAGGATCAGGAAGGCTTTAGCGTAAAATTCACTGTGGTGAAGGATCAGGTCACCGAAGCCGTATTCATTCAGCCCAACGGCGTGTTTACAGCCACACGAAAAAAGTAAACTCCAGAACCAACCCGTAGCTGCGGGCCTCCTGCCCGAAGAAATAAACCAGGAGCTGCGGGGCCTCCGTGCCCCGCAGTACGTGTTGGGTCCGTGTTCCGGCGGGCAGGGACGCCCCGCGCCTCCAGTTTTTTCCTATTGACAACTGTTTGCGCGCCTTCCTATTTATTGAAGCTGGAAGCCATGTTTGGCTTTTGGCGAGTCTAAGTAAATGGGTGGTGCTGATTCAAAGACTCGAATAGGAGGATCTAGTTCATGGTTGTACGAAAACTATGTGTTTCTCTGATTATCTTCGGTGCCCTGTTTTCTTCATTCTCCCTCCGGGCGGATGCTGAATCGAGATTTGGCGTGCGCGCGGGCGCTTACTTTGACGCGGACGGCGCTTTTATTGGCGGAGAAGGCCTCTTCAATGTATTCAACGATTCCTGGTATTTCAATCCGAATCTGGAATATGTGTTTGTCGATAATGGGAATCTTTGGACCTTAAACTTTGATTTCCACTACGATCTACCCGTAAAGGCGCCCGTATATTTGTGGGTCGGTGCAGGTCCCGCGATTGTGCACAGAGACCGCGATCGTCCCTTCGATAACAGCGACACCGATTTCGGTCTAAATCTGTTTATGGGTGTCGGGTTCAAGCTACATAATTCGCGGATTCTCCCATACATTCAACCAAAAGCAATTCTTTCAGACAACTCGGAGTTCTCTCTTGCATTCGGTTTGAGGTTCTGAGCGTTCAAATATCAATCGTATGCCTTACAATAGCGGTGTGAGGCGATTCATGAGATTGATTTTTGTTGGCGTACTCGTGTCTTTTCTGTGCAGTTACGCGACTGCCGCGGATCTGACTCCCCAGGAAAAAGCCATTGTGGCTGCAGCCCGCGGAGAAACGGATTCCGCGCTCGCGCTTCTTGAGCGTGTAGTGAATATCAACAGCGGTACTATGAATCACGAAGGCGTTCGGCAGGTAGGCAATATCTTTCGCAAAGAGTTCGATGCTATCGGATTTGAAACGCGCTGGATTCCGATGCAAGAGGTCAACCGGTCCGGACATCTGTTTGCGGAGCAAAAAGGGACGCAAGGGAAGCGATTGTTGTTGATCGGCCATCTCGACACAGTGTTTGAAAAGGAATCTCCGTTTCAGCCGTTTACACGAAAGGGAGACAGAGCCACAGGGCAGGGTGTGAACGACATGAAGGGTGGAGATGTCGTGGCACTGTACGCGCTGCGGGCTTTGCAAAAGGCCGGCGCGCTGAAAAACACAAACATTATTGTCGCTTTTATAGGGGACGAAGAAATGTCCGGAGATCCGCAGGAAATCAGCCGGCGCGATCTGATCGAAGCCGCAAAAAGAAGCGACATAGCGCTCGGTTTTGAATCTGCCGAAGGCTTGAATACGGGAACGATCGCGCGCCGTGGTGTCAGTGGCTGGATGCTGAAGGTTACCGGGAAACAGGCGCATTCCTCCGGGATTTTCACCAATGATTCCGGCTTCGGCGCTGTTTTTGAAGCCTCTCGAATCCTGCACGCTTTCTATGATGAGCTGGGAGGGGAACAATACCTGACTTTCAACCCTGGTGTAATGGTTGGTGGAACGGAAGTCACATACGATCCCGAACAAAATCGCGGCACGGCATTTGGCAAGACGAATGTAATCGCGCGAACCGCAGTGGTGGAAGGCGATTTGAGATTCATCTCCACGGAACAACGAGAAAAGGCCCGGGAACGAATGCGAAAGATTGCAGCTACGGGAAATCTGGGTGGAACGGCCGCTGAGATTATGTTTACTGATGGATATCCTTCCATGGCGCCCACTGAAGGAAATATGAAATTGCTCTCCCTCCTGGATCAAGTGAGCCGTGATCTCGGTTATCCGGCAGTCGTGCCTTTTGATCCGGGTGCTCGCGGGGCCGCGGACATATCGTGGGTCTCCGAAATAGTGGACTGCCTGGATGGACTCGGAACGATGGGGAATGGAGGTCATACACCTGAGGAAGATATGGATCTGCCTTCATTGCACCTTCTGATCGAGCGCGCTGCGATTTTGATTTACCGGTTGACGAGGTAGGGGCGACCCTTGTGGTCGCCCACCTGGAGAATGGCGATTTCGTTGAGGGCGACCACAAGGGTCGCCCCTACCGCACGCCGCCCATTAATTTGCGAATCTTTGGAGTCAGTGTCGCAAGAATAGCCGCAGCAATCAAAAGCGCGAGCGCGATCCCGCCGTAGAGTCGCACAACTGTTCCTGAATTTTCTGCATCAAAGAAGCCGCCCAAAAAACCGGCAAGCTTGCTTCCAAACGAAGCAGCAAGAAACCAGATTCCCATCATGATTCCGAGAACTTTCGCGGGCGCCAGTTTTGTGACTGTGCTCAATCCTACCGGACTCAAACACATCTCACCGAGTACTTCGAGAAAGTACAAACCAACAAGCCAGAGCGGACTGATCTTGCCGGCGGCAGTCAGGGCGGAAGCTGGAATCATCAATAAATAACCTGCGCCGATAAACAGAAGACCGAATGTAAACTTCGCCGGACTCGAAGGTTGTCGATCTCCAAGACGGATCCAGAGCAACGAAAAAAGCGGCGCCAGGCCGATTACAAAGAAGGCGGTCAATGATTGAAGCCAGCTTGAAGGGAAATTCCATCCAAAAATTTCAGTCCGCACGAGTTTCAACGCAAACAAATTGAGACTGGCCCCTTTTTGTTCGTACGCTGTCCAGAACAATGTAGCAAATAGAAACAGAACTCCAATCACAAGAATTCGCTTCCACTCTTCAGGAGCGAGCGGTTCTCTCGGAATCGAAGCCGCAGCATCTTTCTGCTTGACAGTGTGTCCTCCGGCGCGTTCCAGACGCCTTCGTTGCGCAAGATAGACAATTAAGCCGATCGTCATTCCCACTCCCGCAGCGCCAAATCCCCAGTGCCAGCTGGAAGCAGGATCGTATCCTTGGGACGCAAGAAAATTCTTAAATCCACTGCTTTGAGCAAAATACCCGCAAATCAAAGGAGCCAGCATCGCTCCAATATTGATTCCCATGTAGAAAAGTGAAAAACCACTGTCCCTGCGAGGATCATTTTTTTCGTACAGACTGCCGACCATCGTGCTGATGTTTGGTTTCAAAAGTCCGGTTCCTGCGGAGATCAGGACAAGTCCCGTGTAAAAGAAGGGGAGCGAAGCGAAAACCATCGAAAAATGTCCGCACGCAATGATGATGCCGCCTAAAAGCACTGCCAGGCGCGGGCCAAGCCATCTGTCCGCGATGAACCCTCCCGGCAAGGTCGTGAGATATACGGACATGGTGTACGTTCCGTAGATCGAGGTGGCATGTTTGGTATCGAAAGCGAGCCCGCCAAGTTGCGGAGCGGTAACCATGTAAAGCACCAGAATCGCGCGCATTCCGTAATAACTGAAACGTTCCCACAACTCCGTGAAAAAGAGAGTGGTTAAACCGCCGGGATGCCCCGCAATTCCAGATTCATCCTTCATCAGCTTTCTCGTGATTCTGGGCTTCGCATGAGATATTTTTCGAAGACATTGTATCATTTTGCCGGGGAGTCATTAATTCAAAAAGACCGGCGTGGAGTCCAATACATGAAACCACGAAATCGTGTGCTGATGATCGCTGTGGATGCCGGCGAATTGTCCTTTATTCGCGCCTCGCTCCAGAATCTTCCCACCTTCCAACGCCTATTTCAGGAGGGGCTCCTTCCATTTCGGTCAAGCGCTGAGTATATTCCCGCTTCAGTCTGGCCCACTATGTATACAGGGAAATCGCCGGGCGAGCACTGGACTTTGTTTCCTGGAGACTCATGCATCGCTCCCTTCGCAGGTGATGTCAGGAAATTTCTTCGAAAACGCCGAGCTGGCGGTTTTTGCGGACGTTATCCCAGCGGAAATATTTTCCGTTCATGGCAATATAGACCCCAGGAGGAAGCGCTTGTGCGAAGGAAAGTGCGCTTCCCAGATTGAACAAACCGTCGGAGCTTCCAAACGCATAAGGAATCATGGCGCCTGTAAGGACGATGGTCTTATCGTGGATCTGCGGACCGAGAATGGCTGCCGTTTCCACCATCGTATCTGTGCCATGAGTAATCACGATCTTGTCTTCGGCAGATTTCCTGCAGTTTTCCAGAATGATCTGGCGGTCTGCATCCGTCATATCCAGACTGTCAATCATCATGACCGTTCGTGTCTGGATTTCGAGACCGCAGCGCCCGAGTTTCAACATCTCGGGAAGGTGTGTATCCTGAAAGTAAAGGCGTCCGTTGATTTCATCGTACTCCTTGTCAAACGTTCCCCCCGTGATGAGAATCTTGATGCGCATACGATCCTCTCATTGTATCATCGCAGTTGGTAGTAGCGACTTCAGTCGCTGTTTCTTGTAGCGAATGAATTCGCTACTACAAACAGGGTGAATTGCTTTACAATCGTTTCAGAATGATCAAGCTACGAATTACTATCTCTGTCTGTCTGATTCTATTTGTATGCAGTATTTTTGCAGGCGAGTCTTTTCACAACATTGTTCGCGAGGAAGCGCGAATTTCGTTGAGAGACGGAATCAAGCTTGGCGCCACTCTGTACAGACCGGCCGAAAACGGACGGTATCCTGCGCTGGTTTTCCGTACTCCGTATAGCAAAGAGGATTTCGATTCTTATGCCGAGTTTCCGCGGAGAGCTTCGCGCGAAGGGTACGTCGTTTTTCTTGTGGATGTCCGCGGCCGCTACTCAAGTGAAGGAGAATTTACAGCCTACGCAAATGAGAAAGCGGACGGTTTTGATGTGATCGAGTGGGTCGGGAAGCACCCGTTCTGCAACGGCAAGGTGGGAACCTTCGGTAGATCCTATCCGGGCTATGTTCAATGGCTGGCCTTGTCGCAGGATCCACCCTCCCTGAAAGCAGCGTCTCCTGAAATGACACCGATCGGCAGTCATCACTTCTTCTATGTAGGTGGCGCGGCTTCCTATTCCTGGTTCGACTGGTTTATTCCCTACATTTTGCCCGACAAGAAAAAGAGGGCAGGCGACATGAATGACAACATGGACCAGGCGACCTGGGATCGGGCGAAACGGGAGTGGTATCAATACAGACCCATCGCGGAAAATCCACTGTTGAAAAAATATGCGCCCGAATACTACGAATGGTTGAGACATCCGGATGCTTCTTCCTGGTGGAGTTTTGCGGATACTGAAAACGATTTCTCCAAAATGAAAGCTCCTGTCTTTTTGGTTACGGGCTGGTACGATGCGGTGTACGGTGTGATCGGCGCAACTAAAGGGTTTCAAAAAATGAAAAGCGAAGGAGGCAGCGAAGTCGCAAGGCGCAATACACGTCTTGTCATCGGTCCGTGGAACCATACGCTGCCGGAACTTCGCAAAACTACATTTGGTGATATGGATTTTGGTCCTTCCGCTGGGTTCGACGGGGACGGCGAGCTGCTGCGATGGTTCGATCAGAACTTGAAAGACGTTCCCGGGCAAGCGCCTCCAGTTTTGATTTTCGTCATGGGACAAAATCAATGGCGAGCAGAATCGGAATGGCCGCTCACCAGAGCAGTTAACACCTCATATTATCTTCAGGATCATGACTCGCTCACGAAAAATCCGGCGTCCGGTGATGCCGCTGACAGTTACGTGTTTCATCCATTCAATCCGCTGTGGGACATCCACTCCGACAATTCCGTTCCATACGATCAGCGCGATATCGAAAATAGAAAGGACGTTCTGGTGTACACGTCCCAGCAGCTGGAATCAGATCTGGAGGTGACCGGTGAGGTCACCGCGGAATTGTATGTAACATCCACTGCCAGGGACACCGACTTTGCGATTACTCTTTGTGATGTCTACCCGGATGGAAAATCGATCAATCTGACAGGGCTGGATGCCGGTTATATGCGAATGCGTTACAGAAACGGATTTACAAAACAAGAGTTGATGAACCTGGGTGAGATCTACAAAATTAGAGTTGGTGACGTCTACACGTCGAACGTGTTTCTGAAAGGCCATCGCATCCGTTTGCAGATTACAAGCAGCAAAGCGCCGCACTACGATCCAAACCCGAATACCGGAACTGAAATTGCAACAGAAAAGCAGCTGGTTTCAGCAACGCAAACGATCCTGCACGGCAAGAAATACCCGTCCAGATTGGTATTACCCGTAGTCAAAGGTCTGTAGGTTCATGGCGGGCACGGAGGCCCGCCGACTCCAAACCTCTGGGGGTAGTTATCCGTGAAAAATCTGATAGCAGCCCAGGATGATAAACGGAGCGAGAGCGGCGAGCACCCAGAGTTTCGCGGATGTGCGGATCTTTTCTTCCTTTTCCCATCGGAAGAGCTGTGTAGCCACAAATGTCGCAATGGTGAGTGTAGCAATGAGTGCCAGAACCGAAGGCCAGTTTTGCAACAGCGTCTCGTTTCGTTCAAAGATTCCGCGAAATCCGGTGACCAGATGCGACGCCGGCAGAAAGTGAGAGGCGATCTGTCCCCACCTGGGTAATATTTCGATCGGGAATGTTGCGCCGCTCAAAAACAACATTGGCATGTACAACAACTGGATCAAGATGTTTCCTTCTTGCATGGAGTTGACAACGGAAGCAATGATCAATCCGATCGAGCGGAATGTGACTACGCCGAGCGAGATCAATCCGAAAAGGGAAAGCATATGTGCTGGAAATATCATGTCGTAACGAAAATGGGCGATCGAGAAGATCAGAATCGCCGAAGGCATGAAAGCAACCCACCCGGTCACCATGGAGGAGACGAGCAGTGGTGTGGGTGTGATGGGCGCAACTTTGAATCGACGAAGAATGTTTTGCTCGCGTTCGTTCACCGCGCGCATGCCGGCGCCAAACAGCCCGTTTCCGAGAATCCCCAGCACGAAAACCATTCCGACAACATAGGAGATGGGTCGACCCCCGGCCCCGCCCAGCATTTGCGCAAAGATGAAGAAGAACATGAGCGGGAAAAGATAATTGAAAAAGATGACTGCCCTGTTCCGGAACGCGAGTTTCAAGTCAATGCGAATCAGGGAAAGATATGCTTTCATTCGCGCAGCTTCCTCCCCGTCAATTCGATAAAAACATCTTCCAGTGAAGGGCGCTTCAAGTGGACATCCTCGAGATCGATGTTTTGCTGATCGATCCATTTCACAATTTCCACAAGCGTACGGGCGGGATGTGTGGAAACCACGGTCAGCGATTTTCGATCCCCGCTGATCTGCGATTTCTCACTGTGGTTCCATTTCGGCAATTCCACATTTGGAATCGGCGCGTCACAGCGGATTTCAATGAGCGATTGTCCGAGCGTTTTCGCCTGGATTTCACGCGGTGTTCCGATTGCGATGATTTTCCCGCCGTCGATGATCGCAACACGATCGCATAATTTTTCAGCCTCCTCGATGTAGTGTGTTGTGAGAAGGATTGTGCGTTGTTGGCTGCGAAGGTTTTCAATTAGCGCATGGATTTCCAATCGAGCTTGAGGATCGAGACCGCTGGTCGGTTCGTCCAGAAAGAGCACCTGCGGGTCGTTGACCAGCGCAAGCGCCATGGCAAGCCTCTGTTTTTGTCCGCCTGAAAGCTGCGAATATGGAGAATCCTGTTTTTCACGCAACTGCAATCGATCGAGCAGTTCGTCCCTGTTGGAAGTTCGCGTATGAAAGCTGGCGAACAGCTCGAGAGCTTCTCGCACTTTGAGCTTGTCGGGCAGATTCGTAAACTGCAAACAGACTCCGATTCTGTCCTTGATTTGTTTGCTTTGAAGACCGGGATCGAGACCCAGGACTGAAACGCGCCCGCCGGTCCGCGGACGCAGTCCCTCCAGGATTTCTACCGTCGTCGTCTTGCCGGCGCCGTTTGGCCCGAGCAGGCCGAACACCTCTCCCGCACGCACCTCGAAATCAATTCCTTTTACTGCAGGAAAACTGCCGTAATTCTTGGTCAGTCCTTCTACCTGAACCGGTATGTCTGATTCCATGAAATGGGGATGATATCACAAAGAAGCTCAAACACTTGGAGTTGCGGGCCTCCGTGCCATTTAAGCTTTGGAGTATGCGGGCCTTCCGTGCCCGCAACAAGTGGATGATTTCGAATTCGTGCGGTGCACGGAGGCCCCGCGGCTCCAAAATTAGCATGGTCGTGCGGGGCACCCCGCGACTACAAGTCGTGTGGTATTTCGACTCGCACCGGGACGCCGTTCAGTGCAGCGGTGCCGCTAACCGGATCTACGAAACGGTCATCGGTCAGATCGTTTGCGCTGACCCCTGCGCGTTGTTCCGCAATCGATAACCGGATCCCCGCGAGATTGTGTCCCCAGCCGTGAGGCAAGCTCACAACTCCGCGCATCATTTCTTCAGATAGAGAAACGGGAACATCCACCTCGCCGGCGCGAGAGCGCACGCGTACAGTCTGGCCGCTTTCGATTTTCCTGTGCGCCGCATCCTCAGGATGAATCAACAATGTGCATCGATCTTTGCCGCGCATTAGGCGCTGGGTGTTGTGCATCCAGGAATTGTTACTGCGCAAATCACGTCTTCCAATGAGAAGTAAATCAAAACCGTTCGCGGATTTCCGGCTAGAATCTTCCAGGAACTGGCGGATTCTTGGAATATCGGAAATCAGAATTTCCGGAGCAAGCTGGATGCGCTTCGGCTGATGCGCCAGCAGACCCGGCAAACGAGATTTCAGAGGTCCCAGATCGATTCCATGCGGATGCTTTTCCAGCCAGGTCATATTCAATCCATTTCCAAAGGGTTTGTACCCCGAGCCGTAGGGGCCGGTTCGCAATCCGTGAGCCACAATGCCTTTTGGGCCGCCGATCCTTTTCAGGAACCATCTTGTAGCTTTTGCTTTCATCGTAGACTCCAGACGCGTTTGCAATTCCAGGAAAATTTCCCAATCATGTTTTGCTCCTTTTTCGGCGGGAAACAGTGCCGGTGAATACTTTGCGGTATTTCGAATCGCAAGAAGATGAAATGCGATGTCGTAGTTGTCATGCTCCAGCGGTGTGGTCGGCGGCAGGATGATATTCGCATGACGCGTGGTTTCGTTCAGATAAAAATCAATCGAAACCATGAATTCCAGCTTCGACAACGCGCGATCCAGTTGTTTTCCGTTTGGAGTGGAGAGAACGGGATTTCCAGCAGACGTAACCAGCATCCGGATTTGTTCTGGTCCGTCGTTCAGAATCTCTTCTGCCAGAACGGCGACCGGCAGCTCGCCTGCGAACTCCGGCAAATTGCGAATCCGGCTTTTCCACTTTCCATGGTGACCCTTCAAGCCGAGCTTTGTCCCCAGATCCACAATGTCGAATGCGGGAGTTGTAAACATTGCCCCGCCTTCCCGGTCCAGATTCCCGGTAACAATATTCAGCACGTTCACAAGCCACAGACCGGCTGCTCCAAATTGTTGAGTGCACACTCCGAGACGTCCATAGCAGACCGCTCTTGCAGCATTCGCAAATTCGCGCGCGATGCACCGGATACGGTCTGCCGCAATGCGGGTTGCTGCCTCAGTCTTTTTCGGCGAAAAATCGAGCGCAAGGTGTCTTACCGCTTCGAGACCATCTGTGAAATCAGCAAGACGGCCTGGTTGATCCAGTCCTTCGGCGAAAATTACATGCAGCAGGGACAACAAGAAAAGAACGTCAGTGCCGGGTCGAATCGCTTCATGCCGGTCCGCCATGGCGGCCGTTTCTGTTCGGCGAGGATCGATCACAACGATTTTTCCGCCGCGCTCGCGAATTTCACGCAGCCGGTTGGCAACATCAGGAGCAGACATCAAGCTGCCATTGGAGACAACCGGATTCGCTCCGAGGATCAAAAGGTAGTCGGTGCGGTCGATATCCGGAACGGGAAGCAGCAATTGATGTCCGAACATAAAGAACGCCGCAAAGTGATGCGGCAACTGATCCACGGACGTCGCTGAAAACCGATTTTTCGTGCGCAGCGTCCGGCTGAACTCAGCGCCAAAGAGGATCGCTCCGTAGTTGTGGACGGTCGGATTCCCCTGGTAAAAGGCGACGGCGTTTCGGCCATGTTTTTGCTGAATGTCCCTGATTTGCTCTGCTGTTTCATCCAGGGCTTCGTCCCATCCGATCTGTTCCCAGCCTGAAGAAGTGCGACGTAGCGGATGGCGCAAACGGTCCGGATCAGAATAGATGTCCTGCAGAGCAACAGCCTTTGGACAGATGTGACCGCGGCTGAACGCGTCCTCTTTGTCGCCCGCTATGGAAACAATCGCCCTGTTTTCAACCTTGATCTCAATGCCGCACATCGCCTCGCAGAGGTTGCATGTGCGGTAATGAGTGTCGGTTGTCATTACCAGATCACACAGCGTTTGGCCGTGGGCCTGACCATGGCAGAGTCATCTTTGCAGGCAAATGCTTTCTGAAACTCCGGCAAATTGGAGAGCGGACCGTTGACGCGATACTTGCCTGTCGGATGCGGATCGGTCTGCATCATGACGCGCTGCTGCTCAATGCGGGTTGCATCTCCACGGAATTGACCCCACGCGATAAAAAACTGCTGATCGGGGGTGAAGCCGTCAATATCTACCGGCGCAGGTTTTCCTTCCAAAGATTTTTTCCATGCCAGATACGCAATCTTTGCTCCTCCCAGATCGCCGATGCTTTCACCCAGAACAAGTTTTCCGTTGTGGTGCACTCCCTCTTCAATGAAGTAATGATCGAATTGATCTGCGACACACGCTCCCCGCTCTTGAAACTGTTTTAGATCTGCATCCGTCCACCAGTTCTGAAGCTTTCCCAGCGCGTCATACTGGGCTCCCTGATCGTCAAAGCCGTGGCTGATTTCATGCCCGATGACAACACCGATCGCGCCGTAATTGACTGCATCCGTAACGTTCATGCTGAAGGCCGGCGGCTGAAGGATTCCGGCGGGAAACACGATCTCATTCAGCAACGGATTGTAGTACGCATTGGAAGTTGGAGGCGTCATTCCCCAGCGTCCGCGATCCACCGGTTTCCCGATCGTGGAACGGTCGTCTTCCACCGCAAACTTGAGTCCGGCAATCGTATTTTCCAGAACGAATCCTTGCTGATATTCACTTTGCTGTAATCTTTCCAGCGATCGGGATATCCGATTTTGGGATTGAAGGTGGATAATTTTTCGAGCGCTTTCTTTTTGGTGTCCGGGCCCATCCAGGTCAAGCTCTCGATGTCATCTTTCATTGCAAGCAACAGATTGCGCACCAATTCCTGCATCCTTGCTTTTGCTTCCGGCGGGAAATATTTCTCGGTATATTTCTTGCCTAATGCTTCTCCCAGAAGAGAATCAGTGGATTCGACGCATCGCTTCCACCGCGGTTTCATTTCCGCCGCGCCGTTCAGATATTTGCTGTTGAAGTTCCAGTCCTCTACTACAAACGGTTGGGAAAGAGCGCTTGCGGCGGCATTCAGCAGATGCCATTTCAGATAGGTCTTCCAATCTGCAAGCGGCGTTTCCTTCAGTTGGCGGTCGACCTCCTTCAGGAAGGCCGGCTGCTGCACGTTGATCTCGACCGTTTCGGAAAGCCCCGCCTTTCCTAGATATTCTTTCCAGTCGATTGCCGGAGAAAGTTTCTGCAGATCTGCAAACGCAGTTTTATGATCTGTCGCCGCCGGATCCCGCAAGCTGACGTTATCCAGTGACGCCTCGGCGAGTTTTGTCTCCATGCGGAGTATTGTGTCTGCCGCGGTTTTCGCGGCTGCCGCGTCATAACCCGCGAGCTTGAACATTTCTGCGACATGTTCCACGTATTTTTCGCGCGCTTCTTTGAATCGAGCTTCGGGCTTTAGATAATAATCACGATCCGGCAAACCGAGTCCGCTCGCAAAAATGTCCGCGATGACCTGAGTTGGATTGTGATTATCCGGTGAACCGGTCAGGCCGAATGGAATGGGAATCGCGACATTGTGCATCGCCTCGATCATCTGCTGGACGCCGGCGGTATCTTCGATTCCATTCATTTGTTCCAGCCATGGCTTGAGAGGTCGGATTCCCTGTTCGTTCACCCCCGCTTCATCCATACATGCGGCGTAAAAATCACCAATCTGTTGTTCCGTGCTGCCTTGTGCCGCGGGTGCCCCGGCAACACCTTCGAGAATTTCTTTGAGCTGACCTTTTGTGGATTCGCCCGCAGCCCAGCGCCGGCTCCAGCGAGTCATCGATGGAGGAATCGGATTGTTGGAGCGCCAGTTTCCATTCGCATATTCGTAAAAGTCCGTACAGGGATCCACTTTCCGATTCATATCGGACGGTTCAATCCCACGCTGTTGCGGCTCGACACCGAACGCTGCTATGGCAAAAGCCAGAAGACAAGGAACAAAACTGATGATCCGCATGAAGGTAGCTCCTCTTGAATTTGAAATGGTGAACGTCAACCAATATATCATGCGTGTGGAGTTGCGGGCCTCCGTGCCCGCTTCTGTGTTGGATCTCATTTGGGCGGCAGGGACGCCCGCCGCCTCCAAAATAAAAGTTTGCTGTATCATTTGATTATGAGGGCGCTGCTGGTTCTGTTCTTGTTTTGTGCTAGTGTTGCCGCCGGAGAGCCTTTGACTCCGGATTGGTGCAAAGACTTACCGCGGGCGGCTTACAAGGGTCTAGAAAAAATCGAAGTTTCAGATCCGTGGTTTGAGGTGTACAAAATTCGTCCGGGGATCTTTGCCATCTACGAAGGAAAGCAGTACGAAGAAGTCATTTCCTATTTGATCGCGGGAAAAGAAAGGGCATTGCTTTTTGATACGGGCATGGGGATCGCGTCAATTCGCAAAGTCGTAAGCGATCTGACTTCACTGTCTGTGATTGTGTTGAACTCACACACTCATCCGGATCATGTCGGAGGAAACGCGGAGTTTCCCGAGATCTGGGGTGTGAATACAAAATTCACTCTTGTAAATGCCGCCGGCTATTCAGATCCGGAAATGCGCGCGTGGGTTCAACCGGATCATATTTGTGGCGCGCTTCCTCAAGACTTTCATCCGGATTCGTATCGGGTTCGCCCTTTTGAAATCAAGCAATTTGTGGAGGATGGCGAACAGATCGATCTGGGTGATCGGACCCTGGAAGTGATCTTTACTCCGGGGCATACACCTGATTCTCTATGTTTGTTGGATCGCGCGAACCGGTTGCTCTTTACGGGCGATACGTTCTATCTCGGTCCAATTTATCTGTATTCTTCGGAAACCGATTTCGATGCTTATACCCGATCGATCGCCAGGCTGAAGAAGTTAAAATCCAGTCTGGATCTCCTACTGCCCGCACACAACGTTCCTGTTGCATCCACGAATTATCTGGATCAGGTGGCTGACGCGGTGAGCCGGATCGCAGGAGGAAAAATCACTCCGCGACAAAAAGATGGATTGAGAGAATACGAGTTTGACGGCTTCTCCATGATTCTTGGTCCCGCAGCAAAAAAATCTTCACATGCGACGGAACCCTCTCGCGATCCCTTTTCTGAGATGAAAGGCGACCGTTTTTCGAGCGTGCAATCCTCGAAGATACCTCAAACACTGAGTGTGGCGTACGTTCTTGTGATCGGAATCACGAAAAGTGAGAGAGGATACATCGCTCTTCTTAAAGGCGCTAACGGCAAAACGTATTTTATGAAGACAGGCGATCGTCTCTTTGATGGTGCCATACAACGAATCACTTCCGAGTCCGTTACATTTCTTCCGGATCACGGATCCCCGGTGACGAAAAAGCTTCATCCCGTTCCGGAGTGAGGATGAAGAAGGACGGAATTTCTAGCAAAGACGCCAAGATCGCAAAGGAAAAAACTGAAAGCTTTGCGCCTTTGCGAGAAACAAGTCCTCCGGGTTTACTTGAGGGCGACCACAAGGGTCGCCCCTACCACAAGAAGTTTCATTTCGCCGCGCTTGCCGGGATCCCTTCCTCATCGCTTCCCCTTCTGGATTTCATGGCGGAGCACCGCGTCTATTTGAGCTTGTTTGGATTTTGCGCATGTCTGGGATATGCCGTTTTGGGAATTCGCAAACCGGCTTCCCTCCATCGCTTAATGAAAGTCCGGATTTCCACCGGAATCAAACGACCATGTCTTCGTTGCCATAGAGCCCAGAATGCGTAACGAGCAAAACCCTTGACGTCCTCGCGATGGTGCTCTATCTTGAATTCTAAACATGTCAGATAAAAGTCTTCAGGAAACTTATGCTCCGCAAATGACCTGCTTTGGTTGTGGACCGGCAAACGAAAAGGGTCTTCACATTCGCAGTTTCGTCCAGGGAAACGAAGTGGTTTGCGATTGGACGCCCGAGCCGCATCATGAGGCGTTTCCCGGTATTTTGAACGGAGGAATCATCGGTACATTGCTGGACTGCCATTCCAACTGGGCCGCTGCGTGGCATCTGATGAAGAAGGCGGGCGTAGATCATCCTCCCTGTACGGTAACTGCCGATTACGCCATCAAGCTGCTGCGTCCGACTCCCACAAATAGTCCGGTGCGGCTCGTTGCGACGATTGCAGAATCAACTGAGGACCGGGCGATCGTAGACGCGAAATTGATTGCGAACGAGAAGGTCTGCGCTACCTGCCGCGGAACCTTCGTTGCCGTCAAGCCCGGCCATCCGGCGTATCATCGCTGGTAGGATTTCGAGTTCTGTTTGGAGTCGGCGGGCGTCCTTTTTATCATGTTTGGAGCAGGCGGGCGTCCCTGCCCGCCGATCGAGGCACATTTACATCCCGGGAGCACGGAGGCCCGCGCCTCCAAATTCCCTTAAACTGAGTTGGTGGTTTGCAGCTTGCGGTATTGCATCCACATGGAACGCAGCGAAGCGGTCAGCGGGACCGCAAGAAAAATTCCGATCGCTCCCCAGAGAAATCCCCAGTAAATCATTGCCAGAAGCACCATCAAGGGAGAGAGTTCAGTCCGCGGTCCGATCGTGCGGGGAATGAGCCAGTTGGAATACAGCAAATGGAGCTGCAGACAAATGACTACCAGAAAGATCGACTTCTGGACGGAAGTGAATTGCAAAATGGCAATCGCGATCGGCGGTATCGCGGAAAGAAAAGCGCCGACAAACGGCAGAATGTTCATCAGCGCGAAAATGACCGCCCAGAGAAACGCCTGTTCTACCTTAAAGAGCAAAAATAGAATCCAAGAAGCCGAAAAGATGATCGCAGTGCTCACGAGATACCCAAGCACAAAGCCGCGGACTTTCACGTTGATATCGTGGACAATCTGGTCGGATGTGTCCCGGACATACGTGTGTGAAAGATTTGTGCGCGAACGAATCAGGCTCACGATGAACTCGCGAATCTGATTTTTTTCCGACAGTAGAAAATAAACCAGAAACGGAAAAAAACTGATTAGAATCAGCACTTCATATACCGGCCCGAGATCGCGAAAGAAGAAGTCCTGCCATGTTTTGTACTGCTCGATGCGCAATAATGCGGGTTCTTTCGTGCCTTTTGGAATGATCGTATTACTGATGTCCTGCGACGTCTTTTCAACCATACGAATCCGGTTGCGGATATCTCTCGAGACTTTCTGAATCTTTGTGGTATAGCGCGGAAGATTCTCGGAGAATTTCTGAGCGCGATCCACAAACAAACCGATCATTCCTGCCAGCACTGCGCCTGCAATCACCATGGTGATAAAGATGGCAAGACCGCGCGGGAAACGGATTCGCAGCAGGAGATTTACAAACGGATCCA
This sequence comes from uncultured bacterium, assembly GCA_963843285.1. Taxonomy (GTDB): domain Bacteria; phylum Acidobacteriota; class HRBIN11; order JAKEFK01; family JAKEFK01; genus CAZDDB01. The sequence goes on from CAWJJO010000002.1 coordinate 156,562, forward strand.
GAAGGTATGCGGCCAGAATCGCAAGCAATACTGTGATGATAGCGCTCGCGCCAAAATAGCAGAGTGCGCTAAAGCATGTAAATGCGATGAGCCGGACCGAAAGACCCCTCTCCATGGTCTCTGAACATATCGGTTTTGTCTCTGTATTTCAAGAGGACGGATCTTGATGAAAGAATTGGGACAGCGCGAGATACAATTCCGGATGCTGACGCTTCAGATCCTCGGGCCGTTGGAAAAAGTGTTCCACCGCCACTGCGAAAAGTTCTCCCGTATTTTTGCCCGCGTACGGATCCAGGACCGAACGTCTTTCCCGGACCCGGGCAAGCTCCTGCTGCATCAGGTCGTACCACTCCTTCAGTTTATGCGGGTCCAGATCACCCGGAATGCCTTCCGCAATTCCGTCGACCAGATCCAGAGCATGCGCGAACTCGTGAAGTCCGACATGATAGACCCGCCCCGGTTGTTGAAACGCCTCTTCCAGTTCATTGCGCGCCAGAACAATCGCATTTTGCGGAACGACCTGCCCTGCCAGGGACCGCCGCCGCGAATCCGATGTCACGCTGTACTCTTCATCAAATGCGCGGGGATAAATCAAGATCTCCGGAAGTTTCCGGTATTCCCAATCGGGATGTCCGAAAGTCAAAATGACGGCGCTGGCGGCAACCAGGAGCCGGAGCGAATCGTCGACCCTCGTCTTCACTCCCGTGATCCGGTTTTCTTTCAAGAAGACCCGGACATCCGTTTCGAACCGCGTTCGATCGGCAGGGGCGAGGTTGTGATAATACGATACCCGCCGGTCCAGGATGGATCTCCATTCCTCGGGAAACGGCTCCTTCGCCCATCGTCGCCGCAGGAGATAACGACGCATGTTCAGGTAGTAGAATGCCGCGGCGAAGAGAAGCGGAAGAAATAGCAACGAATACAGTTTCAGTTGGATCAGTACAATCAAAAAAACGATTGCGACGATGACCGCGCCGGCGGCGGAAATAATGGATTGTCTTCGATCCCAGATTTGCATGAAAGTTTCAAGAGGCGCCCCTCTTAGTATATAGTGATTGACTGGAGGGGATTTTGCGATTTGAATGGAACGAAAACGAAGTTACGGAAGAACAGCGTGCCGAAATCCAGGAGTTTTTGGCTCGTGTGGACGAGCTGGGACTGGACAACGCGTTTTTTGATGAGGAAGCTCTCGTTTATATCGACGGCACACATGTCCCGATCCCCTCTTGCGTCCGGGTCCTACGGGAATAGTTTCACAACGTGAAACACAGTTTCATTTTTCACAGTGTCCTGAATTTGTGTTTCACGTTTCTCCTCCTTCATAAAGGGGGAGATCAAAGAGGGGGTTGCTCTCGAGCTACTTTCCAATCCCCTCCTACATAAGGAGGGGAAATCGGAGCAACCGAGAATTAGGACACTGCATCATTTTTTACCAGCTTGCATTTTTGGGAAAAGTTATTATAGTAGGGAACGTGCTGGAAGCCTTCCGCTCAACAGCTCTCCGCTATTCGGAATCCTGCCCTGTTTCGTTTTGTGAAGTTGGGGCCTCGATCGTCTGCGGTTAGTCTGCCAACGGCTCTTTCAGTCCACAAAAATTAAGTTAGGAGAATACAACTTTGCAAAAGAAACTTTTCGTAGGCGGTTTGTCCTACAATACGGAAGTCGATGAGATTCGTGAACTGTTTGCCCAGGCGGGTGAAGTGGTTTCCGCGAATATCATTCGTGACAAATTCACCAATCAGTCCCGCGGTTTCGGTTTTGTCGAAATGGCAACCGAAGAGCAGGCAGCGGATGCGATCAAGCGGTTCAATGGAACAGCACTTGGCGGCCGCAACATTGTGGTGAACGAGTCCCGTCCACAGGAAAAAAGAAATTTTGACCGTGGCGGCGACCGTGGCGGATTTCGTCAGAGAAGAGAGCCTCGCTGGTAATCGTAATCTGATCAAATTTGTAAAGACAGGACCCTCCCCTCTCGGGAGGGTCTTCGTTTTTATTGCAGAATGCAGATTGCGGAATGCAGAATGGCGTTTGCCTGAACATGCAGCCATTCTGTATTCTTAGATTTGAATTATGAAACTCAGGTTTCTGTTTCTTGCCTTCATTCTTTGTGTTGCTTCCCTCGCATCTGCGGGTTCCGGCCGTGTCTGGATCCTGTTCAAAGATCGTCCGGCGCTGGCAGGAAAGTCGCTCGTTTCCTCGCGGCTTCAATCGCTTCCACCGGCGGCCATCTCCAGACGTCTGGTTCGCGCCGATGTGGTATGGGATGAATCGGATGAACCGGTGGATCGTTCGTACGTCAACCGGGTTCGCGGAGCGGGTGCTACTGTATTCGTAGAGAGCCGCTGGTTGAACGGAGTGAGCGCAGTCTGCGGTCCGCGTTGTCTGGAAAGAGTACGCAGCTTCCCCTTTGTTACCGAGATCAAGCCGGTTGCAACGTTTCGGCGCGCGAAAGAAGTAATTGCGGACGACAGTTCAAAATCGCTCTTGAGCACGGAGGGATCTACCGCGATCAATTATGGAAAGTCGAAAGATCAGCTGGTCCAATTGAATGTTCCTCCCGTGCACAAAAAGGGATTTGCCGGACAGGGGGAGATTGTTGCCATCTTCGATAGCGGATTTCGAAAGGACCACATCGCATTCCGCGGGCATACGATCGTAGCGGAACACGATTTCGTGTTTCAGGATGATAACGTGAGCAACGGAGGGGGGTTTGATTCGCACGGTACCGGAACATGGTCGTGTGTAAACGGCGAGGATCCTGGAATGTTGTTTGGTCCCGGATACAAAGCGAGTGTCATCCTTGCGGTCACAGAAGACATTCGAAGTGAAACAACTGTAGAAGAAGATAACTGGGTGGCTGCTTTGGAGTGGGCGGACGATCTGGGCGCAACGGTTGTAAGCAGCTCGCTGGGCTATCCGGATTTATACACTCCATCCGATCTGAATGGCACGACCGCGATCACATCCCGCGCCGCCAGCAAAGCCGCGAAGAAGGGAATCGTGGTAGTCAGCTCAGCGGGGAACGAAGGACCGGGAGTTTCTACGCTTGGGCCGCCTGCAGATGCGAAGAAAATTCTGGCAGTCGGGGCTGTTGATATCCGCGGACAAATCGCAGGATTCAGCTCGCGTGGTCCAACAGCCGACGGCAGGCTGAAACCCGAAGTTCTCGCGCGCGGAGTCTCCACCTTGATTGCAAGTGATCGCTCTTCGACCGCTTACGGCCGGTCGGACGGCACGTCATTTTCGTGTCCGCTCGTTGCCGGATGCGTCGCCGCGCTATTGTCCGCACATCGGGAATGGAAGCCGGTACAAGTGCGGGAGGCATTCATCGAGACGGCCGGTCAAGCGGATCATCCAGATAACACTTTCGGCTATGGAATTGTCGATCTTGAAAAAGCGGTGGATTTTCTTCCCAAAAAGGCGATCGTCATTGAACACAAACCGCTGAGCGATAGTTCCAATACTACAAAGCCGTTTCAAATCGACGCGAGGATACGCGCTCAGCGGGGGTTGAAGTCGGATCAGCTGTTTGTGCTCTGGAAACGAAATGGAGATTCCGGATTTCAAAAGGTTGCACTGACTGCCGTTTCGAATCAGCCGGATCAATTTGAAGGACAGATCCCCGCCCAGTCGAAAGGCATAACGATTTCGTATTATCTTTCCGTTAAGGATTCCAAGGGAAGAACCGGAAAGCTTCCGTTCGATGCGCCTTCAAACGTATTCTCATTTCAGGTCAAGTAATATGGAGCGCAGGCTTCCAGCCTGCATTATGGATCGCAGGCGTCCCGCCTGCTTTGAGCTCCCGTTCAGGTTAAGATGATTTTATGAAAACATTATCCATCGGTTTCTTCATTCTGATTATCTTAGCGGCTTCCTTCAGTGCTCTTGCAACTGACAAGGCCCTGGAGGCAATTTTTGCCGAGGATTGGAAATTTCGGCTGCAGGAAGATCCGCTTTTTGCGACTTCAGTCGGGAATCACGATTTTGATGCTCTCCTTCCATCAGTCAGAAAGGAGGATTTCGACCGGCGGAATCAGTTCCAACATCAAATGCTGAAGAAGCTGGAAACAGTCGATCAGTCCAGGCTGACGAAATCGGAACAGATCAGTTACAAATTACTCAAAGATGATTTGCAGGACAGCATTTCAGACTATGAGTTTCAAGCTTACTTGATTCCACTGAACGCCGACAGCGGATTCCACACGGAGTTCGGGCGTTTACCTCGTCAGGTTCCCTTGAGGACACTGAAAGATTATGAAAACTATATCTCCCGATTGAACGCCTGGCCGGAGTATGTAAATGAAAATATTGCTTTGCTGCGCGAAGGACTTCAAAAAGGGATGTCGCTTCCAAAAGTTGTGCTGGATGGCTTTGAAGTCACTGTAACTACGCATATTGTAGAAGATCCATCCAAAAGCGTTTTCTATGCTCCTTTTGTAGCTTTTCCCGGGCCGGTTCCGGAATCCGATCGCGGTCGTTTACGCGCAGAAGGGATTCGCGCGATTCAAGAAAGCGTGATTCCAGGCTACAAGCATTTTCTGGAGTTCATGACAAAGGAATATGTTCCCAAAACACGCTCCAGTCTCGCGGCATCGGAGCTTCCAAACGGCCGCAAGTATTATGAATATCTCGTCCGGCATTTTACGACTCTCGATCTGAAACCCGAAGAGATCCATCAGACGGGATTGCAGGAAGTCAAGAGAATACGGGAAGAAATGGAACAGGTGATCCGGTCCACCGGATATCAGGGAGACTTCGCATCGTTCTTGACATTTCTTCGCACCGATCCGCGTTTTTATGCAAAAACCGGGGATCAGCTTCTGAAGGAAGCGAGTTTCATTGCCAAGAAAATGGATGGGAAACTTCCATCGCTATTTCGAACGCTGCCCAGACTTCCCTACGGAGTAGAGCCTGTTCCGGACGCGATTGCGCCCAAGTATACAGGCGGCCGCTATGTGGAGCCTCCGCTCGGAAGTACCGAGCCGGGACTCTACTGGGTCAATACCTACGCGCTCGAAAGTCGTCCGTTGTATACACTGGAAGCATTGACGCTCCATGAAGCAGTGCCCGGACATCATCTGCAGACTGCGATCGCGCGGGAGCTGACGGATCTTCCGGAACTGCGAAGGACGAAGTACATTTCCGCATTTGGTGAAGGCTGGGGATTGTATTCCGAATGGCTTGGATTGGAAGCGGGCTTCTATCAGGATCCTTACAGCAACTTCGGCCGGCTGACTTACGAAATGTGGCGAGCCTGCCGTCTGGTTGTGGATACGGGGATTCATTCCATGGGTTGGTCGCGTGAACAAGCGATGGAATATATGGCATCGAATACAGCGCTTTCCTTGCATGAAATCAAAACCGAGACAGATCGCTATATTTCCTGGCCCGGTCAGGCGCTCGCATACAAGATCGGCCAAATCAAAATTCGAGAGCTGCGAACAAAGGCAGAGACAGCGCTGGGTCCCCGTTTTGACGTGCGTGATTTTCATGATGCGGTATTGGGGAGTGGCTCCGTGACCTTACCGATTCTGGAAGAAATCGTCGATGATTATATCCGGAAAAACCGGCAGTGAATCGAACGAAAGGTAATCAATGGACTGAAGGAGAATTCGCCCGCGTACCCCAGGCGGAAGATGAAGTGAAAAAAAGAGGATATCAATTACATGGGATACGAACCGGCGATCAAAACCGTATTTTCGTATTGGCGGGAGCCGAAGACCGGTTTCTGTGTGAGCATCCGGACCACGGACGGTCGCTACGATTCGATCGTTTATGCGACGTATGATGATTGTAAGTAGTGACACTTTGCGCGTCCTTGACAACCCCGGACGATCCGAATAAATTGATGCTTGCCTTTGGGGCCTATAGCTCAGTTGGTTAGAGCGCACGCCTGATAAGCGTGAGGTCAGTGGTTCGACTCCACTTAGGCCCATTGGCGTCGTTGCGTCTATCGCGTCCTCGCGTCTATCGCGAAAGACGCGACGACCCGACGACGCGATAGACGCAAACGGGGATATAGCTCAGTTGGGAGAGCGCCTGCTTTGCACGCAGGAGGTCGGGGGTTCGAATCCCCCTATCTCCACCATTTCATTATCCTTCAACGAATTCGTCGCTGGAGACTAACTCAAGCCTCCAAGAGAACCCACAATTCACAATTGGTCGAATACGGACAGAGCGACCTTAGCAACCTGTCTCAGCGACTTACGATCGGATCTAAGCTTGGCCATCGCTCGCATTCCCTGGATCGTTACGACGAAGAATCTTGCCAGTGCCGCCGGATCCCTTTTGTCCGACAGTTCTCCGTTTTTCTGGGCACGCCGAAGCGCATCCGTAAAAATCGACTCGACTTCGGCCTGGTTTTGACGCAGGAAATTGGCGATGACTGCATCTCCAGCGGAACGTTCCATATTTGCGCTCAACAGCAAACAGCCGCGTGTGTGCTGTTCTCTTGTCTCATCAGCGAGACTGAATAAAAGCCGTTTGAAACCATTTCTAATATTGGGCTCGGCGCTGAACAATCGCTTCATGGCAGAATTCGTTTCGGCGCGATAATGCGCCAGCGCCCTGAGGTACAAACTACGTTTATCACCAAAAGTGTCGTAGAGACTCTGCTTCGCAATCCCCATTGCGCGCATCAAGTCCTCGAGCGAAGTGTTTTCGTAGCCATGATGCCAGAATTGGTTCATTGCCCTACTCAAAGCTCGTTCAGAATCAAATTCCTTGTGACGTCCCATATTTCAGACTCAACAGTCTACTTCAAATATGTTGACAAGTTAAATTCTAGACTATATAGTCTAAAATAATCTGTGATCCTATTTGGATGCAAAAGGAGTCTCTATGAAAAGATGGGTGGATGTCCTCGTTGTCTTGACTGTACTTTGTTTCGTTCACGCCGGAGTGCGGACGACAGCTCATGCAGCTGAGACGATTCAGTCGCGAACTGCGGAAGTTGCGGGCGTAAAACTGCATTACTGGAGCGCCGGCCATGGCGCACCATTGATTTTGCTTCATGGCTATGCGGAAACTTCGCTGATGTGGAAGCCGCTGATTCCAAAGCTCTCTGACCGGTTCATGGTAATCGCGCCGGATCTGCCGGGAATCGGTGAATCATCGATTCCTGCGGAAGGCCTGGATATGAAGACTTCAGCGATTCGCATCCATGCACTGGCGACTTCGCTCGGTGTGAAAAAGGCCAGAGTCGTTGGACACGATATCGGCCTGATGGTCGCTTATGCTTATGCCGCCCAGTTTCCTGCGGAAGTCGAAAAACTGGTGCTGATGGACGCATTTCTGCCGGGCGTTGAAGGTTGGGAACCAGTCTACAATAGCCCCGATATTTGGCATTTCAGATTCTATGGACCAACTCCTGAAGAACTGGTGAAGGGTCGTGAGCGCGCATTTTTCGAGCATTTCTGGAACAATTTCGCGGCGGATAAGACGCGCTCAATTCCCGAAGCGGACCGCAAAGCGTACACGTCCGCTTATGCCGGGCCGGGGCGCATGCGCGCAGGTTTCGCATACTTCGCTTCTTTTCCGCAAACAGCGAAGGATTTTGCAGAACTTGCCAAAACCAAACTAACAATGCCGGTTCTGTCAATTGGCGGTGAAAAATCATTGGGTGAAGTATTAGGAGCACAAACGAAGCTGGTCGCGTCCAATGTAACCGTTGTGGTTTTGAAAAATACCGGGCATTGGATCCTGGAAGAGAATCCTAAAGAAACGACCGACGCACTCTTGGGGTTTTTATGAAACAGGGATATCGGATGTTCTGGATCTCGCTCAGTGCATTTTGTTTCGTTGCATGTTTCGCATCAGCGGAACAATCTTCATCTGAAATGCGCATGACACCGGCCGAAATCCGGGCAAGTGCACTCGATAGTAATCAGATCGGAAGCTCCGGGCTCGCTGGAGTTCACACGAAAGTAATTTTCGGTGATCCCACAAAAGAAGGTTTTTACTCAATTCTGTTATTTGTGCCCGCGAATACAACGATACAGGCCCATTCGCATCGAGATGACCGGATGGCAACGGTGGTTTCGGGCGATTGGAATTTTGGCTATGGCAATCAATTTGACGCAAAGTCACTGAAGAGGCTCCCACCCGGCAGTGTTTATTCTGAACCGGGCGGTGTGAATCATTTTGCCCGAACGGAAAAAGACCCGGTGATTGTTCAAATCTCAGGTAATGGTCCGACAGATACGCATTATTTTGATCCCGCGAATGACCCGAATGTTTAATCGTGGCGACGGTTTAACGGGCAGGTGATAGTCAAGCGGACCACCGACGTTGTAAAACCAGATGCTGAGTATTCGCGATTGTTGGTGCATCATCCACTCCTCCCGACTCGATGACGAGTACCTGCGCGCCGGGCGCGGACAATTCGGCCGCCAGAACCGAGCCGGCTGCGCCGGCTCCCACAACGATGAAGTCATAGTGCATATTGATAGAAGTCTGAGGCTGCTTTTCTTCATTCGATGCGTTGATCATTGCTCAATCTCCTGATGTCTAAAAGTGGTGCGTCATGCCTTTTCAGGACTGAAAAGCGATAGCTTCTGGTCAATGAACGTGTACAGCCTTGACACGCGACCATCACGCTCTTCGAGGAAGTCTGTTCCTGTGTAGTGGAACGGTTGACCTGGCATCCCGCTTCCCCACCGGCAAGTCGCTACATTGTGCATGGCCTGGATCTCACCCGTGACCGTGTAGCGGTATTCCGGGAAGTGTTTGCGAATCTCTGTAGCCGCTTCATTGATACCCTCGCGGCCCACGATGTGACCGCCGGGATGAATCCAAAGACAATCTTCGGTGTAACACTCCGCGAGCAATGCCGCACGCTTGAGGGGATCGAGCTCGATAAAAATCTCATTGAAGTTGCGCATGAGCAGTTCAGAGGAAGTTGCCTTCATAAATGTCCTTCTTAAAAACTCAACTTGATATGCCTTTTGCGAAGAGGCCGTTCGTTTCCTCTTGCCGTTCAGGATTTACTTTGCGCAAATCAATGCTTACCGGGCCTGCGCCGAAGTACGTGAACGTGAGCGCGCCACCGAGCATTGCGATGTTCTTCATGAACATTGCCATCTGGATCTGCTGCATCATCGGGTCGCTGATTTTCCAGAACGCATGCATCATCAAGGTGACCGGAACCAGGAATATCGCAATCAACAACGCTCCGATTCTTGTTTGATATCCAAGTGCAATGCTGAGGCCACCTGCAACAGCCATTACGCCGGAAAGTGGAACGGCGAGCGAAGCAAACGGAACACCCTGACTTGCGGCGAATCCAATTGTTGCTTTTGAGAAATGACTGAGGCCGGCCATGATGAAAATCAGTGAATACAGAACTCTTCCTACTGGCACGGCGAATTTCACGTTATTGTTCATTTTCTTTTTCCTCCTTTGGGTTCATATTGGAAAACCTAAAGCGATTGGATCTCTTTGTATTGAATGTTTCCGTGGTTTATTGAAAAAAATCGCTGTTCTAAAAAACGGAGGTGGGGAACTACGCGCGGTTCTGGCGCTGCCAAATTCCAGGCGAAACGCCAACGATTTCTTTGAAGACGCGTGTGAAATGGCTCTGCTCAGCGAAGCCCGTTGCAACGGCAATTTCTGCAAGGGAAAGGTTCCCTTCTTTCAGAAGTTCCTGGGCTTCAGAAATTCGCATCCCGATTAGCCATTTATGCGGGGAAATACCCATTGACACTTTGAAGGCACGGCCGAATTGCGATTCCGATAACCCTGTTTGTTCCGCAACTTCTTTCAATCGTGCCTGACGTGCAAGGTGTTCAGAAATATATTCTGTAGCTCGTCTTAGCTGCCACGGAGCTAATCCAGTTCTTCTTTTTCTGGAACGTTCATGCTGAAGACGATCCGCTTCCAACCCAATTTTTTTCAGCATGTCGTGAAGGTGTCTGCGCTCAGCAATAGAGAGACTGCCCAGCACAGCCTCAATATCTTTTTTGTGCTGTTCGTAAATTCCGGTAACTAACTTGCGACCGTCATCAGTCAATTCGAACAATTCACCATCAGACTTCACCAGCCCACGATGTCTCAGGCGATTCACTGTTTTCTTTACAGCAGCGTTTGTCACAGACGCTTTTTGTGTTATCGCGGATATGGCTAAAGGTCCTTTATGTAAAAGAACTTCAACAATCCAAAAATCAGAGGACGGAATTCCGTGCATCACCAGCCCGCTTTCCAAAAAATCCGCGATAGAACGGTAAGCGCGCGAGAGGATGATCATTAGTTTTGGACTAGGATTGTCAGGAACTAACGCCATGTTTTTTCTTATAACACGAGACGGAAGCAAATCAACACTTCGATGTTATAATCCAATTATAATTTTCTAGAAAGGAGCGCTGCATATGGCACACCACGTCTCCGGTCTCGGAATCAGTCCCACCAGTATGGATCCCAGGAGTCATATTACCGACCTCTACGTTTTCCAGAAGCCGGGTGATCCGCAAAAGACGATCCTGATTATGAATATCAATCCGCACTCGCCCGTGAGTGCTGACGCCGTCGACCCCGAATCAGTCTACGAGTTCGGTGTGGATACCGACGCTGATGCGGTGATCGATATTGCCTTCCGTCTCCGTTTCTCACCGGTGGTGACTAACTCACAGACCGCCAGCATGCAGCTGGCGACTGGTCGACACGCCGCAGCCGACATCAATGCGGGGGAGACCATCTTTCAACGTGTTCCAGTCACGCTTGGCACAGAACCCCAAATCGCCATCGCTGGCGACTTCAGGTTTTTCGCCGGGCTCCGCAGTGACCCATTCTTCGCCGACCCGGTAGGCGCCGGGAACAATTTTCAGTGGACAGGCAAGGATTTTTTCGCTGACAAGAACGTGTTCGCGATTGTGCTGGAAGTCCCGAACAGAACGCTTGGCCCGAATCCACTGGTCGGCATCTGGGCACGTGTCCTGGTTCCGCATTCGGGTCGATTGGTTCAGGGTGACCGGGCGGGGCGGCCAGGAATTGACGCCACCTTCAATCAAAGTGACGACGACAAGCGGATCTGGAACCAACAAGAGCCATCTAAGGATCGAGAACTTTTCCTCGACAAGTTCGCGGGCGTCTTTGAGCACGCCGGCCATCCCAAGGACCAGGCAGTCAACCTCGCGGGAAATCTACTCCCCGACCTCCTGACTTATGATTACTCAAGCTCCAAGGGGTTTCCGAACGGCCGCAATCTCACAGACGATGTCATTAATATGGGGATCGGCTTGCTGACCAACGGTGCGGTGCCGCATGACGGGCTACGGCCCCATGCCGACCTTCGCGCCGACTTTCCTTTTCTGGGAAATCCACATTAGCGACTTTCCCCGCAAAGCGCGAAGTATCTTCTCGAGCTCCATGTTTTCGCGAGTTTGTCTTGACGCTTTTCCCATGTTGCGCGCGTATTTCTGAACGAAGTAGCGAACCAGCAGCGGAATATCTTCACAAAGTATGTAAAATGGAATTTAACAGATGCGACGGGCACTGGAAATTTCCAACGAACTTGAAAGCGAAGGGCTTATCGGAAGGCATGCGATCATCGGATCGGTGGCCGTTATTTACTATGCCGGCCCAATCAGTACCGATGACTTGGATATCTGCTTTTTACACGGCCACTCGAAAGATGAAATCTTTTCGATGAAGCCTATTTATGATTATTTGGAATCGCGCGGATTCAAACCAATAGACTTTACAGTTCTCATTGAAGGCGTGAAGGTGCAATTGATTCCCAGTACAGGTCCACTTTCGAATGAAGCTGTTACCTCTGCGAAAAAAGTAACATTATTTGGGACCCCTGCAAGGGTCGTTGGGCCGGAACATCTCTTAGCAATGAAACTGGAAGCTTCCAGACCAAAGGATTATGTTCATATCATCCATCTTTTAGATAACTCGCGTGAGCCGATTGATCTTTCGATTGCGGAGAAGTTGTTTTCAAAATTTGGTCTGAATGATCAATGGAATAAATTCTTATCCTCTACATTATGGAAAAGCAAACGATGAAAACGAATGCGACGATCCGCGAAATACTGGAAGCTCAGGAGAAATCTGTCGCGAGTGATGCCTTTCTACCTTTTGAAGAAAAGATCCAAATCCTTATTAGAATGCAGAAAGAAGCAAAGGAACTCTATCCGGACCCTACCTGGACCGTATGGGACATACCTGAACTGCGTGAAAAGGATTAGCCCAGCGCTACGAACTAGTTGAATTGCCGTGTGATTCCAAGCTTTTTCATTCTGGCTTGTAACGTAGTTCGCTTTAACCCTAATCGAGCGGCTGCGCCATTGGACCACCAACCAGACCCTTGCTTTCCCGCAAAGCGCGAAATATCTTCTCGCGCTCCATGTTTTCGCGAGTTTGTTTTGACGCCTGAGCACTCTTTGTGAACAGGCTCGATTGGTCTACGAACAAAATGGAGCCGGAGGTAAGGATCACCGCGCGCTCAATAAAATTTTCGAGCTCTCGAATATTTCCGGGCCAATGCCAGCTTTTTATCGCATGAAGATCTTCCGGTCTGATTCGCTCGATGTCTTTTGCCATGTTGCGCGCATATTTCTGAACGAAGTAACGAACCAGCAGCGGAATATCTTCTGCTCGTTCCCGAAGAGGCGGCAAATGGATCGGAAGGACATTCAAGCGATAATAAAGGTCGCTACGGAATTGGCGATCCGCGATCATTTGCTCCAGATCACGGTTGGTTGCGGCGATGATTCGTACATCAACCCGGATTGTGCGAGTCGAACCCAGGCGCTCGAATTCTTGCTCCTGCAAAACACGGAGCAATTTCGGCTGTAACTCCGGTGGAATGTCACCCACCTCATCCAGAAATAATGTGCCGCCATTGGCCAGTTCCAAACGTCCCACTTTCTCCGTAATCGCACCCGTGAATGCTCCGCGTTCGTGTCCGAACAGTTCGCTTTCCAGCAATCCGGTTGGAATTGCTGCGGCGTTTAGTCTTACAAAAGTTGTTTGCTTCCTTTTGCTCAAATCGTGAATTGCGCGCGCGATCAACTCTTTGCCTGTTGCTGTTTCCCCCAGAATCAGAACTGTCGCGTCCGAAAGAGCAACGGTTTCCACCTGTTTGAGTACCTGCTTGAGTATTGCGCTTTCGCCAATGATTCATGAATGTCGTGTTGCGTGCGGATCTCTTCTTCCAGATAGAGTTTTTCGTCCGCAAGCTTGTTTTTTAGTTCTTCTATTTTTTGAAACGACAACGCGTTTTCAACCGCAAGGGAAATTGGCGCCGCGATGTCATTCAGAAGGTTTATATCTTCTGAATTGAAAGCGTTTTCACGAATGCTCGCAGCCTTCAGACTTCCTAAAACTACACTATGTGAAATGAGTGGCACGCAGCAGACTGTTTGTATATTTTCCGCAAGAAGGAGCTTCACGAAATCCGAGTTTATGTTTTCAAGGTCTTCCCGGTTTAGCACTTCAGCTTTGCGATTCTGAATAGCGCGTGCCGCCGGGAAAGCTTCGAGCGGCGCTGCAAATTCTTCCCGTATGTATCCCTTGCCGTGAGGAAAATCTATGGCATGCACTCGCAGAATGTTCGTGCCTGCATCGTATAAACCAAACGTCGTGTATTCGTGAGGCAACAGCTTCCTGAGACAGGTAGTAATCGACTTCAGAAGCTCGCGGAGATTGAGGCTGGAGACAACAGCGTTTGTTACAGAGAGCAGCAACTGCAGATGATCCTGAGGGTCCATGATAGTGCGTGACCCGAGCCACCACTATCATGATACGCCTCCTTTTACATGTTTACCCAAGCGGGGAACTCAAAACGGCGGTGCGCCCTCCGTCCACGGCGAGTTCCGCTCCGTGAATGAAACTCGAACGATCCGTCGCGAGAAACACAATGCCTTCTGCAATTTCATCGGCGCTGGCCGGACGTCCGGCCGGAGCCAGTGCGGCCATTTGTTCGACCGCTTCTCCAACTGCTTCCGTTCCCTCGGTGCGTGTAGGACCGGGACTGACCGTATTCACGCGAACACCTTTCGGACCATATTCAGCCGCCCACGCTTTTGTTAAAAGACTGAGCGCTGCTTTGCTTGAACCATAGACACTCATTCCTGCCACACCGTAAGCGGCCACCATGGTTGATACGTTAACGATCGCTCCTTTGCCTCTCTTTGCCATCAGTGGAGCAAGTTCGGCAACAAGAAAGAATAGCATCTCCACATTAATGGAGTAGACGCGATCAAATAGTTCGTCCGTCATTTGATCGGTCGGCCCAAACGGGAATATTCCCGCACAGTTGATCAGGATGTCGACACGTCCATCGGCAAGCTCAAGTGCTTTTCTCGCTACGTCGCGCGCGCTCACTGCATCGCGAAGGTCAGCAGAAATAAAATCCGCTTGCCCGCTTTTCGCGCGTATTTCTTTTGCCGTTTGTTCGCCACGTTCGCGATTGCGGCCCACAACGATAACGTGGACCCCAAGTTGCGCAAGTTTAATGGCCGTTGCGCGCCCGATTCCGCTAGTTCCTCCGGTAATCAATGCTGCCATGCTTGTAACCTCCTTTCTATGGCGGATCAATAGCAAGCATCCGGCCAACTGCAATATGGATCAGATTGATTGCGGTAAGTCATTGAAAATGAAGACCAGGCGTGGCTTTTATGCGAAGCGAGCTGGACTCGCGGATGCCAAAGATGCCAAGATCTTGAATGGCACTTGCCAATTCGATGGCACAAGTGGCGACGCAATTGTCAGCGCTCCTATCAGGCCTATTTACAACGTGCATCGATGAGAAATCAGATCTATCGTGGTGTGGACAATGGAAGCTAGATCAGCTCTATGGTTGACTTTTTACATCAAATATGATATCACGGTACAAAAATGAAGGTTGGCACACCAGGCTTTAACGGTAAGAAATTGAGAGAAGGCCGAGAGGCTAGAGGGATTACCGCCGCCGATTTGGCAGCAGAATGCGGAGTATCAAAGCAGCTCTTTTCAGATTATGAATACGGCCGAAAAACTCCTCCTGATGAAAGATTCCAGGTTATTTGTTCTCGTCTCGACTTGCCTGACCGCTATTTCCTTGATTGGAACGAGTTACCCGGATCTGCTCATACGAGCTGCTTGTTTTATCGGTCGCTTTCTCGTTCCACGATTTCGTTGCGTACGCGCCTTGCTCACCGTTATCGCTGGTTTCGTCGTGTCTATTTGTATTTCAGGGAGTTTACCGAGTTTCCGGCTTTGAACATACCGCAATTTGATATTCCCCAGGATCCAGAAAACCTAAGTAACGAAACGATCGAATCCGTGGCTGAAGAATTACGCCAAAGTTGGAAGCTCGGCCAAAGACCGATCGGAAACATGGTTCATCTTCTTGAAAGCCACGGGGTGCTGATTTGCAAGGAGGATTTCGGAACAGACGACATCGACGCATTTTCGCAAATCGATCCCGAACAGAAACAGGCTTTTATCATGTTGAACTCACATAAAGCTGTTTCTGCACGATCGAGATACGATCTGGCGCATGAACTCGGTCACCTTGTGCTCCATTTTTCGATCAAAGATGCAACTTCGTTACATCATCTTCTCGAAAAACAAGCTCATCGGTTTGCTGGGGCCTTTCTTTTACCGCGTTCTGCGTTTGGAAATTACTTCATCCCGCGGCTTGATAATTTCCGTCCCGTCAAATTGAATTGGCGAACCTCGATTGCAGCTGCGATTCGCAGGGCCGCAGATCTGACAATCATCTCAGAAATACAGGAAAAATATTTATGGATCGCCTACGCTAGAAGGAAATGGAAAATGGGAGAGCCTCACGATGATGCTATCCCCTTTGAGGTCCCAAGCTTGACCCAAAATGCCTTTGCTCGAGTGCTCCATATTCCCGGGCATTCGATTGAAGATTTGCTGCTGTCCGTTCCGCTTTCAAGCCGAGATCTTGAATCGTTGATCGGATTATCTGCAGGCGTTCTTCAGCAGGGATACGATTCGGAGAAAGCAGAAAATTTAACTTTTTTTAAAAAGAAAAAGGAATAAGAACAATCTACATCAGGGCCGAGCGTCTGAAAAAATAGCTTGAAGCGACTGTTACTGAATATGAAAAGGGGATTTCTTGAAAATAATAAGCATTGATGGCGGTGGCTACCTGGGCCTTGCCAGCGCTTCGTTTCTGGCAGAAAGTGAACGACACTTTAAAAAGACCGTCCACGAATCATTTGATTTCTTTTGTGGCACAAGTGCTGGTTCCATTATTGCTCTGGGGCTTGCAAGCGGGCTGGGCGCCACAGATATCGTAGATCGCTTTATTGATCTTGGCAGAAGGGTTTTTCCGAAGCCCGGAAGAATAAGAAAAGCGCTTAAAAGTGCGAAAAAATATGTGACTTCAAAGTACACTAATGAAGCGCTCAAGGAGGTTTTAAAGGATACATTCGGTAACAAAACTATCGGAGATATACAGAACACGCAGAAGAAACATCTGCTGGTTCCTGCATTTTCCGTAACCAATGGAACGCCACGGATCTTCAAAACAGACCATTCGTCGCGCCTTTCCCGGGATTCTGACTACCTGTTAAGGGATGTCGCACTTGCCAGCTCATCTGCGCCGGTTTATTTTCCTCTGGCTAATATCATCGGTCCGGATGGAAACTCGGAATTATTCACTGATGGGGGCCTTTATGCCAATAATCCGGCTCTTCTTGCCTATATTGAGGCCGTATCAGAGCTCAAGGTTGCTTCATCGGATATAAAAATTCTTTCGATCTCAACTCCCCGGCAGAATCTGGCAGAATTCAATCCTCCCGAAGGTGAATCCTCATCAAGAAGGACCAAACGTGGAGTTATCCAATGGGGAGAGAAATTGGTGTCCGTGATGATTGATTCACCATCATTTACATCTGACCAGATTCTGAAACGGCTTTCCCTGATATTGGGATTCACTTATACCCGCGTTCTTATGCAAAAACCTGAACATGTGGATCTCGATATTGTTTCTGATCATGCGACTTCGACGCTGAAGCACCTCGGACGGGAGCAGGCAGCAAAAGAGGAAACGCGGAATCAACTGAAAGCATTTTTTTGAAAGAGGATCAAAATGAGTGAACTACAAAAACAATTTGAAAAATTTCATAAGACAATCCGCTTGGATTACAAGTCCGATGATCTTTTGCGTGAAAAAAGAGACATCATCATTGAAGTGATCCATGAAAGATTTCGTGAAGAGAAAAGACCGGCCTTTGATGTGCTCCACCAGGGTAGCTACAAATTACGCACCGGCATATACCCGATCGGCGATTTGAAGTACGACATCGATATTGGCCTTGTTTTTAATGATCTACCGGATGGAACGCAAGCATCCGAAGTTAGAGGGTGGGTGTATGAAGCTGTCAAAAATCACACAAACGTTGTGGAATCGCTTCGCACCTGCATCCGGGTCTCTTATGCGAAAGAAAAGTATCATGTCGATCTTGTCTGCTACCGCAAACAAAACATCATCGGAATAGATCAGTTCGAACTTGCTAGCAAAGAGAATGGTTGGAGACCGGCTGAACCGGAGAAATTGGTCCAATTATTCAAGGACAGAATGAAAGATGATTTCGTCGACACAGAGGACGATGAAACTCAGACAAATCAATTTCGAAGAATTGTTCGGTACCTAAAGCGTTGGAATGATTTTGCAATTCCGGAAGAATCCAAAGATAGACCATCCGGGATTGCGCTGACGATGCTTAGTTATTATCACGCTACGAAATCAGTGGAGTGGGATGGCAAAAATTACGATATCGGATCGTTAAAACAAGTGGCGCAATGGGCAGCCTCCAATTTTGGGCGTATTGAATCGAAAAAACCGACTCAGGAATATGAAGACCTGCTTGCTGGGCTGTCCGATGATGCGATGGAAGAACTGAAGGGTCGGTTCCAGAAATTACTCGATACGTTGAAGGAAGCTGAAGCCGAAAAGGATATCGTGAAAGCATGTGAGTTACTTCAAGAAGTGTTTGGCCCTGATTTTCCTGTACCACCGAAAAAGAAGGAAGGGCACATGATCACAAGTGCTCCGGCAATCGTTCCGGGGAGTTCTTCCGCATAAAAAGAGAGTATGAAATTCACTGATTTTTCAAAACAGTATGTAGCTTCGGCATCAGAATTTCTGAAATCCAAAGGTTTTGTTCCTTCCGGAGAAAGTGAGTGGAGCGGAAACCTTACTGTTCACGATAAGTCAATCCCGATCACGATATTGTTGAAGGATTTTCCAGGTGATCTACCCGAAATTTATCTCAAAGAGCCACTGGAAAAATATTGCATGAATATTTCAGACCGGAAAATATGCATCGGTACACCGAATGTCTTCATGGATATTCGGAATATTGAAGGAATCATTCGCGATTCGCTTCAACGAGCTGAAGTCATTTTGGATGCAGCACTCAATTTCAAACAGAATCCCGAAGATTTTGAGGATGAACTGCTTTATTACTGGCCTAATGCGCTCTCTGTTGCTTCATTGCTCGATCCTGAATCACCCACGTCAAGATTTCCGGCTTTCACAAATAAGGAATTGCTCGACAAACAAATCGTTGAAATCACGGGTACAAAATCTGAATTGGATCGATGGGTCACTGTGCAATATGGAATCAGCACAATTGGAATGAAATATTACGATTCATTGATGTTGCACCTCCAAAAGGGGATTTCCCCAGGTGAATTCCAATTGAAAGGTCTGGAAACTGTCGAAGTAATCCGATTTTTGCGAGAGAAGGTCGATCCTTCAGATATGAAAGAATTAAAGGCATTCCTTGATCGAAAAGGACGTAAAGGGCCAGCTGTTCTCATTCTTTCTTTACCTGCAAAAGCAGGTCGTATCCTGGTTGCTTTAGTTGGAATACCTGGAACCGATGGGGTTGATCGATATTCGTCAGCAGACGTGAAAAGACAAGACAAAAATTACCTACTCCGTCGAGGAGGTGCTTCCACTGATTTCATGGAAAAATCGGTGGCTATCGTGGGATGTGGGAGTGTTGGTTCACGCATTGCGGAATACCTTGCCGGCGTTGGAATTGGAGAAATCCGGCTGATTGATCCGGATCTTTATGAGGTATACAACATTCATCGGCATTTGCTCCCCGTTAGTTCGGCAGGGAAAAATAAATGCTGTGAGCTGCGAACAGTTTTATCCAGAAGATATCCAGATTTGAATTTTCCTCACGAACATAAAAGTATTCAGCAAATTCTGAACGAAAAACCTGATTTTGTTTTGAACGCTGATTTGATCGTTACGGCAACTGGCAATCATTCATTGGAGCTTCAGCTAAACGAATTCTTCTTCATGCATCAAAAAAGAGCCGTTTATGCATGGGTTGAACCTCTTGGCCTGGGCGGTCATGTTCTCGTCTCCGGACTGAAAGCAGCTGATGCTTGCTTTGAATGCATCTTTGAAACGTATCAGAAGGAAGGCATTGTTAATCGTTCAGCGTTTGCTGCCCCCGCTCAGGAATTTTCAAAGACTGAAGCGGGATGCGGTGGCGCATTCATCCCGTTTTCTATTATGCAATCAGCAAGAATCGCCCTAGAAGCAACACAGCTTTGCGTCCAGACTTTAATGGATCCGGAAAAGGAAGCGATTCTTCTGAACTGGTTTGGCAATGATACGGAATTCAAACGAGCAGGATTTCGACTTTCAAAGCGAGCAGAAAGGTTTTCAGCAGGTGAGATCGAAAAGATTGAAAACTTCAAAAACAGACAATGTCGTGTGTGCAGTACTCCGGCAAGAGGATGATTTTCAGCTGCCAAGCAGGTTTAACGATAAAAGTGAGCTCAGAAGTTCGGGTTATGTTTGAACGATACAAGCAATCAAGCGGCAAATCACTCGAAGCTGGAGGGATCCTCCTCGGAACCATAAATCTTGCGACTTCAGAAGTTGAAATTGATGAACTTACAGAACCAGCGAAAACAGATAAAAGAGGAAGATTCTTCTTTTGGCGAAAAAAGAATCCGACCCAGCGTCGAATTAATATGGCGTGGAAATCCACCGGTGGAACTCTTATCTACCTCGGGGAATGGCATACACATCCGGAACCTACTCCAACTCCATCGTCGATTGATCTTCAAAATTGGAAAAGCATTTTAACGAAAGCAAAATACGAACAGGAATTCTTATTGTTTATTATTGTGGGCCAGGAGCACACTCGGATTTGGAAAATGGACAAAAACTCACAAATCGTGGCTGAATGCTTACTACAACCAGATTCAGAGAAAGTGAAAAAGGAAAACTGACAGTGATTCACACTGATAATCGGAATTGTAAAGATGAATGAACAAGATGTATTGATCGGCTTTGCACAATATCTATATGCACGACAATTTCAGGGTAAAGAAGAAGGAACATTTGATGAATTTCTTTCCGCATCAGCCGGTTTATCGAAAAATCAGCTTTGTGAAGTTTATGACTTTATGGAAAAAGAAGGATAGGCTTTTGCTCCTTCCGTCAAAAGCGCGGCCCTTACTCCAAAGGGTGTCCCTGTGGCTGGAAGAGAATCTGAACGCGAATCCATTCAAAAAGTCGCTGCAGCAATTAGAGAAAGAATTCTTTTAGCCATTTGCGATCTGCTCGGTGAGGATGAAAATCATAACGAAGTCGATTACGAACGGATTCTTGAACAAGCTGGGATTCGAGCTCATCGAGCGACCTGAGCCAAAAATTTCTGCAGCAACGCCGACTGATTATCCTTGCGCCAGATCAAATAAAACGGTACTGGGAAGTCCAGATCGACGACTGACAGCAAGGTTACGCCGCGAGGGCATTGCCATCGTGTGGTTTCGCTAACAAATGCGACTCCCAGTCTGCACGATACAAGGCTCAGCATTGTGGCATGATCGATTGCGTGTTGAACAATGCGCGGCGCCTTTAAACCACCTTTGATGCACGCGTTTATAGTGCGCTCGTAGTAAACGGGATTCGCCCATCGATGGAGCCAGATAAAGGGCACGTTGCGGAGGTCTCGCAGCCGGATCCGTTTTAATCGCGTTACCGGATGTCCCTGGGGAGCGGCCAGCATCAGTTTGTATTTCGCAACTAACTGCTGCGCGACATCTGCATCCGGGTCTGCCAGGCTAAAGATAAATCCAACATCGAGACGGCCGGATCGCACGGCTTCAATCTGGTCAGCAGATAGTAAGGGATGCAGTTCCAATTCCACTTGCGGTTCGCGGCGCCTGAAACGCCGAAACGATTCCGGAACGACTCCATGCCAGGAAAGCGCTTCGACAAATCCCACTCGCAGTGTTCCAGCTTGTCCGGCAGCAACCCGCTCTGCGCGCAACCGCGCATCTTGCACTTCTTGCAGAATGCGTCGCGCATCGTTCAAAAACAATTTTCCCGCCGCATTTAATTTCACTCCACGCGGTAACCGATCGAACAGAGGAAACCCAAGCTCGCTTTCCAAATCGTGGATCTGCCACGTCAAAGCGGGCTGAGAAACGTGCAGACGTTTGGCGGCTCGCCCGTAATGCTGCTCTTCTCCAACGCCTACGAAGTAGTGCAAATGTCGAAGTTCCATTTAATACCTCCTGGTTATCAAATCTATCGAAACGATGTATTGAACTTATGGATGATGATATTGTACATTCCCAATACAGGCCTTGTATAGTTTTAAACGTAACAAGGTGTCCCGCTTCTAACGGAAGTGGACTTTTCCTAGAATGGAGTTAGCAACAATGGCTCCAGGAGGAAAAGTCGGTGGCGAAAAGAGAACGAAGAAACTTCAGTCCGCAGGATAAAGCCCGGATGCTGAAAGAGCATCTGCTGGAGAACAAGCCTATCTCACAGATTTGCGATGAGAACGGTTTACAGCCGACGGTTTTTGCGCGTTGGAAACAACAGCTTTTTGAAAACAGCGCATCGGCATTCGAAAAGAAGAACAGCAATCGAGAAGAAGCAAGATGGCAGAAGAAAGCGCTCAAGCTGGAGAGGAAGCTTGAGAAGAAAAACGAGGTACTTTCCGAGCTGATGGAAGAGCACATTGCGCTAAAAAAAAGTCTTGGGGAAGAGGACTGACGGGCGAATGGGTGCCGCACGATATTCGGGATGAGGTTATAGATTTTGTGAACCGGTGGCGGGAGAAGACGGAATTGAAGGAGTCGCTTTTCATCAAAGCGCTGGCCATTGGCCGAAGTAAGTTTTTCAACTGGCGCAAGCGGTACGGCAAGGTCAACGAGCATAATGCATGGATCCCGCGAGATTGGTGGCTTGCCGATTGGGAGAAGCAGCGGATCATGGAATACCACGTGGCTCATCCACTGGAAGGCTATCGCCGATTGAGCTTCATGATGCTCGATGAAGATGTGGTGGCAGTGAGTCCGTCGAGTACGTATCGGGTTCTCAGCAAAGCCGGCCTGCTTCGTAAATGGAACGGAAAGGCTTCGAAGAAAGGAACCGGTTTTCAGCAACCATTCGCTGCGCATGGCCACTGGCATGTTGACATCTCGTATCTGAATATTTGCGGCACCTTTTATTATCTTTGCAGCATCCTGGACGGCTACAGTCGATACATCGTACATCACGAGATCCGCGAGAAGATGACAGAAGGCGACGTCGAGATTGTGCTGCAGCGGGCAAGGGAGAGATTTCCGGAAGCACGGCCACAGATCATTTCCGATAACGGACCCCAATTCATCGCTCGTGACTTTAAAGAATTCATCCGGATCAGCGGAATGACTCATGTCCGAACCGCACCTTACTATCCGCAAAGCAACGGCAAGATCGAACGATGGCATAAGAGTCTGAAGAACGAAGCAATCCGGGCTAAATGCCCGATTTCTTTGGAGGACGCCATACGCATCGTAAGCGAATTCGTAACGCATTATAACGAACGCAGGCTGCATAGCGCGATTGGATACATCACGCCTCTGGCCAAGCTTGAAGGCCGCGAGAAACAGATTTTTGCAGAAAGGGATCGTAAGCTTGAAGCCGCGCGAGAACAGCGCCGGATCGCGCGGCAAGTGGTGCAGAGCATTTCTGGACATCTACTACAGAATTAGCAGTTATGAAAAATAATGTCGTATTCATTTCAATATTGAAAACGATGGCGGGTGCTACTACACTGAATTTGTCCGGCCAAACGGAAGCGAGCTCTGCTGAGGAGCAACTCGCCAGGGATAACCGGATCAGGTTGCGACGGATATTCGTTGTAACAGCCGGGAGGCCAACGGCCTCCCGTTCATTCTTCTTCCGAAATGAATATCCGGAGCCTCCTGCAATGCCTCAGAAAACCTTGGGGTCTGGGGCAAAGCCCCAGTCCTTCATGCAACTAAATCACAAACCCGGAAAGTCCATTTCCCGGTGAACCGGGACAAAGGAGCACAACCATGGCCACAATTCATTTCAAATTGACAACCACCGCGACGCCCGAGCAGTTCATTGCGGGGCTCACTGACTTCGGGCCAGGTCGTGAGAAGATCTTTGGCAATAGCACGGATCAGTACCTTAAGGTCCATGAAGAAAGGCTCGAACTACGCCGACGTAACCGAGGGCACGTAGGCATCTGGGAACGATTGAGCTACGACTGGTCCGATCCCAAGCACGTGGTCCTTACCACCACTGACTCGAACTTGTGGGGAGGCCGGTCGGGTCACACGTATACCTTAACGCGGCAGCCCAACGGGACGACCGACGTGGACGTCGTGATTGTGCGCGAGGGCAAGAACTTCAAGGGCCGGATGATCGGCGGTTTGTTGGGATCGTCGGCAAGGGAGAGTTGGAGAAGGCGTTTGCAAAGAGCCTGAAAGCGATCGAAGCACGGAATTATAAGTCAGTGCGGCGCCAAAGGCCTAGACCAAGCCGGGGCTATTCCTCAGCTGTTCTCAGCTATCCATGAGCCCGTAGCTGTAGTTCGCCTAAGCTCGCCGCAAAATAGCATAGGAGGAATCACAATGCATCCTTTACGCAAACTACGGGAAACCGGTAAACCTACAGCCGCCCAGGTGAGCGTGCTGCTTGCCGAAAACATCGTATTTAACAGCCCGATCCTGATTCGGCCAATCGAGGGCCGTGAAGTCTGCGCGGCGATTTTCGCTCAGTCGAGCTCTACGCGTGGTTCCGGTACCTATACGGCCGTATCCGGCGCTGAAACTGTTCCGCGATGCCATGTATGCATCACTCAAGGATAAGCTGCCGCCTGATGTTTGGGACTATCCAACGCCATAGTGTGACCGGGCGTTTCAGATCGTTACCGATCTTCGGTGTTGCGCTCGCCATTTTAATCCACGCAGCAATTCTTTTGACTTTTTGACATCGTCGCCGAACGTCGGGGCGACGTCTACTTGAAGAAGATCCATGCACACGCTGAAAACGTCAAATGACAATCGACACAGGATCTCAACCAGGACTTCATGGCACGCGTAAACAGGTTGAGGCAACAAAAAATCAGGAGCTGAACGTAACGCCGGTTAATTGCTCGCTGAGGCGCCACAGCCGTTGCGCATTTTCGGGATCGATGGCATGCGGAAGGACGCCAGTCAGCGTATCGCCCAACGCCGGGGAAAGGTCTGTGATGACGGGAGCGATGTCGCAATCCATGCAATAGACACCGCCTTTGTTAGCGAGTTGATCGCTGATTGCGCACCAAACGCTTGTCGCCGCTCCTTGTTCGACAGTTTTCAGTTGACCGGAGGCACTTTTCGCGGCCTCTAGCTCCGCATCTGTCATAAAACGAGCGAGGTTTGTCATGATACCGCCCGGATGAACGGCGAAAGCTCGAACGCCGCGTGAAAAACCGAATCGATCCAATGCCACAGCAAACAAAGAATTCGCGGACTTTGATTGGCCATACGCCCTCCACTTATCGTATTCATGATGTTCGAAATTCGGATCTTCGAAATCCATTCCGCCAAACGCGATTCCACTGGAGGAAAGTGAGACAACCCGCGCCTTGCCGGCATTGACCAGGGCAGGCCAAAGCCGTGCCGTAAGCTGGAAGTGTCCGAGATGATTCGTCGCGAATTGCGATTCGTATCCGCGGGCATCCCGAACAAGCGGCGGAGCCATAATTCCGGCGTTATTGATAAGGATATCCAGCTGCGAATCGGAGTTGAGAAACCATTGTGCAAAACGATCAATGGAATCCGGATCGATCAGTTCCAACTCGTGAGCTTCAACCCCTGTAAGATTCGAAATTGCTGCCTGTGCTTTTTCGCGTGATCGAGCTCCAACGACAACGCGCGCTCCTGCTTTTACCAGCGCTCGTGTTGTCGCAAGTCCTATTCCGGAATGCCCACCCGTCACAATTGCAACTTTTCCGTTCAGGTCGTGACCGTGCAAAGTTTCTGTTGCTGTCGTTTGCCGCCCGAAGCCGGACGGGATTGGTTTTTGCGGTGTAACAATGTATTGATCAACCATGAAAACCTCCAATGTCTCTAAATACCGAACGTGAGCACGGACCGGAAACGTACCTTTCCACTGAGCATGTGCTCGTAGGTGATTTCCTGGAAATGTTTTCCCGATTTACAAAGAAGAGATTGAATCCAGAATCTCATTTGTGGTCACAATGGCAGTTGCATAGTTTGGGATATTCACCTCGAGCGCAGTATGCATTTCCCGATCGGAGTAATCCGCCGTTGCATCCTTCACCAACGTTATTTCGTAGCCAAGTTCAGCGCCATAACGAACCGTCGCTTCCACACACGTGTGTGCAATCAGTCCCGCGACGATGAGTTCATGGATACCATGTTTCTTGCACTGCAAATCCAAATCGGTATTTGCGAACCCGCTGGAGCACCAATGCTCAAGAGCCACGATTTCGCCGGGCCGAGGTTCGAACTCGCTGCGGATTTCTCCACCCCACGTACCGTATTCGAATGCCTTGCTGGACCATGCGCGCTTTTGAATGGGCGCAATATAATTCCAGTTCTCGTAGTCACCGGGACGATAACGGCGGTGTAGCGCGTAGAAAACACGAATCTTCGCATTTCGCGCAGCGTCCAGGATTTGAATCATATGCGGTACGCACTGATTGGCTTCAGCTACTCCCTTGATCCGATCCCAGATTTTCCCGCCGGGAGAAATGAAATCGTTATACGGATCAATCAGCAGAAGTGCAGTGATTTCCTTCTTGTATTTCATGAATCCTCCAAAGGCCCTGTTTAATTTTTCAGGTCTGCCAGCATCGCAGGCAGGTTGATTTCCGCATCCTTTGTCTGGAAGCCACGTTCCATTGCGGCCTGCATCCGGCCTTGAAATTCGATGCTACCCACGCCCTCGATGAAGAGGTCCGAATCACGACGAATATCCTCAACCGCCGGAAGTCCGATCGCATTCACTCGATTCTTGACCACTGCGCGTCCTGCGGATGGAAACTTTGCGATCCGTTGTGCGAGTGATCTGACGAAATGATCGAGCTCATTCGCGGGTAACGCCCGATTGATCCAGCCGTACCGTTCGGCCAAATCCGCATTGTAATCTTCCGCGCTCAGCATCACTTCCAGTGCCCGGGCACGGCCGAGGAGGCGCGCTAGATGTTGAGCGCCACCCGCGCCTGGGATCACTCCAAACGCCGGTTCGAACTGACTGAAAACCGCCGACTCTCGCGCGGCAAAGCGCATGTCGCATGCCAGCACGAACTCGCTGCCGACACCGCGTACGCGACCTTCGATTTGTGCGATCGTGACCAGTCGGCTTTGGCTCAGATGGTGAAGCATGACGGCGATAGATGGTTCGCCCGTCAGCTTCGCCGCCGCTTCCCGATTTTCTTTGATCCGCGTCACATCCACGTGCGAAATGAAGTAATCGTGATCGGTGCTTTTGAAAACGACAACTTGCACGCCATTGTCGCCTTCGGATTGTTGAATGAGGGAAACCAGATCGCGGATCAGTTCGGGTCCCAGAAGGTTCATCGGAGGCGCTGCAATCTCAACAAACAAAACGGTCCCTTCTTTGGTGTACTTGAGCGTTTCAAAATCCATGTAACCTCCAATTGCTATACGGTCATCGATCACTTGTTCCAGTAGTGGCGATTTCGTGAAAACAAAATAGAAAATTCAACAGACACTTCTGCGAGTTTTCTGCTCAGCTGGACAGTGCTGAAACGAGGATGCTTTTTCGTGAAGGCTTTTGCGCTCAATTGCCTTAGCCTCTCTTTCTGATATCTTCTAACGAATCGTCTCGCAGAACCTGCCCATCTCGATAAAAGCTCACCAGCTGCGGCTCGTGTTTAGGTCCGTCGGTATTATTCTCTGCTCCTGCCACAGCGCTCACATATTGCCCATCGACCCGATACAGCTCCCAGCGCCCAGATTTACTTCGCTTGCCGGGATCGGTGACCGGGTCTTTTGAGATGGCTCGATGCACCCCAGCGACGACGACCTCAGAGGCTTTCATCGCAAAGTGCTGAGTATCTCGATCACAACGCTGTAAGAGGGCTCCTCCCATACCAAAAGCGACGTTATCCGCGGAGTATTTATATCGCTCTAAGATGCTAAGCATCCTTCGGATCGAATCTTCATTGACGCCATCTCCCCAGATGACCCTCATATGCTCTAAGACCTTATAGCCTTTTCTGTTGACCTTGCTCCCATATGCTTCGTCTAAAAGTTGCACAACGCGCAAGAGCGTAGAGACGGGCTCTCCGGAGTCCGGGCGGATCACGACTGTGCCTCCGGAAGCGACGACCTCTGCCTTCAGTTCTTTCCCCCAGATGTTTTGAATCGCAGAGAACACATCATAGCTGTCAGAAACAACCGCAACGAGCGGGTAGCCCTGGCTGAAGAACCTGAGCATATTGCGATACGCATCAGTCTCTCCGCTTCGGCCCCACGCAGTCATTGTGCTGTGCTCGGAGGCAGGGATACTAAAGCCCGCCATTGGCTCGTTATAGTACTCCGCTCCAAAAAGAAGCGCCTCAATGGTATCGGTTCCTTTAAAGTTGGTGAGATGGGCTAAGCCTCCGATGCCTGCGCTCTCCCTGGACGAGACGCCGCGTGATCCAAAGTCGTGCAGCTTAAAGGGGATCTGGCATTCCGGATCGTCTGAAGTTTGATCTAAAAAACCTTTGATGAGCCGCTTAATAAAATAAGAGCGGGTGGCGACGGTCGTTCCATACCAGACATTTCGTAAGATCTGGGTCTCCAGCCAGGTGACGATCCAGTAGAGATCCGGGTCTGTGCTCTCTACCGTCGCCAGAACGTTATGTGTCGGAACCACGCTGCCCTCTGGAACAGCACGGATATGAACAGGTAAAAAGCCTTTGTGGGTCTTAACGACCTTCTTCCAGCCAGCATAGGGAAACGGCACACCATGCGTCGCAAGTAAGGCCTTCGCCTCTTCTACGTCTTCCATGGTGACGGGCTTTGTGAGGTAGCGCTTCACAAAATATTGAAGGCCAAAGAAGCGAGTGTAGTCGTACTCTCCGCCTCTTGATTCGATATAGCTATAAAGGGAAGTCGTTCCCGGCGGATATTGCTGGGAATGACTCGCCTTGTATGAGTCAACGTCTAAAATTAGGTTGTCTAAATTCACATCATTCGAGGCTCTTATCCCCTAAGGAATTGTAATGTAACCCATTCAGGTCTTCCCAATCCGGAAGCCGAGTGCGCGTATCCAGTTTTTTTCCATGCCTACTGTACGTCTTTAAAATTATTTCGTCTTGAGCGGATGCTTCTTTAAAAGCTGCCCGTAGAACACAAGATTGCGTGCTGAGTTTTCCGCCATGTGTTTTACGGCTTCATTTTTCTGCCGCCGCTCTCTGTCCGTCTTCGGATCCATACCCACTTCCCCAACCCAGTAGACGCAGCACTGTGGCGGAAGCGTGAAATTCATAAAGGTGAGTACTTCCATGAGCGCCGCGAGCGTTGCCTGCGCGCCGTCTTCCGATCCCGTAATGACAACTCCGGCCACTTTATTCAACAGCGCGCTTCGTCCGCCATGAATGTATTCCTCATCAAACGCATCCATGCGCTCCATGACTCTCTGCATGAGGCTTGAGCGGCTACCCCACCAAATAGGTGTAGCAAAAATGACAATGTCTGAGGCTTTTATCTTCCCAACAATGCCCGGCCACTCGTCATCATCGCTTTCTTGAAATCCCAAACCGACAGGAATGTTCTTGTCAGAGAGTCGGACGATTTCGGATTCGATCTTTCCCTGCTTTTGCATACACGCCAAAAGAAGCTCGGCAACTTCTTCGGTATTCGACGAGTGGGGCGTATGCTTTAAAGATGCGTTGAGCACGAGAACGCGCAGTATTGCATCTGGAAGAGGCATGTTCTTGCACTCATCGATGGGTTTTTTTCTGTACATACATCAAGCATAGCAAAAGCTATGATCTATCCTCCTTTATTTGGTTGATTCGTTTATTGATTTAGGGCCGCAGATATTTTTTCAATTCAGCGGCCGCGTGAACGAACAAGGATCGAACTGCTGGTTCAGTCGCTAAACCATTCAATAATCCGAAGTCGTGGATCATGCCGTTGTAACGCACGGTGGTCACTGTGACGCCTGCTTCGTCCAGCTTGCGACCGTAAGCCTCTCCTTCATCGCGCAAGATGTCGCTTTCCGCAACCTGAATCAATGCCGGCGGCAATCCCTTGAGCTGTTCGACGGTTGCCCGCAAGGGGGACGCATAAATTTCCCTCCGCTGATCAGGGTCAGTAGTGTAGAGGTCGTACATCCATTTCATCAGCGACGTTGTAAGGAATCGTTGTTCACCAAACTGTCTATAAGACTCAGTGTCGAAAGTGGCATCCACAATCGGCCACATCATGATATGAAGTTTGATTTTCGGGCCACCGTTTTCCTTAGCCTTCAACGCGGTCACTGCGGTCATATTGCCGCCAACGCTGTTGCCAACGACAGCAAGGTTTTTCCCATCCACCTGGATTTCCTCACCGTGTTCGGCGATCCATTTCGTAGCAGCAAAAATCTCGTTGACTTGTTGCGGATACCGGGCGTCGGGAGTGCGTGTGTAGTTGATGAAGACTCCGGAAAATCCTGTAAGAACCACAAGGTCACGTACCATATGCTTGTGAGTTGGGTAGTCGCCAAGCACCCAGCCGCCGCCATGAATGAAGACGAAGACAGGAAGCTTGCCTGTGACGCCCTCAGGGCGCACGATGTTGAGTTTGATCGTGTGGCCATCAGCTGTGATCGTTCTCTCCGACTCTTGAATGCCTGAAAGATCGACCTGGACAGATGCTTGCGCCTGAACCAGCCCTTCACGTGCTTCGTACGGGGGTAGGCTTTCAAGCGGTGGGCCACCTGAAGAGTTCAGCGCCTTCAAGAATGCTTTCGTCCCCCTTGAAAGACGCGGATCGACTGCAAAGTCTAATGGTTTTTCATATTCTGATCTACTACTCATATGCTCTCCTTAATTGTGAATCAGTTTTTGTGGATCTCAGTTCGCGTCTTAAGCTCACGCCGACGCCGCGGTTTCTCTCGGAACGCGTTTGTTGACCCACGCGAGAATGTCCGCCATCACGATCTCCTTACCAATGTCGTTCAGCAGATCGTGATAATAGCCTTCGTACAGTTTCAGCGTCTTGTCCTTAGAACCAACGTTGTCGTAAAAGTACTGGCTGCCCTCGGGGCGGGTCGCCTTGTCGTCGGTGCCGTGTATGATAAACACGGGAACGTTGAAGTTCGGCATATTTTCCTTCAAGCGGGCGGCCGCTTTCAGCACCTCCGAGGCAGTCTCGGCGGGCTGTTTTTCGTTTGCGATCAGCGGATCGTTGTTCATTTCTGCAACTACGTCCGGGTTACGCGAAAAAATCTCATTCTTCAGTGAGTATACAGGCAAATGTGGGATCAGGTGGCTGGCTCCTTCCAGAGCCAGTTGGACGAGCTGCGGCAATCCGACATCGAGTGCGAAACTCTCGCATATCAGTCCTGCGATTTCCGACTGATGCTCGAATACGTATGACGATGCAATCACGCCGCCGACACTGTGGCCGAGCACGTACACCGGCACGCTGGGGTTTTCCGATCTGGCTATCTCGATCAGCTTGTCTACATCCTCCAACCAATCCGAAAACTTCTCGACATAAAATCGCTCGCCTTCCGACTTGCCTCTTCCGCGGTGGTCCAGAGCGTAAGCGGCAAAACCGTTCGTCGCGAATTGCTCGGCGGGCCATGCCATATAGCCGCTGTGTGAATTGAACCCGTGAATGAGTATCATGATGCCGCGGGCTGCAACCTCTGGGCGCCACGATCTTGTTGCTATCCTCAAGCCTCCCACACCTTCGAATGTAAATTCGTTTTTCATTTTGTCTCCTTGGTTTTATTGTGTAAAGCTTCTTCTAAGGTCAGGCCGGTGTATTTCCAGCCAGCATTGATTGAAAAAATCGGCGGAACCATCTGGACCGGTCGACCATGTGAGTGCAGGGATTGTATCGACAACAAGGCGAATGTCCTGTAGCGTTGCAGGCTGATCATCAATGGACATCTGCCCGGCACTTGCTTTCATTTCCATATGGAACCTTACGTCATGTTTTCAAGCATTCCAACAAAGAGTGAAGCGCAGAAACGCAAAGTTCTAATTGAGTAGAGGAACGGGGCCAATATCGTCTAGGCGCTCGTGATCGATTTCCAATTCCTCATGCATGCTGCGATCAACTCTGCGCGTCGCTGATCGTCGGGTCCATCTAAGATACTCATGTCTTCTGGATTCGCGCGTACGTAAACACCAGATGTGCGCTCATTCAGTTCCGGGTTGGTTTCTGATCGCGTTGTCCAATATCCAGACGCTCGATCAGCCGATTCCAATCGGATCTCGGCCGTTCCATACAACCGTGGCGCGTTCGGATCCATGGGTCGTTCTCCGTTCCAATAGTAGAAGACACCGGAAGATTCTTTTTTCTCCTTCGTTGCTTCACTCCAGTATCTGACTGACAGACGGCCATTTTCTTGCCATCCACGACCGGCTACATTCAGCGTACCGTCACGGTCTCGCCAGATTCGCAGGAGGCTTATGGCAGAAGGTTCCTTGATTGAGCGCTCCGTAAGAGAATACTGCCACCACAGGCCTTCGATTCGGGCGACGCGTCCCAAATTCTCGATCGCCATCCGAAGCTTTTGGTTGATCACTTTGATTTCCGCAGAAGTCGTTGCGCTGTATCGTAAGGAGGTGAGTCCAAGAAGATCGGTGGGAAGTTTTGCGCCGCGCGCATGAAGAATAAAGGTTCGGCGCATTCCGAGTGTTCCACCAAAAAGTCCGGCTTCGAATACGACATTGTCTCGCGGAGCAGCTTGACCGGATTCCGGATGAGGGGATGTCACTGTGTTCGTGCTTGTCCAATCATCCTGGGCGAACACAAAAGCCGCAAAGTCCACTTCACGAGCAAGTTCGACAAGCCGCTCGAGTGTGGTTGTGCCAGGATTGAACGATGTCATCCAGGGGCTTACATGCGCAATGTCTTCGAGACCGCGTGTCAGCGCCTGTAGTAGTTTCTCTTGCTTTAGTGATGAGCCGAGGAAAATTCGAGGCTTGTCCATGCGTTCCTCCGGATAGCAGATCGGAGCGCCTTGCTAACTTTACAATTGTCTCACGATAATCCTGCAGGCAAATGGAGCAGCGATGCTTCGACCATCTACTCTCTTAATATATAGGCAGACATCGGCCAGTATCAAGCCGACCGGTGATGCATAAATGCGTGGAAGAAATCGAACGTATCGCAGTGGCGCCGGTCTTTCTAATTTCGACCAGGAATCTTCAATCTGTTCTTGACTCCCATTTTTATTTATTACGAACCTTGGGTATTCTCATAACAAATGAAAAAATTGGTAAGAATACTGAAGCGTACAATCATCGCACTTCCAAGAGTCGCAACAGCGCTGCACCTGTATTTCCTGTTGCTCCTGTAACGAGAACTGTATTTGTTGATGATTTCGTCATAGTCTCTCCTTGCTTTCACCCGGGGATCCGTTAGTGCGGTTCTTACTGATTCTTTCTTGAGGCCTTCGCCTTTTTGTTGAAGTCAAGAGCAAGTCCAATCCAGTAATCAAAATCTATCTTTGTTTTTAACTCGCCTCCTGGTTCACATGAACGTACCCTTTGTACTCTCGTCCCTTCATAAATACTGTCTTGCATCCTTTTCGCTCCAGTGCTATCTCGTGAATTGCAGGGTCGATGCGACACATGAGTCGATCCTTACCGACAGTGATACACATTTTCCCATTTACCATGAAAGCGATTCCCCCAAACATTTTCTTTTCCTCAACGCGCTGAATATGTGAAAGCGCCGTTCTCACTCTTTTAGCCAGGATCTCGTTATATGCCATATTTCCCGTTCCTATTTTTGGAAGGGTACGCTATCAGTACCGTTCAATTCTCAAAGCTTGCGCGATCTTGTTTGCGCTTTTGGCCGCTGTTTCGGTTGTATCGGCCAAGTCTGGCGCAGGAGATGCTGCCACGGCTCTCGCGAAATCCTCGCTCAGTAACCTGCTCCAGCGTGCTTTACCCAAAAAATTGCTTTCCGATCGCTTTGCGGAATGCTTCACTTCCCAGTTGCAAGCGCATTGCATAAGTTGCTTTTCCATCCTCGCCGGCTACATAGCGGAGTTGATCTTTGCCATCGGTGGCAGCTTCGAATACCACATCCGCGATTTGTTCAGGGGTAGAGTATGTCTCCATCTGTTTAGGATCAGTGATGATACCCATGACTTTATCTACCAGTTTATCGTAAGCTGTATGGCGACCTGTCTCAAAAGAGCGGGTAAAGAAATCTGTTTTTATTCCGCCGGGTGCCACGGTTTTCATACCAATTCCAAATTGATTCAACTCAAATGCCATGCTTTCGCTCCAGCCTTCCAGCGCCCACTTCGTAGCATGGTAGATCGAGTTGAAAGGGACTGTGACCAATCCACCGATTGATGTCGTATTAATGAACATCCCGGCCCTCTTCTCTCTGAAATACGGAACAAAGGCTTTTGTGATTCGGATCGCGCCCCCAACAGATTGGTGTTCACCATGCGAAGGATTTGTTGATCCGTAAGACCTTCGAGCGGACCTGCCAGGCCATAGCCGGCATTATTGAAAACCACATCGACTCCACCCGTCACCACAACTTTTTCTGCCACGTTGTTGATCTGTTGCGGGTCAGTGATATCCAGGGAAAGCAATTCTACGCCGGAGAGTTGATTCAGCTCTGTTTCCTTTTCCCGATTTCGCATGGTGGCAATTACTTTCCATCCCTTTGAAGCAAACAATTTCGCGGTAGCTCTTCCAAGCCCTGATGAACTGCCTGTGATAAAAATCGTCTTGTGATTTGCATTACTGATAGAGTCATTCCTCCCGGCCTCATTTTATGGTCTCCCCACCACCCTTTCCAACTGTCGTCCGGCTATGGTGCACGAATTGGGCCTGTCTCCTGATGATATCAGCAAGATCCGCTTTGTTCTCTCGTTTAATCTTTCGCCATTCATCCTGGAACGCTCCATCATTCGCCAGCCCTTCCAATTTTGGCAGCTCTTCTTCAGGATCATAGATCCAGGAATCTCCGATCGCCTCATTGAGCAGATGAGTCAATCGAGGATTACTCAGCGCCACAAACCGGCGCAAGGTGACTCCATTGGTGATACTGGTGAATCGCTCCGGATACATTTCATGAAATTCGCGCAAAACGGAGCTCTTAAGAAGCTCCGTGTGCAATTTGGCCACTCCGTTGATCCTGTGGCTGGCGATACAGGCAAGGTGCGCCATGCGAATATGTCGTCCCTCGTTTTCCTCCACGATAGAGAGACGCAATTTGCGATCCGTTTCGCCCGGATACCTTTGTTCGACTTCTTGAAGAAACCGATGATTGATTTCGCTGATGATTTCCAGATGCTGGGCAGGATACGGGAAAACAATTCCAGGGGCCGTTTCTCCAATGCCTCCGGCAACAATGTGTGATTTGTGTAGGAGATACTTTGTCTTGTAATGCTCCAGGCCTCGTCCCAGGTTAGCTCGTGTTCCCAACAAGAGCCGCATGACTGGGAATCCATGAATCAACCCCTTAAGGACTTCTCCTTTCATAAATGGATCTCATCATCTCGTGATCGGTTCACACTACCTTCGCTTATGAATTGCGGCAAGCGTCTATTTGATTGCCTTATCGAGCCGGATTAGAAGGATCTGGCTTTCTTTGCCGCTATCGACCAGAGTACAGGTCGGAGGAATCGCCGCACTGTCAATTTGAAATGAGCCGATTCCAAAATCGTTGTCGTTTGCAATCGCAATGGTCTTGCCGTCCAGTATAGTCATTCCTTCAATCTTTTGGGGAATCGCCAGACCGTTCACAGTGGCCGTGGAATCGAGGGTTAGAACGAACTGTTTGGAAACCGGTACGATTCCATTACTCTCAAGAGATCCATCCGCACTCAATGTTTCCAAGCTAGGATTGGTACTCAGGTCGTCCCACGAACTTCCCAGAATATTCGTCGCCGTGCGCAAATCGATGAGGAAAATCTTGGCTTTGAAATCGGTGCGTTCCAGTACCAGCATCCTGTTATCATCAAGTGCTGAGATGGCGGACAGTTTCATATCACGCGGCCGCGCTCGTCCTGTAGTGCCGAGCGAAGGCACATCAAATTCATCATCATTGTTGCCCGTTCCCGTGAATTGGAAACGGTAGACATACTCACCAACAATCTGCTCGGTGGCGATATCAAATGCGAGAATCCGTGTGTTGCGAGACGCGTTTCCTGCGGTTGTGTCAGGATTCACCAGGGGGCTCTGCAGCACAATGTAGAGGGTCTCCTCATTCGGAGACAAAGTAATGCCTTCAAAGCCCCGATTCAATTTTCGTTTCAGCCCGTAGAGTTCAGGCACAGAGGCAGAGGAATCATCTGTAATATATCCAGTGATGGGCGCCAGAAAATTGAGCAGATCTTGCGGAAAGAAACGCTTGATCACCTTGCCGTCCGGCGCGATTTTTAGAATCGAAGGGCCGTATTCTTCGACGACCCAGAAGGTGCCGTTACCCGTACGTACAATTCCCTCCGTATCCAGTCCGTGCGGATTGGGTGTTAACTCGGTTCCGGAGAGGCCAAAACAATCGTAGAATTTTTCGTTCAGGGCGGGTGGCTCGGTCTCGTTGTTCAGATTGGGAATTCCGGTAACTCCATTCGTTGTTGCCTGATCTAATCCCGTAACGGGTATTGGCTCCAGAATTTCGATCGTCCCGTTCGCAGCGCGGACTTTCAATATATACGGAGTAAATTCCGGCACTGGAAAGGTTCGAGGATCTTCGCCGTTCGGCCCCCGATCCGTTATCATCCAATAGATTCCTGGTCCATCATTCTGTCTGCTGTGCCACAGATCGCTGCCAATTCCGCCAAGATCAATCCCGTGATCATTGACGTTCTGTAATGCTAAAGGCGGCTGCGCCAGGAATTCGGATAGTCCAAGGTTTGGAAGTACGTATACACCCTGGATCTTCCAGCTTTCTGTGTATCCCAACGATGTGGAATGAACCGCAATGAAAAACACAATGATTTTCAAACAGTCGCTATAGTGTTCAAGCCTCATAAATCGTGCCTCCTTTGTTTTCGTAATTTCCAAGAAAGTCTGACAGGCGAGAGTTTTGAAGGTGTAAATGCCCCGTTAATTCGCCGCAAAATCTCTTTGAGCCAAGATTTTTGAATTCTGAATCCAATGTGGCTGCGCGAAAGTGACTCTTTTACAAAACGGTAACCTGATTGCAACACGTTCTCACTACAAGCTTGGTATCATGAATCGAGCACTGGCTTCGATGAAGAGAACAACGAAACAAGCTTTTAAAAGGGGTATCCTTTTGTCTGAAAATGAACTTGAAAAAATTGGTCGGTAATTGCGGGATTGGAAAGTGGAAGAAGGGAAACTTCAGAAGGAATTCAGTTTCCGCTCTTTATCGAGGCTTTCGGGTTTTTGACGGCAGCGGCAATCCTTTCAGAGTCCATGAACCACCGGATGGAATGGTACAACCTGGATCAACGGGTTGTCATCAAACTTTCAACTGTTCCTGTTGGTGGAATCACTACGATCGATGTCCTGTTAGCAAGAAAACTGGATGAGCTAAGACCCTGATCCCCATCTCCACCTCAGTGGAAAGCGGTTATTTGGATCTATCCTCCTCCCAATCCAGGTATTCAACCTGGTGCAGCTTCAGGTACTGA
This sequence comes from uncultured bacterium, assembly GCA_963843285.1. Lineage (GTDB taxonomy): Bacteria > Acidobacteriota > HRBIN11 > JAKEFK01 > JAKEFK01 > CAZDDB01. Next base: position 193,628 of record CAWJJO010000002.1, read on the forward strand.
TCCACAGCCTGCCCGAGCGTCGGGAAAAAACTTCCAGCTCCCAGCTTGATAAACAGGCCATATCGCTTGATGTGATCCTTCACGGGATCTTTCATCTCGGCAAAACACAATTCGATGCCGGCTTTGTGCAACGTATCGTCGAGCTCGGCAAGCACATCAGCGGCCGTTGTATCGATGTCTGTGACCGGTTCTGCGGCAACCACGACCCACTTCACTGGATCCGGCGCATTGGCGACAGCCCGCACGACATGCTCATGGAAAATTTCAGCATTCGCAAAAAAGAGCGGCGCGTCCCAGCGGAACAGGACCAATCCGGGAATGCGCTTTGCGTGAGGGTATCGAGTAATATCGTGATATCCTTTCAGCCCATCAACGCGACCCAAAACGGCATCGTAAGGCCGCCAGGCACGCCAGATAAAAGCCAGCAAAGCGAGCCCCACGGCAATGAAAATTCCCTGAATTACCCCGAGCGAAGCCACACCGAGAAAACAGGCGATCGACCACATGAATTCACTGCGGCGGAGACGGTAAATGCGCACTACACCGGAAATCTCAATGAGAGAAAGGCACGCGGAAATAACGACGGCGCCAAGAGCTGCATGGGGCAGATTTCGAAGCAGGTTGGGACCAAAGAGCAACATTAGGGCAATGCAGAGTGCGCCTACGATTCCGGTCAACTGCGTTTTTGCGCCGGCCGACTCGGCCACCGGTGTGCGCGATGAGCTGCTGCTGATGGAAAAGCCCTGAAACAAACCGGATGCCACATTTGCCGCGCCCAGGGCAATGAGCTCCTGATTCTCATCCACTTCGTAACCGCCCCTGTGGGCGAAGGTGCGCGACAGCACACTCGTATCTGCGAAGGATACGAGCGCGATCGCAATCGCGCCCATGATGAGAGTGAAGATCTCATTTAATGAAACGGCAGGAAACTGGAAGACCGGTAAACCCGTTGGAAGACTTCCTGCGACGGACACACCCGATCGGGTTGCCAGATCGAAAGCGCCAACGACAGCAGTTGAGCCGACCACTGCCAACAGGGTCCCTGGAATTTTGGGAAACCATCGTTTGAAGCCGAGAATCAGGATCAGGCTGGAAAATCCGATCGCAAATGAAATCCAGTTGACCCGGCCCTCCACCATTCCCAGGGCCAGACTCGCGACTCTTTGGTACAGTCTTTCCCCTTGAGCGGAAAAACCCAGGATCTTTGGCAATTGGCTGATCAGAACGGTCAATGCAATTCCGTTCAGATATCCGTAGCGGATCGGTTTTGCAAGCAAATCGGTAATGAAGCCGAATTTCGCGACACCCGCAAGGATGCACAATACGCCGGAAAGTATGGCCAGCATGGCGGCCAGCACAGGAGCGCGATCGGCATTCGCCCCGGCTAAAGGGAGAACGGTCGCGGAAATGATGGCAACCAGCGAGGAATCGGGACCCAATACAAGAATGCGGCTGGGTCCGAAGAGGGCATAGGCCATCAGCGGCACGATGGTTGCGTACAAGCCGTAGATCGCCGGCAACCCCGCGGCTTCCGCATAGCCCATTCCCGCCGGAACGAGAATCGCCGTAAGAACCAGCCCGGCAAAAATGTCTTTCAACCACCATTGACGGCGATATTGGCGCACCACTGTCAGACCGGGAAGCCAGCGAAACACCCCCCGCGGCTGAGGTTCGAGTGTAAACGGATTAGCCGACGCCGATTCTGAAGTATTTGTCTCTGTCACAGCAGTTCCGTTGGAAACCCTTTCATCATACTCCGCTCTTTCGGCTTCTCAATCGTAACGCACGAAGGCGCGCTTCGATTCCAATTTTTTCGAAATCCAAATTAGAATAGATACATCATGACGACCCAAAGCTAATCCCGCATCTCGCAGAGGTAACCGCACGACAGGCTTTCAAGGAGACTTATGACGATTGAAACATCGAAGGAAAACCAGAATGTGTTGCAGGAACAGTACGATTTTTCGTTGGTTCTGGGAGGTCCGCTCTATCAGCTTTTGCGACGATCTCATCTCACAGGGGATGCCCTGGATCACGTGCGCCGCAGGATGGTGGCGATTATCGTATTGACCTGGTTACCGCTGCTGATTTTTTCCGTATTGCAAGGACTCGCCTGGAGCGGGGCGAAACTCCCATTCCTCTACGATTTTGATTCGCACTGCCGTTTTCTAGTAGCTTTGCCGCTTCTGATTTATGCCGAGTTAATGGTGCATGTCCGGATGCGCGGTATCGTGCGCCAGTTCCTGGATCGAAATCTTATTCCGCAAACGCAACGCGATCGTTTTTTTGCCATTCTTCAATCTGCCGGCCGGCTTCGGAACTCGATTGTCGCGGAGATTCTGTTGATTGCCTTCGTCTACGGCGTGGGAGTCAATTACATCTGGCGCAACGTGATGTCGGTGCAGGGCGAGACATGGTACACGTCTCCTGCGGCTGGAGGGGGAACATCGTTTGCGCGGTTGTGGTACGTTTATGTCAGTCTGCCGTTTTTCCAATTCGTCCTTCTTCGCTGGTATTTTCGCATGGTTGTATGGACGCGTTTTCTTTGGCAGGTCTCTCGTTTGGACTTGCGCCTTGTCCCAACGCACCCCGACCTTTCTGGTGGACTGGGCTTTCTTGCCGCTACAGTTTACGCTTTTATCCCGCTCTTGCTGGCCCACAGCGTGCTATTTTCCGGCACCATTGCAAACTGGATCTTTTACGAAGGCGGAAAGCTACCGCAGTACAAATTGGAGATCTTAGCAGTGGTGGCCCTTGCAGTATTTGTGGTGTTGGGGCCGCTGCTTGTGTTTGCTGGGTGCTTATCAAATGCTAGACGGAAGGGCCTCGGAGAATACGGGACGTTCGCCCAGCGCTACGTGCGCGAGTTCGACAACAAGTGGTTGCGAGGCGGCGCGCCCGAAGGAGAGGCATTAATCGGCTCGGCCGATATTCAATCGCTGGCGGATCTGAACAACAGCTTCGATGTCATCCGCAGCATGCACATCGTTCCTTTCACCAAGGAGACGATCTTTCAGCTAGCGGTCATTACACTGATTCCTTTTCTACCGCTCACCCTAACGATGATTTCGGTGGAACAGTTGATTGACAAAATTCTGGGCGCGGTGTTCTGATCAACCGACTGGACTGACATTTCGTCACTTTGACGGTACGAAACGTCGCAAACGGCACTTGTCCACGCCGTAAGTACAGTGGCATGCCGTATGCTGCCTCGTGGGGACAGCGATTCGTTGCTATGGGACGGCAAGATACGATCGATCCAACTGATATTCAGAAAATCCTCGAACAATTGGGCCTGCTTCTCCAGCGAGTGGAACGGTTGGAAAAGTACCTGGGAATTCCATATCAGCCCGGCCAGATTGCGCCATTGCAGGCGGATACAGAGGAGAGAGGAACCCGCCTTGAGCTGAACATCGGCGAGTATGGATTGGCGTGGGCTGGAAGCATCATTCTTTTTCTCGGAATTATTTTCCTCACACTCTATACCTACCGTCAGGGACACATTCTGGCCGCGAATTCACTGGCCTATGCCACAGCAGGGATACTTTTTTTCATGTCGCGGCTCTGGCGCAAGAGCATACCGCACTTATCTCGATTGATGGCGGCAGGCACAACAGTTCTTCTTTTTTATTCAACGACACGTTTGCATTTTGTCACGGAAACTCCGGTCATCGGGAATGCATTTGCCGTGGTCGCTCTTTTGATACCGATCGTCCTGTTTCAATTCTACTTGGCTCTGAGTTATGACTTTGCGCCCTTTGCCGTACTTGCAGTTCTGCTGGGCATGATTACGGCTCTTCTGGCAGATCAATTGATTTTTACATTCGTTCTGGTTTCAGTTGTTCTGGGGACAGCGGTCTTCCTTGCCATTCGGAGGTCATGGAGTCTGGTTCCGCTGGTGGCTGTATTCCTTGCATATGGAACTCATTTGCTGTGGCTGTTCAATAATCCATTCGCAGGTCATCCGATTCAGATTTCCGGGAATCGCGACTCGAGCATTCCCTTTTTGTTTTTATGCACCGCAATCTACAGTGTTCCATTGATTTTCAATAAGAAAGCTTTGGTGACTCATCCATTGACGATTGTCACTCTGATTATGAATTGTTTCCTGTTTTCCGCGTTGACCGGACTGGAGGCGTTCACTTACTCACCGGCAAGAGTTCCGCTGATCACACTTCTTGCTGCGGGACTTCTTGTTGCGTGTTCCGTTCTTCAGTGGCATAGAACCCGTTTCCAGTTGCCGGCCGCGGTGTTTGCTACATTCGGCTTCATGGACCTAAGCATCTCTATAGCCAGTCACGAATCTTTTCCGCAAGCATTTGTCTGGCTTGCTCTGCAGAGTTTACTGGTTCTCTCTATGTCTCTATGGTTCCGTTCCAAGGTTCTGGTTGTAGTCAACAGTGTCATCTACAGCGGTATCCTGCTGACATACTTGGTCATTTCTCCTGTATCACACCTTGCAAACTTTACGTTCGCGATTGTGGCTCTCATCAGCGCGCGTATTCTAAATTGGCAAAAGGAACGTTTAACACTTCAAACTGGAATTCTGCGAAACGTGTATTTGGGCATCGCCTTTGTACTGATCCTTTATGGGCTCTACCGGGCAGTTCCAGCACAATATGTGACTCTTTCCTGGACGGCAGCCGCGGCATGCTATTTCTTCCTCAGCTATCTGCTCAACAACGTGAAATACCGCTGGATGGGCACGCTTGCGGTGATTGTGACTGTGGTCTATCTGCTGGTCGTGGACTTACCGCGCCTTCATATGACTTACCGCATCATTGCTTTTCTTTTTCTGGGAGTTATCGCTCTACTGATTTCACTCTTCTATACAAGGATCAGACATCTGCTCAGCACGCGACACTCTCCATAGTGTGTGCGGGATCTATCGTAGCCGGACCACATGAATGGATTCCAGCGCCTGTAAGTATTCTGCAACAGCATCCAGCGACACGGGGCCGTACGCGCCTGTAAGCATGTCGCGAATCTCTTTCACCGTACGTCGTCCGTCTACAAAGTTCAAAACTTCATACTCCAAAATCTCCGCATTCTCCAGCGTCCGAAGTTTTAGTGTCTTTGCTTTTTCATATCCATAGTGATCATTGAGGTAGTTGTACCCGAAGATTTCCATCGGCCCTTTCACGTTCGGATCCCGCTGATAGACTGCGGAGGTTGTCCCGCCAGTTTCCGGCAAGCTCTGTTCCGCGGACCCGTTCAAAGAATTCGTAACGCGTTGTTCGTACCACAGGCGAAATGTTTCAATGCATGCAGCGTCAGCGGCGTTCAGGCTCATACTTCTTTTGATTGCAGCAGCGCTCCTCCGGAGAGCGGCGGCTTTCACAATCGTGGAAACGTACGAGGCATCGCTCTGCTGGAAATTTGCCAGAAAATGGGCGATGACCGCTCCCAGAAATGCTGCGCGCTTCAACTTGGTGGAGTCGATGTTTGCCGCGACATCGAAGTTTGTATGGATGTATCGATCGGGCCAGTCATTAAAATAGATCGCGGGAATTCCGAATGAGGATTCCGCGTAAATTTCATGATCGCTTCCCATGCTGAATGGAGCGAAGACCGCTCCCAACGCCTCCTTGCCGCCTTCCGCTGCAACCAGGGGGTAATCCGCGGATCCGGTATCCGCGAATTTTGCGGTTTGCTCGTTCACAAATTCTCCGACAAAATCCGCAACGTCGAAGATGAAGGAGGGCCTGCTGGCGGGTCCGCGCGTGATGTGAAAAACGGCTTTTGTTCCCGGGCCGCCGCCAACCATGTCCATATGGATGGCGCTTTTGATTTGCGCTTTGATTTCGGGACGCGAAGTCAAAAATGTCATCGTGCCTTCTATTTCGGGAGGCCAGATAAAACGCAACGTTCGCGCCGGTCGCTGAATTTTTCCTTCGTCGATCAATTTTGTGAAACTGCGTGCCACTTCCAGAATCGTTGCGCAGCCGCTTGCGTTATCGTTTGCGCCTGGTCGTGGATGATCGAGATGACAACTGAAAACAATCTCCTCATTTTTCAAAACCGGATCGGCGCCCGGGATTGTTGCCGTGAGTACTTGATACGATCCCTCATGCTGACCTGCAACAACCTTCGCGTGGAGGGAGATTTGCTCGCCCGTTTGCAGTCTTGTTTGAAAGCTGCGAGCCTGCTTCAGGGAAATCATGAAGGCGAACGTCGGGTTCTGATTGAAGGAGCCCGCATGACCCCACCGCACAAGATTTTCGTCCTCACCCCACCAGGCGGTCTTCTGATTTTGCGCATAGCTGATGATTCCTGCGGCGCCAAACCGGTTAACAGCGTACGGTACGACGGCCTCGACCTGTTCTGAAACGAGCACAAGGTGTCCGCGAACTTCCTTGCCGGCGTAGTCTGCTTCCGATGTCCCTGCGCCCACGTCCACAAGCGTTGCGGTTACCTCCGCGCTCTCACTATCCTGTGCAAGAGACAGAGGCATCGCATCCCAACTGGCCAACCGGGTCTGGGGTTTTCCATCCTTCATTTCCCATAATTCGGCGAAATCTGCGTCCCATGGTTTCCTGGAGCGTTGCGTTCCATAAAATATTTTTCCATCCGCAGGGAACTGTTCGATCTTCACGTTCTGAATTCCGTATTTGCGCAGCTCGCCGGCAACGAACTCCGCTGCAGCCTGGAAGCCTCGTGAGCCGCGCATTCGGTGTTGCCGGGTCAGAAATTCCAAATTCCGTTTCGCAAGTTCTCCGGAAATTTCCTGGCTGAATGGCTTCCATACGGACACATCCAGTAAATCTGCAGCCTGACAGGACACTGCGAAGACAAAAGTCACCAAAAGAAGTTTTACCCATTTCATTCCACTATTTAACCACGAAGCGTTGTTCAGCACTCGTTTACTTGGCTTGTGGAGCGCGGGCTTCCAGCCCGGAGGATGCTTTTCATGACGAGACTTGCGGGCAAGATGCCCACGCTCTAGCTAGGAAGAGAAGTTGTCTTATCCCGCCATAGCGATCATTTGCTGGAAAGCTGACTGGTCAGGCCCTATGAACCGGGCCGCTGTTGGCGCGGCGGACAGAAGCTTGCACAGAACATCCAGCATCGCAGTAGCCTGCGGCAAGTGACTGCTCAGGACTACGGACGGCGAAAGGCTCCTGTATTCTGACAGCGAGGCGCCAAAGAGCATCGGGTCTACCTGGTGTAGCCACGGTGAATCCACAACAGCCCATCGGATGAGGCCGTCCCGTAGATCGGCTGCGGGGATCGACTCGGCCGTTTCCGCTGTTTCCTGCAACAGCGCTCCAAAACAGTCGGAACTGAAAAGGGCACCTGTTCGCGTATCCAGAAACCCGGTGGTTTCGGGCGCGTCGAAGCAGGGTGGACGTACTGCCATCAATTCGCGATCCCCGATATTCAACCTCTGTCCCGGATTCAATAAGTAGACGTGCTCCGCCGGAATTTGAAGCAGGCCGAGTTTCCCCAGGCCGAGGAATGTTGTGATGATGGTGGCCCTGGGCGCCTCTTCGAGTACCACCCGAAGGTTGCCGACATGATCCGCATCGATATGCGTGAGCCAGATCCAGCGGAGATCGCGGAGATCCATCAAAGAGCCAAGGCTGTGCAGGAAATCATCGCGAAGCGCCACAACGCCAGTGTCTACCAGAGACCGGTTGTTCCCCCCGGATCAAAAACGAATTCACGGGCAAGATTCCCGCGCCGGGAAGTGGATAGTAAGAGACCAGCGCATGGGTATCGGAACTCACGCGCTGCGGTGAAAACATCTGCGGGCTGTTCATATAGTGTCCTCCATGGATTTATATTTAAATAAACAGTATTGTTTACTTAAATATGATCGTACCGCGCTTGCCGGCACTTGTCAAGTATTCAGTAAACAATTATGATTCATGAAATGAAGGTTGCGCGAAAATACCGGATGAAACGCCGGGCCGAAAGCCAGGCCAAAACGCGGGAACGGATTGTGGATGCGGCCATTCATCTGCATGAAACTCGCGGAGTGAAGGAAACCACGATCAGTGAGATCGCGGAACGCGCCGGAGTGGAACGCCTCACAGTTTACCGCCACTTTCCTGATGAACTCAGCCTCGTCCGGGCGTGTTCCGGTCACTGGTTCGAGCTAAATCCGCTTCCGGATACATCCACCTGGGCAGGGATGGCCGACCACGTGGCCAGGACAGAACGCGCGCTCCTATCGCTCTACATCCACTACAGGCGCACGGAAGCGATGTGGAACAACGCTCTCAGGGATGAATCCGATGTTCCTGCCGTGAAGACGGTGATGAAAGAGGCGCATGAGTATCTGAAAGCGTTTGTGAAGGATCTGAGCGAAGCATGGAAACCCCAATCGCACCAGCGCGAGATTCTGCAGGCTGCTCTATCTCACAGCGTCCAGTTCTATACGTGGCAATCTCTGAAGAAGCAGCGCATGAGGGATCCACAGATCGCTCAGCTTATGGTTCTGTTGTTTACGGCTGTTCGAAATTTGCAAGAAACCCTTTAGAGGGCAACAACCGCGGGTTACAATAGAGCCATGAACATTCTGGTTCTAAACTGCGGCAGTTCATCGCTGAAATTCCAGATCATAGAAACGGATCTGGATTTGATCGAAAAGAGCGCAGACCGCCGGCTTGCCAGGGGATTGATCGAACGAATCGGCAGCCAGGCTCTTGTGACGATTCAGGCCGGGAATGATCCGCCGCTCAAGGAAGCAACGTCTCTCCGGGATCACCATGCAGCTCTGGATTACGTGGTGCGATGGATCATCTCCCCCGATTCTGACATCAGCAACATTCAGTCTCTGGGAGACATCCATGCGATCGGACACCGTGTCGTGCACGGAGCGGAAAAATTTCAAGCGTCTGTGATCATTACAGATGAAGTGATGAAGGGGATTGAAGATTGTATCGAGCTTGCCCCGTTGCATAATCCAGCCAACTTGAAAGGAATTCAGGCAGCCCGGCGTTTGTTTGGACTGGGTGTGCCCCAGGTAGCAGTATTCGACACGGCATTTCATTCCACGATGCCGGAAGTCTCATATCTGTATGCGATTCCCTACCAGTTTTACCGCCGCTACCGGATCCGGCGATATGGATTTCATGGCACATCGCACCGTTATGTTGCATACCGGTATCGCCAGATCATGGGGACGAAGCGGGAAGAAACGAACATCATTACCTTGCATCTTGGGAACGGCTGTTCCGCGTGCGCGATCAAGAACGGCAATTCTCTGGATACTTCGATGGGACTTACTCCGTTGGAAGGTCTGGTGATGGGAACACGCGCAGGGGATCTGGACCCCGGTGTGATCGAATACATCTCTCACAAGGAAGGGATGTCGCTTGACGAAATCGATACTTTATTGAACAAACAATCCGGGTTGCTGGGACTATCCGGATTGACCAACGATATGCGCGAGCTGATTGAGGAAGAGTGGGAAAAACAGGACCGTCGCGCCAAGCTGGCGATTGATATTTTTTGTCGACGGGTGAAAAAGTACATTGGGGCCTACCTGGCGGAAATGGATGGCGCCGATGCCCTCGTGTTTACCGGCGGAATCGGAGAAAACTCACCGCTGATTCGTCAGCGTATTTGCGCCGATCTGGGATGGCTTGGAGTGGAGTTGGATGAAACTCTGAACAATCAGGTTTCGGGAGACAAGGAAGCATCGATCGGGAAGGCTTCCGCAAGGTTGAAAGTGTTTGTCATTCCAACCAACGAAGAATTGCTGATCGCGCGCGATACCGTGCGCTGCATTCAAAAATCGTAGAGGGAGAAGAAACGATGATCCGTGAAACACTTCAGCAAGTTCAAGCAAAAATCGAGAATTCCGATTCGCTAAAGAGCGAAAGCAAGATGGAATTACTCAATCTTCTCTCGGCGTTGCAAACCGAAATCGAGAACCTTTCCAAAACAGATGTGGATCATGCGGAAAGCATTGTGAGCTTAGCTCAGGTAAGCGCCCACGAATCAACGCGAAAAGAGAAAAACCCCCGGCTCCACAAGCTTTCGCTGGAGGCGCTGGCTGCGAGCGTCGAAGGATTTGACGCTTCCCATCCACGGCTCGTTCAGCTCATCAACTCGATTTGTACTTCGCTATCGAATCTTGGAATTTGAAGATCTCAAAAAAAAGACGGCAAGTCGAAGGCCAGCTCTTTGCGGCTGTTGGCTCAAAAGTATTGATCACCTTAAGCTAAAGGCCGGGTGTTATCGCCATTAGCTTCTCGCTCGTGTTGTCACCACGGGGCGTTTAGTCTTAAGGTGAATCCCCTTTCAAGCTTTTCTTCTGCTTGACGTCCATGATGAACATGTGCAAAGAGCATGCCGTCTCGACCAGAGGAGACGGTGCGATTGGTCATTGGATAAATTGTCAGCGGACTGCCAAAATGGAACACGCCCAGGCTCCTAGCTGGAGCGCGAGCTTCCAGCCGGTGATCATCGCGCGGTTGTTGCAGCGTGAACAAATCTGTTGATCTTCTCTATATCCTTTTTGTGACTTCCGGTTTTATCGGTTTTTGTTTTTGAATCAACACCGGCAGGGCGGACTTGCCTGATCGCATCCGCCACATTTTCGGGTCCCAAACCGCCGGCCAGAATTACCGGTATGCTCACGGATGCGACTATTTTCTTGCTGATTCTCCAATCGTGCGTCGCACCTGTTGCGCCAACCTGATTGTCCTCTTTCCTGTAACTGTCCAACAGCAGATAATCGGCGATCCCATCATAGCTTTTCGCCAGCTCGATACTTTCCTTTGAAATTACAGGGATGCTTCTCATGATCCGGATGCCCGGAAATCTTTTTTTCAGCTCAACGACATCTTTCGGTGAAAGAGATTCCGGAAGAGTGCCGAGATGTAGAATGTCCGGCTGTAATTGCGCCGCGATCTCTTCAATCGCTTTTCTGTCGCGGGATAATGTTAAGGCTACCTTCTTTGATGTACTTGGTATGGCCTCTAATATGGGCATTGCATTCTGGATCGTGATCTCTCTAGGAAACTCTCCATTTCCTACCAATACTCCAACGTGATGAACGCCTGCTCCGGCAACTTTCACCGCTTCCGCAGGAGTTCCAATCTCGTAAATCTGAATCAGCATGCTCATTCATCATGTAATCATAATTCATGCCGGAAGAAATACGAGATCTTGATGAAAAAGGTGCGAGAATTACGACGGAATCCCCGTTCCGGATGGTAGGTGATAGGGCTGAATCCATCGTAATTCAGATCCTCATTATAGCCGACATAAACAGAGGTACCCGGATTCGGCGTCCAGCCACATAAAAACTGCCCAAGCATATTTCCGGTTAGCGCATCGTAATCGACGCGAACTCTCGCAAACGTGAATCGTGTAAAGGAATAGTTTGTGCGGAGTGTAAACAAATTCTGATCAAAGGCGACAAGATGTGTGTCGTTTCGGGTCAACCGGCTCTTTGTGAAATCAAACGAGAGGCGCAAAGCATCCATCGGTGCCATCACCTTCCTCCTTTTTGACAAATGGTACGTAACCATCTAAACTTTAATGGATAGTTACCGAATATAGCCGATTGTGTGTAACCAGTCAATACGTTATAGATAGTTACAGGAGTAGCGATGATCAATCTCAAGGAAAGGCCGATTGCGTCGATCAAGCTGATTGGCGGTAGATTATGCCTGGATTTTGTCAATACGATTGGGGGTCGAAAAGACGAGCAAACGAAACGGATGGCTCCGTACGTCATCAGGGATGAGAAACTGAACGATTATTTTGATTTGTTGGCGTGGAGCTTGCGCGTTGGATTGCAGCCGGAAGAGGAAGCGCAGAAATTGTTGCGTGAAGCTCTTCGCAGTCCCGCAGACGCGAGCGTGGTTTGGAAAAGAGCGATCGCACTCCGCGAAGCCATCTACCGGATCAGCAGGGCGGTAGTGCAGAGGAGGTCTCCTCAACAGCGAGACCTCGAAGGATTGAATCAGGAATTGCGAATCGCTCAGTCCCGGAGGATCTTGACTCCTGAAAGGAAGGGGTTCGCGTGGGAATGGGATGATCCGAAACCTGTGCTGGACCGGATTCTCTGGTCGATTTCAGTTTCAGCGGCAGAAATGCTGACGGCATCCGATCTTACGCGTTTGCGCCAGTGTCCGGGAGAGGATTGCGGCTGGTTATTCGATGATGCAACGCGCAATCGCAGTCGTCAGTGGTGCGATATGAAAGATTGCGGGAACGTCGCAAAAGTGCGCCGCTTCCGCTCACGATCGCATTAGCCTTTCGTACCACTGAACCCCAGGTACATTGAGCTGCGGCGGCGTGACAGCTCATTGAGACGTTTCTCAACACCCGTGTTTAACTCCATGGAATAGACAAACAAGCGTTGGCCTTCAGATTTAAAACCGTAAATTGTGCGGCTATCATGCGACCAGGCATGGTTTGCCCAGGTTCGACATACATTTAGCACGACGTCTCTCTGTACGGTCGTTGCAAAACCCTCAACCTACACAGTGACGTCATAAGTTCCAACGGGCAGCGAGGCGATTCTGTAATCACCGGTCTTGTCAGAGCGTTGCAGCCCCGTGGATTTTCCTTGTAACATTACCATCCAGCGCGAAAGTTGAGTTGAAACTGCCACTCGGTTCGCGTGGTGATCCTTTGGCTGTGAACTCGAAGCAGCTCTGCAGCGATGCGATGTTTTTGCCGAACGGTCATCATCCATGCGAAAGTCCATGCGTTTCCGCTTTCAGCATTGTCGTCCTCTAAGCGGTAGGCGTCTTCATCGCGGACGCGAAAATCATCGTAACGCGCCGTGATCCGAAACTGCTCAAAAGCTGCTGTCGCAAGAAGGTAGTAAGAATGGAAGCTGATGTTCACCATATCGCCGATTCCCATAACACTGCGTCCGGTCATGTACTGTCCCAGAATCTCAAAGCGTTCTTTCAGAGGAATAGCAGCGCCGGCGTTCACAAAATCCGTTTTCCACGCATACTGGACTCCATCAAATACGGATGGCTTTCCGCGGTTGTCATAGAAAATTCCATTCACTTCAAACTTGCTGTTGTGAACCGTCCCAGCGGTATAGAAGCCGGCGCGCCCATCGACTTCGCGAAATGGCTCCACGAAATCCGGTTGCAGTGGAAATAGTCCGCCAGGCTGAAGAGCCGGAATCGCTGCAAGGGGCAGCCGGTCGGTAAACCCGGTTTGTCGATCTTGCAACGCCCAGCCTCGCCACGCCAGCAACGTACCTGCCGGATCGTTGTTGCCGAAAATGGCGCCCGTGAAGGAATACTCTGTGGAGTCGCGCGACAACACGGCTCCGGCCTCAGCGCCGGTTACCCGAACTTCTTCGCCAATCCAGCTGTTGATCGCAGAAGGAGTGATCGTGTATAAAGGCGTCCATTGCGGACCGCGGTTCTCTAATGATACGGGAGGAAAGAATACACCGCCGCGGATACGCAATCTCAAGTACGGCGATAGAACTGGACGATAGCTGACAAAACCTTCAATCAGGTCAATGCGTGAGCCTGTCTGTATGCGGTCGGGTTCTGCATCGACGTTCAGCTGCAGATGCGCAGACAACTCATCATTTAGCGCGGCGAAGAATGTTACCGATACCTGTGAAATCCGGAAAATCTCGCGACTGTTTCCATCTTCGGAGCCGTACCGGAGTTTTCCGCTTCCACTATCGAGCCAGGAGACCGTATCGGTTGTTTTGATCCCGCGGAAATCCAGAAATCCGCTGAATCCGAAATGTGGCTCAGAAAAGCATTCGTTCACAATTACGATACAAAACAACAGGGTGAATAAAAATCTCATCCACTAAGTTTGTCTCACTTTGGCGGAAAAGATTACAAGACACTGGTGGTAAGATTTTATGACCATGAAAATCATGATTACAGGCGCCACCGGCACGGCGGGTTCGGAGGTTGTGCAGCAAGCTCTTCTTGATCGAGACATTGACACCGTTACCGCCGTTTCACGAAGACCTCTATCCGTACAGAATCCAAAACTGAAAACGATTATCCACAAGAACTTTCTGGATGATTCCGGCCTGACGGATGTTTTCATGGAACAGGATGCATGCCTCTGGTGTCTGGGCATTTCGCAAACACAAGTAACGAAGGAAGAGTATGAGGTGATTACGTTTGAATATACCCTGGAGGCGGCGAAGACTTTTTTGAAGGTGAAGCCATCGATCACTTTCGTCTTCTTGAGTGGCGCCGGCGCGGATTCAACCGAGCAAAGTCGAACAACATTTGCGCGGGTGAAGGGTAAAACAGAAAACGCACTGAAACAATTACCGTTTCAGCGTTTGTGGATTGCGCGGCCAGGAGGAATTAAGCCGGTTCATCTCAACCCCAACACATCGTGGGCCAACAAGATCATGGTTCCGGTCTTCCCAATCCTGGAATTACTGGCGCCCAACATGGTGATCAGCGCGACCGATCTCGCAAGGGCTATGCTGCACGTAGTCAAACATGGCGCCGAAAAACAAATCCTGGAAAACAAGGATCTGAAGCGAATCGCAAAACTCAATCAGTAGGAAGCCAAGGAGGAATTCTTTTGCCCGAGTGGTTCAAGTTGATCGGCATCTTCATCGTTGTCCTTGGTTTCGCGCTGAAACTGCGCACCACTCTGGTTGTTGTTGCGGCTGCTCTGGTAACCGGATTGATTGCGGGCTTGCCGCTCTTTACGATGCCCGGGCAGGAAGGAATCATCGACATGCTGGGACGCGCGTTCAGTGAAAACCGATTGATGACGCTTTTTCTCATCACTCTTCCGGCGATCGGACTCGCGGAGCGGTACGGCCTGCAGGAGCAGTCCGCGGCTTTGATTCGGCGAATACGCGCGGCAACAGTCGGTCGTTTGTCGATCCTGTATCAACTGTTCCGAATTCTGCACGGCTTTTTGGGTTTGCGTCTGGTCGGACATGCTTCGTTTGTCCGTCCGTTGATTTTTCCGATGTCGGTTGGCGCGGCTGAGGCACAGGTTGGCGGCGAAGTGGAGCCTGTAAAACTGGAACAAATCAAAGCAGCGAATTCTGCCAGCGAAAACTATGGTAATTTTTACGGACAAAATCTTTCGATTGTGCAACCCGGAGTCTTGCTCGTTTACGGAGTGATGAAAGGTCTGGGTTATGAAGTGAACCTCTGGCGTTTGATTTTGTTCACAATCCCGATTGTCTTTTTCTCCATCGTGCTGGGCGCGATTCAATTTATCCGTCTGGATCATCGTTTGAAGCGGACAGCTAATGAAAGCGTGGTGAAACAGTGAATCGGTTTTTGAATCTGGACACGGTCTATGTAGTCACAGGAATTATTTTGTTTGTCTTTGCTGTGATGACATTCAAAGACAGGGCCAACAGGCATCGTTTCGCAAGCGGGCTGTTCTGGTTGCTTCTCGCAATCGCGTTCGCATTCGGCAGTCTTCTTCCACACTGGGTGAGCGGCATTCTGGTATTGGGAATGGTCGCGATCGACGGCGTGGGTCGCGTCAATCGCGGGTCCTACAATGAGGCAACTCAGGAGCAACTGGCCGCGCAAGCTTCTCGACTGAAGAACAAGATTTTCTTGCCTGTTCTGGCGATTCCCCTCGTCACATTTATTTTCGCGCTGGCCATTCGTTTTGCGGGCTTTGATTCAAGCGCAGTCAATCGGGCTGCGCTCATCGGACTCGGTGTCGGAGGCATTGTTGCGATGATTCTGGCTCTGCGAATCACGGGAAGCAGTGTGCGGACGATGTTCAATGAAGGACGGCGGATCAATGACGCCATCGGTTCTTTGAGCTTGCTTCCACAGCTTCTGGCATCCCTGGGAGTGATTTTTACCGCCGCAAAAATCGGTGACTTGATCGCGGGAGGCATCCAATCCATCGTTCCAGAAAACAGCCTGTTCCTGCTAGTACTTGCAAACTGCGTTGGAATGACTGTGTTTACGATCGTAATGGGCAATTCGTTTGCCGCATTTCCCGTGATCGCATCCGGCGTGCTGGTTCCCCTGATCGTAAAACCATTCGGGGTGGACCCTGCCATGGCGGCAATCATCACACTAACGGCGGGTTCGAGCGGTACCTTGATGACTCCTATGGGCGCCAATTTCAACATCGTTCCTACCGCGCTGCTAAATATGAAGGATCAGTACGGCGTGATTAAATTCCAGCTCCCATTCGCCATCACGATCTGGTCCCTGCACGTTCTTTTGATCTGGACGCTGATCAAAATTCTCTGAAGAAGTGTAACAAGGGATCGACAAAGGCTCCCCCTTCATAAGGGGGGAGAATCGCGATCCAAACCTGCTTCGCTAGAATTCAACGCGTGCTCCAAATTGGATCTGCCTTGGATTGAATGCCACCGAAGGTGTACCGAAATACGCTCCGGAAGACAGGTTGCCGTTGAATGATTCCGGGTCAAAGTTGTCGTCATTCGTGAGGTTGAAAAAGTCTGCAGGAACTCAACACTTATTGGATTCCATACAAACCGTTTGCTGATTCGAAGATCCAGGTTCACAAATTTGGAACCACGTTTCGAGTTTCTCTCAACGCCGCAGGACGGTCGCGCAAAAAGCCATCCCCGTTATCATCCGTTCCGGTGATCACATCGAACGGCCTTGCCGAAGCTGCTGTAAAAATTCCCGATATTTGGAAATCGTAAGGCAGCTGCCACAATCCGCTTAGAACAAATCGACGTCTTTGATCCCGAAGAGAAGGTCCGCGTTCATCTTCAAAATCAAAGGAATTTGCAGGATTAAGATGCGCCAAAGTGATGGATCTTTGGGTCGATCGGATTTTCCACAGCCCAATTGATTATAGAAAATCACGGGCCGTTCATCCGACAGCTTTTCTAATGGGCTCAGGTAATCGCCCGGCATGCCCGGCCCTCCATGCAGAGTCAGAAGCGGAGTCGCATTTCGTGATCCTACGATGCGGTACCACACGCGCCCACCCGGCACATCGATGAAGCCTTCCTTCTGCGTCGGTGTCTCGTTACCCTGAACGATAGACAAACTGAAATGGCAATTAGCAAACAAGTGAGGATGGATCTCATCTTCATATATGATGAGTTTATCAGTTCTTCTAAGTTGTTGCTTTCAAGGGAAAGATGAGCGCAAAAGACATTACCGGCACCTACCGTCTCGTGACGCTGGAAGCCATCAGACCGAATGGGGAAGTCACCACAGGATGGCTTGGGGCAAAACCGACCGGCCTAATTGTATACGACTCCAGCGGCTACATGTCCGTTCAAATCATGAAAGATCCTCAAGAAGCTTCGGTCCAAAACGATTACTACGCGTATTTCGGAACTTACGAGATTGATGAGAAAACAGAAACGGTGATTCATCATGTTGAGGGCAGTTTGCACCCGGACGAAGTTGGCGTGAGCTACATACAGGCTTTTACGTTATTAGAAGATCGACTCATCCTCACGACGGCCAAGCATCCGGTTGAAGGTGAAGAGAGAAGAAATCGTCTTGTCTTGACGCGTGTGAAGGCGGCGCGAATTGAGAGCTGGAACCCGAGGTCCATTTGGTATTGCATAATTGTATACAAAAATGTAATAATACACTCCAGACAACGGAGGGATTGAGCCGAATGGCGAAAGAACATTTGTATGCGATCGATGTCTTCTTGGACCGGAAATGCAGGAACAGGCACCTCTTCTTACACAGCTTACAAACGAAATCATGAATTGGTGTCGCGTGGAAAGCCTCCCATCCCGGCTTCGTCGGACCCCAACTTCCGCGGCGATTCTTCCCGGTATAACCCCGAAGAGTTGCTCGTTGCCTCGCTTTCTGCCTGTCATATGCTCTGGTATTTACACCTATGCGCGGTTTCAGGAATCGTGGTAACGGACTATCAGGATCACGCAACCGGAACGATGGCGGAAAGGGCAGACGGTGGTGGTCACTTTACTGAGGTGATCCTGAATCCTTCAGTGGTAGTGACGCCGGGAGCCGATCTGGACCGTTGTAAGGAACTGCACGAAAAAGCCCACCAGCTTTGCTTTATTGCGAATTCGGTAAACTTTCCAGTTCGCTGCGAATCGAATACGGTTGTCCGAGGTGTTTCATGATCAACGATCCATTTGAATTACCACGCGGTAAAACCACCACGGATTTAGTGGCCGACGCTCTGCGGGACGCGATCCGGCAAGGTCGCCTGGCAGAGGGACAGGATCTAACTCAGGAAATGATTGCAACGCAGTTCGGAGTTAGCCGGGTTCCCGTTCGAGAGGCGATGCGCCGCCTGGAGTCGGAAGGCCTGATTACGTTCTATGCGAACCGTGGAGCCATTGTAACGCAACTCTCTCTGAAGGATGTCCGGGAAATCTACGAGCTGCGGATGTTGATTGAAGGCGATCTGATTTATCGCGCGGTCCCACGGCTGACTCAAAACGAGTTACGAAAAGCGGAAAGAATCCACGAAGCGCTCGAATCGGAACAGGACCCTAAAGAACAGGATAGTCTAAATCGCGCGTTTCATCATGCGTTGTACGCGCCGGCCGGAAGGATGAGACAGCAAGTCATTGTTGAAAGTCTGCGAAATCTGGTGGAGCGCTATCAGAATGTGAATCGTTCGCTGATGCTTTTAACCCCGGCTTTTCAACAGGATCACAAGAGAATCCTGATCGCTTGCAGGCAGCGCAATGCCGGAAAAGCAAAAGCTCGTCTGGTTGAACATCTCGAAAATGCGATGAAAGTCGCCCTCGAACATCTTCGCAAACAAGGAAATGCTGCGAGATCATGAGGATGTATAATCAACGGCAATATGAAAAAAGCGATCAAACGGATCGTGCTCGTACTGGTGCTTGCCGGCGCTTTCTGGATCGGCAATCTCCTGTGGTTTCGTCCCTTTAGCATCAATCATTTCTACGAAAAGATCTTCATTGAATTTGCGCTCAAGAATCCTGAACTGCTGAGCAGTCTGCGAATTCTGGAGCCCATCGGCCTGGATTTCCACAACAAGAAACTGAATGATGGGTCCGACGCATTTGCGCACGAGATGAATGCGCTGATCCGAAAGGATCTGGAGCAACTGCGGCAGTACGATCGGGCAACCCTCTCCGACAGTCAAAAGCTTTCGTATGACATTCTCAAATGGTATCTTGCCAACGTTGTGGAAGGTGAGAAATACATGTACCACAACTATCCATTGAATCAGTTAGCGGGGTTTCAAAGTGAATTGCCTTCCTTTATGGCCTCCATTCACTACATCGGCAAGAAGAAAGACGCAGAAAATTACATTCAAAGACTATCAAAGTTTGGCATTCGATTTGATCAAGAGATGGAAGGCTTACGAATCAGAGAGCAGAAGAACATCATTCCACCGAGATTTGTGATCGAAAAGGTGTTAACTCAAATGCGCGCGTTTGCCGCTCAACCACCGAGAGAGAATATCTTGTTCACATCGTTTCAGGAGCGGGTAAGCAAGCTTACGAATATCGGTGATTCTGAAAAAGAGAATTTGTACAAGCAGACAGAAAGCGAAATCAGCAATACGGTGTATCCTGCATATCAAAAGTTGATTCAATATTTCGAAGGGCTTCACGCCAAAGCGACTACCGATGACGGGGTCTGGAAACTACCGGACGGTCCGGCTTTTTATGCGTATGTGCTTGAGTCGCAAACCACGACCAAGATTCCTGCGGAGCAGGTTCACCAGCTTGGATTGCAGGAGGTTCAGCGTGTTCAAGCTGAGATGAGATCGATTCTGGATAGTCTGGGTCTGACCGGAAAGACTCTCTCTGAGCATTTGAAGGATCTGCGGGAAGATCCGCGATTTCAGTACCCCGACAACGATGAAGGCCGCAAACAGTGTCTGCAGGATTATCAAAAAATACTGGATGAAGTGAATCGCGGGATTACTAAGGTTTTTGATATCCGGCCCGCTGCGGGAGTGAAGGTGGAACGAGTGCCGGAATTCAGAGAGGCTACCTCGTCGGGTGCGTATTATCAAAATCCTTCCCTGGATGGCGCGCGTCCTGGTATCTTTTTCGCCAATTTGCGGGACATGAAGGAGATTCCCAAATGGGGTATGCGCACACTGGCATACCATGAGGGAATTCCGGGCCATCATTTTCAGCTGGCAATACAACAGGAGATAAAAGGCGTTCCCATGTTTCGCAAGGTGATTCCTTTCACAGCGTATGTGGAAGGCTGGGCATTGTATGCGGAACGACTGGCATGGGAGGAAGGATTTGAACAAGATCCGTACAGCAATTTGGGACGGCTGCAGGATGAAGTTCTGCGAGCCGCCCGGCTTGTGGTAGATACTGGAATTCACTGGAAACATTGGACCCGTGAAGAGGCAATTCAGTACATGAGGGACAGCACGGGCATGGCGGAGCTTGAGATTACTGCGGAAGTGGAGCGGTATATCGTGAACCCGGGTCAGGCCTGCGCTTACAAGGTCGGTCAGCTGAAAATTCTGGAACTTCGCGACAAAGCGAAGCGCGAGCTTGGGTCGAAGTTCAACATCAAAGATTTCCATGATGTGGTGCTCCAAAACGGCGCAATGCCGCTGCAAATCCTGGAGCAACAGGTCGATCGCTACATTCAGACAAAGAACAGTGTTGTAAAGTGATTCCTCCCCGTTCCAGTACTTGTTTGGAGGCAGCGGGCGTCCCTGCCCGCTTGAACTTAATCACACTTGTTGCGGGCACGGAGGCCCGGAGACTCCACATCGAACCCTTCCTCTTACAGACCCGTCACGAATTTGAAAGCAAGAATCGGAGTGCGGGAAAATACAATCGTTGTTAGATTGGATTTTTGATGCGATCGTTGAAGGAAGAATGTTATGTCCAATAGTGTCGCGGAGCGCGTAAACACAATCGATTGGGAACGCGTGACACAGGATCTGAACGAGCAAGGCAGCGCCATAATCGAAGGTCTTCTTTTCCCAGACGAATGCCAATCGATAGCCGGCCTATACCCGATGGAGGACATTTTCCGCAGTCGTATCGTGATGGCGCGGCATGGTTTCGGGAGTGGAGAATACAAGTATTTCAATTATCCCCTTCCGGATCTGATTGCGAAACTTCGAACGACAGTCTATCCGCATGTTGTTCCGATCGCCAATGGCTGGAACAACGCAATGGGTATTGATGTCAGCTATCCGGAGAAGCAGGCTGACTTTCTTGATCGTTGCCATCGAGCGGGGCAGGTCAGGCCGACACCGCTTTTACTCCAGTATGGAATGGACGACTATAATTGCCTGCATCAGGACCTCTATGGCGAGCATGTTTTTCCGCTCCAGCTCGCGATTCTGTTGTCTGAACCGGACAAAGACTTCACGGGCGGCGAATTTGTGATGACAGAGCAACGTCCGCGTATGCAGTCGCGCGCGATCGTAGTGCCGCTTCGCCAGGGTGATGGTGTGATCTTCGCAGTTCATCATCGCCCCGTGCAAGGAACGCGTGGCGTGTATCGTGTCAATCTTCGGCATGGTGTAAGCCGCATCAGATCGGGACATCGTCATACGCTGGGCATCATCTTCCATGACGCGCGATGAGTGATCTGAATCAAGTTACTGTGTTCTAAAGGCGCCTTCCGAAATTGTCTGATTTCCGTTTGCTTCGATTGCCAGTACTTCAAATACGTATTTTGTGTCCGGTTCAAGAAACTCCGGCGAAACCGTTACGCTCGTGACGCTACCTGGAACGAAAACATCAAAATTACGCTGGGGTTTTCCTCCTTCGACGATCACCTCGTAGCGAATGATCTCAACTCGCAGGAGTTACTACAGGATCCCAACTGATCACCGTATTTTGAGGATCCACAACGTCTTTTTTCTTGGGGCCGTTCACAGAGGGACCGTCTGGAATCAGGTGACTGAAGGGGACCTTGCTCACCAGCGTATCGCCCGCGATGGTTTTGCCGATGATTTTGTACTCTCCTTCAGGAAATAATGCGAGAAAATCCTGAAGCGGAAGATCTTCCAGTGCTGGTTCTACGCTCTCAAAAAAGAGCTCTGTCATGCCGAGCTTCCTCAGCTTTCCTCGACCATCCACCTCGAAAATGAGATTTCCATTCGGGTCAATGATATCAATGGTCTTCCAGTCCTCTGCATCCAGAAACAGTTGAACCCCTGCATCCTGGGCTGTTGCGTTAAATTCGATAATCAGTCTCGCTTCCTTAAAGGGAACCTTGGCGTCGGTTCCGGAATCATTAGCTGAAAGTCCGGCTACAAATGCCAGGCTTGCAATCCAAATGATTGTTGTGATCAGCAATCTTGTAATGTTCGGTCTTGTCTCTCTCATCTCGTTCCTCCACTATAGTTCTGTCTATTGAAAGTATGAGATGAGATCATTGCTCGCAAATTTCACAATCATTACACTTTTGAAAGGTGAAATTGGAATCGTGGCCAATTCGGATTTGGCTCGACGGTCCAAATACGCTCTGGTATACTTTGCAGGATGCACGGGTTGAAGCTTGTGGCGTTCGAGGTTTCATATGATTGTTGAAGTGCGCGATATGCGCGATGATTCGTTCCGAATTATTTTCCCGCAGTATTCCCGCTGGCTCGAGATCGGGGCAAACGAGATGTATTCGCTGCCCTGTTACGGCATGGACGAGTTCAAAAAGATGATGGGAAACAAGATCCGTCCGCTCGCCGAGGACGATTTCAAAAAATATTTGCAGGGCCTCCCCGATGAGGAGCTGATCGCGCTGCGGGATGCGATGGCCCGGAACATAGCGCCCGGGAACCTTCAGATTTATCCAGAGGGAAAGTAGGCGAAAAAGGGGTCTTGCAATCCCGTTCGTTTCGCATATGATGTAGGGGATTGTTCGAGTTCTGTTTGTGTTAGTGAACGCTTCAACTTCAAGTCCTGAAAAGACCTGCTCTCGTTGCTTCCGCTTTTTCGAAATCTGCCTCTCGGTTTTCTGTGAAATGGCCGGTTCGTTCGCGGCAGTCTGTGCAAGGCCCTTTCAGAAATAAATTGTGGAGAAACAATGCAAAAGAAACTGTTTGTAGGCGGATTGCCCTACAGTGTCCAGCAAGATGAAGTTCAAACGCTTTTTGCGCAGTACGGCGAAGTAGTTTCGGCGACCATTGTGCGCGACAAATTTACAAATCAATCGCGCGGGTTTGGATTTGTGGAAATGGCCACAGAGGAACAGGCTGCCGAAGCGATCAAATCGCTGAACGGAACGCAGCTTGGCGGCCGGACGATCGTTGTCAACGAATCGCGTCCGCAGGAAAAGAAGAGTTTTGGTGGTGGTGACCGGGGTGGCGATCGCGATCGTCGTCCCAGACCGGATCGTAGGGGACCGCGCTAAAACGAGGGATGAAGTTGGGAGGATGAAGGATGAAATCTTTCCGCGGAACCTGTTCGGCCTTTAGTTCCTGGGTGCTGTAACTTTTTCCAGTTCTGATGGAAGGGCGAAGTGTACATTTTCGGGAACGCTTTCCAGGATCTGTACTTCTGTAAATCCCCGGCTGCGTAGATATTCGACTAGCTGCGCAACGAGTGTTTCGGGTGTGGAAGCGCCTGCAGTGATTCCAATACTGCCAGCAGTCTGCAGCCATGCGGGATCGATCGAAGTTAGATCGCTGATGAGATAGGCCTGCGTTCCCCTCTTTTGTGCAACTTCTACCAGTCTGTTTGAGTTGGAACTATTCGACGATCCGATGACCAGCACTACATCCGTTCGGACCGCCATTTGCTGAACGGCCAGCTGGCGGTTCTGGGTGGCATAACAGATATCGTCTACGTTCGGACCTTCAATTCCTGGAAAACGTTTCCGGAGGCGCGCTATGATGCCGCGTGTGTCGTCGAGACTCAACGTTGTTTGCGTCAGATAAGCGATCTTTCTTCCTTCAGGAATTTCCAGCCGGTCTGCTTCTTCTTCCGTGCCGATCACCACAATGTTTTCCGGCGCTTCACCCATTGTGCCGATGACTTCTTCATGATCTCGGTGTCCGATCAAAATGATGACGTAACCTTCCTTCTTATAGCGAATCGCTTCGAGATGAACTTTGGTGACGAGTGGACAGGTGGCGTCGATCGCTTTCAGCCCGCGTGACAGCGCGCGTTGGCGCACCTCGGGCGAAATGCCGTGAGCGCTGAAAATCACGCGGCTTCCGGACGGCACGTCATCCAGATTGGGCACAAAACGAGCGCCTTTTCCGCGCAATTCATCCACAACGAACCGGTTGTGAACGATTTCGTTCAGCACATAAACCGGCGCGCCATATGCTTCGAGAGCCAGATTCACAACGTCAATGGCACGCACTACGCCCGCACAAAATCCGCGAGGACTGGCAAGAATGATTCTTTTTCCCATGATGGAACCCAATATTATACGTTCCCCTGAACAGCCGCACCACTGTAAGCCCGGGCTGCCGCGATTCCTTTTTTCTCATTAATAAACAATAAACCGATCATTCCAACCAGAAAGAACAAGCCGGTTACCAGGATGGCAGTACGCTGTGAACCGGTGCGGCTGGACAAAGTGCCGAACACCGCCGGGCCAATCGCTGTCGAAAGCTTCCAGAATAACCCCCAGAACCCGAAAAATTCCGCCGTCTTTTCCATTGGTGAAAACAGACCGACCATGGCACGTGCTGCCGATTGACTGGATCCAAGTCCCAAACCTGCAAGATTGCCTACAACAAAGAACGCATTTCGTCCGGTTGCAAGATAGGCCCCTGCGATCACAAGCAGCCAGAGACTGAGCGTGATATAAATCGTGTTTTTTGCCCCGATTCTGTCCTGGATCAGACCAAAAAAGAAAGCTCCCAGTGAGGAGGAAACTTGCGTAATCAAGAAAAACCAGATGAGCTCATTTGCGCTGAGTCCAATCGTTTTATCCGCATATATGGATGCAAACACTACGACTGTGGTTACACCGCAATTGTAAACGCCAAAGATAATCAGAAACTTAAACAGTTCGCTAAACTGACGGATTTGTACAAACGTTTCCCGGATTCTGCGAATTCCGACCGTGACATACGTTTCTCCTTCCGGCAGGGTGCTTGCCGCCTTTCGTTCCTTTACCCACAAAAATGTGGGAATCCCGGCAATCAGAAAAAACAGAGCGACAACCAGATTTGTCATACGGAGGTTGGAGGCATTCTCCATGACAAATCCACCCTTGAGAAAGGGCAGGCAAAAAAGAAGGGAGGCAAGTCCCCCCATATAGCCAAGTGACCAGCCGAATCCGGAAATCTTTCCCATGTCTTCCGGTCGCGCGATCTCCGGTAAGAAGCTCGCAATCAAATTCTCTCCGCTGGAGAATCCGAAATTGGCGATGATAAAAAAGAAAAGAGCAAGCCAGACCTGACCCGGTTTGACAAACGTAAGCAACGCTGTAAAGACGATACACGTTAGGTATGTTGTAAATAGAAACTTTTTTTTGTTTGCGGAAAAATCAGCGATCGCTCCAACCAGAGGCGCTGTTGTCAGAACAAACAACTGCGAAATAAAGTTACCCATTCCCCAGAGCTGATCTCCGTTTGCCGCTCCTCCAGCCACGATCTTCGTGAAGTAAACGCTGAAAATGACGGTTATGATAATCGTAGTGAATGATGAATTTGCGAAATCAAACATGCACCACGACAGAATCTCTTTCTTGTTCTTGATGTGATTTAACACGTTTATGTCCCCTCGCGCCGGGCTCTATGAAACCACAGATGAACACCGATGAACAGATAACTCTTTAGCGCGGAATCACGGAAGCACGGAAAGGAAGCAACCGCCAAAGTCGCCAAGAGCGCCAGGGCAGCCGCCGGCCCTTCGGGCACTCTGAAGAAGATTGTGAAAAAACAAAGATGGGGCTTTGTTCACTTGGCGAAGGACCTTCTTCTTTAGGCTTTGTTTTTTCGCAATCTTTTTCAGAGTAGACGCCTTCGGCGTCCGGCGGCTCATCTCCCCATCCCGTCTATCTCCTAATCCTTTCTTACACCTTCGTGCTCTTCGTGGTTAATTCCCCACGAGCGCGATGATGCGCGCCGGTCCGCCGGTGCCCTTCTCAATCTTCATCGGTAAAGCGATCAGCATGGCTCCCTTCTCCGGCAATTTTTCCAGATTCGCTACGTTCTCCAATCCGTATACATTTGCTCCGTTGAAAACCTGATGCGCGATAAAATCTGTAGATGTTCCAGGATCCAGACTGGCGGTATCTAATCCAACGCCTTTGATTTTTCTGTCTTTCACAAGGAATTCAGCCGACCCTTTTGAAAAAGCGGGGAAGTGAAGATTGGTTGTGTCGCCCGGTTTGTCGTTTCCAAGATACTTTTTCTTGTCCGGCCAGAACTTCCCCCAGCCGGTCCGGAGCAGCACAATGGATTCCGCTGGAAGTTTTCCGTTTTTCAATTCCCAATTCGTAATGTCTTCTACAGTGAGCTGATAGTCTGGATTTTTTGCGCACGCTTCGGACACATCAATGACGAATACAGCGCCCAGAAAACGATCGATCGGAATCTGATCGCTGCTCCACCCATTTTGGGAAAAATGGATGGGGGCATCCAGATGTGTGCCTCCGTGTTCCGATGCGGAAATATTCGCGCTGGAGTACCAATATCCGGCTTTGGTCATTCCCCAGTCGACCATATCATGCTGAAATGACTTTGCGGTCGGCCAGTAGATGGTTGCTTCGTTGAAGGGATAGGTGAGATCGATCACTTTCGTTCCCTGAAAATCTTGTGCCTGCAGGAAAGAAACGAAAAACAAAAGAGCAAGGATCGTGCGGTACATTGGATTTTCCTCCGCACTTATTCTACATCACACAAAGTTTGGAGCCGGCGGGGCGTCCCTGCCCGCCGTTACCTGATTCTACCTATTTGCGCGGGCACGGAGGCCCGCGGACTCCAAAGTGGGAAATGGAGGGTCAGCTTTTTACGGCTTTCAGTTCCTGGAAATTCACGATCGAATCTCGGACCTGGTCCGCAACGGGGAGATCGGAGCAATAGCGGAGGATCAAATTGTACTGGTCGAGCGCTTTCTGGTATTCGCCGATCGCCTGGTACAGGCGTCCCTGATGGAGCGTCTCGTCAGCGAGTGTGGACATACGGGCGAGAACCGGCTTCTCATAATCACTGCCGGGATGACTTCTACGGAATTCGTAGCCATTCTGTAGAGACTTGAATGATTGCGCCGCCGTTTTCATCCGCTCCTTCGCGCCAGCTTGAAGCTCCGGATCCGTGGATAACAGCGAAACCTTGTAACAGGCGGATAAATCATCCAGAGTGGGGATCATCTGCAGAAGACTCTGCCTGCTTTTCTGCTTCCATTCGCCGGATTCACCTTTGATCACCTGGAGATACAGATCCGCGGCTTCTCCTGACTTTTTCAGAATCCGATAGTTTTCCGCCAGGTGATATTGGACTTCGGGTAAACGAGGATTCTCGGGGTAGTTGCTGATAAACCGTTTCAACGTTTCGGTGTCGTAGTTCTGCTTCTTGAGTACCTCTTCATACTGAGGGAGCGCGGCATCTCTTTCCTTCCAGAGTTTTTGCAAGTTGCTGCTCAAACTCACCGTGAAATCTGCTGCGCCGCTATCTTTCTTTGTTTCCGTGATATTCTGGTCGTAAAGCTTGATAATTTTGCCGTAATCCCGGAAGAACGGTTCTTTGGCCATCTCAGCTGATTCTTCTTTGTTGATAAACCACGTTCTCAATTCTTCGGCTTCTTTTCCTATAGGCGATGCATGGAGAGCCATCTTCCGGAGCTCCAGTTGCTCCTGTTCATCCTTCTCACGAGGTACGAGACTTAGAAATAATTTCTGCGTGCGTTGTTGAAATTGCGCCGGATCAGGCGGATTCTTGGAAATGTCGAGATTGGAGGAAAGAACGCGCGCGGTCGCAACGCGATCGTCCAGGTAGGGGTGAGTGCGCCAGTAGCCGAAACCGGGGGCTTCATATATCTGGCGCCGCATCTTATCGAAAAGCGAACCCGTTCCGCGCGGTGAAAATCCGGCTCCTGCTGCGGCCATCATTCCGCCTTCATCCGCTTCCATCTCCAGCTCGCGGCTGAATCCGCGCAACAGCATTTCCTGAAACACAAGACCGAAGGCCGCGCTTCCTTGAAGAATCTCACTTTTGGCGGACGGGATCGGATAGCCGGTTACCGGATCATACCGTTGTTGCGAATCGTCTTTCACTCCAAACGCGATTCCAAGGATCAGCGCCTGGTACAACAGGTTCATCAGGGTCTGTCGCTTTGCCATCCGGCGTATGTGTTGATTTTTTACGTGCGTAATCTCATGGCCAAGAAGCGCAGCCAGCTCGTCATCCGTCAGATTGAGATCCAACATCCCGGTCGTTACAAAAATAAATCCGCCCGGCAATGCGAAAGCGTTGGGCTCTTCCATTTTGACAATGCGAAACGAGAAGAAAGGCATGTCGGGAGCCGCGCGTTGCGCCACCTTGTACCCGATCCTGTTTAAGCGCGCAATTTGTTCCGGATCATCTACTTCTCCCAGCTCTTTGATCGCCTCGATGGCAATCTTCAGACCGTTCTCAAAGTCTTTTGGCGGACCAGACGTCAGGGGCTGCTCGACGGCGGGCAACGGTGGGCTGATCAATAGAAATGCCAGGATCAGGACAAGAATCGACCTCATGAATGAATACCTCTACTTATAGTATGACTTCTGCGCCGAAAGGAAAGCCAGACGTTAAATATCAAATATCAAAAATCAAATATCAAATAAACATACAAAATAAGCAAATAACAGGTCTATAAAGTGATTATTTGCTAATGGCTTTATGTTGATTTGATATTTGATATTCTATCCGCAGGATATGAGAGTTGCAGCACTTACTGATATTGGTTTAATCCGAAAGAACAACGAAGATGCCTACTGGTACGATGAGGAGCGCGGCATCTTCGTTGTTGCGGACGGTGTAGGAGGTCGTCAGGCTGGAGAAGTGGCTGCTGCTATGGCCGTCAAGTACGTCTCGACTATACTCTCAGATGCAGTGGATGATGAACTAGCCGACTCCGAATTTGTAGATGCGTTACACCAGTCATTTCGAACGGCTTCACTGGAGATTCATCGCACAGCCAATCAGCTCAAAGAGCTCAAAGGGATGGCGTGTTCACTCATCGCTGCGATCATACAAAGCGGATATTGTAATGTCGCGCACGCGGGCGATTCCAGGGCTTATCTCTTCTACAACAATGTATTGTCTCAAATGACCCTGGATGATACTCCGGTAGCGACACTTGTAAAGAGCGGGTATCTTCTGAAAGAAAAGGCGCGATCTCACAGCATGAAGAACATGCTTGTAAAATCCGTGGGAGAAAAACCGGAAATTGATGCGAACATAACCAGATTTCCTGTAAAATCCGGCGAACGTTTAATGTTTTGCACCGATGGTCTATGGGGTACCGTAAAAGAGCAGACAATTTGTGAGATCCTTCGCGACCAGACGGATCTTTCTCTTGCATGCCTGGCAATGATCTATGCAGCGAGAGAGAACGGCGGCCGGGACAATATCACTGTGATTCTAGTGGAAATCGAGAGCTAGGATTGTTGGCCAGTTCCAGGTTAGCTGCGGCGCCGGATCGCGCGGCATGAATAGCTGCCGTGGATAACCCGACGATGATTCCAAAGATGATGATTCCAGCCAGGGTTAACCATGCTCCAATTCCGGCGGGCTGAAAAAGTGCAACGAATTGAATCCGGGGATCGAAAACTGCGGGAGGCTTTGCGCGCATCGCTTTCAAAGAAGACATCACTGCCAGGAATCCTGCAGCGAACAGGACGCCGATCATTCCACCGATGAAAGCGCGGAAGGCCAGCATGGAACGACTCAGTGGCCTGACTTGAGGCGCCGTCAGAACTTCAAAATGCGGTTCTTTCACACCCAGTGGAACGAATCGAGAAAGCAAGATCATCCCGGGAATCCCAAATACCATCGAAGTCCAGAAAAAGGCGGTCCAACCCATCGCATCGACCATAAAGCCTGTCAACGGACCTGACAAAACTCGAGGGAGTCCGAAGAGACTCGAAAAAAGCGCATACTGAGTGGCTGAAAATCTTTTCTGCGTCATTCGCAACAGCAGCACCGAAAACGCTCCCGTGCCCAGACCCTGCGTCAGACTTTCGAAACCCATCGCGCCATACAGTAGCGGACGATTCACTCCAGAAGTGGAAACGAGAATGTAACCAATATTTGAAACGATCTGTAAAAATCCAAAAAACCAGAGCGAGTGTCCCAGCCCAAGAATAGTCGTTACAATTCCACCAATGAACGTACCTGCAAGGGTTGCAAAGAGTCCGACTGTCGTAAGGGCAAATCCACGATCAAAATCAGTGTAGCCCATGTCCACAAGAAACGGGCGAAGAAGTGCCCCTGCAAGATTGTCAGCCAATTTGTACATAATAACGAAGGCAAGCATTTCCAGCGCGCGATGGCGTGACAGGAATCCCAGAAACGGATACCAGACAGCTTCCCTCATTGAAGCAGGCGGAATCAGTTTTTCCTCCGGTTCGGGCGCCTTCCAGGTGACGAAAAGCAGGGGTAAATAAAGAAATGTAAGAGCAGCATTTACCAACGGCCAGGAATATTTTCCTGCGAGTGTGATGCTCAGTCCGCCCGCAATGTACATGGCCGCTCGATAAATTGCGACGCGTGCGCCGGCGACAACCCCCTGTTCCTCCGGGCGCAATACATCGACAGCATATGCGTCGATTGCAATATCCTGCGTCGCCGCAGCAAACGCAATCGCCAATGCGAGCGCACCAATCACCCACGGTGTATCCGGATGCTGGCCGGCTCCTGCCAGCAAAAGACTCAGCGCGAATAGCGCAATTTGCGCGATCGCTGTCCATCCGCGACGCCTGCCAAGCCATGGCGGTACAAATCGATCCATAAAGGGAGACCACAGGAATTTGAAAGACCACGGGGCTTGCGCCAGTGTGATCAACCCGACTACCCGGATATCCATCCCGATGTTTCGCATCCAGTCAGGGATAGCGATCCACACCAGCCCCAGTGGAAGTCCGGAGGAAAAGGAGAGAAGAACTACCGATGCCGTGCGCCAGGAACGCAAAGCCAGCGAAAGACTTTTAATCGTCGAAGGCTTTTCCATATAGAAAATCAGATGGAAGCACTAGTGCACTGTAACATAAGGGTTGAATGTGATTGAGAAAGATTCTGAAAGCGGAGAAGCAGGCCATTCGGTTTGTAGCACCGGCGTCTCGCCGGCAGATTCGACGAGCGCAGTGATTGGACCGGCGGGGACGCCGGCGTTACAAACCCGTTTGCCGGAAATGGAACACTCTATAACCATCTGTTACAGTGCACTAGTGCATTGTAACAGAGGATTGTGGACAGGATTGTCGTTAAACGAGTTTTCCCACTTTGCGGGCTTTCGCAATCTTGAGCTCTTCTTCCAGTTTGCTGAAAATGTTTTCCAGCTTTTGTCCCTTTTCCATTTGGATCGCGACAACCGTTGTATACAGTGTGAGTCTCTTCTTTTTGAGGAATACAAGTGAAGAAACGACTTCATTGATTCGCGAAGCAACAACCTTTGCGCCTTTCATGGGTGTATCAGGAAGAAGAATGACAAACGACTCTTCATCGTGCCGCGCCATCAAATCGAATTCCCGCAGCTCTTGACGCACTGCCCCCACGACAACACTGAGTATTTCGTCGCCAAAGGCATAACCGTACTTCATGTTGATTCCGTTGAAATTGTCCAGATCGAGGAGAAGTACGGAGTTGTGATGTGGCGCGCGTTCCAGTCGCTTCAACTCTTCTACGATTCTGCGTGCCATATACTTGTAGTGATAGCAATTCATGGACGGATCCATGATCGCCTGGCCTCTAAGTCCCACTACAACCTGATCCGAAGCGATCTTGGATTGACTATGGCTCAGGATCGCTTCTCGCAGTTCATCGAGTTCAAATGGCTTCCCTAGAAACAAATCAGCGCGGGCTTTGTAGCTTCGAACACGGTATTCCCGGTCATTCCGCGCAGTCAGAACAATAATCCGAGTAAACTTCAGTTCCGCATCCCGCTTGAAGTATTCGCATACATCGAATCCATCCATTTCGGGCATCATGATATCGAGTAGCAGCACGTCTGGACGAAATTGCCGTGCCAGGAACAAAACATCTTTTGGCGAATTGGAAGCCATCACCTTGTATCCCTCCTGCTTCAAAATGTCGGAAAGCAGATCGGTGATGTTGGGATCATCGTCCAGAATTAAGATCCTTGGCTCTGTCTGGAACATCGCGACACCTTCGAATGTGCTGCTGACATTTTAGTACATTCCCACGACAAACGCGATTGTGCAAACTTCCGTGGTCAGGCCTGCAAACAAGTGTTGCGCGGGAGAGCAAGTGGGGATTGAAATTATGTAACCATTTGGTTACATATCGAGGATGTGCTTGACCGCAGGGTGAGATTCTACTAACATCTTAGTACACCGAACTTGAAAAGCCGCCGCTGTCGGGGGACGGAAGAGCAGGCAAAGAAGCAAGAAAAAATTTTCCGCAGGAAGTGTTATGGACAGAAAATACAAACAGCGTGGCTACATGGAGGATACCTCTGCACCTACGCGAACAGAACGCCGTCCACAAAACAGCAAAACGAACGGCATCCGGCAGTACGGGATGAGGAACGGAGGCACGGCGCGTTCGGGGATTCGATGCGCAAGATGCGGCAAGACTCTGAGTGGATTTACCGAGGTGTTACTGGATTCTGTTTGCGAGAGTTGCGGTTCCGATCTTCACACGTGTACCAATTGTGCGTACTTCAATACGAGCGCGCGATGGGAATGCACCAAGCCGATCCCGGCGAGGGTTTCTCCAAAAGACTCCAGAAACGAATGTGCTTTTTTCAGTGCGGCTGTCTTTGTCGAACGCACCTTCGAATCCACCGCGGCAGCATCGCCGCAGGATGCCAGAAAAGCTTTCGACGCCCTGTTCAAGAAGTAACGACTGCGCTCGTAGGGGTTGTGCATTTGCCAGTCGATCCGTAGTGGTCACACAGTGAGGATGCACGGAAAGCAATTTTGGATCAGAGAAGTGAATGCAATATGCACAGCTCAGCTCAAAAGCGGCATGATCACGTATCTCGCATTTACGGGCTGAGCATTTTCAACTACAAATGAAATCATGCACGAAGGAGAACCATTACGATTTCAGCCGGAACGGAACGATCAGTGGAAAATGCTAAGCCCTACAAAAGGGAATTTGTTATTGCACGATGGCCATGTTCGGCTTTTCGGTGGGGAGTTCGAGTTTTTCCACGATCCGCATCAGCTCATCTTTTTCGAGAGTTTCCTTTTCCAGCAGAGCTTCTGAAAGGGCTTCCAGTTTGTGACGATTCTCGCTCAACAAACTGATGGTTTGTTTGTAGAGATCATCGAGAATCGTCTTGATTTCGATTTCGATTTCTCTACCGGTTTCGCTGGAAACTGCAGACCCTTCAAAGTAGCGGCCCCGCATAAACGGTCCGGAAGAAGTATCGGGAATGCTGATCAAACCGAGGCGCGTAGTCATTCCATATTCAATGACCATGCTTCGAGCGTATTCCGTGGCTCTCTGAAGATCATTTTGAGCGCCTGTGGAGATTTCGCTAAAGATCAAATCTTCCGCGCCGCGCCCGCCCAGCATTACTTTGATCCGGTCTCTGATCTCGGTTTTTGTGATCAAATAGCGATCCTCTTTGGGCGTTTGCTGAGTCCAACCCAGCGCCGCATGTCCGCGGGGAATGATGGAAACACGCGTGACTGGATCTGCGCCAGGAGTCAGCATAGCGACCAGGGCATGTCCCGATTCGTGTACCGCGACAATTCGTTTTTCCTGGACATTGATCAGGCGGCTGCGTTTTTCCGGTCCGGCCAGGACTCGATCGATTGCATCCTCCAGATCGGTGGTTTCAATCGAATCCTTATTTCGCCGCGCCGCAAGAAGAGCCGCTTCATTGCAGATATTCGCGAGATCGGCGCCAACAAATCCGGGGGTACGCTGCGCAATGATTTCCAGATCGACATTTGGAGCCAGTCTCAGATTGCGGCTGTGGATCTTCAAGATCGAAAAACGCCCCTTCAAATCAGGCGCATCTACCGTAATCTGACGATCAAAACGGCCCGGCCGCAGCAGGGCATTGTCCAGAACATCCGGACGGTTGGTTGCGGCAATGATGATAACGCCCTTCTTTGTATCAAATCCATCCATCTCTGAGAGCAGCTGATTCAATGTTTGCTCGCGTTCATCATGCGCGCCGATCATTCCACCCGCGCCACGATGGCGTCCAATGGCATCGATTTCATCGATAAAAATAATGCACGGGGCTTTCTTTTGCGCGCGTTCAAACAGATCGCGTACGCGCGCCGCTCCGACGCCCACAAACATTTCCACAAAATCGGAACCGCTCAAACTGAGAAACGGAACATTCGCTTCACCAGCCGTGGCTCTTGCCAGAAGCGTTTTTCCGGTTCCAGGCGGACCTACAAGTAAGACACCCTTTGGAAGCTTTCCGCCAAGCCGCTGGAATTTTCCGGGATTCTTCAGGAATTCTACCAGCTCGATCATTTCTACCTTGGCTTCTTCGACACCGGCCACGTCGTTGAACGTCGTTTTTTCTGCTGTTTCTGTGTACAGCTTCGCCTTATTCTTTCCGAAGGAGATGACCTGTTCTCCTGCTCCTCCGATCCGGCGCAGGATATAGCTCCAAAAAACGAAAAGTAAGACAAATGGAAGAATCCAGGTGAACACGAATTGTGTAATTCCAAAGCTCCGGTTTTCTCCTGTATACTTGACCCCTTTCGATTCCAGAAGGGCGGTCAACTGGGGATCTTCCACACGGGCAGTCGTGAACTTCGTCGGTTTGCCATCCGTACCGGTCATATCCCCTTCAATCGCGGTCTTGGAGAGAACAACCGACGTAATTCTTCCTTCTTTTACGTAGTCTTTGAACTGGGAATAAAGGATTTCGTTTGCCGGTGTCGTGATCGTCGAGAAGAGGAAATAGACGATAATCAGCACAAAAATCGCCGGGAAAAATGAGTTCCGGAAGATTTGCTGAAACTTGTTTTGAGGCTCTGTTGGCTTCTTGGGTTGCCGATCCTGGGTTGTCATTACAGAACTTAATATAATATGTTGCTCGACCGATAGCAAAAGTTAGTCCAAGGTCCAAGGTCCAAAGTCCAAAGTCTGCACCAACCTGACCTTGGACTTTGGACGTTGGACTTGCGACTTATTTGGCGAAGTAGCCTTCCCGGTAACGGAGTTTTACTCCTGGACGTTTGCATAGAATCTCGATTTTTCGCCAGGTGCCGTCCAATTTTTTCCCGGGATGGAAGCCGAGTGAATACTGGCTTCGCATTCCGAACCGCAAACGGTGGATTACCTCACTCAGTGCAGCGAGACTACTGGGAAAGAACGCATATCCACCGCTGGCATCCGCGAACTTTTGCAGAACGTATCGCCCCTTCAGCGAGGCTGTACTCAGCGCCATCGTGCCGATTGCGAGTACCGTAACATCGGAAGCGACAAGATTTGCCAGTACTTCATCAAACTTCAGATAACTGGAAGTGTCTTCGCCGTCCGTGCAAAGCACGATGATTTTCCTGCCGCTTTCGCCCTTCATCTTTTCCATTGCAAAGTATGTGGAATCGATCACAGCGGTGTTGCCGCCCTCAACATCCCGGAAAAGAAGATCTTGCTCGAATCGTTTTTTGTCGGGTGTCAGCGGTGTGATTTCCGTAGGCGAGTCGTTGAAGGTAACGAGAAGCATTCTGTCTTCGGGACGCAGCTCATTCAGAAGGAGGAAAGCGGCGCTTTTTACAATGTCGATTTTCTGCTGACCGGAGATGCGGTCACCCATGCTCGCGCTTGTATCGATTACGAAAGCCACGGTAAGAGGCACGTCTTTTTCGCCGAGCTTATTGCTTTTGTCCAGAGCGAAATTCGTGAAGTTGGTAATCTGCTGCGGGACGCCATCTTCCTTGAGAATCAACTCTTCCTGATTCAGATTCGTAACAAATTGTCCTTTGATCGTTGCAGTCAGGTAAACATTCACGACATCCACCGTAACCTTTTCCTGGATGTCTTGTGTGAATGCGTTGGAGAGAAAAAAGAGAAATAGAAGGGTGGTAGGGGCGACCCTTGTGGCCGCCCGCCAGGGACATCGAATCATGGAAAGAGGCCGCGAACCGTTGTTGCAGACGCAACGCGGTCGATCGCCAAAATATAAGCCGCAACCCGCATATCTACTTTGTGTTTTTCAGATATCTTATAGACATCGTTGAAACTGGAAGTCATGATTCGCGAAAGCTGCCGGTTTACATCGTCTTCATCCCAGAAGAAACCTTGAAGATCCTGGACCCATTCGAAGTAGGAGACTGTCACGCCACCGGCGTTTGCCAGAATATCGGGGATTACAAAAGAACCGTTTTCGTACAGGATCCGGTCGGCTCCGGGAGTTGTTGGTCCGTTTGCCGCCTCCGCGATGATTTTGGCGCGGACGCGTGATGCATTTTCTTGCGTGATGACATTTTCCAATGCTGAAGGGGCAAGAATATCGCAATTCAACTCTAGAATTGCTTCGTTTGTAATTGGCTCCGATTCTGCAAATCCGCCAACCTGCCCTGTTTGATCCTTGTGTTTCATCACGGCGGGAATATCGAGACCGCGTGAGTTCATGATCCCGCCTTTGGAATCGCTGACGGCAATGACTTTCACGCCTGCATGATGATAGAAACGCGCCAGGAATGCTCCCGCATTTCCAAAACCCTGAATAGCAGCAGTGGCCTTATCCAAGGTGATGCCTCTTACTTTCGCTGCTTCCTGTGTCACGTAGAAACAGCCCCTTGCCGTAGCTTCATTACGTCCGAGTGATCCGCCGAGAGCCACCGGTTTTCCTGTGACCACTCCGAGCGCAGAATAACCTTTTGTCATGCTATAAGTATCCATGATCCACGCCATGGTCTGTGAATCCGTGTATACGTCGGGCGCTGGAATGTCCCGATCGGGGCCGATAATGGGAAGAATTTCGCTGGCATACCGGCGTGTCAAACGTTCCAATTCGTTTTTGCTCATCTCTTTCGGATTGCATGTGACTCCGCCTTTCCCGCCGCCATACGGAATATTTACCGTGGCGCATTTCCAGGTCATCCAGGCTGCCAATGCTTTGACTTCGTCTAAAG
Source organism: uncultured bacterium (assembly GCA_963843285.1). Taxonomy (GTDB): domain Bacteria; phylum Acidobacteriota; class HRBIN11; order JAKEFK01; family JAKEFK01; genus CAZDDB01. The sequence goes on from CAWJJO010000002.1 coordinate 230,677, forward strand.
TGACGTTGGGGTGGTAGCGGATTCCACCTTTCGCCGGGCCGCGCGCGATGTTATGTTGTACGCGATATCCTTCGTAGACATGAAACCTGCCGTCATCCATCCGGATGGGAATCGAAACAATGAGCTGACGTTTCGGTCTCCTTAACACGTCGCACAGGTCGGACGGTAACTTCAAGTGTTTTGCAGCAGTATCAAATTGCTGTTGAGAAATGTGGAAAGGATTCAGGTTTTCCTGAGTCAAAGCGACACCTCCTGCCTGATTTTGGATTTCGAATCAGGATATCACGAACTTTAAAAAAATCGTATAATCAGAAGTCTATGCTAAGCAAAGATAATCTTGTGTATGGTCTTGCCGGGATGGTGCTTGGAATCATCATCGGTGTGATTTTGGTGAGCGCAAGCGGTCCGCGCATGTCGGCGGCAAATCCTGCAGCTATGCCTCCGCCTCCCCAGGAGCAATCTGCTCCTGCTGCGCAGCAAGGGGGGAGCGGCGGTCTTCCCGAGGGCCATCCGCCTGTAGACCCCGAAGCGATGAATCAACAGATCGCGAAGCAGTTGGAGGTTGTGAACAAGGATCCGGAGAATCAAAAGGAGATCCTGGCCCTCGCAAACCTGAATTTTGACGCAAAACACTACGACGAAGCCCTGAAATGGTACGAAAAGGCGCGGAACAAGGATCCGAAGAATGTCGATATCATTACAGATCTTGGATCTTGCTATCTCTGGCTGAATCAATCTCAGAAGGCGATTGAGTATTATGACCAATCGCTTGCGATCGATCCCAAGCATTTTCAAACCCTGATGAATCTCGGAATCGCCAGGATGACCATGGGAGATCGGGCCGGCGCTGCCGAAGTGTGGGAAAAAGTACTTACGCTCTATCCCGATAATCCGGAAGCACAAATGCTCCGGGATGCCGTCCAGCGGCTTCGTTCCAAGAAAGAGACAAGTTGACACCAACCGAAGAACAGATCCGAAAAGACATTGTGGAAGTCGGCCGCCGCATGTACGCGCGTCATCTGATTTCCGGCGGCGATGGAAATATCAGTGTGCTCCGCGATGACGGCGTGATCATGAGCACGCCTACAGGGATGAGCAAAGGGTTTTTGGAGCCCGACGATATTGTCATCACAGATCTGGATGGAAAGAAGATTCAAGGAAAGCGAGAGCCATCTTCCGAGCTGTTGATGCATCTGTCGTGTTATCGCAACCGTCCGGATATCCGTTCCGTCGTTCATGCGCACCCGCCTTTCTGTACGGGTTTTGCAGTTGCAGGCATTCCACTGGATAAGGCTCTGCTTGCCGAAGTAATCGTCACGTTCGGTTGCATACCGGTCGCGCCGTATGGAACTCCCTCCACCGTCGAACTTGCAAGCAGTGTGGATGATCACATCAAAACGCATGATGCTCTCTTACTTGCAAACCATGGCGCGGTAACCGTTGGGCACGAGCTCTTCGCCACGTATTTCAAGATGGAAACGCTCGAGCACTATGCCCATATCAATCTGATTTCCAAGATTCTTGGGAAAGAAAATGTTCTGCCGGCTGAAGAGATTGCCAAATTGGCTGCGCTCCGGTCCCGTTACGGAATCAAAGGACCTGATCCGTTTACGGAAGCATGCCCGATTCCATTGGAACGGATCAGTCGCCAGGAAGAAACAATCACACTGACACGCGCGCAGTTGATCGATCTCATTTCCGAAGCGATTCGTAGCGTCGGATCGGTATGAAGCTCCCCGTTCTTTTGACCGCATTGCTTTTTTTGATTGTTTCCATCATTCATTCTGAAGATTCACAGCTTGTGAAAGCTGCAAAAAAAGAGCGGGAACGCCGCGCAAAACTGAAAACCGGCAAGGTCTTTACAAACAAGGATGTTCAGGAGTTCGTGGCGAAAAATCCGACTCCGGAAAGAGAGGGAATGGAACCGGAAACGCAATCGCAGCCGGCAGAAGATGTGGAAGCAGCCGATCTGGAAGACGTGAACCGGGATCTTGAGCAGAGCGAGAAATACTGGAGAAAGCGCTATCAGGAAGTTTCGGGTCGCTTGCAAAACGCGGAAAAAACAGTCGGCGAAATTCAAAAGGAAGTGGATGATCTGACGCGCGCCTTCTATGCGCTGAGCGACGTAGAACAAAAAGGATACATGGAATATCAGCGCACACAAAGGTTGAACGATCTGCAACAGGCAAAACGCGAGCTGGAGGATGCCCGAACCGATATGGACAACCTGGAAGAAGAAGCGCGAAAGGCGGGCGCTCTGCCCGGATGGCTCCGCGAAGAATAGGAATCACCACAAAGGCACAAAGGACACAAAGCTTTGGGATTTTTCAGACTCTGTCCTTTGCTCCCTGCTTTCCCAATTCAACCTTCGTGTTCTTTGTGCCTTTGTGGTGAATTCCGCTCTTGATTGAAGTGCGTATTTTTTATATATTGAGATTGTTTGGAGATTTTGGCGGAGATCCCGGCCAGAGCTTCTAAGCGACCATCCACCCAGATGGGCGAGAGTCATGAGCCGTTCGATTCCGCCAAAATCTTTTTCTATTTAACCCCCCCCAATATTTCAACGCGGAAAACGCGGAGTCGTATTCATTTCTGCTTGACACCGAAACTGTACCGCAATAGGATTCTACAGTATTCGTATGAGGAAATTTTCCTTTCCGCATCCGCTCACTCTCCTGGTTTGTTGTGTCCTGTTTGGCGCGGTACTCAGTTATGTGCTGCGCGCGGGTGAATACGATCGGCGCGATGATCCGGCAACCGGCCGCCGGGTCGTAGTCCCCGGCACCTTTCACGAAGTTCCCGCGAGACCGGTTGGTCCATTTGAGGCGATCGTAGCCATTCCAAAGGGTCTGGTGGATGCTGCTTCTGTCGTTTTTTTTGTTTTTCTGGTTGGAGGCGCGTTCGCTGTCGTCGATCAGACAGGAGCGTTGCGCCGCGGTGTCGATTGGTTTGTCCGCAAGCTCGAAGGCCGTGAAGGATTTGCAATTCCCGTATCGTGTATTGTGTTTGCAGCGGGCGGCGCGCTGGAAAATCTACAAGAGGAAATCATCCCGCTGGTTCCGGTTCTTCTAGTATTAACACGCAGATTGGGATACGACAGCCTGACAGCTGTGGCGATGAGCCTGGGCGCTGCAATGCTGGGAGCTTCATTCAGCCCGATCAATCCGTTTCAGGTTCTCATTGCGCAAAAACTGGCCGAGCTGCCGCCATTGTCCGGAGCAATGTATCGTCTTGCGTTTGCAATTCCCGCGCTCGCCATTTGGATCTGGATGACGATGCGTTACGCCGCAAAGATCAAGACCGAGAAGTCAGAGCGGGATACAGAGCAGGCGCATGAGCCGCTGAGTATCCGGCAGTCTGCGATTCTGCTGCTGGTGCTTGCTGCGTTTGCTGTGTTTGTTTACGGAGTATTGAAATTCGGATGGGATTTCGATCAAATGGCCGCGGTTTTTTTTGTGATGGGAATTGTCGCAGGTCTGATCGGAGGTTTGGGAATCCTAGGGACTACCGAAGCCTACGTAGAGGGGTTCAGATCCATGGCGTCGGCCGCGCTGTTGATCGGCTTTGCGCGCGCCATCTATGTAGTTCTGGATCAGGGAAAAATTGTGGACACGATTGTCCACGGTATCTTTATCCCGATCGCAAATCTGCCCGTAGCTCTTTCCGCGCTTGGCATGATGGTCGCGCACGTCATCATTCATTGTCCGGTTCCAAGTGTGAGTGGACAGGCGGTCTTGACCATTCCGATTCTCGTTCCGTTGTCGGATCTACTCGGACTATCCAGACAGGTCACCGTGCTTGCATATCAGTATGGTGCGGGTTTGTGCGAAGCGTTGACTCCCACAAACGGCGCAATGATGGCAATCCTTGCTGCTGCAGGTGTGCGCTTCGAAAACTGGTTACGATTTGTTCTGCCGGTTCTCCTCGTTCTATTCGGACTCGCCACAATTTCCATTATCGTAGCGATCCTGACACATTTGTAATTGTTTTGAACGCGCGTTGACAGGTTTGTGTGCTGACGCTATCCTTTTGCCATGTCCAAGAAGAAAAAGAAGAATCGCTTCCAGCAAAATCCTGTAAACGCTCCCCAGATTCCATTGACCCCAATGCCGCCGGCGCTGCCGGAAACCGGAAATTTCGATTCGATGGAAGCGAAAATCCTCGGTGAAGAAATCATGATGAAAGAAGACCTCAAGAAGGCAAAAGAAGTAACAGATCTAAAGAAAAAGCTGGATAAAACGGAAGTCGATCGCCGCCTGGAAGAGCTTCGCCGCCAGCTCGGGTTGAAGAGATAGGGACCATCCTGTTTGGAGTGGCGGCCGTCCCTGCCCGCCGTTAGTTGAAAATCCGCTTCTTGCGGGTACGGATGCCCGCAGACTCCAATCGCTAAGGTCATTTCACACGAAAGGTCACGTGCTTCGATTCCGTACGGTTGTTGCCATAGTCGTATGCGATCACCCAGAACCTGTGTGTTCCTTTCCGGAGAGGGGTTTCAATTTTCAGTGAGGCAACGTTCCGATCCGGATCGTATTCGGCTGGATGGGCAACACCGTCAATCACAAATGTGATTTTTTCATCATCGATATCCATGCCGGCGTCCCGGACCGTTGCGGCAAGTAGCGGCGTTTCATTTTTTGTTGAGCTATTCCGTCTGGGAAATATCGGCGTGATGACTGGCGGCACGTTGTCGTAGATCAATGCGTACAGATCTAGAATATCAATCTTTGTTTGTACGGTTCGAGTAGCGCGGTCCACAGGCGCCGGAAGACTGTTCCATCTTTCTCTCGCGCGGTCCCACTTATAAATGCTGAGTTTCTCAGGATGTGTGACCGACTTCGGGTACGTGAATCTCAGCACAGCATCCTTCTTCATGGGAAGACCCCGCGGGCCGAGCTGTAGCATCGGACCAATCAATGGCAGAGATCTCCCAGCATAGGCCGGCAAGGATTTTGTCCATACGAATGAATTCCAGAACATCGAATCCGGATCAAACTGCAGCTCAAAATTCTCTTCCTTGATCATAGCTGCCGTTCCCGGAACCACATCGTAAAGAGGCTGTGACACCTTCAAGGCGGGAGAGAGGCTGGCCGTAAACATCCCATTTCCTTTCGGAGCCGGAATTACAGTTTCGAAAGAATTCACTTCGCGAGCTTGCATCGGAACGGTCTGGGTGGACCCTTCGATTTGCAGGAAAAGAGGAAATGTTACCAGTTTCGTAGAATCGAAAATGACCTTGATTGCGTTTGAGTAAGTGGATAAACGAAGTCGTCCCTGCAATTCGGTTGGTGTCGGATCAATTTTTGGGTCCGGATCCAGACGGACCGCTGCTACCAGATAAGGAGAGTATTCGATCCCATCGAACCCACGCGCTTTGATCAGGATCCGGCGCGATTTCGGGCCTTTTATTTGCGCCCCTGTAATCTTGGATAGAGGAACTCGATATTCGAAATGCGAACTTTTTTCTGCCGATCGGAAATCGAGTCTCGTAGAAGGAAACGGAAGGAAAGTCTTTCCTTCATCGATCGAGTACTCGACTTCTCCTGCAATCGATTGTGGACTGGTGGCGTCCCAGTTCGGATCTGTCACCGAGGCCTTCACGACCATATCGGAAGCCTCGGAAGTGATTTCTTGCAATTCGATTGCAGGAGGCTCATTGACCACAAAATCCAGGCGAGCAATGGAAATATTTGCATTTGCATCGCTTGCCTCAATTTGCATTTCATGTTTTCCCGCAGGCAGATCCTTTGTGGAAAAGGGCACGGCATCCACTTGAAAGGGATTGTTGATCGCGACAAGCTTCTTCAATAGAATCGGAAATTCGAAGTAGGAAGCTCCCGGTTTGCCGAGATCGTAGATAAGACCAAACGCAGGCGTTTGGGTGTAGGAAAGTTCATTGAAATCCACTGTGTAGAGTTTGCGCCGGTCAATCGACAGCGCGACATGCTTGGGCGCACGGCGGTAGGGACGCAAGCCAGAATCGTAGACGCTGACTGAAATCAAGATATCCCCGCGAATAATCGGGGCCTGATCTGCAACAAACAAATCGCCGGTCTTTTTCAGGCGGATCACTTCCGTTTCAAGCGAGCCATTGACCGCTGAGGACGCATCGGTCGGATAGAAATAACATGCTTGAAATGAAGGCGGAACGGGATCGAGTATGTCCTGGAACCCATACATCAGTGGGTTCAATGCCACACTTTCGTTTCTGCGCAACTCCAGATGAAGATGGGGTAACCCGGCTCCGCTTTCTCCTGAAAACGCGATCACGTCACCTTTCATTACGGAGACCGGCGGATCAAGATAGATGTCGCCGGTGTAGCGCGTTCCCATCGCGCGGACTTTATCCTGGTAAATCTGTTCGATTCCCAGATCGACGGAATAACTTTGGAGGTGAGCGTAAACCGAAACCATTCCGTCAGCGTGCTGGACATAAATTGCGCGTCCGTACGCGCGTTTTTGTATTTTCAGACGAAAGATTTTTCCGTCAGCAATCGAAAGAACCGGCATTCCCGTTTCGCCGTTCGTGCTCAAGTCGATGCCTGCGTGAAAATGATCGTCTCGAAAATCGCCAAACGTTGAGGAGATACCGAAATTGAGTCGTAAAGGCCAGCCGTATGGTTCGCTCGAAACGAGAGAGAACGGTAGAAATAGCAGAAGGAAAGCGATCGAAACAACCCTCACTCTCATCTCCAGTTTTTGTGATTATAATGCACTCGTTCGCGCTTTATCGCAAGGAGCGCAGGCCCTGGAGCGCAGGTGTCCCGACTGCATTATGGGTCGCAGGCCTCTGGCCTTCATCGGCAGCGTACGCCCCTTTTCCAGAACTGGAACCCATAACCATATGGATCAGAGATGAAAATAGTTAATGAAAAAGTCTGGGAAGATGCGAGTGATCCTCTATGTTCGGGTTGTTTCGCTCCGCTTTCCGAAGGTGAGAACACCTGTCGCGAGTGCGGTACTCCACGGGCTATGTTCTCTACCATCGACCCGTTGAGAATGGGTTTTGCGGAAGGAAGAATGGTTCACCTCGGCACAGGCAGGTTGGCCCGAATCGTCCTTGTCGGAATGTGGCTGATCTTTTTCCCCTCTCTATTAATCGGGCTCCGGAACCTCTTCGATTCTCTGAGTCTACCGCTTTATTTCCTGATCCCTGGTGTGTTATTGCTTGTTTTCTACGGCGTTATTCTTTGGAAAGTGACTAGGAACTTTTGCAGGCGAGCTTTCAAAGTTTCATCTTGAAACTTTTGTACTTTGATGAAACTGCAAAATAATCCACCTGTGTCATTTCATTTATACTTCTTGCTGTTCGTCCAGACAAGCTAAAACCGCGGCGTCACTGGTGCTTAGAAGCCCGTAGGCGAGCATGGTTCCGCTGATTTTGCTTTGTACACTGGTGGAGTTTAACTACCCCGTTTAGAAGAATTGTTTTGTTGGCGATCAGCGGGTCTTGGACGAGCCCAATCGCATCACTTTTAGGAGCAAAGATGAAAAAGAACTCGTCCAAAAAGATTAAACCTACACCACCGCTGACTACGGTCAACCCGGATGCCGCCGGAGTCGACATAGGTTCTATCGAAATTTATGTTTGCGTACCAGCAGACCGTGATCCGCAATTCGTCAGACATTTCCCTACCTTCACTTCTGACCTTCGCCAAATCGCAGATTGGTTAAAAGTCTGTAAGATTAAAACCATTGCAATGGAATCCACCGGAATTTACTGGATTCCATTATACGAAATTCTTGTTGAATCTGGCTTTGAAGTTCATCTTGTGAATCCAAGAGACCTGAAACGTCCAAAGAAAACCGACGTTTCTGATTGTCAGTGGCTACAGCAAATGCACAGTTATGGTTTATTAAAATCCTCCTTCCGTCCAGCCGATCAGGTTTGTGTCCTCCGTAGTTTCATTCGTCATCGATCCACTATAATCCGCTACCGAAGCTCTCACATCCTCCACATGCAGAAGGCACTTCATCAAATGAATTTGCAACTTGATAATGTAATCAGTGACATTACAGGAATAACAGGGATGCAGATCATTCGATCGATCGTAGCAGGCAATCGTGACGCCTCTTCTTTAGCCAAGTTCCGAGATCACCGCTGCCGAAGCACCGAAAAAGAAATCCAAAAATCACTCGAAGGAAATTATCGTTCGGAACACGTGTTCACATTAAAACAGTCATTGCAATTTTATGACTTTTACACGCAACAACTCATCGATTGCGATGCTGAAATAGAAAGAATCTATTGTCAGATGGCTGCCAATTGCCCCGGAAGTTACAAGTTGCCTCACAATTTTAAAAAAGCAAACAAAGATAAAAATACCCCGAGTTACGATCTACAAAGCCATCTTTTCCGGTCTTATGGCATTGATCTTACTCAGATTGACGGAATCAGTTCTCTGACAGCTCAAACAATCTTCAGTGAACTTGGGGATGATTTGTCCCGTTTTCCAACCGTCAAACAATTTACTCGCTGGCTTTCACTTTCTCCCAACAACCGGATCAGTGGCAACAAAATTCTTGATCGCAAAACACTTCCTGGTCGCAATCGCACTGCCCAAGCTCTACTCATTGCAGCCAATAGCCTGCATCACTCAAAGTCTCCACTGGGCGATTATTATCGAAAAATGCGCACCCTACATGGTCCTATTAAAACAAACGTAATTTGCGCACATAAGCTCGCTCGACTTATCTATTTCTTAATCACACGAAAATCCCAATTCGACCCTACATTGATAGCCACTCAGCAGCAAAAAGATAAGGAGCGCTCAGTCAAAAGCTTAATCAAAAAAGCCAGACGTTATGGCTTTCTACTCGTGCCTCTCCCGACGGCAGTTACTTAGAAGACGCATGTGACCCATAATGCAGGCTGGAAGCCCGCGCTCCATAAGTCTGCGACCCCTAATGCAGGCGAGGACGCCTGCGCACCCACGCAAGCAGTGCCGGCGGACCAAGCACTGCGATTTCCAGAAACATCGCTTTGAGGTTGTGCAGACTGAACAGATCATGAAAGTTGCCGCGATGGATGCTGGGAAACAAAAGCACCGGCGACATGAAATGATGATTGGAGAAAGGCCAGAGCAGCGGAATTCCAAATGGCGGGCTACCGTCATCGGTGAAATAATCGATCAGTAAATGCGATCCATAAGCCGCTCCGAGTACCAGAGACTCGCGCAATGATTGCGGATGCCGCAACGCTTTCAATACCAGAAAACACAAAGCGGCGACCAGAACCGCGAACGGGATCGAATGGCTGAAGTAGTGATGATTCAGGAACGTTTGGTCTGTGAAGTGTGCTACCAGAAAATCAGTGTCCGCCAGATTTCCAAAGATGAAAGCAAGCCCCAGTGTAATCCGATTTCGATTACCGTCACTCACTGATTGAGGCTTTAGAAGAACAATGGTTGCGTATGCCCCAAGCGCATGACCGATCGGCGATGCCATTGGATTATTTCTTGAGAAAGGTTTTGAATTCGTCTACGGAAAGGGCGTTGCCGTTCATCTGTTTGGATAACTCAAGAAGAGGCGGAAGTTTCAACGGAAACCGATCGCCGAAGAAGACTTCGCGCGGATGACCTTCCGCAACTTTTTCTCCCTGATGCAGAACGACTGCATACGTGCAATATTCGGCTACGAGTTTCAAGGCATGGGTAACAATCACGATTGTGGTTCCCTCGCGATGAAATTTCTGCAGCAATTCCATCAAATATTTTTGCTGACGGTAATCCAGGCCTGTGGTCGGCTCATCCAGGATCAGAATATCCGGGCTGACGCTCAACACGGATGCAACCGCCACCCGCTGCCGCTCACCCTTGGAAAGCTGAAATGGATCGCGTTCGAGTTGTTGAAGCAAATCCATCGTTTCAATCGCGCGTTCCACATCTTTTTTTCTTCGCTCTTCCGGGAGGCCAAACTGGCGTGGTCCGAATTCGACTTCTTCCCGCACCGTTGCATTGAAGATTTGATGGTCCGGGTTTTGAAATACAAGCCCGGCCGAGCGGGCCAATTCCTTGCGATCCCATTCCTTCACGTCCTTGCCTAGGATCCGGATGGTGCCTTGCTGTGGATGCTGCAATCCATTCAGATGCTTGAGCAGTGTGGATTTTCCACTTCCATTGTGACCGATGATTCCGGCAAACTCACTCTCTCTGATTTCAAACGAGAGATTCTTGAGCGCCGGCCGGCTTTCACCGGGATAGCGAAATGACAGGCTTCCGACTTCCACAACCGGATGCGACTGTGTGCGAGTCTCGATTGGAGTTTTCTCCAGTGTTTGATTCTGCAGCATGGCGGCAAGTGGCGAAGGGGAAACCAGAACAGGTGTTCTTCCGATTTCGGCTTGCAAGCGCACCAGGTCGAGGGGCCGAAGCGCGTTTTGTTCCAGCACGTCGCTGCGAATCAGGATTTCCGCGGCCGATCCTTCCGACTGAATGATTCCTTCTCGGAACAGGAAAATCCGATTCGCCGTCTCAAACTGCTCTGTTTCTTGATCGATTACCAGCACAGTTTCTACCCAATCTTTTAACTGCGGAAGTGTCTGCAATACAAACTCACGGCTATCGGCATCCAGATCAGTCGTCGGCTCGTCCAGGACCAGAACCTGCGGTCGATATGCCATGACGGAAGCGATCGCCACCTTTTGTTTTTCCCCGCCGGACAGGGAAGACGGCTCCCGGTTCTTCAAGTGGGTCAGGTTAAATTTTTCCAGCAGCTCGGCGATCCGCTTTTGCATTTCGGCGTGCGGAACGCCAAAGTTTTCCAGGCCGAACGCCAGATCCAAAAGTACGTTCGTGGAGAAGAGCTGTTGCTCAAAGTCCTGGAACACCATTCCCACTTTTTGCGAAATCTCCGTAATCTGTTGCTTTTCGAGCCATTCTCCCGCAACACGGCGTTTTCCGAAGAATGACCCTTTGTAAAAAAGTGGAATGATATTGTTGAGGGTCCTGCAAAATGTCGATTTCCCTTCGCCCGATGGGCCGGCAATCACCGCAAATTCGCCCTTTGCGATCTCGATGTTCAGACCGCGCAGTACCTGCGGAGAGTCTGCTTCGTACGAATACTGTAGATCAGCACAGAAGACGGCTGCCGAATCGTTCATTTAGAGAATCAGGAGCGCGATCATTGGAAGAAAAAGACTGAGAATCAGCTCGATGGGCTTCAGGGGAAGCGATTCTGTCAGGGATGGAGTGATCATGACTACATAAATCAACAGCACTAGAACGAGCAAGATCGGCGGACCTAATTTGAGCCTCAATCCGGATATTTCCGAAGGATCCATTACCTGAGTGTAGTGAAGTTTCAAACGCAGGATTCGTTTTTCCAATAAAGGCACAAGCACCGGCACAAGGATGATCGATACGAGGCAGTTGTTCAGGAAAATCGTAAGGACCAGAAATGGGAAGGGAACGATTCCCACATAGTCAACGCCCAAAGCGATCACTGTTGCGCAAAGCGCCGAGGCAAGAATGACTCCAAATAAAATCGCGATCCAACGCGGCATCGAGTTTTCGTAGATTCTCAGAACGCGATAGGGGACAAAACCGTACACGAGGTTCCCGAGAAATCCCCAGATCGTCCCAGGGCTGATCGTGCCAAAGAAGTCCCCGATGGTGTTTCCAAAGGCGGCGCCCCACGCAGCTGCAGGTCCAAAGAAAATACTGAACACAATTGGAAGCGCAGCGGCCGGACGGATTTCCGTGATGCCCGGCACGATCACCGCGATCTTGAATGGGATCAGGACGGCAACGAAAAGGGCTGCGCACATCGAGATGAGCACAATCATGCGCGTGTGGCGCCAGCAGGCCAGCAGTTCTTTCATATCAAAAATCAAAGAAACATCAGTTTTGGAGACTGCGGGTGTCCCTGCCCGCCGTGACGTGATTCATCACTTGTTGCGGGCGCGGAGGCCCGCGACTCCACAACAAGAGAATTTATGTTTGTTTGGTTTTTGATATTTGATTTCTACATTCCTAACAAAGCCGGATCGCCATTTGCCAGCGTCCGGACAAGTTCTTCATAGAAATAATTCGTGGAAGAGTGAATGTGTTCGGGAACACGTTCCGTATACGTCTTCCGGCTACGTTCGATATCGTCTTTCAATCGTTCATAAAGATCTTTGTTTTCCCGGCCTGCGGATACTTGCGCTTCGTTGTAGAGCTTGATTTCGCTGACCAGCAAACGCGCAAACCGTTTCGCGTCCTCATGGAACCGCTGATCTTCCTCGGAGATCTCCTTCATGGGCAACGGAAGAATCAGGGTAGGTTCGGAGCCCTCAATCGGCGCCGGTTCCGCGATCTCTTCCTCTTCGACTTGCGCTTGCTCACCGGTCAATTCTCGGACTTCTTCTTCTTGAGACTCCGCCACTTCCTGTACAGCAACAGGCTCCGGCGCCGCCGCAGGGATATCCATCTTGGCTGTTACAGGAGCCGCGGGAGAAACGGCCGGGGCTGCCTTCGAGCGTGTGGGCAATAGATCAATCGCTGTGCCCGCCGCACGCGACGCAAGGATCAGCAAATGGGGAATATCCGGGTGCTCGGATAATTCACTATCGAGATCGACATACAGGATCCCTGCAATTTTCCCCCTTACTTTTACCGGAACCGCAAAAGTATTCTTCGGTGTGTGATCTCCAATCGCTTCAAAAAGCTCGTGATTGGCCGGATGACTGTCTGCCTTTCCGAAAACCGCTTTTCCGGCGGAGACAACATCCCGCAGGATCAGATCTTTGGAAAGATCGATCTTAATTTGCCGGATCCGGCCGGCGTCCCATTCGCTTCCCAGACCCAGAGCAGCCCAGCCGGACGCTTGATCGCCTTTGATGACAAACAGAATCGCGCGATCTGCCCAGCTGGCAATATGCTGCAACAACACTTGCAGGATTTCCGCTTGCGTTCCCGCTTGCTCCAGTTTTTCCGCCAGATCTACCAGCGATGCAATATCCTCATTTTCTTTCTTGGGTGGAACCGGAACATTGGATACTACATCGGAAATCAACATTTCTACTTGCTGTTGAAACGGTGTGATGTCTGAGTGATACCAGGACGAAACGTAATTCTCCAGGACGCTTGCGACTTCTTTGGTCATCTTCTCATGAATGCCATCCAGCTTGTTGTCGAAAGCCTCTTGAATCCGGATCAATTCCCGTTGCAGCAGGTCCCGGAGCGACTGATTCATTTCGGCGATAGAAGGATGAAACGCGTTTTTCAGACCCTCGGATTGATCTTTGATTTCTTGAAGTTTCTGAATCAAAAGGTTCTTATAATCCTCAGAGATCCGATCCTTTAGATACTCTGGAAAACTCATCAAAATCCTCCTTTCCAGACACCCGGACCATCCGGGTTTTCCCTCGTAATCTGGAAGACACTCATTATCCCGAATCGATTTTTCTTTGTCAATCAAAAACGCTGTCAAGTGTCCGTAAATCAGTGATTTGGCTTGACACTTGATTGGCTGAATGACTATACTTTTTTTGGGTGCAAGACAAAGCTTCTGGCGTTGGAAGCGCAGTTTTCGTTCCAAAATCTTGGGGGGCGAAACGGGCTCGACGAATGTTGTGAAGCAATTGACTGCGTACCGAGTGTGTCATGGACTCGTAAAACAGGTGACAAAAACACAACTGCAAATAACACATTTGCACTGGCTGCTTAACTAAGTAGCCCGCTGTCTCCGCTCTCTCCTGCGGAGTGGAAGATGGCGCAACTTAGCGGGATCGTGGAACGGCTCCGTTTCCGGTCGTTCTGCTAAATTCAGGAAACTGGCTTGTTGGAATGCCTGCCTGCCGGCTGAACAACGGCGAGAATGAATTGACGGGCTACGTGCGTAGATGTCAATGTGGAAAGCTTTCGGACGCGGGTTCGACTCCCGCCGCCTCCACTTCCTTTGTTTACTGTTCCTGCTGTGTGGAACAGGATTCGCACAGCAGGATCAGCTTTTGATTTTTGACGGTCCCCGCAAACTTTCTTTTCCACTGGGTGTTGTGGGCGGCGTTTCCTATATTAAGATCTCCGATTTGCAGGAAGTATTTGAACTTTCGCTGAATCCGGTTTCCGGCAATCAAAATTTTTCCGTTACATCGGGCGACCACAATGTGATTCTTTCAGCGAATCGCTCCCTTGTGTCATTGGACGGACGTCTGGTTCCGCTCAGCAAACCCGTTCAAGTAGTGCAGGGCGGCTGGTATGTTCCACTTGATTTCATTCCAAAAGTCCTGAAAATCATCAGCAGCAAACAATTTCTATGGCTGGAGAGTAGCCGCTCTTTGATTCTTGGTGAAGTTCAGCCAAATCAACTGACCCTGAATTATTCGCCGGAGGGAGACCATTCCCGGCTTGTGTTTCAGTCCCTACGCCCTGTGGGCTTTACGGTGTCCTTTGACAATAATGTGATCTCTGTTACGCCTCAGAGCGAAGATGTTCTTCCCGGATTCCAGGACACTGATTTCAATGATGGGATTATCCGAAAGCTGACCACAGAAGTTGCCGGGAAGCGCAAGATCTTCAGGATCGAAACAGACAAGGATTACGCCTCTTATAAAGTGCTCGATTTGAATAATCCTCCCCGTTTGGTGCTGGACGTATACCGGAAAACCGGGGCGCCGGGGCCTACTCCGCAAGCGGAGGAAGTCCCGGGCGAAAACCAGGCGCCTCCATCCATGCTCCCCTCGGCGGTGAAAGAGCGGAAAGTAATCGTTCTTGATCCGGGCCATGGTGGAGTGGAAACGGGAGCAGCCGGTCCTGAAGGCACCTTCGAAAAAGATGTAGTTCTGAGCATCGCCCGGAAATTGAAATCCCTCCTGGAATCGAACTCCGAATTGCGCGTGATTCTCACTCGCGACGGGGATCAGCAGGTAACGCTCGATGACCGCACCGCGCTGGCTAACAACAACAAGGCGGATCTGTTTGTCAGCATTCATGCAAATGCAACACTGCGCGGAATTGGAAAGGGAGCGGAAACATATTTTCTCTCGGCACAGGCTACCGATGATGACAGCAGAAATATTGCGGCGGTAGAAAATAATGCGATCGGAATCAACCAGGAACTTCCCGACGCAGAGAACGATTTGAAATTGATTCTGTGGGACATGGCGCAAACGGAATATCTCGCTGAAAGCAGCCGGCTGGCTGAGATGATTCAAGCGGAAATGAATACAGTTCTCGGCATTCCGAATCGCGGCATCAAACAGGCGCCGTTTCGCGTGCTTATGGGCGCCACCATGCCGGCGGTGCTGATCGAAGTCGGGTTCATCAACAATCCTGTAGAAGAAAAACTGATGAAAGATTCCGAATATCAGATGAAGATTGCAACTGCCATCTATCACAGTATTCAACAATTCCAGGTGAGTCTCACCGGCCATGCGCAAATGAAAAACTAATATCAAAAATCAAATATCAAATATCAAATAAACATAAAAAAATCAGCAAACAATCGCGTCCGCAAGATGGTTCAGTTGGTAGACTATTTGCAGTAGTGCTGCGGATTGGGTTTCGACAAAATCATCGAATTGGTTATTTCAGTATTTCCTTATGTTTATTTGATTCTTGATATTTGATATTTGATTTGCTATGAACAAACCGATTGTAATAGGCATCACACTTTTCTTGATCGCCTTCGTCGCCATTGTGTTTTTGGTGAAGAGGCGACCCTCTGAGAGTGTGGCAAACTTGTCTGTTCCCACACTTGCTGTGCCTTCCGGGGAACAGCCGGGAGCGATTCAAAGACGGATCAATGTCAAACTTTTCTTTACGAATTCGGATTCAGAAGTCTTGATTCCGGAGGAGCGTTCGATCATCTATAGCGAGGATTTGATCTCGCAAGCAAAAGAAGTGCTTCACGAATTGATTCAGGGGCCTCAAGAAAAATTAGTTCCGACAATCCCGAAAGACACGCAGCTGCGGGATCTGTTTATCAGCAAAGAAGGTGTTGCGTATGCTGATTTTTCGGGTGAACTTGCAGCAGCGCATCCGGGGGGAACGACTGCTGAGATTGCCACTATCTATTCTATTGTGAATACGCTGACTTTAAATTTTCCGCAAATCCGGAAAGTCCAGATCCTCGTCGACGACCAGTCTGTAGAGACACTGAAAGGTCATGTAGATCTGAGCCATCCATTGAGGCAGGATCTGTCGCTCGTACATTTAAAAGAAGGCGCGCCCGAAGCGCCTCAGAGCCAGGAGACGCAATCGTGAAAAGTTGTGTTACTCTAACGCTTCTCTTTGTAGGGGCGGACGGCGTCCGCCCTCTGCAGAAAGACGCAAAGGCTAGGAAAAAAAGGCGCACGCCGTGCGTCCCTACGGTCGTATAAAGAATATGGAAAATCAGCGCGCCGATGGACGGGCTCTGGATGAGCTGCGAAAAATTTCCATGATTCCGAACTTCATCAAGACGGCAGATGGATCGGTGTTGATCGAAGTAGGCGATACGCGTGTGGTCTGCACTGCGAGTCTTGAAGAGAAAGTCCCGCAGTTTCTAAAAAACACTGGACAGGGCTGGCTGACTTCCGAATACGGTATGATCCCCCGTTCGTCCACAACCCGGATTCCACGTGAAGCCACCCAGGGGCGGGCGTCCGGACGCACACAGGAAATTCAGCGACTGGTTGGACGCGCACTCCGTTCTGTAACCGACCTGGGTTCCATTGGTGAGCGGACTGTGTGGGTGGATTGCGATGTCCTGCAAGCGGATGGCGGAACGCGCACTGCATCAATCACCGGCGGTTTTGTCGCTCTTGTACTGGCTTTTCACCGGCTGATGGAAGAAAAAGTGATTCACCATCTGCCGCTCCGCGATTATATCGCGGCCGTGAGCGTTGGAGTTCTACATCAGCAACCTTCTCTGGACCTGAATTTTCATGAAGATTCCCGCGCCGAAGTCGATATGAATGTGGTTTGCACCGGGGAAGGACACTTTGTTGAAGTGCAGGGCACTGCCGAAAAGAAACCATTCAGCGATGCGGATCTTCAAGAAATGTTGCGTCTTGCCAGGAAAGGGATCCGCGAATTGATCCGACTCCAGCAAAAAACTCTGGAAGGAGTTGTGGATGAGAGGGTCATGCAACAACTTCCCACAATCCGCGGATAAGTGCCTCGTTGTTGCTACCTCCAGTAGCGACAAGTTCTTTGAGATCCGCAGTTCGTTTGGACAACTCGGGATTCGAATCCAGCTTCTTTCACTACGGGATTTTGACAGTGTTCCCCAGGCCCCTGAAACAGGCAACACATTCGCAGAAAATGCGCTTCAAAAAGCCCGGTTCTATTACAGTCATTTGCGTCAATCCGTGTTGGCGGAAGACTCCGGATTGGTTGTGCCTGCGCTTCACGGATTTCCGGGAATCCACTCTGCCCGCATTGCGCCCGATGATGCTTCACGCATGCGCGTAGTTCTGGAACGGTTGACCCCCGGCACGGACCGTTCCGCATATTATGTTTGCAGTATGGTTCTGCTTCACCGTGACAAGATCTTTCCCGCTGAGGCGACATGCGCCGGTACAATTGTGGATGCCCCGGACGGCGACCAGGGATTTGGATACGATCCGATCTTTCGCCCGAAAGGCGCTCCAAGAACATTCGGCAGAATGACCGTGAAAGAAAAATCGCAGTATTCGCACCGCGCCCGCGCGTTACAGCTCATGATCCCCCATATCCTCACGGAGCTCGGATGAATTTCTCGCAAGAATTTTGGAACCACAGATGAACACAGATATGCATTGCGTGGCTCAATCTTCCCGAATCCGTGTTCATCCGTGCTCATCTGTGGTTTCATTTCCTTTCGCTACAAGCTCATGATTTCGTCACGCAATCAAATCTGGTGGATGGGGCTCACGTTTGCTACGATCGTAGTTCTATTCTGCTTGCCGTTTCAATCGACTCCCTATCTGACGGCGGCGGTATTTGCGCTTCTGGTTCCGGTTCAGATCCTGCTCTGGCGTCTGGGGCACGGTCGCAAAACCAAAGACTTTTTTTTCTGCTTTTCGCTTCTTGTCCTGACCCTGTTCTTAAAACATTATTGGGCTTTCTTTGACATCCTTTTCTACGTACAGGGCATTTTGCTTTCCGCCGTATTGCAGTACCGTGTGTTTCTGGCAACCGGCGCCTCTTCCTGCGCCCTGGAAATTCTGCGCGAGCATTATTATGGAGCGGAAAATCCAGAGGAGGTGGCGTTTCGCTACTTGCTGTTTTTCGCTGCGGGGACAGTCACGTATTTACTGCTGTGGGATGAAAAACGGCAGAAAGAGGGATTTCGCAAAGAACTGGATGACTTGAAATACGGAATTCATCAGGTGGAAGAGCCCTCTCTGGTTTCATTGAGCAGCGCAGACCAGACATCCAGAAGTCTCGATGCAGCGCTGGCGCTAGATGATTCGTTGAAGCGGGTTTTGCAATTGATCCAGAGAATCTTCAAGCCTGCGTCCGCAGTTCTCTGGCAACACCTGCCCGAATCTCATCAGATGCGGATCCGAAGCGCTGCGGGGGAGGAGCCGCTCAAAGAGGATTTTGTCGTGGATCTGGGGGATGGTCCTGTCGGCTGGACGGCATTGAATCGCAAAGCTTTTTTTCAGCAGGATCGCGATGAAGGGGTGTCCTATCCCATCTATCGCAAGAAAATGATTACCAGGTCGCTGCTCGCAGTTCCCGTTCTGGATGGCCACCGGTTGGACGGAGTGTTGAGCCTGGGATCGCCGGCTTTGAATCATTTTTCTGCGGATGCTGAATTGTCGCTCCAGTCTTTTGCTGCGCAGGTGTCGGAGATCATTCGATTGGCCCGTGTTGCGAAGGAGCGTGAGGAACGCGCCTTCGAGTTTCAGGCCTTTTACCATGCGAGCAAAGAGCTTTCTTCGATCATCGACTTTGAAGAGATCATCCGCAAACTGTATTCGCTTTGTGGTGAGATCGTTCCTTCGGATATGACTGTAATCGCAGCTCCCGAAGATACACCGGACAAATATTCGGTACATCACTGGTCTTCGAATGCGGATGCGCCGCATGTGCGAGTCAATTTGCCCAATGACGGGCGCACGTGGATTTCCTGGTTTCTCAACAGCCGTGAAGAACCGTTGATTGTCTCAGAATCACAGTTCCGGCTCCAGGAGATGCCGCTGGTTGCGGAAGACGAAGATCTGTCCGGGCTCGTTTCCTTTCTCGCTGTCCCGATGCGTCACCAGCAAAAATCAATCGGAACACTTCTTTTGGGAAGTAAACACAACGATGCATTTTCGTCACATCAGGCACATGTGTTATCCATTCTCTGCAATCAAGCAGCAGTCAGTCTGGAAAACTCCGCAATCATTCAAAAGATGGAGGAACTCGCCATCACGGACGGATTAACCGGTTTGTACAACCATCGTTTCTTTCAAGACGCGATTCAGCGCGAACTGGAGCGGGCCGAGCGCCAGGAACAACCGCTGGCTTTATTGATTCTGGACATCGATCACTTCAAGGGATTGAACGATTCGTTTGGTCATCCGGCGGGCGATTCGGTTTTGAAAACGCTCGCGAATCTATTGAAAGCCAATGCGCGAAAAGTAGATCTTCTTTCGCGCTATGGAGGGGAGGAATTTGCGGTTCTTTTGCCCGGAATCAATGTAAAGAACGCGCGCAAAACGGCCGAACGCTGGCGCAAAATCATCCAGCGAACGTCGTTCAAATGGGATACGCGATCCTTCGCAATTACTGTGAGCATCGGAGTGGCCTGTTATCCGGATGACGCAACTGCGAAAATGGAGCTGATTGAAAAGGCGGATCGCGCTCTCTATGATGCCAAGGAAGGCGGCCGAAATCAGGTCCGGTACACCGGGGAGAAATAGGGGTAACCGCAAAGACCGCAAAGTGCGCAAAGAAAAAATAATTCTCTCTTTGCGGTCTTACGGGTCTTTGCGGTTCATTATTCTTCCGCGGTGATCTCGGTCTATAATGCGCCTATGGATTTTCACTACATTGCAGTCGAAGGTCCGATCGGAGTTGGAAAGACATCCTTTGTGGAGATGCTTTCTGCGCAGCTCAACGCGAACAAAATCATGGAGGACATCAACAATCCGTTCCTGGAAGAATTTTATCGTGATGGCCCCGGCGCAGCATTTCAGACCCAGCTTTTTTTCCTTCTGACACGCTATCAGCAGCAGCAAAAATTGCAGCAAGCCGATTTGTTTCAGCAGACGATTGTTTGTGACTACATCTTTCAGAAGGACAAGATTTTTGCTTATTTGAATCTTTCCGACAGCGAACTTCTTATCTACGAGAAGTTGTACACACTGCTGGAATCCACCGTGCCGCGTCCGGATCTTGTAATCTATTTACAGGCATCGCAGGATGTTTTACTGCAGCGGATCAAGAAACGGAACCTGGAATATGAAAAGAGTATCTCACGCGAATATTTGAAGGAACTCACGCAGGCCTACAACTATTTTTTCTTTCATTACAAGTTGTCCTCTTTACTGGTGATCAATACTTCGGACATCGATTTTGTAGAAAATACAGCCGATATGCAGGATCTGATCAAGATGATCCGCACGATGGGCAAAGGCACGAAGTATTACGTCCCGCAAGGATCGTAGGGGCGGGCCTTGTGCCCGGCCCGCACGTTCAGGGCGACCACAAGGGTCGCCCCTACCACTTTCGGTGGAAATGTTGTAGCTTTATAGTTGCTGCCCCCGGATCCCATCTCGGGACCGGGAGGAAGTGATGTGCTAAGAATGAAACTGTGTTTCATATTGTGAAACACCGGTTCAGCTTCACCCGAGCCGCCGTGGCGCGGACGGGCAGAGGAGAAACCATGTCCAACTCGTCTGAATTACCTGCAAAGGTAACCATTCCTGCTCTTTTGCATAGAAAGCAGAAGGGCGAAAAAATCACCATGCTTACGGCATACGACTATCCGTCCGCCTGTTTGCTGGATCGTTCGGAAGTCGATATCGTGCTGGTCGGAGATTCCCTGGCGATGGTCATGCTGGGATATTCCAACACGCTTCCTGTAAACATGGATGAGATGATCTATCACACAAAAGCAGTGATGCGTGGATGCCGGCGCGCGCTTGTCGTTGGCGACATGCCGTTTGGCTCGTATCAGGACGGCATGAATCAAGCCGTACAAAACGGGATCCGTTTCATCAAAGAAGGGGGATGCGCAGCCGTAAAACTGGAGGGCGGAAAACAACGCGCGAGCATCATCGCCGCGCTTGTGGAGGCAGAAGTGCCGGTGATTGCGCATGTGGGAATGACACCGCAATCGCTAAACCGGTTTGGCGGCTTCAAGGTTCAGGGAAAATCCGTGCAAGCGGCCCTGTCCATTGTGGAGGACGCGCTTGCCGTCCAGGAAGCGGGCGCGTTTGCCGTTGTGCTGGAAAGCATTCCGGCTCCCGTAGGTCAAGCGATTACAGCGCGTCTGCGAATTCCGACGATCGGGATTGGAGCGGGAGCTCAGTGTGACGGCCAGGTGCTTGTCTGGCACGATTTTCTTGGCTTGCTGGATGCAAAGCCGCCTCGTTTTGTGAAGAAATACGCGAATTTGTTTCCCGAGATGTTAGAAGCCGCAAACTCCTATTGTCGTGAAGTCCGGGAAGGAACCTTCCCGGATGAACAGCACCAGTACGAGATGGTTGAAACGGAAGAATTTCTGGATAGAGTAGAAGAGATCTATGGAGATTATTCAGCGTATCCTTCCGATGAAGGAAGCTTCCAAAAAGGCAAGGTCTGACGGAAAGATTCTTGGTGTTGTTCCCACGATGGGGGCCCTTCATGAGGGACATCTCAGTCTGGTCCGCGAAGCCCGCAAGATGTCCGATGTAGTCATTGTCAGCGTGTTTGTAAATCCCACGCAGTTTGCGCCGGGTGAGGATCTGGACAAATATCCGAGGGACGCGACACGTGATGCTGAGCTGCTTACGAATGAGAACGTGGATTACATTTTTTTTGCAAAAGCGGAGGAGATGTATACTCCGAATTTTCATACATATGTGAAAGTGCGTGAGTTGAGTGACAGGCTTTGCGGCGAGACGCGCCCCACGCATTTTGAGGGAGTGACCACAGTGGTGATGAAGCTCTTTCACATTGTGGATCCGCACTTTGCATTTTTCGGACAAAAGGATGCGCAACAGCTGGTGATCATCCGGCGGATGGTACGTGATATGAACATGGATGTGGAAATCGTCCGATGTCCCATTGTCCGCGAACCGGATGGTCTGGCAATGAGCTCGCGCAATGCGTTTCTCTCTCCGGAAGAGCGAGTTGCAGCGCCCGTTCTGTATCGCTCGCTCGAGCATGCTCTCGCGCGGATTGAAGATGGAGAGCGAAAAGCCAAAACGATCGTCAAAGAGATTCGTCAAATCATTGAGGCCGAACCGCTCGCAAAGATCGATTACGTAGCTGCGACAGATCTCATTGAATTGAAGGATCTTAAGAATCTGAAAGGCAAGTGTCTCATCGCCGTGGCTGCTTATTTTGGAAACACACGTCTGATCGATAACATCATCATCGATACCGAAAGCCCTCGCTGATTCGTTCTCGGCGGGGGTAGGGACGCCCCGGCTACAAATTACAGGACGCATCCTTTATAATGGCGCTGCATGGCATTTCCCTATCTATTTGCAGCGTTGCTGGCTTTCCTGCTCGCGCTGTACGGCACACCCATCGCGCGCGCTGCGGCGCTCAGGTTCGGAGTGGTTGATCATCCGGATGGCAGACTCAAAACGCAACGAGAGCCTGTCCCGTACTTCGGCGGACTTGCCATCTATCTTGCTGTATTGATCCCACTCTGCCTGTTCTATACCTTTGATTCGCGCGTTCTCTCGATCCTGCTTGCGGGAACACTGGTTTTGTTACTGGGATTGATTGACGACTTCGGCGTGCTGACACCGGGCGCGAAATTTGTGGGACAGGCGATTGCAGCCATCGTGCTGATCAAAGGAGATGTGGTCATTCGGGTCGAATCGTTTCATCCTTCCGTTTGCGTTCTCCTGACATTGATCTGGATTATCGGCATGACCAATGCAATCAATATCATTGATATTCTTGATGGCCTGGCTGCCGGGATCGCTTTGATCGGCGCGGCGTTTCTGTTTGTCGTGGCGCTTCTCAACGAGCACAATATGATTGCCATGTTTACCGTGACCCTCGTCGGGAGTCTCGCAGGATTCATCCGTTACAATTACCACCCTGCGCGAATTTATATGGGTGATACCGGAAGCATGTTTTTGGGGCTCACTCTTGGTGCTCTTGCGATTATCGGAGATTATTCACAGAAGAACAGTCTCGCCTTTTTTAATCCACTCTTGATTTTTGGTGTGGCGATCTTTGATACCGTTTACGTAATGATTCTCCGCGCTGTTCGAGGTCGATCCGTTTTTCTCGGCAGCAAGGACCATTTTGCCGTCCGCTTGCGACTGCTTGGCTGGTCCGTGGGGAAGGTAGCCTTCTTTTCCTACTGCCTGGCTTTCAGTCTCGGAGCGATTGCTCTGATCAACATGCATCTGCCTCTACAGAGTTCCCTTGGTGTGTATTTCGTGGTCCTCTCCTTTTTTCTGATTTTCGGCTGGCGGCTGACGAGAGTGAAAACGGATTGATGGAAACGGAGATTCTGATTATCGGCGCGGGACTGGCCGGTTTGAGCGCCGGTTATCATCTTGGCGATCGCGAACACATTCTTGTGGAGGCGGAAGAAGCAGTCGGTGGACTATGCAAATCGTTTCTGGTGGACGGTTTCCATTTTGATTGTACCGGGCATTTGATTCATTTTCGCACGCCGGAAGGAAAAAAGATCATCCGCGATCTTCTCGGTGACAGGATCCAGGAGCACCAGCGAAAGGCGGCTATCTTTCTGGAAGGGCGCTTTACCGACTATCCGTTTCAAGCAAACACCTTCGGATTGCCACCGGAAGTCACCAAGGAATGTTTGTATGGTTTTATCCGGACGCTTCATGGCAAACACAAATCCCGGATCAATAATTTCCACGATTGGATCTACGACACATTCGGCGAAGGGATCGCGAAGTATTTTATGGTCCCGTACAACGAGAAGCTGTGGCAACATGATCTGCGCGACATCGCTCTGGACTGGGTAAACTGGTCCATCCCAAAACCAGGCCTGGAAGAAGTAATCAATGGCGCGCTCGGAATCAAAAATAGACAATTTGGATACAATCCTGTCTTCTACTATCCCGCCGAGGGAGGAATTGGAGTGTTGCCGCGCAGTTTTCCCGTGCGCGGGCAATTGATGCTCGGAAATCCGGTGTCCAAAATAAATCTGCGAAAGAGAAGAGTCATGTTGCGCGATGGAACCGTAATCCGGTACCGCAGACTACTTTCCACGATGCCTCTTCATTCTTTTCTCATGTGTTTGGACGAAACACCTACTCCACTTTCCGGTCTGGGTGAAAAACTTCAATATGTGTCGGTGTTAAATCTAAATCTGGGAATTGAAAGGGAAGGCGTGATTCCGTATCACTGGATTTACTTTCCAGAGCGCGATAAGCCGTTCTACAGGATCGGGTGTCCATCCAATTTCTCGCGCGGGGTGGCCCCATCTTCCATGACTTCACTCTTTGTAGAAGTTTCTTTAAAACCCGGCGCGCATCTGCCTGTCGATGAATTGATTGAACAATGCATCGAGTCGCTGAAAGCCAGCAGAATCCTGCTTTCGGATGACAGAATCGCCGTCCGATATCCGATGGTGATGCAATATGCGTATGTAATCTTTAATTCAGCTCGGAAGCGGACCGTCGGACGCGTCCTGAAATATCTGCAAAAGCGGGATGTCTACAGCTTCGGCCGTTATGGATCGTGGACCTATTCGAGCATGGAAGATGCAGTGCTGCAGGGCAAAGAGTTCGCCGAAAAGATAACCACGGAGACACAGAGGCACGGAGAGAATTAATTTTTGCGGGCGATGGTGATCAGGGAAAGCCCCATGAAGTGAGCCAACGGACGTTCGAGCTTCAACAGGGGTACCACTAGATTGAATCGGCTGCAAAGGTGCTGCGGAAGATGGTCCCGTTTCAGGATTCTTCCGTACAAAAACCATCCCGCCATTCCGATCACATTTACGTATTCCATTTTCTCAATCGCCAGCGGGACATCTTTCATCAGGTCCTTCATACTCTGTTTTGTGTACCTGCGAAAATGACCGAATGAACGGTCCATGGAACCGTACAGGAACTTCATCGCAGGCACAAGAATTACCAGACAACCACCGGGTTTCAGTCTCTCGATCATCGCCTTTACGGCATGAAGATCATCTTTTAGATGTTCCACAACGTTGATGGTAACTACAGTGTCGTACAGGCCCGAAGTCGGGAAAGGGTGGTAGACATCCCACCGGAATGCATGTTCGAATTCCCTTTCCAGCATCGTAACAAGTCTTGGATCTCCCTCTGAAACATGATATTCAGACGCCCATTCTCTGGCGGATCTGGAAAAATTTCCCGAACCTGCTCCTATTTCAAGGACTTTTCCTTTCAGATACGGCCGGAGACGAAATGCAATCCACTTGTAATACTCATCCGCTTGGCCGAGTGTCTCCAGACTTTCGTAAATCGCTTCCTGACTGCTATCGATCATCAATCAAAAAACCTGTAGCGTACAATCCAGTAGAAGGCCGCGATCCCGTCCCGCCACGTGATTTTTTT
Organism: uncultured bacterium; assembly: GCA_963843285.1. Taxonomy (GTDB): domain Bacteria; phylum Acidobacteriota; class HRBIN11; order JAKEFK01; family JAKEFK01; genus CAZDDB01. Next base: position 256,286 of record CAWJJO010000002.1, read on the forward strand.
CCCTTCTTTGTAGCTGCGCCCCGAGTAGGAAATTGGAACTTCATAGATTCGGAACTTCTTTCGTGCGACCTTAGCTGTGAACTCCGGTTCAAAACCGAATCGCTTGGAACGAATCGTGATCTTCTGGGCTACATCTTTTGTAAACGCCTTGTAACCCGTTTCCATGTCACTCAAATTCAGATCGTTGAGCATATTCGCAATGATCGTGAGGAGCTTGTTGCCGAGAGAATGCCAGAAGAACAGAACACGGCGCGGATAGCCAACGAACCGAGAGCCAAAGACAACATCCGCTTTGCCATCCAGGATCGGTTGCAGCAAAACACCGTAATCGTTGGGATCGTATTCCAGGTCAGCATCCTGAATTACAATAATACCGCCGTCTACTTTCGAAAGACCGGTTGCCACGGCAGATCCCTTCCCTTGATTCCTTTTGTGAAAAACTTTTTCGATATTTGCGCCTTCCATCTTTTGTATGACTTCGCGGGTGCCATCTTGCGAAGCGTCATCCACGATGATGATTTGCTTCTCAAAGGAGGTATTTTGAACACGCTGAACGACTTCCTGGATGGTCGAAACTTCGTTATAGACCGGTATGATCACACTTAGGCGCACGGCAGTGATTAATGTACCATAACATGCAGGAAAGTTGAGCTATGCGAGAGTTTGTAAAGGAAAAGGAGTTTCTGGCGCTGTGCGTGCTTGTCATTCTCTTCTTTTACCGTCCACTGTTTCTTGAAACCTTCTTTTTTCGTGATCTGTATCTCACTCTATATCCTCAGAAGTTGCATTTTGCTGAGATTGTAAAATCCGGCCAATTCCCGCTGTGGGATCCATATCTTCACGGAGGCCAACCCTTTCTCGCTGACGTTCACAATACGGCGCTTTATCCGTCGGGATTGCTCTATTTGTTATTCCCGCCGGTGCAGGCCTTCAATACAGACATTGTTCTGCATCTGTTGCTTTGCGCGGCCGGCGCTTATCTGTTTGCACGGGGTGTCGGGATGGCGCCGTTGTCGAGTTTCGTTGCCGGAGTGGTATACGGATTTTGCGGCTACACGCTCTCCTTTGTGAATCTTTTTGACCGGTTTCTGGCGGTTCCATATCTCCCGTTTTTGATGTTGTTCTGGCATCGTTTCTTAACCACTCAAAGGAGGAAATGGTTTGCGATCGCAGCAGTTGCTGCGTTCTGCCAGTTTTTGACCGGCGCGCTGGAGATGGTAGCGATCACTTTTGGGACGCTTCTCGGGTGGAGTCTTCTGTATCCCTACAAGATTACTCCGTCGCGCAGAATCATTTTTTTCTTTCTGCTGATTGTTTTTGCTGTGGGGCTTTCATCGATACAAACTTTCCCTGCGGCTGAGATGTTAAATCAATCGACACGTGGAGAGGGCTTTTCCTATACTTCGTTTGCGGCGTGGTCGTTGCATCCGAAGCGGCTACCGGAAACATTCCTTCCTGGGTTTCTCGGTTACACAAATCGAGTGACCGCTCGCGATTACTGGGGAGGAAGTCTGGAAGGCATGCATTTCCCGTATGTTCTCAGCATTTACTTTGGATTGGTCGTATTGGCTCTCGCAATGGTCGGCGGACTTCCGAACAAAGGAGAGGATGGCCCGCCGTTGGGGGTGCGAAGGTTTTTACTGATTACCGGGGCATTGGGTCTGATCTTTTCGCTTGGACAATCGTTACCGTTCTTTCATGCGCTGTACGAACAAATTCCGCTGATCCACCGGATTCGCTATCCGGTTAAGGTTCTGGCCGCAGCTGTTCTACCGGTTGCAGTGCTGAGCGGATGGGCCTCATCGCGGTATTTTGGAGACCAACAGGATTGGCGACCATCTCTGAAGATCCTGGGATTGTCCTGGTTGGTTTCCTTGATCCTGACGGCATTTGCAATTTGCTTTCGCTTTTGGGATCGATTCGCAAATGGGTTTACTCTTTCGTACTTTGGAGCGACGGGAGATACGGCGCGCTCCGGAATCTCGATGTCCCTCCTCCACGCCGCGGGTATCTGGCTCTGTTTTACGTTGTTGCTTCAGGCCCGACGCATGCAGCCGCGGACCTGGCATCAAGTTGCTCTGGCCGGACTTGTTGTAATCGATCTAATGTGGGCGGGGCAAAGCGTCAATGATTATGCGCCGCGTCCGTTTCTGACGGATGAGCCCAATCTGGCGCGTGTTGTGCAAAGCGAAATCGGTGACGGAAGATTTTATCGGGCTCCCAATCCGCACCGGATCGTTTTCCAAATGCCGGAAAACAATGTTCTGTATCTGGCTCGATGGAACCTGGAAACCCTGGATAACTACACAGGCGCGTTTTATCACATTCCGCTTTCCTTTCACGAAAACTTTGATGGTCTTGCAAAGCGGGAAATTGTCCAGCTGGGAGACCTCATTTACAAATTGCCATGGGAAAAAAGATTGCCTGTGTTGCACGCAGCGAACATTCGTCTGGTCCTAACCTCCGAAGATCTGTCGATTCAGGGAATGCAAAAGCTCGCTGTTGTCCGGAACAAGAGCAACCGGGTCTTCTTTCTGTACAATTTGGCCGATTCGGCCCCGCGTGTAAACTTTGTTCGAGAATCGATCGCAGTCAGGACGGAAGCGGAGATGCTGGAAGCGCTGACACGCCCGGATTTTGATCCGCGAAGGTCTGTAATTCTTTCCAGTTCTTCCGCCACATCACCCGGACCCTGCGAACCGGCTCAAATTCGAAAGCTCGATTCCAAGAATCAGTCTGCTGTTTATCAGGTGGACAGTTCCTGCGATGGATTTCTTGTATTCGCGGAGTCGGACTATCCGGGATGGCAAGTGAAAGTGGATGGAAATGAGCAGCAAATACTTCGCGCAAATTTTGCTTTTTCTGCAGTCCGCATAAAAGCCGGAACGCACAGAGTGGAGAGGCGTTACTTCCCGGATTTGATCCGGTGGGGAGCGGCAGTTTCGTTGAGCTTTGGCGCCCTGCTACTGATCGCACTTCGTACGAAGGTTTTGGGGATTTAGCGCGCAGGCCAGAGCCCGCGACCCATAATGCAGGCGGGACGCGTGCGCTCCGCAGCGCGCTATCTTTCACTGCGGATGTCCCGAATACTTTTCGCCCGCTTCCACGCGGATCGGGAGCTTATTTTGCGGCGGGGGGAGCGGACAGGTAGCGAACGCCGTGAATGCGCAGGGCGGATTGTACGCCTTATTGAAATCAAGAACCACCGTTCCGTCAGCGCCCAGCGGTTCGCTGTAAAGGTATCTGCCCGCGCCATACGTTTCCCTGCCGCTGGTTTTGTCCGCAAAAATGATATACAACGTCTTTTCTTCTTTCTCTCCTTCCATCGCGTCCAGACGGTATTCTTTTCCATCAACCTGAAATACCAGGGCGCCGGGTGATGGAGAATCTTCAAGAATTCCGATTATGTTCATGATCGGAATTGATTTTCCCGGCTTGTAGGGCTCAAATTTACATTGCACACGCCATTTTGGGCTCGCGGGGAAATAGTTCAATCCTTGGAATTTGGTACGTACCGGACTTTGGCGATCCTTTACGCGAACTCCGAATTTCTTTCCTCGCTCAATCACGAAAAAACTCACACCGCCTTTTCGTAGAGTTACTTTGTTTTCGCTCGTATCAGGCTCCATCACTACCGAAGCCACCGGCTTGTCAGCAAGTGTGACATTTGCAGCAGGAAGGATTTCAGCACGTATCTTTCCTTTCTCCAGGTAGAACGAGCCTGCAACTTTTGGCATGTTTGAAATCACCACAGCATTGGTAGGATCACTTCCGAACTTGTTTTCGCCTTCGTGAAGCCAGTACAGGCCTACAAGTGTCAGCCAACCGTCTTCCGAGGTCAGCGACTTTAGTCGCGATTGGCGCCAGTCTTCTATTTCTTTCTTGAAGACAGCCTCATCCATGGAAAGGACTGGCAAAGAAAAGAACAAAACAATCAGAATCAGTAGTGATTTCATATCCTCATCTTATGAATGACTGACGTCCGATGCAAGAACCACCGTATGCTAAAATGGCGCTGTGTTTCTTGCCATCAAACGGATCTTGCCGATTCTTTTTCTCGTCGTGTGTGTATCGTGCAAGGCCTCACCCAAGATTCTGTGGAAGTTCAAGACGGGTGCACAGGTCTACGGTTCGCCGGCCATTGCAGGGACGAACCTGATGATCGGCAGTAACGATCACTTTTTGTACGCCCTGGATCTCGAGACCGGAAAAGTGACATGGAAGACGGATCTCGGGGAGAGGATTTTTTCGAAACCCCTGGTTGATTCGGGACGAATCTACCTGGGAAGCGCCTCCGGATACTTTTTCTGTCTCGATGCATCAACCGGATCCATTCTATGGCGGCATCAGGGAGGTGGCAAGATTCATTACAACGCGTGTAGCGATTCTGACGGTGTCTATTTCGGAGGCGAGGACAATCATTTCTATAAGATTAGTAAGAGCGGGCAGAAAATCTGGGATTACAAAACCACCATGAAATTTTGGGGTGAGTGCTCCTTCTACAACGATCTTGTCATCACGAATTCGTGGGACACATATATCTATGGGATTGATCGCAACACAGGACAGGTTGTCTGGAAGACTACCACCGGAAAATACAACTATGGAGTCCCCGAGGTATACAAGGACCGCGTCTATTTTGCTACTCACAATGATTTGTACTGCATGAATGCGGCTACGGGCAAAATTCTCACGCATCACAAAGTCCCGTATCTGGATTTCGTAATTGAGTCGAGCGGATACTTGTGGACGCCTGGCGAGGGACTGACGAAACGGACTCTGGATGGAGATGTGCTTGGGACAGTAAGGTTTGGAACTCAGACTACAGCGAGGCCGGTCGCCTTGGAGAATCAGATCATTGTCAGTGGAGTCAAGCGTCTGTATGGAGTTTCGAAGGATCTGAAAATCCTCTGGGAATTCAAGGCGGAAGATGATTTCTGGTCATCCGGCGTGTTTCGCAATGACATTTACTACGTAGGAAACCGCGGCTCTTATGTTTACGCTCTCCGGTTACCGAAGTAGTCTTCTTTACGCGGCCACAGGAATCGCCGCCTTCTTTTCCGCATTCTTTAAGATCGCGGATCTCGATTTCTGGTGGCACTTAAAGACTGGTCAAATCATCTTGGAACAAAGAGCCTTCCAGCACACTGAGATCTACAGTTTTACGGCTGCAGGCCGGGAATATATAGATCATGAATGGTTGTTCCAGGTGATCCAGTATCTGATCTTCAAAGTCTCAGGGCCCGCGGGGATCATTCTCTTCAAGTGTTTCCTGGTTGTTGGAATTTACTTGCTGCTTGCGCGTTTCCTGGTCCGAAATCAAACATCATTTCCGGTCGCGCTCGCAGTCTTGCTGCTTTCTGTTTCCGGTGGCCGTACCCGTTTTATCGAACGGCCGGAGCTTTTTACGATCCTGTTTCTAATCGCAACGTATGTGTGGATCGATGACTACCTTCGTACCGGAAACAGGAGAAGACTTTGGCCGGTGCCTTTCCTGTTTCTGCTCTGGTCCAATCTTCATGCGGCGGTCATTCTTGGTCTGCTACTGCAGGCCGCCTTCCTGTCCGGCGTGTGGATCGAATCAGCGTTGAAGGAGACAGGTTATCCGGCACACTACGATATTCAGAAGAGACGGCTGGTTCCGCTGATTCTTCTTTTTGTCATATCGATGCTGGTTACCGGAATCAACCCGTACGGATACCGGGTACTGGCGGTGCCATTCGAGCTTACCGCGATTATCGATTCCGGACTACTCCACAATCAGGAATGGCAGCAGCCGGCTCCTACCCAACTTCCGTTTTTTTACATATGTCTGGCGCTCACATTTGTTCTGACTGCGGTCCATTTTCGCAGACTGCACTTTACGAACTTGTTCTGGGCCGCGTTTCTTGGATACATTTCAATGAAGTATGTCCGGAACGTTGGTTTATTCTGTATTTTCATGCCGGTTTTGATCGCTCCGTATCTGGGAACCCTTTCAGAAAAAGCTTCGCATTATTCGACTGTTGTAACGTCTTCGGCACTGATATTTTTGCTATATCTGGTTTTCAATACTCCCTATCAATTTGGAATCGGCGAAGCATCTTATTTCCCTGACCAAATCGTTCGCTTTACCAGGGAAAAAAACCTGAAAGGAAACATGATCAACAGTTATGGCTTCGGCGGCTACCTGATCTGGCATTTATATCCCGAACGTAAAATCTTTATCGATGGCAGGAACGAGGTGTATCTGCCACTTCTTGAAAAACTCATCGCCTCGCGCGCAGATAGCAGGAACTGGAAAAAGCTTCTGAACGAGTATCAGATCGAGTACGCTTTGCTAAATTATGTAGATGATCTGGAACGCCTCACGGTCGTTGATCAAAACCACAGCACCAAGATTACGTACGCTCCGTTTTCATCCACACATTTTCCACGGACGAATTGGGCGCTTGTTTACTGGGACGATAACGGAATGGTTCTTGTAAAACGAAACGGGCTCAATCAGAAGTTGACTTCGCTGGAGTACAGCAGCGTTTTTCCGGAAGGCAAGTTTTACATGGAAAGCCTGGTGCGTGCCGGTAGAATCGAGAGCACAAAAGCCGTGGAAGAGTTGCGCAAAAAGCTCCGGGAAGATCCATCGTGCAAGCGCGCTTCAAATCTACTCCGCGCGATTGAGCCGGCAGTTCCATGAAACGGATCATCGCGCTTCTGCTACTCGGATTCATGGCATGCGATCAGCCTCCCCATCTGTTGTGGCGATGGAAATTGCAAAGCCGTTGTTATGCGGATCCTGTGATTGATGGTCGTACTATATACATAGTTTCCGCGGCAGGCGAAGTCATCGCAGGTGAACCGGATGAGGGCAAGCAAACCTGGGTTAAAAGAATTCCCGGAAGCATCGTTGCTGCTCCCGCTGTTTCGGAGCGTATGTTGTTTGTTGCCACACAAAATGGAGATGTGTTTGCGCTTGAAAAAAAGAGCGGCAAGCAAATTTGGCGCAAGCAGTTTTCCGGGGAGGGAGTGGAAGCCCCGCTTGTGTTGATGAATGATCGGCTTCTGGTACCTTCAGACAAGGGCACCCTGTACGCGCTTTCCGTGAAGGATGGAACAGTCCACTGGTCAGTTGCCGGAAACGGAAAATACAATGCAGCGCCGAGTTTGGGAGATTCGCTGATCTTTATCGGTGGATGGGCCGGCAAGTTTCTGTGTCTCTCATCGGACGGGACATTGCGCTGGAAATTTGCCGCGCAAGAACGCATCACGGAAAATGCGTTGCTTCACAAGAACCGCGTTTTTGTGTCGACCGACAACAGGTTTGTGTATGCGTTTGACGCTCCCTCCGGCAGGTTTCTGTGGAGATTCCAGACATCAGATCCTACCAATATCGTTGTGATCGGCAACGAGCTCATCTTTGGATCGGAGTCGAGTTTGATTGTCTTACGACCCGAAGATGGATCCCTTCTTCGCAAGATGGATATCCATAAGCGCGTAAACCGGATCTATTCAAACGGCTCAGATTGTCTTGTAATTTCCGACCAGGTCTACCGGGTAAACGCGTCCAGCGGGAAGTTTTCTGCGATCGAACTCCCGCCGGGGGATTCGCCCTTCAAGCTGGCCTGGGCTCCCAAGGCCCTCGTGATCACGAACCAACTCTTTTCAGTAATGGCGGTAACGGGAAATTAAGAACTTTTGCGGAGGCGCCTCTTGCGGCGGCTCATATTATAGATATTGTGTAGTGGCTCATTCTTGTGTTGCTCCGCAACAAAGCCTGTTGGCGGTTTGTAGCGCCCGCGTCCCGCGGGCCGAGCTGGAGCTCAAGAGCTCGCCAGAGGCGTGCGTTGCAAACGAATTCGTGAGATCAAATCACAGCAACACAAAAATGAGCCACTACCCAGATATTGACGGAGGTTGACATTGGCTGGAAGTATATTATAATATCAAACGGTTTTTGGCTGTAATGTCTTGATTTTCAGTAAGTTAAGACATTGCGGGGGGCCGTTTGATTAGTAGGAACAAAGGATTTTCTAGCCGTATTTTCGAGTCTTTCAGCTGGAATGCTGTCTAAGGGCAGTTTTTACAGCTTCCGGTGATACCAGCTTGCAATTGAACGTTCAGTGTATTCTTTTATTATTCTGTGGAAGTTCGGAGGAAAGAGAGAATCCAGTAAAACTCAGGCCATCATGCTTGATTTTGGAAGGAGTCCATTCAGGAGTTTAACAAAGAGATTGTCATGGACCAGAAAATCATAGAATTAGTAATCGTTGTCATCTATTTTGCTGTTTTGATTCTTCTTTCGATTTACGGTATCCACCGCTATGTAATGGTGCATCTGTTCCGGAAATACCGCAGCCGGAGTCCGGAGTTAAAGGCGCCGTTTGCCAAGCTTCCGGAAATCACCGTGCAGCTTCCCATCTACAATGAAATGTATGTTGTCGAACGGTTGATTGATGCTGTTTGCCATATCGATTATCCGGCGGACAAATTTGAGGTTCAGGTTCTTGATGATTCCACGGATGAGACTCAGAACATCGCAAGAGCTCTGGTAGAGCGCTATCAGAACAAAGGGATCAATGTTCATTACCTGCACCGGGAAATTAGAACCGGATTTAAGGCAGGAGCACTGGCGGAAGGGTTGAAACATGCGAAAGGCCAGTTTATCGCAATCTTTGATGCGGATTTTATTCCTTCTCCTGAAATTTTGTTGAAAACGGTTCATTATTTCAGCGATCCGGAAATTGGAATGGTTCAGGTTCGCTGGGGCCACATTAATAGCGAATATTCCCTTCTGACCAAGATTCAGTCGATCATGCTGGATGGTCATTTCGTTGTCGAACATACGGCGCGAAACCGTTCCGGCCGGTTTTTTAACTTTAACGGAACGGCGGGGGTCTGGAGACGAGAAGCGATCGCAACCTCCGGCGGATGGCAGCACGATACTCTGACGGAAGATCTGGATCTCTCGTATCGGGCGCAACTTGGGGGATGGAAATTTATTTTTGTTCCGGATGTGGTCGCTCCTGCTGAAGTCCCCGTGGAAATCAACTCTTTTAAATCCCAGCAGCACCGCTGGGCAAAAGGATCGATCCAGACCGCGAGAAAGATCCTACCGCAGGTATTTAAAAGCAAGTTGCCCTGGTATATCAAGGTGGAAGCTTTTTTTCATCTTTCCAGCAATATCTCTTACTTGTTGATGTTGATTCTTTCCTTGTTCACATTGCCTTCGCTGGTAATCCGGTACGAACAGGGGTGGCAGAACATCATGATTCTGGATTTGCCGATCTTCCTGATCGGGACGATCTCGGTATTTTCTTTCTATGTTTTTTCTCAAAAAGAGATTTACGGCGACTGGGTTTCACGCGTAAAGTACATCCCGTTACTAATGTCGCTCGGGATCGGGTTGTCGGTAAACAACTCGAAAGCTGTGCTGGAAGCTCTGTTCGGCTACCAGACAGATTTCAAACGGACGCCGAAGTATTGTATTGAAAAGAATTCCGATCATTGGCGGCATAAGAAATACCGCGTCGGCAAAAGCGCACTGGCGATGATCGAGCTGGCGTTTGCATTGTATTTCGGCCTGACCATCTATTATGCATTTTACCACCGGATATTTTTTAGCATTCCGTTTCTGATGCTCTTCTTCTTCGGGTTTGTATACACGGGTTTGATATCTCTGACCCAATCGAATCGTTCCTGGCTTACGATGCTGAAACGCCCTGTTCCAAAGTTTCAAGCTTGAGCCGGGGAGTTTCCCTTTCATTACCGAAACGAGGGAAGCGCTTCCTGCTGATAGAGGCGTCTGATGCGTAGCTTTTCTCCAAAGATCAAGCAGATCAAGCCGGCCGCCGGGATTGAAGGCGGCAAGATCACGCTGGAGGGGAACGGTTTCTGCGATGAGGAATCGTTTGATTCCCATGTTTTTTTCGGCGATCTGGAAGCGCGATTATTTTTGATTTCCAACTCTCGGCTGGTCGCTCAGATTCCGGAGAATGCGACTTCCGATTCCGTCATCGTATCTTCAAATGGAAAAAAGAGCAGAGGATATCGTTATCCGATTGGTCAGAAGCTATCGGCGGAAGTCAATCCGGTAGATAGTCCCGTTTTTGATAAGCAGGGCAACCTTTATGTCACCTGCAGCGGGAAACGCGATGAGACGCCACCTGTTTCCGTGTATCGCATTCCTCGCAATGGAAAGCCGGAACCGTTTCTGACCAACGTTCCCAATGCAACTTCCCTGGCTATGGATGGTGAAGGTAATCTATATATCTCCAGCCGTTTTGAGGGGAGGGTTTACCGTGCAACACCCAAAGCGGACGTAACCGTGTTTGCGCGGGATCTTGGAGTTCCTACCGGACTTGCCTTTGATCCCGGCGGATTGCTGTTTGTGGGAGATCGAAACGGTCGAATTTTGAAAATCGATCCGGATGGCAGCTCGACTGTTTTCGCCGAGGTCCCTGAGAGCATGGTTGCGATTCATCTCGCATTTGACCACGACGGCAACCTACTCATCTCAAGTCCGGGACTTTCGAGTTATAACCACATCCAGATGCTGGATCGATACGGAAAGCTGATTCCATTGTATGGCGGATTTGGACGCCCGCAGGGTCTGACAGTGGACCGCGCAGGGAATATCTACATCTGCGAAGCGAAGGCGGGAGACAGCTCGGTTGTCCGAATCTCTCCATCCGGTGAAATGACGAATCTGATTTCCGGTCCGATCATGGTGGGTGTGGCTCTGGACGATCAGGGAAACGCAGCGGTGGCTGCGCAAAATGCTGTTTACTCCGTTCCGCTTCCCTGAGTCAGCTGCTTCGTTGCTTCTGCCAGTTGCTGGTGCGCTCCCCACAATACCAGCACATCGTTCTCTTCCACCAGAAAATCCGGATCCGGATTTGTAAGAGCCTGCTCGTTTCGCAAAACTGCCAGGATTGTGGCGCCGGTCCTCTTTCGCAGGCCCAATTCTCTGACTGTTTTGCTTTTCGCGGGAGAATCTTCAGTCACGATCACTTGTTGAATCGTGCTCTTTAGAAACAGCTCGGACATCTTCATCAATCTTTCTTGTGTCAGTGAAAGGCCTCTGAGCATGCCATAACTATCGGACCGCACGATCTGTATCTGTTGATTGATCAGATGATCGGGGATACGGTATTGTTCCAGCACCCGCGCAAAAATTTCAATCGAAGTCTCGAATTCTTCAGGGATCACCAGATCGGCGCCGAGCGACATCAGCGTATCCACCTCCGCCACATATCTGGTGCGCACCAGAATTACGCCAGAACGGTTCAAATCGCGAAAAATTGCGACGCAGCGGCGGGTTGCAGAAACATCGCTGATAGCAACTACTACCATCCGCGCGCGTTGAGCGCCTGCACTACTCAGTACTTCTTTGCGTGTGGCGTCCCCAAACACCACCGGGATCTCCTGCTGCCTCGCTTCACGGACCAGTTGATCGCTAAGCTCGATCACGAGAAATGGAATGCCGGCATCCCGGACTACACGCGAAAGATTCTTCCCGTTTAGTCCGAACCCTACGATCAACAAATGATCGGAAAGCTCTGTTCGCGGCGCGTCGCCGGTTTTTTCTTCGATCCGGAAGAAATGCTGGAGCTTGAGTGCAAGCTGCGGAGACAGCAGGATGATCAATGGCGTCACCAGCATTGTCAATACCGAAGAAGTGAGAAAGAGCTGATACAAATGATCCGGGAGCAATTGCAATGGCCGGCTCTGCTCTGCAAGAAGAAAGGAAAACTCGCCGACTTGAGAGAGACTGAAAGCAGCAATGGCTGAAATCCGCACCGTATGTTTTGTCAGCAAAAGGATTGCGATCAGGATCAGACTCTTTCCCAGAAGAATTCCGCCGGCCAGCGCAAGATTTAGATTCCAACTGTGCATCAGGTATGAAAAGTCCAATAGCATTCCAATGGAAATGAAAAAGATCGCGTTGAACGTGTCGCGAAATGGGAGGATGTCCGAAAGGATCTGGTGGCTGTACTTGGATTCTGAGATCACCAGCCCTGCGATAAATGCTCCGAAGGCAAGGGAAAGTCCGAGATAAGAGCTTGCATACGCAGTTCCCAAACACAAAAAGAGAACCGTGATCAGAAACAGATCGCGGCTTCGTACAACCAGTTTCAATAATGGCGGAACGAGATAGCGGGTAACCATAAACAGCCCGGCGACGGCTGCGGCTGCTGTAGCAAGTTGTTTTATAATCTGGATGGGATCCGGTTCGCCTCCCGATAGAACGGGGATCATCAATATCATCGGGATGACGCAAAGATCCTGATACAGAAGGATGCTGACGGAAAGTTTGGCTTGCGGTGTATCGATCTCGCCGCGGTCCGCCATCAGTTTGAGTACGATCGCTGTGCTGCTCAGCGCGAACAGGAAGCCGAGAAAAATGCCTTGATGCGCCGGAATTCCGGCCCAGCGTGAGGCGCCCGCTGTGAGCCCAATGGTCAACGCTATCTGCGCCGTTGCGATGCAGAACATGCGGAGGCCGCTCGAGAAGAGCTGACGCAGGGAAAACTCGAGTCCGATTGTAAACAAAAGGAGCACGACTCCGATCCCGGCCATCTCACGGACCGCTTCCAGTTGTGATACCAGCTGCGCGCCGTGGGGACCTGCAATCATTCCGGTGATCAGGAACCCGACAATCGACGGCAATTTCAATCGGTGAAACAAGAAACTTACCGGGATGGCCACGGCAAGCAAGATCACGAAATCTTTGAGTAACGAATAAGATTCCATACGGGCTTCGCGAATCAATGATAATCTGTTTACCCGATGTTGGAAATTCCTTATTCGCCTAAAGATGCAACCAGCATCCAGTTGCTATTTACACGGATTGCGAAGAAATACGATCGTACAAACAGCATCATCTCTTTCGGATTGGATTCGGTCTGGCGCAAACGGTTTGTCCGGTTGTTTGCCGACCGCAAGAAAATTGCGGATGTCTGTTGCGGTTCAGGTGCGTTGATCCCACTGCTTGGAACCCGGATCCTGGCCGGATTGGATTTCACACGGGCCATGCTTTCTATCGCCGCTCAAAAAGAGCCGCGCACAAGGCTCGTGGAAGGTGATGCGCAAAAAATTCCATTCGCATCGGAGACATTCGATGCGGCAGCGATCGTTTACAGCGTCCGAAATATTCCGGATGTTCCGCTGGCACTCAGGGAACTGCATCGCGTCCTTGCGCCGGGAGGACTGCTGGGAATCCTGGATTTCGGAGTTCCCAGAAACAAAGTCCTGGAGTTGATGTATCTGCTCTATTTCAAGAAGATCATGCCGTTTCTGGGAAGTCGCGTTGCCGGTGACCCGAGCTCGTATCACTATTTCGTCAATTCAGTGATCAACTTTCCGAAACGCGACGCATTCCTGCAATGGATGCGAGAAGCGGGGTTCCAAAATTGCCGGTACGAAGAATACACGCTGGGCGCCGCCATCTGCTACGTGGGTGAGAAGGAAGGTTAAGCACGGAAACACGGAAGCACGGATTAGGTTCTTGGGAATTCTCTGTTCCGTTATTCCGTGCTTCTGTGTTTCTTTTCTTCAAAAAAAAGGCGGGCACAAAGGCCCGCCGTTTAACACTCTTGAGATTTAGTACATTCCGCCCATGCCGGCGCCGGGGCCGGGCATCGCAGGCTGCTTGTCATCCTCATCCTGAATTTCAGAAATCAGGGCTTCGGTTGTCAGCATCAGCGAAGCAATACTGGATGCATTCGTCAAGGCGATGCGGCATACTTTTGCCGGATCGATGATTCCCGCTTCCATCATGTCTTCCACTTTTTCAGTTGCCGCATTAAAGCCGATGGTCCCTTTCTCTTTTTTGATATGTTCCACAATCACGGAACCCTCTGCTCCTGCGTTGGCCGCGATCTGACGGATCGGTTCTTCGAGCGCGCGCCGGATCAGATTCACACCGATTTGCTGATCGCCGTCCAGTCTTTAGCGAGTCCAGCGCGGCAATCGCGCGTAGATACGTGACTCCGCCGCCCGGAACAATTCCTTCTTCCACAGCGGCTTTGGTTGCGTGCATCGCGTCTTCCACTCGGGCCTTCTTCTCTTTCATTTCAGTTTCGGTGGCCGCGCCGACCTTGATCACCGCAACTCCACCGACCAGTTTGGCCAGTCTTTCCTGGAGTTTTTCGCGATCGTAATCGGAAGTGGTGTCTTCCATCTGCTTCCGCAGCTGTTTCACGCGTCCTTCGATATCGCCTCGCTTTCCGCGTCCTTCCACAAGGGTGGTGTTGTCCTTATCAATGACAACCTTTTTGGCCTGTCCGAGATCTTCGATTTTCACGTTTTCCAGTTTGATTCCCAGATCTTCGGAAATGACCTTGCCGCCGGTCAGGATGGCGATGTCTTCCAGCATCGCTTTTCTACGATCGCCAAATCCTGGAGCTTTGACTGCAGCCGCATGAAGCGTTCCGCGCAGTTTGTTGACAACCAGAGTTGCCAGCGCTTCTCCTTCTACTTCTTCGGCAATAATCAGGAACGGTTTGCCCATCTTGGCTACCTGTTCCAGAACAGGAAGCAGATCTTTCATGCCGCTGATTTTCTTTTCATACAGAAGAATCAGCGCATTTTCCAGAACGACTTCCATTCTTTCAGGATCCGTCACGAAGTATGGAGAGAGATAACCACGATCAAACTGCATTCCTTCCACAACTTCCAACGAGGTCTCCATCGACTTCGCTTCTTCTACGGTGATGACTCCATCTTTTCCAACTTTCTCCATTGCCTGGGCAATGATGTTTCCGATGGTTTCATCGTTGTTGGCGGAAACGGTACCCACCTGGGCAATCTCTTTTCCTTTTACCGGGACGCTCATCTTTTTGATGTGTTCGATGACATCTGCAACGGCTTTTTCGATTCCGCGCTTGAGATCCATCGGATTTGCGCCGGCGGCCACATTTTTGCAGCCTTCGCGATAAATCGCCTGCGCCAGAACGGTTGCTGTGGTGGTGCCGTCACCGGCGATATCACTGGTTTTGCTGGCCACTTCGCGAACCATCTGTGCGCCCATGTTTTCCCACGGATCTTTCAGCTCAATTTCTTTTGCAACAGTCACGCCGTCCTTGGTGATCGTGGGCGAACCAAATTTCTTGTCCAGAATGACGTTGCGACCCTTCGGACCGAGTGTAACTTTTACCGCATCGGCCAATTTATTCACGCCACGAAGGATTGATTGGCGCGCTTCTTCACTATATTGAATTTGTTTCGGCATTGATTCCTCCTTCGCCTCAGTGTTTGATCACGCCAAGAACTTCATCTTCGCGCAAAATAATGTACTCAATATTGTCGAGTTTGACCTCGGTACCGGAATACTTTCCAATCAAGACCCGGTCCCCAGGTTTCACGTCCAACGGAATTGTTTTTCCGTCTTCCAGGATTTTTCCGTTTCCTACTGCGATCACTTCCGCTTCCAACGGTTTCTCTTTTGCAGTGTCCGGAATGATGATTCCACCCCGGATCTGTTCCTGCTCTTCGATCCGTTTTGCGAGAATTCGATCATGCAATGGTCGAATTGTTGCTGCCATAATTGTTCCTCCGCAATAAATTTCGGACCTCCGTAGATACGAATGTCCGTTGATTTTTTTGATTTCAGTTGATTAGTTCTGGCCGGGTTGTCCCGAGCGAAACTCTGCCGGGAGAATGTTAGCACTCACCAGCATCGAGTGCTAATAATAACATAGAAAGTGGCAACTTTGCAACTATGACTTAGGAGTACGCCGGCGTCCCTCTAAAGGAGGTCGTTTCCTGTCAAACGGGAATAGATTTCGCGGTATTTTCGGCTGGTTTCCTGGATTACATCGTCGGGAAGCTGAGGCGGAGGTGGCTGTTTGTTCCAGCGGATTTTCTCCAGATAATCGCGCACGTATTGCTTGTCCAGGCTCCTTTGAGGTCTTCCGGGTTGATAGTCATCTTCAGGCCAGAAACGGGAGGAGTCCGGCGTGAGCGCCTCATCACAAAGGATGATGTTTCCCTCAAATTTACCGAATTCAAATTTCGTGTCCGCGATGATGATTCCCCGAGTCAACGCGTAAGCGGCGGCCTGCGCGTAGAGTTTCAGAGTCAATTCTTTCAGCGTGCGTGCGGTGGATTCCCCGATCATTCGTGCTGTTTCTTCAAAGCTGATATTGATGTCGTGACCCGTTGGCGCTTTGGTTGCCGGTGTAAAGATTGGTTCCGGCAGGGCGCCGGACTCCGTCAATCCGGCCGGAAGTGCAATTCCGCAGACCGCGCCTGTTTCCCTGTATTCCTTCCAACCGGATCCGGAAAGGTATCCACGGGCAACACATTCGACGGGAAACATTTCCGCTTTCTTGACGATCATGGATCTGCCCGCAAGTTCCGGGTACTTCCTCAACCCGGCGGGGTATTGTTCCGTATTCGCTGTGATCACATGATTGTTTACTGCATTTCGCAAGTGTTGAAACCAGAACAATGAAATCTGAGTGAGCACCTTTCCCTTATCGGGGATCGGATTTGGCAACACAAAATCAAATGCAGAAACGCGATCGGATGCGATGAACAGGAGCGAATCCCCGAGATCATAGATGTCGCGCACTTTTCCGCGCGCCTTGAGGGGAAATTCCTGAATATTTGTTTGAATTACCGGATTCATTACTCACCCCTTTGATCGAAGGACAGCAAAGTATAATCTTGATCCGAAGGGTTTCGCAAGCATGGCCATTTCTTTTAACGAAAGAAAAACGGCAAAAAGAACATTGCACACAAAAGATAGAAAAACGCTTTCGCCGCGCGTGGGAAATGTTCTTTCCACGCATGCCAGATTACGGCGGTAACCACCATCGAGGAGATGAGCAGAAACGAAATCACGAATGATTGGCCGTGGGTGAGAACAGCTCCCACATCTTTTGCAATGAAATACGGTGTAAAACATGCGCCGTAAACGATGATCAGGTGGAATCCATAAACCAGAAGGGATTCCTGACCTGCGGTGTTCAGCCACGATTCCCGGGGCTTCCGGATACGCTCGTACCACCAGAAAAACGCAAGCACAAGAAATATGAATCCCATCTTGAGCATGAAGTGTCTCGGACTGGAACGGGATGGATCAACGTAAGTATGGTATTGCCACGGCACGTAGAAGAGCGCAAAAGCGCTTACAAACATGATTGCACCACTGATCGCGATGATCGCAAAGAACAACCCCTCACGTCCCATTGTTCGCGCCTTCTGATAAATCCAGCAAACGAAAGCTCCCAAAAACGCAAACGCAGACCACGGGAACAGTGGGAAGAGCGCTCCATGTTTGACATTGATGTAATCGGATAAGGGAGGCGGCAAATAATCTCTGCCATCGATATCGTACAGAAATGGAGTTACGAATACATTTCCCAGCGCAAGAACAAAAAGCATCCACATCGCGGCTGTTCTGTTGCGCAAGAAAACTGCAAGAAAGAGAATGAACAGCAGGGAGAGTGAGATCAGATGCAAGACATCGCATCTCAAAAAATACAGGAACGATTCCCTGCTGAAGTGGCACATGGATCGGAAAGACCAGACGGGCAAATGAAGCCAGAACGCGACGCCCAATATGAACAACAGCCTTCGGATCTGCATCCTGAATGGCGGCTCAAATCGCAGAAAACTTTCCCACTTCTTTTCCACCACCAGGGCGATCGCAAATCCCGCGATGAAAATGAAACCGGGAGCAACCATCCCGTTTAGAAGATTCAGATAATGGTGTGGACGCGATCCGCGCAAAGCCGGTAGTATTGTGGTATTCGTGACATGGCCTTCGATCATGATCAAGGCCACCAGACCGCGGAACATATCGACAAACAAAAGCCGTGAACTAGGGGGATTGGCTCGATTCATGCTGATTCTCTCGAGAATGGCGACGCCCGAATACTTATATCACAGTCACCGGTTCGGTCGAACTTGACATGCGAGTGAGGCAACCCTATCTTTCATAGTGAGTCCCCTCTTAATAGGCCTAACCTGGGCCCTGGAGTTCATCCAGGGCCCTTTTTTTGTGCGCATTGTGGAGCGCAGCATCCTGCCTGCATTATGGAGCGCAGGCCTCCGGCCTGCATTATGGGTCGCAGGCATCTTGCCTGCTATGAATCTCCAGGCACTGCTTTTGTGTCGCCATCATTCTTCCGAATGGCTCCGTTCCATTACGGCAGGAATCACAATTGTGAGATTCATTTCGTAAGTCATTCTAACCCCGCTGTTCGTTGATTTCCGTTCAGTCGTTTGCTACTATTTAGGTTCTTTTAATACCCCTTTCAAGAAGTCTGTGTCTGTAAAACGTGAATGCCGGGATAGCTCAGTCGGTAGAGCGAAGGACTGAAAATCCTTGCGTCGGCGGTTCGATTCCGTCTCCCGGCATATTGTTTGATGAGCGACTCAGACTCGTTGTCACGTTTCTCCTGTGGCTGCTGCTCCCCATCTTGTTTTCCTGCGGCAAGAAACCGGAAACAGGTACGGTAGAAATCCGTATTGGATTTTATGGCCCATTGACCGGCAACATGGCGAGTTTTGGGCGGCAAACCAAGCAGGGGATAGATCTTGCAATTTCTGAAGCGAACAAGACAGGAAAAGGTCCTCGAATCCTACTTTTTTCAGAAGATGATCGCGGAAATCCAGAGGAAGCTCAAAGCGCGGTAACCAAACTGATTACAAAGTATCGAGTGATGGCAATTCTTGGAGAGCCTTCGTCTTCGGGAAGTCTGGCCGGTGCCCCTGTATGTCAGCGAAACGGCGTCCCGATGGTTACTCCAACAGCCACAAATCCAAAAGTCACAGAAGCCGGAGATTGTATTTTTCGTGTCTGTTGGATCGATCCTTTTCAGGGTGAGGTAATGGCAAGGTTTGGCGTTTCGAACATCAAAGCAAAACGGTTCGGAATTTTGTTTGATGTATCCAGTGATTATTCCACAGGGTTGTCCGAAGTTTTTGAGAACACGGTACGACAACTCGGCGGCGAAATTGTGAAGAGGGCATCATACAGTCTGGGAGATACCGATTTCTCGGCCCAGTTGACCGCAATTCATGTGTTCCAGCCGGATGCGATTTATGTTCCCGGTTATTATAACGAAGCAGGTTTGATCGTATTGCAGGCGCGCAAAATGGGAATCACGAGCGTCCTTCTTGGCGGCGATGGATGGGATTCTCCGTCATTGTGGGAAGTCGCCGGTGAAGCTCTGGATAATGCGTACTTTTGCACCCATTTTTTCCCGGGGGATCCGAATTCGCAGTCTTTTGTGCCGTCATTTCAAAAGCAATATGGTGAAATCCCTTCAGCCGGTGGAGCGCTTGGTTATGATGCGGCAAATCTACTCTTGCAGGCAATCCGGTCTGCAGGGAAACTTGAACCATCACACATTCGCAATGCAATCGCGGACATCCGCGATTTCAAAGGAGTTACGGGAACCATTCGGTTTGATTCGAAACGCAACGCGGTCAAGCCCGCAATTGTTCTTCGTCTGGATCGAGGGAAAGCTTCTCTGGCCGAGCGAATTAGCCCTTGATAAGGAGAAATCACGATGGATTGGTTAACTGATCCGCAGGCCTGGATCGGTCTGGTTACACTTACTGCCCTGGAAGTGGTTTTGGGGATTGACAACATCATTTTCATTTCGATTCTTTCGGGCAAACTGCCGCACGCGCAGCAGCCGAAAGCGCGGCGAATGGGACTTGCTGCCGCCATGATTACTCGGATTTTGTTGCTGTTTTCGCTGAGCTGGATCATGCGTCTGACAGCTCCTCTGTTTTCGATTGCAAGCGTTGAGCTATCCGGGCGCGATCTGATCCTGATTATCGGTGGTTTGTTCTTGCTTGCCAAAAGCACCCACGAAATTCATACAAAGCTCGAAGGGAAAGAAGGAGAGGCCTCAGCAAGGGTTCCCCCTTCATTCACAGGTGTGATCGTACAGATCATGTTTCTGGATATTATCTTCTCGCTGGATTCGGTGATTACGGCGGTCGGAATGATCAACCGTTTGGGAATCATGGTCACCGCCGTAGTTGTTTCAGTGATCATCATGTTGATTTTCGCCGAATCAGTCAGTAATTTCGTGAACCGGCATCCCACGATCAAGATCCTGGCGTTAAGTTTTCTTTTGATGATCGGTTTGCTGCTTGTTGCCGATGGCTTCCATCAGCATATTCCCAAGGGATACGCATACTTTGCCATGGCATTCTCTGTTTTTGTAGAGATGGTGAATTTGAAAGCCGGTGCTCGACGCCGCGATCCTGTTCACCTACACGAGCCATATGTAAAAACGCAGCAAACCACGTAATATCGCAGTTGGAATGATGATGAGTTCAATATGAAAGCAATTGTCCTTACGGCGAAGGGAATTGTGGAGTTGCAGGAACGGCCAGAGCCGCAAATCGAGGGCCGCGGCGATGCGATTGTCCGAATCACTACGGCAGGGATCTGTGGTTCCGATCTCCACATTCTCCACGGTCGCGATCCCGGAATGAAGCCCGGCACGATCATGGGACACGAATTCACCGGAATTGTGGAGACCACCGGAGAAGATGTAAATGGGGTGAACCCTGGGGATCGCGTGGTCGCGCCGTTTACAATCAATTGCGGTGAATGTTTTTATTGTTTACGCCAACTTCCGGCCAGATGCGTTCGCTCCCTCGGGTTTGGCTTTGTTACCGAAGAAGGGAGGGGTCTGCAAGGCGCTCAAGCAGAATTTGTGCGCGTGCCGCTGGCATCATCCACTTTATTAAAAGTACCGGAACGGCGCAGCGATGGTTCGGCTCTGTTGGATGAAGAAGTCTTGTTCCTTGGAGACATTCTTTCAACAGCTTATTCGTGTGCTGAAGGCGCTTCGTTCCGAAAGGGGGATGTCGTCGTTGTGGTTGGCTGTGGGCCTGTCGGTTTGCTCTGTATTCTTGCCGCCACGTTGTTTGAGCCCGCAGCGATCGTCGCGGTTGATACTGTAGAGTATCGTTTGGAAAAGGCGCGTTCCCTGGGAGCGATTGCTGTTCAACCGGATGCAAACAGTGTTGAAAAGCTGATTCGCGACCTGACAGACGGGCGAGGCGCAGACGCGGCACTGGAGGCAGTGGGGCATCCGTCCGCACTGGATCTTGCGATTCGGCTTGTACGTCCCGGCGCTGTTGTTTCCATAGCCGGCTATCATACGGAGCCGATATATCCGTTTCCGATTCATCAGGCGTATACAAAGAATCTTTCCATTCGAATCGGACGCTGCAATGCCAGGAAATACATGTCGCAGTTGCTTCCGATTGTTTTGGAGGGCCGCCTGCCGGTTACCAAAATCATCTCGCACATCCTGCCTTTGCAGGACGGCGTGCGTGGTTATGAGATCTTTGACCGGCGAATCGACTCGGCGCTAAAGGTGTTGCTGAAACCCGGGCTGTAGCTGGTAGTAGTCACTTCAGTCGTAACTCTTCCGTAGCGAATGAATTCGCTACTACAAACATTGCAGGAGCACGAAGGCATCATCCCGGTGAAGAACCTTACAAAACGGCCGAAGCTGTTTTAGAAGAATCTGAAAATTCCGTTTGCGTCCGGGTGAAATCCAGTTGCGATGGATCAATACCAGATTGATACCGTTTTCTCGCAAGATTTTCTGCAG
This sequence comes from uncultured bacterium, assembly GCA_963843285.1. GTDB lineage: Bacteria > Acidobacteriota > HRBIN11 > JAKEFK01 > JAKEFK01 > CAZDDB01. The sequence goes on from CAWJJO010000002.1 coordinate 277,864, forward strand.
ATTCTCCGAATTGTCAAAACTCTGGTCCACACTGCCGATGATGCGGCTGGAGTTCGGAGGAATGTAGCCGCTATCTCCGTTTACAGTCCATTTGGTATGGTAGTAATGCATGAAACTGTAAAACCCGTCGCTACTGAGCCTGCATCCTCCTCTTCCCGCCAGGTTTATGCAGCTTCTTCCCGACGGCAGCTCCAGAAGTATTTCTCCCGGAAGATCCTGGATACGCTGATAAACATACTTGAATCTGTATACACCTGAGTAATTCCACCGGTAAAAGGGACTATAGGTGTCAAGCAGAACGAAGCTTGCAAGAAAGACGGTAAGAGCGATCTGAAAGGGTAGGGAAATGCGCTCAATCTTGATTTTGTGAAAACACCAGCACACGAGAAGACTCAACGGTAAGGACATCAGAACAATCACTCGCGAAGTCGCTCGAATCGAACGGAAGATGAAGTGTGCCTGATACAGATAGTAGTATGGCATTCGGATTTCCGTGCTCACTCCCCCGATGTGAAGATATGGACCCAGACTGAAGAGTCCCAGCAAAATCAGAAAAAGCACGCAACAGGAAGCGACAGGTGAAATAGACCGTTTCCAAAGAAACGTGAGGCACTCAATGCATCCTGCTAAGAACGCGATGAGTCCCGCAAATCCCAAAAACATGCCGATCTCGCGGTGTTTCCAAGCGCTCCGTCGATTCAGTAATCCAGGAAGCGGATACGGTGTCGGTCTGCTGGAGGGTCTCACGTATCTCAGAGGGTCAGGAGCAAACGCATCTACATCCGAAACAGATCGCTCTTTTCTGATCTCACGTCTGAAATCCAGGTACGGTTTGTTGACCACCAGAAGGATTCCCGTGAGAAGAACTCCCGACACAATACAGGCAAGGACGTTTTTTTTGGAACACAGCGGACGCAGCTGCCCTTTCTTGTGCACGTACAGACCGAATATCAGGAAAAACAGTGGACAGAATAGCGCTGAGAAAACCTGCAAATAGATCCCCACCAGCATCTGTAAAAGCAACGCGAGAGACGATAGAAAGATGTAGCGAGTCCTTCCAGTCCTGGAAAACTGCAAGGCAAAAAATACCATCCATGGCAGGAATCCATAAAAGTTGATTTGCGCATGCTGGTGAACAAAAGCGGGAAGGTACGCAAAAAAGAGGCCGCTCGCGATTAGACCGGGAAGATCGGTGGAGATTTCGCGTCCCACGAAATAAAATCCGGTGATGGCGATCAATAGTTGAATCCCGAGGATGAAGACATAGGTACCTTCCGGATCGTGTGTTAGAAGATAATAGGGAGACCCGATCAATGAGTGCAGATAAAAATGCTCCGTGTATGCCAGAGTGTTCTTGTTTGGATAAAAAATGCGACGGTCGGTCCAGTGATCGAAATCCAACCGTTCTACCTTCTGGAGGTTATTGAGGATTGCGTACTGAATTACTCCGCCGTCACTTCCCGGCGAAAGATTGCCACCACGAGGATATCCTAGAACAAAAATCCCATATGCCGCAATCGCAATGAAGTACAACGCAAAATGAAGCCTTTTATCCGCGTATGCCACATTTCATTGTAAAGGCATGGAGACAAATGATCCAGTTTGCCATCCTCTTGGAAGGGACCTATTTTGTGACTGATTCATAAGTATAATGTGCAGGGGAATGGATTCAGGACTTTATATGAAATTTGTCAACTGTTTTCTTGCTCTGGTTTTGTTTTTTGCTTTTTCTGGGAACGTTTCGGCGGGAGCGATCCTTTCACAACCCGAAGTGGAGAGGGCCATCCAGGCCGTCTATCCGGCTTTAATTCAGATCAAGGTGGTTGTCACCGAATATGACGAAGGCCGGGAACGCAAACAACAAGCTGCCGGCAGCGGTGTGATCATCTCCCCGGAGGGTTATGCCGTTACCAATCATCATGTTGTTGGAAGGGCGAGTGCGATTCGCGTTGTGCTTTCTTCCAAAGAGGAGTTGGAAGCTACTCTAGTTGGTACGGATCCGTTGACGGATATCTCGGTGATCCGCCTGAATCTGGCCGATCGTCCAAAAGGCGCAGTGCTGCCATCTGCAGGATTTGGTGATTCGAACGAATTGAAGATCGGCGATCCCGTTCTGGCGATGGGTTCGCCGCTGGCTCTTTCGCAATCAGTGACCCAGGGAATTGTTGCGAACCGGGACATGATGATGCCATGGATTTTTGGCAACAGTCTATTGTTGGACGGAGAAGATGTTGGAATGCTGGTCAAGTGGATCGGGCACGACGCTCAAATATTGCCCGGTAATTCAGGAGGGCCGCTTGTCAATCTGCGCGGTGAGGTGATTGGGATCAATGAAATCAGTCTCGCCGGTGGAATCGCAGGCGCGATTCCAAGCGATCTCGTAAAAACGATTTCAAAAGAATTAATTGAAAACGGAAAAGTCCGGCGCGCCTGGATTGGCGCGGATTTCCAGCCTCTTTTGAAAACTATTCCGGAAGACCAAAAGGGCGTCCTGGTCGGTGGTGTTCTGTCAGGTTCTCCGGCAGAGAAAGCTGGATTGCATGCCGGAGACGTCGTCTTGTCCGTAGACGGCGGACCGGTAGATGCGCGGTTCCGCGAGCAACTACCACTATTTCATCAGCTACTCTTAAGCAAACCGGTCGGGAGCACAGTGGAATTGCGCGTGTTGCGCGAGGGAAAGGAATCGACCCTTCGGGTCTTGACACAACTGCGGGAGGACGCTCTCGGGCGGGAGCAAGAATCGAGGGAGTGGGGTCTTGTTGTGGAGGCGATTACGAATCTAGCCGCCCTGGAGTTGGAACGACCGTCCAAGGAAGGAGTCAGCGTTAGTAGTGTAACGCGTGGCGGACCCGCGGATCAGGCCACTCTCCCACTTCTGCCTGATGATGTGATCGTTGAGATCGGAGGGAAGAGTGTAGCAGATAAAGAAGCATTTTTCCGAATTACGGAAGAGATTACGCGGGATCGAAAGTCGCCCGTGCCCACGGTTGTAGGGATTGAGCGCAAAACGGAAAAACTGCTGAGTCTCGTTGATATCGGCATCCGTACTCCACAGGTGCCTGTTCCCGAAGCACGCAAAGCCTGGCTTCCGGTAGCTACGCAGGTGCTTTCCAGGAAGCTGGCAGCAGCTCTTGGTTTGGAAGGAAAATCGGGAGTTCGAGTGACGGATGTATTTGGCGGAAGCACCGCGGAAGCCGCAGGTTTTCGCGTTGGAGACGTCATTACAAAAATAGATCAGGAAACTGTGGAAGCTTCCGCTCCACAGGATTCCGAAGTCTTTGAATCGATGATTCGCCAGTATCGCATTGGAAGCACTCCGGTATTTACTGTCGTTCGAGACGGAAAGGAAATGCAAATTACGGCGCCGCTGGTGGCCCAGTATAAAGAAGAACGGGAATTGCCGGTGTATGAGAATGTGGACCTGGAATTTCGCGCGCGTGATATTTCCGACATCGAACGGCTGGAGCAAAAGTCCAAACAATCGGGCGCACTGGTTATTTTTGTACAGCCGGGAGGCTGGGCTGCGGTTGGCGGATTGCGCCCGGGGGACTTGATTCAAGAGGTCAATGGAAACCGGGTTGCGCAGCTGAGTGATCTCAAATCTCATCTGGATCTTGCAAAGAAGAATCGTGCGAAGCAAGTCGACATACTGATCCGAAGCGGAGTACACAGCCATTTTGTTGAGTTGGAACCGGTTTGGCGCGATGAAGCGGAGACCTCAAAGTAGAGGAGAAATCATGTTGATGCGAAGGATTTGTTCGTTTTTGCTCTTGTTTGCTGTTTCCTTTGCCGTTCCATTGCATGCGGCTGATTTGAAGGCAGCGGCCCGCCAGGCGGCAGGTCGCTGGAAGAAAGCAGTTGTAAACGTGAAACTTGTAGCAAAGGTGAAGTTACCGAATCGCGAAGAGGACCAGAAACTTGAGGTAATAGGCACTGTGATTGATCCTTCCGGTCTCACTGTAGTGTCGGCGCAATCCATTGATCCGGCGGCGATGATCCGAACTTTTTTCAATTCTGTTTCTTCCGACCAGGGCCAGGATTTCAAGTTTGAATCCGAGGTACGGGAAACGGCGTTGATTCTGGATGACGGAACAGAAGTGGAAGCGGATGTCGTTTTGAAAGATAGCGATCTGGATCTGGCATTCGTCCGGCCGCGCGACTCCTCCCGGACATACGAGTTTGTTCCGCTAAAATCGCCATCTGCTTCGCCGGAGCTGCTGGAGGATGTATTTGTCATCGGCCGTCTGAGTCGCTCGGAAAACCGATCCATTTCCGTCGCAACAGGAACTGTCCAATCCTTCGTGAAGGGTCCGCGTCCGTTCTATGTTTGCAATGACGAATTGTCCGCTGCCAGTGTGGGAACCATTGCGTTTAACGCGAACGGAGCTACCCTTGGTGTGTTCGTATTGAAGGCGAAGCAGAATACCGGGGATGGCGGCATGGGAGCGTTAATGAGCATGATGACCGGAGGGCGTGGAGGCACCGGATCCACTGTGATTTTACGTCCTGTGGAGGATGTGATTGAGGTGGCCACCCAGGCAAAAGAAGTAAAGTTGCCGGAGAAAGCGCCGCAAACGCAGACAGCGCCCGTCACACAACAACACTAATGTAGGGGCTGCTGCATTTGCCCTGTGAACAGCCAGATGACAGGGTTGTTGTTCACATCAAAAGCAATTTGTAAACACAAAGTGAAAGCAAATGCACAGGCCGGCTCAGCAGCGATATGATTTGCACTTCACCCAGACGGGCCTGAGCATTTTTAGCAGCGAACAAAATCTTGGACGAAGGCACCTATCGCCAATTGCCGCCGGAGCGACACAATCAGGGAAAATGCTCAGCCCCTACTCCTTCAAAATATTGATGGCTGCTTGTCGTTCGTCCTTCATTTCCGGGGGAGCCACCTCCAGGAACTTCTGGAGCGACCGGCGCGCATCTTCTAACCGGTTCATTCTACGATATAGTATACCAATATTATAGAGAAATACCGGATCGTCCGGACGTTGTTTCAGCGCTTTCTGGAATTGTTCCAGCGCCGAGGGGAGTTGATTGTGACGGGTATAAATCATGGCGCGCTCATGCAACGTTTCCACGCGTCCGGGAGCCAGTCTCTCCGCATCCTCCAGCAGATCGAACGATTTATTCAAATCCCCTCTGACCTCGGACAGGCGCGCTGTGCGATAGAATGCCGGGACAAAGCCTTTCTTCATGCTTTTCTCGTAAAAAGCAAACGCTTCGTCCTGCGAGCCGTGCTGGAATAGAAATTCTGCGAGGTTATAAAACGTTTCGCCATCAGCCAGGTCCAGTTTGACGGCCTCGCGGAGAATCCGCTCCGCTCGATCAGGTTGATTGATTTCAAAGTAGACTGCGGCGAGTCCATTGTAAACGGCCGGCGACGGGTACTCCAGATTCAGCACTTGTTGAAATACAGTTTCGGCTTTGTCGTACTTGTGTAGCGCCAGAAGGATTTCTGCGTATCGAAGGAGCAGTACAGGATTCGCGGGTTCCTGCTCCGCAATCGCGCGATAGGCTTTTTCCTTTTCTACAATTGGAGCCGGACTCATGGTCAGCTCGGCAATCTTCGCAGCCGTATCCACACGATCCTTGGGATCAGGAGCGTTTCGAACCGGTTTTCCCGGCGGGGAAGAAAAGTATCCCAGGCTTTGGAGTCGCTCTTTTTCTTCCGAGGAGAGAGTATGTTGAGAAACCCTTTGGGAAGAAGCAAGGATTTGCGCAATCTTCTTTGAGTACGGATCTGTTCGAACGGTTGCAATGAGATTCTGCGTTTCTCCCGGGTCCTTTGCTAAGTCGTAATACTCGGGTCGCGGAGCCTGGATATATTTTCCATGCAGGTCCTGGATCGAAAATAACGGACTCCAGCCATAATCCAGTGACGGCGCGAGCGTCTCCGCAAAGTTTTCTACCGCGAGTTCTTCCTTCCCTCGCAGGATGGGCATCAAGGATCTCCCGTCCATACGCGCGGACGATTGCCAGTTCATCGCATCCATTATGGTCGGCGCGATGTCCACAATCCTTGTGATCCCCGCCTTTCTTCCCGGCGCGATTCCGGGAACTGAAATCATCAGCGGGATATGAAGGGTAGTGTTATACAGAAACAGGCTATGACTGACTTCACGATGCTCGCCAAAAGCTTCTCCGTGATCGGCTGTTACAAGGACCAGCAGATTATCACGCAACTTTTTCTCCTTCAGGAATTGAAATAATTCAGCGAGCCGGCCATCAACGTATAAAACTTCTTGTTGATAGGGGGACGGTGCCGGCAAACCGTGCTCCATATACGGATGGTGCGGGTCGAAGAAATGAAGCCAAAGAAAAAATGGACCGCCATCTGCCCGTTCGGATAGCCATTTCTCTGCGCGGGCGGTCACCGCCGCTGCATCACGTTCCGTATATGCAAATACCCCGGGTGAGGTTCCCAACGCTTCAAAGTGATCATCGTATAGATCAAATCCCTGGTTCAAACCAAATTGTGATGCGAGCGGAAACCCTCCCACAATCGCAGCGGTAGTACTTCCGTTTTGTTTGGCGTATTCGGACAGCAACCGCAAAGAATCGGGAGCGTAGAAGGTCCCGTTGTTCCGGACACCATGCGAAGGAGGGTAGAGTCCTGTCAATAATGATGTGTGAGCGGGAAGGGTAACAGGTGCGCACGTGAGCGCATTTTCAAAGACGACGGAGTCTCGTGCCAGCTCTTCGAAGAAGGGTGTCCGCGTTTTGTTCCCGTAGACCGACAACGCGTCCGCACGCAGTGTGTCGATCGTAATCAGCAAGACATTCTTGATGGGCGGAATTGACGGTACAACGGGCTTTTCTTTGCAGGAGGGGAGGAGAAAACCACAAAGACACAAAGACACGAAGGCAAAAAACAGGCGCATCCTGCTCATTATAGTTGCGAAGGCGTATGGTGTCCTGTACTCTAACCGGATGAAGAAACGGACGATTGATTACCGCCCTGTGCTGGAAGGGTTGATGAAGTATCACGGATCTACCATGCTGGGTCATTTTGGGGATGATGATCCTTGGCAAACACTGATTGCTACGATATTGAGCGCGCGAAGTCGCGATGAGACTACAGAGATCGTTGCCCGGGACCTATTCCAGCGTTATCCGAATTGTGCCAGCCTCGCTGCGGCTCCCGTCCGATCAATTGAAAAGATCGTAAAAAGAACCGGCTTTTACAAAACGAAAGCGCGCAGAATCATTGAGGTTTCACGTATTCTGATGGAGCAATCCGGCGGGGTAGTGCCATCGGATCTCGATGGACTGCTCTCGCTTCCGGGCGTGGGCCGGAAAACTGCGGCCTGTGTTCTCGTTTACGCCTTCGGCAAACCAGCGATTCCGGTTGATACGCATGTTCACCGCATCAGTAATCGCCTTGGTTGGGTCAAGACAAGGACGCCGGAGCAAACGGAAGACGGGTTGAGGAATCTGATTGCCGAGAAAGATTGGCTGATGATCAACGACCTTCTTGTCTTTCACGGGAAAAATGTGTGCAAACCGATCCGTCCTCTTTGCACTATCTGCTCGATTGAACCTCACTGTGCTAAAATCTTACGTCTCAAACTTCGGAACAAAAAATGATTGATGAACTGAAAGCGAAAATCAACGACAGGACTGCGCATGTCGCTGTCGTCGGACTTGGTTACGTAGGACTTCCGATGTGTGTTGAGTTTGCGCGCGCGGGATTTCGGGTGACCGGAGTAGATGTAGATGAACGCCGCGTCGAGCAGTTACGACAGGGAAAATCGTACATCCTGGATCTGACCGATGAAACGCTGGCCACGATTCGGTCGCGTTTCGATATGAGCTCGGGTTATCAGCCGTTAAAGCACGCAGATGTAGTGATTATTTGTGTGCCGACTCCGCTCCGGAAGACCAAAGATCCCGACCTTTCTTATATTCTTTCTGCTTCTTCTGAAATCGTAAAGTATCTGCACCGGGGGCAATTGATCATCCTGGAAAGTACGACTTACCCTGGAACTACCGATGAAATCATACTTCCCGAAATGGAAGCCTCCGGGCTGAAAGCTGGAGTCGATTTTTTCCTTGCGTTTTCACCGGAACGAATTGATCCGGGTAACACACGTTACAACATCAGGAACACCCCTAAGATTGTCGGTGGATACTCTACCGAGTGTGGCGAGCTGGCGGGACTTCTGTACAGCGCCATCGCGGACAGTGTCGTGCGTGTTTCGTCGACGAAGTCGGCCGAGATGGTGAAGCTTCTTGAGAATACCTTTCGCGCGATCAATATCGGTATGGTGAATGAAGTCGCCATTATGTGCGATAAGCTTGGAATCGATACCTGGGAGGTAATCGATGCTGCGGCAACCAAGCCTTTTGGCTTCATGCCATTCTATCCTGGGCCCGGTTTGGGTGGACACTGCATCCCGATCGATCCGCATTATCTTGCATGGAAACTGAAGACGCTCAATTATTCCGCCCGTTTTATCGAGCTTGCGGGGGAAATCAATGCGGGTATGCCGCACTATGTTGTTACGAAGATTTCGAACGCACTGAATCAAGATCGGAAAAGTGTGAAAGGCTCGCGGATTCTGCTTCTCGGAGTTTCCTACAAAAAGAATAGCAACGATGTTCGCGAGTCACCGTCTCTCGATATCTTGAAATTGCTACAGGAAAAAGGCGCCGAGGTGCTTTATTACGACCCGTATGTTCGTGATGTAAGAATTGATTCCATTCTAGTTGGAAGCAGCGAATTGAGCGCGGGGCTTCTTCAGCAAGCTGACTGTGTCGTGATTGTTACGGATCATGATTCGTTTGATTGGCAGTATGTTGTGAACCACTCCAGATTGATTGTAGACACACGGAATGCAACTCGCGCCGCGCGCGCAGAAACGTGTCGCATCATCAAGTTGTAGAATCGTATGGAAAGGTATCTGGTCACGGGTGGAGCCGGATTTATCGGCTCGCATATTGTAGAAACGTTACTGGCGCAGGGTCATTTTGTCCGGGTGCTGGATAATTTTGATACGGGCAGCCGCGAAAATCTTTCTGCATTTTCCGGCGCACTGGAAGTGGTCGAAGGAAGTCTGGAAGATGCCGGCACTGTGCGTCAGGCGATGGATGGGATCGATTATGTGCTGCATCAAGGCGCGCGCGGATCCGTTCCACGTTCCATTTCAGATCCTGAAGGAACTCATCACTCCAACATTACAGGGACGTTGCATGTTCTGATCGCTGCCCGCGATGCGAGCGTCCGCCGCGTCGTCTGTGCCAGCTCGGCCTCTGTGTATGGCGAAACTGCGATACTTCCAAAACAGGAATCGATGTTACCCACGCCACTGTCCCCGTATGCGCTTAGCAAGTTGATGATGGAGCAATATGCCGCTGTGTTTTCCGGTGTATATGGACTGGAAACAGTCTCATTGCGATACTTTAATATTTACGGTCCGCGCCAGAATCCGCATCTGCAATATTCAGCGGTGATTCCAATCTTCGTCCGGAATATGATGGACGGCATCCCTTGCCCTATCTTTGGCGATGGGGAACAAACCCGCGACTTCACCTACGTGGAAGATTGCGTCCGGGCCAATTTGCTTGCCTGCAAATCAGAAGGAGTTTCGGGCAACGTGTTTAACATCGCCTGCGGAAGCCAGACAAGCGTGAATGAACTGTTCCGGATCTTGAGCGAAATTCTGGAGTATCGCCTCCCGCCATCGTATCAACCCGAGCGACCGGGCGATGTTCGGTATTCATATGCGGATGTACGGAAAGCGGAGAAAGAGCTCGCATTTCAGCCCGGCACGACTCTTTTCGACGGACTGAAAAGGACGGTGGAGTGGTACAGGCATGCAAATACCAGCGAAAACCGAACCTGAAAAAGACAAGACCCTTCTGAACATTCTTCTCGTAGGATGCGGTTTTCTATTCCTGATTGCGGCAGGGCTAGTCTTTCTTTTTGCGAGAACCTTTGTGTTTACAAAAGCACCGGCAAGTGTCGTCAAAGCGCATTTGGAAGCGATCAACCGGGAAAACTATGCTTTGGCTTACAGTCACTTCGCGCTGGACTATCGCAAGGAAACCTCGCTGGAAGACTTTCGCAGGCAGATCGCCCCATTCTCAAATATGCTTCCGTACCGGTCAGCCGATCTCAATCGAACTCAGATCGTGAATAACCGGTCCTCCGTGGACGGACTCCTGACCGGAAGAGACGGATCACTCTTTCCAGTGCGGTATCAGCTAGTCCGCGATCAAGGAACCTGGAAAATCGTTTCCTTCGAGTGGATCTCCCCGGGCGACAAACAGGTCATCTAAAATTAAAACTTCCCGGAGTTGCGGGCCGCCGTGCCCGCATAAGCCGTAACCCAACCCCGGAGCGGCGGGCAGGGACGCCCGCCCTCTCCAAAAGTCAAAGTCGATCTCTACTTTGGCTGCGGCACGATCCGGATGTACGGTTTTGGCGACTTCCATCCGTTCGGGTATTTCTCCTTGGCTTCCGCGTCGGAGACGGCAGGCACAATGATCACGTCTTCGCCTTGCTTCCAATTGACCGGCGTAGCAACCTTATGCTTTGCAGTTAGCTGACAGGAATCCAGAAGTCGCAGCACTTCGTCAAAGTTACGGCCAGTGCTCATCGGATATGTCAACATCGCCTTGACTTTCTTGTCCGGTCCAATAATGAATACCGATCGCACGGTGGCGTTATCGGCTGCAGTACGACCCTGAGACGTAGTGCCGGCGGTTTCCGGCAGCATGTCGTATGCCTTCGCAACGCTCAATTCGGGATCGCCGACCATAGGATAGGTGACAGCGGCCCCCTGCGTCTCTTCGATGTCCTTCGACCATTTAACATGATCAGTGACTGGATCTACACTGAGACCAAGAATTTTACAATTGCGCTTATCAAACTCGGGTTTAAGTCTTGCCATGTAACCCAGTTCGGTCGTGCAAACCGGCGTAAAATCCTTCGGATGTGAGAATAGGATGGCCCAACCATCGCCGATCCATTCGTGGAAGTTAATTTTCCCTTGCGTCGTCTCCGCTGTAAAGTTCGGAGCTTCGCCGTTAATTCTAAGCGACATAATTCACCTCGATGAATTGGAATATTTTTTTGATTAAAGCACGATCACCGGAAGGCGTCAACTGATGTTGATTTGATTTTTTAATTTTTATATTTGATATTTAAGCAGTGCGGTACGAGGATATACTTCAAACTGTCGGCAAGACGCCGCTTGTCCGGATCAACCGGCTCTGGTCCCATCCCGAAGTAGAAATCTGGGCAAAACTCGAAGGCTGCAATCCCATGGGAAGTGTCAAAGAACGTCCTGCTTTGTATATCGTGGAAAGAGCCGAAAAGGACGGAACGTTGAAGAAAGGAATGACTATCCTGGAGTCTTCCAGCGGGAATACGGGAATCGGTCTTGCGCTGATCGGGGCGGTCAAGGGCTACGCGGTAACCATCTGCATGCCGCAGAAGGTTTCTATGGAACGCCGCAAGATCCTGAAAGCGCTGGGCGCAGAAATCATATTTACATCGCAGAAGGGGGGAAGCGATGAGGCCTGGGACATTGCGGAGCGTCTCTATCAAGAGAATCCCGGCAAGTACTTCTATGCCCGGCAGTATTCGAACATCAACAATACATTGTCCCATTACGAAGGGACGGCGATGGAAATCTGGGAGGATATGCGTGGGGACCTGGATGCGGTTGCTATCGGGCTCGGGACCTGCGGGACCATGATGGGCATTTCAAGACGGTTTAAGGAGCTGAATCCGAAAATCCTGATCGTGGCCATCGAGCCACAACCCGCTCACACTCAGCAAGGACTCCGAAACATGGAAGACAGTCGCGTGCCGGAGCTCCTGGATTGGGAATCGATCGATGAGAAGATCGTCATTGACGACCATGAGGCCTATGACTTCGCTCGCCGTTTGACACGCGAAGAGGGAATATTTGCCGGGATATCCTCCGGCACGGCTTTGGCCGGATCGATTCGAATTGCTCAGAAAATGAATCGTGGGAAAATTGTTACAATCTTTCCAGATCGCGGGGAAAAATACCTCACCACTCCACTCTTTGATTGACTTAACTTTGCGTCTTCGCGTCTTTGCGAGAAATTCTTCCTACTGCACGGCGAAATCCAGATACACTACAGCCGTAATCGTTTTGTCTTTTGAAGAAGTATCGAGCGCGCCGCCCCAACTATAGTCTGCAGAATTCTTCGCAGTGATCTGCAGCACTCCCATTCTGGCGGAACGAAGACTTCCGATCTTGCTTCCCGCGTTTTCTGCGATTTTTGCAGCACGCAGTGTCGCGTCTTTGGTTGCAGCGCTCAACATCTCGATTTTCAGGTCGGCAAGTTTTGTGTAGAAATAACTCGGATTAAAGGAGCTGAATTGGATTCCTGAATTGATTAACTCTGTAGAAGCCCTGGAGACATCGGTTACTTTGTCTACATCCGGTGATTCCACCTCAACCGTCTGGCTCAACTCGTATCCCCGAGTCTCGCCGGTGCTGTTCCCTTCTTTGTTCAATACATAAATCGGGGTGGTGTTGATGGAGGAGAACACAATTTCCTTTTCGGAAATTCCTTTGGAGATCAGATATTTCTTGATCGTATTCGTGTCTTCATTCAGTTGAGAGAACGCTTCGCGTGGAGTCGGGGCAAAGCGGGAAAAGCTTCCACTCCAGGTAATTAAATCAGAAACAATATCTTTCTGGGCGGAGCCCGTAACCTTGATTGATTCGTTTCCCTGGTGCGTCCGAATCCATGCGTGCGACAACAGCCAGCCGGTCAGGATGATGGATGCACAGATCAGAATTGTATTTTTCACAACGTTATTCAGCCTCAAAGGACTGCGGATGAAAGCGGATTCGAACTGTCTTGATTCTGCGGTGCGTCATTTCCTCCACTTTGATTGTAGCTCCCTCGACTTCGAGAGTGTCTCCCACGCGCGGAATGGTGCCCAATTCCTGCAAGATATAGCCGCCGATTGTATCCGCTTCGCCTGGTTGCAGTTTTATTTTGAACCGTTCGATAATCTCATCCAGCCGGACACGCGCCCGCATCAACACTTCGTGCTCGCCAACAGGAATCATGTCGCGGTCGGCCGGATGATGTTCATCGTAAAAATCCCCAATGATTTCCTCCACAACATCTTCGAGCGTCACCAGTCCGGAGGTACCGCCAAATTCATCCACTACAATCACCATTTGCGTATGTTTCTGTTTCAGAAAACTAAGAAGCTGGACAATGGGCATCGCTTCAGGTACAAAATTGGCTTCTTTCATGATCTTGCTGAGTTGGAAGGGTCCGCCGGTATGCATCTGGTGCACAATGTCCTTCATGTGAAGTATGCCGGTGATGTTATCCATATCCTTTTCGTATACAGGGAACCGCGTATGTCCTGTCTTCGTAGAAATTTCCACCACCTCCTGAAGATCGACCCCAACGTGAATACTCGACATTTCCGTGCGAGGCACCATCACCTGACGAGTTACTAGATCGCCGAACTTAAAGATTCGCTGCAGCAAGTCCTTCTCTGTGGCATCGAGCGTTCCTCCTTCATGGCTTGCATCAATCATTAATTTCAACTCATCAACAGAATGAACCATCTGATGACCACGCACCGGACCGAGTCCCATCAGTCTCAATACCCCATTCCCGGCCCCGTTTAGTATCCAGACGAACGGTTTGAACGCGAGCATCGCAATTCGCATGGGTTGCGATACATAGATGGCCATCCTGTTCGGATAGGAGATGCCCAAACTCTTTGGGATCAGTTCGCCGATGACTACATGAAAGAACGTGATGAATCCAAATGCCAGCGCAGCAGCCACCGAGTGGGAGGCGACCATCGCCAAACCTGCCGGCAAAGATACGAACAGTGCTAAAAATACACCGGCCAGCGTTTGTTCGCCGATCCAACCAACGAGAAGACTGGCAACAGTGATTCCCAGTTGTGTTGCTGCAATCACTTCATCGAGATGGTGCGCAATCAGACCCTCTGCCAATTTTGCAAGACGGTTCCCCTGATTCGCCTTCTCGCGCAATCGCGTCAGCCGGGCACTTACGAGAGCAAATTCCGCAGCTACAAAAAACCCGTTGATCAGGATCAATACAAAGACGGCGCCAAATCGAAACAGCACCGTCTGCCATGACAATGATTCCGTTTCCATGAGGCTCCATTATAAACGTTCTTTGTTTCTTGCCCCTATCGTTCAAAATCTGGTAGTTTTCCTTTGATTTAGAGGTAGAATAAGACACTTGGAGAACCGAAACCCTTCCATTCCGTATATACAAAGAGTATAAAACTTGCAGGAGTTTTCTATGAAATGGTTTGTTTTTGCGTGCATGATTTTGATTGGACCTGTCGTACTGGCTCAGGATGCAGCTCCCGAGCAGCTTTCGCTGAATCAGGCCATCGATCTGGCTTTGAAAAACAATTTGAGCATTCAGCGTGAGACCTATAATCCGGAAATACGCGATACCGATATCCTTTTTGAAGAATCGCGGTTTGAACCACTGTTCACGTCTCTGTTGAATTACCAGGATCAGACCATTCCGACGGGTTCGTTACTCGTAGGAACGGGTCAGGTTCAGAACAAAAACTATCTATATAACTTCAGCTTCAATCAAGTACTGAAGACAGGGACTTTTTATAGCGTTGGCTTTGAAAATGGACGCAATGAAACAAACCAGTTGTTTAGTTCTGTGAATCCGAGGTATGACTCGTCTATAATCGCCAGCATTACCCAGCCACTAATGAGGAATTTTGGGAAAGACATTACTCTGGCGCCCCTCAGAATCGCTCAGGAAAACAGGATCGCATCGGATTACAGATTGCAAACGCAAATCGCCGATATCGCGCTTCAGGTGGAACAGACCTACTGGGATCTTGTTTATGGCCGCGGCCAGTTGGACGTCGTCAAACAGGCTATGGAAACCGCACAAGATCTTTATGAGAGCAACAAGAAGCAGGTAGAAGTCGGCACGATGGCCCCTCTTGAAATCGTTGTAGCTCAAGCCGAAGTGGCGCAGCGCGAAGAGCAAATCATTGTTGCCCAGAGTTTTATTCAGAATACGGAAGACAGACTCAAGACTCTCATCTATGGAAATCTGGAAGCAAGCGGATCTCTCAATGAAATTATTCCTACCGACAGTCCGGATGTCCGCGAAGTTACGATGTCCTATGATGAAGCGATTCAAAGAGCGCTCGCGGAAAACCCTGACATCAAAGCTCTGGAAGCAGTTCAGTCCAGCACTAAACTGAATGTCAAACTTCAGGCGAACGGTCTCAAACCGCAACTTGATTTGCGCGGCACGTACGGCGGAACCGGGCTTGGTGGTGACCGGCTGATCTTTGGCGGAGACGATCCGTTTAACCCCATCATTATCGGAACGTCTCCGGGCGGATACAGTGATGCACTTGCAAATCTATTTGATAATTCCACCTGGAGCGTGGGTTTTGTGATTGGAATTCCTATCGGTAACGGCGAAGCGCGCGCAAATTATGTTCGCGCGGATCTGCAGGAAAAGCAGGCAGGGAAGACGGTGGAAGATGCGAAACAGGCGCTGTCAGTAAACGTTCGGATCGCGGTGCGCAATCTGGAAAACAGTCTCAAAACTCTGGCTGCGGCGCGCGCTTCCCGGGACCTGCAGGAACAGAAACTCGATGCCGAGAAGAAGAAACTCGCAGTTGGATTGAGCACAAATCACGTTGTGCTGGACTTTACCAGCGATCTTGTCGAGGCGCAGTCAGCCGAACTACTGGCTCTTGTTACATTCAACAAGAACCTGGCTCAGTTGAAACGCTTCTTTGGGACGATAGTGAAGTAACAACCAAAAATATGGAGACGGCGGGCGTCCCTGCCCGCCGGAATGATCTTGCACTTGTTGCGGGCACGGAGGCCCGCAGACTCCAGGATTGAATAGGGGTCACTGAATATAACCCAGACTGCGAAGTCGCTCGAGTTCATCCTGGCTCAATCCTTCAGTTGATTCTGAGTCAGGCTTGAGGCGTTCTGCCTGTACCTTCGTTCGCCATGCAGCGAGCGCTTTGGTTAAGCGCTTCACAACCTCAGGATTTTGATCGGCAAGATTATGCTGATTCAGCGGATCTTTGCGTTCCTGAAATAATTCATACTCCGGCTTGCCCGAGGCGCGTCTGGGATTGTAGATCAGTTTCCAACCATCCAGAACAATCGAGTAGGATTCCGTATCATGTGGCGGTGGCGCGCCGACCGACAGAGTCGTGATAGCTTTTTCCGAAATCGCGGGGCGCGACCACGTTGAGGATGCCTCCGCTTCCTGCGAGCCGGAGGCAGAGGAAGTAAACAATGACAAGAAGCTGTTTCCTTGAATCCCGCTGGGAACCGGTAGTTTGCTGATTTCCAGAATGGTTGGCATCAAATCAACCGTTTCCACCGTTTCCCTGATCACGCCATGTCTTGGTGCAACGCCGGATCCCCACATCATGAGCGGAACATTTGTCAGCTCGCCATACACCGATTGACCGTGAAACAATCGGCCATGTTCCAGAAACTCTTCTCCGTGATCTCCCAGAAATACGACAAGCGTTTTTCTATCGAGACCCAGCATTTGGAGCCGTTCGGCAAGCCTACCGATTTCTGCATCCATGGCACGAATCGATCCATCGTAAAGGTCGCGATCCACGGCTGCATACGATTTCGGGTCATAGCCTGCCTTGATCAGTTCGTCTCCGGATGGCATCCCAAAAAGCTTGAGCAACGGATCGGAAATGAATTTGCGCGCCTCTTTCGTCTGACGTTCATGCTCTTGTATTCGCGATTCATCTGCCCACATTGTGTCGTAAGGGGGATAGGGGCGGTAGGGATCATGCGGATCTGAAACGTGGAGAAAGACAAAAAATGGCACTTCATGATGCGTTTCAAGCCAGGGAAGAAGACGGTCCACGTAGATTCGCGCCGTCTTGCTGGATCTTTGATCCGGAAGCGAGAGTTGTTCTTGCACTTCATCGAATCCCTGATGCAAATTTGTGAATTTCCCGGTGAACAGAATAGAAGACATGGAAAGTGTGGCATAGCCTGCTTGCTGGAATACCTCCGCCAGAGTCGTTGCCGCCGCGGGGATGCGGTCGTAAAAATCATGCACACCGTGCGAAGTCGGATAAAGAGAAGTCATCATCGTAGGGGTTGCCACTTTTGTCCATGTTGCCTGACTGATACAGTCCTCAAACAGGAGACCGCTTGCTGCCAACCGGCGCAAATTCGGAGCAGTCGGGCGATCATAGCCATAAACGTCCAGATGATCCCGGCGGAGCGTATCCGCCCAAATTACAATGACTCCTTGCGGGGCAGTATTTCGATCTGATGCTTCGGTTCGGGAAACCATTGCGGCATTCCGAATTACAGGCGATCCCCAGAATCCAATGGCGCCTCTCTGATCGGATTCCAGCGAAAATGATAGGGTCACCTTTTGACCGGCAAATCTTCGTAAATCCACCGGGGATGATTCCCAGCGTTGCGGTGTCGTCACTGTTTTTTCCAACAACAAATCTTCACTCTTACTGTTTCCCTGACTCAAACTCACACGAAACGTAACAGGTCCATTTTCCAAAGTTCCTACAGACAGATCGAGCCAGGGATGTCTCGAAAGCCGGACTGGTATCCTGATTTTCTCCGGCGAGCGAGAGACGATCGTGTCATGATAAATCTCGGACAGCCCCTGCCATCCAACACCCGAAGAAATACCGGCCAGATATTCTTTCCGGAAAATCAACCGGACAGACTCGATTTCAAACTGAGCACCGGATGCATCGGTAGGACGAATGAGAATGTGGTGAATTCTGGAGGACATTTCACTGTACGGACTTCGCAACGTGTATGTCCGGATCTCGTTTCCCGCGACAATGGGAGTCTTAATGTCCCAGAAATCGCGCGCGTAACTCAAGAGATCACCATTAAAATCAACTTTTTCGGAAGAATCAAAAGCAACGGTGAGATTATTGCCGGCTGAAACGCGCAATCTCACTTCAATCGAATGCAGGGAATCGCTATCCTCGAGTCCTTCAGTCCTTTCCAGATGTAAGATTGGAAGATCGTTTATCGTTCGTCCTGCAAGACGGCCGTCTTTGATTTTCAGATCGGCGATTCCCGTTCCTGCCTCCCAGCCACGGGTTTCAGCAAACTTTTCCGGCGCCGGGGAAGGACTCGCTCCGTCAAAGCGCCATTCGGTGCGCGGTGGAAGGGATACAGGTTGCACCCGCCCTTCTACAAGTTCAGGTTTGTAAGAATCTGCAAGACGATGTGAAATGGCCGGAGGGGGTGAAGGCTTTTTGCATCCGCAAAACGAGGCACACAAAAGGACAGTAAGAATGATGAAGTGTCGCCTTGAGCCTCCGAAAGCGAACAGAATCATTTTCTTATCCTAACATACGTCGTTGTAGTGCCTGGAATGACAATTGAATCGGGATTGGCAGGTTCTGAGGACCGATATATAATTATGTCAGTTCTGTTGGTCGTCATCGGCGGGGAGGCAAATAAAGTAGGGGGATATACGTGTCCTCAAACAATCGTGTCCTTGTCGTGGATGATAACGAAGACATCCGATCCCTCGGCATAGCTGCCTTTGGGGATCATGGTTTCAAAGTGGGCTCTGCCTCCAACGGGAAGGACGCTCTCCACAAGATTGCTCAGGAAAAACCACAGGTAGTCATCCTTGATCTATTGATGAGTGGTGGCTCCGGGTTTGATGTTTGTCATTCGATCAAAAATGACCCGGCTTTGCGCGATATCATTGTCGTGATTCTAAGCGCAAAAAGCGACCTGGAAACCAAGATAAAATGCCTCGATATGGGCGCAGAGGAATACTTGGTGAAACCCATCGAGATGGCTGAGCTCGTTGCGCGAGTCGATCGTCTTCTCAGACTGCGAAAGGAGTGGAGTGCAGAGCCTGGGACCGCGGAACCGGCTCCAAAATTGAAGAAGAAGGCATCGGAAGCGACAACGATTAGCGAAGAATTTCGATGTGGGGAAAGCACTTCTCCCACTGTATTGACTGCGGAGCCGTCTCCTACCCCTTCCGATCCGGTGGATTCCTCTGCGACTTCAACTGTATCCAATGCAAGTCAAAAGGGAGGACGATCGAAGTACGGCGTATATCGTATTGAATCTCTCGCGGGAAGCGGAAGCATGGGGGTTGTTTATAAAGCGCTGGATGAGGTTCTGGAACGCTATGTTGCGGTGAAGGCGTTGCCGAAGCAGTGGACGGATTTTCCGGAGGTTCTGGACAGATTCAATACGGAAGCCAAAATGATTGCAGCGATCAACCATCCCGGCATTGCGCAAGTGTTCACATTTGGGAATGAAGAAGGTGAACCCTATTTTGCATTGCAGTGGTGCGCGGGCGGCTCGCTGGCGGATTTGATTCGAAGAGACGGGCAGATCGAACTGCTTCCAGCCATCGACATGATTTTGCAATGCGCGGACGCGCTTATGGCCGCTTCAAAAAAAGGAGTAGTCCACAGGGACATCAAGCCGAGCAACATCATGTTTGATGAGAATAACCAAATCAAGATTGTTGATTTTGGTGTGGCGCGGATTGAAACCGGTACAAAGAAGCCGATCACATCCGGGGAGATTGTGGGAAGTCCTGCCTACATGTCTCCAGAGCAATCCCGGGGAACCCGCACGGATCATCGT
This sequence comes from uncultured bacterium, assembly GCA_963843285.1. Classification (GTDB taxonomy): domain Bacteria; phylum Acidobacteriota; class HRBIN11; order JAKEFK01; family JAKEFK01; genus CAZDDB01. The sequence goes on from CAWJJO010000002.1 coordinate 297,525, forward strand.
GCTGACATTTATTCGTTGGGAATCACTCTCTACCGTATGCTGTACGGAACGCTCCCTTATTCGGCGGAAACGCTGGATGAATGGATTTCAAGACATGCGAATGACCCCTTTCCTTCTTACGATGATCTTGGCGGAAAAATCCCTCCCGGAATGTATCAGATCATTCAGAGAATGACTCACAAAAATCCAGAAGCCAGGTATGAAACGTACCCGGATCTCATCAGCGATCTGGAAAAGCTTCGTATTCACCTGTACAGTGAGTCCCGGCTGAAAATCCCCCGGGTTGTTCGGATGCTGCCCGGACCAGCGCTGACGGGCAAGAATTTTTTTGATCTTCTGGCGCTGATTTTTAAGAATCAACTCTCGGGTGTTCTGAGAGTTTCCTGGGGGCCCTTACAGAAAAGATTCTGGATTCAACATAATGAAGTGGTGCTCTTTGAATCACCCCAGCCCGATGAGGATCTGTGGGCCGCCCTTGCAGAAAAGAATTTGATGAAAAAGGAAGAGATTCCATCGGCTGCGGTAACATTCGAGGAAGGGCTCAATCGCGTTCTTTTCTTGCAAGTCTGTTCACCTGACGATTTGAAATCGACCTATCGTGAACTCATGAAGGCCTCCTTGTTGCAGGTTTATTATTGGCCACAGTTTGCGGGTGAATTCTTGAACGCAGAAATACAGCACGATCCGTTCACAAGAGTTCCTTTGGGCACGATTTTGCTGGAAGGGGCTCGCAACCGCGTTGACATCGAAATTTTGAGGGACGCGGTTCCATCAGACCAATTCATTGTCCGTACGTCTCGTTTTGATTCGATCTTGAGATCTCTCAACCTTCCCAGAGCCGAAAGCTTTCTGGCTTCACGTCTGGAGGGTGAACATATCACGCTGGAAACTCTTCAACTGATGACCGGATTCTCCAATGAGCAGATCATTCGTTTTGTGTATGGTTTGAGAAGTGTTGGCGCTGTGAGATACAAAACTCCGGGTGAACGACGGGCTCGCCCTGTGGTTTCGTCTTTCCACGATTCTCCAATTCAAAAGCCTGCTGGGCTCGAACCCGTTGCCGTTCTGAATGTACCAGACGCGCAGCCGGCGGTTTTCCGTGAGTTGCCGCAACGGGCCCGTGCCACTGCAACTCTCACCGCCGCGCCGTCTGCCATTGAAGAGGCTGAAAAGCTATTCAAGACTGCCCAGCAAAAATACAACAAACAAGACTTCTGGGGAACGGAACGCCTTTGCGCCCAGGCGATCAAACGAGTCCCGACGATTGCAAAGTATCATCACTTGATGGCGCTGGCTCTCGTGCAGTACCCTCACTCGAAGTCCGTTGCCAAAGAGTCATTCAGTACGGCTATTACGCTGGAGCCACGGAATCCGGAGTTTCACGTGGATCTTGCTCAGTTTTACAAAGATCGCGGAGACTTGGAATCTGCCTACACGGAATGCGAAAAAGCGCTGGAAATTTCCCCCCGACATGCAAGAGCGCGCGAAATTATGGAAACCCTTGAGTTTTAGCAGCGACGAATCTTTGGATCGATTACTTGTTTTGTAGAACACGAAAATCCGGTGAATCAAACATTCTTTCATCCGCCGTGATCAAGGTGAGTTCAAGTACCATGGCGGTAGCTGCAAGAAAGCGATCTGCCGGATCCTGATGCGGGAGACGAACTGAACGACTTTTCCGCGCAACCTCGTAGGTGATGGGCGCTTCTTTCATCGGCGCCATTCGGAACGCTTCGTCCAGCCAGTTCTGTACATTCGATTCCAAAACGACACGTCCTTTTTCAACCAGAATCATCAGTTCCCAAACACTGACCGGTGAAAGCCACAATTCATTTTCTGGATTCTCCAGCGCCTTCCGGACACGTCGTGCCAATTGTTTTGGATCGAGCAAGCTCCAGATCCAGATATGAGTATCGACCAGGAATTTCAATCGCGGAGAGCCTCCCATTCGGAGCGCTCCAGCACGGGAGAAACGATGTCACCAAGGATTTTTCCGCTGGATTCCATCGATCCGATCCATCCCTTGGGCCGCTCTCTTGGACCAGGAGGAACAACCTCTGCAACCGGTTCGCCGAAGCGAGTAATCAGCACGGGCTGCCCCGTTCGTTTCACCCGCTCCAGCACCGCTAAACACGTCGCTTTGAACTTCGAAATGGCCATCGTTTCCATAGCAAATTTATACCATAGTCATTGACCATAGTCAATTCTCGACGGCGCGGAAGCCTCTTCCGAAGTTTGGATGCGCAGGTGGAATCAAACGCGCCCTGAGAGACTCGAACTCCCAACCTTCTGGTCCGTAGCCAGATGCTCTGTCCATTGAGCTAAGGGCGCATGCAAGAATATTGCAAAATGCGGATTGTAGATTGCAGAATCGTCGCTTCCACAACCCGTTGGGAAGCCATAATATTAACAGATGAGGATCAATGCTGCAACGCGACGAGTCGGATATTTGTGGCCCATTTTTGTTTTGCTTGGCAACAAAACCTGTTTTCGGTTTGTAGCGTCCGCGTCCCGCGGGCCTAGCTCGAGCTCAGGAGCCCGCCAGAGGCGGGCGTTACAAACGAATTCGTGAGGTCAAATCGCAGCAACACAAAAATGGCCCTTACTGAACCCACGATAGGTTTCATGATTTTAGCATTCGAAAAGAAGACAAACCGATTGTTCAGTTGATCGGAATCGAATCGCCCGGATTGACTTCTTGTTTGGCGATTGGAGAAGTCGTGCGGGCCCTGACATAAAGGATTACCGGGATGGCCAGGGCGACCAGCGTTCCGCCGATAATTTTTGCTTCGTAAATTAGTTTTGCCCTTGCATCTGCATCGGATGGAGGCATCAGGCTGATGATGATGGAGATCAAAGTTGCCGAGAACCCAAGAACGCTGGAAGCGATTCCCGAAAGAGTCCAGGGCATCTGTTTCTTTTTCATGAAAGCAAAGTAGGCGACGAACAAATACAAGTAAGGAATGAAATATATGATTACCGTTGCGCTCAGCAGAAGTGACCAGAATTGTTTTACCGTGGATCCTGCCGCCAGTAGCATGAAAAGAGTAGAGATTACACCCTGTACAAGAATGGAGACATAAGGAGTTGCCCACTTCGGGTGGATTTTTGATATGACCGGCGGAAGATACCGGTCCACACCGACCGCGTATAAAATTCTCCCGGATCCGGAGGACCAGGCTCCAACTGCTCCAAAATTGCCAAGCATCAGCATGATTGCGACAAGGGCGGCAATCAGCGGAATGTGGAAGACCTTGGATTGTTCCGCGACCGCCTGAACCACGCCGCTGATCAAACTAATCTCTTCATGCGGCAGGGAAACAATCAACGCCAGTGTTCCTACCATATAGATAACGGTAGCAATTAAACCTGCTACAAGAATTGAACGGGGGATGTTTGTTTCTGGATTTTTAACTTCTCCTCCCATGACTGTAATTAGCTCGAAACCGGCGAACGCAAAGCAGATGAGTGAGAAGAAGGTGATTGTGTCAAGACTGGCTTTTGGAATCAGATCCGACGCGGCAAACGGAGTGGCTGGTCCGTGTAGAGAAAGCAAAAGCGCTCCCAGCGCGATTACGATTCCACCGGGAATCCAGGTAGCAATTCCGCCGATATTCTGAACCCATTTTCCGATCCGAAGTCCGATCATGTTCAAGATCAAAATGATCCAGAGCCAGACCAAACAGAACCAGAACACGTACGTTGGATTATCTTCCAGGCCGGCCCATTTCGAATACAAGATATAGGTTGCGTACCCGGCTGCTGTTGTCAGGACCGTTGGATAGTACGTGAGATTATTAAAGAAATAACACCAGCCGGACATGAACCCGTGAAACGGTCCAAGGGCATCTTTGGTCCATTGGTACAGGCCGCATTCAGCAGGCCATTTGCGCGATAGTTGCAGCAGTACAAATGCCTGAGGAAGGAAAAAAGTGGCGAATGCGAGAATCCACAACAGGATGGATGAGTATCCATTGGCAGCGGCAATGCTTACCCAACGCAATCCTATGATGGCCGTAATATGAAAAAAGACGAGATCCCAAAAACCAAGTTCCCGTTTCAGTCCGCTTGCCACTGCGGTAATGTAACACAAATCCCGAGGGAATTGGAGTCGCGGGCCTCCGTGCCCGCAACAAGTGTCTATCAACTTCCGGCAAAGCGATTCCAACGCGGAGGGCGTGGAAAGCGCGGAGAAAAATCAAAATAGAATTTAGAAAAACTCTGCGTTCTTTGCGCTCTGCGGTGAAATCCTACTCCGCTTTGGCGGCGGCAAGTACTTGCTCTACGAACATCGCTTCCGGCATAGCGCCTTCGATCACGGCACGGTCATTGATGATGATTCGCGGTACGGCCATCACCCGGTATTTGCGTGCGAGATCGGGGAACTCGGTTGCTTCAATCGCTTCGGCGAGAATGTGTTCGCTTTCCATCGCCATCTTATGTGCCAGCAACACGGCCGACGGGCAGTGCGGTCAGGTCGGAGTAACAAAGACTTTCAAATGAAGCGGTTCCGTATGCGCGCGAATCTTTTCTTTGGAGGCCTCACTGAGTCCCGATTCGCGTTTTCCCACCGCAACAACATCTTCCAGAAGACTCGCAAACTCATAACCGCCGGGCGCTCCGAAATAACGAATCCCGTAGTCGCGATCGCCTTCCACGATCAAGGCCGGCACACGTTCCACTTTGTATTTTTCCGCCCGGTCACGATCCACGTGCGGGTTCAGGATTTCCAACTTCAATCTCTCCGATAACGCGCAGAGAGCCCGCAGGAGCGCTTCTGTTTCAACGCAGGTATCGCAATTGAAGGTCTGAGTAAAAAGAACAAGCTTTACATCACTTGTAGCAGTGGAAAGCCGTTTTTTGATTTCCTGTTCATCTTCCGGGGTAAACACCTTTGCTCCTGATTCAGAATTATAATAAGCCTTGCTGCTGAAATGACCAATAGCGAAGGATCTCTGCTGGATGAAGTGTTGCCCAATTACGATGTGGCAGCTGTCTATTCGATCCGCATCTCCGCTTCAGCCGAGCGGATATATGACGTGCTGCAGCGGGGAATTCCAAGCGGGGCGATTACAAAACTGCTGATGACTTTGCGTGGGTTGCCGCGGCGTTTTCGCGGTGAGCCGGAACACGTCCCGGAAGATGCTTTCTATCGTTTGAAACAACTGAAGGATCGGGAGGTAGTTGTGGGTATCGCCGGTCAATTCTGGAAACCTGTATCCACTCCTTTGCGGATCCGCAGTCTTGAGGAGTTTCTCGAATTTCAGCGGGATGGATATTGCAAAGCAGCTATGAATCTTCGGATTCATCCGTTGGGTCCGGATCGTTGCAAAGTTACGACGGAGACCCGGGTAGAAGGATTCGGATCTGCAAAACAGCAGTTCAAACGATACTGGCAAGTGATCGGTCCGTTCAGTGGAATCATTCGCCGCGAGATCCTTCGGAAGATCAAGAAGAAAGCAGAACTCTCGCAGATGTGACAAAGAGATCTTCTCGTCTCAGTTATAAATTCACATGAACGTGACACTTTGTTTCAAAGATTCTGCACCAAATTCACTTGTATTCAATCTTCCTGATGTTACAATAGCCACGTACTGGAGACTAAAATTCGATTCCATGAAATTTAACGGACAAGGAGTTTTCTCAATAATTCAGTATGCGGGTTAGGCACGCTGAATTAGGCAGCATAAACTTTTTTCTGTTATCAAGAAAACAAGAATTAAACAACGAAAATTGGAGGATTTCAATGAGAAAGTTTCTTTTAGTAGCAGTTGGCTTGTGCCTTCTGATCGGTCTACAATCCGCAAACGCCGGCATTGTTGGCGATCTTGGCCAGTGCAAAGCATACAACGTCAACGTAATTGCCTATGATAAATGTCCCAAAAGCGAAAACTCTCAACGGATTGCCGTGCTGGCCGACTTTACCAGTCCGATAACCAACGGAGACCCTATCAGCGTATACCTTAATAACAAAGAGAATACGATTTTGTTATTGCCTGCTCCTACAGGAGAGAGTTTCAGAGTTCTGGAAAGCAATGCCTGCGACGACGATGGAGCCCAATTTCAGTTACCATCAGATACGGCGGATACTTTTTATGTATTCGTTCGACTTGTGGGTGAACCCGGTAGCAAGCTTCAGCACTTCCTGTGTCGAACAGATACAGGTACAACTACAGTCATCTGTCAGAGTGGTCTAATCAGGGAGCGCTTTACAGGCAAGGGCTTTCCGGTATTCAATAATGTCACAAATGAGCTCTTGCAGCTCCCGAGCGGCGAACAGCTGTTCGATACATCCGGGGAGGATTACTTCTGGGTCTGGAACACTCAAGGCAGGCCGCACGCGCAGGTATGGTTTATTGATCAAGTCTGCTTTGATGCACTGCAAGAATAATCCGGAAAAAAGGGAAGGGCAACTTGTCCTTCCCTTTTGTTTTTCCTACCTTTACTGAAGCACGAACAACATTCGTGCTCCCCATCGGAGGTCGTTATTAAACGCAGTTTTTTTCTTCTGGTTGTTATTGTGGTTGTGACATCGCCATTATTCTCAGATGATCAAACGCCAAATGTGGTACTCCGCGACAGTTCCTTCGATTTTGGAACCGTCAGGAGAGGCGCTCAAGTGAATAGACCGATCACCTCCATAAGCAACAACGGCGATGCAGAGTTAGTGGTACAGGGCATGAGTGCATCAATGGCTGCAATAGTCTTGAAAATGCAACAACGAATTCCGCCGGGAGGTCAATCAGAAATTAGTATGGAGTTAGATACGGCCACACTGAGCGGACCAGTCCAGGCCAATGTGATTATACAAACGAATGATCCTGCTTCGCCGGAACTCACGATCGATGTGAAAGGAAATGTGGAAAGTCAGATTGAAATGACTCCTCGTCCCGCCATACTTTTGACTGCGTTTCGTTGGCAAATTGAGGAAAAGGAGGGGAGCATCACTCTAACGAATAAAGGCAAAACACCTATTAAAGATATAGCAGTAAAAACGAGCGAAACCAATTTCACACCGAAAGTTACGACTCTCGAAGATGGGCAACGTTATCAGGTTACAGTGAAGTTAAATCCCAATGCCCCCGCAGAGAAAACGGTTGCGCCTCTTACAATTCTTACGGATCAGGAACGTATTGTGATTCCGGTTTACACATTCTTAAAAGAAAAAGTGTATTTGAATCCGCCTTCCGTAGAGTTCGGGCTGATCGATTTAAAAGCGTTGGAAACGAATCCGTCAGCTGTGGATTATATGAAACACTCGGTCTTTGTATATCAACACGGGGGAAAGGATTTCCAGATTCAAATCGAAGCTCCTGAATTCTTGAGGGTGGAGCGAACACCGCCACAGGGTGCAGGCGCAGTCATCGATATTCCGAGGCAAGGGCAAACGTCTGTTTTCGAGCTCATCGTTTCTCCAATCAAAGAAAAACTGAAAAAGGGAACGATTGAAACGACGATACGGGTCACCACCAATGATCCGGATTTTCCTGTTGTGACGTCCCCGTTCAAGGCGAAGTAAATTGAAGTACTGCTCGCACTACAAAATTTCCGGAAATCCTGATTCCGGTTAAAGCAGAAATCCAATAATCGACTTCCACAGTTTGTTCATCGTTCTCCTGTTGTTTCTGGCCGTCTGTCTGGCTGTATTTGTTGTTATAGCCCGTAAGGGCCGTCTTTTGCGAAAGAGTCAGCCTCTCCCTCCGGAAGCAAACAAGGCATTTCTGGAATGGAGCGACAGCAATAGACGCGTGGAAGTGATCAGCCCGTTCTATTTCGGTAGAAGTCAAGAGAGCGATGTGGTTTTGACTTCAGCAAACGCGGAGTTTGAAGTCTGCATTTTCTTCCACAACAACCGGTTTGCTTTTCAGACTCTGCAAGAGGGAGCGGAAGTGAGGGTAAATGGACAGGAAATGTTGGCCGGCTACTTATCGGACGGCGACCGACTTCAAATCGCCGGACAGGAATTTATTCTGCGGATGAATTATTCGTAGGTTTGCAGCAGCCACTGACCTCTGCGGTGCACAAAGATGAAGGTGGTGCTCCCTGTACCGTACGAACGGGAGACAGAATCCGATTCCAGAAATTTTTCATAGGGCACAATCACCTTTGCCTGATAGGGTGTGGCTGCATCGCCGGTCCGCACTAATCCGTATACAGCCTTCTTCAGGTTGTATTCTTGACGCAGTCCAAACTGGGTACCATCTTTAGGCGTTTCTGCCGCGTTCTTGATCCGGTTGATGATGTCAAGCAGGGATGGCTGCAATTCCACTTTCATTTTCTCAACGGTCATATCATCCTGCTTTGTTACCGCTCCCGGAAGTTCTGCGGGCGCAGTTTGCGCAGGCATCTGTTTTTCCAATTCCTTGTGGAGAGATTGGACTTCTTGTCTTAACTTTGCATTTTCTTGAAGTAAGAGCCGGACGTCCTTCTGCATTTCTTCGATACGCGGATCCTTTTCTTCCTTCCGGCATGCTGCAATGAACAGAAAAAGAATCACAAGAAAAAAGAAAGAGAAATTCAGAAAAGACTTCATGCAATTCGGATGGTAGGAATGATTGGCCGGGAGCTGCGATATTCCGCCGCTCCCGGCACCAAAAAATGGAACGATTCGAAAATCGTACTACTTCATCTTGGAAACAAGCTTTTTCAACTGCTTGCCGGGCTTGAACTTTGGAATGCGTTTGGCAGCGATCTTGATCGCCTTTCTCGTCTTCGGGTTCATCCCCATTCTCGCTTTGCGCATTGCGGTCCCGAATGTGCCAAAACCAACGAGTGCCACTTTCTGACCCTTGCGCATCGTATCGCCAATTGCATCCAAGGTTGCCTGCAGCGCAGTTCCTGCCTGCTTCTTGCTCAGCTTTGCACTTTTTGCAATCGCTGCAACTAAGTCGTTCTTATTCAAATGATCCTCCTGACTAATTTAAGTTGATGGGTCTGAGACACTGCATTCTACCAGCGAAAAAGCAAAATGCAAAGAGAATTTTGTTTCACGAAAGCATTGACTTTCAAAGACAGCTTACTAGAATTAAGAAGCGCAATTTTCCCATTTGGCGGTATCGTCTAGGGGACCAGGACGGGTGGTTCTCAGCCATCAAACCGGGGTTCGAATCCCCGTACCGCTATAAGAACTCACCGCAGAGACGCTGAGTACGCAGAGTTAGGAAGAAATAAAATAGACTCTTTCTTGCCTCTGCGTTCTTTGCGTCTCTGAGGTGAATTCTTATCCTCTCGCCGACATGGGGACGTAGTCGCGGCGATCATGACCGAGGTAGATCTGGCGCGGACGCGCGATCTTTTGTTCCTGATCTCCCACCATTTCAATCCATTGCGCGACCCATCCGGCGGTTCGAGGAATTGCAAACAGCACAGGAAAGATGGTGATGGGAAAGCCCAGTGCCTGATAGATCAGACCTGAATAAAAATCCACATTCGGGTACAGACGGCGTTTGATGAAATATTCTTCTTCCAGCGCAATCCGTTCCAGCTCCAGCGCGATTTCAATCATTGGATTCTTTCCAGTAACTTCAAACACTTCATCCGCCATCCGTTTGATAATGCGGGCACGCGGATCATAGTTCTTGTACACACGATGACCGAATCCCATCAGACGGCCTTCGCCGCGCTTGACTCCCTCGATAAATGCAGGAATCTTGTCTTTGGATCCGATTTCCGTAAGCATTCTCAGTACCGCTTCATTCGCGCCGCCATGCAGCGGACCGTAGAGCGCGGCAGCGGCAGCGGCAGTGGCGGAATACGGATCGACATGCGAGCTGCCCACGTTGCGCATTGCGTTTGTGCTGCAATTCTGCTCATGATCGGCATGGAGGATGAACAAGACATCCAGCGCCCGTTCCAGCACGGGATCCGGTTTGTACTTCAATTCAGTCTTTTTGAACAGCATGTTTAGAAAATTTCCCGTGTAGTCCAGGTCGTTGTCGGGATACGCGTACGGCATGCCGATGCTGTGACGGTATGCAAAAGCGGCTAGAGTCGGCATCTTGGCCAGAAGCCGGTAGGTTTGCAGCGTTCTGGAATTCGCGTCCATGATGTTGTGCGCGTCCGGATAGAACGTGCTCAATGCGGCCACAGTGCTGACGAGCATTCCCATCGGATGAGCATCGTAATGAAACCCATCAATGAATTTCTCGATGTTCCTGTGGATGATTGTGTGATGGGTAATGTTGTAAATCCAATCTTCCAATTGTTTTGGATTGGGAAGCTCACCATAAATAATGAGATAAGCCGTTTCTACAAACGTGCTCTTCTCCGCGAGCTGCTCGATCGGATAACCACGGTAGTTGAGAATCCCTTTATCTCCATCGATGTAGGTAATGCGGCTCTGACAGGAAGCAGTATTCAAGAATCCTGGATCGTAGCTGACCAATCCAAGGTCGTCACCACCGGTCTTGATCTGGCGCAAATCTGCACATCGAATGGCGCCGTCATGGATGGGGATGGAATACGATTTCCCTGTCCGATTATCTGTAATGGTCAGCGTATTCTCTTTCATCTCATATCCTGAAACAGTGGAGCACGGGCTCCGGTTCTTTTATCTTGATGGTTGATCCGACTCCGGGACCTCTTCGGAAGGATTCTCCGGATTTTCTTCTTCCTGTGGAGCCGTTTCTTGTGGCGGGCTTGCAGATTTCTTTTCGACCGGCTGAGGGGGATTCCAGGACTGAAGTTTTGCGATTTGTGATCGGACCTGCTCAGCCAGTTCATCGGTCCGCGACTTAAAGAAACTGGAATTTTCTATAGAACCAAATCCAATCGCCGTATTGTAATAATTCCGGATGCCGGAAACTGCATCGCCGAAGGCCTTGTAGCCATCCTCATAACCTTTGGGAGCGCGGGATAAACGTTGCTGAAGGTCATCCAGAGACGCAATACTCGAAGCAATCGAATCCTTGAGTCCTAGCGCTGACTCTGTGGCAAGATATTCAGTGACTGCATTTTTTGGATCGCCACCGGTGCTGGAAGCCATTTCCCAATTCGTGAAAATGCTGGAGGTGAGGGTGCCCAGTTCCTCCATGGTTTCGGTCATTCTGGGGCCGGCTTCCTTCAATTGACGCGCATAGGCTTCCGGAATAAAGACGCCTGGTTCGGAGTAATCTGCCAGATCTTCAATTGGCTCGCCGATGTCCATATCGCCGTATTTCTCTTTCAGTCGATCTATATCGTCTTTTGTGTAAACTCGGGCCTTCTTTTTCGTCTGTGATGCGGGCGCGGGCTTGGTCTCTTCGTGCGTGACGGGTTCAGACGCCGCTACCGGCTGTGCAGCGTTCGCCTCCGTCATCTTATTCAGATCCAGCGAGCTTTTCTTCAGAGAATACCGGGTCCCGCTATCATCTTTGAAGAGAACGCTGTCCGCTGATTCTGAAATCAGAGTGCCGGTCATAACTTTTCCGTTTTTTAACACAACTGTATAACCCTCGGCCGAGTATACAGAGACACAGAATAGAAGAACAAGAGGTGATAAGAAACGTTTGGACATAGCTCCTCCGTCGATCTAAGTGTGAAACATTGTACCACAACCGAATTCGTTTGATCCGTCTTTTGACTGCCATCAGCGCCTGCGGGAGGAGTCTCCGCGACTTGCAAAACCAAATCAAGAGACCGATATTTGGTACGTAATTAAGTTATTCATAGGAGGAATTTATGAGCCGCAGTGGTGAAAAGTTTGCGATGGTATTTCTTGGTGCTCTTGCCGGGGCTACGGTAGCTCTTCTAGTCGCCCCCCAAGCCGGTGAAAAGACTCGCCGTCAAATTGCAAAATACGGAAAAAAGGCAGGAAGCCGCGCTCAGAAATTTGTGGGTGAAATCGCCGACGCCATGGATGACGTGCTGGGCGATGTGCTGACATTTAGCGACAATAAGATTGAAAAAGGGAAGGAGCTTACCAGCCGCGCGCATACGGAAATATTGGAAGTTCTGGATGCTGGACGGAAGTACATCGAAGAAGAACGTACAAAACTCGATAAGATTTTCAAATAAACGTTTCTACTTAACCTTGGAGACCCGGGCCTCCGTGCCCGGGAGAGTATCGACCATCATTCTAAACGGCGGGCAGGGACGCCCGCGCGCCTACAAAGACTGAGATGGCGCGGGTTCGTGTCGCACGGACATAAACAGCAGCAAGATTCCGACTCCAACGCAGATCGAAGAATCGGCGACATTGAAAAACGGCCAGTGGTAATCGAACCAGTGCAGATCAATGAAGTCGATTACGTGTCCATTCCGCAAGCGGTCGAATAGATTTCCAAGCGCTCCGCCCAGAACCAGAGCCAGACCCGTATACAGTTTCGGATTTCTCGCGCTGACTCGAAGAAAATAGACCAGGATCACACCCAGCGAAAGAATCGATAGGATCGATAGCAACCAGGATAAATACGGGCTGCTGACGTCAGAACCCAGACCGAACACCGCCCCCCGGTTGTGAATGTATGTCAGATTCAGAAAATTCGGAATGACTTCAATCGTTTGATGCTCATGCATTCCTTGCGACACGATTTTCTTCGTAATCTGGTCGAGCAGGAATACGGCGATCGAAACAAGAAGATATTTCGAACGCTCCCGCCAGTGGCTCATCTTGTTTCCGCCAGGAGTTGATCCAGCACCGCAGCACAACGCGCACACACCCCTGGATAGACCAGGTTTGAGCCGACGTCACTTCGGATTTGCCAGCAGCGGGCACATTTTTCACCCGACGCTTTTCGTATTTCAAATTTTGTCTCAGGTCCATCCTGCAACTCCGCCGTGGAAACAATGAACAGTTCCGGCAAGAACGATTCAAACCGTCTCAACACTGCATCATTCCCGGTAACAAGGACGGATGCCTCCAGCGAAGAGCCGATCTCTTTTCGCTGTCGAGCCTCCTCCAGAAGCTTCAACACCGATTCGCGGAATTCCACCAGCCTTGTCCAATCCAGTTTCTCCTGATCGCTGAGCCAATCTTTGTGCTCTGTTTCAAATTCGGTCAGATGAACCGATTCAGGTTGTCCGGAAAAATGAGACATCTCGCGCCAGACCTCTTCGCTTGTAAATGAGAAAATTGGAGCTGTCATTCGCACAAGCTCATGAAGGATCCGAAACATCACAGTTTGGGCCGAGCGACGTTTGACACTTCGCGAGTGCGAAACATATAAGCGGTCTTTGTTGATGTCCAGATAGAAAGCACTCATTTCCACAACGCAAAAACGGTAGATCGAATGATAGACAACATGATATTCATACCGCTCGTACCCATCGAGGACTTTACGCGATAGATCGGACAACTGCTGCAGAGCCCAGCGATCCAGGGGCTCCAGTTGATGGTCCGGCACTTGATCGATTTCCGGATTGAAGTCGTACAAATTGGACAAATGATATCGGAACGTATTGCGGATTTTTCGATACGCCTCCGCGATCCGGGTCAGTGTTTCCTTGCCGATCGCAATCTCTTCCCGGTAGTCCACCATTGCGACCCAGGTGCGAAGGATCTCGGCTCCGTGCGTCCTCAAGATGTCTTCAGGATCGATGTAATTGCCCAGACTTTTGGACATCTTCTTTCCTTCGGCATCGACCACCATCCCATGAGTGACAACAGTCCGGTACGGAGCCGTCCCGCGAGTCTTGATCGCCGTCATTAGAGAGCTGTTAAACCATCCGCGATATTGATCGTTCCCTTCCAGATAGAGGTCGGCAGGCCATCGCAGATCCTCTCTTCGATCCATCACAGCCGCATGACTGCAGCCTGAATCAAACCACACATCCAGGATATCGAGCCCTTTTTCAAAATCCGTAGAATTGCAACTCTGACATTGGACGCCTTCCGGTAATAATTTCTCCGCCGGGTACGTGTACCATGCATCCGCTCCTTCCTTTTCATAAATGTCTGCAACAAAATCAAAGATGCGGTCATCGCGCAGAAACTCCTTGCACTGCTTGCAATAGAACGCAGTAATTGGCACACCCCAAACCCGCTGCCGTGATATCGTCCAGTCCGGCCGGGATTCGATCATGTTATGCATCCGATCCTCTCCCCATTTGGGAAGCCACTGCACGCGTTTGATTTCTTGCAACGCTTCCTTTCGCAGAGAATCCAGAGAAATAAACCACTGTTCGGTTGCACGAAATAGAATCGGATTGTGACATCTCGGACAATGCGGATATGTGTGATCGTATTTTTCAAAATGGAGCAGCATTTCGCTATCTCGCAAATGCGCTACAATCTTTGGATCTGCATCGAATACAAACATTCCGCCAAAAAAAGGCACGTCGGAGTAGTACCGTCCGCGTCCGTCAATCGGAGTCAGAATTTCCAGACCATACTTTACGCCGCTATAGTAATCATCGGCCCCATGGCCGGGAGCAGTATGAACGGCTCCTGTCCCCTGGTCCATGGTTACGTAATCCGCAAGAATCAAAAGGGAATCACGATCTAGAAACGGATGCCGCGCCGTCCGTTTTTCAAAGCGTTTCCCGGAAATTACAGTCAGAATCGTTCCTTCCGGAAGTCCTGTCGCTTTGCGAACCGCGGGCAGCATCTTCTCTGCAAGGATGTATGTTTCGCCGGAGGGAACTTCGTAAGCGACATAGTTCTCGTCTGGGTGAAATGCGATCGCCAGATTCGCCGGAAGGGTCCAGGGTGTAGTCGTCCAGATCAAGACAAAAATCCTTTTTCCGGCCAGAGCAGGATCCAATGAGCTCCAATCTTCCTTTACCGGGAACTTTACATAGATGGAAGGGGACCGGTGATCCTGATATTCCACTTCCGTATCCGCCAGCGCGGTTTCGCACGACCAGCACCAGTGGACCGGCTTGAATCCCTTATATACATTGCCGCTTCGGAAAAACTCTCCATACATCCGCGCAATGGTGGCCTGATAGGAATAACTCATGGTCATGTATGGATGATCCCAGTCGCCCAGGATGCCGAGACGTTTGAACCCCTGACGCTGAATTTCCAGATACTTCTCCGCGTACTGCCGGCATTCTATGCGGAATTGGACGGGATCCATGTCCTTTTTTTTTGCCTTCGTAAACTTTTCAACCTGAAGCTCGATCGGCAAACCGTGACAATCCCATCCGGGGACAAACGGAGAATCAAATCCCATCATGGATTTTGATTTAACGACGAGGTCTTTGAGGACTTTGTTGATTACATGACCGAGATGGATCTTGCCGTTTGCATACGGCGGACCGTCGTGAAGGATGTATTTCGGCTTTCCTTTCTTGGATTCGCGAATCTTGCCGTAGAGATCGAGCTCCTCCCAGAACTTCATCAATTCCGGCTCGCGCTGCGTCAAATTTGCCTTCATCGGAAATTTTGTTTGAGGCAAATTCAACGTTTTTTTCAGTTCTTTTTCATCCATACCGGTTCCAACAAACTGTAGATTGTATGCCTACAATGTGGGATGTCAAACTCGAGAGAGGAATTTACCACGGAGTACACGAAGAGCACGGAGAACTTTTGGCTTTCTTTTCAGAATTTCTCAGAAATTCGGGAGTCCATCAACGATCGAAGGCCAAACAATTCCATACCTCCGTGCACTCCGTGTGCTCCGTGGTGAACTCAGATCAATGCAGGAGCGCGAAGACGGCGCCGACAAATAAGAGTGCCATTCCGCCGGAGACAACAAGAAACTTCATCCACGCGCCCCGATCCATTGCCCTGGAAAGTGATTCGGCTTCCTGGATCATTTTGTTTCGGCTAGAAACTTCACGATTCAGCCGGTCCAGTTGATCATAGTTTTCCCGGAACGCGCGCTCTTCCAGCCGCAGAGGTTCCACTTTCCAGCCAAGATCGTACAGATACGGCTCCATTTCTTTGCGATACAGCTCCATCTGACGAGTGGCTTGTTTCTTTTTATCTTCCAGCTGCTGGATTTGCTGATTGTAATCTTTGATTCGTTGCTCATAGTCTCGCCGGACGGTCTCTTTCTCCTGGTCCAACCGCTCAATCAAGGATTTTTCCCTGGCCAATTCCATCTTTAATTTTTCAATCTTTGAAATCAGCAAAGGAATCTGGCAGTCTATCTCGCACTTCTGAGTGTGAATGAGGCGGATGGCATCCTGTTCCAGTTGAATCCCGGACGGCTTCTCTGCAGCATCAGCCAGATCGAATTCCTGAATCGCCTGCTGATGTTCACGTATCTGTTGAGACAGATGATCCTGTTTTGTTCTGAGTTCTTCCATCTGGACCTTGTTGTTTTCCTTTTCTGCATTGATGCTCTCAATCCTTTTCCGGTGAGGCACGATCTGCTCTTCAATCTGATCCAGATCCTGATTGAATTTCGAGGTGAGATCCGTTTTGGAAGCGTCGATGTCTTTGATTTGCGTATCGTGTTCACCGTATGTTGTTTTCAAACGGTTCATTTCGATCTGAAGCTCTTTTAAGTGAACAAGAATCCCTGCGAGATCCGGGTGGGTGACATGGGCCTCCCATGCTCGCACACCCAGAGCATGGACATACTTTTCCTTTTCCTTTTCAAATCCTTTGATTTCAAAATAGAGGCGGGTGACGGCGCCTTTGCGCTTGATTTCCGAGAACCCGGTTCTAAAAATTATAGAAACCCGGCTCGCGATTGTCTGTTCTTCCGGGTCTGTCTTGACTTCGACCGTGTTCCCCATCATCTCCAGTGATCCGTATCATATTACTCGTAGGGTGCTTTGTCAATAGTACTACATCTAGTAAATCTGGAACCTATGGAGCGCAGGCTTCCCGGCTATGGAGCGCGGGCTTCCAGCCCGCCGCTCATCGAGGAGCTATCTAATCTGGCGGACTGGAAGTCCGCGCTCCGACTGCATTTTTCAACAGCCTCGGCCTCTGGCCTGCAAAATTACTATCCAGGCTGTGCGATCGTCGAGCTACAGCCCCAGGTCGTGCAATGCCGGTTTTCATTCCAGCATGCCTGGTGCACGCGCGTACCGCATTGATTGCACAGGACAATCGTCTCGGTTTCAGGCTTCAGTCGTTCACGGCAATATGGACAGAACTCGGTTACGCGGACGGGTGTCAGTTTCAACGCGAGCTGTCGTTCGTACGCATCCACGATCCGGACGATTGCTTCGAGCGCGTCCTGAAACTTGTCAGGGGAAAGGCGGTTCGGTACTTTCTGGTACAGTGCCTTCAGGGCGCCGCGGTAAATCTCCAACCGACTGACCGGCCCCAGTCTTGCTGCTTGCTCCATGATCTCCGGAGTTTCCAGAAATTGACGCGCCGATTCCGGCTGATTGCTGTGTGCAAGATATGGAGTGCCCGGAACCTCCTCTTCCGAAAAGATCTCTTCTTCGATACGGAAATTGGGAGATCGCGTGATGAGGCGCAACCAGAACTTCTGAATTACAGGAACGTGAATTTCCAATTCATCGGGCAAACGCCTCTCGCGCGCAAACAACCGAAACCGGTACTCTATGAGAATATCTCTTCCGGCAAATCTTCCACGGAAGCGACAGATGTTACGTTTGAAACCAAAATTTCTTGTAAAATTTCCCGGAATTCCTTCGCATAGTGCTTGTAGAAAACCTTCATTTGTGACTGCAAGCCAGTATCCGCCGCCTGTAAGAATAGCAACTATGATTACAAGCTGCGCGAGTAGCTCCACAAAAAGGATTGTAAACGATTCAGATCAGGGAAGGGAAAAAAGAAAAGGCAGGAAAAGCGTGTAAAAGCGGTCCCTGCCGGTTTTTTTAACGTTATGCGTTGACGTTGACTTTGATCTGTTTCGGCTTGGATTCTTCGCGTTTTGGCATCGTGATCTTCAGTACGCCGTTCTTGTAATCGGCGGCAATCTTTTCCGGAGAAACGGTATGCGGAAGTACGAAACTTCGCGCAAAGGAACCGTAAGAGCGTTCAATGCGGTGATAGTTGTTCTCATTCACCTCTTGTTCCATTTTCCGCTCGCCCTTTAAATAGAGTGTGTTGTCCTCAATTCGGACTTCCACATCCTTTGGGTCCATATCCGGAAGATCCGCTTTCAATACGATCCCCTGATCATCTTCATAGATGTCAACGGCCGGTGCCCAGCTGCCTGCGAACAAGCCTTCATATTGCTGAGTCCGTGTTTTGGGGAATCCTTCCTCTAATAGACGATTCATTCGATCCTGTAACGTCATGATATCTCTAAACATGTGTGTTAACCTCCTGGAAATTGAGTACAGATATATAATAAAATATTAGTATATTAATGTCAAGTATGAATAAAGTATTTAATAACAATAATTTACGAGTCTAGATATTCTTAGCTGGAGAGCGGGGTGAGACCCTTGAAAAATGCAGGATGATGATATTTCCTGGCTGGAGCGCGGGCTTCCAGCCCGCCAGTCATGGAGGAGCAACACAGCCTCGGGCTGGATTTTTTTCAGATGGTAAGATGGTAGCGTGTACCGATTTTTATATCTCTTATTTGCTTTGTCAACGCTTTCTCACGCCGGCAATTCCAATCTGCTTCTGATTACAATCGACACCTTGCGATCGGATCATCTGGGGTGTTATGGGAGCAAGAACGTTTACACCCCAAATCTGGATGCACTCGCAAGAGATAGCCTCTTTTTCGAGAACGCGGTTTGTCCGGCGCCGCTGACGCTTCCCTCGCACACATCTTTGATGACCGGCAGGTACCCTTTTCATCACGGAGTTGTGGATAATGCCGGGGCCGTCAACATAAGGGAGACAACACTTGCTGAGATTTTGCGGGTCCGAGGTTATCACACATACGCATTCGTGGGGGGATTTCCCCTGGATCATCGTTTCGGGCTCAATCAGGGTTTCGATACATATGATGATTCTTTTCCGAGAAAGTCGAACCAATCGCTCGATTTTCGTTCGGAGCGTTCAGCGGATCAAGTTTTGAACGCAGTTCAATCGGTACAAATTCAAGAACCGTATTTTGTCTGGGTTCATTTCTATGATCCTCACGCTCCTTACTTGCATGGCGGATATGGCGGCGAGATTGAATTTGTGGACCAGCAGGCCGGTCTGCTGTTGAAGCGCTTTGCCGCTTCAAATCCTGTGATTGCTGTCGCAGGAGACCATGGGGAGAGTCTTGGCGAACATGGTGAATGGACCCACCGCATCTTTTTGTATGACAGCACTGCGCGCGTCCCGTTTTTGATCAAAGGTCCGGGAGTATCGTCTGCGCGTGTCCGCGGACAGGTGCGGCTGATCGATTTTCTTCCTACGGTTCTGCGAATTCTGAAGGTTCCGCTTCCTCCGAATCTGGACGGAGTTTTGCAGCCCGATCATGCCGGATCGCCGGCATATCTGGAATCCAGATTTGCGCAATTACAGCTTGGATGGAGTCCGTTGTCTGCGATCCGGACAGACGAGTGGAAATATGTTGAAGCTCCAAAACCCGAGCTCTACAATCTGCATCTGGATCCAGATGAAAAGAACAACGTTGTACAGAAGCAGCCGGAAATCGTGAAGGAACTCAGGTCGAAAATTCCACAATCCGCAATTCGCAATACACAATCCGCGATCTCACCGGAGATGGCCGAAAAACTCGCTTCTCTCGGTTATGTCAGCGGGAGCTCAAACACGACCACCAGCAACATTGATCCAAAGGATCGAATCACTGTTTGGAACGAAATCGAAAGGGCTGTCGATCTGGAAAATACACGTCCGGAGGAGGCGATCGCGATTCTGGAGCGTGCCAGGAAGGCCGATCCCGGCAATCCGATGGTACTTGGATTTCTTGCGCAGAAGTATGCCGAATCAAACCGGCTCGATGAGGCAAAGCAGATTTTACAGCAGGTCCTGGCGCGTGATCCAAAAAACACGCTCGCGTTGCACCGCATTACGGTTGTCTGCCTGAAACAAGGGCAGGCTCCCGAAGCGAAAAAGTGGGCTGAATCGCTGAATACTTTGGACCCGCGCAATGCAGATTCGTGGCTTCTTCTGGCGCGCGCCAATTTGAAATTGAAAGATTCGAATGCGGCCGCAGCGAATCTGAAGAACGCGCTCGACATTGATCCGCAGGATCAGGCCCTGCGGATTGATCTTGCCAATCTTTACCTGCAGATGGGAGATCTGGATCACGCCCGCGCCAGCTTTGAACAAGTGCGCCGTACGGATTCCGAGAACCTTCAGGCCCTCAATGGCCTTGCCACCTGTTCGTTCAATGCCGGGGACCTGACAACTGCCGAAGGGTTCCTGAACAAGGCGTTGCTGGCAGGTCCAAAGGATATCCAGACGAAAATGAATCTTGCTCTACTCTATTCGAAGCAAGGGAAAAAGGCCGAGGCCGTTGCTCTCTACCGCGAGATAACAAGTTCTGCTGAAGCTCCTGCAGATTGGAAAGCGGAGGCCCGTGCCCGCCTGCAGGAGATGGAATGAGGTGGTTCCTCTCCCTTGCGCGCCTGCTTCTCTGCTCTTCTGCAGTTTTCCTGATTGGTCCGGTTCCCGTTCACAGCATTGACGTGTACTTCCAACAGGATCTGGTGGTGAAAATCCCGCCGACGCAGTATGACAGTATCGCTACGAAAAAGATCGAAATTCAGGGCAAACGCTTTAAAGCAATCCCACTTGCGGACTTGCTTGCGTACGCGCATGTGCGCGGCGAAAGAGTGCGGCTGCGGGGAAAATCAAGATGGGTCCTGCTTTCGTCGGACGTGGCAAACGATCCGGGCCTTTTCGTATATTTTACGCGCACAGGCACTGCAAAGCTCTACGCCTCCACTGCCCCATTGCAGGTGATCTCGTTTCCAGACCGGCTGGAACGGATTGATGTGCTTCTCGAAACCAACTATTTCAGCGCCGGCTGGTTGATTACATGGGCCGCCTTGCTGGGCGGACTTCTTGGACTGCTGCGGTATCGAACCAACCCACTTGCGCAGACCGGTCTCGTATTTCTTGCAGTTTTTTTCGTATACGCAAGCGTTCATGTCCCTGACAACGGCAATACATCCGATAACTACTGGTACGTTCCCACCAGTCTGAGCGTGTTAAGGCAAGGAAATTTGGAACTAAACGAATATTCGAAAATGCTGGAGCAACATGAGTCCGGCACGCGCTGGATTCACGGAAATTACTACTTGCTGTTCCCTGTGGGAACTCCACTGCTCACGATTCCGTTCGTTCAGGCGGCAACCTTTGTATACGCAGACGTTCCCTCTGAGCAGGCACAGATGTACCGGATTGCGGCCCTCTCTGCAAAATGGACGGCGGCGCTATCGGTAGCCCTTCTTTTTGTGCTGATGCTTCGAATGACGGACAACTTGCGGCAGTCCTTATTTTTTTCCGCATTATTTGCATTTGCGACCAGCCATTTCGGGTTGCATGCAGGTGGCCTCTGGTCGCACAATGCGGTGCTGCCACTGTTGCTTGCCACGCTTCTGTTCTTAACTGCCCGGAATGAAAAGATCCGGTGGCTTGCTGCGCTACCGCTTGCAATGGCGTATGTCACGCGTCCCACGTACGCCGTTCATATTTTGTTGATCAGCGGCTACATGCTTGCTTTCGAACGAAGATCTTTTGTCCGTTTCGCTTTGCTTGGAATCGCCGTTGTGATCCTTTTTATTCTTTTCAGCCTGCGGATCTACGGACATTTTCTGCCTCCATATTATTCGCAGGGGCGAATTTTATTCGGCAATTTTTTCCAGGCTCTCGCGGCAAATGTGATCAGTCCAAACCGCGGATTGTTTATCTTCACACCGATTTTTCTTGGCTCAGCATATGGAATGTACAGAGCCTTCCGGTATCGGGCTGAGGTCGCTCCTCTCTTCCGTTTGTTTTCCATCATGGTGATTTTGCACTGGTTGATTGTCTCTACCTCCCGGAACTGGTGGGCGGGAGCGACTGTGGGTCCGCGCTACTTTTGTGATGTGCTGCCGCTTCTCATTCTCTTGCTGCTGCCGGCATGGGAGGGGGCGCGCCAAAAATCGTCCCGTATCCGGGGAGCCATGTACGGTGTATTCGGATTATTTCTATTGTGGAGCCTATTTGTTCAGTATCGCACTGTAACGAGCATGGAACTGATCCGCTGGAACAGTCTTCCCACCGGAATCAAGCAAAACCCCGGGCGGGTCTGGGACTGGAAGGACATGCAGATTCTTCGCATATCTTCACCCGCGCGTTCTGATACGAATCCGGAGCCGGACGAAGGAGAAGACCCATAGTTTTGTGTTGTGAAACGTTTTCAGTATAATGGGGCTGCTTGGTCATTCCTTAACAAACAAAAACGGCGTACATGGAGGGGTTCATGAAGCGCTTCACCTTTTGCATCCTCGGCCTATTGTGTGTCTTCCTTTCTTTCAATGTCGCGGTCTATGCCGCGGAAACAACGGCAAGTATCATCGGAAATGTTACCGATGATAATGGCGCGCCACTTCCAGGTGCGACCGTCACCGCTGTGAACACGGCAACAAATTTTACGCGTGTAGCGACCACAGAGGCTTCCGGCTTCTACCGTGTCGCGCTGCTTCCACCCGGAACGTACACCATTACCATTGAGCTGGCTAGTTTTGCAAAGCAAGTCCACAAGGACATCGTGCTCACATTAGGAAAGGAAATTGCACTTGATGTCCAGTTGAAACTTGCCACTGCCGCTGAAGCTCTGGAAATCGTAGGAGAAACGCCGCTGATTGATGCTACCAAATCACAGCTCGCGCAGACTGTCGATCAAACGGCAATCAAAAGCCTTCCGCTGAACGGACGTGATTACACCCAGCTGGCGTTGCTTGCTCCCGGTGTCAAGCCGGTCGGGACTCTGGTCAATTACGGCCAGTTTACAATTGGCGGACAACGAGGCGACGCAGTCAACTACACGATTGACGGCGGCGAAAACAATTTTTCCTACACCAACGAAGCGCGCACTCTATTTACACAGGAAGGTGTCAAGGAATTTCAGATTTTGACCAACAGGTTTTCCGCTGAATATGGACGTTCCACTTCCGGTGTTATCAACGTAATTTCCAAATCGGGAACCAACGAGCTACATGGCAACGGCTTCTTCTTTTTCCGTGCCGACCAGTTGGATTCGATCGATGTGTTCGCCCAGCGAAACATCGATGCCTGCGAGGCCGGCGGAGGAGGCAACTGTGATAGCTTCGATCCTTCTTTTGACCAGCAACAGGGTGGTTTCACTCTGGGTGGCCCGATCGTAAAGGACAAAACATTTTTCTTCGGCGCTTATGAACAGACGAACAAAGACGCGACACTCTCCGTCGCGATTACGGATTCCACACCCTTCGGACTTCGTCCGAAACCGGTGGATTTGAAACTGGCGACGGCCAAATTGGATCACCAATTCAATACTACAAACTCCATGGTGTTTCGTTACAACTTTGAAGATCGCTCGGAGGCAGGGTTCTACGCAGGTGGCAGATACGTAGACGGAGTTGTTCAGAACATCACTTCTCAAACCGCAGCAGTTTCCGATAACGCTATTCTGTCCAATAATTCCTACAATGAAGCGCTGTTTCAGTACGGCAGATTCTTGCGGGAGGACCAGGTGGAAGCAGAGGGTCCTGCGTTGTACAGGCCGAGCTCCGTTACCGGTCATCACTATTGCTGCCCGCAGCGATTTCTGGAAAATCGATTCGAATTGCTGGATACATTTACTCATGTTTTCAGCGGAAAGGGCGAACATACCGTAAAAATGGGAGGCGACTACATCCACATCGACTCGCAGATCACCTTTGCGCAGTATTTCGGCGGCGGGTATTACGGCTTTACTACCGATGACCCGTTTAATCCGAATGATCCCAATACTTTTCCGACGTACTATTTTGTCGGTTCAGGGAATCCAACCAATGACGACAACAATCATCAATTTTCGGCGTTTATCCAGGATGACTGGCGTGTGAATGATAGCCTGACTCTGAATCTGGGATTGCGCTACGACGTTGAAAAATTCAGTGGTCCGACTACCGGGGATCCGTTGATTAGCAACGTTACGGGCGACACCGGTATCAAGCTCGGAGAGATTCCCGATGTAGACAAGAACAATTTTGCGCCGCGTCTCGGCTTTACCTGGGATCTCGGAGGCAAGGGCTCCACGGTCGTTCGCGGTGGTTACGGTCGCTACTACAAGCCAATTCTTCACAATGTTTATAACAACGCTCTCTTGTTTAATGGATCGCGATACGTGATCTTATCTTCGGTTGATCCGAACCTTTTCGCACAGTTCTGCTGCGATCGGTTGATCGATCCGGTTTTGTTGGAAGCGTCACCGACAGATGTCCGGCCGATGCAAGATGCGAAAGTTGCGTTTTCGGATCAAGCTTCCATCGGGATGCAGCACGAGGTCGCAAATGGTTATGTAATTAATGCCGACTATGTATATGTAAAAGGAAATAACCTGACGCGCGAGCAGAATTTAAATGCTCCACGCAATCTTGTGGATCCGGAGCCGAAACCGTTTCCGCAATTTAATCGCGTGCGCTTGCTGATCACCACTGCCGGATCCGATTACCATGCGCTTCAAATGAGCGTACAAAAGCGCTATACCAATAACTTCTTGTTTTCTGCCTCTTACACACTTTCCAAGGTCGAGGAGGATGCAGCTGACTTTTTCAGTGTTTCCGAGCCGAATGATCAGTTCAATCTTGATGGTGAAAGGGGTCCGGGAACTCATGACCAGCGGCATGTATTTGCGTTTAGCGGCGTTTACGATCTTCCGAAGCAGTTTCAGATCGGAACGATCATTCGCGCTGCATCGGGAATCCCGGTCAATTTCCGTATCAATGAGAATCACAACCACGATGGATTTGGTTCCAATGACCGGCCGGATCTTGGACCAAACGATACATTCGGATTTCCACCGCCCGAGCGTCCCGGCAATATGCCGAGAAACTTCGGTCGCGCAGATGGATTTTTCCAGATGGATTTGCGCGTTGCAAAGAACTTCGATTGGGGACGCTACAGACTCGAGTTGATCGGAGAAGTATTTAACCTGTTCAACCGGACGAATTTTAACTTCCGCCCGGTTACAGTCAATCGAACCGTCACACCGGAAGATGTCGGAAAACCGGTCGACGGATTTGCTACTGCAACAGAGGCGTTTGATCCGCGTCAGATCCAGTTCGGAATCAAGTTCGACTGGTAAGGACTAACCACAAAGACACGAAGGCACGAAGGAATATTTTTTTGTGCTCTTTGTGTCTTTGTGGTGAAATATTTGAATGTTCCGCATCGGGTTGCTGCTCCTTCTGCTTTCCGGAATTGCCTCCGCGTCAAAACCGAATGTCCTTCTGATTTCGATCGATACACTGCGCGCGGACCATCTTGGATGCTACGGGTATTCGAAAAAGAGCCCCGTGATCGATGCTCTTGCGGCAAAATCCACGCTTTTTGAAACCGCGATCGCTCAAGTTCCCATGACGTTGCCCTCCCACTGCACGATCTTTACCGGTCTCTTTCCTGATCAGCATGGCGTCCGCAACAACGAAAATTTTGTTTTGTCGGACAAGAGTCGAACGCTTGCTTCTGTTTTTCGCGCGAACGGGTACTCGACAGGCGCAGTTGTCGGATCTTTTTCCCTGGATTCGATTTTTGGAGTCAATCGCGGCTTTGACTTTTACGAAGATCGGATCGGACAGGGGCACGACCCGGAAATCAACCGCAACGCGGAGCGCAGGGCAGAGACGGTCTGGCAGATCGGAAAAAAGTGGCTGGAGAAACAAAAAGGACCATGGTTCTGTTTCCTGCATTTCTTTGACCCGCACGCCACGTACACGCCTCCCGCGCCGTTTCCGCAAACGTACGACGGTGAGATCGCCTACGTGGACCGCGTTCTGGGAGACATCCTGGAATTTCTGCGGCAACGCAATCTTCTATCGACTACTGTAGTAGTAGTACTTTCAGATCATGGAGAATCTCTGGGAGAGCACGGAGAATCTTCTCACGGCGTTTTTCTTTATGACGCGACGCTCCACGTGCCGCTCCTGATTGCAGCGCCAGGACTCAAGCCTGCTCGCATCCGGAGCCAGGTTCGACTTGTCGATGTAGCTCCGACGCTTCTGGACATTGCCGGGCTAAAATCTATTCCCTCGTCCGGCGGGCAGGGACGCCCGCCGCTCCAAATAACCGCAGGGGAGAGTCTGATTCCTCTCATGAAAGGAGCCGTTAAAGATCTGCCCGCATATAGTGAGAGTTACTATACGAATCTGTTGATGGGATGGGCGCCACTTCATTCCCTGCGTTGGCAAAGCAAAAAGTGGATTGAGGCACCGAAACAGGAGCTCTATGATCTCAACAAAGATCCGCGTGAATTGAAGAATCTCTTTTCGGGCCAATCCATCCCAAAAGAGTTTCGTGCTGAGCTGAACAAGCACTCGGGAACGGTTGAATCATCGGGTCAAAAGAATGCAGTGGACGAAGAAACGCGGGAAAAGCTTGCGAGCCTTGGATATGTGACCGGAGGCGGGACGACATCCATTGCATCCACATACGATCCCAAGGATGGAATGGCAGTTTGGCAGGATATCCAGGATGGAGTTGCGTTTGCCCAGCGAGGGAAATTCGATCGAAGGTCAAAAGTTGCTGGAGCAGGCGCTTCAGAAACAACCGGATAACGTCATGGCGCACAAATTTCTGGCAGCCGTACTGCACAAAAAAGGAAAAGATCCGGAAGCCATCGCTCACCTGCAAACGGCGTTGAAATCTCCACTCCACCGGAATGATACTCTTTGCACGTTGGCGGAAATTTATGTCGATCGCAAAGAGTATCCGGCGGCTCAACAGCAGTTGCAGATCGTGCGCAAAGAAGAACCTGGAAATATCCGCGCGCAGAAGTTGTCTGCCGTCATTTTGTTTGAAACGAAGAAGTATGATGAATCTCTGGTCGCATTTGATGCGGTATTGAAAACGGATCCTGAAGATGGAGATTCCCTTTCGTATCGGGGACGGTTGCTTTCCTATCTCAAGAGGGATCGGGAAGCTCTCCAGGCCTACGAGAAGCTGATGGCTGTGCGCCCGTTGAAGGAAAACGAAGCAACTCAAGTTGCTGCGATTTACTTGACCGCACAAAACGCGATCGCCGCGGAAAAATATTTTCGGCTCGCCATTGAGGCGAATGCGCAATCCACACATGCGTGGAAGGGGCTCGCGTTGATTCTGGCAAGCAAGCAGCAATGGGCCGGCGCTTTCGAAGCCTTCGTGAATGCCGGAGATTGCGAGAACGCCAAAGCGATGATGCAAAAAGCGGAGAATATTCCCGAAAAGGAAATCGAGACTTTCCACCAAAAATGCCCATGAAGGATAACCACGGAGGCACGGAGGCACGGAGGGTAGGACTTCTTTTTGTTCTTTTCCTTGTTTTCTCTTGTTATTCGGATGCCGCGCAACCGAATATCGTGTTAGTTACGATTGATACTTTGCGCGCGGATCATCTCGGATGCTATGGATACAAGCAAGCGACTTCACCAAATCTGGACCGTTTCGCGCGGGAAGGAGTGCTTTTTCGAAATGTATTTTCCGCTGTTCCGATGACGCTTCCATCGCACACAACGATTCTCAGCGGCTTATACCCGAAGGAGCATGGGATCAGAGACAATGCACATTTTCGTCTCACGGACCGCCCATTTCTGCAACAGATTCTGAAAAAGCATGGCTATGTCACCGCCGCTTTTGTCTCGGGCGCTACCCTTTCTTCGAGCTTCGGTCTGAATCGAGGGTTTGATTTTTATGATGATGAGTTTACCGGAACGGAACGGAAAGCGAACGAGACGACCGTTCGTGTGCTGGAATGGCTGAAGCGCGCGCGAAGTCCGTATTTTCTCTGGGTGCATTATTTTGATCCGCACGCGGAATATGAGCCTCCGGATCCATTCCGGAAACGATTTCCATCTCCGTATGACGGCGAAATTGCGTTTGCAGATAGCGAGCTGGCCGGACTTCTGGATGCGGTTGGCGCCGGCGCGATCGTTCTTGTGACTGCAGATCATGGAGAGAGCCTTGGAGAACATGGCGAAACAACACACTCTGTTTTCCTCTACAACCCGACACTCCAGGTGCCGCTGATCCTGCGCGGCCCCGGGATCAAACCCGGAGTCCGGAAAGATGCGGTTTCGCTTGCAGACATCACGCCGACAATTCTGGAGCTGACAGGTTTGGCGGCGGAAACCGGACCGCGGGACGGTGTGTCGCTATTTGCAAAGCCGGCGCCGCGGACATTGATCGCAGAATCGCTATATGCCCAGCGTAACTTCGGATATGCGCCATTGTATGCTTTGGTGCGGCAGGACAAGAAGTACATCCAGGCGCCGCAATCGGAGTTCTATGACTTGCTGGTGGATCCGGGCGAACAGCGCAACGTGATCAAAACCAGCTCGATCAACGATTGGAAAAGCGCGTTGCAATCGTATTCGAAATCGGCGGAGACGGCAGCCGTCACTCCGAAACTATCGGACGAGGAGATGGAAAAACTGCGAAGCCTGGGTTATGTCAGCGCATCGGTTCCACGCAACGATATCGATCCGAAGTTAAAGATCCAGGTGATTGAGAGTTTCAGGCAGGGGATGATCTTTCTGAAAACGGAACAGTATGACCAGGCAGAGAAGCGCTTTCGAGAAATTTCGAAAACGGAACAGCAAAATGGGCTTGCATTTCGCTATCTTGCGGATGCCCTTTCTGCGCAGCAAAAGTATGCTGAAGCGGCAGGCGTGTATACGAAATCGCTCCACCTTCTGGATGATCCTGAAGTCGCGGTCCAGCTTGCAAAAGCGCACAATCGTCTCAAACAGCCTGCGGATGCGGAGAAGATTCTTCTGGACACCGTCAAGCGATTTCCCGAATATTCGCCGGCGATCTTTGAGCTTGCTTCCTATTATGCGACCCTGCAGAAATGGGATGCCGCGTTCGGTTTGCTCCAAAGAGATACTCCGGAATTCTGCAATCAGCGAGGCTTCCTTTTTCTTCAGCAGAAGGAGTTCACCTCCGCAATTGCAGAATTTCAAAAGGCTCTTCGATATCAACAGAAAGCTGCTTACTGGAATAATCTGGGGATCGCCTACCAGCAGTCAGGTCGGTTGAAGGATGCTGAAGAAGCGTATCTAAAGGGTCTTCATCTGAATCCTGACTATGAGGAATGCGAAGCAAATCTGGCGTTTCTTCTTGTCCAGCAAAAAAGATGGAATGACGCGGGCCTTCATCTGGAGCGAGTTACATCGAAGAATCCAAAATTGTTCCGCGCGCGATTCGCCCTTGGATTTGTGCGTGAAAATCAGCAGAAGCCGGAAGAAGCAATCGCGATTTACCGCAAGCTATTGACGGATGCGCCTTCGACCTGGACGGAACGGTCGCAGGTCGAAGAGCGAATTCGCGCAGTCACCAAATGATGGAACTGGACCAGTTCATGCGACTCCGAGATGGCAGAAAGCTCGGATTTGGTGAATACGGGCATCCAAATGGCAACCCTATCTTTTTTTTCCACGGCACTCCGGGCTCAAGAAAAATGCGGCATCCGGATACGGCGATTGCCGAAAGTGCGGGTGCTCGCATCATTACTGTGGACCGTCCTGGATATGGACTCTCAGATCCGATGCCCGGCAGGAGGTTCCTCGACTGGCCAAAAGACATCATCCAGCTTGCCGATCATTTGAACATCGGTAGGTTCCGGATCATCGGTTTTTCCGGGGGAGGGGCATACGCCGCCGCTTGCGCGTTTGAGTGTGCGGACCGGGTAGCGGCCATCACTCTGGTTTGCAGTGCCGGCCCTCCGGAGACCATGAATCCACCCGACTCCATGATCCCTTTTCTCCGGCTGCTGTTTCGCGGGGCTCGCCTGCATCCCGGCGTTCTTGTCCTCGGAACTCCATTGGTTCATATTATGAAACTAAGTTTCAATTTTTGGTATGACCGGATCGTGAACCGGTTTCCCGAATCCGATCGCGAAATTCTGATCCGTCCTGAAATCCGTTCCGTTTTTCGGGAAAGCATTGCTGAAGCATTCCTTCAAGGGACTCCCGCTTTTCGAACCGAGCTTCGACTGTTGGCACGGGAGTGGGATATTCCGCTATCCGGGATCCGCACACCGGTTTTTCTATGGCACGGAACCGTCGATCCGTTTTATAACGGAACGAAGCTCGCAAGTCTGTTTCATGAAGGCCGGTTGACTTTACTTCCGGAAGGGCATCTTGTGTTGTTTCGCCACTGGAAGGAAATCCTGGAACAACTGCTGTGAGAGGAACGGCAGTAACGATCCAGAAATAGTGCATCCAGAGACTTCTGATCGGCCGATCAGGCTTGCGCGGACCAGACGGATTTGTAGCGAATCCAGTGATTTGCCATCCGAACTGAGATTGTGTAATCTTCTATCTATTCACACTCGTGGTTTCGGGTGTATAAGCGCCATTCTGTGAGGGGGAAGAGTTGGCTCATCGTATTCTGGTTGTCGACGATGATGAAGACGTTCGCACGATCATCGCTTTGGGATTGCAGGACCGCGGTTTTACCGTTTCCACTGCTGCAAGCGGCACAGAAGCTCTCCGTCTGATTTCGAAAGAAAAACCTGATGTTGTGATCCTGGATCTGATGATGCCGGAAATGTCCGGCGAAGAAGTCTGCATTGCCATCAAACAATCCTTTGGACTCGATATCATTGTAGTTGTTCTCAGCGCGCGCAGCGATCTTCAAACGAAAGTGAAGTGTCTGCAACTTGGAGCCGAAGAATATCTGGTAAAGCCGGTGGCTGCAGAAGAGCTTGCCGCGCGTGTGACTCGGCTACTTCAAATGAGGATGCAATGGAACTTAGCCTCTCCTTCTCGTCGCGAAGTTTCCTCTGAAGGCGCAGCCGTTCAAGAAAAAACAATTCCAACTTTGCAGGCAGCAAGACCCGGTTCGGATTCCCAACCCGTTTCGCCCGCGGAAAAGAAGCAAAAGTACGGAACCTATCGCATTGAATCTCTGGCTGGGAGCGGAAGCATGGGCTTGGTTTACAAGGCCCATGATGAGGTGTTGAACCGCTACGTCGCGGTAAAAGTATTGCCGAAACAGTGGTCCAGCTATCCGGAATCTGTGGACCAATTTTATAGAGAAGCAAAGGTGATTGCCGCGATCAACCATCCCGGCATTGCGCAAATCTATACCTTTGGAGAGGAGGAAGGTGAATCCTATTTTGTATTGCAATGGTGTGCGGGAGGCTCGGTTGCGGACCGTCTTCGCCGGGATGGACGGATCGGACTTCTTTCGGCAATCGATATCATCTTGCAATGTTCGCGGGCGCTGCAGGCTGCATCGAAAAAAGGAGTTGTGCATCGCGATATCAAACCGAGCAATCTGATGTTGGACGAAAATCATCAGATCAAACTCGTAGATTTTGGTGTCGCGCACGTGGAGACCGCTGCAGATTCTTTAATCAGCGGCTGGATTGTTGGAAGCCCTGCATATATGTCTCCCGAACAGGCCCGTGGAGAGCGAGCGGATCATCGCACGGATATCTACGCACTCGGGATCACGTTCTACCGGATGTTATACGAAAACGTGCCGTTTTCCGCCGAGTCCGTTGACGAAGCGGCACACAAGCACGCCACCGAGCCGTTTCCTGCGTATAACGATCTGGGTGGAAAAATTCCTCGGCGCGCTTATCAAATCATAGAGAAAATGACCCGGAAGAATCCGGAGGACCGGTACGCGAGCTATACAGAGTTGATCGAGGATCTGGAAAAGCTTCGAACGGAGTTGTACAGTCATGCGGAGCTGAAAGTGCCGTGTGTGGTTGCCATTCTGCCGGAACCGCCGGTTACCGGCCTGAATTTGTTTGATCTACTTTCCGAAATATACAGAAATGAATATACAGGTGTATTAAGAGTGTCCTGGGGCCCGGTGCAAAAACGATACATGATCCAGCGCAATGAAGTGATTTTGTTTGAGTCTCCACAACCCGATGAAGATTTCTGGAGCGCACTGGTGAAAAAGAAGTTGATCCGGAAAGGAGACAAACCTTCAGAAGAAGCCGATTTTGAAGAAGCGCTGAACCGTTTTCTGTTTCTTCAAATGATTACGCTGGAAGACTTGAAATCGGTCTACCGCGAATTGATGAAGTCTTCGATTCTTCAGGTCTTCTACTGGCCCCAGTGTGATGGTGAATTCCTTCAAGCCGAGCTTGAAAACGATGCATTTTGCCGGATTTCGCTGAACGCCATTTTGTTGGAAGGGGCGCGGAAGTACATACCGTATGAGGTTCTAAAATCGGATATCCCATCGGATCGTTGGATTGTGCGGACTTCTCGTTTTGACTCGATCGTGGCGTCACTCAATCTTCCGCGGGTAGAGAATTTTCTTGCTTCGCGATTAGAAGGAGACCACGTCACACTGGACGCGCTGCAAATGATGACCGGATTTCCTGTGGAACAGGTCGCGCGGTTTATCCATTCCCTTCGCGGTCTGGGTGCAGTTCGGTACAAGTCACCAGCGGAGCGCTCGCGCCCCGTTTTCATTACGCCAAATCCACAGCCGCCTGTTGTCTTTGATCGCGCTGTTGCTCCGGCTGCGGGAGAATCAAATCCCGTCAACAAGGCGGTTCCGAGCGAAGACCATCGCCGCCGTCCATTGATGATGCATCCCACTCCCAACCAGCCTTCCAGCGCGGAGGAGCACCGGGAAGCGGAGAAGCTATACCAGAGTGCGTTGCAAAAGTACGAAAAGGACGATTACTGGGGAGCCGGGCGGTTGTGCGCGCAGGCGATTCGAAAAAAGCCATCGGAAGCGAAGTATCATCACCTGATGGCTCTTACGCTTGCTCCTTACCCTCATTCCGAGGCCGTTGCGCAAGAATCATTTTCCAGGGCGATTGAGCTCGATCCATGGAACGCAGAATTCCATCTGGATCTCGCTCTGTTTTTGAAAAATCGGGGAGCCGTGGACGCAGCAATTTTGCAATGTGAGAAGGCGCTCGAAGTTTCGCCGACTCATCCAGATGCCCGCAAGCTCCTCCAACAGTTGCACACTTCATCGTAGAGTCAGAATCCCCATCCGTTCAACTCAACTCTGTGTAATACTATTAGAAACACCTTTGCGGGAGGGAGCGTGAAGACATTTTTTGATCAGAAAAATCAGGACGAGCTTCAGCAAAGACTTCAAAAACTGAGCGCGCAGACCGCTTGTTTGTGGGGAAAAATGAGCGCCGCTCAGATGCTGGCTCATTGTACCGCCACGCTTCAGATGCCTGTCGGTGATATTCAGGTGAAGCGAACACCTCTGAGTTTGATTGGATGGATGTTTAAGGGAATGCTCGTGAACGGAAAGCCATTCAGTAAGAATTCGCCGACCGCTTCCGAATTTGTGGTACGGGACGAACGCGATTTTCAAACGGAAAACGAGCGGTTTCTACACGCTTTTCAGAAAGTGGCACTGGGTCCGGGATTGATCACCTGTTTTAAACATCCATTTTTTGGAAGTATGTCAACGGACGACTGGGGACACTTGATCTACAAGCACCTTGATCATCACCTTCAGCAATTTGGACTGTAGCCTGTAGGGGCGGAGCATTTTCTATCGTTGTGTCGTTCCCGTTACAATTGGCGATGTTTTTCTTTCGTGCAAGATGTTGTTCGCAGTAGAAAATGCTCAGCCCGTGATGCGAAGTTCTAAATCCTGACACTGCAATGCCGGGCTGTGCATTTGCGCATATGTTGTGGGATCCAAAATTGCTTGCCCAGCCAATGTCTCTTGCGTGAACCTCCTGCTTTCAATCGCAAATGCATAGCCCCTACGGCGGACTTTTTGACGATTTTGAGGATGCGGACTATCATAGCGCAGGATTCATGACCGCTCTTTTGAAGGTTCGAAGCCGCTCGTTGATCGTCGCGATTTTGTGCGCGGTGATAACAGCCGTCTATGCGTGTTGGATTTTTCTGTCCAGTTACCCTGAAAGTCTGGAAAAGATTGTTTCCAGTTTTCTTTTGATCGCGTTTTATGCCGTCTTCATGGTTTCTTCCTTCATTCTTTATCGCGACCAGCGGCTGGGACCTTCGGTGCGGCAGTCCTGGCTTCTTCTGGGATCTGCGATTCTCTGCTACGCAATCGCGGAGATCATTTGGTTTCTGTATGACAGCATCTTTCACAGGAATCCTTTCATTTCGGTTGCCGACATTTTCTTCTTACTGGCTTATCCGTTGACGCTTGCGGGAGTGTTGCGGCTACCCTACGTTTCAAGAACACGCGAAGAAAGAACAACGCTTTATCTCGATCTTGCGATCGTGTTAACGGCAAGTTTTATGGGGCTGTCTTATTTTATTCTCTTTCCAAATTATTTTTCTGCCGATGAATGGTTTGAAGGTGCGATCGCCCTGGCTTACCCGGTAGGAGGGACACTTCTTTTCAGCGCTGTTGTTGGCTTGATTCAAAGTACTGTTGAAAAGCGTGTATGGTGGATCTTGTTTTTTCTGGGAAGCGGAATTTTTTGCAACATTATCGCAGATGGATTTATGGCGTATTTTGAAATCCGTAACATCCCGTACCGTTTGCCGCACTTGAATGTATTGTGGCTGACTTCCGCCCTGTGCATGCTGGTGGCGGCTATGTGGCAGATGCAAATCGCAGATCTGGGCCTTTCCGCATCTCTTTCCGATGCTCCATCCAGGCGGCTTTTCGGACGCGCGCTCCCCTATGCGGCTACGATTGTCGCTATGATTGTGCTTTTCTTGGCGTTGCGCTCAACAAAACATCCGGAGGAAATCTTATTTGAAGCGGCGATTCTGATCGGACTCGTTTTGCTGCGTCAGCACATCGTAATCCGTGAAAATGTCCGACTGTATAAAGAAATGGAAAGAATCGCCATTACGGACGAATTAACCGGTGTCTATAATCGTCATTTTGCAAACGAAACTCTTCGTCTCGAAGTTCAGCGGGCGCGACGCTACGGATTGCCGCTTTCCATCCTGATGATCGACCTGGATGGTTTCAAGAGATTCAATGACCGTTATGGCCATTTGCGCGGTGACGAGGTCCTGCGAATGATTGCGGGCGCCCTTGCCGCGCAGCTCCGTGGAGCCGACCTATTGGCGCGATTCGGGGGCGATGAATTCATTGCAATTCTGGTTCAAACGGATGATCCGGGCGCGAAAGTGGTGGCGGAAAAGATCAGACACGTCGCCGATCATTTGACGTTTCAGGGCTCGCGTTTGGGAATCAGTGTCGGTGTCGCAAGTCTGAAATCCAGCCTCACCCTCGAAGATCTGATTGAAGAAGCGGACCGGGAGTTGTACAAAGACAAACAAAAGAAACAACTCTTACTGTAATCCGATCCAGATCTCCTCGGCCCATTTCTTCCGGTGGTTCAGTTCATCGACGTAGACCAGGTTGTCTCCTGGTCAGTGAAGAATGTGATGGACCCGAATCCGTTAGTTCCTGATGCAACCGTGTCTTGTGCCGGTCCGGAAAACTGAGTTCTCTTTTTCTGTTACTCTATTCTCGAATTCCACATGGAGCAATGCTAAGGGCCGTGTCGGCTCCCTATTCAGTGTTAACATGGATGTATGAGAACTGAACGCGATTCGCTTGGAGAATTGGCCGTGCCGGACGACGCTTATTACGGCGTTCAAACCGCGCGCGCCATTCACAATTTTCCAATCAGCTCCTTGCGCCAACATCGCGAATTCATCCGCGCCGCTGCGTTGATCAAAGTCGCTGCTGCGCGCATCAATTCAAAGCTCGGAATGCTGGATCCGGAAAAAGCTCACGCGATTGATCAAGCTGCACTGGCAGTAGCCGCCGGTGAATTTGACGGCCATATGGTCGTGGATGTTTTTCAGGCCGGCGCCGGGACTTCGTTTCACATGAATATCAACGAAGTGATTGCAAATCGCGCGTGCGAGCTTCTGGGAAGCAAGAAGGGAGATCACAAACTGGTAAGCCCCAACGATCATGTGAACGCGGGGCAATCCACCAACGATGTCATCCCTACCGCGATGCGGTTGTCAGCGCTTTCTTTGGTACATCCATTGCTGGAAGTATTGGAAAAGCTGGAACAATCGCTAAAAAGGAAAGCGCAGGAATTTGATCCCGTGTTGAAATCCGGTAGAACGCACTTACAGGATGCCGTGCCGGTGCGATTGGGACAGGAATTTGGCGGGTACGCAACCGCGATCGCGAAAGGGAGCATGCAGATGGCACACGCAGCCAACTCGCTGGAAGAATTGGGCCTTGGCGGAAGCGCTGCAGGGACCGGAGTCAACACTCATCCGGACTACCGGATGGCGGTCGTGCAGGAGCTGGCGAAGCTGACCGGTTTTTCGCTGCGGCCATCGGAAAATTTGTTTGAAGCGATGCAAAGCATGGCGCCGTTCGCAGAAGTCTCCGCCTCACTTCGAAATCTTTGCATCGAATTGATTCGAATTGCGAATGATCTGCGTCTGCTTTCTTCCGGACCCAATACCGGCTTCAACGAAATTGTACTGCCTGCAGTTCAGCCCGGATCTTCGATCATGCCGGGGAAGGTAAATCCGGTCATGGCCGAAATGCTCGACATGGTTTGCTTCCACGTGATTGGATCTGATACGTGTGTGATGATGGCATCCCAGGCAGGCCAGCTCGAATTGAATGTCATGATGCCCGTGATCGCGCACAATCTCCTGCAATCTCTGTCACTGCTGACGTCGTCACTGGATGTGTTTCGCGAAAAATGCGTCGACGGAATCACTGCCAACGTGGAGATTTGCAATCGCTATGCCGAGCACACTCTCGCCCTGGCAACAGTCCTGAACCCGTTTATCGGTTATCTGAATGCTGCGGAGGTTGCGAAGGAATCGCTAAAAACCGGCCGCAGCATCCGAGAAATTGTCCGTGAACGCAAGCTGCTCAGCCAAGAAGACTTCGCAAAAGTGTTCGATCCTGCAAATCTGACGGAGCCCCGCAAAATCAAATAGTTTTTGCGTCTGGAATCTTTAACGTCTGTCCGGGAAAGATTTTGTCCGGATCTTTGAGCTGATCGCGATTGGCGTCAAAAATGCGCATGTAGTCATTCGCATTGCCGTAAAACTGCTTCGAAATTTTCGAAAGCGTGTCTCCTTTTGCTACTGTATAGGTCTTGGTAGACGCTGCAGGAGCAGCCGGAGCGGATCCCGAAACCGGTACGACACCGGGCGCGAGCGGTGCTCCGCCGGCAGGCTTTGCCTGGGCCGCTACGGGCGCTACCTGGATGTCTGCCGTGAAATCTTTTGCAAAGTTCGGATCGACTTTCTTCACTGCATCCCAGAATTTATTTTTTGCATCTTCGGAAGGGGCCTTTGCACGAATGAATAACTTGTCATTTTCGACATGCATTTTTTCTACTTGCAGGTCCTGTTTATTAATCGCATTAAGAACCGAAACATATTTTCCTTTCAGAGTGGCAAAACGATCTTCAGCCATAGATTTATCCTCCTTTCCATATCAAAAATAGGGAACAAAATGTCCTTTCGCCACATGTTCGTAGTAGCGACTTTAGTCGCTACTCTGCTTTAGCGAATGAATTCGCTACTACAAACGGGAAAATGATGTATATTTATGGAAATGTAAAAAAGGAGCTGCATTATGCCTGAAGTTCGAAACGATAAGAGCAAGGCGATTGAAGTGGCGCTGCTGCAGATTGAAAAGCAATTTGGAAAGGGATCGATCATGCGTCTTGGAGACAAGGAAGCGATCGCAGTCCCGACAATCTCGACCGGCGCTCTTTCGATTGATGCGGCCCTGGGTATCGGCGGTGTGCCACGTGGACGTGTAGTGGAAATCTTCGGCCCGGAGTCTTCCGGAAAAACGACTCTGGCGCTTCATGTAATTGCCGAGGCGCAAAAAGTAGGGGGTATGGCCGCATTTATTGATGCGGAACATGCGCTCGATCCGGAATATGCGCGTAAACTAGGTGTAGTGGTGGACAACCTACTGGTTTCTCAACCGGATAGCGGAGAGCAGGCGCTGGAAATTGCGGAGATGTTGATCCGCAGCGGTGCGATCGACGTGATTGTCATCGACTCTGTCGCAGCGCTTGTGCCAAAAGCCGAGCTGGAAGGAGAAATGGGCGATTCGCATATGGGTTTGCAAGCCCGTCTGATGTCACAGGCGATGCGCAAGCTCACCGGGATCGTCTCGCGATCGAACACCTGTCTGGTCTTTATCAATCAGATCCGCGAGAAGATCGGTGTGATGTTCGGCAGCAACGAAGTCACTACCGGCGGCCGCGCTCTCAAGTTTTATGCGAGTGTCCGGATGGAAATCCGGCGTGAGATTCCGATCAAAGACGGAGATCAGACGGTCGGGAACCGTACGAAAGTCAAAGTAGTGAAGAACAAACTCGCGCCACCGTTTAAGATTGCGGAGTTTGACATCATTTACGGCGAAGGAATCTCGCGTGAAGGGGATTTGCTCGATCTCGGCACGCTGCATGGCGTGATCGAAAAGAGCGGCGCCTGGTTTTCGTTTAAAGAGACACGGCTCGGACAAGGGCGGGAAAACGTCAAAAAGTTCCTGAAGGATAATTCCGACATCGCGCAGGAAATCGAAGGTTTGCTGCGCGCGAAACTGAATCTGTCCCGCGAAGAGAAGAAGACTCCCGCAACTGTGTAATTGGTAGGGGCTGAGCATTTTCCGTCGCCGTCCTATTCTGTTTGTGATTGGCGACGATTAGTCTCAGTGTACCGGTTTGATTTTTTGCAGAAAATGCTCAGCCCGTCATTCGAAAGTAGGAAGATTACGCAACTGCCGAAACGGGCTGTGCACTTGCGTGCACTCTAAACGATCTAAAATTGCTTTTCCGGAAACACAACTTTGACGATTGGCCTGCTTCACGCGGCAAATGCACACCCCCTACAAAGACGGCAAATGCATAGCCGCTACAGCGCCTCGTCTTCGGTTTTCCAGACGCCGAGCGGATTCTCGATTCTGGCAAGTTCCTGGAACGTTGTGTGTTGAAAGTGCGGATCGATCGTATAAATGATGTCGATCGAATCTTCAAACGGGAACACGACCAGGTAATCCCAGATATGGATGCCGCTGGATGCGCTGAGCCCGGCGCATCGGAGCAATGCTGCTTCTGAAACCGGACGATAGATCGCGTCTTTTTGCGACAGCAGCTCGGCCAGGAATGCGTTCGCTTGATCTGCCGGAATCGCATTTCCAGTTTGCGTGAGTGAGTCGTAGATTTCGGAGACAAGATGGCTTGAAAACAGGAGATGATGTTGTTCTTTGATCGTCTTTCGCAGAAACGCCTGTGCAGTGCTCGCGTAGGGAATCGCCGGATCGTGTTTTGCAAGAAACGGCGCCTTCAAGCCGAGCGCCCAAAGCCGTGAATCGATCACGATTTTGCTCATGCGCCCCGTCCCTTTCCGAGGTTCGAATGGCTTCCCGCTTCCGCCTCCAGGGCCTCTTCCAGCGAAAGAAGCTGGGATTCATCCGTCTTGAGGTAATGCTCAAGCGCTTTTTCGAGCAATTCGTTCAACGGAAGGCCCTTTCGGACAGAAAACTCCTTCGCTTCGCGCAAAAGGCTCTCGTCGAGAAGCGTCCCTATCTTCTTTTTCACATGGCCATTATCTAGCCAATGTGATCAGGTTGTCAAGATATCTAGATAATATAGCCATATGATCTAGACTCTTTTATAGTCGTCCTGGAGACGGACGATATCATCTTCGCCGAAATAGGTTCCCCGCTGCACTTCGAAAAAGATGAGAGGCGAATCCCCGGTGGAGGCAATTCGATGAGCCTGAGTCTTCCCGACGTGGAGCGTATCACCAGGGAAAAGATGGTGTTCCTGATCATCGATGATGGCGATGGCCTGACCCGATGCGATCATCCATGTTTCTTCGCGCTGCTGGTGTTTTTGATAACTGAGGCGGTGGCCTGGATGCACGTAAATGCGTTTCACCTTGTAATCGTTTCCGTCTTCGATGACTTGCCAGAAGCCCCACGGTGTAATGCTTCGCTCTTTTGATAGGGAAGCATTTCCGTGCTGCAGCATGTCC
This sequence comes from uncultured bacterium, assembly GCA_963843285.1. Lineage (GTDB taxonomy): Bacteria > Acidobacteriota > HRBIN11 > JAKEFK01 > JAKEFK01 > CAZDDB01. Next base: position 337,377 of record CAWJJO010000002.1, read on the forward strand.
CAGGCAACATATGCGCTTCCGTGGACACCTGCATCATCTTCTTTTTCGGCGCGCACTACTTTGACTCTTTGCGCGGGCGCCTTGAACGCTCTTTGCTTCATCGTTTCCAGCGCAGCCGGAATCAAAAGATCCCAGGATGCAGCAACACCTCCACCGATGATGATGATTTCCGGATTGAACATATTTACAAACCCCGCCAGACCGGCGCCAAGGCCGTTGCCCGCATCGCGAAAAATTTGCAGAGCGAGAGCGTTTCCTTTTTGCGCAAGTTCGTATAGCGTCGCGGGAGTGCGTTCCTGCTGGGGAAGGTGAAAGATAGGATTTTCGGGGTCCTTTGGTTGTGCGGCGTTCAACATTGCTAGAATTCCCGTTGCGGACGCAAACATTTCGAGACACCCGCGGCTTCCACAGTTACAACGCATTCCATCTGCTTGAATCGGAATGTGTCCGAGCTCGGCAGCCATTCCATCAGCACCGCGCAACAACTCGCTGTCGATGATGACTCCGCCCCCAACGCCGGTTCCCAGGGTCAGGCAGCAGATGTGATTGTAACCTCGTCCTGCTCCGACCCACATTTCGCCCAGCGCGAATGCATTCGCGTCATTCTCGATAAAACAGGCGCACTGGATACGGTCTTCCAACAATTTCCGGATGGGAAGACCATCCCAGGAAGGGACATTTGGCGCTTGTGTTACGATCCCTTCCCGCGAACGGATTGCTCCAGGAATTCCAAACCCCACCGCTTTCAGTTGGCGATCGGGAACGCTGTTCCGCAGGTCCGACACCAGTCGTTGCAGTTTGTCCAGAATCGCATCTCCGCCAAATCGGGCTTCCGTTGGAATCCGCATTTTGGAGAGAATAGCGCCTCGATGATCCACGGCTCCCGCTTTGATGTTTGTTCCGCCGATATCGACACCGATGACGTAGTCCTGCATAGTCCACTTATTATATAAAAAAAATAGTGTCTTGGAGTGGCGGGGTCCCTGCCCGCTAAAATTGGCTCAAATACCGCCGAGCACGGGCGCGCGCCGTGCGCCCCTACTGCAGATATCCCAGCGCGCGGAGAGTTTCTTCCGTTTCTTTGTCCAGCACCGCATCGCGCGGTTTTTGCAGTGTTGCCTTTCGCTTGGCCTGCACCTCGGCCCATTGATGAAGGGTCATGCGCATGTATCCGGACAGAACCGGCTGTTGATCTGAAATTTCGATTGTTTCCATTGGATCACTGGCGACGTCATACATTTCAAATCTCGAACGATTTCCACCGGGAGCGATTTCCAGCATTTTGTAGTGGTCCACAATCAGGCATTTCCGGTTGGCGCGGTCCAAAAGCAATTCGCTGAACACAAATCTGTTTTCCTTTTCCTGACCCGAGAGAAGCGGAAGAAGACTTGAACCCTGAACTCCCGGAGGAATTTTCGCGGAGATGAGATCCAGAATGGTTGGAAAAAGATCGATATGACGAGCATTGCCGGTGATCCGTTTTCCCGCATACTGACTGCCGGGGAAATGCATCAAAAGCGGGACGTGCAGTTCAGTTTGATACAGCGTCTGTCCGTGACCAAAAGTGCCGTGTTCAAACAACGCTTCGCCATGATCGGCTGTCAGAATGATTAGAGAATTGTCATACAGATGTTTTTCTTTCAGTAGATCCAGGAATTTTCCGAAGTAATAATCGCTCTGCCGCACTTCGCTATCGTAGAGCGCGCGAACACAGGCCACATCTTCTTCGCTGTAGGCTTTGGCTCCGAAGTTGCGGGTGCTGGGGCGAAAGATTTTTGGGTCGTTAATTTTGCAATCTGGGGGAACCTGTAGAAATCGCGGTTCCGCCATATGCGGCTCATGCGGATCGGTCGCATGGATATAAATAAACCCTGGCTGAGCAAATGTTTCGTTTAGAAAGAATCCCAGCGCGTCTACCAGTTCACCCGATTGGACGTGAATTCCGATTCGGTCGTTGCTTTCCCTCAGATGGATGTATCGGTCAAAATCCTTCTTGAAGTTGAAATCGGGACTGATATTGCCGTTTGTTGTAAACCCAAAAACAGAATAGCCGTTGCGTTTTAGTTCTCCCTGGATCGTGGGAAGAAAGCCGGGCAGCACATTCAGACGCCCCTCGGTAAGATGGGACGATGGATAGAGTCCGGTCAGGATCGTCGCAACCGAGGCGCGTGTCCAGGAAACATTCGCGTAGGCATTTTCAAATACGGCTGCGTCACGCGCAAATTCACGAATTCGCGGAGAGGTGGGTTTTGGATAGCCATAGGGCTCGAGTGCATCAGCACGAAGCGCATCGATTGTGTAAATGAATACATTTGGTTTTCGAGCATTACTTTTTGCGCGGTCTGTCCCCGTGCCGGTAGGAGCCGGCTTTGATTCCGGCGCGAACAACTGCGCCTCCTCCCAGTAGATGCGGTCCGGCGCGCTCTTTCCGTGAATTTCACGCGCCGCGAAAACGATTCGTACGATGTGGTTCCCGAAATCGTCCAGCGGAATCCGGTTCGAACCGGAGGAAAAAGAAAACAAACTCGTCTTCAGAACGCGTGAAATCAGTGTTGTCTTTTTTCCCGCGACATCTTCCAGAGAGACATTCATTTCCACTTGAGTGCCGGATGATTTTGAATCCGGGAGAATTCCGTACTTGATCTGCAATGTTGATTTTTCAGGCAAGCGCGTATAAACAGCGATGGACCCGGGCACAGGTGCGCCGGTAACTTTCTTGCCCTGAACGGTTTCAGGATAAATTTGATCGAACTTAGAGTCGGTCTCCTGCGCCAAAGATCCCTTTTCCACAATGGCGAATGTGGCGACGGAAAACTTTCCTGCAGATGTAAATGTCAGCGTATTCAGTCCGGTACGAAGAAGCTTGGCAGAAACCTCGATTCGAAATTCTTTGTAGTTCGTGTCCGGTCTGATGGGACGCAGCTTTCGTCCATTGATCGCGAGTATCACCAGTGGATTTGCGGCGTTTGCGCTTTTGCACCGAATCGCGAGCGTCCGGTCCGACGGCTCAAAAACGCTCACGCCGATGGAAGCTTTCAGCTGCTCGGTATACGCGGCGGTGGTTCCATCCGGTTCCTTGATCTGCTCCCAACCATGCGCAAGCGCGGGCGCAAAAGCCGGTGAGCCTGCATGAATCACGCGGGTGTTCCAAACAAGCTCCGTCTGCGACAACTGCTGTAGCAGATTTACGGATGTTCCTTCAGGCGCTCTCCTGCAGCCGATTCCGGAACAGGCGAGATACAGCAGAGCGGTAATGAAAAGAAAATTGCGTTTTCTCATGCGGGAATAAAAAAGAGATTGTATATCATATTGCGGGCTGGAAGCCGAGGCTGTTGAAAAATGCAGGAAAGTCTTGTTTGCAATCTGTAACGCCCGCCTCTGGCGGGCTCTTGAGCTCGAGCTCAGCCCACGGGACGTGGGCATTACAAACCGCAAACGGGGATCTCTTTGCATTTTTCAACAGCCGCAGCCCGCGCTCCAGCTGGGAACCTCCTCTTCCTGCATTTTTCAACAGCCTCAAGCCTGCGCTCCACAAATGTAGGCGGGACGCCTGCGTTCCAAATGCCGGGACGCCTGCGCTACAATTGCTGATATTGTACGGATATGGGTGAATACTTTTTCGGGATTGCCGGGTGGTCCTATCCGGATTGGAAGGGCATCGTATATCCCGCCGAAAGCTCTGGAAAATTTGATCCACTGTCATACATTGCTGCCTATTTTGATGTCGTAGAGCTGAATAACACTTTTTACCGGATTCCGGAGTCTAAGATTGTAGAAGGCTGGGTCCGTCGTGTGTCCCATAACCCGCGGTTCCGGTTTACTGCAAAATTATGGCAGGGTTTCACGCATGAAAAAAAACCTGTTGTAGAAGCTGAAGTGATACAGTATTTGACGGCGATTGAGCCGATGCATCGAGCCGGGCGTCTGGGCGCGCTTCTGGCGCAATTTCCCGGTTCGTTTCGCAACGATGAGGAGACACGTGATCTACTGGCCGATCTGGCGGTGAGCTTTTCCCGCTTTCCGCTCGTGGTTGAATTCCGGAATCGAAGCTGGATTGTGCCGGAAACATTTGATTGGCTGAGGGAAAAAGGAATCGGATTTTGTAATGTGGATGAGCCGGTGTTTCGTCAAAACTTGAAACCTTCCTCCTATGTCACCTCAACGGCGGCATATGTCCGTTTTCACGGCCGCAATTATCAGAATTGGTTCCAAAAAGAAGGAAACCGGGATACAAGATATGACTATCTCTATTCAGAGGAAGAACTGGATCAGTGGATTCCTCGGATCCGGGAGATGGGTGAAAAAGGAAAGGACGTTTATGTGATTGGAAACAATCACTTTCGTGGGCAGGCCCCGGCAAACATTTTGCAGTTAAAAGCCAAGACCATTCGTGGTCCGGTAGATGTTCCCGATTCGATGATGCAGGCCTATCCGAATCTTGCGTCCATTTCGAAGCCTCATCGGAAATCGTCGGGGAAACAGCCCAGGCTCGACTTCGATCCTTGACTTTGGACTTTAGAATAACTTTGGACTATTGTAACTTCGAATTACTATAATTAACATGTGCTATTTTCACTTTCTTTAGGAGGAATGATTTTATGAGCAACAGGCGATTTGGCTGGATAGCCCTGATTGGAGTTGCCCTTGTCGGCCTGGTTGCTGGAATGGTATTTACTGCCCGGCTGGATATTTTTAATCAGGCGAGCGGGCAGGAGACTGCAAAGGCGCAGGTGACACCGGCGTCCCGAACATTACCTGCAGAGGACCTTTCCGGGCAGCCCCTCACATTCGACGCGTTTCGTAAGATTGCGAAACGGATGAATCCCGCGGTGGTCAATATTTATACGACTCAAATCGTTCGCGGACGTGACCCGTTTGAGGATTTTTTTGGAAATGATGATATGTTCAAACGCTTTTTCGGCGATCAACCGGAACGCGAATCCCGTCAAACTTCACTCGGCTCCGGTGTGATTATCGATCCTACCGGGTACGTTCTGACCAACAATCATGTCGTGGAAAACGCGGATGAAATCAGAGTTTCGATGGAAGACACGGGGACACCCCAGGTCAATGGACTGGTTGCGAAAATCGTCGGGCGAGATCCCAAGACAGATGTGGCATTGATCAAAATTACGCCGAAAGCGGAATTGACGGCCGCTCCGCTCGGGGACTCCGATTTGCTACAAGTCGGTGATTGGGTGATCGCCATCGGCAACCCGTTCGGACTCGGTCATACCGTAACGGTGGGTGTCGTCAGCGCTAAAGGACGCACTCTAGGTGGCAATTATGATGATTTCATCCAGACGGATGCCTCGATCAATCCCGGAAACAGCGGGGGCCCACTTCTCAATCTTCGCGGTGAGATTATCGGGATCAATACAGCGATTGCCAGCAGGACCGGTCAATCCGCAGGAATCGGTTTTGCCGTTCCGATCAATCTTGCAAAGGAAATCATCCCGCAGCTGAAGGCAAGCGGACGCGTGGTGCGCGGACAACTCGGAGTGACCATCCAGACTCAATGGAATGATGCCATCGCGAAACAGTTTGGTGTGGATCATGGCGCGTTGATTACGGATGTGACAAAGGATTCCGCGGCGGACAAAGCCGGTTTGAAGCGCGGCGATGTAATCGTTGAATACAACGGAAAGCCTCTCAAAACCGGGAGCGACTTGCCTCGTCTGGTTGCGGTAACAAAACCCGGCACCGATGTCACCTTGAAAGTGGTTCGCGATCAAAAGGAAAGAACGGTGAATGTAAAAGTCGCGACCATGAAAGATACGGATATGGCGCTGGATGAAGATACAGATGAAAAGAGTGCCGCCGTCGAACTTGGAATTTCCGTATCCGATCTGGATCAACAAACCGCACGACAGCTCGATCTGGACAGCGAACAGGGTGTGCTGATCACAAAGGTAAAAGTCAACAGCGCCGCTGAAAAGGCAGGCTTTGCGCGTGGGGATGTGATTCTGGAAATCAATCGCCAACCCGTCGCCAGTGTAGGTGATTATCGCGAAGTCGTTGCGAAAGCGAAGGCCGGCGATACTCTTTTGTTCTTGATCTATCGGCGCGGCGGAAGCCTGTTTGTGCCGGTACAAATCCCGGAAAAATAATTTCAGTAGGTGCCGAGCATTTTCCAGGCGTTGTGTTATTCGTGGCCGATACTCGTTTATGGCCACGCTTTGCGCACCTGATTTGTTCGGAATTGAAAATGCTCTGCCCGGCAACGTAGTTGCAGGATCAGCAAATTTGCGTGACGGGCTGAGCATTTGCGTTCACTTGAACGATCCAAAATTGTTTTCCGGGGAAATAGGCCTTTGATGATCTGCCTGCTTCACACGGCAAATGCACAGCCCCTACAGGCACGCACCAGATGGTATAATGTCGTGTTCTTGAACTGATGGAGGGACACCATGAAGATTTTCATAGACACTGCCAGTCTCAAAGAGATTCGTGAAGCCCAGGCCATGGGCATCCTCGATGGCGTAACGACGAACCCGAGTCTCATTTCAAAAGAACAGGGAGATTATCGCGATATCCTGAAAGAAATCTGCTCTGTCGTAAAGGGTCCGGTAAGCGCTGAAGTGGTGAAACTCCGTTTTGAAGAGATGGTAGAAGAAGGGCGCGCTCTCGCTAAGATTGCAGATAACATTGTAGTGAAAGTGCCGATCAACTGGGAAGGGTTGAAAGTCATCCGCAAACTGAGCTCCGAAGGAATCCGGATCAATGTCACATTGATTTTTTCTCCAACCCAGGCGCTTCTGTCCGCTAAAGCAGGGGCGTCGTTTGTTAGCCCCTTTATCGGGCGTCTCGATGATATCGCTCAGGAAGGCATGGACCTGATTGATCAGATCGTTACCATCTACGACAACTACGATATCGAAACAGAAGTGCTGGCAGCCAGCATTCGCCATCCTGTGCATGTGGTTCAGGCTGCGCTTGCCGGAGCCGATATTGTGACATTGCCCTACAACGTGCTGGACAAACTTTTGAACCATCCGCTGACCGATCTCGGCGCGGAAAAGTTCCGCAAAGACTGGGAAAAAGTCTCAAAGTAAATATCAAAAATCAAAGATCAAATATCAAAGAAACAGAATTTCATAAGCAAAGAACTGCTTATCATTGTTCTGCTTCCCTCAAAATGGTCTCTTCCAACATCATGTCTTGTCTTCTCAGGGTGTACGAGCATGCCGTGCGGTTTGTAACGCCGGCGACTCGCCGGCATGCTTCGAGGAAGCCGAATACTTTGACCGGTGGGGACGCCGGCGCTACAAACGGTTTTCCAGAATGAAGCACTGCCGTTCACTCGCTCTTGTGTTTTGTCTACTGTTTGTTGTTTCCTGTCGAACCCGCACTTCAAATCGAGTAGAGATCGATCTGACGCAGCGGTTGGTCTATGCTGAAAAATCGTCCGATGTTCAGGAAATCACTTTCGGTACCAAAGATGCGAAGAAGCACGATTTCTCCGGATGGTCCGATCCCGAAAAGGATCAGGAAGGGCCCTTTCAATGGGCGACATCTCTGAATCCGTCATTCACCTTCCGTGCGCGCGAGCAACGACCGCTGTATCTTCACGTCAAGATGAAATCATTTTTCGAAAATCCGGCCGAGGTCTTTGTGAATTCCAGAAGAGTCTCCCGGATCCTGGTAAATCCACATCAAAATGAATATACAATTGCGATGCCTGCCGGTGTGGTTTCCATACCTTCCAATACAGTGGCCTTCCAGTTTGCCGAACTAAGATCTCCGGAATCCGGCGCGGACACGCGAAAACTTGCCGCCGCGGCCTATCAGGCCTGGATCACTCCCAGCCGGTATTTTAGCGAGCCCCAGAAAGGAGAATTCCTGACCGTCGACCGCGTTCGTGTAGGTACTAAAAGAATCCCCGCCCTGATTCTGCAGTCCGGCGGAACAATCGATTATCTTGAAAGGCTCAATCGCAGCTCAGTTCTCCGCTTTGGATATCTTTATCGTCCTTCACAATCTGATGGCGGCGCACACATCGCTTCCTTCAGTGTATTGTTGGAGAAGGATGGTGCACCCGGGACGATGATTCTTCAAAAAGTCGTCTCCCAAAAAAGCACGGAGTTTTTTCGTCTTCCTTTGTCTGCCTGGATTCCGGAAAACTCTGATTCGATCTATCGCATCCGGTTTCAAGTCACGCGGGATTCCATTGGGCGCGCGCAAACCGCATGGTTGCAGCCCGTGCTGGAAACGGACGGGAGGGAGCGAAAGGAAGCGCCCGAAGTCCGGGAACATGCCGAAATGCTGCGCCGGACGAACAAAGACGCAAATGTGGTCGTGATTTTGCTGGATGCTGCCAGGGCAGATCATTTCGGCTGTTATGGATACGGCCGTAATACTACACCAATAGTAGATGGACTGGCAAAGGAGAGCCTTCTATTCCGCCGCGCCTATACGGATGCGGTCTATACACTGGCCTCCACCGCGAGCTTGATGACCGGACTGTATCCCGAACACCACCGGATCCTGTACATGAAGAATAAGTTGCCGGCGGGCACTCGAACCCTGGCGCGGGTCTTTTCGGAAAACGGCTACCGGACCGCGACGTTTGTGGCCAATGGAAACGCATCCGGCGCGTTTGGAATGACGCAGGGATTCGAAACGGTGGCGGAAGTGTTTCGCAATCAAAACTATACCGGTTGGGGACAGGACGTCACAAATGCTTTTTCCAAATGGCTTCCAACCGTTGCTGGAGAGAAGTTTTTTGGGTATCTCCATTATCGCGAGCCGCATGATCCGTTCAATCCTCCGGAAGCCTGGGTAAAAAAATTTGTGGACCCAGCCTATCAAGGGGAGGTAGGCGTTGACTTTGAAAAGCGCGTCCGGATCAATACGAATGCCTCCGATCTTACCGCCGAAGACCGGAAGCAAATCCGAAATTTATACGATGCCAATCTGGCTTATGGCGACTTTCAAGTCGGACAGGTGATCGACCAGTTGCGGAATGCGGGGCTATATGAAAACACGATTGTGATTGTAACGGCAGATCACGGGGAAGCTATCTACGAACACGGTTTTCAGGGACACAACTCGCAACTCTACGAAGAGAGCGCGCATATCCCGCTCATCATGAAACTCGCGCGCAAATCAGGCGGGTCCAAAGCGATCGATCCGGTTGTCCGAACGATCGACCTGTTTCCCACTCTTGTTGATTTGTTGGGGTTTTCCCGAAAAGAAATCAGCGTGGACGGCCGCAGCTCGCTGCCATATCTTGTTTCTCCGCTGCCCGATGGGCGAGAGGTATTTACGCAAACGACTTTGCAGCATGCATATTCATACCGGGAGAATGACTACAAGTATGTGGTCGATCGGGTATACGGTGACGAAGAACTGTACAATCTTCGTCAGGATCCGGAGGAGCGCCGCAATCTCATCACAGTGGAACCTGTCCGCGCGAAATTCTACCGGTCCCGGTTGATGGCATATATGGAAATCTACCGCCAGTCTGCGTCGCGAAGGAAAGTGGAAAAGGCGGTCATCGATGAAAGTGCCAAACAAAACCTGGAAGCCCTCGGCTACCTGAATAACTGAGAACAAACCTGGCTGGAGCGCGGGCTTCCAGCCTGCTTCCAGCCCGCAGAAGCCAGTTTCTGGACAAGACTTGCGGGCAAAGATGCCCGCGCTCCGGCTAAGACGCCGCTTGACAAACACTTCCGATTAGTGTACTAGTGAGCTAGTACACAAGTATGATTACCATTGAAGAACGGTCTCCCGTTCCGATCTACGAGCAAATCAAAACCGGGCTGCGCGGGCTGGTAGCGCGTGGACTTCTGGAACCCGGAGACCAAGTGCCTGCGATTCGTCCGCTGGCGGAGACGCTGGTAGTCAACCCTAATACAATTGCACGCGCTTACCGCGAGCTGATTCTGGAAGGATTTTTGGAATCGCGACGCGGCGAAGGGAATTTTGTTTCTTCAAAAGCGCGCAAACAGGTAGGAAACGGACTGGAAACCGCAGGACGGCAGTTTCAGGAGGCGATTCTGGCCGCGCGCCGAGCCGGATTGTCCTGGTCTCACATCCGAACGCTGGTCCATCAAGCACAGGAAGAGCCGTCATGACAAAAACTATAGTATTAGAGGGAATTAGGAAATCGTTCGGGGAAAAGCAAGTCCTGCGCGGAATCACTGGAACCGTTGAGGAAAAGCCGTTGCCGGCGGAAACCGCCTTCTTCCCCCGGAATCAGCCGCGTTTACCGACCCTGGCCGGAGCGAATTCTTCGCAATCTACAACAACGCCACGCCAGAAGGTGTTTACTACGTCCGCGATCGACATATTTGTTTGGTAACGTGGGACGGGGTTCACCACGACCTCGGCCCGGCGAGCCTGTAGGAAATCACCGCAGAGACGCAGAGGGCGCAGAGAAAGGAAAGGAAACCACAGATGAACACCGATATCGGAGGAAATCAGTGGTTTTATCTTTACCATTAACTCGAAAAATTGTTTGCAATATTTTTTCAGAAAGAAGCGCCTTCGGCGCTGCGGCGGCTGCCCATTCCCCCATCTCCACTTATCTCCACATCTCCATTCTTACACCTGCTTCCTAACTCAGCGTTCTCGGCGCCTCTGCGGTGAATCCTCCTCCTTTGTTTCTTTTTGATCTTTGTGGTGAAATATCCATGCAATGAGTGAGAAGATGGAACGTCTCCGGCAATTGACCGAAGAATCGGAGCGGGGCGGTGGAGCGGAGCGAATCGAACGACAGCACAGGGAAGGAAAACTTTCCGCGCGAGAACGGATTTCATTGCTGTTAGACGAGGGCTCTTTTGTCGAGCTCGATCGCTTTGTCCTGCCGCGGTCCACTGATTTTGGAATCGAACCTGTTCTTGGAGACGGCTTTGTCACAGGACATGGGCGAATTGACGGCCGTACGGTCTTCCTGTTTGCTCAGGATTTTACAGTATTTGGCGGAAGTCTGAGCGAGACCAACGCGGATAAAGTCTGCAAGGTCATGGATCTGGCGATGAAAGTCGGGGCGCCGATAATCGGATTAAATGATTCGGGAGGCGCCAGAATTCAGGAAGGGGTGGCAAGTCTGGCAGGTTATGCCGAGATTTTTCTTCGGAATACGCTGGCTTCCGGTGTGATTCCACAGATCTCAGCGATCATGGGTCCATGCGCTGGGGGCGCAGTCTATTCGCCCGCGATCACTGATTTCATCATCATGGTAAAGGACACAAGCTACATGTTTATTACCGGACCCGATGTCATCAAGACGGTCACCCATGAAGAAGTGAGCAAAGAGGAGCTGGGCGGCGCAATGACCCACAACCAGATCAGCGGCGTGGCGCATTTTGCCGCTGAAGATGATCAGGCCTGTCTGAACATGATTCGTGAGTTGCTCTCGTACATTCCTGCAAACAACCTGGAAGATCCTCCGTTTCATCCGACTAAAGACGATCCGACGAGGATCGATGAGGGTCTGGATACTCTCGTTCCGGAAGAACCGGACAGGCCGTATGACATCAAGGACCTGATCAGTCGCGTTGTGGACGACGGAGTTTTCTTCGAAGTCCAGCGACACTTTGCTGTGAATATTGTAGTAGGATTTGCCCGGCTGGGAGGGCGGAGTGTTGGAATCGTGGCTAATCAACCCGCGCATCTGGCAGGAACGCTGGATATCAATGCGTCCGTAAAGGGAGCCAGATTTGTCCGCTTTTGCGATTGTTTTAACATCCCCTTGATTGTGTTTGAAGACGTTCCGGGTTTCTTGCCTGGAACAGATCAGGAATTGAACGGGATCATCAAGCACGGCGCGAAACTATTGTACGCGTTTGCTGAAGCTACGGTGCCGAAAATCACCGTCATTACTCGCAAATCGTATGGAGGCGCTTATTGTGTGATGGCCAGCAAACAGATTCGCACCGATTTGAATTTTGCGTATCCGACAGCCGAGATTGCCGTGATGGGACCGGAAGGTGCAGTGAACATTGTGTACAAGCGCGAGTTGATGCGCTCGGAACATCCGGAGAAGCAACGCAAAAAAATGATCGATGAGTATCGGGAAAAATTTGCCAATCCCTATATTGCGGCGCAGCTCGGATTTATCGATGAAGTGATCGAGCCGCGCTACACACGCGCTCGTTTGATCAGCGGGTTGAACCTTCTCGAAAACAAGCGCGACAAGAATCCACCCAAGAAACACGGCAACATCCCGTTGTAAGATTGTTTGTCTGGAGAGGCGGCCCTCCGTGGCCGCCTGGCGGGCAGGGACGCCCGCCGCTCCAAGTTGAGTGAGAGTCATCATGCAGCGTATTTTCATTGCAAATCGTGGAGAAGTAGCCGTCCGGATTATTCGCGCATGCCGTGAGCTGGGGATTACCGCAGTCGTGGGTTACTCGGATGCAGATCGTGCTTCACTGGCCGTTCGACTTTCGGATGAGGCATACAGGATTGGACCCGCCCCTTCGTCCGAAAGTTACTTGAATCTCCCGCGTCTGATTGAGTTGATCAAAGAAACCCGCTGTGATGCGGTCCATCCCGGTTACGGTTTTCTATCCGAACGCGCAGGCTTTGCTGCAGCTTGCGAAGGGGAAGGGATTACGTTTATCGGTCCGCGCAGTGAAATGATTGAACTGATGGGAGACAAGACCCGCGCCCGTCAGGCAGCGCAGAAGGCCGGTTTGCCCGTTGTTCCGGGCGCCATGAAGTCGATGGGCGATGTGAATGAGGCGATGGAAGCAGCGGATCAAATCGGTTTTCCCGTAATGATCAAAGCGGCCGCAGGAGGCGGGGGAAAAGGAATGCGGCTTGCCAACAACCGCGAGGAATTGGAAGAAGGATTCCGTCTGGCGCAATCGGAAGCCCAATCCGCATTCGGTGATCCTTCCGTGTACCTTGAAAGAAGGATCGATCGTCCCCACCACGTTGAAGTGCAAATTCTTGCGGATCAACATGGCACGGTTCTCCATCTTGGGGAACGCGAATGTTCCATTCAAAGACGTCACCAGAAAGTGATTGAAGAAAGTCCATCTCCGTTTCTGAGCGAGAATACGCGCCAAAAGATGTGTCAGACGGCGGCTCAGGCAGCTTCCGGAATCGGATACACAAATGCCGGGACCATGGAATTTCTGGTCGATGGCGATCAAAATTTCTATTTTCTTGAAATGAATACGCGTTTGCAGGTGGAGCACCCCATCACGGAAATGGTAACCGGAATCGACATCGTAAAGGAGCAGATCCGGATCGCGTCCGGTGAACGGATCGACCGCACCCAGGACAGCATTCCTTTTCGCGGCGCTGCAATCGAATGCCGGATTTATGCAGAAGATCCGGACCACGATTTTATTCCTTCGCCGGGAAAAATCACCGGAATTCGGTTGCCCGGAGGACCCGGTGTGCGGGAGGACAGCGGAATCTATGGCGGGTACGAAGTTCCGATTCACTACGATCCACTTCTTTCCAAGCTGGTAACCTGGGGAAGCAACCGCGAAGAAGCGATCCGGCGAATGGCCCGCGCCCTCGAAGAATACCAGGTGCTTGGAATCAAGACCACAATTCCGTTTTACCGGCGGGTGATGCGCAACCCCGCATTCCTGGAAGGGAATGTGACTACGTCGTTTATTGAGGAATTCTTTTCCCGGGATCATTCGCGGGAGCATCCGCTTCAAGACGTTGCCGTTATTGCGGCTGCAATTTCGGAATACGAATACTTGAGTGCAGCGTCCGCGGCTGCGGTTGTTCCGGTGAAACAAGAAAGCGGGTGGCGCATTCACGCGCGCAAAGAAGGACTTCGTTCATGAAGTTGATCGCTTTGATTCATGGAAGACCGTGTCCGGTCGAAGTAGTGGAAAAGGACGGTCAGTACAGTTTGACTTTGGGCGACAAAAGTTTTAGCGTAGACGCGATTCATCCGGCTCCGCAAACGCTATCTTTGTTGATTGAAGGAAGATCATACGATCTTGGCATCGAGAAGCGTGGTCATTCGTTTTCAGTTCGTTTTTCAAATGACACAGTGGATCTGGACCTTTTTGAAGCCCGTAAATATAAAGCGGCGGAACTTGCAAAGAAACCTGGAGCCTCCGGACCATCAAAAGTTGTGGCTCCGATGCCGGGAAAGATCGTAAAAATTTCAGTTGTGCTGAATGAAGCCGTCCAGGAAGGCGATTCGCTTTTGATCATGGAAGCTATGAAGATGCAAAATGAACTAAAGGCTCCGCGGTCCGGAAGGGTAAAGCAAATCCAGGTGAAAGAGGGAGAGCCCGTATCTCCTTCGCAGATTTTGATGGTGCTGGAATGACGCCGTTGGCTGAATTATTCTCGTCTCTGATGGAGGATATTCCCGAGGATCCGGAATTGAAATCGGAGATGGTCCGGGTTGCCTGGAAGTATTGTCTCGGTGAGAAAATACGGAACGCGGCGGATCCCGTAAGTTTTCGCAGAGGAGTGTTAAATTTGCGAGTCGTCGATCCACAGTGGAAAACGACGCTCGAATCTATGAAGCCGGAATTGATTTTTCGCATCAACGGGTATCTGAAGAAAAAAATGCTGAAGGATCTGAAAATCGAACTTTGAATATCAACTCTTTTCTTGTTGCCTTTCACCGCCCCTATCTACACTTTACCCTGATTGCAACCGCATATCTTCTTTTCAACCTGTACTTTTTTTATGGAAGGTTGAGATCGATGTCCGACCAATTGAGACGCAAATGGAATCCGCCGGCGCCATTTCAACCGCAATTATTGCAGTATTACAAGAACGCTACCATTTTCTGGTCCTTTTGGGTGCTGACCGGATTGATCCTGCTCGTTTTTGCAGTGTATTTGAGCCGGTATCAATATGTGGGAGAGAAAGTGTATCCGGCTGGACAGGCTTCCCTCCACCGAGGCAGTGTGAATTTCCTCAGCTACGATGGAACTTCCATGACGTTTCCGGTCCGCGGATCGGAAGCTGCGGCAGGAGGGATATTCTTGCGATTCAGGCCGTGGATGCGGATTCTTGGCTTGCAGACGTATCACAAATTGATCACCTTCCGTGGGAATCAGGAGAACACCTACCACTACATCAAACCCGCAGCGCCCTGGCTGGAATCGCATGCGGACTGGTTTTACGTTTTCCTTTACAAGAACAAGAAGTGGATTCCCCTCGCAGATCCGTTTTATACGGAGTCTCCTTATTTTGCCGGTACCAAACGCGGTCTTCTGGTCACTCACAGTGGTTACATCATTCAGTAGTGCGGAGCGCAGGCTTCCTGGAGCGCAGGCTTCCAGCCTGCATTATGGGTCGCAGGCATCTTGCCTGCCCGCACGCTCCGAAAATGCTCCTTCCTCAATCTCATATGAATGATCATCCGGTTCGCGATCTGATTCACGAAGTCGGTGAACTTGAGCAGGAAGCTCTGCCTCCTGATTCCGCGCTGCCTTCGCTCGCGATTCCGGAGATTTCCACAGCAAAGCTCATTGTCTTTCAGATTTTGTTTTATGTTGTTGCTTTCGGGATTCGCGCGTCTTTTCTGGAGGGTCCAGGACTCATTTCTCTTTTCAAGCACTTCATAAAACCGGAAAACACTCTGGCGCACAGGCCGTCGATCCTGTTTGATTTCTTTTTGTACATGACCGTTGCCTGTCAGTTCTTTCCCCTTCCCTCTCTGCCGCCGATAGCGGGCACGGCAAGACTTTTCCCGCCAGTCATTGTTGCGGTTGTCGGTGCACTGGGAACCTGCATTGCTAACCTCAATGATTATGCGATTCTGGGGATGCTTTTCCGGCATCACAAAGTGCGGAAGATACGGGACATCCATACCTACCGCCGGTTGTTGAATTTTTTCGACCGCTATTCCTTCCTGACCCTTTCGTGTGCAGCATTTTTACCGCTCCCAATTGATCCGATTCGTCTTCTCGCAATCTCCCGGGCGTATCCATACTGGAAGTATATTGGAGCTACGTTTGTGGGGAGATTTCCCCGCTACCTGCTGCTCGCTTATCTTGCAAAAGAATTGCCGTGGAAGTATGTACTGGTTCTTTTTGCTGTCTTATCGCTTCCTCCACTCATCAAACTCATTTCTGATATCATAAGAAAGAGGCGTCACAAGACCATTTAGGAATTGTTTGTGATTGGACGGTTTTTCAGCCGGGTGTTCTACTGGAGCTATTCTCGTGGCTCCTGGCAATGGGACCTTTTTTGCCTGTTCTTTTTGCTGGTGATTTTCACGACGCCGCAGAACTTACTGCTTCAGTACACTCGTAATCCGCTGAGTCCGGAGCAGATCCACCAAATTCTCCTCGGCTGGCTGCACAGCCTCGGATTGTAGCGGCGGAACCAGACGCTTTCTCATTCGAAAATATTGAAAGGGGCCAGCTTCTCTGATACAATAAAGGTTTATCTCCCTTGGTATTTATGGAGTTGCGGAATGCGAGTGCCGAAAAGAATGGCGGACGATATGGCTGCGCAGATCGTCCAGGATTTGCTTGCACGCAATTTTATCGATCATCCGGAGAAAGATCGTCTTCTGCAGCTCGTCACAAACGTCCTGATCGAAGAGTTGATGGTCGAGGATAAGGTCGAGGAAGAAGTTCGCCAGATCCTCAGCACCCACGTCGATGAAATCCAGGCTGCCAACGTCCAGTATCATGAGATGTTTAAGAAGGTAAAAGCCAAACTCCAGCGGGAAAGGAACCTGATTTTCTAATGTTACGACTGAGCAGGGAGAAGATTACAAGGATCTCGCATCAAATCGCTGAGGCCCTTCGTGTGGATCCAGACGTGATCCTCAAGACGGACTTGAATGAAATCCGTCTCGAAATCATGAAGCTCATCAACAGCCGTTTGAAAATTGATGAGCTGTTGGATGTAAAAGTGCGGGAACGGATCGCTTCGTTTCGTAGAAAGATTCCGGAAGGAGGGCAGGAGTGGCAAATCCTGTACCGCCGCTATTACGAAGAAGAGCTGAACGTCCTTGGCAAAGCCCCAAGGTAAGCACGCTCTTATTTTTCTACGCTAACTACATTTCCTTCAACTACATAACCCAGGCCGTGTGTGCGGCAGACAAGATCGAGCGCCTGATCCCAGGGCACATCCGTTAATTTCATTGTCAGGGTCCCTTTCACCGAAGGATCGATGATCAGATTCATCTCGCTAAAGTCTGCAATAAACCTGAAGAAATCGCGGATATCGACGTCCTTAAAATCAAAACTGATCAGTTCGCCGGTCCACTTCGACTGATCTGTCATCGAATCTCGAGGCAGAGGTTCTTTCTTTACAGATGATTCTATTGCCTCTTTTTGTTGATCTTCCAAACGGAGAGTCTCGGTAGTCTTTTCCCAATCAATTTGATCCGCTTTGAATTTCAGCACCGTTCCGTCTTTTTCTTTTAGAACGGTCTCCTGTGGATTCTGACGGACCAGCTCACCAGAAAACTTCTTTCCATCCTTGCGCACGACGCTGTATCCAAACGCGATTGTTCCGGACATAAGAATCACGGCCAGCGTTCGTATCAACATAGGACTACATCCTTCTCAGGATCTCCTTCCGTTTCTCCTGGTACTCCTCTTCAGTAATCATATTTCGCGATTTCAGTTGCGCAAGTTCCTCCAGCAGCTGCGTGGAGGATGCTTGTACGCCGGGGAAGGCTGCAGAAGGTTCCAGTTCAGATTTTGCATTCAACATGGCCTGTTTGAAAGCAATCGGGTTGGAAATCCGGTCCAGAGTATTGATCACCTCGTCCGAAGCGGTAAGAATCTTGATCGTGCCGTATCCAAAGATGCGCCCAAGCCAGCTTTGCTGCAGGATCACATCGTTAATCTTATTCAGTGAGGAATCGAGGATCCTTTTGCTCAAAAAACCGCTGACATGAAGTACACGAAAGGTGGTTACAATGAAAGCCTCGTTGTGCCACCGGAGAAAATCTCCAACCATGGAGAGCACCGTGACGAGAGCCAGTACCCCAAATACGTAAGGGAAGAAAACAGGCGCGTCAGGCCACTTCTGGATCGCTATATAGCCGGTGATCAATACTGCAAGAATGATCAGTTCTTTGAACATCCCGGATAAGAGTGTAAAGGGATGTCTTCTGGTACGATTCAGGATTTTTTCGTTTGTGCCGAGCAGTTTTTCGGTGTAACCCATCCGTCCATTATAACTGATCGGCGCCGAAGTCCTCTCCTAAATTCACTATTTCCAGAGTTCAGCCAACCGCGCATCGCGGCCGCAACCCATACGGTAACTATGGTAGTGATCCGGATTCTTTTTGTAGAAATCCTGATGGTATTCCTCTGCCGGATAGAATTGGGTTGCTGCCACGATTTGCGTTACGACCGCAGGAAAGCGTCCTGAGTTTTCGATGGCTTTCTTTGATTCTTCCGCCAGACGTTTTTGTGTATCGTTGTGATAGAAGATCGCACTGCGATATTGCGACCCGCCGTCACAGAACTGCTTGTTTGGAGTCGTCGGATCGATGTTATGCCAGTACACTTCCAGAAGTTTGCTGTAGCTGATTTTAGAAGGATCATAAAGTACTTGAACGGATTCGGCATGTCCGGTGATTCCAGCGGATACTTGCTCGTATGTCGGATTTTCGGTTTGACCGCCGGTGTAACCGGATGTGGTAGCAAGGACACCATCCAGTTTGTCGAATGGCGGTTCCATACACCAGAAGCATCCGCCGGCAAAGGTCGCTTTTTCGAGCTTTCCATGGGGAGAAGGCGCAGCGGCAATCGCGGAAAACGCAAAGATCAATACGGAAAAAACAAAAACATACTTAGTCATTAAGAATACCTCCTGGTATCAAATCAGTTAGTTCCGATTTGGCCGGATTTCTTTCCCTCCGGGCTTAAGAATGCAGGCTGGAAGCCTGCGCTCCAAGGAGGTGAACCTGAATCGCTTCCGTAATAGGGACTTTGCTGCCGTTTCGAATCGTTATGAAACTGCCGAGGGGTGACTGTTTGGATTCACGGAGAAAAGACCCACAATTCCAGACGTGCTGCACAGGCCCATTTTGCAGCGTTGCGGTTCCCGGCCGGTGAGTATGACCAAAAATGACACCGTGTACTCGTCCCGGTCTGCAGCAAAAAGTGACATAGTGTTCTATGCTGCGCTTCATTGCATCGGTAAGAAATTGTTTCCGCTGCCGGTGTTGGAATCTCTGCTTCCAGGCAGTCACAGGCTGATAGAATGAGCTGAACCAATCGCGCAAATCCTTGCGCATGGAGACTCCGCTGACAAGATTCTGATAGAGCGAAACGCGCCGGAAGTAGTTCTGACGCAGCCGGACGATTTGTTCTCTGGAAAGAGAACCGGTTCTCGAAAAGATCTTTCCCACTTCGTGATTGAACGCCTGGGTCGGATCAAAAAAATGCCCGTGCGTCAAAATGACTCTTTCCCCGTTCACTCGAATTGTGTGATGTGGATAAACGACCTGTATCCGTGCATCGGGAACCGTGAGCAGCCCCTGGAGAAAACTTTCAGGAAACGTGCGAAAAAACGAGGTTTTGCCGGAAAGTTTCTTTCCATTTCGTAAAGGATGAAGCAGTGAGCGTTCTACGGAATGATAGTCAAAAATACGATAATCATGATTTCCGGGTACGTAAATGATCCGGCGCGCGCCTGTTTCGCGAAGTAGAAAGTTGATGAAGTAACGAAAGCCTGCCGCGCGCTTTGCAGGAGCGGCCAGGATCATCCCTTCCACCGCCTGCGCCCAGTTTGCAAGCTGCAGATCCAGAATGTCTCCCAGCAACACGATTTCTTGCAGCGGAGCAAACGGTGAAAGCTTTGCAACTAGAGCTTCCGCCGTTCGCATGGAATGAAGTGTGCAGCGGGTATCGCCAAAGTGAAGATCAGAAACTACAAGCGTAGTTGTGCTTTGTCTGATCATGCTTGTAAGGGCTGAGCATTTTCCATGGCAGTGTTGTCCTGGTTGTTACCGGTGGTCATTTCGACTCGTACAACGCACTCGTCAATGCCGAAAAATGCTCAGTCCGTCTTTCTATGAGCACAATCTGCACGGGGCGCGAAGGGCTGAGCATTTGCGCGCACTTTGTTCAATTTCAAATTGCTTCCCAAGCATACACTACTTTTGGGATCTTCAGGTTTTGCTTGGCAAATGCTCAGCCACTACGAATTCGATAGCAGATTTTTTGCTTTTTCGAGAATAGCTTCTTCCACCATTCCCCGAAACGGTAGAGCGGCCAGCGGTAAACTTCCTTCTATCCGGACTTCGGAAGCGCCGACAGACAATGTCCCAGACAGGTTGAATCCCATCGTTTCAAAGCTGAACGTGCCCCCGCTTCCGCTCCAGGTCTCCTGCAAATTGTGAATCCGGCCTCCAAACTTTTGTTTCAATTCTCCAATCAGATTTCTGATTCTGGAAGCCGCTTCCTCTTGAGTGAGCTGATGCGGCACACGGACATCCATCTTTGGCATAGTTATTCCGCTTTCTGGAGAGGGGATAATTTCCTGATTTTTTCCAGCAGGTCGTTCGGACTGAATGGTTTGGGAATATAGTCGTCTGCTCCCGCCTCCATCCCTTCGGCTCGCATCAACTCCGACGCCTTTGCCGTAAGAAGGATTACCGGGATCTTACGGAAATTTTCATCAGTTTTCAACGCGCGGCACAGATCGAAGCCATCCATTCCAGGCATGATGACATCGCTGATAATCAGATCCGGGATCGTCTGCTTGACCTGATCCAAAGCGCTGTTTCCGTCATCTGCTTCAGAAACGCGATACTCGTCCTGCAGGCACTCTTTGAGCAGCTCGCGGATTTGCGGATTGTCATCGACTACCAGAATGTGCTGGTCTTTTTGTCCTTTCGATTTTTGGGGAGTGGATTTGCGTCGTTGCGGTGAAGGCATCTCCAATCCCGGGCGAGGAAGAATCGTGCGCGGGATCCTGTATGTGGTCCGCCGGTTGATCTCCAAAATGTGCGCGACCGCTGGGGAGCAAAATCTGGAACTCCGTTCCCGAGTCTTCTTCGCTCTCTACCCGGATACTGCCCCCGTGCAGGGAAACCAGCTCCCGCAGAAGGGAAAGTCCAACTGCAACTCGAGCTTCATCCACTTCCGCTCCATCTTCTGATTTTCGAAGCATGTTGAACAGGTTTGGAAGATCCGATTTTGGAATGCCCTTGCCCGAATCACGGATACTAATTTCCAGAAAGTCTTCCTGCCCTTCTTCACCACTACTTTCCGCAATGGAGATCGAGACTTTTCCCCTGGCAGGAGTAAACCGGAAGGCATTGGAAAGCAGATGATAAAAGACTTCCTCCATCTGATCCGCATCAAAATAGGAATCAAGCGATTCGGAAGTCGTGTGAAACGAGAGCTCAATTTGTCGTTTGGATGCGTACGGCTGAAACGCGCCAACGATGTCTCTCATAAAAGCGACCAGATTCCTGCGCTGGGGTTTCAATTGGATTCTGCCCGACTGCAACCGTGAAATGTCGTGGAACTGACTGACTAATCGAGACAGGTGACGGATATTTCCCAGTAGCTGCCTCCAAATGTTCGCGCAAGGATGTGGGGATCTTTCCGTATCTGCCGTTCAGCGCGTTTTCAATCGGCACGGTAATGAGCGTCAGAGGCGTTCTGAATTCTTCGGCGATGTTCGAAAAAACCATCAGCTTATTTGCCTGTTCATTGCTGATCGAAGCAGCAATCCGGGCGATTTCCTTCTGTTTCTCCACTTCCGAAAGCGCTTTTTCTCGGCGAGCCTTCTCTTCGATCAACAAACGTTCAATCTTTCCCTTTTCTTCCGAGACAATCCGATCCACTTTAACTTTTTCTTCTGCAAGCTTCTTGTTCAATTCCCGGAAGCTTTGCTCGGATTCCTGTTGTAGCCGCGTCAATTTGCGGATCCGGTTTCCGTAGATACGAAGCGCAATGAATACTGCAAGGAGGAGCGGGGAAACGATCAGATAAAGAATGCCCGAACGGGAAATGGATTCCATCAATTCGATCAATTGCTCGAACAACCTTATCCTCTCTTCTCGATTACTTGACGGGAGTTCCGTTCGGTACAGGGGAAATTACGGCGGACAGGATCGGTTTTCCCTCGACGGATGCTGCTAGAACCATCCCGTTCGATTCAACGCCCATCAAACGAGTTGGTTTCAGATTGGTAACCACAATGACCTGTCTGCCGATCAGTTCTTCCGGGGAATAAACTTCTGCAATTCCAGCAACCACGGTTCGCAATTCGGCGCCAAGATCAATGCTCAATTTCAGCAGTTTCTTGGAGCCCTGGATTTTTTCCGCTGCCTTGATTTCTCCGACCTTCAACCCGATTTTTTGAAAATCCTCAATCGTCACATTCGCAAACGCATTTTCTTTTTTCGGCGGTTCGGCTACCGGCGCTTCTACAAACCGGGCGACGGCTTCCGGCTCCTTCTCTTCGATCCTGGGAAAAACCGGTTCCACATCTCCGATTCGCGTTCGGGGTTTGAGACCGCCCCACCTCAAATCGTCAATGCGCGCGTTCGAGGCAGACCCGGGAATTCCCAGTTGTTTCCAGATTCTGTCGGCTGAATCGGGCATGACCGGTGCGACAATCGCTGCGATGCAACGCAATGCTTCACAATTGTTGTATAAAACAGTATCGAGTTTCTTTTTTTGGGACGCATCCTTCGCAAGATTCCAGGGTTGCTGATCGACAATGTAACGATTGATGGAATTCACGCATTGCCAGACGGCGGTCAGAAGACGCGGGAAGGCGAATTCCTCAATCGAACCGGGCAACGAGACCACAATGTTTTCCAACAATCCTCGAAAGAGCGGAGGGTCCTCTGCTTCCGGCTCCGGAATGATGCTGTCAGAATAACGCTGGACCATCGTGAGAGAGCGGCTTACCAGATTTCCAAGATCATTTGCAAGGTCGCTGTTGACCCGTTTCAGTACCGTCTCGAAAGAATAATTGCTGTCTGATTCCATCGGAGCTTCCCGAATCAAAAAATACCGAAGTCCATCCACGCCAAATTTCTCAATCAGCTGATTTGGCTCAACTACATTTCCACGCGACTTGGAGATCTTTTCCTGTTCTTTGAGCCACCAACCGTGAACCAGAAATCTTCTAGGTAGCGCCAGTCCAGCCGAAAGTAGAAATGCCGGCCAGTAAACTGCGTGAAACCGCAGGATGTCCTTTCCGATCACATGGACATTTGCGGGCCAGTATCGGGAAAAGAGCTGCGGTTTGCCGGGAAAGCCGATTGCAGTGACGTAGTTGGCAAGCGCATCAAACCAAACGTAAATCACATGTGTTGGATCACCCGGAACGGAAATTCCCCAGGTCAGCTTCAATCTGCTCACACTCAGGTCGCGGAGACCGCTCTCCAAAAATGAGATGACCTCGTTGTATCTCGACCGTGGCAGAATTGCATCCGGATTTTGGCGATAATGCTCGAGCAGCGGTTCCTGATAACGCGACAAGCGGAAAAAGTAGCTGCCTTCTTTGATTCGTTCCACAGGGCGATGGCAGTCGGGACACTTTCCGTCGACCAATTGCCCCTCAGTCAAGAATGATTCATCAAAAGTGCAATACCATCCTTCGTAATCACCATGATAAATGTCACCGTTTGCCTGCACGCGTCGAAACATCTCCTGAACACCGTCGATGTGACGGCTTTCGGTAGTGCGGATAAAGTCGTTATTCGTAATCCTCATTCGGCGCCAGAGCTCCTGAAAGGGAGCAGCAATTCGATCCGCCATCTCTCGCGGTGGAATTCCAAGTTCCCGCGCCGCCTTTTCCGCCTTTTGTCCATGCTCATCTGTCCCGGTAAGAAAGAAAACATCCTCTCCCAAAAGACGGTGATAGCGGGCAACTACATCCGTCAGTACGGTAGTGAAAACATGTCCGATATGTGGCAATCCATTGATGTAGTAGATAGGTGTCGTGCAGTAATACCCGCTCATGACAACAATGAATATAAACTGGGAGGCTCAAAAAGCAAAGGAGGATTTCTCGCAAAGGCGCAAAGCCCGCAAAGAATTGAATTTAAGTCCCTTGGCGTTCTTTGCGTCTTTGCGAGAAACCCAAAAAAGGTAGGGACGTCCGGGGGTAGACGTCCCTTTCATTTGCAAGCGGCTTTCTATGGTATGAGTGGACGCGGGCACACTTCCCGCGTCCGATTAGAATTAGGCCGGAATCACTGCAATCTGGTGGTTGCTATGAACCTTTTGCCTCAACAGATCCTTCAGCGCGGCGTAAACCAGAACGCGCTGTTCCAGTTTGTTTCTGGAAACCTTTCGTGTTTCCTCAAATAGTGCCACGATCAAATCACCCAGGAGTAAGCGTTTTCGTTTCTTTTGAATCTTCATAACAACCTCCTTCAATCTAGTTAGATGCAAAGTTGATACCAATAGTCTTAAATGTTTATCTCCGTCGAGGCTGTCCCATTTCATCGAGTTTCACCATGCCAAGAGTGTCCATTTTTTTGATACAGTGTTATCTTTTTGAACCTCTCATCATATAGATACGATCCAAATGGCCGATCGGTTTGTTCCAGGGGGAAGTTTCTCGCAGATCCGCCAGGCGCGCAAAGGGAATGACTCACCGCAGAGCCCACAGAGGTCCACGGAGAAAGAGAAGATCTTAGCTCCGCACTCTCTGTGATCTCCGTGGTGAATTCAAAAGGCGATGAGAAACATGGACGGATTCTCCAGCTGGAGGTTGTAACTCAAGTTTCTTAACATGTCTTTCCGCTCGATTTCACTCATCAGAAAGAGGTAATCTGCAATCTTTCGTGCGTCCCTTTGGGAGATCACGATTCCCTGAACGGCCTTTTGTTTTTGCAGAAATTCAAACTGCGGCTGATCGAAAGTAAGTTGTTGCGAACGAGGGTTTTCCTGTTCCAGATCACCGGCATAAGCGGCGACATAGAGCCGGAGCGCGCCACGTTCCCGGAACAATTGGATGAACCCGCGCTGCTTCTGACTGCCATCGACCTGTAGATCTCCAATTTCCAATTTTGCGTCAAACGCCCAGAAAGGGATGAACTCCTGTGCTTCCTTCCGTAACCGGGCGAAGTACACCGGGATCGGACTCAGAGCGTTCGTAGTAGCGACTTCAGTCGCTATCACATCTTTGTCGTTGATCTCAAAACCGGAACCGCATTCCGCACAATACAAAAACACAGCCCCGGAGCGCGCGTTGAGTTTGCTGCCGCATTTCAAACATGTTAACGCGACAAGCTGAATGCCGGAACTCATTTCTTGCTGACCATCTCAAATAGCGCCTGGACGCCTTGAGTTAGATTCGGAGTGAGGAGCGATGTGTTTGTAAGTTTGTCCTTTTGTTCCAGCTTGCGTTCGCCCCCGTAGCGAAATTGCCTGAAACCCCAGTAAATTGCGATGAAAGCGATCAGACAGACGAAAATAAATCCTCCGGGACTGTCGATTTCTCCGGACCGTAACAGGCTGGTAAGAAACAGGTTCGCGAAAAACAAGCTACCGAGAAACGTCACGATTCGATAAAGATGATTCCCTGGCGCCCGGCCGTACAAAAGCTCACAGCTTTCGCCGTCGGCCGTAATTTGATACATGCGGTTTTTGTATTGATACCGCAGGATCCAGAGAGGGTAGTATACGAGACTACAATGGTCCTCTATCATCTGAAGTTTGGAAAACGAGATACGGTCTACTTTTGCGGAGGCTTCACCCCACTCCAGAAATTTTTCATTCGCCAGCGCGAGCACATCGGTGTTTGTTGTCAGGACTCCAAATGTCATTCCTGCCTGCTGCACTTTTTCCAGTTCAAAGGGAAGAATCTCATCACCGGTCAGATCTACCCACTTCACTCCGAATTCACCGATATCGCATGCCGGAACCGTGATCTCATAGGATTGAAATACACGTCGTTCGACAGGCTCATAGACCGTCCGTTTGTCTTTGCGTTTTGAGATTTCTCCGAGCACCCAGCCGATTATGCGAGCCCGGACACGCCAGAATGGAACATATACCGGGAACATTTCCTTGAATTTTGCTTCGGTCTTGAGATCGCGCGCTTTGTCCAATCGATTCAGCCATTTCTTTGCTTTCTCGATGATCTCGTCTTTGGAATGCCGGATCGGCACAAAAAATCTGGGAATTCCGCGATCTCCCCGTACCATCAGACCGGTATCGCAATACTTACAGTCGAGCAGCTGCGTCCCTTCCGTTATATCCAGGGAACCGCCGCAAGACGGACAGGCGACTCCGCGGATCATTCTTTCGGTCATCAATATTTCTTAACGACTCCGTTCGAAACGATCGCAAAGGGAATTACGACAACAAGATACAGAAGCAAACGGATCAAAAGATTGGGAGCAATCAACCCTGCAACAAAAAATGAAATCGTTGCGAGAACCGCGACTCCGATGTAGGGAATTTCATCTTTCGAAGGAAAGACCGAAGCAATCACCCGGCCGGAGATCCCATCCACGATCGCCTGATAAGATCCGCCTTTGTACTGATACTTTGAAAGATAAAAAGGAATGTGGATCAAATTGATCTCCTTGATCTGTTCCCGTCTTACGCCCTGCTGATCTTGCAGCCAGCAAATCGCGGATTCAAGCAGCACATCCGGTTCCTTCAGATTGATCCCTTCAAACTGCTGCGGTGAGAAGAACTTCAGGTTCCCGCCCGACAGAGGAATACTTTTGATTTCAGCGATGGCAAACGAACAGGCAGGTTCGCTGAATTCTTTCTCTCCATCCGGTTCGGCGGCCACAAGCCGCCACATCGGGAAGTAAATCAACTCCTGTTGCGTGATGTTTGCGTGAACATCGAGGTCTTTTACCGTTTCATTGCCGGCCATCCACCTCCGCAATTTTCCCGCCGCTTCTTCCAAGGAAACGGTCGCACTGACTACAAAGTGAAAGACAACTCTGGATCGATCCAGATACAATGCAGAGGAACAGTACGGACACACGACAAACCGGTGTCCTTCTTGAAGCGCAACCGCGCCGCCGCACTGTGTGCACTGAGTCTGCATGAGTAATTCCCCTCCCTTGTGAAGGGAGGGGCTGGGGGAGGGTTGGACTCTTGGTTCCAACCTCCCTCTAACTCCCCCCTTCACAAGGTGGGAGAATCCTTACACGATCCTATGTTACAGTGACCTATTCGCAGGCTCGAAGGTGTTGGATCACCGTTTCCACAATCATGCGCGTGAGGATTTTAAACGTTTGTTCTCCTTCCTCTTTTGTAGCCGCAGCAGGATCTCCGAAATAGGCCTGTGAAGCCCCGGCTTCTTGAAAACTCCGCACTCCCTGTTTCATCAACACTGCAAGGTTCGCCGGATTTGCCGGAAGCTGTTGGCGTTCGGCCCGCACCAATTCCTCACTGCTTGCGAGGACGAGTGAGGTCTCGTAAGATCCGGCGTGACAGGCGCCCTGTTTGAACTCATCCGTCAACAAAGAAGCCCATGGCTTTTTTGTCTTATCCGGAAACAAGGCTTTCAGCACGGTGCAGCCGTTACAAAATTCATGGATTGCAGAAATGTGATCGGGTTCCAGATGAGAATTGACAATACAGAGTGTGCGGACGTTTTGGGAAGCCAGCGATCCGGCAATGTCACGCAGTAAATTCTGGAAACTTTCCTTGCTGACACTGATGGTTCCGGGAAAGTCTTTACTGAAATCAGTGACTACATAATGGATGGACGGCAGAATCAACGTTCGGATGTTCTTGTTCTGAAGCTCCTCCGCGGAGCGTCTCGCCAGTTCCTCCGAGATAATGGAATCGGTTGATAAAGGCAAATGCGGCCCGTGAGCTTCCACCGACCCGATCGGCAGCAGGACTACCTCGGGCGGGTTTTGCCGCAGATCGGTCCAGGTACGTTCGTGCCAGTAGAGTGACATGGGTCTAATATCAAATATCAAAAATCAAATATCAAATAAACAGAAATCCATCAGTAAAGAACTAGCAAGTGTGTTCTTTTACTTATGGGATTTTGTTTATTTGATCTTTGATATTTGATTTTTGATATTGCAAATGGGTTCGCAGATCCCACAGCTCGGGAAAACACTTCTTTTCAACCGTAGTCGCGAGATAGCGCACGCCTTCGCTACCGCCTGTTCCTGTTTTGTTTCCGATCATCCGTTCCACCATCCGGATGTGATGGAGCCGCCAGAGTCCGAAGAATTCATCGTATTCGATCATGGCCTCGGTCAGAAGAAACAGATCATAGTGGCTTGCGCTTTCTTCATAAAGGCGGGCTAGAGCCAGCACAATTCGTTCCGGGCGCGGATCAAATCCTTCTTTTTGGAATAGTTCGAGAAATACGTCCCAAAGAGTCGGTTCGTCCAATCGTTTCTTCAATTTCACCAGACTCTCTTCATCGGAACGAAGATGTTCCAGGATCTTCGGGTTTTTCAGATTGGATACAAATTCGAGCTCGCGGAACTGGACGGATTGAAATCCGCTGGCCGGCTGCAGGTTGTCCCGGAAACGCAGAAAATCCACGGGACTCATGGTTTCCAGAATGTGTATCTGCTGGTACAGGATTTTTGCGATCGCGATCACACGGTGGAAAAGCCAGGTTGCGTAACGAATATTCCGCGCATCCATGGCGAGCTTGATCGAGTCGATCTCAAAGAGGACGAGTTTGAACCAGAGCTCGTAGGTCTGGTGAATGATGATGAACTGGAGCTCATCGTGCGAAGGTGGATCGCTGAGCAGGTGCTGGAGCCGGATTAATTCCGGCACTCTCAGGTAATCGTTGTATGTAAGTTTGGAATCGCCGTAGTCTGCCATGGATTAATACAAGCTGCCTCTTTTTTGAAGATGTTTTTCGTGTGCCTTTGTTTTCAAAATATCCCGAATGTGTTCAAAGGTGGTTTCGATTTCGGAATCCAGCGTGTAGAAATGCGGGGAAATCCGGATCCCGGCCCCCGGCCGGTAGTCCGCTAGAATGTTACGTGCAGTCAGTTCTTTCACAACAGCATCGCCATCGGGAATATCGACTACAACCGTGCCTCCTCTGCGTTCTGGTTCGCGTGGAGTTCGCGCTTGATGGCCGTTTCGATCGCAAAGATCGAAAATCAGACCGGTTTGGCGGAGCGATTTTTCCCGGATCTTCGATACGCCAATCCGATTGATGATCTCGTAGCCGGTTTCCGCGGCATACAGGGCGGGAATCTGCGGGGAACCGTGCAGGAAGCGCGTGCTGTCTTGCGCGAACTTGATCGGACCGGTTTCGAAGGCAAAAGGATGCTCATGCGCCATCCATCCAGTCACTGCAGGCTCCAGCTTTTGGTACAGAGACGGCTTCACGTAGAGATAACCGGCGCCAGGACCGCCGCAAAGCCATTTGACCGAACCGCCGACAAGAAAATCGATATCCCATTTCTTGACATCGATCGGAACGACGCCGGTAGCCTGATAGACATCCAGAATCACGTAGGCGCCTGCATCATGAGCGGTTCGCACTACCCGTTCGATATCGATCTTTTCGGAGTTCTTGAAGAATACATACGACAACGATACAACGAGTGTCCTTTCGTCGATCGCATTCACCAGCGCATCCAGAGGAACCTCTAGTCCATCCGGAGACGGGATACAAACTACGTCTGCGCCTCGTTTGCGTTGCGATTCCAACACGTAGATAACAGTTGGAAAATCGGCATCACAATACAGGATTCTGTTGCGTGGAGATTTGTAATCCAGCGCAGATAAAAGCAGAGAGACCGCGACCGATACATTCTGATGCATGACGACTTCGCCGGCGCCTGCTCCGATCAGGGACCCGATCAGATTTCCCGTCGTGACCGGCATACTCCACCATCCTTCGGCCCACGCGCGGATCCCCCGTGTGGCCCACTTGTCCGCATAGGAACGCAGTTTGTCGTACACTCCCCGCGGCATCGCTCCCAGCGAATGGCTGATCATGTAGGTGGTCGTTTCCAGAATCGGAAACTCGCCCCGGTAGGCAAGCAGCTCGTCTGTCATTGGGCCTCCAACAGCTCCGGGAAGGGTGCCATAACTTCTACAGTATTCGAAGGCGCGGAATGATTTCCCGCGAGATCGTAAGCTACCACATAATAGCTGTAAGTATTCCCCCCTGCAACATCCAGATCGTAGTGCGTGGTGCGTTTGAGCGAACCCGCGTGAGTGAAGGCTCCCCCATTTACTGCTCGGTGGAGTTCGTACCCGTAAACAGATTCGTTGTCGACCGCCTGGTTCCATGTCAAAAAGATCTGTCCTTTTTCGCAGACAGCTTTCAGCTCGGGGCCTTCCATCGGCCAGACCGGCGACTGTTTGTCGGAACTTTCGGGAGCCTGCAGACTTCCTTTGGGCCACAGGACACAGGTGACTTTGTGGAACGTTTCATCCAGGTTCTTGCACACATTGCCGTAGGTGCAAAGTATGATCTGGTGTTCGCGTCCTTCTCTCGCTTTTTTCGGCAGATCGGGATCCGCCAGAAGCGCTCGCGCCATCCCGATCAAATCCGCATTTCCTTCGCGCAGAATCATTTCGGCCTGCGCAGGCGTACGAATTTTGCCGGTACTGATCACCGAAACACGGTGTCCACGTTCATTGAGGTAGCGTTTGATTTCAGCACTGACGGGAACATTCGCTAGATCCGGGTACGCGGCCCCCGGCATGCAACGATCGCCCGAATAACCGGTGTAGGGATACAATGGTGTGCCCGGTTTGTGGATCGCATCTTCAAATTTGCCGCCCGCGGAAACGCTGATCCAATCTACTCCCAGCTGCGCCATCCGCAACGCCATCTGCCGGGAATCCTTCACCGTATACCCGTTCTTGATGCACTCTTCGCCATCAAACCGGATCCCGAGTGGAAAGTCACCGCCGATGATCTGTCTGACCCGCAAAATCACTTCGGTCATCAAACGCATCCGGTTCTCCAGCGATCTCCCGTATTCATCATTGCGTGTATTTCGAAGCGACAGGAAGGACGATAATGTGTAAGCGTGCGCCATGTGAAGTTCCACACCATCAAAGCCCGCCTCTCTGGCGCGGCCCGCCGCGGCCCCGTACGCTTCTACGATAAAGCGAATCTCTTCAAGGGAAAGGTCTTTGATTTTCTGGCGCCATCCGCTCTTTGCGATCTTTAGAAAATGGATGATCTGCGGCACGACTTTCGATGGACTGATGTCGTGAATTTCTCTTGCCAGATCCGCCAATCCGGGAATGTATTCGTCTCCGCTAAGGCGCAGCAACGGGCCGCTTTTTGCGCTGTGAACACCCATCGCTTCCAGAACGATAAGTCCCGCTTCTCCCCGCGCAAAACGGAGATAGCGGTCGCGGATATCTTTGTTGACAAATCCGTCCTCGCCGGACAGCCGTGTGACCATGGCGGTCAGGACGATCCGGTTTGTCAACACCATCCCGTTGAGATCGATCGGTTCAAACAACATAGGAATTAACCACAAAGACACGAAGGCACGATGAAGAACAAAATAGAAGCCTTCGTGACTTTGTGCCTTTGTGGTTAATCCTCTTTCAAATAATGTGAGGCGATGATGGATTTCAGCACTTCGGTTGCTCCTTCGTAGATGCGCAAGGCGCGGATATCTCGATACAAACGCTCGGTGATCGATCCTTTCAGCAAGCCGATTCCTCCATGGATCTGCAAAGATTGGTCGATGATCTGCTGTGCCGCTTCTGTGGCGAATGATTTTGCCAGAGCGGATTCCAGCGTGATTCGACTCGCGCTCGAATCTTTTTTCGTAGCTGCGTCCCAGATCAGAAGTTTGGATGCCTGCAGCAGTTGTGCCATTTCCGCAATCTTGAACTGGATTCCCTGAAAATCCGAAAGCGGTTTTCCAAATTGGGAACGCTTCTTCGCATATTGCACGGCTTCTTGAAACGCCCGTTCGGCCATTCCCGTTGCTGCCGCTCCCACAGTGGACCGGAACACGTCCAATGTGCCGTAAGCAATCTTGAGTCCGTCTCCCTCGCTTCCAAGCCGCTGCGATTCCGGAACAAAACAATTCTCCAGTTCCAATTGTCCGATCGGATGTACCGCAAGGAGTTCTTGTTGTTTGGTTCGTAATCCGGGGCTCGACGCTTCCACGATCAAGGCGGAAATTCCGCGCGAGCCATCCGAGGTGCGTGCAAAGAGTGTGTAAAAATCCGCAAGACCCGCGTTGCTGATCAATGTTTTGGTTCCGTTGAGCAAGTAGCCACCTGTAATTCTTTCCGCGCGTAAACGAAGGCCACCTGCATCCGAGCCCGCTTCCGGTTCTGTGATCGCAAAACCGCAAATCTGAATGCCTGCAGCGACAGATGGCAGATACTTTTGTTTCTGCTCTGCACTTCCGGCAAGTGAGATCGGATAGCTTCCCAATCCCTGCATGGCAAAAAGCAAATCACCGAGCGCAGTTTTTTGCGCAATTGCGTATCTTAGAAAACAGAGACCGCGTACATTCGGGGACGTCGCTACATGCTGAAGCAGTCCGGCTTGCCCCATCTTCCGGACGAGATGTCTGCAAAATTGCAGATCGCCGTTTTCTTCCGTCAGTCCGGGTTCCGAAAAAAGCCGGTCGACCGAATCTTGCAGCCTTTGCAGTTCATCCGGGAGCGGGGATATCATTTCTCTCCGCGCTCTCCGCGTTGAAATTGCGGTTTCCGTTTTTCCACGAAAGCTTGAAATCCCTCCTTGTAATCCGGATCCACCATGCATTTTGCCTGCGCTCTGGCTTCCAGTTCCAATACCTCCTGCAATCGAGGAAGTGTTTCCTGATTCAACATCCTCTTGGTGACTGCGAGACCATTTGGGGGTCCCTGTGCGAGACTGGTCGCGAGCTCCATCGTTACATCGGAGAGCTGATCGAGTGGTACCACTGTGTTGTAAAGACCAATCTGCAACGCTTCTTGAGAAGTGATGAAATTTCCGGTCATGAGAAGTTCCGTGGCCTTTGTAAATCCTACGATTTTAGGGAGCAGATAACAGGCCCCCATGTCCGCGCCGGAAAGCCCGACGCGCACAAACAAAAACGCAATCTTTGCCGTTTCCGCCGCGATCCGGAAATCCGAAGCGATTGCAATCATCGCGCCTGCCCCCGCGGTCACTCCATTGAGGCAGGCGATCACCGGCTTTTCGAGCGATCTCATGTTCCAGATCAGATCGCAAGTCATGCGCGTAAATTGCAGGAGCTGTTCTTCTCCCTGTTCGAGGAGTGGTCCGATGATTTCGCGTACATCGCCGCCGCTGCAGAAGGCCTTTCCCCGGCCCGTGATCACCACCACGCGCACCTGTTCTTCGTTTTGCAGATCCGAAAACAACTGTGTCAGCTCACGGTACACATCGAACGTCAGCGCGTTGTACGCTTCGGGACGGTCCAGAACGATGTTGGCGATTCCATCCAGAATGTGAAACTCAAACGACTCCGGTGTATTCATAAAAATCAAATATCAAAAATCAAATATCAAATAAAAATAATTCAATAAGTAAAAAGCCCCGGAAGTTAAACCGTTCTATTGAGCGGATTTTTTACTTATGGAATTCTGTTTATTTGATTTTTGATATTGCTTCCTTCCAGTCCGGCAATAAGTTTGTCCAGCGTGCGTCTCAATTGCTGCAACTCCAGCGTTTTCAGCGGACGAAACAACTTTTCGATGTCCTTGGTATGTTTTGGGATTACGGCCTCCGCAAGTCGTTTCCCTTTTTCCGTCAGGTGCACTCTGGTTACTCTCCGGTCTTTCGGATCGGGACGGCGCTCCACCAGGCCATCCCGCTCCATCCGGTCAATCATCCCGGTCACGTTTCCGGCGGTGACCAGCAGACGCCGGGAGAGATCCATCAATGTCGTCCCGTCGTTTCCCCGGGAAAGTTGCGCCAGGATGTCAAATTGCGCCATGGTGCAGTGTCTGGCAAGCCTTGAGCGCGACCGGATGAGAATCAGGTTGTGTGTCTTGAGCAAGCGGTTCCAGACACGCAAAGCGGGGTTTTGCTCTTCCAGCATCATGGCATTACCGCCGTTGCTTCGATTTCCACAAGCGCTCCGTCTTCCAGAAAATCGTCAACCACAAGAAGAGTCATGGCAGGAAAATGTTTTCCCATATGCCTGCGATAGACTTCTCCGATCTCCTTGCGGCAAGACACGTATTCCCGCTTGTCTTTCACATAGATGGTCAGCCGCCCGATATTTTCCGGTTGCGCTCCTGCCGAACGCACGACTTCCAGAACGTTGAAGATGGCGCGTTCAAACTGGGCCACCAGACCGCTGGCGAGGCTTTGATTCTCATCCCAGCCGATCTGTCCCGCCACAAACAAAATCTTTCCAACAAAGGACAGCATCCCGTTGTTGTATCCGCGCGGAGACGGCAGGCTGGAAGGCTGGATCTGTTTCATGAAAACGTTTCTCCACCGCAAAGCGAGAGAGCCTGCCCGTTAATCGCGCTATTCTCCATCAGGAACAGGATCGCCGAAGCAACTTCTCCGGTTGTGACAAATCTTTTCTGCGGATTGCGCAACCGGAACACATCCAGGAGTTCTTCAACGGATTTTCCCGTTTTTCTGGAAACGATTTCAGACGATTCCCGCAGCATCGGAGTATCGACGAAAGACGGACAAACAGCGTTTACGGTAACTCCTTCGGCTGCCACCTCCAGCGCAAGCGACCTGGTCAGTCCGATCACTGCGTGTTTTGTGGCGGCATACGCAGAGATGTAGGCAACGCCGATTTTTCCAGCGGTGGAAGCGATGTTGATGATCCGGCCGGACTGTTTTTCGAGCATTGCCGGTAGGAACGCTTTCGTGCATAAAAAAACGCTCTTGACGTTGAGCTGGAAGTGCCAATCCCAGTCCGGTTCTGTCAGTTTGAGGAACGGTGCCGTGCGGACTCCTCCCGCGTTGTTGATTAACACATCTACAGGCCCGATGATGTCGCGCATCCGTTCCACTTCCAAAGCCCTGGTCAGATCGCAGCGAACCGTAGCGTCCTCACCACGAGCGCAGGTAATCACCTCATGACCGGCTGCGCGAAGAGTCTCCGCGACCCCCGCCCCGATCCCCTTCGTCCCTCCGGTCACAAGAATTTTAGACATATACCATTTATATATAAATGAAGTACCGGCTGTCAATCTTGAAAATATCAAATATTAAAAATCAAATATCAAAAAAACATAATAAAAGAAGCAAAAAACTTGTTTGGTGACTCAGGACATGTAATGGGATTCAGCCGATTTGTGCCACGGTTACGAAGGCCAGATTCTTTACTGATGGAATTATGTTTATTTGATTTTTGATATGCCCCCCTTCCAACTTGACAGATCTGTGTTGCAACATATCCTTACGTCCCATGGGAGAAGCTCTTCGAAGACGGATCAAGCAGCAGCGGTTTGAGAGTCCGTTGCAGGAAGCCCTGCTCAACGTGCTGGTTGCGGGGAGCCACATTCGTGAGCACCTGGACCGTCTTTGCGCACCGTACGGGATTACCCATTCGCAATACAACGTGCTCCGCATTTTGCGGGGTGCTCATCCCCACGGTCATCCACGCTGTGAGATTGCAAGCCGGATGGTGGAACGTGCTCCGGATGTAACCAGGCTGATTGACCGTCTGGAAAAACAAGATCTGGTATCGCGGGACCGCGCTGCCAGCGACCGCCGGCTTTCCATCGCCCGGATTACGAGAAAAGGGCTCGACTTGCTGGACCAGTTGAAAATTGATGAATGGTTTGTGGAGCGATACACCGGGCGGATTTCGTCCCGCGACAAGAAACAACTCTCCCGCATTTGCGAAGACATCTACCGCGACGATCTGTAAGTTTTTCCCACATCATGGAGTGCAGGCGTCTCGCCTGCATTATGGGTCGCAGGCCTCCGGCCCCTGCATCCTGGACTGTGTTTCGATGTTAGAATCTCTTTGAGAGTATCTGGAGAATCACCTCTTTGATCGATCCGGAAAAAGGAAAAGAGACCGAGGAGTTAAAGACCGTCCTGCGCACGGAAATTCGGGAGGGCATCCGCGAAGGGATGGTTCTCGAAGATCGGTATGTGATTGAAAAGGAGCTGGGGCGCGGAGGGATCGGAGCGGTATATCTGGCGCATGATCAGCGCCTCCACAACCGGGCGGTTGTAATCAAAGTCTTGCTCCAATCTTCTGCTTTCCAACCCTGGTTCCAGAAAAAGTTTCGCCAGGAAATCGAAGCTCTCTCCCGTATCGATCATCCCGGTGTAATTGGTGTTCTGGATAACGGACAGACACCTGCCGGCACGCCATATCTGGTGATGCAGTTTGCCGAAGGAGCGAATCTTCGCAAGGTGATGAAAGAGTCACAGGCATCTTTGGAGCTTTGGCGCGTAGCGGCCATCTTGCGGCAAACGGGTGCAGCTCTCACCGCCGCACACGACAAGGGAATCTATCACTGTGACCTGAAACCGGAAAATATCATGCTTCAGAAATTGGGTGAAGATGAGGATCAGGTCCGGCTGATCGATTTCGGCGTCGCAAAAGTGCGTGACTCGCAGGTGGCAGCCAGCACCGAAACAAAAGTTGCCGGCACGTTTCACTACATGGCCCCGGAACAGTTGATGGGCCAGCCTTCCGCAACCAGCGATGTGTATGCGCTTGGCGTAATTGCGTACGAGCTGCTTTCCAATCACCTTCCGTTTGAGGCGAAAACCCCGCTAGCGCTGTATCAATTGCAGCAAGCGGGTCCGGCTGCCGTCATAGATCGTTTGCGCCCGGAAGTTTCTGAGGGGGCCAGGCAAGTGCTGGCCAAGGCTCTGTCCTTCAATTCAGACACGCGCTATCAGCGGGCTCGAGAATTTGCCGATGACCTTGCAAAAGCGCTGACGGAGCCGCCGCCGCAGGTCGTTCTGCCGCCGCCCCAGCAATCTTCGGCGAGAATATGGACGCTGGTCGCGATTGTGGTTCTGATCGCGGCTGCCCTCAGCGCTATTCTCTGGGATAAATTTCACGCCCCCGCTCCGGTGGTTCAGAAACCCGCGCCATCTCCGCCACCGGCGCCCGCTTTGCCGGAACGGGTTTTGAATTACTCCATCACGCTACAGAAATATCGCGATGGAAAGAAGTATGAAAAGCCCGTTGAGCTTGCAAAAGAAGTTCTATTTGAAAAGGATTATCAGATCCGGTTGAATCTTTCCAGCCTGCAGCGCGGGTTCCTCTACATCTTGAACTATGGGCCGGCCGCGGGAAGCGCTGTAGATACATTCAACGTGCTCTATCCGGTTGGCAACAGTTCTGCCGAATTAGCCGATAAACAAATGATCGTGATTCCGCCCGGTGAGAACTGGTTTCAATTTGATGAACAGGAAGGAACCGAAAAACTCTGGATGATCTGGTCCGCGAAAACTGTTCCCGAGCTCGAGGCGGTCAAACATCTGGCAAATCCAGACGACAAGGGAGTAGTCCGCGACGCAAACCAGATTCAAGCGATCCAATCCTTTCTCTCGAAGCATTCAAAAGATCCGGTCCGGATCGAAAGGGAAGATCAAGGCACCGCCGTCATTGCCAAAGGAGATGTGCTGGTAAATCTATTAAGGCTGGAACATCACTAATGAAGAGAACTGCCCGTTTTGTGCTTCTGGTTTTCCTGTTTAGTTTGTTTGTTGTTGCGGATGAAGAGCGCCAATTGTGGAACACCGCTTTCCAAAAAGAGGAACAGCAAACTCCAAAGCCGGCCCGGCGTCGTTACAAATCCGCCACACCGGAAATTGCAACACCCGCAACGCCTCCCGCTACTGTTGTAGGCGTTACGATCTGGCAACTCGCGCCATCCGGGAGCTCAGCCCAGGGAGCCAGACTTCTGGTTCACGAAGGAACTCAGAATGTGGAATGGGTTGCCCAGCGTGTCGATTCCGGTAAATCTTTGAACGAAGGCTCACACGTTCGTCTCAGCGTGGAATCCGGCAAAAAAGGGTTTTTGTATGTCGTTGACCGCGAAAAGTACGCAGACGGTTCGACCGCGGAACCATATTTGATTTTTCCCACATCACGTCTTTCCGGCGCAAACAACGCAGTGCAAACCGGAGTCGTGATTGAAATTCCTTCACAGGATGATTCTCCGCCGTATTTCACATTGAAGCGGAGCCGCAGCGATCATGTCGCTGAAGTTCTGAGTGTTCTGGTGGCGCCCTCCGAGATTCCGGATCTCAAGATCGGAAGAGAAGCGCTAAAACTTTCCGCAGCCATGGTCGCTGATTGGGAAAAGAAGTATGGGAAAAAAGCAGGTGTGCTGGAGCTGGAAGGCGGCGCGGGGCAGGCTTGGACAGAAGCGGAGAAGCAAGCCGGAACAGGAAGCAGAAGTCTGGGAGGAGCAGATCCGCTGCCCCAGACGCTGTACTTCGATCCGGATGCAAAACCAGACGCGCCCTTGATGATCAACGTTCCGCTCCAAATCAAGAAAGACTAACCGCAAAGACCGCAAAGTGCTCCAAAAGAATAAAGGGTACATCCCATCGCTAACGTCAGATCGAGGTTTTAGAGAATAAGCTTTGAACCGTAGAATATCGAACAAATGAACTCCGAAGCTCACTTCTGGCTTCTTCACTTCTGCGGTTTTGGACTTCCTGTTGGATATTCGGACTAAGCTTCCTCTTTGCGAACTTTGCAGTCTTTGAGGTCTTTGCGGTTAATCCTCTCTGTCAAACACAGGCGAATAGGCGCCTTTCAGCTCCCGCGTCCACCATTCCCCGGAGGATCGCTTGCCAGCAATAGAATTGAAATGATACCGGTACCACACCGCCCGGATGAATTTTGGAGGCGCCGCGGGAAATGGATTGTACTCCAATAGTGCGAGCACTTCCGGTGAGCCATCCAGCAGCCGGTAACAGAAAGGAACAAACCAATCGCTATTCTGATAGTCTCCAAGCGCCGCAAACCACATTTGCCAGTCCAGACGCGGTTGAAGCGGTTCTACAAACGAAGGGCGTCTCTGCAGGTTTCCAGGCTTGTACTTGAACTCATAGCTTTTCCATTCCTTCCCATCCGTACTTCCTTCGATCACAATCTCCATGCGCGTTGTAGTCATCACCGCGAAGAGCCCGTAGCCGTTGACGGTGCGAAACGGAGACAGGATGCGATATGTCTGCACAAGCGACCTCGGCCAGTATTTTGCGAGATGAAGAGTGCCGCTCAGTTCCATCAGCGATAGTAGAAATAGAACCGACGCCGCGACACGGACAGGCCATACGCTCCACGGATGCGGTTTCGCTGATGGTTGAAACCATTTTCGAATCCATTCAGGCCAAAGTTTGTCTTCCATCAATAACAGACAGAGAGAAATCGCGAGAAGATTAAAGAAACAATAGTTGCCGGTCCCAAAGATCAGAATTTGAAGTCCGATCATGGTAAAACAGGCTGTGAGACGAAATCGTTGCGGCAGGAAGATCAAGAATGGAACGAACAGCTCAGCGCCAAACATTATAGCGACCGAGAGTTTCTGGAACCAGGAAGGCAACTGATGGGCATACCAGCCGATCCAGGTTGGAAGCGGCTGTGTTTCATAATGGAAGTTGAGGGCGGTCAAGTTGCGCCATGTTGAATCCCCGCTCAGCAATTTCACAATCCCCGAAGAAAACATCAAACGGAACAGAAGCCAGTGCATCAGCAGTAAAGAGATCCGTTGCTGTGAAACAAGCAGGACTGCGAGAAATCCGGTCTCCAGCAATAACACATCCCATTGAAAGGCAAGAAAATCCCTGCACACAGCACACAACGAGAGATAAAAAACCCACAGAAAAAATAGAATGAGAGCCTGGAACCGTCCTACAAACAGAAGCAAGGAGAGCGCGGCGCCTGCTGCGCAAAGAGACTGCAAAAACACATCGCTCGAATTGAGCCAGCACAAAGAAGGCACCAGCCAGTAACGCTGCCACTGAAAACGCTGTGCCACAAGCTCTAAAAAAGTAGAAGCGGGCAGAATCCCGTGTGTGCCTGCAAGCCCGGCAATTTGCATCCAGAGAGAAACAAACGCGATACAGTAAATCAGGGCCAGCGCGCGCAGAAAGACGGCCTTTGCAACCGTGTAGTTGTCCGCGTTCATCCGAGTAATCATACCCCCGGCGCCGACTGTAGGGGCTGAGCATTTTCCAATCGTTGTTTTGTCCCAGTTGCAATCGGCTATGGTCTCTTTTCATGCATGGTTTCTATTTGCAAGTGAAAATGCTCAGCCCGTCTAAGAAAGGAGACGATAGCACTTCATTGCCGGGCTGTGCATTTGCGCCCACCTTCATGATCTAAAATTGCTTTCATAGAAATGCTACCATTCTGATTCGTTGTTTTTGATGGCAAATGCACAGCCTCCTACTGGACTACCTGACGGTGATGCGGACGGGAGAGGATTTGAAGTCCGTAAACGGCACAACAATCTGAAACGTGTGTTGCCCCGGTTGGAGTGTCCAACGGGTGGAGTAGGGAAAGTCCACTGTCTGGAATGGAGCGCCGTCTACATACCAGATCATCTGAGACGTCTTTGGATCGGCGATCGCTTCCAGCGCGAGAGTGGCGAGACCTTCCGGCGTTTCCGGATCACGTTGAATCTGCATTCCGTTTTCAGGCAGTGTAATTTGCAAGCGGATCGGTTCTCCGAATGCTATTTCTTCGCGCTCTTTACGCCTTTGCGAGAAATATCCATTTTTCTCTCCCCATGCCGCGTATTGCGGCGCCAAACGCACTGCAGCAGGTGTCAGCGCAAAATGAGCGTCACAGAATTCCACCGGTTCCTGACCCTTTCGAAACCATTCCGTTGTGACGTGATCGCATTCCGGCTTTGCAAGCTTTCCGGTGAGGGCACAGATCCGCAGCGGGACGAAACCTCGCGGCGGAGGAAAACTGAGATCACGGAGTCCGTCCGTCAGATCCAGTTGTAAAAAAGTGAGCACTCGTTGCGCGAGAGCGGCCGCCGATCTGTATCCACTCAATCGATTCATCGACAGGTAATCAGGATGCCCGACCCAAACTGCCACAACATACTTTCCGGAATAGGCTACGGTCCAGGCATCCTTGTGGGCATAGGATGTTCCGGTTTTGACTGCGACAGGAAACGAATATTCCGCAGATCCCATTCGCGGAAATGCAGGCAGTCGCGCCATCGGATCGGAAAGAAATAGAGTGATCTGACGCGCTGCGTCTTCCGAGAAAACGCGATGTGATAGCGAGCAAGGTTGACCGTCGTACCATACGAGATCGCTAAGCACTCCTTCGCGTGCCAGCACACTGTAAGCTCGGATAAGCTGTTCGAGGGTTACGGGCAATCCGCCTACTGCAAGTCCTACACCGTAGTCTCTTGCGGGCCTGGCATTGGTGTGCAATCCGAGATCACCGAAGAATCCGTAGGTCTCGTCCGTTCCGGTCCGGAGCAGCAGATCTACTGCGGGAACATTGCGTGAGTTTGCCAGCGCCACACGCGGCAGCAGCGGACCCAAAAACTGATCGTCCGCATTTCCGATTCCTCCGGCTGCGCGATGCAAATCCTCCAGGATGGTGGCAGGAGTGATGACCCCGCGTTCTAGCGCCAATCCGTACAAAAAGGGCTTGAGCGTGCTTCCCGAAGAGCGGGAAATCTGCGTGTAATCGATCGCTCCCGCATGTTTCGCATCGAAGTAATCTGCCGACCCCACCCAGGCAAGCACCTGGTTCGTGTTTCGATCGAGAACGATGACTGCTCCGTTTCCGGCGCCGTATTTCTGCCACGAGTGGATCGCCTCGGAGGTCAACCAGGAAACTTCACGCTGCAAATCCAAATCCAGTGATGTTTGCACAATCGTTCGGACCGGCGCCCCATTTCTGGAAAGCATCGTTTCCAGATGCAATACGGCGTGCATTGCGGATTCTTCACGCTTTCCCGGTTCCGGCATCTTGAGTCCTGCCAGCTGCTTTGCCGCGACATGATATTCGTCGCGTGTCAGCACCCCCTGTTCCAGCAAATGATCCAGCAATCGTCTGCCGCGATGAATCGCACTTGCCATCCCGGCCGGCTCGTATGGATTCATCCTGCCCGGCGCTTGCGGCAGCGCGGCCAGAAAACTGATTTCTGCCCAGCTCAAATCCTCGACAGGCTTGTCAAAATAGCGACGCGCTGCGTACGCGATTCCATGGATTCTGTTTCCATAGGGGACAATGCGGAGATAATGCGCCAGCACAGCCTCTCTCCCATATCTGCGCGTCAGAAATAGCGCTGTCAGCGCTTCCGTTGCCTTTCTGAAGTAGGTCCGTTGGCCCGGATTCTGCATCCGCGCAACCTGCATGGCAATCGTGGAGGCGCCCGAGATTCTTTTTCGCTGTCCGATATTTTGGAACACCGCCCGCAGGACTCCAACCGGATCCACCCCCGGATGTTTCCAGAACCGGCGGTCTTCTAATGCAGTAGTAGCAGCCACCACGCGTTGTGGTAAAGGATCCGCCGGCCAGTATCCGAACTCTTCCGTCTCGCTTCCCGTTTCGGCCAGAAATCTTCCGTGACGGTCGAGAAGGAAAACACTGGCGCGCGGGCTTTCCAGTCGGGCGCGAGAAGCGGAGAGCAGGAGTTCACTACAAACGAACAAAGAGCACAAAGCAAGCAGAAAAATTACACTGCGAAGTTTAGTCGGGTAATGTGTGCGTTTCCCCTCCTTATGAAGGAGGGGATTAAGGAGAGGTTGGAAAAGTATGTTGATGGGACAACCCCCTCTTTTATCTCTCCCTTGATAAGGGGAAGAAACAAATTTACTATCATCTTTGTGAGTCCGGCGGTTCATTTTTGGATTCTCACTTTTGCGCCGAACGAATTGCCCCTCACTGCAGCGTCATACATCATCTCTGCATGTGCGGCCGGTTGGATGAAGCTGCCCGGAATCGTAGCTCGCCCGCGGAAATAGAAATCGTATGTTCCCTTGGGAAGCGTGTTGTAGTAAAACGCAACCTGATCGTCCAGATAGGCCGCGTACGTGGGTTGCATTGTGATCTGGCCTGTTGCTCTTGATTCCGGCGGCGCCGTTGCAAGATTTGGATTGAGCGGCTCCATCCCTGCAGCAATCGGGATCACGACCGCCACATAGTTTCTGTCCTTCGGATTCACGATCTGGACGTGTTCTTCAACCACGTCCCCAACGGAGAATTCCAGTGTCGTTTCTGTTGTTTTGAGAGCCATGCGATCGGCAGGTTCCTGATTGTTGTGAATTCGCAGGATCTCGCGAATGACGACAAATCCACCGGCTGCAGCCACAACGTGACTGCCGTCGGCAGCGGGGACATAGGATGTTTCGGCCCGCACTACAACCGGTCCTTTTCCGTTTTGCAACAGGACCTGGACCTCAGCGCTGGTTGTGGACGCAAAGTATGCTGTCGGGGATTCCGGTCCGATCTGCAAATCCTGCGATTCGTTTCCAGAACGGATGGCCAAACGATTCGACGCAATTCCGGCAAAGGGCGGTTGCAGTAATTCCGACAGTGCCAGGAGAGCCGCGGCGTTGGCGTTTGTGCTTCCCCAGCCATCGCCCTGGCCCAGAGTGACCAGCGCCTGGATCAACACTTGAAGTTTTGGAGTCTTCGGTTCGATTCGACTCAGCGTGCGCGTCATTTCGGCAACCGTCCGTGTTTCACTCGGCAGAATCAACGGACTTCTCACGCGGTCTTGCAAACCGCCGTAAATCTCGCGTCCCTGATGCAATCGCACGATCATTCCATCCCAGAGTTTTTGTGATAGGGAATGCACGGCCGAAGCATCGCTGACCGCAGGGAGAACACGAAGAACTTCCGCCGTCGCTTCGAGATCCAAATAGTCAGTCTTGCGAGCCAGCTCCGCAGCATAGGCGGGATTCAGTTTTCCAGCGTCTGCCAGAGCTGCCAGCGCC
Source organism: uncultured bacterium (assembly GCA_963843285.1). GTDB lineage: Bacteria > Acidobacteriota > HRBIN11 > JAKEFK01 > JAKEFK01 > CAZDDB01. The sequence goes on from CAWJJO010000002.1 coordinate 381,060, forward strand.
CATGTACGTTCTGCAAATTCCTCCCCCGTAATAAAGTGACTGTAATCCGATCTCAGCGCGCGGTCTAAAGAAGCCGTCAGTGTGTTCAGAACTTTCTGATCCATCGGGAATCCGGCATTCCGAGCTTCGATCAAAAACTGGACAACCCACGCCGTTAAAGAAACCGAACCTCTCGAACCGGGCCAGTAGGCGCACAGTCCGTTGGAGTCGATGACCGCGGGAATCCATTCGAATGTCTCATTTACAGCGCGCTGAAGATCTTTTTCGGTTCCGCGTTGATGCAGCAGATCGCGAAATTTCTTCAACGCGATATACGCACGCGCGCGGCTCACTTTTTGTTCTGTGCATCCATAGGGATATTCCAGCAGAAAATCGAGACCGGCCGCCATTCGTACCAATCCGGGATGTCCGGAGATCAGGACCGTACGCTTCACAGTACCGGGACGCGCAGGCTCCATCAATTTTGGAATCGGCACCGGTTTGCCCGGCAGCAGATCCTGCAATGTGCGCAATGTGATTCGCGGGCGATCCTCAAGAATCGGGAGTTTGACTTCGAATGCGTCCTTCGCTCCATCCGAAGCGCGCTCTACACCCATCAGAAAAATCACTTCTTGATACGAAAGATTTCCGAATTTGTCGTAGGGTGGAGTGGGAACGTCCACAGGAAAGTCGATCCGTTCGGCACGCGCCGGAATCCAGTTCAGATCTCGCTTTACGGGCCCTTGTACATTCGCTCCTGTGACTTTGATCTCCGCGGCGCCTTTGCCTCCATCTCCTTCTACAATGCGCCCGATCGCAGATGCGATAAAGGAATCTCCCGGCCGTACGAACCGCGGAAGAGCCGGCTGCACGATCACGGGAAGTCGCACAGCAAGTTGACCTGTTGCGAAACCGAATCGCTCGATTCCGCTGACGGCCTTTGCGCGAATTTTAAAGTTCGTGAGATTGTCCGGCAATTCAACAGTGATGTTCACAATTCCATCCGGTCCCACCAGGATGTTGGGATTGTAATAAGGAACCGTCTTGAAATTTTTCCGTACAGTTGCGCGTTCCAGAATGCCGGATTCTTCTTCACCTTGATCTCCGCCAGGAGCCTCGGAAAAGGGGAGATATCCGAACGCCATGTTCCGGCTATCGCGAATATCTAAACGCGATTTTACGGCCGTGATGAAGTCGGGGAGCGGATCGAGACGTTGTTCTTTTCCAAGCGCCAGTACCCCTTGATCGACAAGCCAGAGCGTGACTTCACCTGGAAGCGGCGCTTTTTGCGGCGTGCTCAGTTGGATTTTTACTTCGATCTTTTGTGAGGGTCGTGCTTTTGCCGGATAGTCCAGTTTGATATCTACACGGTTGTCTACAGGATTTACTTTGATCCACGCGGTTGCAGCCATTGTGGACGGTTTTCCCAAATCGCTTTGATTCGCCGCATTCGGAACCGTGTCCGGCAGTCGTCCGCGCAGCAACAGGAAGTGAACCGGAATCTGCGGCGCGTAGGCGTTCTGGATCGGCAACCCGAAAGTTGCTGCGCCACCTTTCACCGGAACCCATTGATAACTGTTTCCATCGGGCGCCTCCGTAATCACCAGAGCGGCTGCCTGTTGATATGGACTCTTCAGCACAAGTGTGGCCGTGTCACCCGGATTGTATTCCTCTTTGTCCATTGCAACGGTAAATACCGGACTGACAGGCTTGCTCCATGTCACCGGCTGATCGCCACCAACGTACAGATCGGCGGAGACAACCTGCGCGCGTTCCAGCAGATCGCGCGCTTCCAGTTCTACTACGTAAACTCCGGAACGCTGAACCGGCAGAGCGATCGTGACCGGTTCTGTTCCGCTGGTGATTGTGGTTTCGGACACCTTCTCATCCACAACATCGGTCGTGTAGCGCGCGACGCCGTCCGAGAAATCGCTTTCCCGCAACAGGGAATGCCATTGGCGGTTTAATAACCGAACGATTATCTGTTTTCCTGCGATGAGTTTATTGTCCGGACCGGAGACGATGATTTGCGGCTCAATGGCCGCGGCATGTTCCAGATACCGCGGGACCTTGAGCCCCAGAACGAAAGGCGGTAATGCGCGCACTGCCTTTGTCGCCGTCACGGTTTGATCATCCGGACCCGTCACCGTTGCTTCGATCACATAACTGCGCGGTTGGGCAGTGGGCTCAATCGCGGGGTTCAACAGCAATGTGGCCGATCCTTTATCGTCGGTTGTGTCTTGCTTTTCCAGGCGCGGTGTGGATTCAAATTTACGATTCGAAGAAAAACGCCCATCCGAAGAATACAGGAAGCCATCCATTCCTTTCAGGTTTTTGGGAACCCATGTGTAAGGAAATTGCGTCACGCGCCATTGAATATTTTGCCCGGCTACGCTTCCTCCAGCGTAATAATTCGCAGTCAGACGAACTTCGAATTCATGATCCAGCGGAATTTGATCTTCTGAATGCAGCTGCACTTCGAATGTCGGAATCCGGTAGGCTTCCACTCGAAAAGAGAGAAGGCCAAAACGTTCCCGATTTTTGTTCTCTAAGTGCGCCGTGTATTCCCCTGTCGGAATATTTGTTTCAGAAAACTTCTGATAAAAACTTCCGAATTCGGTGAGAATTACCGGATATCTCCACTGCAAGCCTCCCGGTCCATCCACAACAACAGCAGCTTCGAACGAGAGATTGCTGAGTTTTCCATGATCGCGTGCGCGAAGATAACCTTTGATGTGAACGTCTTCACCGGGTCTGTATACAGGACGTTCGGTGAACAAATGGACAAGCCTTTGCGGCTCCGGTTTGCGGCCGCTGATTGATTGGAACGCCCATTGCAGCCAGGTGTCGTCTGTGGGGAACCACTGGTTGTCCGCATACCTTTCGGGCGCCCGCGTCGGATCCAGAACCAGCGTGTCGTTGTTTTTCGATACGATGATGCGCTGGACTCTCCATGATTTTCTGTTTTTCGGATCGCTTCCCGGAGCGTTCCATGGAACCGTTCCTGAGATGTCTGTAATCCCATCAAAGAAAGTGGTCCAGATCGTAGATCTTCCTGTTTCTTCCAGAATTCCTTCAATCCGGATTCGCGCTCCTGCAACCGGTTGTGCTGTCGAAAGGGAAGTCACTGCAAACCGCACAGCCAGCGGCTCTTCGGCGGTGGAGAGACTGAGATCGCTAACCTGAATGCGCATCCAGGAACGCTCGTTCGACGTATCCAGGCGCCGGATTCCAACCAGATATGTGCCCGGATTTTGTTTGCCGGAAATAACGGCCAGGTGCGGTTCCAGATTCAACCCGAATGCCGCGGAGCTTCCTTCTTTTCGCAGCGGAATGGAAACGATTGCAGATACCGCCGGAGAAGTCAGATTAGAAATCTGGGCGACGATCTCCTGTTCTGAAATGGCGCGTGTGAAATCGACAAACGGTTTCGGTTCTTCACCCGGACCGGGCGGACGCTGCGATTCATCGGTGCTGACCGGATGATCGGGGAACGGCCAGAATGAACGATCCAGCGGATCGATCGGGAAAATGCGCAAATCCACCCGCTCCTGTCCTCTGCCTTTGATTGGAATCATCTGCGGTCCGAAGCGCTCCAGGATTCCGTCGCCTTCGGACAGTTTCAAGTAGGCCGGACGCCGCGGAAAGTAGAGATGGATCTCGCTCTCGCCGTTCGTTTGAAGCCGGTGTCCTCCTTCATCAGTCAGCGGAATCGGGACCAGCGTGATCCGGTAGAGTGTGTCCCATAAGAAATCGCCGCTGATTTCAAGAATCTTCGCGCGTGTTGTAAACGTTAGATTTTCTACAGCCGGCGAAAACCGGATCAAATTGCGTCCTTCCACAGGTCCGGTCTGCCGCAATGTCGACGAAAATTCTGCAACCACAGTCCGGCTGGAAGATTCGCAGCGGATGGCCTGCCCCGCCGTGTATCGCGAGCCCTGTGGCGCAACGGGGTAACGATGGCTGTAGCATCCGGCACTTACAATGCGAAACGGCTCCGCCGTGGAAAATGAGATTTCCAAAAAGGATTCCGTTGTACTGTCATCGAGCGAAAGACGCAGATGCGCAATCGCCCGCGTTCCGCTCGGGATCGAGTTGTGAAAACCAACGACATACTTTGCGGGATCAGAACGGGAGCTCCGTTCCATTTCTTTGATGTCAAAATTTTCGCGAGTGAGCCACTCCGCTTCGTCTTTGTCGATGCCGGGCAACGGACGTAACTCGATGGTTAGCATCTGTGAAAGCGCCTGCAGATCCAGTGGTTCAGGGAATGTCATCGTCAGGGCCTCGACCGGATCGAGACCCTGTTCGTTGTTTGCCGGAACCGTTTCCGCAGGAGCAGACATCAATGTGCTGAGGGTTGTTGTCGCGCTTCCTGCTTTCCATGTAAACCGCGCGAGCGGAGGCCACGGCTCTGCCGGCTTGAACTGCAAAGTGCGCGCATCCAGCCACGTGAACGCACCCGGATGAGCGGGTGTCATCTTTACAAATTTCTCCGCATGATCTTCCGGTCCGCCCGTCGTTGGTCCTGTGTCCTGCGCGTAGAAGATCGTAACCGGATCCCAACGCCGCAAAAAGTGATCCGGGACTACTACAGATCCAGTTTTACCGGTCGGTCGTTGGACTGAAGCCGGTGAAGCATGTGAGAAGATCGATACCAGAGTGATTGCAACTGCCGCCAGGAGGATTCTGCGCATGATGATTTTCTCCTGTACCGGCAATCGCAAGTACCATGCCAGCGGTTTGTAACGCCGGCGTCCCCGCCGGCCCAGTCGTCGAGTCACTGCAGGGTCACTTTGTTCTGTGCCGCCGATACACAAAACGGGGAAAACAACACACGTATGGGCCGCAGGCTTCCAGCCTGCCGCGCTATCAAACTGCCATGTCTATGGCGTTCGCCACGAAGCGGGAAGTCTCTTGAAATCTGTCTTGTCGAATGTGCAGACCTGATCCCCACCCTGCAGTACGCGGAGAGACAGATAGGAGTCAATAAAGTCCACGTTCTTGTCGCGGGCCAATTCGAACGCATCGATTAGGAGCTCCCGGTCTTCTACCTCCAGATGGTCCGAGGAAAGAAACGCAGAATCAAGGAGTATCCGTTTTCCGGGAGAAATGAGAAAAGCTCGGACTGCGCAGGAGCATGCTTTACGGTTTGTAACGCCGGCGTCCTCGCCGGCGTTACAAACCGTTTTTCAGGAACTGAAACTAAAATCCAAGTGAGAAAAGAAGCGCTGAGCGCAATTCGAGCATTTTTTGACGCGTGAGCGAGGTAATCAGAGGCCCGATCTTTGCTTTTGATACCGTTTGGAGGTGATCCAGATTCACCACACAGTCCTGAAGCATTCCATCTTTTCTCCGATCCAGGTATACCTCTGACGGTATATCGCGGATCGTTGTGGTTACCGGGGCGATCGTTACTTCGCCTAAAAAGTCAATTGCCGAATCGCGAGTGAGGATTACAACCGGACGATTCTTGTCGGGGTGTGAGAATTTGTACCACCGGACCTCACCGCGTTTCAAGGCTCTACCCACACCTGTTCGGATTCCCAGACACTAAACTCACCGCGTCTTACCGGCTTTCTTTTGTAGCCGGCCCGGTGTTTCTGCTCCAGTTGCCGGGTCTGAATTTCTTTCAATGCGGAACGCAGGGCCTGTCTCGTAAAACCCGATCGTGTGGTTCCTAATTTCTTTGCTGCTTGATCCACAAGAGCAACGAGATCTTCCTCCAAAGTCATCTGGACTGTCTTCATAATAGCTATTCTAATCCATATATGAATAGCTATCAAGATGGTGCGCCACAATCATCTGCGGTCGGGACGCCCGCGCTCCAATTCCCGCTCTCCGCGTCCTCCGTGGTTGAATCCTACTCCGAATCACCATCGTACTCATACGAATCGTACTCGTCCGGATTCTGGTCCGGTTCGGGCTGGTAGTTTTTAGCAGCTGGAGACGTGAGTTGAATCGAAGCTCCCGGCACCACCGGCGTGGACGACGCCAGGTAATTGCGAATGACATCTTCCGGTGGCCGGGAGTCCGGCAATTGCACTCCTGCCAGAGCAGGCTGGATCTGGATCGGTCCGGAGTCCGTGGGCGCGTGCACTGCAAGCAGGTAGGTTCCCGTTTTCAGCTCCGGCATTTGCACGACGCCTTTGCCGATCACGGACCCCGAACTGTCCATCAAAGTCGCTTCCGCAAGATCCGAATCAGACCGGACTCCGATTCCGACGCGCCCTGCCTGCGCGACGAAAAACGAAAACAACCTGGTGGAACCTGCAGCAAGCACCACTGCTGCCTGCAATCCTTCTACAATATTCGTTACGGGTGTGACTGTGATTTCCGCGTTTCCGGACAAATCGTCTGCCAGTGCGCGCAGTGTAATGAAAGCCTGACCTTCCGTCACGTATGTATCGAGAACGCATCCCGATTCGTGGACATCGACTTCGGGATCGCGGTCCGTGCGTTGGAGCCTGGATATCACCGGATCCGTTGTGCGGACAGACAGAAGGGAAGGATCGGTGATCCGGATTCTGACGGCTTGTTCCTTTCCATACAGCGGGACGATTGCGGGTGGTGTCAGATTGATTGGCTGTGTGGCGGTTTTGCTTCCCCAGATCCCGCCCGGTTCCAGCCATCCCAGTATGAATCCGGCTCCGTGATTCAGAAGAAGCGTTCCTCCCGCAGCAGGCAGGGGCACATCCGGCCCCCGGCTGATTTTGCCACCGGTCGAAACGAGCACTGCCTCCTTTACAGCACCCCGTATGTGAAGGACCGATGGTCCCTGCATCTGCGGAATGGAGAATCTTGCTATTCCTGTAGTACTATACTTGCTTGTAAACGGCTGATCCGCTGTTATCCTGGCCGGAATCACATCATCCGTTATGGGTAACGCTTCGATCGAATATCGATCCGGTGCATCGCGAAGATGCAGAATCAAAACTCGTCCGCCCTGTGTATCTATACTCTCTTCAAAGGGCTCATTCCCCTGCCAGTGGATGGACAGAATGTTGTCTCCATCGGTAAGGGCGGCGACAAGCGACGATCCAAGCGCGATTTTCAACCGCTTCCATCCGGCCGGCAGCTGCAAGGATTCCGCGACGATGCCTTGAACCGTACTGCTGTAAGGTCCCAACTCTAATTGCCGGACTGCCGGTTCTGGAAACCCGAAGTGAATGACACGCGTCTCACCCGGATCCGGACTATATGTCGCCTGCCATAGAGCGATTGCTGCGCGGTCTGACGTCATAGAAACTGTCGCTGCGGCTTTCTTTGCGACCGCCATGCGATCCGGAACAAGGACAGAGCCGGCTTGCCGGGAAACGATTCCAATTCCGGGCTGTCCAGTAGCAGATCGCGCGATTGCTACTACCGGACCCGTTTCCGGTGTCACAATGTCGACCGTCGAGGGTTCATCAAATAAGGCAAGCCCTGTTTCGATTCCAGCGGGGAGCACTACCCTCACTGCCTTCACGATCGTGTTCGGTCTTCCGCTCAGCCAGAGAAAATCTCCCGTTGCAGAAACAAGTCCGCGAACTGAAGGAACAAGCGGATGATGTCTGCTCGTTGACCAGCTTACGTCTCCGATCAGAAACATCCCGGCCGTAATATTTGTAATCGTCACAATTCCAGTAGACGGCAAAGTAACTCCTCTTTGAAGCTCCTGTTCGGTTACATGTGGTGGAGTGATCGCGACCGCGCTGAACTTTACCGGAGTGCCTCGTTGATCCACGGACCATAACCGGGCGCGGCAGAGCGTTCCCGGTACGACGGGGATTTCCAAATGAGCGGAAGGGGAAACGGAAGTTCCGATCGTTTGCCAGCGGCCTTCGATAAAGGCATCGAGCGAAGTCCCGACTGTCTCTGTAGACGCAGTGTGGAAAGCTATCACCTCTGCTTTTAGCGGAATCTGCAACGGATAGATATGAATATTTTCATCCGGCACGACTTCGAAGGACGCGGGTAACTGCAGTGAAGCTTCCAGTTTTTCTTCGGGCATCTTCATCGCAATCTTGGTGGCTCCGCTTGTTCCATCCACCGCATCGACTTGAAGCTGATACAAGCCTGGAGCCGGCGCGGTTGCGATCTCGAAATTCCAGTCATCCGCGCGATCGTCACTCTTTGCAATTACGTTCCCGTCCATATCGCGCAGCCGCGCCAGCACGTCCACCGAGCCGAAAGAGCTGATCTGCACCATCGCATATTTTCCGATCGAAACCGGTATTTCAAGAGGTAGGGTGACATCGCGTTCGAGGCCGGACACAAGCTGGTCCGGATGGATCAATAACATGTACTCGGCGTGATTGTTGCGACGGAGACAGGTCACCTGAAGTTGATATTCGCCCGGCTCCAGATGTCCCTTCCAGCCGCGACCGGGCGGAACAAACGCGACCTTACCGGCAGAACCCACTCGAAGCAGATCTGCCTGCATTTCACCTGTCAACGTAATCGTTGCATCCAGCGGAGCGGGCACCGTGAATCGCCACACATCAGGTATTCTTTCTTCTTTCGCGGGAGATTCCTGCCAGACATGATGGGTTTGACGGTCCAGACCGATCGGATGCGGTCCGTGTCCTTCGAGCTGTTCCGGATCTTTGATGTGCTCCAGAAGTGTGATCCGTCTTGATGGCACGGGTTCCGGCATCAACATCAACCGGTAATCCCCTGGATCGAAATCCCGTTCCAAATCGGCTTTGATATTTGGAATCTCAATCGGCCAGCCATCTGAATCTTCCAATCTGCAGCGAAATGTCGTTCCCACTCCAAATGATCGAACGCGATACCGTCCGGGTTTGTCGATTTTGAATTCATACAGTACGGCCTGTCCTGCCGGGAGCGAGATGCGCGCAGGGCGTCTGTCCGCTAGCGATCCGCCATTCAATGGTTCGCTTCGCGTCAACCGAATTCCCGTATGTCCTTCGGATTGTCCCTGCGTGCGCACACTTACCTGATAGTCTCCTTCGCGAAGGTATTGCTGTAGCAGAAAATTTCTGCCCGTTCCGTTTTCCTTTTCGGTAGCAAAATTTGCAACTGTCCGTGTGCGAAAAGTTCCATTTGTGGCCAGCAATCCAGTTGTCTCCAGCCGGTACAACGCCGGCTTTTCCGCGGCCACCAGAAAGGTTTCCGTTCCATCACGCTTGATGTCGAAAAATTGCGCCTCAGTTTCATTCACAGATTTGAATTGCGGGAGAGTTGTAAGCGATGTATCCGGCAAAGCCGGAAGCGGTGTTTCTGCAAGCAGTCTGGTTGGTTCAAACGAAAGCGACGATTGTGCTGTTTCATTGCCGGTGTTCCGCACAGTAATCACGAGTTGTCCCGGCGGAAGCGCAATCTCGGTCTGCCACGATCCGCCTGCAACGCACATTTCAAGATGCGCGCCAGTCTCAGTGATTGCCGTCAGTTTCCCGGATTCCGTGATCTTTGCAGAGAGCGTTGCGGATTCGTTCGGTTGCAAACTCAGAAACAACGGTTCGGTCAAATCCAGAGGCAACGACCGAAGGATTACACCCGCTTTCACTTCCGGTTGCTGATTCAAAAAGACGGTGTAGTTGTCATCCAGGCTGAGCTTCACCGATTCAAAACGGACGGCCGCCCGGACGCTCGCTCTCTCCGTTTTCGATTCCAGTCCAATAGCTTGCAGCATCGAATCCAACAATCCCGAAGGTCGGATCTCAAGATTCAAAATGCCTTTCTTAACAGGTGTCACTTCAAGCTCGTAGAATCCGGGATCGAGATTCCAGATGGAACCGTTACTGCGGTAATCAGCCGGTTTATAGTTTGGAGGCGGGCTCAACAGAAACGGAACAAACCGGTACCGGGCTTCCACCCCTTCAGCATTGAGCTGGTATTTCCCGGCGGATTTGATTTGAACAAATAGCGTTAGCGGATCGAGCAGGTTGAATCGTCTTCTCCATCCATTGGAAGCGTCGATTTCAATTGTCTTCGCAAGAAAAGGCGTCGATTGAGGAATACTGCGGTTGTTGTAGCGAACCACGATGGCCGTCGCATCGATGGAATCACCCGGATTTCCTGAATGGATCGTGGAAAGCCAGTGCGCGCCGTCCCGTTGAAACGAATATTCGGTTCGCAGTTGGAATTGCTGCAGCACATAGGGTTGCTCAGGCGCCGCAAGGACGGTAATCAGCTGAAGAGTTTTCGGATCCGCGGACGTCTGGATTTCCGCAGCAGGGGGCACCGAATTTTTTGTGATAGTTTGCACGGGACCATTGCTCACCGGATTTGGCTCCGCATAACTTCCAACCTGCAAGGATGCAAATCTTGCTTCCGGCAATTCGATCCGCACATACGTTGCATTTCCAGGCACGAGCCAGCGATCGATACCGAACGGACTCATCACAAAGCGTTGGCGTCCGGCCTCACCCAGCTTGCGGATTCCGGAACGCAAATGGAACGGATGATCGCCGCTCTCTTCAGCCCATGGTTGTGATGATCCTCCGTAGGCGATCAGAAGATAGAGACCGGGATCGAGCTCAGTTGTCAGGACACAATTCAGAAGCGGTTGTCCTGTTTTGGGTTGCGTGACTGTGGTTTGCGGCGATGCATCTACAAGCCAGTTTCCATCCTTCCAGAGCCGTAGGTCGGCGAGATTTCGACCTGCAGCCTCAAAGAAGACCGCCTGTTTTCGTTCGATCCGGATCCAATACGAACGTTGCTCAAAATCATTCAGAGAATCGTGAATCATCTTGAGATCGATCAGCAGAGGTGGGCGGGGAGCATTCCGGTCTAGAAATGGATGCACTTGCAGAGTGCCGCTCCCCGTTCCCTTCGGGTGGCCGTAGACGACAATTTTGTATTCGCCGCGATCGAGGAAGAGATCGAGCCGCCCGTCTGACGATCCTGCTGTGCCTGCAACGGGTCCCGGTCCTGCCATCCTGTCGACTAGCTGGATGGCCAGACCCTGTTTGCTTTGCGCTGTGATCGAATAGCGGCCGAAACGCGTGACGTTGAGAATTGCATCCTGTTTCCCTTTTGCAGGGATTGTCGTGCGGTTCAATGTTGCCTCCGGCGTATCGCTCCAGGCGGCGTACGAAAACAGTAGAATGAATAGGGAAGTTATCATCCGCATTTTTCGCTTCCTCCGTTTTGATGTGAGCAAGGTCCGTGCCAGCAAGGTAATCATTTTCATAAGTACCGTGACGTCCCTGATGAGGATTTGGAACCACGGATAAACACAGATAAACACCGATTTCTGCTGCACCCATCTGTGTCCATCTGTGTTTATCTGTGGTTTCATAAAATAGGTCACCATATTCATCGGATTTAGTACCAGGCACGGCACACGCGACAGCGTCAAGTGTTTCCTGCCCAACACAGTTTCAGCCTGAATTGACACAACAGAGGGCTTCCATTAAGATTCTTCCTTCTTAACTCAGATCAAAGTGGTTCTCCCCCCTTATGAAGGAGGGAGCTAGTGGGGGCTGGGAAGATGCGGAACAACCCCCTCCCAACCTCCCCCTTGATAAGGGGGAGGGGATCGCTTTTGAATCCTTCAATTACAGAGCAGGGAGAAAAATGGCATACAAGCGAGTGGCAGTTGTACCGGGTGATGGAATCGGAATCGATGTTACAGCGGAAGCCGTAAAAGTCATGGAAGCATGCGGCGAAGCGACCGGGCGCAAACTGGAGCTGGTACAGTACGACTACGGCGCCGAAAAATTTCTGAAAACCGGAATCAGCATTCCCCCTGGAGGCTATGACGACCTTCGTTCGTACGATGCCATCTTCATGGGCGCTTTTGGCGATCCGCGCGTTCCGGATATGAGACATGCGAAGGACATCCTTTTGGGGACGCGATTCGTACTCGATTTGTATGTGAACTATCGCCCCGTAAGACTCTACGACGAAAAACTTTGTCCGTTAAAAAACATCAAAGCCGGAGAAATCGACATCGCAATCTTCCGGGAAAACACCGAAGGCCTCTATGTGGGCATGGGCGGCAATTTCAAGAAGGATACTCCGGATGAGATTGCCATCCAGGAAGACATCAACACTCGCAAAGGTGTTCAGCGAATTATCGAATACGCCTTCGAGTTTGCCGTGAAGAATGGCCGCAAGAAAGTTTGCATGTGTGACAAGAGCAATGTGTTGACCTACGGACATGATTTGTGGCAGCGGGTCTTCAAAGAAGTTGGCGCAAAATATCCGCAAATCGAGAAGAGTCATCTGTACGTGGATGCGCTCTCCATGCAGTTGATCAAGGACCCGCGTCACTTTGACGTCATCGTGACCTGCAACATGTTCGGAGACATTATTACGGACATCGGAGCGCAGATTCAGGGTGGTCTCGGCATGGCAGCATCCGCCAACATCCATCCGGGAGCCGCGAGCATGTTTGAACCCGTTCATGGCTCCGCGCCGAAATATGCGGGCAAGGATACGGCAAATCCGTTTGGCGCGATCCTGACTGTTCAATTGATGTACCAGCATCTTCAAATGAATGAGGAATCACAGTTGATTGAAGAAGCCGTCATGGCAGCCATCCAACAGAATCAGACCACGCACGACCTCGGTGGAAAACTCGGCACCCGCGCCGTCGGCGATTTCCTCAGCCGAACGATCCGCGCACGGAGATAGGAATTTCAGCACGGTAACACGGAATCACGGAAAGGAATGTTTGTTCCGTGATTAAATAGGATTCATGTTTCGGCGGATCTATTTTGCAGTTCTGGGAACAATCGGATGGGTGCTCATCCAGCTACTGGCACGGACCTGGCGGTTGGAGATCCACGGCTATGATCATTTTCGCAAGCTGGAAGAACAGAAGACACCGCTCATTTTTGCTTTCTGGCACGGCTGCATTCTGTCCGCCACCTACTTCTGGCGTAACCGGGGCATTGTAGTCCTCACCAGCGAAAACAAAGACGGCGAATATATTGCGAATGTGATTCACCGTTTCGGCTATGGTAGCAGCCGCGGTTCGACTTCGCGCGGCGCTGTCAAAGGAACGATCGGCTTGATTCGTACATTGAAGCAGGGCGCTCACGTTGCGTTCACTGTGGATGGTCCGCGCGGACCACGTCATCAGGTACAGCAGGGTGTTGCCTGGCTGGCCGGCTATTCCGGTCGCCCGATTCTTCCATTTCACATCGAAGCGAAGCGAGCCAAAATCCTCTCCTCCTGGGACCGTTTTCAGATCCCGATGTTTTTTTCCAAAGTGCGGGTAGATATCGCAGAGCCAGTTTTGATCGAAAAAGATCTTCCGGAAGACGCGTTGGAAGCAAAACGCGTGGAGCTGGAGATGATTTTGAACAAGCTGTGTGAAACCGGCGAAGCCTGGTCCGGCCGATCGTAGGGGCTATGCATTTGCCGCGAGAAACAGTGCGGTTGCACAAGTAGTATTTCTTGAAAAGCAATTTTTGATCGTTCAGTGCGCGCAAATGTACAGCCCGGCACAGTTGGGATCGATCCGCTTCGCTTGACGGGCGGAGCATTTTCAACGGCGAACAACAATACACGCCAATGAGATGTTTGCCCATTCAGCTGGAACAGCACTGCGGTGGAAAATGCTCAGCCCCTACCACGATCCCATGTGCCGAAATATAATATGTCTCTATCTATGAACTACGATTTCAAGACAATCGAGCAAAAGTGGCAGGCTCGCTGGGAATCGGAAAAGACTTTCGAAGTAAAATCCGACCCGACGCGCAAGAAGTATTATTCGCTGGAAATGATGCCGTATCCATCGGGACGCATTCACATGGGTCATGTGCGGAACTACTCTCTCGGTGATTCCACCACCAGATTTCGCCGCCGGAGAGGATTGAATGTCCTCCATCCCATGGGTTGGGATGCGCTTGGTTTGCCTGCCGAAAATGCCGCGATGAAAAACAAAGTTCAGCCTTACAACTGGACGATGGAAAACATCAACAGCATGCGCGGGCAATTGAAGCGGCTTGGAATTTCGTATGATTGGAGCCGCGAAATCGCGACCTGCGAGCCGGAATATTACCGGTGGAACCAGTGGTTCTTCATCCGTCTATATGAGAAGGGTCTTGCGTACCGTAAGAAAGGCACCGTCAACTGGTGTCCAAGCTGTCAGACCGTTCTCGCAAACGAACAGGTGGTAAACGGTCGCTGCTGGCGCTGCGAAAGTGTTGTAACCATCGATGAGCTGGAACAATGGTATTTCAAGATCACCGATTACGCGCAACGGTTGCTCGATGGGTTGGAACAGCTTCAGGATTGGCCCGAAAAAGTGCGCGTCATGCAGCGGAACTGGATCGGAAAGAGCAAAGGCGCGTATGTCGATTTCGCAGTTGAAGGCAGACCGGAGAAAATCAAGGTTTTCACAACACGAATCGATACAATTTACGGCTCTACGTTTGTGGTGCTTGCGCCTGAACACTCTTTGCTGAACACGATCTGGAAAGACAATTCCGATCTTCGCGAGCAGGCGCGCACGTTGCGCCAGGAACAACTACTTCATGGAAAGGAAGACCTCGAAAAGAAGGGATTTTTTTCCGGCGCGTATGCAGTGAATCCGTTCAATCAGGAGCGTGTACCGATCTGGGTCGCCAATTATGTGTTGATGGAGTACGGAACCGGCGCCATCATGGCAGTGCCGGCGCACGATTCGCGAGATCAGGAATTTGCTCGCAAATACGGAATCCCGGAACGGATTGTGATTCACAATCGCGAAGGCTTACCGGGCACGGAAGAATATGGAACCGTTGTCGATAGCGGAGAGTATTCGGGACTTTCCAGCGAAGAAGCGCAGAAGCGGATGGCCGAACGTGCAGAACGCGATGGTTTTGGCGAAGGCGCGACAACATTCAAGATCAAGGATTGGGGTATTTCACGGCAGCGCTACTGGGGCACACCGATTCCGATGATCCACTGTCCGAAGTGCGGAATTGTCCCGGTGCCCGATTCGCAGCTTCCTGTTCTGCTTCCGCTTCATATAGAAATCACCGGCGAAAAAGGTTCGCCACTCTCGCATGTTCCGGAATTCGTGAATGTGGCCTGTCCGAAGTGCGGCGGTCCCGCCAGAAGGGACACGGACACGATGGACACGTTTATGGATTCAAGCTGGTACTTTTTCCGTTACTGTTCTCCGCACGATCAGAATGCGATGTTCGATTCAAAGGAAGTCCACTACTGGATGCCGATCGATCTGTATATCGGTGGCGTCGAACATGCGATTCTTCATCTGATCTATTGCCGTTTTTTCACAAAATTGTTTCATGACCTGGGAATGATCGATTTTGACGAGCCCATTGCGCGCTTGTTTACTCAGGGGATGGTGATCAAAGATGGCGCGAAAATGTCCAAGGCGAAGGGGAATGTTGTCGATCCGGATCTCTTGATCGAAAGATATGGTGCGGATACTGTTCGCCTTTTCAGCCTGTTTGCCGCTCCGCCGGAAAAGGAACTGGAATGGAACGATCAAGGAGTAGAGGGATCGTACCGTTTCCTCAATCGGGTCTGGAAACTGGTGTGGCAGTATTCCGATTCCGGACAGGCGCGCACGGACGTACAGTTGAATGATGGGCAGAAAGCCTTGCTTCGCAAGACGCACCAGACGATCCGGAAAGTCACACAGGACATCGAAGAACGGATGCATCAGAACACTGCGATCAGCGCGATCATGGAACTGGTGAATGCCACGACCGATTATCTGTCTTCCGGTGGAAAAGCGGACGGAATTGTGCAGGAAGCGCTGGAAATGCTTGTGCATTTGCTGAATCCGTTTGCGCCGCACATGACCGAAGATCTGTGGCAGAAACTTGGCAAGCAAACTCTCCTTTCTTCCGAGGCATGGCCGGAGTTTAGCGCAGACCTCGCGCGTGAAGACACAGCAACGATCGTGGTTCAAGTCAATGGAAAAATGCGCGGATCAATTCAGATCGCGCGCGGAGCTGCGCAGGAACAGGTGCTGCAGGCCGCTTCCGAAGAAGAGAAGATCCAGAAATATCTGGAAGGAAAATCGATCGCGAAAATTGTGTTCGTTCCTGATAAACTAATGAACCTGGTGATCAAAGAATGAAAATTCTTCGTTTCGTCTGTCTCATCGCATTGTTCGCTGCTTTGTCCGGTTGCGGATATCATCTTGCAGGGACTGGCTCGAGTTTGCCTGAGCACATCAAAACGATCGGGCTTCCGATTTTTGCCAATAACACCCAGGGCTATCAGATCGAGCAAAAGATCACGAGTGCCGTTCAAACCGTACTGATCCAGCGCGGCAAATATAAGGTCGTGCCGGAAGCGACAAACGTCGATGCGGTGCTCAAAGGCACGATCGTGTCGCTCTCCCTGTATCCGGCTTCCTTTACGAGCGATGGACGGGCAAATCAGTACAATGTTGTGATCAATGCGAAGGTGACGTTTACAGATGTTGCGAACAAGAAAGTACTTTTTCAAAATCCAAGCTTCATCTTTCGTGGTACCTATGATCTGGATCCGAACGATGTGCTTTACCTCGATCAGCAGCCGCAAGCATTGGATCAGATTGCAGAGGAGTTTGCGGAGTCGGTGGTCAGCGCAATTCTCGAAGGATTCTAAGTTCTGGGGTTGATTTGAGCTCTTCCGAAAAAGCGGTTTGTAGCTCCGGCGTCCCCGCCGGCCAAGACATTGTGCATGATCGAGCTCTGCCGGCGAGACGCCGGCGTTACAAACCGAATGGTGTGCTCCTGCATCTTCCGAATCAGGACCTGCAATAAAACAAATGAAGTATTCCGAGTTTTTGAAGGCGCTCCAAGCCAAAACCATCCAACCGGTCATTACATTTCTGGGAGAAGAGTCGTTTCTAAAAGACCGCGCATTGGAAGCGGTGGTCAAACGTTTCTTGGATGAAGAATCACGACCGTTCAATTTCCGGTCCCTTTCCCCAGAAGATTTGAAAGATACGGCGTTTCTGGATGATGCCGGCACGATGCCTATGTTCGGCGAATGGAAAGTGATCCACATGAAGGATGCGTCGGTCTTGGAGAAATCATTCGGACGCTTCAAGGAGTACCTGCAACAATATCTGGATCATCCGTCACCTGCGACCATCCTGATCTTTGATTTGGATGGATGGGAAGGGCGATCCAAGCTCAAAGCGATCCTTTCCAAGAAGACGGTTGTGGTTGAGTTTAATCCAATCAGCGAAAAGGAAATTCCCAGCTGGATTAGCAGTCACATGAAAACGCTTCAATACCAGATTGATCCTGCTGCGGTCCAGGCGCTTGCTGACAGACTCGGCACGGACCTGCAGCGGATCTCAGGAGAACTCGAAAAATTGATGCTTCTGCGCGAACCTGAAAAGCGTATTGCGCTGGAGGATGTAGAGGAAACCGTAGGATATTCCCCGCTTGCCACCATCTGGCAATGGTCGGAAGCGATCCTGGACCGTGATGCCGCACTGGCGGTCCAACTGCTGGAGGAGTTGATCGAAAAAGGAGAAGAGCCGGTTTATTGCGTTGCCTTGCTGGCCAAACAATTTGAAAAAATGATTCTCACAAAAGAGATGGTGCAGCAGAAAGTGCCTCATCCGACCATCGCCCAAAAAATCAATAAGCCTGTTTATTTTCTCCAGAAGTATTTGAACCAGCTTGCCCAGTTCACCATGGCTGATTTGATGAAGGCGCTTCAGGTATTGTCGTTTGCTGATCGCGCGTTGAAGACGGGACAGCCAGGCAATATCGTGCTGCAATTGATGGTGGCTGAGTTGTGTCATCTGAAAACAGCCGCGGTTCCCGTGTTTGACGTTCCCCTTGCGTAAATGCGCAACATCATACATAATTCGTAGTTTCCAATTTCGGAGGTTTTTTCCATGGGTAAGGCAAGTTCTCTTTCTACGAAGAAGCGATTGAGGCAGTCAAAAAAGCAACAGATGGCCAACAAGGCAAACAGGACGCGTGTAAAGTCCCAGGTAAAGAAGGTACGCATTGCAGCGGAATCGGGGGCAACGAATGAGAAGACGCTTCCGGGGGCCTATTCAATCATCGATAAGGCCGTCCGCAAAGGTGTGCTGACGAAGAATGCGGCGGCGCGTCATAAATCCCGCCTCACAAGACTGATCAACAGCAAAGCATAACGACGTATGGAGCGCAGGCGTTATGGAGCGCAGGCGTCCCGCCTGCATTATGGGGTCGCAGGCTTCCAGCCTGCTTTGCACGAAATGAAAGGCGGGCACGGAGGCCCGCCTCTCCAAGGTTGATTTTACTAGTCTTCCCGATCGTGCATTGCCTCGATCTTGCTGATCAGTAATTTCCTCTGTTCCGGAGTTAAGTCGGAATAAAGCTCTGCAATCCGATCCACCATTTGATGCGCGAGCTGAGCTCGATCATCAATCTGACTGTGGATGATTCCGGTGACTTTGTTGATGTCCGGGTTTCCTTTTTCCAGTTCAGATTTGACATTCTCATGGATGTCTTTCCGTTTTCCCATCCGGTCTTCGATGTTGCTCACCAGATCCCGCTGGAATGCATCCCACTTGGCCTGCTGCGCCGGATTCAGATTCAGATCCTTTTCGACCCGTTCCAGCTTCCACAGCATGAAATCCTTCATCATTCCGTGATGGCCGCCGCCGTGGCCGAATCCGCCGGATCCAAAGGAATAGACGGCCAGCAACATAACAGCCAGCCCGATCGGTGCTCCAATCAATAAAAGTCTTTTCATAAGTTTTGTAACCTCCTGTTTTGTATTGTTACGTTTATAAAGTACGAAGGCGTCTTTGCTGATCCTTTGCGGAGTTGTTAAGAATTGTTAAGAGAGAAACCAGACGAAGGGGACAGTCCTATAATGAGAGATGTATGACCATTCCTGTGTTGTTGATCGATGACGACAAGAAGCTTTGCGAGCTGCTGAAAACTTATCTGGGAAACCACGGATTTTTGGTGACGGCAGCGCACACGTCGCATGATGGAGTCCGGCAACTTCGCAATCAGCCGTACGACATCATCTTGCTGGATGTCATGCTTCCGGACGGGGACGGGCTGGAGGTGTGTCGCAAAATCCGTACGGAATCGGCTGTTCCGATATTGATGTTGACTGCCCGCGGCGCTGATGAGGACAAGATCATCGGATTGGAACTCGGCGCCGACGATTACCTGGCCAAGCCGTTTAATCCGCGCGAGCTGGTAGCGCGAATCAAAGCCGTGTTACGGCGCAAAGGAGCAACGGCATGGAATGCCGAACTGCAAACGATCGAGTTTGCAGGCTTCACTTTGAATCCATCGAATCAAAAGGTGACCGTACAGAACAGGGAAGTGGAACTGACGTCCGCAGAATTCCGGTTGCTCAAGATTCTCGCTTCGAATCCCGGGCGAGTATTTACACGGGAGCGATTGATGGATCTGGTGCAGGGACGCGATTTTGATGGAGTGGACCGTTCGATTGACGTTCACATCTCACGCATCCGCAGCAAGATTGAGTCCGATCCGAAGAACCCTCGTTGGATCCAAACGGTCTGGGGAACCGGATACCGGTTCCAGAATTAACATGTTCGGCAAACTGTATCTCCGATTGTACTTCTGGTTTCTACTGGTATTTTTCGTAACGCTTCTTACGGTTTGGTTGATTTCATCGCGTTTTTATGGCGATTCGATTCACGATGAGATTGAAAATCATCTCACATCACAGGCCCGCTTTCTCTTAAGTGAATATCAGAATGCCTGCGGAGATGCCTCAAGTTCTCTGGAATGCAAACGCTTTTTCAAGAGATTGTCGCAAACACCCTTTCTTCGTTTCTGGATTCTCGATCCCGATGGCAACGTGCGCCTTTCGCAGCAACGGTCACAGCCGAATCTAAGCCGTGATCAGATTCAGCGCGCGGCCGCAGGAGAAACGCTCCTGTTGCTTCATGGAATGCCGCCGACCGTTGTGCTTCCCGTGATGGGCAGTAATGGAAAGGCGCGAGAACTACTTGTGATGGGGCGTCCATTGCTGGGAGGGCGGCGCCTATCACGGTTTCCGTTGATTGCAGTTCTGGCAATCATTGGCTTTGTCATTGCGATTCTCGTACTTCCGCTTTCACGCAGACTTACCCGGCCGATGCGCGCCCTTCATCTTCTGGGTGAGGAGTGGGCGGAGGGACGTTTAGAAAAGCGAGCAGTCGTTACGGGGAACGATGAAATCTCAGCACTGTCACGTGTATTCAATACGATGGCGGAAAATTTGCAAAAAATGCTGCAGCAACGAAAGGAATTTCTTGCATTGATTTCTCATGAGCTCAAAAGCCCGCTGACGCGGATGAAAATTGCGGCGGAGCTGATATCCGAACAGGAGCCGTCTGCCGTGAAACTGGTGAACGATATCAAGACCGACATCGAAGCGAGCGAAATGCTGGTCGAACAACTTCTATGTCTTTCCAGAATTGAAATGGGTCTGCCTTCGGCAATCAAGGAAACAGTGGATCTGGAAGCGGTGATTCGCAGGAGCATTGCCAGTGTCGAGCCGGTAGCGCGGGCATCCGGGATTTCCATCAGTTACTCGGGCGAACCTCATTCGGTAAACGGGGATTCCGCGGAGCTACAAAGAGCAGTCGTCAATGTTCTCGAAAATGCGGTCAAGTTTTCGACGGCCCAAAGCAAGGTGGAAATGGAAATGCGCCGTCAAGATGGCGTTGTTCGAATTGTTTGCAAAGATTACGGTCCCGGGATTGAATCAGAGGAACAGCAAAAGATCTTCGAACCGTTCTACCGCGGCAAACGCACGGACGGCAAGGATGGCTCCGGACTCGGTTTGTTTATTGCGCGTCGAATCGTGGAAATGCACGGCGGCAAAATCTGGGCTGCACCCAACCAGCCGTCCGGCACAATCCTGACCCTGGAACTCCCAGCATAGGAATTCACCGCAAAGACGCAGAGACCGCAGAGTTAAGAAGAAGGAATGTTGGAACCACGGATGAACACAGATAAACACCGATTTTTGCTTTGATATCTGTGTTCATCGGTGTTCATCTGTGATTTCATTTCCTTCCTCTGCGGTCTCTGCGTCTTTGCGGTAAATCCTGAGCTAAAGCCGGAAGAAAAAACCGCATTGAATCTGGAGATCGTGCTCTGTTTTTCCCGAAAGAAAGTGGTCCGGTATCACCTGATCGTTCAGCTCGAACCGCACACCGACATTTTTAAAGTAGAATTTTGTTCCGCCGCCGAAATTGAAAACGAAATCGTTGTGTGTTTCATCGCCCAGATCGGTAGACACGCCCCCGATTCCAGCAGTCAGAAAAGGGGTGACAGTTTTCCTGTTGAAGTTGTAAACCAAATTCCCGGCGTAGCCGTAAGAAACTGCATTCTTTTTGAAAAAAATCAAAGGTGCGAAGACATCTTGCGTCAGCGGACAGGGTTCGGCCGGACAAAAGATCGAGGTTTCAAATGTAAAATCCTGGCTTGGAGCAACGGAAAAATTGCCTTCGACTTCCACATTTTCATTCAGGTAGTACCCGAACTTGAACCCGATGAGAAACCCGCTATCCAGAGTGCTGGTCTCGGTGAATGGCGGCAGAGGAGACAGACATAGCAGGCATGGGTCGGTCGCATTCTCAACATCCAGAAATGAAATGCCTGAATAGACGGTGATTTCTGATTTATGGACGCTCTCCTGGGCCTGCAATATGCAACTTGTAAAGAGTAGAACAAACAAACAGGAAATGTATTTCATCGCCTTTCTCCTACCTGCCCACTTTGATTACTCTGCCGGACCATGGACAATATCCGGTTGCCGTGAAATCATTCAGGTGGGAGTTCACATAGCTTGCCCGCAGTCCGTCGCAGACTTCTACCGCGATATCCTCCATGCGGATCGTCTCCGGCTGGAAATGCCAGCTCCAGGGAGAATTGAATCCGCCGTTGGTTACGGAAATTCTTCCCATGGGGACTTGTGGTTCTTTCCATCAAAATTATCCTTTGCGAACTGAATGGTGTCCCTTACTGTTCCTTCCTCGCGCAAACATCTTGCCATCCTTTGCCCGTCGAGGCCCACAGCGTCCTGTACTGGAATTTTCGTCAGCCTATCAGTTTCTTGAATATCAAAAATCAAAAATCAAAAATCAAATAAATATAAGAAAACAAGCAAATAAAGTCGAGTCACCAAACGATTTCGCCTTTGAGGTTTTTTGCTTATGGGGTTATGTTTATTTGATCTTTGATTTTTGATATTTGATTTTTCACTCCAATGACGTTGGCAATTCTTGAAACGCTCCGTTTCTCCGAAGAGGATCATAGAAGCTATGCCATTGCTGAGCCTGAGGCAATTTTAGAGTGTAGAAGACTGGACGAGGTTGAGCCTTTACTTCGAGAATTGGATCTTGCGGTGAAACGAGGCTACTTTGCGATCGGTTTCATGGGTTACGAAGCGGGTTACAGATTTCTTCCGCATTTACCTCCCGTACGTGTCATTGAATTTCCTCTTGCATGGTTTGCATTAACAAGATCGCCGCAAACGGCATCGATCCCGCTCGACGGATTCTTTCAGGTGGAGGATCTCCAGCTAAGTCTATCGGCGGATGAGTACCGCGGCTCGATCGAATCCATCCGGCGTTTGATTGAAGCCGGAGACACCTATCAGGTAAATTTCACGATGCAGTTTCATGGAAAATTCGCCGGTTCTCCCCGCGGCCTTTATCATGAGCTCCGGAGAAAGCAACGCGTTCCCTATGCGGCATACGTGGAAACCGAAGAATGGGCAGTGTTGTCCCTTTCGCCTGAGTTGTTTTTTCGGAAACGCGGATTCGATATCCGGATGCGGCCGATGAAAGGCACCGCTCCGCGCGGACGAACGCTGGAAGAAGATCAGATTCAAATCCGTGCACTGGAGGAGAGTCCCAAGGAACAAAGCGAGAATCTGATGATCGTAGATCTCCTGCGAAACGATCTGGGAAAGATTTGTGAAACGGGAAGTGTTCGCGTTGTGGGTCCGATGCGTGTGGAGCGTTACGAAACCTTGTTTCAAATGACATCCACGATCGACGGGACGCTCAAGGAAGGGATAGGAATCCGGGATATTTTCCACGCCACATTTCCTTCCGGGTCTGTGACCGGAGCACCCAAACTTCGAACAATGCAGATCATTCATGAACTTGAAAATACTGCGCGGGGCGTCTACACGGGCGCTGTCGGATTTGTCAGCAGCGAGGAAAGCGTATTTAACGTCGCAATTCGCACTGCCGTCGTCGATCGGGCAAAAGGCGTAATCGAGATGGGTGTGGGCAGCGGAATTCTGTATGAGGCCGATCCGTTTCGTGAATATCAGGAATGTGAGCTGAAAGGGAAGTTTCTTACGGAACCGCTTCGGGAGTTTCAGCTTCTGGAAACCATTCTGTGGGAGCCGGAGAAAGGATTTTTGTTTCTTCCGCGGCATCTGGACAGATTGATGAACTCCGCTGAATATTTCATGGTTCCGATCAAACGCGAAACAGTTGAATCTGAATTACTGCGAGATGAGAACCGGTTGCAGGCGACAGGCGTCTCACATCGTGTGCGGTTGCTGGCGGATCACGCCGGCGTGGTTATCGTTCAGACGAAGCCACTCGATCCGGTTCGGTCTCATCGGATCCGGTTCTCTTCCAGGCGGACCAATTCCTCGGACCGCTTTCTCTATCACAAGACGACAAACCGAACGTTGTACGATGACGAGTTGCAGCGTGCAAGGGACGAAGGATGCTTTGACGTCCTGTTTCTAAACGAGCGCGAGGAGTTGACGGAAGGCGCGATTTCTAATGTATTCGTAGAGAAGAATGGTTTGTATTATACGCCACCGACTTTATGTGGTGTGTTGCCTGGCATCTATCGCAGGCACTTGCTGGAAACACGTCCGTTTCCGGTTGAGGAGCGTGTGTTGCACGAGGTAGATGTGCTGCAGGCAGACGCAGTGTATTTGACGAACTCCCTTCGCGGCATGATCCACGTGGAGCTGCTTTCTCGCAAAGACGCAAAGACCGCAAAGGCATGAGATGAACCACAAAGGCACAAAGACACGAAGGGGGAAGGCTAAGCACGGAAACACAGGCCCGCCACTCCAAACTAAATTGGGAATACAAGTATTGTGCCACAACCGTTAGAAGTTTTCCTCAAGCAAACCTCTCGAGCGAATGGTGCAGCCTTTCTTGGTCTCCAGCCACCTTCCGAACTGTTCGGAAAGAAGCAGCTCTATCAGTTTTTCAATGGCAGGATTTGACAGGGTGCTTTCGGAGACGACGAGATCGACGTGTTCTTGTGCGATGCCGGCCATGCATTGCCTCGGTCTCAAAAATCTGATATCTGCAAATACAGCATCGAACTGACCGGCCTGGAGAGCCGTTGTGATTGCGGCTTCATCATTCGGAGTGGGGATCGCGGGAAAGTCAAGACGATTCAGTTTTTGCGAGTCCGAAATTGATCCCATAGAGCGCGATTTTTGCCGGGGAGCCCAACGCGCAACCCTTTCGTCACCTTGATGGCGTCAGAGCGCAGCACCAGCGCAACCGATCGGGTGAAATCGGATACCTGCACATTTCTTCCTGCAACTGTCTTGCAAATGCCGGGAAAAGATCCGTGCCGTTGAGCGGCGTTGAAATTACTGCCGCATGAATGTTCCGCTCAAGAATACTCTGCAGCGCTTCTTGCGGAGGACTCTCCCAAAAAAGCAATCGGTGTGAAGGCATCGATACGCGGAAGAGATCGAATCCATGCAACAGATTCCGATCCGAAATTCCTCTTGCTGAGATGGTCATGAGGGATTGATCCTGCAAGACTTCAATCCGGACGGCGTCGCGCTTTTTGATTTCAGTGTCGGCCGGTACATGCATCAGACCATCCATTTCAGACAGGGAGCGGATCGATCCGGCGCCTTTTGGAATTCTTCGAACAAATGTCTGCCCGTCCACTTGATACAGGTTCACGCGATGGAACGCATCATGGCTTCGTCCTGACAGTTCTTCGGCGCTGATGAACACAGCGCGCGGAAGCGCTGCATCGATACCGGAGAGCGAACAGACAAGCGGCCGAAGATAAAGATAGGACGCAATGTACGCCGCCGCCGGATATCCCGGCAATCCAATCACCGGTATGCTTCCAATTTCTCCAAACAAGACCGGTCTGGCAGGACTGACTGCAACGCCGTGGAAATGGACTTTTCCGATCACCTTCATCACGCTCGATGTGATATCTCCCGTTCCCATGGATGTGCCGGCTGAAATAATCAAGAGATCACTGTGTTCTTCAGCCAGCTTTAGCACCTGCGCAAGACCGTCCGGGTCATCCGGAACCGTATCGGTAACGACGAATTCGCCTCCCCATGATTCCACTAGATTCCCGATCATTGCTGAATTGGATTCTCGACCGGGATTTTCGATCAGCTCGGAACCGGTGGGAACAAACGTGACAACCGGCTTCCGATAAACTTCTATTTCTTCATGGCCCGCGCAAAGAAGTAGTGAGAGGTCCTGCGGTTGGAGTCTGTGTCCCTGGGCAAACAACAGTGATTCTTCTTCAAAGTCTTCTCCAATCAGACGCACATTTTGCCAGAATTCAACATCCCTCTCCAGAACGGGCTGGTTCTCTTCCCATTTCACCTCCTCTATCTTTACGATGGCATTGAATTGGCTGGGAACGGTTTCCCCTGTATTGATGCGAATCCATTTTCCATCCCGGAGTTTTGCGGGAAGCGACGACGCGTCGCGAACATCGATCGCGATTCCATCCATTGCCGCCATGGGTTCCGGAGGTTGCGAGCGAAATGCGTAAACAGGGACGCTGATGACTCTGTGAAGCGCCGAACGAGCGGACACTTTCTCGCCGGTGCGCCGCAATTCGTCCATGCGGCTACGCAGAATCTTCAGACTTGCATCCAGGGAAAGTAGATCCATCACTGCCCACCCGCGAAATGATTGTACTACGGGAAGAGAATCACCTTTACTTCATGTATGGCTAAGATTTCAATCGCTTTCGCAATTCCATCCAGAAATGTAAAAGAGTTTGCTGTTTTGAGGGATCAAGTCCCAAACTTCCTCTATAGGCCGACCCTGATAACACGCAATCAGGATCGCGAGTGCCAAACCATGAGACACAATGGCTATGGTTTCATTGGCGTGCCGTTCCGCTATGTCTCGTACGGCTGACATTACTCGAATCCGTACCTGTTCTACTGTCTCGCCCCCTGGCGCGCTGACGGTTCGCGGATCCAACTTCCTGCGCTTCAGAAGTTCCGAATAGAGGGCTTGAATCTCATCGAATAGCATTCCTTCCCAGGAGCCGAGGTGGATTTCCCTGAGCCGTGGATCCTGATAAACACGCACACCCAGAGCATGGCCCAGGATTTCTGCGCTTTCGCTGGCTCGCGTTCAAATCGCTGCAGTAGATGGCAGCCGGCGGGTTTTCACGCAACTCTGCGACCAGTTCAGCAGACTGGCGGCGGCCGCGATCATTCAATGGAACGTCCGACTGTCCCTGATAGCGTCCTTCTAGATTCCAGTCCGTTTCGCCATGACGGATTAAGACGAACCTCGTCATCGGTGATGAGTCCTCCGATATTCCGGGAGTTCAATCATGGGAGGTCTGGCCAATTCCGCAATCTCCTCGACATCAAGAAAATACCTCGGACGCTCATAACGAATCAGTTTCATGGTCTTGTTGATATCTTCCAGCAAATCATGACCCATGCGCCTCTCAAGTTTGCTGATTACAGTTTGAATAATTGCGAACGACATTTTGCTGAGAGGTTCCAGCGACTGGTTGCGATGGATTCGTTCCAAAAGGTCCACCTGCGCAATCGCGTCCAGGCCTGCCTTTTCAAATGCATCAATGAGAAGGCCCACTTCGACACCGTATCCAGAAGAGAAAGTCAGACGTTCCAGCAATGAACGGCGTCCGCCATATTCCCCTGACAGCGGCTGAATCAAACCCGATAGCTCAGGATAAAAAAGATTCAGCATCGGCCGGGCTGTAAGTTCTGTAACGCGCCCACCGCCGCCTGCCTGAATCTTATCGCCAATCCGAAGTGGACGGCGGTAAAACCCCTTCACAAATTGAATTCCTGGTGAATGAAGGAGTACCCCGAGCAGACCGTACACGAAACGGGGGTGGACATTGGTAATGTCGGTATCGATCCATACGACAAGATCACCTCGCGTAACATAAAGACTCTTCCACAACGCCTCTCCTTTTCCTGAGCGCGCACCGTATTTTGGCAATATCTCCTGATGGATGAATACCGGAACTTCACAGTTTTCGGCAATCTCCCGTGTGCGATCCGTGGAATGAGAATCAATCAACACGATTTCATCTATTAGCGGCACGCGGTCCATTAAAGCGCGCTTGATGGTTCGGATCACACGTCCCAAAGTGGCCTGCTCGTTTAAAGCCGGCATCGCAACACTAATGGAGAGCCGTTGTTCATTTTTCAGCGAAAGCAACTTTTCAAGATTCTTGAATTCATTTGCGTGAAACGTGTTCTCCGCGAACCACTTGTCTACCAGAATGGAGATCGCTGTTAGACCCGGATTCCGAATCGACGACTCATCCAATCGCTTTGATTTCACAGCAATGACCGGCACAGGGCTCTGGCGGAGAATTCCCTCGGCTACCGGCCCTAGAGAAACAGAAGATTCCTTCGGACGGGCAGTGGAACCCATCACAATCAAGTCCGAATGAACTGATTCCCGAAGAATCGTTCCTGCAGGATCATCGGTCCTGATTTGGAGGTGACGGACCGGAAGTCGCGCAAGAACGTGAGCGATCCCTTGAAAAGGAGCATCACGACGGTCATTCTTGGCAAAGTCAACAGGCAACAAGTGGAGGGATTTAACATGAGCGCTCGCGGCGTGAGAAATAGCAAGTGAAACACGCAGAGCCAACTCCGCATATGGTCCTCCGCGCGCTGGAAGGAGAACCTGCGAAAGAGATTGGGGCAACGGACCTCGAATCAGGGCCGTATCACAAGGAGGACGCGTTAGCACCGTTTCGGCAGTTACACCGAGCGCTTTCAAACTCTGCGGCCACTCCAGCAAAAGAAGATCCGGATTCTCCTGCTCAATCAAACGTACAAGCTCTCGCCACGGATCGTACGAAACGTGAACCGGAGATGTGCTTTGAATTCGTGCTTCGATCAGGTCTCGAAATGTTCCTCGAATCTGGCGCGCTGGTTGTGAGGCTGTGCTCAAAGACTTGTTCTGTTTCACTCTTACAAGTCCGATCAACAGGATCTTGCCTTCGCCGATCATCAGGCGCGCCGCGTTTAACGCGGTAGTCGGGTCACAACCGTGAATCACCGGAACAAGAATCTTCGAAAATGGCGTGAAACGCCGCGACCCTTTCATCGAGCTACTCCTGATTCCAAAAGCAATGGCTCGATTTCTCTTTTGTAAAGCTGATCCCAATCATATCTACGCAAATGCATTCGCATCTGAAGGACGCTATTTCCGTCCACTTGGGTCCGTATCATGGATGCAACGTCCTTTGGATCCGATTCCGGCGAGAAATAGTGAGCCTCATCTCCGGCCAGTTCCCGAAGCGGATCGATGTTTGAACAAAAGACTGGCAACTTCACCTGGCTCGCTTCGATCAGGGGCAAGCCAAAACCTTCTTCAAAACTCGGAAGCAACAATAGATCGGCCAGCCTGAAAAGACCGTAGATCACATGCTCCGGAAGATAGCCGTTGACAACATCTGCCAGGAAATGGACACACTTCGTCAGGGAGAGTTGTTCACGCAAGTTCTTCAACCGGACGAGATACTCCCGATTGGCGGCATTGTGGGGACCGGGAGGACCTGTGATCACCAGCATCACATCGGGAAAATGGTTTTTAAGTTCCGCAACAATATGCAGCGCAAGTTCAATGTTCTTTCGTGGAGTAATTCGCACAGGCAAAAGGATCAAGGGAAAAGCTGTGAGCAGCTGCAGGCGATCGGTCAGCTCCACTGTTTGTACGTTCAAGCCGTTCAACTCCGCGACGGCAACACCATTTGGGATCACTCGAATTTGATCGTGCTTTTTCCCCAGCAAAAATGCCAGTTCTTTACGTCTGAATTCGGAAACAACAACCTGTTTCGCGCCGGGCCAGTCTTGCCGGAGGAGATCCCATGGATAGCCATCGTGCAGTTCCTGCCTGTAGCGCTGAGCGGTCCAGGCTAGATCATGATGCCAGAGAATCAATGCCGGAGGTTGAGATCTATCCATGCGTTTCCGAATTGCTGCTGTTAAAGCCAGATTTTTATGAAGCGAACAAACATTATGTGCGATCAGCAAATCCAGTCCATTCAGCACGGGATTCAATCTGGATGAAATTTCCGCTACGAGAGAGTCAAACTTGGCCGATACCATCCCTTGATCGAGCTCTTTCTTTACCAGGAGAACATCTTCTTGCATTGAGTCAACAAGAGCGATCTGGTGGAAAGCAACGCGCGAATCAAATTGATTACCCCGGCCTGCAATCACACTTACTTTGTGACCTGCCTCCGTCATTAAAACCGCATGTCTGGCCAATATCGCCTCCACACCTCCGACCACAGGGGGGACTGAATAATGAAGAAGTCCGATGTTCATCAATTCAATCCTAAACTATGGTGGAATATAATCAATCTTGATGGATCCATTACAACTCCGCTCACCTGTAACTGGAAGTAAAGCCTGATGGCTGCTCCTTCCTGCCGGATTGGAATCGTATCAACACGACTGGCCGGTATGGATGGTGTCTCGCTTGAGGTCGTCAAGTGGGTGAATGTTCTCGAAAGAATGGGACATACCTGTTTTTTCTTTGCCGGAGAGTGCGACTGGCCGGCCGAACGTTCTTATGTAGTGCCGGAAGCACATTTCGAGTTTCCCGAAATTCTTGAACTCACATCAGATTTATTTGATCAATATAAACGTGATCCAGAGACTTCTAAAAAAGTAGATAGACTGAAGAACCACCTGAAAGCGCACCTGCACAAGTTTGTGCGTGATTTTGAAATCCGGCTGCTGATCGTTGAAAATGCCCTATCCATCCCGATGAACATTCCATTTGGCCTCGCGCTGACGGAAATGATTGCAGAAACCGGGATGCTGACGCTGGGACACCATCACGACTTCTTCTGGGAACGATCGCGTTTTACTGTAGGAGCGGCGGATGACTATCTGCGCGCCGCTTTTCCGCCGACCTTACACTCCATTCGCCACTCGGTGATTAATACTTTCGCCCAGCGGCAGCTTGCCCTGCGCACCGGCGCCAGCTCGTTTGTCATTCCCAATGTGATGGATTTCGACTCACCGGCTCCGAAATCGGACGGCTACGCGGATGATTTGAAGCAAGCTCTCGGCATTTCGCCTGAAGAATATTTTCTTTTACAGCCGACTCGGGTCGTTCCGCGCAAACGGATCGAAAGGGCGATCGAGCTCACCAGCCGGCTGGGCCGGCCTTGCGCTCTTGTAATCTCCCATGCGTCCGGTGATGAAGGTTCCAGGTACATGGATTACCTTCGCGAATACATCGATTTGTTGAGCGTACATGTTGTCTTCGCGGAAGAACAATTCCAGAATGTGCGGGGTCGAAAGCCGGACGGCACGAAGTTGTATTCACTTGCAGATGCCCACTTCCCGGCTGACCTGGTT
Source organism: uncultured bacterium (assembly GCA_963843285.1). Lineage (GTDB taxonomy): Bacteria > Acidobacteriota > HRBIN11 > JAKEFK01 > JAKEFK01 > CAZDDB01. The sequence goes on from CAWJJO010000002.1 coordinate 411,537, forward strand.
ACATATCCATCTTCGATTGAGGGATTCGGGAATGGGTTTCTGGAAGCCGTCTATTATCGGAAGCCGATTCTGATGAGCGCCTATGAGATTTATCGCGTGGATATTCGACCGAAAGGATTCCGTGTAATCGAGTTTGAGGATTACATCACCCAGGAAGTCGTTCGGAAGGTACGTGAAGTGCTGGAAAACAAGGCTCTGGCGCAAGAAATGGCGGAGCATAATTATGTTGTTGCGCGTCATTACTATTCCTACACGAATCTCGAGACTCTTTTGGCCGCCGCAATCAACCTTCTGCTGGGAGACTAGTGTGTTATAAGCGGTTTGTAGGCGCCGGCCTCTGGCCGGCATGCCGACGAGACGTCAGCGTTACAAACCACCGACTAGATCTGGAGTCGTACCCACAGACCCTCATAAGGAGCCAGTTGTAACCTACCGGCGGAAATTCGCCTCGCCGGGTTCAGGAGATCGACGCCCCGGTGAGATTCCGAAAGGACCACATTCTCAGAGACCGAAGTAATGTTCTGCAAATAGAGAATTCTCTCAGAAGTTTGGGGTGAGGAGCGAATCAGGGCAAATAGTGAATCTCCCCATTCCAGGATTTCCTGTTCCCCGTATGGATCGAACGCAGGATGCTGAGAGCGAACCTGTAGGAGCTCGCGGAGTCGTGTGAAAACTTTATACCGCAGGGATTCACGATTCGCCAGATCTTGCTGAACATCCTGACGAATCAGTTTCTGCCGGTTGATCGTTCGATTCCTTCCCGTTTCTATCGGTCCGTGCACCCAGCTTCGCGAGCCAAATAGACTGTGGAAATAAAAAGCTGGAACTCCAATCAATGACAGAAGAATCGCATGAGCTGCGATAAACCGATCCACTTGCAGATCCAATGCTTCCGGCCCGTGTGGATCTGAAAGCGCGTCGAAGTAATTGATGTTCAATTCATACGGACTTTCGGTTCCATCAGAATTTCGCTTTCTGGAAACAAGGCCCCCGTGAAGCTCACATTGCCTGACAACAGATTCGATCTCGCTTTCCGTAAGAATGCCTCGCACGGGATTCATGCCGATCCCATCGTGCGATGCGAGGAAATTGAAGAACGTGGCTTCGTTGGACGGAAGCTTTAATGAAGCCGCCCAACTTGTAAGCTCTCGTGAACTGCCTGTCTGAATGGTGTGTAGCAATAGAGGAGGCAGCGCGAAGTTGTAAACCATTTGCGCTTCATCCATTCCATCTCCGAAGTAAGAGATGTTTTCAGCATGTGGAACATTCGTTTCAGTAATTAAGATCACGTGAGGAGCTACATGATTCAGAACAGCGCGGAGGAGCTTGATGATTTTATGTGTTTGCGGGAGATGGATACAGCCGGTTCCGATTTCTTTCCACAGGTAAGCGACCGCATCGAGACGAAGAAAGCCGGCTCCGCGCAAAACATAAAACAGCATTACTTCCAGCATTTCCAGAAGAACATCAGGGTTGCGAAAGTTCAAGTCGACCTGATCATCGCTAAATGTGGTCCAGACTCGCTTCGGGCCGGTGGAAGTGGCAAATTCTGTTAGCAGAGGAGTCGTTCTGGGGCGCACCACCCGTGACAGATCCGGCGTTCCCTCTACAACGAAAAAGTAGTTCCGGTAGCGCGGATCATCCTTCAGAAAGCTCTGAAACCAGTTATGCCGGACTGAAACATGGTTCAATACCGTGTCAAACATGAGCCTGAAATGGGACCGCAATTGCGCTAGATCTTTCCAGCTTCCCAACATCGGATCTACATTGCGGTAATCGATCACCGAAAACCCGTCATCTGATGAATATGGATAGAAGGGCAGGAGGTGAACGGTGGTAATAATGTTCTTGAGATGGTCCGCGCAAAAGTCTGCCAAACACTGAAGAGGGGGTGTGCCGGATTCCTGGACTTGATCTCCGTAAGTGATGAGAAAAGTGTCTGCGTACGATACGCTCCCGCGAGTCCTTCTGGAAACAACCTCGCTTTGAAGACGGAACGCTTTCATCAATCCGTCAATCCGCGCATGAGCGAGTTTCGCGGCCGGTTCTCCGTATAGCGTGCCCAGAAGCTCCAAAATTCTTTTCGAATCCATTTCAGGACGATTGTTCGCCGAACTTGAAATCGGAACCCCGTTTCTTCATGGGAAGAGGATCACCTTTACTTCGGTATCTTCGGGGATACGATCTTCTCCCGGCGATACGATACAGTATCCATCAGCGAGAGCCAGGGTGGAAAGACTTGCCGATTTGCCGGGTACGGGAAACGCCTTCCAGCGGCTGCCGGAAAGCTCCAGACGCAGTCGCATATAGTCCGTTCTCAGTTTTAGCCGCCGGATGGGCTTAGCCAGGAATGCCTGCCGAATCTTGAATTGTGTAGAATGAAAGTATTCGTAGTCGATGCTTTCCCCGGAAAGATGAAAGAGGAACGGCAGGACAAACTGGTAAAACACGATCAACGAAGACACAGGCTGACCCGGAAGACCAAAGACAAAGCGTGAGCCGATGGACGCAAAAATAGTCGGATTGCCGGGACGGATTGCGAGGCCATGAAAATGGACCCGCGAATCTTCAAACGATTGGATCACCTGCAATGTGAAGTCGCGCTCTCCTACTGAGCTTCCGCCGGAAATCAGCGCCACATCACAAGAAGCGATCGCCTCCTGCATCGCAGAACGCTGCGCCTCAAATTCATCACGGATGATTCCAAATCTGCGCGAATCGAAGCCGAACTTCCTGGCTGCCGCCGCGAGCGCCAGGGCGTTTGTTTCTCGGATTTTTCCCGCTTCCGGGATATTGTGATCATGGGGAATCAGCTCATTTCCGGTGCTGATGATGGCAAGCGCGGGTCGTTTGTATACTGCAACTGCATCTATGCCAAATGTGGCGATCGCGCTTAGATCCTGTGGACGAAGACGATGCGAAGCCCCAAACATCCGCTCCCCCCGGTGAAAGTCTTCAGCGCGCGACTGCACGTTATCCCCTTTCTGGATGATGCGTTTGATGACAACCGTGTCCCCTGAACGTTCCGTTTCTTCCTGCATCACAATCGCATCCGCTCCCGCCGGCAAATATCCGCCCGTAGGAATCGCCATCGCTTCGCCGGGACGTAACTGCTGATCGGAAATTTCTCCCATGAGAATTTCACCGATCAGCTTAACGCGGACAGGTATTTCAGTCACATCTTCGGCGCGCACTGCGAAACCATCCATGAAGGAACGGTCTGCCGCAGGCACATCTTCAGATGCAAGAAAATCTTGAGCAAGGCAATGATCCAGAGCATCTTCCAGCGGGATCGTTACAATCGGCAACGGGGAACAAGCTGCCATCCGTTCCCACGCCTGTGCGGGATGGAGATGATCGGCAATCGTTTTCATCAAATTATGATTTCACGCAAAGACGCAAGGATCGCTAAGACCGCAAAGAATGAAAATTTAGGAAAAACTTTGCGTACTTTGCGCCTTTGCGAGAAGTTCCCTCCTATAATCTTGGATAATTTCCCGCAAGTATTTTCTTGTATTGGTTTGATTGCGACCAGTTGTGAATTTCCTTGATCCGGATAATGGGAAATGGATGCGATCGAAACGCCGTGTGATACATCTTCATCGCCCGCACGAACACCTGGTCATCCATATCTCTCAGCTCGTCGGCCTGTTTCAGGATCTCTTTGATATTGATTTCAGGAAGAAGTGATTTTGACGCACCTGCCAGTTTTACGAGCGCGGTCTGAACCACCTCAATGTTTTGGGCAACCAGCAGGCCGCCGCGGTCACAGGTAAATTCGGCTTTTCGCTCCCACGATCGAAGCGCCATTTCCAGTGGGAAAAAAGTGATGGCTGCAAGCTGAAACAGGGTGCCAAAAATCTCCACGCCTACATACGTCAAGATATAGAGCAGAGTCTTGTACATCATGTGATTGCACTTGATGTGCGAAAGTTCATGCGCAATCACAAACCGGAGCTCTTCCTCCGTCAGAAGATCAACCAGTCCGGTAAGAAGAACTACGGTATATTTCTCGATGCCGAAGCTAAAAGCGTTCGGGACATATACTGTAGAAAGATAGATCTCCGGAATCTCTTGAATGTCGAGTATTTCGCACGACTCCCGGAACATGTCGTAAATTCTAGGACATTGTTTGGGACCGACCTTCACTCTTTCTGCGGTGTTGAGCATGCGAAGAGTTTTTTCGAAAACGCTGCCAGACACCTTTCGCAGCAAAGTCTGCATTCCAGGCAATCGCGCGAGCTTTTTCATCGCTTCACGGTCCGCCGTATGTTGAAATGCAGATGGATCTAGCTTCGGGAAATGTACTTGTTTAGACGTCTTCGCTTTTCTAGGCATTGGCGCTCCATTCATCGGCCATTCGTATGTGAATCACATTTCGGCGGGCACGGAGGCCCAACTCCATACTACAGCGTTACAGTCGTTCCAGGATCCGGTCGTGAATCCCGTCAAAGGATCCATTGGACATAACCACCAGTTTGTCCTTGGGTTTGGCGTTCTTTGCGACAAATTCTACAATCTCCGCGATCGAAGGTATGTAATACGATTTCGTGCCCTGCTGGTTCATGTCCGCTACCATTTTGTCGGGATTGAGGCGGACTTCGGGAGACAGCTTCTCAGCGTCATAGACACCTGCGATCACGGCAAGATCCGCATGGCGGAACGCGCGGGAAAATTCATCCTGAAAAATATTTCTACGGCTGGACCACGATCGCGGCTCAAAAATCGCCCAGATTCGTGATCCCGGGAACGCAAGCCGCGCGCCTTCCAGCGTTGTGTTGATGGCCGTGGGGTGATGAGCAAAGTCATCAAACACCGCAATTCCATTGGTCTCTCCACGCAGCTCCATCCGTCTCTTCACTCCTGTAAACGTTCCAAGCGCCATCCGGATCTGATCCGGTGTCAAGCCAAGCTGTTCCCCCAGAATTACGGTGGCTGCTGCGTTTGCCAGATTGTGACGGCCGTAAACATGGATCGAATACGAATTCCCGTTCAATTGAAAGGATGCCATTCCTCCGGTCCATTGTTCGCCGGAGATGCGATACATGCTGTCCGGATGAAATCCGAATGTGAGGACTTTGCTGTATCCCCGCGTGGCCAGCCGGTATGCCGTATCGCTGTCGCGGTTCACAATGATTTGTCCGTTTTCCGGCACCACTTTGATCATTTGCCAGAATGCATTTTCGACAGATGCAAAATCAGGATAAATGTCCGCATGATCGTATTCCACGGGATTCAGGATTACAATTTCAGGAAGGTACTGCACAAACTTCGGGCGCCGATCCATAAATCCGGTATCGTATTCATCTCCTTCAATCACAAAATATTTTCCATCGCGTTCCCATTGAAAACTTTTTCCAAAGTTCAATGGGATTCCACCGATCAAAAAAGATGGCTGCATTTCTGCGCTCTGCAGCAGCCAGGCTGCCAGCGAAGAAGTGGTGGTTTTTCCGTGGGTTCCAGCGATGACGATCGAATGCTTCTCGCGAAGAAAAAACTCACGGAGCGCTTCCGCCATCGATACGTAAGGAAGCCGTAGATTGAGCATCGTCTCGACTTCAGGATTTCCGCGGGGAACTGCATTTCCCGGAATCACCAGGTCCGGCTTCGCCTTTCGAAGATTGTCCGCCTCATATCCGTTATAAACATGAATTCCCAGATCGCGAAGCTGTGTGCTCATCGGCGGGTAGACGTTTGCGTCCGATCCGGCTACGTCGAGGCCTATCTGTTTCAACAATCCGGCAAGCGAGGCCATGGCAGTGCCGCAAATTCCTACCAGGTACACCTTTCTAATTTTGTCGTAGTTCATTGAACTGCCCCTTCCAGAATGTCGAGATGAAACTGCGGAGTTGCTCCGATCCGCGCAGGAACGCCAAGCGGAAGTGTCCAATTTAGACCTCTGACGTGTCCGGAAGGAAATCCAAAGAAAATTGGTTTCTTGAGATCACCCAGTACATCCAGGATCACTTCCTGTAATGTGTATCCCTGGTTTTCTACCTGGACACAATCTTTCATCTCTCCAAAGAGGAAAGCACGGACACGATCGAATTTCCCCAGAATTTTCAGATGGGTAAGCATCCGATCGATCTGATAAGGCTTTGTGGATACATCTTCCAGAAACAAAATCGTATCAGTCCAGTCCGGTTCCCAGTCTGTTCCAATTGCAGATTCCAGCAACGTCAAACAGCCTCCGGTCAGGAGTCCCTCGGCTTCGCCTGCCTGCAGCGCTTCCACATGATCCGGATGGAGCGTATAGGGAAATGCTTGTAGCAACGCGTGCTTCCATGAATCCATATGCACTTGTCCGCGGGCGAAATCTCCCGATGCCATTGGACCATGAAACACAACCCAATTGTGGATTCGCTGAAAATACAGATGCAGTGTTGTGATATCGGAACAGCCGAGTAAAATCTTTGGCGGAGCCGATTTGCGAAATTCCGTGTCGTCAATCAGAATGCGAATCGATCCGTAGCCGCCGCGTGCAAAAAAAATTGCTTTCGCTTCCCGATCCTCCAGTGCCTGCAGAAACTCGGATCGGCGTTCCGCATCACTGCCTGCCAGATATCTCCATTTTCTGTAGACATCGTCAAAGAGAACATCGAAACCAAGTTGACGAAGCGCCGCGATCCCGGGCTCGAAAAATTCAAGCCTTACCGGACTTGCCGGTACAACGACCCGAATTCTGTCTCCCGATTGCAGCTTTGGGGGTTTGAGCATCCAATGATTCTACAACAGACTTTGGACCTTGGACTTTGGGCCTTGGACTCTACGATACGGGATTTTCGCGTTTCGAGAAGAGATATTCGAGCTCGCCCGTGAGGATTTGTTCGTATGCCTTCTTTGCAGCATCCTGTTCCGCTTCTTTCTTTGTGTTCCCCGTCCCGCAGGCGACTGCAACATTCCGGATCCGGATATCCACGTGAAAGACTTTCTGGTGATGAGGGCCTTCTTCCAGAATCACGCTGTAGTCAGGTGGAATTTCTCCCAGACCCTGGAGTTTTTCCTGTAATAATGATTTGAAGTCATTGAAATGGAAATCATTTTCCACAACATCTTCGATGGTGTGTTTGAAAAAAGCGTAAACGAACGTCTTGGTAATATCCAATCCGCCATCCAGATAGATGGCTGCAATCAGGGCTTCAAACGTGTTCGCCAGAAGCGAACGCTTCGTGCGACCGCCGGTTTTTTCTTCACCGCGACCCAATAGTAAATGCGCGCCAAGTTCAATCTCGCGCGCTTTTGTGCTGAGAATGTCCGTGCTGATGATATAAGACTTCACCTTGGACATCAGTCCTTCGGTGTACTGGCTCGCGTAGGAGTTGTACAACAGTTCGCTGATAATAAAGCCGAGAATCGAATCGCCGAGAAACTCGAGCGTCTCGTTGTCCCGGATCATCCGCTCCGGATTTTCGTGAGAAAAAGAGCGGTGGGTGAGTGCCCGCAGCAGAATTTCCTTGTTCCGGAAGGTGTAGGAAATTTTCCTTTCCAGCTCCTCGAACATAAAGGTTAATCATTGTACCATAGCCATAAACCATTGTAAATAGCTATGATACAGCGAGCGCGATGATCGGGATACAGATGCGGTTTCCCTGACGCCCCTGGATGCGGATCTGCCTACTCCGAACTTAAAAATGAAATTGAAATATAAGGAGACTGTATAGTCGCCGACCGGCAAAGAACAGTTGACCGAGTACCCTCTACAAACGATCTGTTCTAGCGGTACGATCGGTACCGACTGATCAACGTATTCGTCGAGCTGTCGTGTTTGAGCTGCGGTTCCGCTTTTGCTTCCAGCTCGGAGATAATCTTCTTGGCCAGTACTTTTCCAAGTTCTACGCCCCACTGATCAAAGGAACCGATATTCCAGACAACTCCCTGAGTGAAAACGCTGTGTTCATATAGGGCAATCAGTCTGCCCAGGATTTGTGGCGTCAGCTGTTCCGCAAGAATCGTTGTACTTGGATGATTGCCTGGGAAAGTGCGGTGCGGGACAAGCCAATCGGGAGTTCCTTCCGCTTTCACTTCTTCGGGCGTTTTGCCGAACGCAAGAGCCTCGCCCTGTGCGAAGACGTTGCCCATAAGGATATCGTGATGATTTCCTGTCGGGTTCAAGCTCTTGCAGAAAGCGATGAAATCGCAGGGGATCAGTTTTGTTCCCTGATGAATGAGCTGGTAGAACGAATGTTGCCCGTTTGTTCCCGGTTCACCCCAGAAAATTTGCCCGGTTTCATAATCGGAAATCACATGGCCATCCAGAGTTACATATTTCCCATTACTCTCCATCGTGAGCTGCTGAAGATAGGCAGGGAAGCGCTTCAGATATTGATCGTAGGGCAGAACTGCGACGGTTTGCGCGTTGAAGAAGTTGTTGTACCAGAGAGCGATCAGACCCATCAATACGGGCATGTTCTTTTCGAACGGCGCAGTGCGGAAGTGATCGTCCATATCGTGAAAACCGGCGAGAAGGGAGCGAAAATTGTCCGGACCGAATGCAATCATGTTGGACAAGCCGATGGCCGAATCCATGGAATAGCGTCCGCCAACCCAGTCCCAGAAGCCGAACATGTTTGTGGTGTCGATTCCGAATTTTGAAACTTCGGCTGCATTGGTAGAAACAGCCACAAAATGCTTTGCAATGGATTTGTCATCTTTCAAACGCTTGAGAGTCCATGCCCGCGCCGTGTTCGCATTGGTCATCGTCTCCTGGGTTGTAAAAGTTTTGGAGGAAACGATAAATAGCGTCTCTTCCGGGTCGAGATCGATGGTGGATTCTGTAAAATCAGTGCCGTCTATGTTGGAAACAAAACGGAACGTCATATCGCGCATGCTGTAGTATCGAAGCGCCTCATAGGCCATGACCGGTCCAAGATCCGATCCGCCGATACCGATGTTCACTACATTGCGAATTCGTTTGCCGGTGTGTCCTTTCCATTCTCCGCTTCGAATGCGGTTCGCGAAAGCAGACATTCGATCCAGCGTTTCATGCACATCGGGGACAACATCTTTCCCATCCACTATGATCTTTTGTCCTTTTGGAGCGCGAAGGGCGACATGAAGTACGGCGCGATTCTCAGTGATGTTGATCTTATCGCCGCGGAACATCGCATCGATGCGATCACGCAATCCGCATTCATTTGCAAGATCCAGAAGCAGCCGGACTGTTTCATCGGTGATCCGGTGTTTGGAGTAATCGAAGTACAACCCGAGAGTTTCCAGCTTCAAACGCTCTCCGCGTCCGGAATCCTTCGCGAAAAGGTCGCGAAGGTGTGTGTTGCGAATCTGTTGATAATGGGATGTCAGCGCTTTCCATGTGGGGCGCTGTGTAAGATACGATGTCTGTGCAGTCATGATGGCTCCTCCTGATTTCTGAGCTATTATAACGGGTTTTCTTCGTGGAGCGCAGGCATATGGAGCGCGGGCGTCCCGCCTGCATTATGCGGCAGGCTTCCAGCCTGCATCGCAGACGAGACGTTCGCCCAATTGGAGCGCGGGCTGGAAGCTTGAGCTCCTTCTCATTAGAATATGGAGATCATGACGGTAGAGCGGAAACCAACTCGAAGCGTAAAAATCGGACCGGTGTCGATCGGCGGAGGCGCGCCGGTGGCGGTACAGAGTATGTGTGCCACACGCACGCAGGACATCGATGCGACAGTGGAGCAAGCGGAGTCGCTGAGAAAAGCAGGTGCGGCGATAGTCCGAATCGCGATTGACAGCGACAAAGATGCCGAAGCTTTGATCGAAGTACGCAGGCAAACGTCTGCTACTCTCTCTGTGGATCTGCAGGAAAACTACCGGCTCGCTGCGAAAATTGCGGATCACGTAGATAAGATCCGGTACAATCCGGGGCATCTTCATCATCACGAAAAAGAGAAGAGCATCGCGGAAAAAGTCCACTGGATTGTGGATGTAGCGCGCAATCACAATTGTGCGATCCGGATCGGCGTCAATTGCGGATCTGTAGCTCCGGAATTCCTGCAGCGATATCCCGGAGATCAAATGAAGGCGATTGTAGAATCTGCCGCGTATCACTGCGCGTTGATGGAAGAATTCGGCTTCGAAGACTATGTTGTGAGTCTGAAGGATTCGGACCCTGCAAAGGTCGTGGAAGTAAACGAGCAGTTCAGCGACCGCCTTCCGCATGTGCCGCTTCATCTCGGTGTGACCGAAGCAGGACTTCCGCCGGATGGAATCATCAAGAGCAGGCTGGCCTTCGAAAAGCTGCTGGCGAAGGGAATCGGCGATACAATCCGCGTGTCGCTTACGCTCCCGAATCCGCGAAAATACGAAGAAGTGATTGTCGGGAAAAAGATCATTGATGATGTGGCTGCCGGACGTTTTATTTCCGTGCCTGAATTTGGCCAGGGCCTCAACATCATTTCCTGTCCGAGTTGTTCTCGCGTCGAGAACGAACGGTTTGTTGAGCTTGCTGAAAAAGTGAAGGAGATCACCGAATACGCAAATCAACACAAGATCACAATCGCCGTCATGGGATGCCGCGTGAACGGACCTGGCGAGTCGGATGATGCGGATCTTGGTCTTTGGTGTGGTCCCACACATGTGAATTTCAAGAAGAAAGCCCGGACCGTCGGCGCGTTTACATATGACGAAATCCTGCCTCGGCTCCGATCGGAGCTGGACGCCTTGATCTCCGAACGAAGCTGAAGAATTTCTCGCAAAGACGCAAAGTCGTAGGGGCGAGCCTTGTGGTCGCCTGCTCTGTGCGGGCGGGGAGAAACACCGCCCCTACCGCTGATTCGAAGCAAAAGTTATATTCAGATCCATGAAGCGAATTGCGCGCTTTGTGCAGCCGCTCTCAGGCGCCGCGCTGTTTCTTGCAGCCGTCTGGTGGTTGGATCATTCGCTGCGTCAATATCACTATCACGAAATTCTCCGGGATCTAAAAGGAATTTCCACAGCCTCTCTGCTGGGGGCGATTGGTCTCACTCTTGCTAATTATTTCATTCTAACGTTTTACGATACGCTTGGATTCCGATACATCCGTCATCCTCTCGCTTACAGCAAGATTGCTCTTGCCTCATTCATCAGCTACGCCTTCAGCATGAGTCTCGGCTTTCCGGTGCTCACAGGCGGGTCGGTGCGATACCGTTTCTATTCCGCATGGGGATTGAGTACGGCGGAAATCGCGCAGATCGTAGCCTTCAGCACGCTGACTTTTGCGTTAGGCGTGCTCACCGTAGGAGGGATTGGACTGACCGTGAGTCCCTCGGAGATTCCGGATTCGCTTCATTTGCCCATTCGCTCGACACTTCCCATCGGAATTGTTTTCCTGGCGTCTGCGGTGGGGTACTGCATTCTCATTGCGCGCAGAAGGGAGCCGTTGAAGATCCGGGATTGGGAATTCGCTTCTCCTCCGTTGATGATTTCGGCTGCACAGATTGTCGTCTCATCGATTGATTGGTTGCTCGCCGCCTTGGTGCTGTATGTGTTGCTCCCGGCGCACCCGCAGATATCCTTCTCCGAGTTCCTGGGGATCTTCATCGTGGCTCATGTGCTGGGCTTGATCAGCCATGTGCCGGGCGGACTGGGTGTGTTTGAAAGTGTGATTCTGGTTTTGTGCGTACCGGAAATTTCTGCTCCCGCCTTGATCGGTTCGGTGGTTGCGTATCGAGGTGTGTACTACCTGTTTCCACTGGCGCTTTCGGCCCTCCTTCTCGGCGCGCATGAAGTGGCCGAACGAAAGGCCCAGGTTCAGCGCATTGCGCGGTTTTTTGGACAATGGGCGCCGGATGTCGCGCCTGCAGTGTTTGCCGTGACGACTTTTGTCGGCGGAATTGTGCTGCTTTTCTCAGGAGCTCTGCCTGCGGCGAAAGGACGTCTGGAGTTTCTGGAGCAGTTGATTCCTCTCCCGCTGCTCGAAGTTTCCCATCTGCTTGGAAGTCTCGCGGGGGTCGGCCTGCTTCTACTCGCGCGCGGGCTTCAGCGCAGACTCGATGCGGCGTATGTGGTAACCGTGACTCTGCTTGCAACCGGCCTGGTCGCTTCCCTTCTGAAAGGGTTCGATTACGAGGAAGCGGCCATCATGGCGGTTCTGCTCTTCGCACTGCTCCCGTGCCGCCGGTACTTTTATCGCAAAGCTTCTCTTTTCAGCGAACGATTCAGCAGAACCTGGGTAGTGGCCATCATCCTTGTTCTTCTCAGCTCTGTTTGGCTTACGCTGTTTTCATACAAGCACGTCCCGTACTCCTCAGAACTCTGGTGGAAATTTACTTTCTCCGCCAATGCTCCCCGATCTTTGCGCGCGGCCGTGGGCACCTTCGCGTTTGCCTTTGTCGTTGCGCTGGCGCAACTTTTTAGCGCTGCGTCTCCGGAACCGGCTTTGCCGACAGAACATGATCTGGAACGGGCACGATTGCTGATCGCGAAGAGTCCTGTATCTTCTGCTCATCTTGCGTTGCTGGGGGACAAAGAACTGTTGTTCAGCGAAAGCGGGAACGCATTTCTGATGTACGGAGTGGAAGGAAGAAGTTTTGTCGCACTCGGAGATCCGGTTGGTCCCGAAGAAGAAATGCCGGAGCTGGTCTGGCGTTTCCGGGAAATGGCGGACCGGCACGATGGTTGGACTGTGTTTTATGAAGTGGACCGTTTTCATCTTCCTCTATATTTGGATCTCGGCCTTACGCTTTTGAAATTGGGTGAAGAAGCCCGCGTTCCGCTGGACTCTTTTTCAATGGAAGGAAATTCCAGAAAAACGTTTCGGCATCTGCTCCACAAATTCCAAAGAGATGGCTACACTTTTGACATCGTCCCGCAGGAACAGGTGGGGGTGCTGATGCCGCGGCTGCAGGAAATTTCTGATTCGTGGATGGGAAGCAAGAACACACGTGAGAAAGGATTCTCCCTCGGGTTTTTTAAGCCGGAGTATCTCGTTCAGTTTCCTGCCGGCCTGGTTCGGAAACACGAGGAGATTCTGGCGTTCATCAATATCTGGCAGAGTGGCGCAAAAGAAGAGCTTTCGCTGGATCTGATGCGCTACGTGCCGCAAGCCCCCAACGGTGTCATGGATTTCCTTTTCGTCAGTCTGATGTTGTGGGGAAAATCGCAGGGGTATCGCTGGTTCAATCTGGGGATGGCTCCCCTTTCGGGATTGGAGAGTCGCGCGCTCGCTTCCCTTTGGAACCGGCTGGGCGGTCTCGTTTTCCGCCACGGAGAGCACTTTTATAATTTTCAGGGCTTGCGGCAGTACAAGGAAAAGTTCGATCCTCGCTGGGAACCCAGATACATGGCCTGTCCCGGCGGTCTGGCGCTGCCTCGGATTCTGACGAATCTGGCTTCCCTGATCTCGGGCGGATTGAGAGGAGTTGTATCCAAATGAAATTCTTGAAAATTCTCTTTTTCCTGATTGTGCAATTCTATTCTATTAGAGTGTATTGTTCCGAAGAAACAGTTCGTTTCGGACGGTTCGGCGCAGTGACTTTGTATCATCAAACGGCGGCACCCTCTCATGTGGTTTTGTTTGTTTCGGGTGACGGAGGATGGAACCTGGGTGTTGTGGATATGGCGCGGGAGCTGCAGACACTGGACGCGCTGGTTGTCGGGATTGACATCCGTCATTATCTGCGGCAACTGGAAGCATCGCAGGATCGCTGCTCCTATCCGGCTGCTGACTTTGAATCCCTCAGCAAGTTTGTGCAGAAAAGTCTGAACTACAGCAAATACGTGCCGCCAGTACTGATCGGTTATTCCTCCGGCGCGACACTCGTATACGCTGCGCTGGTGCAGGCGCCTCCTACCACATTTGCCGGCGCCATGAGCATGGGCTTCTGCCCGGATCTTCCGCTCACACGGCCGATGTGCAAGGGGCGTGGTTTGACATGGGTGCCGGGACCAAAAGGGAAGGGATATAGCTTCTCACCATCAGATGATTTGGAAGCTCCGTGGGTTGCATTGCAGGGCGCGATCGACCAGGTGTGCCGCCCGGCTCTGACCGAAGAGTTTGCAGGGAAGGTTCGCGGCGCTGAAGTTGTAATGCTTCCCAAAGTGGGACACGGCTTTTCTGCGCCACGCAACTGGATGCCGCAATTTCGCAGCGCGTTTCACCGTCTGATTGAAAAACAGGAAGCCGCGATCAAGACTCAACAAGCGCCTTCTGATTCCGAAATCAAGGATCTTCCTTTGGTGGAAGTCCCCGCACAAGGGGATCAGTCCTTATCGTTTGCGGTGATCGTTTCCGGCGATGGCGGATGGGCCAGTATTGATCGTGACCTTGGCATCACCCTGTCTGCTGCCGGCGTATCTGTTGTGGGATTCAATTCGCTGGAGTACTTCTGGAATCCCCGAACACCGGATCAGACGGCAAAGGATCTGGAACGCGTGCTGCGCCACTATCTAAATGCGTGGAAGAAGGAAAGCGTTTTGCTGATCGGTTTTTCGTTTGGCGCGGATGTGCTACCCTTTCTGGCCGATCGTCTTCCGGCCGACCTATCGAGCAAAGTAAAAGTCGTCGCATTGCTGTCCCCCGGAAGAACAGCCGCATTCGAGTTTCATTTAACCGATTGGTTGAATGTTTCGCACACGAATGAGCAGCCGACTTTGCCGGAAGTGGAAAAACTCAAAGGGACCCGAATCCTCTGCTTTTATGGTAACGAGGAAGAGGATTCTCTCTGCACCGCGATCGATTCGAAACTTGCCACGATCATTCCCCTTGCCGGGGGCCATCACTTTGGCGGTCACTTCCATACGATCACGGACCGAATTTTAGCCGCAGGAAAGTGACATGCGCTTGCTGGATTGGATTCGTAGGCTGCCAAGATCAATCATTCTAATCAGCGCTCTACTGACTGTAGGGCTGCTTGGTTTTACCGATTATGTGACCGGTCCTGAACTCTTTTTCTTAGAATTTTATCTGGTTCCCGTTTTGTTTGCGGGCTGGTTTGCCGGAGAGACAGCCGGAATTCTAACTTCGGTGGCAAGCGGCGTGTGCTGGTTTGCGGATGAAGTGGTTGGACGCGAGGCTCATGCGCAAATGGTCATTCCTTACTGGAACGTAGCGGTTAAGCTGCTGGTGTTTGTTTTTATCACCCACATGATGCTGGTTTTCAAAGCCGCATTAGAACGGGAGAAGCTGGCGGAAGAGGAACGTATCAAACGCGAAATCGATATTGCGCGCCAGGTTCAGGAAAGACTCTTCCCGCAGGTTTTCCCTACAATGAACACGCTGGATTACACTGGCATTTGCCAATCCGCTTCGGGAGTTGGTGGCGACTATTACGATTTCCTGCAAATTGGTGTCCGGAAATTGGGCATCGTGATCAGCGACATTTCGGGCAAGGGAATTTCTTCCGCGCTATTGATGGCGAGTCTGCAGGGAAGCCTTCGAAGTCGTGCCCAGCTGCGAGGGGATTCGGTGGACGCGCTGGTGGGCGATGTCAATCAATTCCTGCATTCCGCAACCGATCCAAACAAATATGCCACGCTCTTCTACTGCGTCTATGATGATTCATTGCGTTCTTTAACATATGTCAATGCCGGACATAATCCGCCTTTTCTTTTTCACTCGAATCCCGGTGAGATTGTGCGGCTGCAGACGGGCGGGACTGTGATTGGATTGTTTAAGGATCGCACGTATCAGAAAGCTACCGTTCCCCTGCATCCGGGGGACATCGTCGCTTTGTTTACGGATGGAGTTACCGAAGCGAGAAATGCGAAAGACGAAGAATTTGGTGAGGAGCGGCTCGACTCGATTGTCTCCTCAAACCACCATCTCTCCGCATCCGAGCTCACACAGCTGATTCTATCCCGCGTTCATGATTTTGTCGGACAGACGACTCAGCATGACGACATCACGCTGGTTCTGTTAAAGGTCTTGTAGGCTCTATGGAGCACAGGCGTCCCGCCTGCATTATGGGTCGCACGCCTCCGGCCTGCTCCTCACTTACGATCGTCTGAATTTCGATTCGAGCCGGATTCGGATTGCGTCTATATCGCGATCTGTAATAGCCACACGATCGATTTGTGCGTCCGGAACCGGTTCTCCGGCAGTACCGACATTGCCGCCTGCTTTTGTTTGATCAATCGGACCGCCCGATCCGGCCTGTGATTCCGGATTCGGTTCTCCCAGTTGACCCAGGCGTGCAGCGAGTCCTTTTAACATTTCCCGGGTGATGAATCTCGGACCTCCGGAAGTCTCACCTTCAGGATTTGGTTCCCCGTTGGTGTCGACGCCTCCCTTCTTATTCAAGTAATTTTCATAACCCCCGCCACCGCTGATTCCCAGAATATCCTTGAAGAAGGTCACACCGTCCCACATATTCTTGCCGGTGTCGGCATCGGGAGGAGTTGGAGGCATCGGAACGGGAGATTCCTTGGTCGCATAACCAAGAATGAAGTTGATAATAATGTCTTTCACGCTTGGTGTTTCAACCTTAGTTCCTGTGTTTTCTTCACCTTTTGCGGGATCTTCGCTGACAAAGCCGGAGTCTGATCCGATGAATCCACCATGAGCATCACCAAGCAATTCCCCGGCGTGATCGCGTACGACGGCTCCATCTTTGATGGCCCCGATCGTACTGCTGGCTCCCGTCCCGTGCTGACCGATCGCACCACCGATCAATCGCTCCAGCGCGCCGCCTTGCAAGATTGGGACAAGCGCTTTTACAACCGATGTCAGATTTTCCAGCTTGTTCAGATCGATCTTATTCAGCAACTTTCCAGCATTCTCTGCAAAGTCATTGAGCTCGAGCGCAGTTGGAAGGTCCGCATGCCGTACATCTGACGCGACTTGCTTCGTGTCTGAGCTTTCACTACCAGTTAGCGCCTGAAATAACGGTGACTCTTCCGCTGCGGACTTTACTTTTTCGATCTCATCCTGAATCGGCATGCCCACAGGTTCGGCTTTTTCATCTGATCGAACTTGGTCCGCCAACCGTTTCAATTGGTCGCTCTGATTGGCATCTAAACGGTTATTTTCGCTGGTATCGATCTTCGGAAATTTGATATCCATCTTTTTTCCTCCAACAGTGTTATCGGTTCTCAGGCCGGGTTGTTGCTGCTTTGGATTATCCTACAGCAAAACCTCATTGGGAAGAAGCGTTCACACGTTCCTTTCCCATGAAAATAAGCTATAGTTTTGGTTGCCGTATATGAAGAAAGACGGATTCATTCGTTCGATCCCTAGAAGAACGTTTCTGAAAAACACGGCAGCTCTCACAGCGATCAGCGGACTCTCACCGCTTTCGCTCTTCGCCTCTCCTGCAAGAGCCACACACATTGCAGTGATCGGAGCCGGCGCATTTGGCGGATGGACGGCACTGCATTTGCTTCGTCAAAAAGCGCGAGTGACTTTGCTGGATGCGTGGGGACCAGGCAATGCACGGGCCAGCTCCGGCGACGAAACGCGGGTAATCCGCGCTACCTACGGACCCAACGGAATCTACACGAAGATGGCGGTTCGCGCTCTTCAACTCTGGCAGGAAAACGAAAAACGCTGGAATCGAAAACTGTACACCAGAACCGGCGCTCTCTGGATGGTGATGGGTTCTGAAGATTTCGAAAAAACTTCTCTTCCTCATCTGGACGCGGTAGGGTTGCCTTACGAACAAATTAGTACGAAAGAAGCATCGCAACGTTATCCCCAGATCCGCTTCGACGACGTCAACTGGGTCTTGATCGAAAAGGAAGCGGGATTCTTGCTCGCTCGTCAGGCGTGTCAAGTAGTTCAAGAAGCCTTTCTCGATGAAGGAGGAGAGTACCAGCAATCCTCCGTAGTCCCGGGTTCCATCCAAAACAACAGGATGACGAATATCACTCTTTCCGATGGTTCCGCATTGATAGCCGATCATTACATCTTCGCGTGCGGTCCCTGGCTCGCTAAATTATTCCCCGATGTGCTTGGACGTTTGATCGCGCCTACCCGTCAGGAAGTTTTCTATTTCGGAACTCCGGCCGGCGACAATCGTTTTAGCGAACAGCATCTTCCTGTTTGGATTCATCATGGATCTGCGCTGTTTTATGGGATTCCCGGAAATCAGTACCGAGGACTAAAAGTCGCGGATGACACACACGGACCAGCCTTTGATCCAACCACCGGAGAGCGAGTTGCCTCACCCGGTGGCTTGCAGGCCGCTCGTGAAATTCTGGAGCTGCGTTTTCCTGCGATGAAAGGCGCGCCGTTGCTGGAATCACGCGTCTGCCAGTATGAGAACAGTCCTGATTCAAACTTCGTCATCGATCATCATCCGGAAGCAGAAAACGTATGGATCGTTGGAGGCGGCTCCGGACATGGTTACAAACACGGACCGGCACTCGGAGAGTATGTTGCGGATGTTGTACTGGGGAACAAACAGCCGGATCCTTTTTTCCTGCTTTCAAGGTTTTCAAAATGAAACGATGCGCTTTCTTATTGTTTGTGCTCTTGTTGATCTATTCGGGATCGTACACCGCAACCCCAAACGGGTCGGAAGTACTCAAGCAAATCGAAAATGATTACTGGCAGCATTTGCTGAACGAAACGCCATACTTCCAGTTGAAGTACGCGCTCCCGATCGAACGGCTCCCTGATATTTCCTATGAAAAGGCAAAATCAGAAGCGGCATTCTCGCAGTCCATGCTGGATCGACTGTCAAAAGTGAACAACGCCGAACTAAGCCATGAAGAGAGTCTTTCGGTCCAGATCTTGAAATGGGAAAACACGAATGTCGTAGAAGGCCTGCAGTATTTCTGGCTGGATACCCCGGTGACGCCCTACAATTCGCCGGTCCCCGTTGTTCACCGCATTTTTATGGAATACCAGTTTCAGAGCAAACAGGATCTGGATCATTATCAAAAACTGCTGAAACAGTATCCGCTTTTTGTGAAAGCGTTAGAGAACAGAGTGCGCGAGCAATTCAATCACGGGATCGTGATGCCGAAAGAGGAGCTGGCGCAGGTGCTTGCATTCTTGCGGTCGTTTGAAAAGAAATCAAGCGAGAGCATCTTCCATATTGGGGACGCGAGACTTCAAGGAATGAAAGCGGAGGACACGCAAAATTTTCGGGAGGGCGTCGATAGAATCATTGACTCTGAGGTTGTTCCTGAATGGAAGGCGTTCACAGATTTTCTATCGGGTGATTACAGCAAGAAAGCTCCGGACGCCGTAGGCTTATGGCAATACCCGAACGGCAGGGAATATTACCGCTTTCTGGCGAAGGTTCATGTTACGTTAGACGTCACGCCGGAACAGGTTCATGCGATAGGCATGAAAGAAGTGGACCGCATCAATGCGAAGATGAAGGAAATTCGCGACTCGCTGGGCTTCCAGGGATCGAAGGCCGAGTTCCACAAATTCTTGAAAACCAATCCCCGGTTTTTTCCCAAGACAGCCGAAGAAATCGGCGCAAAGTTGATGTCCTTCGTCACTCGAATCGAGCCGAAGATTGACTCTTACTTCCTGAGAAAACCGCGCGCCCCCTACGGAGTGCGCCGTCTGGATCCGGCGCTGGAAGGCGCAATGACATTCGGATACTACCAGGACCCAACGAAGGCCGAGCCGGAAGGGGACTACTACTACAATGGTTCTAATTTAAATGAACGCTCTCTTCTTTTCGCAGGCGCCCTGATTTATCATGAGCTGATTCCAGGCCATCATTTTCAAATCTGTCTGCAGTCAGAAAATGAACGGCTGCCTTCCTTCCAGCGGGAAAATTATCCGACCGCCTTTATAGAAGGCTGGGCTGAGTATGCATCCTCGCTGGCTGGAGAAATGGGAATGTATCAGGATCCGTACGAGCAATACGGAAGGCTTGCGATGGAAATCATGCTGGCCACGAGACTGGTTGTGGATACCGGCATGAATGATCTCGGCTGGTCTCGTTCCAAGGCCATGGAATTTATGAAGGACAATGTTTTATTGTCCGACACGGAGATCGGCACGGAATCGTTGCGGTATTCAACGGATATTCCCGCGCAGGCGCTGGCTTATAAGATGGGGAGCATTCGGATCAGGGAACTTCGAGAAGAAGCGAAAGGCGCAATGAAAGAACGTTTCGATATCCGAAAGTTCCACGACGCGGTTCTTGGCAGCGGCGCGATGCCTCTTTCGGTGCTCCAGGATCACATTGAGTGGTTCATACGGTCTTCAAAGTAAGAACCAACCGTAACGCCGACGGCTCCGAAAGCCTGAAAAGAGAGACTGGCTTCCAGGTTCCACTTCTTATTTGAATCGATCTCAAACTTCAACGCATGAATTTTGGGTCCGGTTGTTCCGGAATAAATCACCCCGAATTCTTCTGCAATATCCAGAAACGCGACGTTTCAGCAAAACAAAATTAGAATCGAAACAAAAGGGTAGAGTTTCCTCCCATTTTCCGTCCGTTTGCCCGATTATCTTCCAAATGCCGTAGTTTTGTCCAATGAGGGGAGGGCGTGAGAACTGTAGGGGTTGAGCATTTTCCCATCGTCAGCGATGCGCCGGTGGCTATGGATGCAAATCTCAGTAGAGGTACGGGTTCCATCGCGCGAGAAAATGCTCAACCCGTCAAGTGAACTGGCTTCATCGCCTCCGCGAAACGGGCTGTGCATTTGCGCATATCAAATTGATCCCAAATTGTTTTCCATCAAATGAAACTTGCATGACCCTCATGCTTGCCAATGGCAAATGCATAGCCCTACTTTAGCAGGGCTTTCCACTGCGCATCTGTGACCGGCATGACCGATAGACGCGGCACGCGGACCAGGGCAAAATCTGCGAACTCTTTGCGAGCTTTCACATCCGCAAGTGTTACGGGTTTTGCGAGACGTTTTACGAACTTGATCTCAACCACTACGAGTCTTGGATCTTTCTGTTTCGGATCGGGATAGGCTTCCTTTGTAATCTCAGCAATTCCCACAATCGCCTTTTCCTCACCGGAATGATAAATGAAAACGGAATCACCCTTCTTTGCGGCTCGCAGATGTTTGAGCGCAAGATTGTTGCTGACGCCATCCCACACCGTTTGTTTATCACGCTCCAGTTCCGCCAAACCATAAGTATCAGGATCGGATTTGAACAGCCAGTTACTCATCTTTGTGACCTTCGTGCCTTTGGGGTGAATTCTTATTTCTTCGCTTTTCCTTGATTGGCTACCGATTGCATCGATTTTGCAATTTCATCTGGATCGCCAAGATAGTAATGTTTGATCGGTTTTAGATCGTCGTTCAGCTCATACACGAGTGGAACGCCTGTTGGGATGTTCAGGCCAACGATTGCATCATCCGAAATATTGTCCAGATACTTTACCAGCGCCCGGAGGCTGTTTCCGTGCGCGGCAATGATTACGTGCTTTCCGGATTTCACCACAGGCGCAATCGTTTGATGCCAGTAAGGTAGAAAGCGCGCGACTGTGTCTTTCAAGCATTCCGTGAGAGGCAGCTCGGTTTCACTGAGATCTTTATACCGCGGGTCATACCCCGGATATCTTTCATCGGATTTCTCCAGGGCCGGTGGAGGGATGCTGTAGCTTCTCCGCCATACCAGTACCTGTTCTTCGCCGAATTTCACAGCGGTTTCGGCTTTGTTGAGTCCCTGGAGCGCTCCGTAATGCCGTTCGTTCAGCCGCCAGGAATTGTGAACCGGAATCCACATCCGATCCATCCGGTCCAGTGCGATCCAGAGCGTGCGGATGGCGCGTTTCAGTACGGATGTGAAGGCAAGATCAAAAGCAAAACCTTCCTTTAATAAGACCTCACCGGCTTTGCCTGCTTCGATCAGTCCCTTTTCTGAAAGATCAACATCATGCCACCCGGTAAACCTGTTCTCTTTGTTCCAGGTACTTTCCCCATGCCTCAACAACACCAGTTTCTTCATGGATCCTCTTTTTCAACGCGGAAGCGCGGAGAACGCATTTCACCACAAAGACACGAAGGTCACAAAGATAAATTATTTTCTAACCTTCGTGTTCTTTGTGCCTTTGTGGTGAATTCCTTCCTTCCTCCGCAGTGAATCCTATCTCGGCAGTTTCGCGAACTTCGCTTCGCTTCCAAGTTCCTCTTCGATGCGAAGCAATTGATTGTATTTCGCCATTCGCTCGCTCCGGCTTGCGCTTCCCGTCTTGATCTGTCCGCAATTCGTGGCTACGGCAAGATCAGCAATTGTGGCATCTTCGGTTTCCCCCGAACGATGACTCGTGACACAGGTGTAGCCGGCGCCGAATGCCATGTTCATGGTTTCCAGTGTCTCGGTGAGTGTCCCGATCTGATTGACTTTGATCAGAATGGAATTCGCGATACCTTTTTCAATCCCTTCTTTCAATTTCCTCGTGTTGGTTACAAAGAGATCATCCCCTACGAGCTGTATTTTCTTTCCGAGACGATCCGTCATTTTTTTCCAGCCATCCCAGTCGTTTTCTCCCATTCCATCTTCAATCGAGAAAATCGGAAACCGTTTCATCCAGGATTCGTACATTCCAATCAAATCCTCGCTGCTCTTACGGGAGCGATCCGACTTCTTGAAGGCATATGCGCCTTTGTCGAAGAATTCACTTGCAGCTACATCGAGCGCCAGACTGATCTGCTCACCCGGTTTGTATCCGGCTCCTTCAATGGCGCGAATCAGAAGTTCCATCGCTTCTTCATGCGATTGCAGCTGTGGCGCAAATCCGCCTTCATCGCCCACTGCTGTAGTTTTCCCTTCCTTCTTCAGCAATTTTTTTAGAGTGTGAAAAACTTCGCACCCCATGCGGATCGATTCCGAAAACCGGTCGGCTCCATGAGGTACAATCATGAACTCCTGCACATCCAGGTTATTATCCGCATGCGCTCCGCCGTTGATGACGTTCATCATCGGAATCGGAAGCGTATTCCCTTTGCCCAGGAATTGATAAAGGGAGATTTTCCACGAAGCGGCTGCGGCCTTTGCCAGTGCCAGGGAGACTCCCAGAATCGCATTCGCGCCGAGCACAGCCTTATTCGAGGTGCCGTCCATTCCAATCATCTGTTGATCGAGTTCTTTGTACTTTGCAGGATCTTTGCCAATCAAGGCCGGCCCGATGATGCGGTTTACATTGTCAACAGCTTTCAAAACGCCTTTTCCAAGATGGCGTGAAGAATCGCCATCCCGCAATTCAAGCGCTTCATATTCGCCCGTGGAAGCGCCGGAAGGCACTGCGGCTCTTCCCAAAGTTCCGTCTTCCAAACGGACCTCTACTTCTACTGTGGGTGTGCCGCGTGAATCCAGAATTTCTCGCGCGCGAATCAGATGAATCCTGGCCATGTTGACTCCTTTTAAAGGTTCGTGGACGCGGAAGCCCGCGACTCCAGATTTCGATGTCGGAAAATAAATCTTACCATAGAATTTCGACCTGATAATGAGGCACTCAACTGTTTTGACTTGACTATCACGGGCACTTATACTTAGTAGCGAATCAGCAAGAAGTGAGGGAAAAATGAAATCAACGCGCAACAAGAAGGTTAATTTGCCGGATATTATCTCGGTCCTGCCTTTGCGAGATGCGGTTTTGTATCCGGAATTGATGATCCCTCTCGTTGTGGGACGAGATCGCTCCGTAAAATTAATCGAGGATTCATTAAAGACCGATAATATTATCGGTCTCGTTACGCAGCGAGATCCCAAGATTGAAGAACCCAAACAAGAGGATCTTTACGGAATTGGCACGACAGCATTAATTACGAAGATGATCCGGATGCCCGACAGCACTCTCCGGGTGATCGTGCAGGGATTGTCCCGTTTCAAAGTCGATTCGTTCATCCAGGCCGCTCCTTATTATCTGGCCAAAGTAGAAATCATTGAGGAGCCGGACGACAAGAGCCTGGAAATCGAAGCGCTCATCATGAACGGCAAGAAGCTGTTCAAGAAACTGAGTGAAATGGCTACCTATCTCTCCTCCGATCTCGCCTCTGTCATCGTGAACATGGAATCTGCCGGAAAAATGGCCGACCTGATCGCGTCGAGTCTGAAGATTTCTACGGAGGAGAAACAGGAAATTCTCGAAGCCGTCAATATGAAAGAGCGGCTGGAAAAAGTCAATCTGCTGCTCAACAAAGAAATCAATATTCTGGAAATCGGGAACAAGATCCAGACGCAGGTGAAGGGCGAAATCGACAAGACGCAGCGCGAATACTATCTCCGGGAGCAGCTCAAAGCGATCCAGAAAGAGCTTGGAGAAGGAGATGAGCGCGGAGTTGAGGTGGAGGAATTCCGCGAAAAGATCGAAAAGGCAAAGATGCCCGCGGACGTAAAGAAAGTCGCAGACAAGGAATTGAAACGTCTTTCTAAGATGCATCCTGCTTCAGCTGAGTACAGCGTCTGCCGCACCTATCTGGAAGTTCTTGTAGAGTTGCCGTGGATGAACGGCACGGAAGACAATCTGGATGTCAAAGCTGCCGCGGTTGTCCTGGAAGAGGATCATTACGATCTCGAAAAAGTCAAAAAGAGAATTCTCGAATATCTTGCCGTACGCCAGCTGAAAGCCGATATGAAAGGTCCGATTCTCTGCTTTGTCGGACCTCCAGGAGTGGGCAAGACTTCGCTGGGACGTTCCATTGCTCGCGCGCTTGGACGCAAGTTCATCCGCATTTCACTTGGAGGAGTACGCGATGAGGCGGAAATTCGTGGGCATCGCCGGACTTATGTGGGCGCGTTGCCGGGACGAATCATTCAGAGCATCAAGAAAGTCGGATCGAATAACCCGATTTTCATGCTGGATGAAGTCGACAAAATCGGCACTGACTTTCGTGGAGATCCGTCTTCTGCTCTCCTGGAAGTCCTGGATCCTGAGCAAAACTTCGCATTTTCCGATCACTATCTGGAAGTGCCGTTTGATCTTTCCAAAGTGATGTTTATTGCAACAGCAAATTTGCTGGATCCGATTCCGCCCGCGCTTCAGGACAGAATGGAAGTGATCGAGATCCCCGGCTATACGGATGAAGATAAGCTGTGGATCGCAACCAAGTTCCTGATTCCAAAGGAACGCGAGCAGCACGGGTTGAAGGAAGAGCAGATTATTTTCGAGGAACAGACCATCAAGGAAATCATTCACAATTACACGCGTGAAGCAGGCGTTCGAAATCTGGAACGCGAAATTGCAACGATCTGCCGCGGCGTCGCAAAGGAAATCGTGGAAGGATCGGCCGAGAATTTTACGATCGGAACCGATCAGATCAGCAAGTACCTTGGCCCGATCAAATTCTTCTCCGAGGTTGCCGAACGCACCGCCGTTCCTGGTGTGGCTACGGGACTTGCCTGGACTGCATTTGGCGGAGACATTCTGTTTGTGGAAGCGACGAAGATGAAAGGAAAGAGAACGCTTTCGCTTACCGGACATCTCGGCGACGTGATGAAGGAGTCCGCTCAGGCAGCGTTGAGTTATCTTCGTTCTAAGGCAAAAGATCTGGATATTCCGGAAGACTTTTTTGAGGATTACGATATCCACGTTCACGTTCCTGCCGGCGCGCAGCCGAAGGATGGTCCTTCTGCCGGTGTCACTTTGTTTGTGGCCCTTCTTTCGCTTCTAACCGGGAGACCGGTCCGAAGTGATATTGCTATGACTGGTGAGATCACGTTGCGCGGCGCGGTATTGCCGGTTGGCGGAATCAAGGAAAAAGTCCTTGCAGCACGCCGTTCCGGTCTTAGAAAAGTGATTCTTCCTGATCGGAATCAGAAGGATCTGGAAGATGTGCCCGTGAACGTGAAGGAAGATATGGAGTTCTTCTTTATCAAGCGTATTGATGAGATTATCGATCTTGCTTTGGTCGGAAAGAAGGAAGATCTTGTGTTGCCGCCTCCCGAGCCTACGGGTGCCCAGGCGGGAACGTATGCGACCGGTCCGTCCTCCCACCACGGCGTGAATTAGAAGTCTATCGCGTCATCGCGAACAGTTCCAGTGAAAGCCGTGTAGGGGCTGCTGCATTTGCCATTCTAAACGCCTCCACTTCAAGCATTTTTACCAACCATAGCAATTCATGACCTCAAAGTGCACGCAAATGCACAGCCCGTCTAACCGGGTATGATGCACGCCGGGTGAAGGACCGAGCATTTTTCCCTGCGAACAAAATTCAGGCACAAAGGAGACCATCCTCAATTGAGGCCCGAACAAAACTGCGATGGAAAATGCTCAGCCCCTACGAGGATATTTGCGTTACAATACTTTGCCATGGATCGTGCTTTGTATTTTCCCGGCCCGTTATTTGAAATTTACTTTTTTGTAGTGGGTCTCATTATCGGATCGTTTTTGAATGTTTGCATTCACCGGATTCCGATTCATCAGTCGATTGTTACTCCCCGTTCGCGCTGTCCGCGCTGCAACACCCTGATTCGCTGGTATGACAACGTTCCTCTTCTGAGCTACCTCTGGCTGCGGGGCCGTTGCGCGAACTGTAAGGAGCGAATATCTCCGGTATATCCGATCGTGGAGCTTACAACCGGAATTCTGTTTCTTCTGCTTTACAAGTATTTCGGCATTTCGATTTCTTTTCTGATCTACGGAATTTTCGGATGCATTGTGATTGTTCTTACCGTAATTGACTATTATCACCGGCTGCTTCCTGCAAAGTTGACGTTTCCGGGAATTGCGCTCGGGCTGGGCGCATCATTTGTAAATCCGTATTTGACCCCGGTGGAATCCTTGCTCGGAGTAGTTGTCGGAGGACTGGTTCCTTTATTCGCGCTGATTCTCTACAAACTCGTTCGCAAGCGGGAAGGGCTGGGTCATGGTGATGTGGTGATGCTGGCTATGGTTGGGGCTTATCTTGGATGGCAGCAGGTCTTGCTGGTCCTGTTTTTTTCTTCTCTGCTCGGGTCGTTGATCGGTGGCTTGTTTATTCTGGTATTGCGAAAGGGTTCCGACTACCTGCTTCCGTACGGGACGTTTATTGGCGCTGTGGCGCTTCCTGCCATTTTCTGGGGACCTCTAATCTGGAACATGTACGTGGTTAGATAGCTGATATGGCACGGCGAGGTATCTGCCTTCTGCTTCTCGTACTCTTTCCATTTCTTCTGCAGGGATGCGGTACGGAACAGGGCTCCGGTAAATGGAGGGTCGTGGAGCTTGCTTCTCCAGCCGGTTCTGAAAGCGGGGAACCATACTTGAGCGTTCAAGGCGATCGTGTGTACATGAGCTGGCTGGAAGCCGTTGCTGGCGGCCACGCTCTACGGTTTGCGAGTCTGGATGGGGAGCGATGGGGTCCGCCGCGTGACATTGTCCGGAAGGTGCCGTTCTTTATTAACTGGGCTGATTTTCCATCGATCCAGGCGCTGTCGGATCATTCACTCGCCGCGCACTGGCTCCAGAAAAATGCGGCAGGACCTTATGCGTATGACGTCTACGTTTCTGTTTCTCACGATCAGGGTGGGAGCTGGAGTGATCCGGTCCGCGCGCATACCGATCGTTCTGCAACCGAGCATGGATTTGTATCCCTGGTCGATGAAGGAAACGGCACGGCCGGCGCGATCTGGCTGGATGCCAGAAACTTCAAACCGGGATCCATGGACGAAGGCGATTTATCGAATGAAATGGCTCTAATGTATTCGAAGTTTGACCGTGGATCCTTTCGGGATGAAACAGTGCTGGATTCCAGGGTTTGTGACTGTTGTCAGACGGATGCGGCTGTGACATCCGAAGGACCGTTTGTCGTTTTCAGGGACCGGTCTGCCTCCGAAGTGCGCGACATTTCCTACATTCGTCGCGCAGGCGGAAAATGGACGGCGCCGGCTATCCTTCATGCGGATCAATGGAAGATTGCTGCCTGTCCGGTGAATGGTCCGGCGGTTGCTGCGGACGGCCCTCTTGTTGCGGTTGCCTGGTTTACAGGCGTCGGGGATCGCGGACACGTCCGGGCGATATTCTCTTCCGATAGCGGCAGGACATTCGGCAAGCCGGTACCGATTGATTCCGGAAATCCTTCGGGACGTGTGGACGTTGCTCTCACTCCGGATCACGGCGCCTTGATTTCGTGGCTGGAAAACACCCCCGGTCAGGGCGCCGAAATTCGCGCGCGGCAGATCTACCCGGACGGCAGGACTCAGCCGCCGTTTGTAATTGCAAGCTCCAGCAGTGCCCGCGCCAGTGGATTCCCGCGCTTGATACGACAAGGAAGCAGCTTCCTGATCGCATGGACTCAGGCGTCCGATCCGTCGCAAATTAGAATCGCACGCATCACAAAGTAATGTTTCTTTTGGAGTTGCGGCCCTCCGTGACCGCAAGACGGAGAATAAAAACTAACGACGGGCACGGAGGCCCGCCGTTACACATTTTTGTTGATTTTTCAGTTCGGCAGAACAACGGAGCTGATCACATGGATCACACCGTTTGACTGATACACATCGTAGGTTGAGATGTTGGAAGTGTTTCCTTTTTCATCCTGCAGTACGATGCTGACGCCGCCGTTCATCATCGCCGTCAGAGTGCCGCCGCTGACGGTCTTGAGCGTCGCCATGCCGTTGCCGGCTTGGATCGCCTTCTTGATCGCCTTGTAATCGTACGCGCCTGCCACAACATGATAAGTCAGGATCTTGGTCAGTGTGGCCTTGTTCTCCGGTTTCAACAGTGTTTCCACCGTGCCGGCCGGGAGATTCTCAAACGCGTCATTTGTGGGGGCAAATACGGTGAATGGCCCTTTTCCTTTCAATGTTTCCACGAGACCGGCTGCCTTCACCGCTGCAACCAGTGTCGTATGATCTTTCGAATTTACTGCGTTGTCGATGATGTCCTTCGAATTGAACATCGCTTCACCGCCGACCATTACCTCTCCCTTTGCAAAGAGGGAAGCGGTCAGGGCGAATGACGACACCGCTATGAGCATTGCTACTAGAACCTTTTTCATTGTTTCAATCTCCTTTTTTGATTTCGGTTTTTTGTTACTTGAAGTTTGTATATACGCGCGGTTTTTGTGTTTGGATGTTTCCGGTTGCAAACAATCCGGGCCGGCTTATTCTTACGTATTGGTAATTCAGGAGGATTTCATATGAACCGAAAGCATTTTTTGCGTATTCTGGGTGTGCTTCTCGCCACGGGAATCGTTTATGGCGCTGTGAAGATTACGACAGCCGAAAACAGTGGCAATTCCGGCCAGATCAAACTATATTCTGAAAAAAAGAAGGGATATTACATGGCGGACAAAATCAATAAGACCGAAGAGGAATGGAAACAGCTGCTAACACCCGAACAGTTCCAGGTTCTGCGAAAGCAGGGCACGGAACGCGCATTTACGGGTGAATATGATCATACAAAGGACAAAGGGATCTATAAATGTGCCGCTTGCGGAACCGATCTATTCAGTTCGGATACCAAGTTCGATTCCGGCACCGGCTGGCCCAGTTTCTGGAAGCCGATCGCCCCGGAGAATGTGTCTTCTGAGACGGACAGCAGTTACGGGATGGTCCGGAGCGAAGTTCATTGCGCCAGGTGTGGTGGACATCTTGGACACATCTTTAACGATGGTCCGAAACCGACCGGCCTGCGTTACTGCATCAATTCGATCTCGCTGAAGCTGGAAAAGAGCAAGTAGGAAGATTTCACCGCAGAGACGCAGAGGACGCTGAGCTATGATGAATTCATCAGAGCCTGTTTGGACCTGCGCCCGCTGCAAATACGCTGTGGGTGAACAGAAGAACATCAACTAATACACCCGGCGCTCTCCTCGTCTTTGCGGTGAATTCTTTTTCTCCTTGTCCAGCAGAGTGCGTTTGCGGTCCAGCCCCCATCGATAGCCCCCAAGCGCTCCATCTTCACGCACCACACGATGGCAGGGGACAACCAGAGCCACGGGATTCGTTGCACAGGCCAGCGCGACTGCCCGCGATGCGGATGGTTTTCCGATTGTGCGTTCCGAATCGTGACATCGAAAACAGCCGGGAAAATCCGTATGGCCCAGGTTGTTCTGATAGGATCCCCACGTTACCTTCAGATCCGGAAAGACATTTCGCGCATAAATCCTGGCTACATTGTGGGGCAACTCTGATTTTTCTGTGATTTAATCAGGAGAGCAGGAGGATGCGAGAAGCGATTTGAGATCCTTAAGACGCCTGGTGCTTGCATTCCCCTGCGTGCTGTATGCCGCAACGGTAAATGCTGCTGAGGCAGGTCCCGGATTCCGTACTGATCTCGGCCTCTTCGGGGGCATTCTGGACTTTCTCGGCTCGAACGCGTTCGTCCTTCTGTTCCTCACGCTGGCCCTTGGATCGCTCCTGGGCCGAATGAAGCTCGGATTCCTGAAGCTTGGATCTACGGCCGGAACACTCATTGTGGGCATTGCACTCAGCGTTTGGGCCTATCTCGGATACGGCGTTCGATATGCAGTACCAGGCCTTCTCACTACGGTGTTTTTGAATCTGTTCATGTTTGCGGTTGGCATGAAGGTCGGGCCTCAGTTTTTTGCAGGCCTTCGGAAAGACGGAGTCAAAGGCGTAGTGATCGCGGTTGTTGTGGCGTTGCTAAACTTTGGGATTGTTCTGGCAGGCGCCAAAATCTCCGGGCTCCTTCCCGGTTTTGCGCCAGGGCTCATCTCCGGGAGCATGACAGACACTGCTGTGATCGGTGTGACCACGGGGGCCATTGAGAGCGGCTCGTATAAGCCCCCTTCCGGCATCACCGCAGCTCAGGTCTCTGGCAACATCGCGGCAGCTTATGCTGTCACGTTCCTCTTCTCTCTGATCGGCATCATTCTCCTGGTACGATATCTGCCTCGACTTCTGAAGCTGGATGTTCAGGCTGCCGCGCGCGAAGCGGAGGCGAGTTATGGTGGCAGCCATCTGCCTCTTTCGGGCAGCGAGGCCGCTTATGACCAGGATCTGGTTTCTATAGATGTGCGGGCTTACCGGGTCGAGACAGACGAAGTCGCAGGTCTCTCTGTTCATGACATCTCATTGCGAGCGGACGTCCCCGTTTTACAGGTGCTGCGCGGAAACGAGCCATTGGATCTATCTACGAATCCAGTAGTAGAGAGGGAAGATATCATCACCGTGGTAGCAGACGTCGGCCGGCTCGTCAGCGGTGAGCAACCCAGCGTCGGCCTCGAAGTGGCGATCGATCGGACGCTGGGTGCAGACCTGGAGGTTGCAGACCTCGTGCTCACACGAAAGGAATTCGACGGCATGACCCTGCAGGAGGCGACGGATCGCGTGCGCAGGACCCTCTCACCCGGAGTGGAACGGCCCGGACGTTTGTTCCACCCTGTAGCCATGATCCGGGACGGAGAGCAAATTCCTGTCTGGCCTGGAATGCAATTGAATCGCGGTGATATCATGCGAATCCTGGGCCAGCGGGAGAGGATTAATGCGGTGGGCAAACTGGTGGGCGCTGTGGTGCGTCACACCACGGAGTCCGACATCCTCACCCTGGCTCTGGGATTGGTCATCGGATATGTTGCCGGCTCTCTCCGGGTAACGATCGGCCACATTCCGTTCGCACTCGGCGCGCCGGCTGGTGTGATGCTTGCAGGCATCGTGATCAGTGCGTTGCGCGCGCGAAATCCCTTGTTTGGAAAGCCGGTCTCTGAGGGGGCTCGCAGTTTGTTGCAGGCACTTGGACTCGACGGCTTCATCGCAGTGGTGGCTATCAATTCGGGTCCCAATGTTGCGAGCGCATTCACGAGCGGACGCGTATTCAATTTGCTTGCGATCGGAATCGTCGGGGCCCTTGTTCCGCCCCTTGTTGGCTGGGTTGTCGGACGCCGGCTTTTCAATCTCAACGCGGCCATTCTCATGGGAACGATTTGCGGCGCACGCCATTCGACCCCTGCTTTAAAAGCCGCCCAGGAGGAATGCGACAGCGCCATTCCCGCTGTCGGCTATCCGGTTGCCTACGCCATTTCTTCCGTGCTCGTTCTCATCCTGGGCTACCTGGCCCTGTTCTTGTAGGACGGGAACCGCGATTGAATTTACTTGATTACTTTTCCGGGCTTGCCTCCAGGTACTGCAGCATTCGTGGCGTATCGATGTAGGCTTCAAAACGTACGGCTTTTCCATTAACGAGTTTCCAGATATGCACGGCGGCGACTTCAAGGCTTAGGGAGTCGCATTCAAACGATTTCTGCTGAAGAACCCACCGGTTAATAATGCGGACTGTACATGAAGTCCGATATATGTTTCTTCAAGTCTTCTGGACGTTCATTTTTTGCCAATCCCATGCTGTATGCCTTGTCGGCCACGCTCACGGCTATCGCGTGCGATATCTTCCTGAGATCCGTCAACGGAGGATATAACGAGCCGAGCAGAATCTCCTTTTCCTCAACAAGTCCCGCAAGTGTCCGCGCGGCAGTCAGAAAGAATTCATCAGGAATCATTGTCGCGTTAGAGATAACCGCTCCTAAACCAACTCCCGGAAAAACGTATGCGTTGTTCCCCTGGCCAGGGCGGAATTCCCGGCCATTGTAATGGATCCTGCCAAAAGGGCTTCCGCTGGAAAAAATGGCCTGGCCGCGGCTCCACGTGTAAGCCTGCTCAGCAGTGCACTCCGCTTTTGATGTGGGATTGGAAAGAGCAAAAATCACCGGACGTTCGTTAATGGCGCTCATGTGCTCAACGACTTCCTGAGTAAAAGTGCCCGGCGCCCCCGTAGCACCGATCAAAACATGGGGTTTTATGGCATCGATGGCTTCTACAAAATTCATTGGCCTGTGGTCGTGCGCGTACGGAAGATTGTGCTCCATCAGGTCCTTCCTGCCGGAAACCACCAGCCCGTTTACGTCCACAAACCACAAACGCTTACGAGATTCCTCAGGGCTGAGTCCTTCCTCATGGTAGGCGGATACCATCAAGTCGGCGATTCCCGTGGCGGCGGATCCTGCTCCCAGAAACATGATTCGCAAATCCGAAAATTTCATGCCGGTGATCCTGGTGGAGGCATACACTCCCGCCAGCACCACGGCTGCCGTGCCTTGAATATCATCGTTGAAACAAAGCACGCGATTCCTGTATTTCTTTAAAAGCGCGTATGCTTTTGGAGTCAGGAAATCTTCAAACTGGATCAGAGCGTTGGGATATAACTTTCGCACAGCGCGGACAAACTCCTCAACAATGGCGAAGTATGCCTTGCCTTCAATTCGCCTGTGTGGATAGCCCAGGTACAAAACGTCATCCAGGTTTTCCTGGTTATTGGTTCCCATATCGAGCATCACCGGCAAACAGTACTGCGGAGGGATCCCCCCGCACGCGCTGTACAACGCAAGCTTTCCGATGGGAATTCCCATCCCGTTTGCACCTAGGTCACCCAAACCGAGAATTCGCTGGCCATCCGTGACTACGATCACCCGGATATCCTTTGCCGGCCAGTTTTTGAGGATCTTCCTGATCTGCCCCTTGTCCTCAGGTGTAATGAAGAAGCCCTTGGGTTCCCTGGCAATGTGAGAGTACTCTTTGCAGGCCTGCCCCACTGTCGGGGTATAAATCAGAGGCATGATTTCTTCGACATGGTCAATGCACAAGCGGTAAAATAGCCGTTCGTTGCGTTCTTGAAGCGCAGACAACAACATGTACTTGTCGATGTCCTTCGGCGTTCGCCGGAGGACCTCCATCGCCCGTTCCACCAACTGCTGCTGGCTGACAACCGAATAGGGCAACAGGCCTCTCAGTCCAAACTGTTCTCTCTCTTCGGGGGTGAATGCAATGGCCTTGTTCAATCCCTTGTCGCGTAATATATCAAATCCCTTTTTCTTCCTTGAAGTCATGAATCACCTTCTTTGATTTTGCGACTGCAGTCCCGTTTTATTCATCATGCGCGTTTGCTTTGCAATCTACTGAATGTGCAACGGGTCCTCACCTTCGAGCAGTTCGGAAACAATATACGGCGCGCCGCCCCCTAACTCTGCAAAGTGGGTGCCAATGTCGTGAACTGTCAAAATTTTGGGATGATTGAGAGCAGAAGTCGTCAGCGCTTCCAACTCAAAACGCCGGATGCGATCTTGATCACTATAATGCGACAGATTGATGTGGGCAAGAGCTCGTTAGTCATCCCAAAATTCGCCCGGCAAGTACATCCTATTGTATCCCCAGTTCGGTCGGTTCCAGCGATCCAGGTTTCAAAGGATGATATTGCCCGTCGACTCCGTAATCCCGTAGCCTTCTCCTTTATTCCGTGTACCCCGTAGTCTGGGTAAAAGCCACGGTTTCGTAATCATCGCTCGAATAGTGATCGACCCTGTAAAAAGCGAATAGCTTAGCAGGCCTGGAAATCTTTGGATGCATTCCAGCGGTTCCTGCGCAGTACCAACGTTGAATGGATCAGGGTTTCTGAATCGAGGAAAGACGTTCCTTGAGTCCAAGCGTTTCCAGAATTTCTGGCTCGTTTTCCTCCATCGCCAGGGAAACATGGCAGGTTTCGCAATCCTGCGCGATCGTGCTCCCATCGCTGGATGTGTGTTCCGAATCGTGACATCGAAAACAGCCAGGAAAATCCGTATGGCCCAGGTTATTCTGATAGGTTCCCCACGTTACCTTCAGATCCGGAAAAACATTTCGCGCATAAATCCTGGCTACATTGTCCGCCGCCAGCTGGATATCAGGCGTTCTGGCCTGATAAATTGCGGGATAGTAGTTTTTGTAGAAATCAACAATTGCAACGTGAATTTTTTTCGCCGCTTCCTCGCTTGTTGAATATTCGGTTTTCAAAATCTCAACGCTTTTCTTTTTCAAATAGGGCAGCGTTGTGGGCAGAAGTCCTCCCATCATCGCGCGATCGACAGCAGTGCCGGGCAGTTCGAACGTGTGCGTGGGCCTGTTGTGGCAATCAACGCACTGCATTTGAATCAACGGCAACTTCTCGTCCGACTGGCTTGCTTCCGCAGATCGGTATACTTTGTTCTGACCGGTGTTCTTGTTGCGATATTTCACGATAGGAATTTTTTGCCGTTTCGAATCGATCGCGGCGAACGATATTTCGATGCCCGGAGCGAAGTGGCTTCCATGAATTCCTTTTGTGCGGCTACCGCCAATCAGCATCAACAGCACGGACTGACTTTGCGTGTTTGCTTCATCTTCCGCAACACGCGTAACAACCCGCAAGCGGACCGCCGCAAACTTTTCAGCCCAGTGGCACTGTTCACATGTCTCCTTTGACGGGACGAGGCGTCCCGATTCTATTGCCGAAGGAATGGGGCTGGGCTCGCGGTTCATCATCACTTCGATGAGCTGTCTTGTCCCCGCCATTTTGCTTTCGATCCACCCCCCTCCGCCCGGCCTTACATGGCATTCCACGCATTCCACTCTGGCGTGGGGAGAAAATTGATGCGCCGTGAATTCCGGTTTCATCACGTGACAGCTCTGCCCGCAGAACTGCACCGATTCCATGTGCTCTACGGCGCGATACGTGAACTGCGTGCCGACCACCACATTCACTGCGGTTACGATTCCGAGAAACCAAAGCAGACGCCGAAGCGCGGCTTTCGGGTCAGAGATTTGGGTTTGAATGCGCCTCTTAATGCGGCGCTTCGCAACAAGCATTCCCGCGGGCACCAGAATCAATCCCAGAAAAAAGATGAGCGGAATGATCACGAAGACAACAATCCCGATATAAGGATTGTCGGCGCCTTTGTGGGTATGCAACGGGAGTACAAACACCCAGGAAATCAGACCTGTCCCGATCAGAGCCAGGCCGGCCAGACTGATCCAATGACTGGTGACAAGCAACAAGAAAGGCTTGTCTTTGAACGAGGGATTCTCTTCGAGGGCAGTCACCTCACCTACTTCACCAAAAAACATCATGACCACCCTGGCAGCAAATGTCAACACTTGAATTCCAATCCGTAATACCTTCAAAAGAAACAAACCTCCAAAACAGTGAATAAGCTAAAGCTCAATTTCCTGTTTGAAGGGAAAAGGAGTTTTTTCGGGGTGTCTTTGTCGATAAACTTTTTCCTGTTTTTGAACGCACGGCTGCCGCACAATCGGCCAGCAGTTTCAGAAATGTGCCGTCGATCAGCAAACAGTTTCAGCCGTCGACAAAAGCAGCCTCTAGACAGGTTAGAATCGACAGCTCAATGAGTATGCTCTTTATCCCGGCAGAGCAAACTACAATCAACAGGCCACTTTACGGTCGTCAATTGCGGTTGACAGGTGAAGCGGCGTGAGGGGGACGAGTCCGGATCGGAAAACGACAAGACCGCAATTCAGGTTATACATGAGCTGACCTTAGTAACGATGAGCGACTATTCTGCTCCTACCGGGGTCCATGACTCATCCGGATCGAAAAGTTCCAACTTTTTAAATTCATCCGATGTATTTGCCCCAAAATCCTTTTCATAAACTACGCCGTCATTACTGACGATGAAGCTCTTTACTCCTGTGACACCATATTCTGCAGGCGCAGCTGCTAACGCGAAGCCGCCAATAATGGCACCTTTCACGACGTAATCCATTTGTCCGAGCGGAGCAGCGGGCCCTTGTCCTTTTAAAACTTTGAAGTAATAGCCGTGGTAAGGAAGTCCTTGCGTGTAACCCTGTTCGATCGCTTTCGCCACATTCTCACCGATCGGTCCCTCCCATTTGCCATCTGCCGTTTGCCAGGCAAGTCCATCCTGTTTACCCGGAGTGCTGATGATTCGCCGTGCATACTGGTTGACTGTGGAGTTATCATGTTTCTGTTCTGCGTAGTCTTCCTGAGCTTCTACAAAACCACGACAGATTTCGATCGCATCGAGTTCATTGCCTCCGATGCGACGATACGTGAGTTCCGTTCTTCCAACAGCAGTATCAAAAAACCATTTGCCATTCTTTTTCACCAGAGGAATTGCAAAAGGCCACTTCTCATTGCCGATGAGCAAAACAGCATGATTTTTATTTTTCGGATCAATGGAGACCGATTTTTTCTCATGCGCAAGATCAGCAAAAGTCTTGGCTATTTCTTTATCGCGCGGGGCTTCCGCTGTGATCACGAGATCCTTTGCATCGGGACCTAAAATTTTTTCAAGAGCTGCCGTATCAAATGTGTCAGCTGCCGTAATCAATGAGTTCACAGCTTCTTCAGGAGTTGCAAATGCCTGTCCTTGTGGTGCAACGGGAGCATTTGCAGTTGGCTGTTCTGCAGAAACGATTCCAGGCAACAGAAGGCAAGCAAACAGAACGATTAAATAATCTATTGAATTCGTTTTCATAATCATTCTCCCAATCATGATTCTTACCTCCGCCGCCCGCCGCCACGTGATCCCATGCTTCGGGACCCTCGACTGCTGCTGCCACGGGAATAGGATCCGCTATAACCTCCACGCGAACCACTCCCAAATGCATTCCTGCTGTTGCTGGTCCCGTAACTGCGGGACATGTCACGGCTACCGATGCGATCAGAACTGCCCCTGTACGAGGAGCGATTGCCAGATCCATATGTGGAGGGACGACTGTAACTTGATCCGCTCCGGTTGTAAGACGAACGGTTGCTTGCACCCGACCCGCTGCGGTTATATGTTGAGGGACTGCTGGATCGGGATCCGCTTCGATTGGCGCTTTGAAGATTTCCACCAGATCTGCTTACTTGCTGCCGCGCATTCTGCTGCCGGCTGGATAGGGAGTCTCCGCGCGCTTGACCTCCATATTTATTCGCCGTTGTCCGATCCGGATAGGGCGTCCCGCCACGATTCTGCGGATTGTGCTGCCAATTCTGGCGATTCCCGCTTCCACGATTTCCCCGATTCTGGGGATTGACCTGGTTCCGATTGCCTCGATCGATATTGGTGTTGCGATTGAAGTTGTTATCAATATCGATGTCGATGTCACCACTTCCCCAACCGCAGCCCCATCCCCAACCGCCGCCGCTCCCCCAGAATGCGCCCATGGCAAAACCAGCACCCCATGCAATTGCCGCACCTGCATAGTAACCGGCGGGAGGATAATAAATAGATGGATAGGGGTAGTAAGGATAAACAGGCGGGCCGTACACCACAACCGGATCGTAGCTGGGAACATAAATCACTTCTGGATTCGCTTGCTGAATCACAATAACTTCTTTTTTCTCGATTACTTGTGTTTCTACTTTGACCTGTTCACCTGATTCCAAGTTTCCTTTGTCTTTCGCTTTCTTGCGCATCCGCTGTACTGCGCCCATCACGTCGCTTTGCTGAGCCAAAAAAGCGTTACCCAGATCAGTGGTCCATTGAATATCCTCCGCCAGACGCTTTACCACGTCCGGCAATCCGGCCATTGCTTGAACACTGGGGTCCCAGGGCTGCTTCATCATCGCATCTGCGAGCTCTTTGTCTTTTAAATTCGGGTTTTTCTGCATCCACTGGTAAAGCTGAATAATTTCCAGTGGATAAGTGGAAGCGGCTAAAGTTTGAGCCAGCATTGGATCCGGATAGAGGGCGATTGGAGCAACAAGAGAATCCAGTTGATCAGCCGGAATTTTTGGGCCTTTCTGTTCCGTAGATGTCGCAGGCGTTTGCTGCTGCGCTACCAAAAATCCCGAAAGAGAGATCACGAAACAAAACACGACCAACTTTCGAAGCAAACAGGTTCTTGATTTCATAAAACACCTCGCATACTAATACCGATCGAAATAGTCCTGAATCCTCTTTGCATCCGAAGTCTTCAACAAAGCCAGCTGCAGCAGAGCGCGCGATTTGGGAGGATTGAGCTCCATGGATGCTACGGGATCGACTAAAGCCTTAATCTGATCTTCAGTAAGGATTTTCTTTTCACGAATGATTTCTCATAGGAAATTGCTTTTTGGTAAGTCTAATTTGGAGCGATCTTTTGATGAAGCTCAACTGTCATTTTCTCACAATTTTCACTTCGCGGAGTGAAAACTGTGAGAAAATAACCGGCTCTCAGGCAAGAGGGGGAGCAGGAGTGCGTCTGCCGAATTCACAGTCCCAGGTTTCGGAATTTCGAGTTCATCCCGCCGAACTATTATGTCTACGAATTTCTGTTGAAGACTCCTGCGGATTTGGATAAAGAAATGAGACTCTGGTTGAAAGAAGCCTACGCTGTGGGCGAACAGAAGAACATCAACTAATACACCCGGCGCTCTCTTCGTCTTTGCGGTGAATCCTTTTTCTCCTTGTCCAGCAGAGTGCGTTTGCGGTCCAGCCCCCATCGATAGCCCCCAAGCGCTCCATCTTCACGCACCACACGATGGCAGGGCACAACCAGAGCCACCGGATTGGTTGCGCAGGCCCGCGCAACCGCCCTCGTGGCCGACGGCTTTCCGATATTGCGGGCAATTTCACCATAGGACTTTGTGGACCCGTACGGAATTTTTTGCAGCTCCAGCCACACGCGGCGCTGAAACGCAGTTGCCTGCACATCTACCGGCAGATTCAATTGCGGCATCTTTCCAGCCAAATGGCGCGAGAATTCGCGAATCCATTTTGCGAGTCCGCCTCCATCCTTTGAGATCTCGGCATTGGGATACTCATTGGAGAGAGCGTTCGCCAGTGCATTGTCGGAATCACCCATGCTGACAGCGCAGATACCCAGCTCTGTAGCTGCAACCAGCAGACGTCCCAACGGCGAATCTGTGATCGCATACTGAATCCGCATTCCTTTTCCACCACGCCGGTACGTGGCCGGTGTCATTCCCAGTTGCGAATGCGCGCGTTCGTACAACCGGCTGCTGGATCCATACCCTGCTCCATAGATCGCTCCGGTGATGTCGCTTCCTTTTCGCACATCCTGTTTGAACGAACCCAGACGAAGAGAATCCGCGTACTGTTTTGGTGTGATTCCCATTCGCTGTTTGAATGTTCGCTGCAAATGATACGCGCTGACTCCTGTATGCTTGCTCAATTCCGTAAGGGTAGCCGGTTGATCCGGATTCGCTTCCAGAAACGAACAGATTTGTTGTACCAGTTTTGTCCCGGCTTCCGTGCTTCGCGGTCGGCATCGCTTGCAGGCACGGAATCCGGCCTTCTCCGCGAATTCGGGTTGTGAATAGAAGGATACCTTGTTTCGTTCGGGGCGCCGTGACGGGCAGGTGGGACGGCAGTAAATGCCTGTGGATCGGACTCCATAGACAAATTTGCCGTCAAAATTCGGATCCCTGGATAACGTCGCGTTCCAAAAAAGTTCTTCGTTCATGGCTTCACCGTCCTTACGCGATAACATACAGGAACGCCTCCGGCATAACTATCCGTTTCTTGCGCTTAAATTTTCTCGCAAAGACGTAAAGAACGCAAAAGCAGCTCATTGTGCTAACATCGCCTAAAGGGTGACGATGATGAGCCGGCTCCGATTTGTGATTTTTCTTCTCGTTGTGCTTCCTTCTGTTGTAGTCGGTGTGACATGGGACAGCACATACGGTTTCGAAGAGAATGACCTTTTCCCAACTGTGGAGCAAACGAAGGATGGCGGATTTGCGATCATCGGAGATCAGTTTACTTCGATTCATGAAACGAAGCTCCGGTTTATGAAACTGGATCAGTTTGGCAACATAGCCTGGCAGAAAACTTTCTCGGAAAACTCCGCTTTCAATCCTAGCTTTGCTCAAGCGAAGGATGGCGGCTTCCTCCTGAGTGGGACCATTTTCTCGTCCAATCCCACGCTCCTGATTAAGGTCAATCCTTCAGGAGACATCGAATGGAACAAGACGATCGCTGCTTTGTCTGTCCAAGTCGAAGCGGACAAGACACGGCGGATTCATCGGACTGGATGCTTCCCTTTCACTTCTTCGACTGGATCGCGAAGGAAATATTCTCTGGCAAAGGAGGTATGATTCGGGCGAACCCGGATTTCCGAGCTCAGGATCAGTGCAACAAACCAAAGATGGTGGTTTCATCGCGTCGGCCAACGGATTTTCACCGCTCTCGTCAGGACCTTTGTCTGTTGAGACTTGATCAAAATGGGCAGTGATCCTCTGGTCAAAAACATTCGCTTCAAAGGGCAATGCTTTTCAACCCAGAGTGCGAGAGACGAAGGACGGCGGATTCGTCTCTGCAAGTAATGGTGACCCGGGCTTTATTTTTCGCCTCCACACGTTGGATTCTCAAGGCCGCCTTCTCTGGGTGAAAGGCTACCCTTTTGCTGACGGATCGTTCAACACAACCCGGGACGGAGGTTTTATTCTGACTGCCTTCATAGAAAAAAATAGAGCCGATCTTTCGATTTTGAAACTTGATGCTCAGGGAAATATCATCTGGGGCAAAATTTTTGACGGGGGAAGGAAAGAGAAAGGAACCGCGATCCAGCAAACGAAGGATGGCGGTTTCATCGTTGCAGGCGAAACGAATTCCTTTGGAGCCGGCAAGAGAGAATGGTGGGTACTCAAACTCGATTCAAATGGAAACTGCGGTGGTTGCCGTTTCAATATTCAGAATGCACCACGAATCGTTCCTCATTTAGAACAGGTAAAGGTCAAGAACCGTCATTTTTCAGTCATCGATTTAGACGTCACTGCTGACGAAATTAACTTAACTGCCAACGATTCGATCGCGATCAGCGCGCGGCAATGCGGCGCGCGCATCGTCAGTGTCTCACCAAAATCTGCAAGAGCAGGAGACACGATCAACATCAAAGGCAGCGGGTTTGGAAAAACGCAAGGAACGAGTCAGGTTCTGTTCGCATCCGTCAGCGCCGGGACTGCCCTATCCTGGTCGGATACTAGAATCCGGGTGAAGGTGCCGGATACCGCCGTTACAGGTCCGTTGAACATCCAGATGAACGCAACCGTATCCGGCGGTCAAGAATTCGTTATCCTGCCTTAGCTCGGCAACAAGCATGAGATTGAATCTTTCCGAGAAATCATATCTTCACCAGTTTTCTAAGTGAAACGTAGCTGCCGAGAAAGCCGACCATCATCCCGCCTCCGATCAACGCTGCCATCATTGAATTTGTCAGGAATTGCAACTGGGTGGCGGAAAAGAATGGCGCATTCAACGCCAGCAATTTTGCCAGAATTGCCTGATAGACCGAAAACAGAATCAAGGTCGCCACAATCCCACCCAGCAATCCCTGGAGAATTCCTTCCGTCAAGAAAGGGACCTTTGATAAAGGTGTTTGTAGCGCCTACAAGCCGCATGATTTCAATCTCATCTTTTCGCGATTGAACCATGAGTTTGATTACATTTGAGATCGAGAACATTGCCGTAAACATCAGCACACCGCCAAAAAAAAGCCCGACAGTCCGAACGAAGCGGATGATAAACTGCACGCGGTCAATCCATTCCTGATCATACTCCACATCTTCTACGCGCGGATCGGACCGCATTTGACCCACCAGCTGCTGAACCGCGCGGTTGTTTTGAAACTCACGACGGATGGTAATTTCATAGGATGGCGGAAATGGATTCGTTTCCAATTCTGCCGTAAGCTCGCTCATCGATGGGTAATATGTGTGGAATCTCCGCAGCGCTTCTTCTTCGCTGATATACGTAAATCGCGCGACAGAGGCCGAGCTTTTGACGATCGATTCCAGGCGTTTGACGTCCTCACGCGCCGTTCCCTTCTGCAAGAAAACATTCACCTGGATATTCTCGGTCCAGCGGCCGATCAATTTACTTAGATTTCCCGCAGTTAGAAGAAACAGACCAAAAGTGAAGAGCGAGAATGTGATGATGGAGATCGATACAAAATTGTTGAGACGGTTGGTCCAGAGATTGCTGAAAGCTTCCTGCAAAAAGTAGCGGAGGACATTGAGCGGTCGCATGAGTTAGAGGGTATAGTCGTCGGTCAGGCGGCCCCGTTCGAGTAAGACTACCCGCCCTTTGATGCACTGGATCATCTCGCGGTCATGCGTTGCTACTAATACCGTTGTTCCGCGGGCATTGATGCGTTTGAAAATTTGCATGATTTCAAGAGCCAGCTCAGGATCCAGATTTCCGGTCGGCTCATCGGCCAGCAACAGTACCGGCTCATTGATCAGGGCGCGCGCAATGGCAACCCGTTGCTGCTCGCCGCCGGAAAGTTGCAGCGGATAGGAGTGCATTTTGTGCTGTAACCCCACCATTTTGAGGATCTCAAACGCGCGCTTTTTCTGAATCTTGACTGAGATCCCGATGACATGAAGCACAAAGGTGACGTTCTCGTACACAGTCTTCCGCTTTAGAAGCTTGAAATCCTGAAATACAAAACCCATGTTCCTGCGCAAGATCGGAATCTGATGCTCGGTGACGGTCGCAAAGTTTCTGCCGTGGACAATGATCTGACCGTTCGTGGGAGTTTCTTCCCGGATCAGGAGTTTGAGTAACGTTGATTTTCCAGCGCCGCTAGGCCCTGTGACAAAGGCAAATTCTCCCTTTGGAATGTGAAGCGAAAGATCCTGAAGCGCCGTGTACTCCCGATCATATCGCTTTGTGACATGAAACATCTTGATCATAGGAAAAACCACAAAGGCACAAAGACACGAAGCGGGAACAACTTTATCCTTCTTCGTGCCTTCGTGTCTTAGTGGTTAATTCTATCTCGTAGCAGACGATTGACCAGCGCGGGGTTCGCCTTTCCGGCGCTAGCTTTCATTACCAGTCCGACAAGAACACCCTGAAGCTTATCTTCTCCATTTCTGTACCTGTTTGCCAGGTCCTGATTCTGAGAAAGTACTTGATCGATGATGCCGGCGACCTGCTCCTCATTGGAAATTTGGGTCATCCCTTTTTGTTTGACAATCTCTTCCGGCAGTTCTCCGCCGTTCCACATTTCCTCAAATACTTCTTTTGCTTGATTTGTGTTGATCGCTCCTATCCGGATCAATTCCACAAGCGAAGCAATGTGCGCCGGAGAAATGGAAGATTCTTCAACCGCGCCGTTGCTCTCTTTCAACTTTCCCAACAAATCCCGGAGGATCCAATTCGCCGATTGTTTTGGATCCCCGCTCAGACGCGCGGTTGCTTCGTAAAAATCTGCCAGCGAAAGGTCTTCCGAAAACAAAAGCGCTTCTGCGCGCCCAAGGCTATAGTCGCGTAAGAAGCGTTTT
This sequence comes from uncultured bacterium, assembly GCA_963843285.1. Classification (GTDB taxonomy): domain Bacteria; phylum Acidobacteriota; class HRBIN11; order JAKEFK01; family JAKEFK01; genus CAZDDB01. The sequence continues at coordinate 455,291 of CAWJJO010000002.1, forward strand.
CGCTTTTCCTCAGGCAGCTCCGGGAGCCCGGCACGGATGCGATTCAGTTGAGACGCTTCCACAGGAAGAGGAAGTAAATCCGGTTCCGGGAAATAACGATAATCATGCGCCTCTTCTTTCGATCGCATCGTTACGGTGATTCCTTTGTCGGCATTGAACAAACGTGTTTCCTGCAAAATCACGCCACCCGCGCTGAGGACCGCTGCTTGCCTTTTGATTTCATGTTCCAGCGCTTTTCCTACATTTCGAAATGAATTCAGATTCTTGATTTCCACTTTTGTACCGAGTTCGCTGCTTCCTTCAGGGCGCATCGAAATGTTCGCATCACATCGCAGGTGCCCTTTTTCCATGCTTGCTTCAGAGACTTTGCAACACTGCAAAATTGCTTTGAGCTGAGTCAAATAGAGACCTGCTTCTTCCGGACTGTTGAGATCCGGCTCGCTCACAATTTCAATTAACGGCACACCGCTCCGGTTCAGATCGACGTAGCTGAACGCAGAGTCTTCCTCGACTCCTTCGTGCAATAATTTCCCAGCATCTTCTTCCATATGAATCCGCTTGATCCGGATTGTTTTGGGAGAATCTTCGAGCGGGATGATGATCTTTCCGTCTATAGCGAGCGGCTGATCAAACTGGGAGATCTGGTAGCCCTTTGGAAGATCAGGGTAAAAATAGTTTTTGCGCGCAAATACGGAGAAAGGTGGGATCTTACATTCGACCGCAAGCGCGGCCCGCAATGCAAGCTCTAATACTTTCGCATTCAGGACCGGTAACGCTCCGGGCAATCCGAGACAAACGGGACACGTATTTTCATTCGGTGTAGCGCCAAAAAGCGCACTGCAACCGCAGAAGATCTTCGATTCGGTAGCGAGCTGTACATGGACCTCGAGACCGATGACTGGCTCGTATTGCATGGCGATAACAAAAGGGAAAAGTATAACATGTTCGAGTGTATCGCGTCGTCGTGTCGTCGCGCCTATCGCGGAGGTCCACAATGTTCGGCCCCCCGCTTTTCGGATAAGATTGATCAATGAAGGGGATTTACATCGGCACCGGATCCAACCTTGGGAATCGCGAGCAGAATCTTATTGATGCTCTGTCGTTACTCGGACTTCCGATCACTGCCAGATCATCGATTTACGAAACGGAGCCGGTTGGATATCTGGAACAACCCTGGTTTCTAAATCAAGTAGTTTGCGTTGACACTGTGCTGTCTCCCAGGGAGCTTCTGGACCGTTGCCAAAATGTCGAATTTCAATTGGGCCGGGTGCGTGAAATCCAGAAAGGCCCGCGAACGATTGATCTGGACATCCTCTTTTATCATGACGTGGTCCTGCACGAACCGGATCTTGAAATCCCGCATTCCGCGATTCCGGATAGAAGGTTTGTTCTCGAGCCGATGAATGAAATCGCGACTGATTTCACGCATCCGGTGTTGCGGCGCCGAATCTCGGAGCTTCTGCAATCCTGTCCGGATAGCTCGATCGTGAAGCGCTTACACCCTTGAATTCATCCGGTCGGATGAATACACTTATGCCGTTTATGTCTGGAAGGTTTGATCTTGCTGCGCGGGTTGTGGAGAACGTGTGTTTGGGCGGCAAATATTACAGATTGAGGGTGCTGGCACCCGAAATTGCGGCAGGAGCCCGGCCCGGCCAGTTCTGTATGATTCGTCCGAAAAATTCGGGAGATAGTTTGATGCGACGACCGTTTTCGATCGCAGCGGTCCGCGATGGCGAGATCCTGGAATTTGCGTACACCGCAATTGGCCGCGGCACGCGATTGCTTGCGTCGATGAAAGCGGAGGAAACATTGCTCTGTCTTGGGCCGCTGGGGAATTCATTTCCGATCGTCGCCGGCAGCAAAGCGATTGTCGTTGCCGGTGGAATCGGGATGGCGCCATTTCCGTTTCTCAACCGTGTGCTGACCGAACATAAAGTCTTTCCGCTCACATATTATGGCGCCCGCAGCGCCGACGAACTGATTTATGTCGAGGAATTCAATCAATTGAGCGAAAAGGTGATCCTGTGTACCGACGATGGCTCAACAGGTTATCATGGATTTGTAACCGATCTGCTCAAGCGCGATTTGGATGCATACGAGAATGAAGCGGTAATCTATGCTTGCGGCCCGCATCCAATGCTGCGGAGGGTCAAGGAGATTGCGGCCGACTATGGAGTGCCTGCATATCTTTCGATGGAAGAGGTGATGGGTTGCGGAGTAGGCATCTGCATCGGCTGTCCGATTCCGGGCCTCTCGACAGATGGACAGAACGTGAACTATCTTTGTTGCAAGGATGGCCCGATCTTTCCATCCACAATTGTGCGTTTATGAATCCCGATTTGTCCGTTCAGCTTGGACCGGTGCGATTGAAGAATCCGATTTTGACCGCAAGTGGCTGCTTTGGCTATGGTTTGGAGCTGACCGATCTGATTGACTTGAATCAACTGGGCGGAATCGTTTCCAAGAGTCTGACTCCACAGCGTCGCTGGGGAACAGGGCCGCATCGTCTGGTGGAGACATCTTCCGGCCTGATCAATGCGATCGGTCTGGAAAACATCGGCGTGGAAGCGTTTCTCAGTGAGAAACTTCCCAAACTGCAGGAATATGACACGGCGATTTTCGCCAATATCATGGGAAATACAGTCGAAGAATATGGCGAGGTAGCCGGCAGATTGCATGGTGTGACCGCGATTTCAGGCATAGAGATCAACATCTCTTCCCCGAATACAAAGCGGGGCGGAATGCATTTTGGAGTAGATCCTGATCTGACATATCAGGTGGTTCGCGCCGTGCGCGATGCGACGGACCGTCCTGTAATCGCAAAATTGAGCCCGAATGTGACGGATATCGTTCATATCGCAAAGCGGGCCGTTGACGCCGGCGCCGACATGATTTCATTGATTAATACACTCTCGTCGCTCGCAATCGATGCAAACACGGGAAAACCGCAGCTTGGAAACATCACCGGCGGATTGTCCGGCCCGGCGATCAAACCGGTGGCGCTCCGTATGGTGCAACAGGTTGCAAAGCAGATTCCTCGACCTGTGATCGGCATCGGAGGGATCGCAGAGGTGACAGATGTGATAGAGTTTCTAATGGCGGGTGCAACGGCGGTGCAAATCGGCACTGCCAATTTTTATGAGCCAACCGTTACAATGAGGTTGGTTCGTGAACTGAGAGATGAATGTATCCGGCGCGGAATTGAACGCGTCAGCAGTATTACCGGCTCGGTCCAAATAGAATAACCCGGATCCCACACTGGAGACTAGAGAAGTGAGTATAAGTTGTTTTGCAATAGTCTTCTCCTTGGTCCTTTCGGACCCTTGTTTGCAGCTGGAGAAGACGTTCGAAGTAGGATCAGCCTCGTATTACGCGGGGCATTTTGAAGGAAATCGCACTGCGTCCGGCGCTGTTTTCCGGCAGTCGCAACTGACCGCAGCCCATCGCACCTTGCCATTCGGCACAAAGCTTCTTGTAACGAATCTGAAGAACAATCGCTCCGTGGTTGTTACGGTAAACGACAGGGGCCCCGTGCCAAGAAGTCGCATTCTGGATCTCTCGTTCGCCGGTGCGCGCGAGCTGAGAATGGTTGGAAGCGGTGTCGTGCCTATCCGCACAGAAGTGCTGGATGACTGATCGAGTCATTGTCGCTCTCGATTTGGAGACGGCCGATGAGGCTGTCCGGATGGCGGAAAGGATTGCGCCAGTTTTCCCATTCTTCAAGATTGGAATCCGCCTGTTTACCCAGGCTGGACCGTCGCTGGTCAAAGAAGTCCTGCGGCATGGCAAGGTCTTTCTTGATTTGAAGTTCTATGACATTCCCAGTGTTGTGAGTGAGGCTGCTTATCAAGCTGTCCAATTGGGTGTGTCGCTGATGACCCTCCACGCCTCAGGCGGGTCTGAGATGATGAAACGCAGCGCAGAGCGCGTTACAGGTACACAGACGCAGTTGCTGGGTGTTACGGTCCTGACTAGCTTCGATGATCTTGGCGAATTCGGGATTTCCAGATCCGTGCCGGAGCAGGTTAGCGCATTGGCCGATCTGGCTAAGGCTTCCGGACTATCGGGAGTTATCTGTTCTCCCGCAGAACTGTCCTCTCTGCGATTGCGCTTCCCGAGTCCGTTTTTGCTGGTGACACCCGGAATTCGCGGCGCGGGCGATGACAAGGGGGATCAGAAACGGACCTCGTCGCCCATCGAAGCCCTGAATGCCGGCGCAGATTACATCGTGATCGGCCGCCCGATCGTTGCCGCACCGAATCCCGTTTCCGCCGCTCGTGCCATTTCGGAGACTATTATTCACCACAAAGGCACAAAGCACACAAAGGATTAAAACGCCAAGTACGCCAAGGGCGCGCCTATGGCGCCTGGCGGTTGCCCGTATTCGCGAGTTTATTCTCTCTGTGATCTCTGTGGGCTCTGTGTTCTCTGCGCCTCTGCGGTGAAATCCTGGCCTTTGTGTACTTCGTGTCTTTATGGTTGAATTCAATTCATGCGATGCGCGCTCTTCATTCCGATTTTTGTAGTTGTCACCATACTTATGGGGTTTCTGTCCAGCGTCTGCGCGCTGTTTGACCGTTCAGGGCGAACTTCCCATCTGTTTGCACGCTACTGGTCGCGCTTTATCTTCGCCGGCGTCGGCATTCGTGTGAATGTTACAGGCGCGGAAAACATCCCAAAGGACCAGACAGTAATTTTTGCTGCGAATCACATGAGCACCATGGATATTCCTGCGATGTTCGGTTATCTTCCAGTTGAATTCCGAATCATGGCGAAGCGTGTCCTGTTCCTGATTCCGTTTTTGGGCTGGCATCTTTTTCTTGCGGGCAATATTCCGGTGGATCGTCAGAATACAAAGAAGGCATTCGAAAGTCTATTGAAGGCTGCGGCAAGATTGAGAAAGGGAGTTTCGCTCTTAGTGTTTGCTGAAGGAACTCGCTCACGGGATGGCAAGCTGCACCGCTTCAAGCGTGGAAGTTTTACACTTGCAAAAAAAATGAAAGTTCCGGTTGTTCCTGTGGCCATCATGGGCTCTTACGATCTGATGCCGGCGAATTCATGGCTTGCCAAACCCGGTGTGATCCGGATCGTCATCATGCCCCCTGTGCAGGTCCCGGAAGATGTGCCCACTGAAGTGATTGCCAGGAATGCCAGAAAACAGCTTGTCGCGGCAGGGTTGCAGGACGCCGAAGTATGAGTGCAAAAGTCTCGTTCGAACAATTTTGGAAACAAAAACAGAAAAAAGTTGAAGAGCGTCTTGAGGAACTAATTCCTGCGACGGAAAAAGAACCGCGGAAGCTTCATGAAAGCGTGCGGTATTCGTTGTTTGCCGATGCGAAGCGTATTCGTCCGGTGCTGGCTCTCGCTGTTGCTTCGATGTTTCGCGTCAACGAAGAGGAGATGCTGGATGCCGCTTGCACTTTGGAGATGGTACATACCTGTTCGTTGATCCTGGACGATTTGCCCAGTATGGATGGCGCTACGTTGCGCCGGGGAAAAGCAGCCAATCATTTGGTGTTTGGGGAAGACACTGCGATTCTTGCCGCTATGTATTTACTGAACAGGGCATACGGAATTCTGGCTGATTACAAGAAGGTTCTGTTCAGTCCGACGCTTGCTACTCAGTTCGTTTCCATTCTTTCCCGCGCGCTCAGCTCTGACGGTGTAATCGGCGGACAACTCGTCGATCTTGCCTCAAAAGACAAAACCATCGATCTGGAGACTCTTGAATTCATTCACAGCCGCAAAACAGGCGCATTGTTTCTGGCATCTGCCGAAATGGGAACGTCCTTTGCGAAGGCAAGAGACATGGAACGACAGGCAATTCTCAATTTTGCCAAGAATCTCGGTCTGGCATTCCAGATTACGGACGACATTCTTGATGCCACCGGTGATCCCGCCACCGTGGGAAAAGACACCGGGAAGGACATAGGAAAGACCACCTTCATTACATTCTGCGGACTTGATGGGGCTCGCGCTCTGGCCGGCGAGCTGATCGATACCGCGGAAGAATCCCTTCGACCGTTGCGGTCCCGCGGCGAGCTGCTTCACAGTTTTGCGGAATTCATTCGGAATCGTAGTAAGTAGGAATACGTTCGTAGTAGCGAATTCATTCGCTACTGACGCGTAACGACTGAAGTCGCTACTACAAACACCGTGGTACAATCACCTCAAAAAGTGGGAGGTGGACTCCATGTTGCCGGAAACACAAAGTATCTTTGAGTTTCGAAGACAATTTCTGAAATTGGCGGGAGGGGCATTTCGAGTTTTTGATACAGCGGGCCGGCTGCTTCTGTTCTGCGAACAAAAGGCGTTCAAGCTCCGGGAAGATTTGCGCGTCTACAGCGATGAAACCAAGCGAAATGAGGTGCTTTCCATCAAGACGCAGAAGATTCTGGATATCTCCGCCACATACGATGTGATGGACACGGCAAAAAACGAGAAGGCGGGAGCATTGAAGCGAATGGGAATGAAATCGATCTTTCGCGATGAATGGGAGATATACGATGCCCAGGGAATCTTGATTGGAAAGCTACAAGAAGATTCGACGGCGCTTGCGTTGCTGAGACGATTTCTGACAAATCTAATTCCACAAACCTATCATTTCCTTGTGCAAGGACAGAAAATCGGGGAGTTTCGGCAGGCATTCAATCCGTTTACGTATCGCGCCACAATGGATCTTAGTGGTGATCGCGGCAAAATGCTGGATCGAAGACTGGCACTGGCTGCAGGAATCCTGCTGTTAGCCATCGAAGGAAGACAGGGCTGATGCGGCTTGTAGGGGCTATGCATTTGCCACGTGATGCAGGAGATTATCGAAGGTTGTTTCCAGAAAAACAATTTGTAAACACAAAGTGTTCGCAAATGTACAGCCCAACCAGGTAGTGATGATTTGGAGTTCGCGTGATGGGCTGAGCATTTCCTGCTGCGAACAAAATCGAGCAAAGTCGAAGACAAGATGCGAATAGTAGCAAGAGCAAAGAAACAATTGGAAAATGCTCAGCCCCTACAACTAAAACAATGAATGCGATTGAAGTTCGTGACCTGAGCAAGGATTATCTCGATAAGGGACGAGGCGTGGTTCGAGCTGTCGATACGATTTCCTTTCTTTGTAATTACGGTGAGATCGTGGGCTTACTTGGACCGAATGGAGCAGGCAAGACTACAACGCTGCGAATGCTTGCTACAGTCCTGGCGCCGACTTCGGGCCAGGCGAATGTTGCGGGATTTGACATCCAAAGCGAATCGCTGGAAGTACGCAAGAAGCTCGGTTTCCTGACCGGCGGCACCGGTCTGTACGGCCGGCTTACACCGATTGAGACTCTGCGCTTCTTTGGTCAGCTTCATGATATGCCGGAAGACTTGATCCAGACGCGTACCCAGGAGCTGATCGAAACGTTCGAAATGCAAACCTTCCGGAATAGCCATTGCGACAAACTTTCGACCGGCCAAAAACAACGGGTCAATCTGGCGCGCACTCTGCTCCATGATCCTCCAATCATCATTCTGGATGAACCAACTGCCGGACTCGATATCATCAGCAGCAAGAGTATTCTCGATTTCATCCGCCAATCGAAGGAATCGGGAAAATGCATTCTATTCTCCACTCACTATCTAACCGAAGCTGAGATTCTTTGCGACAGAATCGCCATCATCCACAAAGGACGGATCCTGGAATGCGATACGATCCCAGGATTGAGAGCGAAAACAGGTCAGCAGAGTCTTGTGGATGTTTTCTTCCACTCCGTTCGACAATATGAGACTCAGCAAAATTAAGAACATATTCTTCAAGGAAATTCTGGACACCATTCGTGACCGGCGGACTTTGCTGATTACGATCGTGATTCCAGTACTTTTGTACCCCGGCTTGATGATCTTCATGAATGAGCTGGCAACCTCACAGAAAGCCAAGATGGAACAGAAAATCATCAGGGTTGCGATGGTGAATGTTCCCAAGGATTCCCCGCTGATCAAGCGATTGAAAGCGGAACGGGGGATCGAGATTGTGACTTCCAGTTCTCCGTATGAGGAAGTAAAAGGAGGAGGGGTCCAATATGTTCTCGAACTGACTCCCGACTCGCTTGCCCTTTTGCACGAAGGGAAAACCGCTACAGTGCAGCTGCATTATGACCGATCCAACGATGACACAACGGCAAATCTGGATCGTATTTTGCGGATCATCGATTCGTACGGTCAGGATTTGTTAAACGAACGGTTAAAAGAAAAATCGCTGAGCGGAGAATTTGTCACGCCACTGGATGTAAAAGAAGTCAATGTTGCCACTAAACAGAGGATGGGAGGCGCCATCATTGGCCGCTTGTTGCCGATGTTAATGGTGTTCATGGTCCTGGTGGGCTCGATGTACCCGGCCATCGATATGACAGCAGGGGAGAAAGAGCGGGGTACGCTGGAAACCATATTGACCAGTCCGGTAACGCGAACGGAAATTGTGATGGGCAAATTCCTGACGGTCACATTGATTGCATTGCTCACCGGACTTCTAAATCTGGGAAGCATGATGGGCACTTTCGCGTTCGGGATTTTCAAATCAATAGCCCAGTCGATTCAGATCAAGATTCCAATGGATTGTATGTTGATCATGATCGCCTGCCTCATCCCGCTGGCAGTCTTTTTCGGCGGGGTCATGATGGCGATTGCATCGTTTGCCCGATCGTACAAAGAAGCGCAAAGTCTGGTGATGCCGTTTTATCTGGTTGCAACTTTACCGGCAATGGTTTCCACGATTCCCGGACTCCGCCTGGAGGGCTTCTGGCTGACGCTTCCCGTTGCCAACGTGACGCTGCTGTTTAAGGAACTCATGCTCGGAATTTTTGTGCCCAATCACATTCTCATTGTGTTTTTCAGTGTATTGTTTCTTGCATCGGTTGCCATCTTCCTGGCAATTCAGCTTTTCGGCCGTGAAGAAGTTCTGTTCGGTGAAACATCATCGTTTGGGCTTGCGTTCCGCTATTCGAATATTGTCCCGAAGAGTGTCCCGGAGCCCTCTGAAGCCTTGTTTTTTACGATGATTGCCCTGGCTCTTCTGATTTATGCCGGCCTGCCGTTACAGATGAACAATCTGAAGACAGGTCTCTTGATCACCGAGCTGGGGATTTTTCTGACTTTCCCGGTTGCGTTTGCCGTGTATTTGAAACTGGATCTGCGCAAGACATTTCGAGTGTACGCTCCTTCCGGTCCCGCAGTCCTGTCGACTTTTCTGATGTTTGCCGGCGTTGCGCTTGGAATCGGAACTTTGAGCTATGTCCAGAACAGATTGTTTCCTGTTCCACAGGAGTTGATTGATTATATGGATCGGATGATGAGGACCCTGTATGGGCACTCGTTCGCCGGAGCGTTTATGTTGATTGCGTTGCTTCCGGCGATTTGCGAGGAGGTGTCCTTTCGCGGGATCGTTCTTTCTGGAATGCTTTCACGATCCAGGCCATGGGCGGCAATTCTGGTTACCACTTTTCTTTTTGCGGTTTTCCATTTGAGTCTGCACCGTTTTCCCGGCGTGTTCTTGATTGGTCTGGCGGCAACCTACCTGGTGTGGAAATCAGGGTCGATCTTCACAGGAATGTTACTGCACATGCTGAGCAATGGTTATGTTGCCTTTGTGGCAAAATATCCGGCGTACGATTGGCTCGGGATCGCGGAGGGCAGGCCATCGGTATTGCTGTTCAGCGCAGGACTTGCTGTTGTTATATCCTCGGTTGTGCTGATCAAACGCAGTGTTACCACAACCGGGGGATGAACGCCGGGACTTTTTTGCAGTATTCCGCATATTCCTTCCCGTAGTGCTTTCGAAGATCCTGCTCTTCCAGAAATGTGCCTGCAATGGCGTAGGCAGTAAACATCATGTTGAATAGCAATCTACTTGCAGACATACTCTCATGAGACCACAGCGTTACGATGAACAGCGATGTAATCGGGTGACGAACCACTTTGTAAATTCCCTTCGTCTGCAGCCCTCCGTCGGGCAGCTCGATCCCTTTCCAGGCCGCATGTCCCTGCCTCAGACCGAACATCGCCAAGTGATCCAGCCGGAGAGTGCAGAAAATAATGAGCAGAAGACTCAGTCCGAAAATCAGATCGAACGGAAGAGCTGATTGGAAACGATACAATTCCGGGCCGAATTGTTTCCAGAATAACAGCACGATCCACATGGCCAGTCCGGAAGTCCCGACGTAAAAGGGTCTCTCTAAAAGCTGCGGAAGGACTCTCTGAATCTCTGTCTTTACGGAGGGACGTGCAAGAACGGAGTGCTGAATGGGGAAGATAAGAAAAACAAACGCATTCCAGAGAGAAAAGATCCACGAGAACGATGTGACTCCCAGGAATCCGAATTGCATTTTCCAAAACAGGAAGACGAGTGAGCTCATGCCCACGACATAACAGGCAATCGCGAACAAAAACTGGACCATGGTGTAATCCTAACTCTGCGTACTTTGCGCCTCTGCGGTGAATCCTATTCAAACTTGTGAAATTTCAATAATATGCTAATATGGTGCGTCGATAATCATACTTCCCGGCGGTTCAATCTCAGTGTCAAAACAGCAAAACTCATTCGATGTTGTTTCTAAGATCGACGTACAAGAAGTCTCTAACGCCGTCAATCAGGCCATGAAGGAGATTCATACACGTTTTGACTTTAAGGGCAGCAAGAGCAACATTTCTTTCGATGGAAAGGAAGTAGTGCTCGTTTCAGATGACGAACATAAATTAAAGAGTGTAACCGACATTCTGAAGGAAAAACTAATTAAGCGAAAGGTGCCGCTCAACGGACTTCTGTATGGAAAAGTGGAACAGGCAGCGGGAGATACAGTCCGTCAGATAGCGTCGTTGCAGCAAGGAATACCTTCTGAAAAGGCGAAAGAGATTATCCGGATCATCAAGGACAAAGGATTGAAAAAAGTCCAGGCAAGCATCCAGTCGGATCAGGTGCGGATCTCCGGTCCAAGTAGAGATGATCTGCAGGCAGTCATTCAATTGCTTCGGGATAACGAAGGGAAGCTTGGCATCTCGCTGCAATTTGAAAATTACCGGTCCAACTGATGATCAAGCAACTTCCGCAGGAACTTTCCATTTTTACGCCCGCTCTGCAAAATCATGTCGAGGAAAAACTGCAGGCATTGGAAGTGGAAATCGAGAAGTACATGTCCTCGGAAATCGATATCATAGCCAGAATGGGGCGGTACATTTTTCAAAGCGGTGGGAAGCGGATCCGTCCGTTACTTGTAATCCTGAGCTCACGGATCGCCGGATATCGTGGAGAGCAAGACGTTCTATTTGCCGCAATCATGGAGTTTGTCCATACGGCGACGTTGATTCATGATGACATTATTGATGAGGCGACACAGAGACGCGGTCGCGCTTCCCTCAACTCGAAGTGGGGAAACAGCATCACGGTCCTGATGGGTGACTATCTGTATACCAAGGCGATGTCGCTTGCGCTGACGCGCGAAAATATGCGGATTCTCAGACTGATTTCGGACATCACGCTTCGAATGCTGGAAGGCGAAATGATCAGCCTGGAGCAAAACGGGGATATCAATATTTCCGAGTTGGATCACTTGAATTTGATCCGCCGCAAGACTGCATACCTGTTTTCCGGCTGCACTCAGATCGGCGCAATTCTCGGAAAAGTTTCACCGCAAAAGGAAGCCGGTTTGCAAAATTTCGGCCTAAATCTCGGGATGGCGTTTCAGTTGATCGATGATTTGCTTGATTTTACATCGACCGAGATGGTGCTGGGAAAACCCGTGGGGCACGATTTGAAGGAAGGGAAAATTACGCTTCCTTTGATTTATCTGCTGGAGCGTTCTAACGGGAACGATGAGGTAGATGCGATCCGGCGATCACTGATGGAAAAACAATATGATGCTGTGCCGCGTGAAAGGCTGCTACATCACCTCAATCAGACCTACGCTCTTCCCGATGCAGAGAAAAAGGCGAAATATTATGCCGGTCTCGCGAAAAACGACCTGTCGGTGTTCGATGATTCCGACGCTAAATCCAGCATGCTCGATCTACTCGACTTCGTAATCCAGCGAAGCTGGTAATGTTTTGGATCGTCCTCGCCACTCTTCTTGCCTCTCCTGAAACCGAAGCGAATCGTTCTCTCGTTGTCATCAATTCTACCGAATGCTTGATCGTACACACAGCGCAACGCATTCCGGACCTTACTCCAATTCTGGAAGAAGCGATCCAGGGTGGCTTCCGTGTGATCCACATCGAACCCGGAGACTGGGAAGTTTCCCATCCTGTCCTAATTCAGGAGCAGGATACACCATTGTTGATTCAAGGAGAGGAGTCGGGGGAGCCTGTTCGCATTAGCGGAAAATCGGATCCGCTTCTTTCGATTCGAAATTCCAGTGACGTCACGATTGAGAACTTACTCCTCGAAGGCGTGGTCCAGCTTGAACAAACGGAACAGATCCGGATCCGGTCCTGCCATTTTCGCCAGGGCGGGATTTACCTCAAAGGGAAACGATGTAATCAGCCGAACGAATGCAACGGATTCAATCGCAATATCACGATCGAAGACTGTCTCTTTGAAGATTTCGAAAAGGCGATCCTCGCGGAACGCTTGGAAAGCTCCATGATCCGCAACAATCGTTTCACTGGCGCTGGCCAGCGCCCCTCGTGTGAGAAAATGGATGTAGCGATTGAGCTGGATGGAAGCTCGGAAGATCTGGACCGTCCGCTGGAACAGGGACACAGCAAAGGAAATCAAATCATCGGCAATGCGTTTGAACGGGAGTTCTCGATTGGCATTCGCATCAAAGAGAGCCTAGGCAACACACTGCGCGATAATCGTTTTGCCCGATCGTTTCGGGCTCTGGAGTTTCTCGAGGGGGCTCGACACAATCAGGTCATTTCCTCCTACATCGGTTATCTTTCCCAGCATCCTGTAACTTCCGCCTGTTCAGCTCCATGTGGGATCTACGTTGGTCCCGGCACTTTCAACAATGTCTTTATTAATAATTTCTTTGAGCAGTCATTTGAGCTTCAATTTTTGGAACAAAATCGGAATACTACTTTTGTGATTGATGAAAGCGGAAATCAGAATGTGTTTCGTTCTGATTTCCTGCGAATACGCTAACGCTCTTTGGAGCGCAGGCCTCCGGCCTGCATTATGGGTTGCAGGCTTCCAGCCTGACCGTCGTAATAAATCGCAATGCGTAGAATCTTTCGTGTCCTGATCTGGACCGCGGTGGGATCGATCGTCTTTCTCGTTCTCTATACCATTCTATGTCTTCTTTCAGTTCCAGATCTTTGCGATCTCAACAAGCGGAATCCGAAGACTACCGCGTTTATGGAGGATCGCAAAGAAGAATGGGCGGAGCACGATCTGAAACGAAAGATTGACAAGACGTGGATTCCGTTTTCGGCGATTTCAAAACATCTCAAGAACGCTGTGGTTGTAACGGAAGACCCGAATTTCTATCATCATGACGGCATCGATTTTTTCGCGATTCGAATGGCAATGGAAAGGAATATGGAGGAAGGGGAGATCGTTTCCGGAGCAAGCACCATCACGCAGCAATTGATGAAGAACGTGTATCTATCGGCTTCACGAAATCCGTTGCGAAAATGGAAGGAGGCGATTCTGACCTTGCGGGTGGAACGGTGTGTAAAGAAAAATCGCATTCTGGAGATCTATTTAAACGTGATTGAATGGGGAGAGAGCACTTACGGAGTGGAAGCGGCATCACGCAGATATTTTGGAAAATCCGCATCTGCCCTGGATCCGGCGGAATCCGCACTCCTGACTGCGATGATCCCCAATCCGATTGCGTACAATCCTTACCGGTACAATCCAAGGCTGTACAAACGCAAGAATCTCACATTAAAACTGATGTGGCGCGCCGGTATGTTGAAGAAGAGCCAGTATCAGGACGCCGTACAGGAGCGAATCGCCCTGCGTCAGCGGTAGGGTGGATTACTCGCAAAGACGCAAGAGTCGCAAAGATAGGAAATGAAACCACTGATGAACACCGATGAACACAGATATCAAAAGAAAAATCCGTGTTTATCTGTGTTCATCTGAGGTTCCAGCATTCCTCTTCTTCCCATCTCTGCGTTCTCTGCGTCTCTGTGGTGAATTCTTATTTCCGGACCAGGATCTGCTCCAGGGATTTGCGATGAATGTCCGGGACTTTCGCGTCTTCTTTTGGATAGCCAACCGGGATTAGCAGATACGGTTTTTCATTTTTGGGGCGTTCCAGAATTTCCTGTAAGAAACCCATTGGACTGGGTGTGTGAGTCAGTGAAACAAGTCCGGCGTTGTGGATTGCTACCAGCAAGAAGCCGACAGCGAGTCCGACAGATTCGGAAACGTAATAGTGTTTCACTTTCTGTTCGTTCCGAAACGCGTAGTCCTGCCGGAATACAACAATCAGACAGGGCGCTTCTTCGAGAAATGGTTTGCGCCAGTCCGTCCCGAGCGGTTCCAGGTCTTCCAGCCACTCTTCAGGCATCCGCTGTTCGTAGCTGATTTTTTCTTCCTTTTCCGCCGCAATGCGGATTTTTTTCTTGATTTCCGGATCTGTAACCACAACAAAAGTCCACGGCTGCTTGTTCGCGCCGGACGGCGCAGTGCCCGCAGTACGAATCAGCAAATCGACCAACCCGTCCGGAAGCGGTTCCGACGAGAAATCACGGACTGTTCTCCGTTGGTTACAAAGCTCGAAAAAATCGCGCGCACGTTCTACCTGCTCTTCGGGTTGATACCGCTGAAAGCGCAAAGGAATCAATTGAAAAGACATCAGCTCACCTTCTTGATTTGCGTTCACTTTTACTTTACACCGGGATACTTTTGCGATTAATATGTAACCGTTTGGTTACATATTCGCATCCAGCGGAGGCCAGGACTTAGTATGAATACTCAACAACAACAACAACAACCACACTCGAATGATGTTTTTCGCGCGGTAGCCGATCCCGTTCGCAGGGCAATACTGGATTTGCTGCGGCAAGGCGATCGTACGGCGGGGAAGATCGCGGAAGTGTTTCCCGTTAGCCGGCCCTCCGTGTCCAGGCACCTCCGTTTGCTGCGCAGCGCCGATCTTGTAATCGAGAGCCGCAAAGGGCGTTCTCATGTCTACAAATTGAATCCACTACCGCTGGCTCAGTTGGAGGAATGGCTGCAACCGTACGGGCAATTCTTACAGCGATCTTCTGCCCGAAAACGCAGGTAGGTCATGCTATACTCTCGAAGTGAATGGTCAACATTCTGCTTCGTCTGCTTGTGACAGTTGCAGCGCTTAAAGGCGCGGACATCCTGCTTCCGGGCTTCAATTTTCACGGTGGATTTCTTACTCTTTGCTGGTTCGGTATCGTGCTCGGGTTGTTAAACTGGATTCTGAAGCCGATCCTGGTGTTCTTCTCGTTTCCCCTGCTGATTCTCACAATTGGAATCTTTTACTTTGTTTTGAACTCGCTTCTGCTTTACCTGACTTCTCTGATCTTACCCGGCGTCTTAACCGGAACCACCTGGGGTTTTCTGCTGGGTGGTTTTCTTGTTACGGTCTTCCACTGGTTTCTTACGATCCTGTTCCGGGTTCGCACGGATGATTGAATACGGTCGTGAGCACGGATCAGAGATTCTTCGCGCGATCTTAGTCGCAGCAGTCTTTTTTGCGATTTCCTGGTTTGTAAAACCGCTCGAATGGCGTTTGCTCTGGTTCGCGATCGCCGCACTGCTTTTTCTGGTGACAGGTATTTTTTCGGAAAGCGGATCCGGAAAGGGGGTGGCAGAATTGCAGCAGGATGTGGAAGAAATGACGGAGGGGGATCTCCATATTTTTCGCACTTTGCAAACTTCCGCCGGAAGAACTGTTCGCGATTTTTCTGTCAGCCTCCGGGTCTTGAATAACCGTTTCCGTCAGATTGTAGACAAAGTGAAGAACGTGGCTGATAGCGTGAGCGGCACGTCCGGCCAGATCGTGGATTTATCCCGATCTTTGTTGAAGAGCGGACAAAATCAATCCGACGCCGCTGAGAACGCTTCCTCTGCGATGGTGGAAATCAACTCGGCCATCCACCGCATTGCAGCTGCAGCCGAAAGTCTAAACGAACTGGGCATCACAGCTTCCAGCGCCGCCCTGGAACTGACGGCCAGTATTGAAGAAGTGACACGAAACGCGCAGCAAGTCGGCATGTTTGCAAAGGATACACAGACATCCATGGAAGAAATGGTCCGTGGCATGAAGGAGATTGCAACGGCCAGCGAGATGCTTTTCCATGCCATACGAGATACCGATGCATCGATGCAAAATATGGAAATGCGCACCGCTGAAGTTACGGAGCGCGCAGTGGAATCCGATGCCCTTGCCGAACGGGCTTCCATCGCCGCAAGAACGGGCAGTGCGGTTGTTGCGGATGTGGAACAGGGCATGGAGGAAATCGCGGAAGCGTTTGGAAAACTGGGCGCGGTGATTGAGAATCTCGCAGTCCGTTCTGATCAGATCGGAAACATTCTGAGTGTGATCACTCAAGTCTCCGATCAGACGAATCTGCTTTCTCTAAATGCTGCGATTCTATCCGCGCAGGCAGGTGTGCATGGAAAGGGATTTGCTGTTGTGGCGGATGAAATTCGAAAGCTCTCCAATCGCACGGCTACATCTGTCCAGGAGATCGAGAAGTTAATCTCGCGCGTTCGAATCGAAATCAAGGATGCCGTCGAATTGATGGAAGCCGGAAAGAGCCGGCTCGCGCGCGGATTTGAAAGAAGCGGGAAAGCGTCCGAAGCCCTATCGGACATTCTGGGAAGTACTTCGGCTGCGCGAGAAAGAGTTGCAGCAATTACGGAATCATCCAGGCAACAGGTGCAGGCAGAAAAGGGAGTGCAGCAGGCGGCTGCCATCATCAAACAACGACTGGAACAGATTGCAGGCGTCATTCGAAAACAAACACAAACAAGCAACGAAGTATCTTCCAAAGCGGAACGGATGATCGATTTGCTTCAGAACGTGGAACGCGGGATGGAAGAGCAGACGCATGGCGCCAAGGAAGTCAGCGGGATCGTAGAACATCTTTCCAGCATTATCCAGAACATCCACATCGCCACTTCGGAGCAGTCTGCCACCAGCGCCCAGGTTGTTCAATCCGTAGAAAGCCTTCGAAACACAGTTCTTTCCAGTACCGCTACGATTCGGGCGCTCAATTCCACTGTGCTTTCACTGAATCAGGAGTCGTATATTTTGAATCACGAGCTTGGCCGTTTCCGGCTGCCGGAACCGAAAACCGGGGGCAGGATTCGTCTGGGATTTGCATCCAGAGTTTCTACACTGGATCCTGCTTTCTCGCGATATGTGTACATCCACGATTGGGTTTACAGCCTGTACGAAGGTCTTGTGGAATATGGCGAAGGAACGGATATCAAGCCTTGTTTGGCGGAACGATGGGAAGTTTCAGAAGACGGAATGATCTATACGTTCCGGCTGAAACGCGGAGTGAAATTTCATAACGGAAAGGAGATGACGGCCCTCGATGTAAAGCATTCTTTTGAGCGTGTGCTGCATCCTTCGCTCAATTCCCCAGGAACCTGGGTTTATGAGATGGTTTCCGGCGCTGAGGAATTTCAACGTGGCGCGACGCCTGAAGTAACGGGAATTTCCGTGATCGATGCGCACACATTGAAGATCCGTTTGCGTGAACCGGTCCCATTTTTCCTGGGAATCATGGCCCAGCCGTTCGCCTATGTGATCCCTTCTGATCTGTCAAAACTTCGGACTCCGCTCAACGAAGTTTGCGGCACGGGACCGTTCAGACTCGATCGTTTTGAGCCGGAACGCAGGATCGAAATTTCCCGTTTTGATCAATATCATGCCGCTCCATTTCCGTATGTGGATCAAATCAGTGCTGAGTTTGGATTGCAGGAATCTGAGATCGCGGACGGAATTCGAAGCGGGAAATTCCAATTTACTACCGAGCTTCAGAAGCAATATCTCCATGAGTTTCTCGACCTGCCGGAGTGGCGCCCGCGGCTTCAAACAAATGTGCAATTGTATACGGCTTTTCTTGCGATCAATTGCCGGATTCCGCCTCTGCAGGATGTCCGGGTTCGTCAGGCGATTGCGTATGCCGTGGACCGCGAACGAATTGTGCGTGATGTGGTTGGCGCAGAGCAAGCACTGGTTGCGCGCACTCTATTGCCGCCTGGATTGCCAGCGCACGATCCGACGGCTACGGGCTACCTGTTTGATCCAACGCGGTCCCGTTCGTTGTTGCGCCAGGCGGGTGTTTCTGAGGGTACCCGAATTGAAGTCTGGCACACGGAAGGCGCTTCCAACCGCGCCGTGCTTTCGGTGGTCCATGAAAACTTGCGGGATGTCGGATTGGATCTAGAAATCCGGGAAATGGATGTTGAATCGAATCAACGCGCGATTGAACGCGGTCTGGTGCCGATCCGGATGACACGATGGGTGGCGGATTATCCGGATCCGGATAATTTTCTTTATGTCACATTTCATTCCCACAATCCTGTCTTCCGTCTTGGATTTAAGAACGCGGAGTTTGACGGACTGGTGGGGGAAGCGCGCTGTCTGGCTGATATCCAGGAGCGTGTGCGGCTATATCAACGCGCCGAAAGAATTTTGCTTCAAGAATCTCCCTGCATTTGCCTGTATCACACTCGCGCGCTGGTTCTTCACCAGGATTCAGTTCAGGGATGTGTGCCGCATTTTACCCACCCGGTAGTTCGTCTGAAAAAACTCTGGCTCACCTGAGCGGAATTCACCACAAAGGCACAAAGACCACAAAGGATAGGATTCCGTGCTAAATTCTTTCTTTTCTTTGTGTCTTTGTGGTGAATATCCGAATTTATTTGAGTTTGAGCGTGCGCTTTTCTTCGAGCAGGCGGGTGAGATCTTCGACTGTTAGAGGCGGGCTGAAGAGGTAACCCTGAATTTCATCGCAATGATGCCAGCGTAAAAACGAAAGTTGCTCTTCCGTCTCCACACCTTCCGCAACAACTTTCATTTTCAGACTGTGTGCGAGAGCAATGACCGCAGTCGCGAATGCATCATTTTTCGGGTCTGTCCCCAGGTCTCTGACAAAGGACCGATCAATTTTTAGCGTATCGATATGGAAGCGTTTCAGGTGAGCAAGAGAAGAGAAGCCGGTTCCGAAGTTATCGATGGAAATCCGAATCCCCATGGCTTTCAATTCCGCGAGCGGAGCGACGAGCTTTTCCATACGCTCCATAGCAAGTCGTTCTGAAAGTTCCAACTGGAGCAAGGAAGGATCCATCCCGGTTTCCAGCAAGATCCTTGAAACCAGTTCGATAAACCCGAGGGTCTCCAGTTGCCGAATCGACAGGTTGAGTGAAAAATAGACCGGCGGAAGTCCGGCCTGTTGCCAGATCATGTTTTGAGTGCATGCGCTGCGCAACACCCATTCACCAATCGACGCGATGATTCCTGTTTCTTCCGCTACCGGAATGAATTCATCCGGATGCACAATTCCCCGCTCGGGCTGATTCCATCGGAGCAGCACCTCCGCTCCCGCTACTTTTCCATCTTCCAGGGAAACCACCGGTTGATAGTGCAGCAATAGCTGATTTTGCTCGAGCGCCTGGCGCAG
The DNA here is from genome assembly GCA_963843285.1 of uncultured bacterium. Lineage (GTDB taxonomy): Bacteria > Acidobacteriota > HRBIN11 > JAKEFK01 > JAKEFK01 > CAZDDB01. The sequence goes on from CAWJJO010000002.1 coordinate 474,884, forward strand.
TGATTTTTCCAATGCAAGCTGTGGTTCCTGTGTGTGAAGTAAGGCGTCAAAGATCTCCACACGTTCGCGTCCCATGGCTTTGGCCCTGTACATGGCAGAATCCGCATCCCGCAGCAAATCTTCAGGTCTGTCATATCCGGATGTGCCTCGCGCGATTCCAACACTTGCAGTTACGTTTAGTCCCTGACCTTCCAGATCAAATGGAGAGGACAACTGGCTTTGGACCCGTTCGGCGATAAATTCCGCGTCCTTGAAATCGCTGATGTCTTCCAGCAGAATCCCGAATTTATCTCCCCCCAGCCGCGCTACGGTATCCCCAAATCGAAGACATTTCTCAAGCCTGCGACCGCAAGCATTGAGAAGGCGATCTCCCACGATCTGGCCAAACATGTCGTTCACAAGTTTAAAGCGATCCAGATCCAGATATAAGACTGCAAAAAGATAATCACGTCTTCGTTTGATCCGCTTAATCGAACGGCCAAGCCGGTCCATAAATAATGTGCGATTCGGGAGACCGGTCAGCGAATCGTAGAAGGCGTGCTGCGCCATCTGCCGTTCAGTCAGGTCTTCGCAAACCGTAACCACTCCGATCGGGTTGCCCTCGTGATCAGCAATGACATCAGAGAAGATCTGAACCGGAAACATCCGTCCGTTTTCACGCACGTTTACGCTTTCACGTTTCCAGCTTCCAAGGTCCTGGATCTGTTCGGGCGGCATCGTTTTCCACAGTTCCCGGGGAGCGAAAATTCGCGCATCATTTCCGAGCAGTTCTTCCGGCTCATATCCGTGCAGGTGCGCTTCGGCTGCGTTGGTGTAGAGGATGCGGCCATTCATGTCGGTGATCGTCACACCGAGTTGCATGCTCTCGATCGCGCCGGCGATCAAATCCGTCAACTCTTCCCCTTTTTTCCGTCTGCCCTTCATTCTGTCCATTATAGATTCAAACCCAGTTTCTTAGAAAGAAAAATCAAGCTGACGGCAATCCACCAGATGCCCACGTAACGAAATACCAGGAGTGTGTTCTTGATCCCCAACAAGAAGAGATTGTGAATTGGAAATGAGAATCCCGGGTTTTCCGCTGCTGAACCAGTACCATATAAGAAGGAAATCGAAGCCACAGTGATTGCAATGAAGAATTGGAAGAGAAAACGGTCCCAGTCCTGTGGAAACGAGAACAGGCCAAATCCATTCCCGAGCATCGTAACAACATACCAGCAGAGTGGAAGAAAGATTCCTGCCGCGATCAGCGGTCTGTTTCTGCGGCAGAAATCAAAGAATCGTAACGCCTTCGTTTTGCAGGTTTCAACGCACAATTGAAATTCCTTTCCCGATAGGATCAGTGGCTTCCGTGGACGAGATGTCCTGCCGCACCAAAGGCAACGTTCATTCTTGAAGCGTTCCATAAATGGAATAGCAAGAAAACGATGACCGAACATGATTCCCAGTGCGGCAAATAAGCTGGGCAGAATTCCGAACGGGTACCGCAGGAAGAGAAACAAAACAAGCGGAATAAAGAGGAACAGTAAAGCGCCGGTCAGATGGACTTTATGAAGCACTGCTGGCCTGGATTGCGGTAATACAGGTGACGTAATAAATGTCATCTACGGAGCATCCGCGTGAAAGGTCATTGACGGGTCTTGCAAGCCCCTGCAGAACCGGGCCAAGGGCTGTGGCGCCGGCAAGCCGTTCGGTAAGTTTGTATGCAATGTTTCCCGCATCCAGATTGGGAAAAATAAGGACATTGGCGCGACCGGCAACGGAGCTTGTCGGCGCTTTGGCGGCGGCGACAGAGGGAACGATCGCGGCATCTACTTGCAACTCTCCATCGATCTGAAGTTCGGGTTGTTTTGCTTTGACAATCAGCAGCGCTTTCTGGACTTTTTCAACAGACTCGTGCGCCGCGCTTCCTTTGGTTGAGAACGAAAGCAACGCAACACGCGGTTCGGTCTGCAAAAACAACCGCGCGTTTTTTGCCGTGTCGATCGCAATGTCCGCCAGCTCGTTTGCCGTAGGGTCCGGAATTACCCCGCAATCCGCATAAAGGAATCCTCCATTGTGTCCGTAGTCCGGACGCGGCAATGACATCAAGAAGAAGCTGGAAACTGTTCCACCGTTGGATGCGGCGCCGACAATACGCAGCGCGCTCCGGAGTGTATCCGCCGTCGTGTGCGCTGCGCCCGCCACCATTCCATCACACAGCCTCTGTCTTACCATCAAAGCGCCGAAATTGAGAGGTTGTTGTGATTGACGGACCGCTTCTTCGTATTGGGTCCCTTTTGATCTTCGAATTTCGTAGTAAATCGCTGTGAGTTCCCTGGTTCGCGGTGAGACAGCCGGATCCACGATTTCCACACCTTCCATGGTCGCGCCGCTGCTCGCTGCCATGGCATGAATCGCCTCAGTTGACCCAAGCAAGATCGGCCTGCAGATTCCTGTGCGGGCGGCCCTGGAGACGGCTTGTACGACCCGGGTATCGTTTCCTTCCGGAAACACAATGGTACGGCGAAGGGATATCGCCCTTTGCTCTAAGGTCTTCAGGAGATCCATTTTCGTTTTTTTTCTATTGGGAGAAAAATCGTACCGCAAAGAGAGCTCAAACGCAAAGCAGCGGGGAGCAGCCATGCCCGATCTCCCTTCTCAGAGTTCGGCGAATCCGCTATCATGGTTCTGTGCAGCGAATCAAGAATCTCGTCAAGAAGCTTCCCGTGATCCGGCAACTGGACAGAGATCGGGAACGAATTTTTTCGGAAATTGTTAAAATCAGACAAATTCTGGAGATGCAAGAAAGGCGCTATCAGGATTCAGTCGCGGCTGATCAAAATCGACTCTTTGTACCTCCGGGACACTTTTATTCACCCATTCCCTCGCTGGATGAGGTTCGCAGATATGAATCATGGATTTTCGGAGAGATTCCGACTCACTTTGCTGGAATCGACCTGGGGGAAGAGAAGCAACTGGCGTTGTTGAAAACATTTCAAAGCTACTTTCTGCACATTCCTTTCCAGGATCAGAAAGTCGAAAACCTGAGATACTCGTTCAGCAACTCATCCTACACGTATTCAGATGCAGTATTTCTCTACTGTATGATGCTGCATATGAAACCCAGGAGAATCGTCGAAGTCGGTTCCGGTTATTCTTCGTGCGTCATTCTGGATACCAATGAACTTCATTTTGACAATAAAATAAGCACAACCTTCATCGAGCCTCATCCGGAGCTTCTGTTGTCTATGATCAAAGAGCAAGACAAGAACCGGATTCAACTGATCGCATTGCCGCTGCAAGACGTTGAATTGGACGAGTTCTCGAGCTTGGTTGAAAATGATATTCTGTTCATAGACTCCACGCATGTTTCAAAAGTGGGCAGCGACGTCAATTACCTGTTCTTTGAGATCCTCCCAAGCTTGAATCGCGGTGTTCTCATCCATTTTCATGACATTTTCTATCCTTTTGAATATCCAAAGGGATGGATCCTGGAAAATAGAGCATGGAACGAGCTGTACATGCTGCGGGCTTTTCTGCAATACAATCAGCATTTCGAAATTGTCTTTTTCAACACTTTTTTGGAACAAATTTACAGGGAGCGCTTTGAAAAGGAGATGCCCCAATTTCTGATCAATCCGGGCGGCAGTATCTGGCTTCGTAAGATTGGCGAATAGCACTTCCGCACGGCCGTCACGATTCGCCTGCATCTTCGCCGTTTCGGTGCCGGGAGATTTGTACTATAATCAACTTAGAATTAACTGAGGGGTTACGAATGAGAAACAAGGTCTTTTTTTGTGTACTGATTGCGGTTGTTGCTTTTTCGTTTGCATACGGTCAAGGACGAACTACCGGAAAACTCGTCGTTGGCGCAACTACAATTTCTCAAGGCGATATCAAACTGAGTGAGACGCTCACAAGCCGCGAGGGACAGAAAATTGCCGCCGGCGTCTACCGTATTTCCGTTGCATTGACCTCGAGGAACGAAGCCCAGTTTGTTTTTTCTCCGTATGAGCTTGATCAACCGAATCAGGCGAACGAAGGATTGACCGGCAACGCGATGAATACGAAACGCGATGCGCCAGTTAAAATTTACGTCGGCGCATCGGTTACGAAAAACTCACTTGTAAGAGGAGTTGCTTCTAATATCGAAGGCACTTTCAGACTCGAGAATGTGACACCGTCAGAAAGTATGCTTGTATTCGATTCAAAGCAGTTCGGTGTTACCGCCATTCTCGGTCGGCCTCTGGATAGCAAATCCGTCGATCTGACCCCATCCTTCGTGACTTTCGAACAGCCTTCTTCCTGTGGCAACAATTGCACGGAAGGTTTTGTGAAAGTAACGATCAAGAACGATGGAAACGCGGAGGCCAAGGGTAAATGGAACGTCGTTCTCGTAGAACCTCGTTTCTTTGTTGGCACGATTTCGAATGTCCCTGCCGGCGGTGAGGTCAGTGTAACTTCGGCAACAAAACTCAAAGCGGTTTGCTGCAATCCTTTGGTCGCCGTAGCGGAAGTGCATCCGGATTTTTACAATTCCGATGCAAGCGACTCTAATGACGAAAACAATTCGCGCAAGTTCACGATCAATCTCCAGCCATAGCGAAAGGCTTCTGGAAGTCTCGACAAACGTCCTCGCGTTCGTTGACATTTCCATCTCTTGTTGTTATAGTTTTCTACTCTAAATCGTTGCATCTGCAAGGATTTACCATTAAGCCACCGGTAGAGCCATCCGTATGTTCGCCTGTGGTTTCACAAGAAAATTCCACGGTGATCGGGAGGACAGCTTCATGGCCCTGGATTTAGTGCAGATTCTTTCGGACCAAGGCGCGGTCAAACGCGACCAAGAACCGTCAATTCCCCCGGACGATTTGTTGAAACTGTACCGTCTGATGGTGTTGAGCCGGCAATTGGATGATCGGATGATGAAACTGCAGCGGCAGGGACGGATTGCGTTTTATTTGCAATCCATGGGGGAAGAGGCGGCTGTTTTGGGAAGCGCTTATGCGTTGGAACCACAGGACTGGATTTTCCCAGCATATCGAGAATCGGCAGCGGCTTTTTTGCGCGGTTTTCCATTGAAGGATTTTATTTGTCAATTGATAGGGAATGCGGGTGATCCGATCAAAGGCCGGCAAATGCCGATCCATTATTCATTCAAAGAAAGGAATTTTACTTCGGTTTCCAGTCCGGTTGGGACACAGATCCCGCAAGCAGTAGGAGCGGCATGGGCTGCAAAGATTCGAAAGGATCCGGTGGTCTGTCTGACCTACTTCGGCGAAGGAGCTACCTCTCAGGGTGATTTTCATGTGGGTTTGAACTTTGCCGGGGTCTTTAAAGCGCCTGTCGTCTTTGTGTGCCGTAACAACGGATATGCGATCTCAGTTCCGGTCGAACGTCAGACGGCATCGGAGAGTATCGCCATCAAAGCAAAGGCATACGGATTTCCGGGTGTCCGAGTGGATGGAAACGATTTGCTTGCAGTGTACAAAGCAAGCCGCGAAGCAGTAGACCGCGCCCGATCCGGCGAAGGTCCAACACTGATAGAAGCGGTCACGTACAGACAGGGCGCGCATTCTTCCAGTGACGATCCACGCGCGTATCGCCGGGATGAAGAGGTGCAAACTCATACACTTCAGGATCCGATTCAGCGTTTCCGTCGATATCTGGAAGAAAAAAAAATCTGGGATTCTCAAAAAGAAGAAATGGTTCAGGAACAGGTGAAAGAAGAAATTCTGAGCGCGATTGCCGAAGCGGAAAAATACGGTCCGCCGCCGATCGAAAGTATGTTTGAAGATGTGTACGCGGAAATGCCCGCGTCCCTGGTCGAACAGCGGGATTACCTTGTTGAGTACCTCAATCGTCATCCGGAAACGCGGGAGGTAAAGTAATGGCCGTCGTCAATATGATTCAGGCATTGAATGATGCTTTGAAGCTCGAAATGCGTCGTGATTCACGCGTTGTCTTGCTGGGTGAGGATGTTGGAAAGTTGGGTGGCGTGTTTCGTGTGAGTGTAGATTTGCTGAAAGAATTTGGGCCGGATCGGGTGATTGATACACCGCTTGCGGAATCCGGAATTATCGGAACTGCGATCGGCATGGCGCTTTATGGATTACGGCCGATTCCGGAAATCCAGTTCTCTGACTTTATTTTTCCTGCTTACGATCAAATTGTGAACGAGCTGGCAAAGTATCGGTATCGCTCGGGCGGCCAGTATTTTTGTCCACTGGTCATTCGGACGCCGGTTGGAGGCGGAATTCGGGGAGGCCATTATCACAGCCAGAGTCCGGAAGTCTTGTTCATTCACAACGCGGGTTTAAAAGTTGTGATTCCGTCCAATCCGTACGACGCAAAGGGAATGTTAATCTCCGCGATTCGCGATGAAGACCCCGTTTTGTTCATGGAACCAAAGCGGATTTATCGGGCTGCAAAAGGGGAAGTTCCCGATGGCGAGTATACGGTTCCACTGGGAAAGGCGGCGATTGTCCGGGAAGGAGCAGATGTAACGCTTCTCTCTTACGGCGCGATGCTTCACACGACCAGCGAGGCGGCGGAATTGATTGCAAAAGAAGACGGTACGAATTGTGAGGTGGTCGATTTGCGCAGTCTGGTTCCTCTGGATGCGGAGACGATCCTGGAATCTGTGAAGAAAACAGGCCGGGTAGTTGTGATCCACGAAGCGCCTCGAAATTGCGGCTTCGGCGCGGAGTTGATTGCGATGATTACGGAGAAAGTGTTTCTTCATCTTCAGGCGCCTCCGGTACGCGTCACCGGGTTTGATACGCCGTTTCCGTTTACACTGGAAAATGAATATTTGCCCGACGCCGGCCGCATCCGCGAAGCGGTCCGGCAAACCATGAGCTATTAATATTCACCACGGAGCGCACGGAGAACACGGAGGAAGAGGAAAAATTTTAGCTCTGTGAACTCCGTGTTCTCCGTGGTGCAATCCAAGGAGTCAGTATGGCGTTTGAGTTTCGATTGCCGGATATCGGCGAAGGCACAGTCGAAGGTGAAATCGTAAAGTGGCACGTCCGGCCCGGCCAGCAAGTCAAAGAAGATGATCCGCTTGTAGAAGTGATGACGGATAAAGCAACGGTGATGATTCCATCTCCGCGGAATGGTCGCATCCTGGAGACACGTGGCGAAGAAGGCGGAATCGTCAAGGTGGGCGCGGTCATCCTGACTCTGGATACCGGAGATGGATCAACGCCTCCTGCTACTCCTGCTGCAGAGAAAAAAACTGCGCAACCGGAGGCAAAGACCGCAGAGCCTGCCCCCGCCGAGCGTTCAGCAGGACGTGCTCTCGCTACCCCTGCGATTCGCAAGATGGCCCAGGACATGGGCATCGATATCAATACGGTTACCGGAAGCGGTCCGGATAGACGCGTAACCAGGGAAGATCTGGAACGATACGCAGATCAGAAGAAAGCACCTGCTGTCGCAAAGCGAGAATCTCCCACTCCGGCTCCAACCCGCGCGACAACGAAGGAGGAGATAGAGGAAATACCTTTCCGCGGGCTTCGCAAGAAAGTTGCAGAGAAAATGGTCCTATCCAAACAGCAAGCGGCCCATTACACCTTCGTCGATGAAATTGACATGACGGACATGGTCCGTTTGCGCCACGCCGCAAAAGACATTGCGTCCGGGAAAGGTGTTAAGCTGACATACTTACCTTTCATCATCAAAGCGCTTGTTGAAGGACTCAAGAAATATCCCTTGCTAAACTCTTCACTGGATGAAGAAAAAGGGAAAATTCTAGTCAAACATTACTATCATATGGGAATCGGCGTGGCTACTCCCGAAGGACTCACGGTCGTTGTGGTCAAACATGCCGATCAAAAATCAGTTCTGGAACTGGCGCGGGAAATTGACCGTTTGGGGGAAGCTGCGCGTCAAAATAGAGTCGCTCTGGAAGATTTGAAAGGAAGCACCTTTACCATCACCAGTCTTGGGCAGCTGGGGGGAATGTTTGCGACACCCGTCATCAATTATCCGGAAGTTGCCATCGTTGGGATTCACAAGATCGAGCAACGTCCCGTTGTCGTGCATTCGCAGATCGTTGTGAGAGACCGCATGTATCTGAGTCTCTCGTTTGATCATCGTGTTGTGGATGGCGCTGTCGGCGCAGAGTTCTGCGCGTACGTGAAACGATTCCTGGAAAATCCGGCGTTGCTCTTCCTTCAGCTCTGAGAGTCCGTTGCATGTTTCAAATCCTGGATAAACCCGCTGCTTCGAAAGTATTAGAGAAGCCGGATCTACTTCATCTGTATCGCGAGATGTTGCGTCTGCGTCTTCTGGATCAGCGCATGCTGACCTTGCAGAGACAGGGACGTGTGTCTTTTTACGGAACGGCGACTGGGGAAGAGGCGGCGGTTCTGGGAAGCGCATTTGCGTTGAACCCGGACGACTGGATCTTTCCCGCTTTGCGTCAGGGTGGCGCTGCGTTGCTTCGCGGCTATCCGCTGGTTGAATACATATCGCAATGTATTGGCAATCAGCGTGACGGCACAAAAGGCCGGCAGATGCCGAGTCACTACTGTTACCGTCCAGCCAATTTCGTGAGCTGGTCCAGCTGTATCGCCACACAGATTCCACATGCGGTAGGCGCAGCATGGGCGATGAAAATTCGTGGCGATAGGAATATTGCGATCGGTTACATGGGGGACGGCGCTACATCGGAAGGAGACTTTCACGTAGCCATGAATTTTGCAGGAGTCTTCCAGGTTCCTGTGGTGCTTTTCTGCCAGAATAACCAGTGGTCGATCTCGGTCAATATCAAACAGCAAACCGCTTCTGAAACGATCGCGATTAAAGCGATTGCCTACGGTTTTGAGGGAATTGTAGTAGATGGAAATGATATCCTTGCGGTTTACAGCGCAACTCGTGATGCGGTGGAAAAAGCGCGAGCCGGCGGTGGTCCTACCCTGATTGAAGCGATCACATACAGAATGGGTGCGCATTCCTCTTCGGATGATCCGCGATTGTATCGGGACGATGCGGAAGTCGAAGAATGGCGGCGGAAAGATCCCGTGCAGCGGTTTCAGAACTATTTGAACCGGCAGGGATTGTGGAGCGATCCAGAGCAGCACGATTTGGAGGATCAGCTCAATCAGGAAATCCTCGATGCAGTCGCCGAGGCAGAAACGTACGGGCCTCCCGATGTGAAAACGCTTTTCGAAGATGTTTACTCCGAAATGCTTCCGCACCTGCAGGAGCAGTTAAAGATCAAAAATCAAAGATCAAAAATCAAATAAACATAAAGTTTCAAATTGTGGAGTCCCGTGCGCTCCAAAATCTGGAAGTGTTTGTTTATTTGATATTTGATTCTTAATATTTGATATTGCGAGGAACTATGGCTGATAAGCAGTGTGACGCGTTGGTAATCGGGGCCGGGCCAGGTGGATATGTATGCGCCATCAGGCTGGGACAATTGAAGCAAAAAACAATTCTTGTAGAGCGCGTGTGGATTGGAGGTACCTGTCTTCACGTGGGGTGTATTCCTTCTAAAGCGCTCATTACTGCGGCAAAGTTCTATGAAAAAGCGAAGCATGCTTCGGATTTTGGCGTAAACATTACGTCCGCGGGTATCGACTTCAAGAAGATGGTGGAGTGGGAAAAGGGGATCATCGAAAAGTTTACAGGCGGCATCCATCAATTGCTCAAAGCCAACAAGGTTGAAACCGTCATGGGAACTGCCCATTTTCTTTCTCCAAATGAAGTAGAAGTGCGAAATGATAACCGATCAGTTATCATTCAGTCAAAAAATATCGTGATTGCAACCGGATCGGTGCCCGCAGGGATTCCGCCGTTCCCCTTTGACGGCGAACGAATCATCAGCTCGACGGAAGCTCTGGTCCTTCCGGAAATTCCGAAACGATTGTTTGTGATCGGCGGCGGCTACATCGGTTTAGAGATGGGAATCATGTACGCTCATCTTGGCTCGAAAGTGACGGTTGTTGAAATGATGGACCAGCTGCTCCCGGGCTTTGATGCGGAGCTGGTTCGCACTCTGACCCGCAGCTTACGGCAAAAGGGAATCGACTACTTTGTAAACGCGAAAGCCAAGAGCTATGAGGGGACAGTGGGAAACATGAAAGTTACTGTAGAAGTCGAAGGGGCAGATCGTATTTTTGAGGCGGATCGCGTTCTGGTCACAGTAGGGCGGAAGCCGAATACTGCGGGTCTGGAAATCGAAAAGTCCGGTGTGCAGCCGGACACGAAAGGATTTATCCCGGTCAACAACAAATGCCAGACTTCCGTCCCCGGTATATACGCGATCGGTGACGTGATCGGCAACCCGATGCTGGCTCACAAGGCATCCAAAGAGGGAGAAGTGGTCGCCGAGATCATCGCGGGACACAATCGCGCAGTCGACTATCTGGCGATGCCGGCCGTCATCTTTACCGAACCGGAAATCGCTACGGTCGGACTCTCAGAATCTGAAGCGAAGGAAAAAGGCTACAATGCGGCTTCCGGTAAGTTTCCTTTTGCGGCATCTGCGCGCGCATTGACTCAAAGCGCAACCGATGGATACGTCAAAGTAATTTTTGACAAAGACAGCAAACAAGTTCTCGGCTTTCATATCATCGGACCGGAAGCATCCGATTTGATCGGCGAAGCCGCGCTCGCGATCGAAATGGGTTCCACTGTTGAAGATATCAGTCTCACGGTGCATCCTCATCCGACGCTCACCGAAACGATTATGGAGGCTTCCAAAGCCGCGTTGGGAGAAGCGATCCACATCGTCAACCGGTAGGAGGAGGATCCAGTTTGGAGAAGGCGGGCGTCCCTGCCCGCCCGCTCGTTGTAATGGAATTTGGCGGGCACCGAGACTCGCTACTCCAAAATCCGGAGGTTATGGAAGCAAAACAGTACATCGATCTGCTTCATTACATGAAGTTGACCCGCCGTTTGGAAGAACACCTCGTTGTTCTGTACAAAGAAGGAAAGATTCATGGCGGGCTTTACAGTAGTTTGGGGCAGGAAGCAATCTCCGTTGGAACAACGTACGCGCTCGGCCCGGAAGATGTTGTCAGTCCGGTGATCCGGAACATCGCGACGGTTCTGATCAAAGGCTACACTCCAAAAGACATCTTTTGCCAGTACCTTGCTCGTCTGGGTGGTCCTACGAAAGGAAAGGATACGACTCTTCATTTTGGAGAAATTGGCAAAGGGACCGTTGCGCCGATCAGTATTCTTGGTCCATTGATTCCGATCATGGCAGGAGTTGCGCTGGGGGGCCGTTTGAAGGGAAAGAACATCGTCACTCTCACTTACATAGGAGATGGCGGCGCATCAACTGGCGATTTTCATGAAGGAATGAACTTCGCTTCAGTCCATCACCTTCCGCTGATTTGTGTGATTGAAAACAATCAATACGCTTATTCCACACCGGTTACAAAACAGGCAAACGTAAAGGACCTGGCTGACCGCGCTCGCGGATACGGCATACCGGGTATGATCGTTGATGGAAACGATGTTCTGGCAATCTACGATGCAACCCTGCAAGCGAGACAATTGTGTCTGAACGGGGAAGGACCTGTTTTGATGGAATGCAAGACCTTTCGCATCAAAGGTCACGCGGAGCACGATGATCCTTCGAAATACGTGCCGGCAAAATTGTTCGAAGAGTGGAGGGAAAGAGATCCGGTAGATCGATATGTACGGCATTTATTGGATCAGAAGATTGTCTCCAAATCGGACATTCAGACCCTGGAAGAACAGATCGAGCTGCTGCTTCGGAACTCGTTGCAAGAGGCACTCGAATCTCCATTTCCGCCTCCGGAAAATGCAGGCAAAGGGGTCTTTGCAAGCTGATCCAACGCCATGAAAAATCTTGCCGCGGTGATTCTGTTTCTTTGCCTGCTTGCATTGATTCCCCATGCAATTTATTCCTATCGCGATTACAACGTACTTCTGATCACCATGATCATTGGGAGAGCACAACCGGCTCGATCATCTCTTTCCACTATATCGTGAGATTACACAGGTTCCGTTCATCGTCTACTATCCGCATCTCGGCCGCAAAGGTGAATCGAACCAACCTGTAGATCATCTGGCCTGGCTCCCACGATTCTGGATCTTCTTCACATCAAAACAGATGTACGAATGCGGGGACAAAGTCTGAAACGCGCGGTGAGCCGATCTCCCGTAGATTTGCTTTTTGCTCCCACGTCCAAGCGTCAGCGCACATTTCTTTGCACCTTCGCCCCGGAGGAAGAGCAAATTCCTATGCTGTCAGAGATGGTGAATTTGTTTCAGTCCGATCCCGCCAGAGTTTCCAATCCGCCTTTTTCTTTGGCCCGGCCCGTGCTGGAAGCATTCAGCAAAGAGGCGCAGGAGGCACACAGGAATCGCAAAAATCCGGAACTCAGCGAAGAAGAAAGGGGGATGCTTCGCGATCTTGGGTACATTTCACCGTGAGTGGCACTTATTCCACGTTCAATGCATACACCACGACTTCGTTCCGGCCTTGATGAAAGGAGGCTTCGGGGACAACGGCGCCGAATTTTGATCCCTTCGATCCTGTTGAAAACGACCTCGTGACGGCACGGACAATATTATTTACGCTGATCACTACAGTAGTCGGCTCCAAAGACTCGCGAATTTCACCGGAAATAAAGACCGGTTGGACATTCGCGTTCAAATCCACGTTGCGATACGACGCTTCATCCTTCAGCGCAACGTTGATTCGCTTTCCCACGCCAATTTCGTCCGCGCGTTTTCCGATCAGCCCTGCATACGGGCCAAATTGAAACACACGGTCAAAGCCCGTTCCAGAACCAAACAAGGCGAGCTTTCGCTGCAATGCCGTGTCCTCTTTTGTGATATCAAGCTGAAACTTTTCTTGCCTTGCGCCTTCCCTCCGCACCAGGACTCGCGAGACCCGATCCGGAAGATCCGGGTTCAAAGCAGACTGGCCATCCACTTCCCATGGCAGCGAAGCATTCAGAATTTGCGCCATCGTAGGAAGTATGTCAATCGTCTCCACTCTTCGATCCTGAATCGACCCTGCTTTCTGATGGGGCGCTTTAATGAAACAAGGAACCATCATAATCTGGGAATAATTATCCTGGGTTGGATTTCGCAGTGATTCGCCCGGAGAAAAACCGACACCGTGATCTGCGGCCACAATGATCAAACTGCGATCGTATAGACCTGCTTGCTTGAGACGATCCAATAAAGCACCGAGCAGTCTGTCCACAAAACCAAGCTGAAGAAGATGCCGCTCGTAATGTTCAGCGACGGCAAATTCATCTCTTTCCCAAACCCCTCTTCTTTGATTCTTTGCCTGCCAGATACTCGAGCCGTATTCGTTGTATTCCTTGCCCGATGGAAGATATTTCCAGGGTTTGTGCGGCAGAAGAATGTGAAGAAAATAGAGAGTGGGTTTTTCTTCTGGAGTTACGGCTGCGATAAATCGTCCGAAAATCGCAGGTCTGTTCTTTTTGGCAGCGAGTGCTTCTTCGTCCAGTTCCTCCTGCTCACCGGTCTGGTCCCAGAAGTCGCCCCAGGTCTGGGTTACAGCCGGTAAATTTTCAGTGAATTCTATCGGAAGCACAATCTGAGGATAGACGGCGGATAGATCCAGAACCATAGATCGCATCCTGCGTACAAATGGATCCCGGGGTTTCCAATCGATTTGGGAGACCCGGCGGGAACAGACGTGTAGCCGATTCGATCACTTTCATTTTGTACGATCCGCCAAGCAACGAAAAAAGACTATTCGGATAATCCCGGTAAGTGGGCAGGCGTTTCTCCCCGGGATAACAGCCGGTCAGAATTGCAGGCAGAGCTGTAGGCGTAAGTGTGGCAACCGTGCTGGTATTGCGGAACCAGTAGGACTCGCGCATCAACCGCGCAAAATTCGGATAGCGCACCGGATCGATCATCGCCTTTTCATCCAGCAGTGAAATCAAAGGCAATTCATCAAAGATCACCATGACGACCGGCGCCGTTGCCTGGATCGGCTGCATTCCGGCTACAGAGGATCCGCCGGTAAGAATCCCTGAGATCGGATCGCTGAAGAGGAACATCCCCGGAACAAGTAAAAGTGCAGGAAATAGAAAAGTGAGCAGCATTCCTGCTGCCTGTACCCGGTGTTTCAGGATCGCGATTCCGCCGCCTGCGAGTAGCGCCAGTGCAACCAATACGTACGGAGAATTCTCAAAGCGTTTCAAAATAGGGAGAACGATCAGTGAAATTAAGATCGTCACGAAGAAGCCATGGACAATATTTCCCGCGGTCTTGTTGATCCGGCACGCGGCGAGTTCAATTCCCGCAAAAACCGCCGGCAATACGACGCACAGCAATGCCACCAAAACCACAATATCCACCGGATTGCTTCCCCGAGCGACAAAGAATTCCGCATTGTGCGATAGCTGATCGAAGAGGGGCTGCGCAACCGCCAGAGAGCAGAGGATAAAGAGGTGAACTATGTTTGTTTTACTTTGTGACATCTTCGCTTCCGAACCCAAAAACTTTGGCAGGCAAGATGCCTGCGGCCCATAATGCAGGCTGGAAGCCTGCGCTCCAGTTGGAAATTTTTAACTATATAATAGCTTGGGTGAGATAGCGATGATTTTGACATATCTGGAAGCCATCCGGCAAGGACTGTGGGAGGAGATGGAGTCCGATCCGCGCGTGTTTCTCCTTGGTGAAGATATCGGAGCCTATGGCGGCGCGTTCAAGGTGACTGCGGGTATGCAGGAACGGTTCGGGGAACGGCGAGTGATGGATACGCCAATTTCCGAATCCGCGATTGTCGGTGTGGCAATCGGATCGGCGCTTTACGGAATGCGTCCGGTCGCGGAGATGCAGTTTATCGACTTTATCGCCTGCGCTTTCAACATGATTTCCAATTATGCCGCAAAAGCGCACTACTGTTGGGGCGCTGCGATCCCGATTGTCATCCGCGGTCCGTATGGCGGGGGAGTCCACGCAGGACCGTTTCATTCACAATGCGTCGAATCTTATTTCCTCAATACTCCGGGACTCAAGATTGTCGCGCCGTCGACTGCGATCGATGCAAAAGGTTTGATCAAGGCTGCAGTCCGCGATCCCAATCCTGTGATCTATTTTGAGCACAAGTTTCTCTATCGCAGAATAAAAGAAGAGATTCCACCCGGAGATCTGAATGTTCCGATCGGACAGGCGGTGATCAGACGAGAAGGGAAACATCTGACCATCGTGACTTACAGCGCGATGGTCCACGTTGCAATGGAAGCTGCGCAAATACTTTCCCGGATGGGATCGAAGCGGAAGTGCTGGATCTGCGAACACTTTCCCCTCTCGACGAAGCCGCGATTTTGCAGAGTGTCCGGAAAACAAACAAAGTCCTACTGCTTCATGAGTCTTCTCGTTTTGGTGGCTTTGGTGGCGAACTGGCTGCTGTCATTGCCGAAAAAGCATTCGAATACTTGGATGCTCCGATCCTTCGCATTGCAGCGATCGATACCCCGGTTCCGTTCAGCGCGCCTTTGGAAGAATATTTTCTTCCGAATGCAAACAAGGTGGTATCCGCATCGAAGAAGCTGATGGAGTATTGATGAAGGTTTCAGTGATTGTTCCCCAAATCGGCCAGAGTATCGCCGAGGCCACGATTGTCAAATGGTTCAAAAAACAAGGCGATTCTGTTTCCAAAGGGGAGACTCTGTTGGAAATCGGAACAGACAAGATCAACACGGAGATTCCGGCGCCCGAATCCGGTGTTGTGGAACGGTTACTGATTCCGGAAGGAGAGACGATCCCTGTAGGAACCGAAATCGCCGTGATCAAACTCTCAGAGGAATCTGGAGCAGGGGCCAGCTGGAGCGCGGGCTCCCAGCCCGCAGGATCCGGTCCTCTGACGAGTCTCGGGGACAAAGAGGCACGCGCTCCGGCTGGGAATGAGGAACGGCGGCATTCGCCTTTTGTCCGAAAACTGGCGCAGGAACACGCGATCGATTTGTCAGCGATCTCCGGAACCGGTGAAGGCGGAAGGATAACAAAGGAAGATGTGTTGAAGATCGTGGAACAGAAAGAGCAGCCGACGATATCTGAGGAACGAGTGGCGATGTCACGGATGCGAAAGCTCATTGCCGATCACATGGCTCACAGCAAACGGACCGCCGCGGATCTGACGACTTTCTTTGAAGTCGATATGCAGCAGGTATCGTGGGAACGAGAGAAGTCCAAGGAAATGATCTTGAGCCAGCGCGGAATTAAGTTGACCTATCTTCCATTTGTGCTGTATGCGACCGTAAAAGCGTTGAAAGCCTTTCCTGTATTGAACTCATCGATCGATGGCGACGATATGATCTATCATCGAGATGTGCATCTCGGGATCGCAGTTGCCATGGAGGATGGATTGATTGTGCCTGTGATCCGCGATGCGGATCAGAAGAATGTTCTGGAACTGGCGCGCGCGGCACACGACCTGTCAGAACGGGCTCGCAGCAAACGTCTGACTCCCGATGACTTGCAGGGTGGTACGTTCAGTGTAACCAATCCGGGAGTTTTCGGCGCATTGATGGGAACTCCAATCATCCATCAACCGCAGGTTGCCATCCTGGGGCTGGGCGCTGTGGTCAAGCGCGCCGTGGTCATTGACGACGCAATTGCGATTCGCCCGATGGCATATTTGTCCCTGACGTACGATCATCGAGCGCTGGACGGATCCGACGCGGACGGTTTTCTGGCGCAGATCAAACACACGCTGGAGAAAGAATGCCCATCGCTCCATCCATAATCCGAAACTGTGAGCTCATTCTCCCCGGGACTTTGCCGTATCAGACGGCAGTAGTACTACAGGAATCGTACGTAAAGCGAGTAGCCTCCGGCGCTGAAACTGAAAAGCTGGTCCTGCTGGAGCATCAACATGTCATTACTCTCGGGCGCGGTTTTCATCCCGAAAACCTGCTGGTTTCGCGCGGCTGGCTGGAGGCAAACGGAGTCGCGGTGGAAGAGAGCGGCCGGGGTGGAGATATCACCTATCATGGGCCTGGACAGGTAGTCGGGTATCCGATCCTGAATATTTCTGATCAACCGGATCTTCACCGTTATCTCCGGAATTTGGAGGAAGTGATGATCCGTTGCGCAAGAGACTTCGGAATTGAAGCAGGCCGCAAACCCGGAATGACCGGTATCTGGGTCGGCGATGAAAAACTTGGAGCAATTGGGGTTCGAGTCGCCCGGTGGGTCACCAGCCACGGATTTGCATTCAATGTAAGTCCGGATCTCAAATATTTTGAATACATGATTCCCTGTGGAATCCGGCAACACGGCGTGACTTCCATGAAAAAACTTCTAAATCGGGTTATTCCCCTGGACGAAATTTACGCCAGTCTTGTCCGGCATTTTGAAGCCATATTTCAGCGCAAGGTCATCGCATGATCGCCCTGGAACAGATCCGTTCCGCACAAGCGCGGATTCGTCCTCATTTGCACCGCACACCGATGTTCACTTCGCGGTATCTGGGT
The DNA here is from genome assembly GCA_963843285.1 of uncultured bacterium. GTDB lineage: Bacteria > Acidobacteriota > HRBIN11 > JAKEFK01 > JAKEFK01 > CAZDDB01. Next base: position 492,325 of record CAWJJO010000002.1, read on the forward strand.
GCGCAAACGGGAAGTGAGGTCTATTTGAAAGCCGAGTTATTTCAGAAGACCGGTTCGTTTAAGCCGCGGGGCGCGATCAACAAAATCAAACAATTCTCGGCTGAAGAAAAATCCAGAGGAATCGTTTCCGTGTCGGCCGGCAATCACGCCCAGGCGGTTGCTTTTGCCGCAGCCATGGAGCGAATCCCATGCGTTGTCGTTATGCCCTCCAGCGCTCCGCAAAACAAACTGGATGCAACTCGTGGCTATGGGGCCACAGTCGTACTGCACGATGACATGCGCACGATTTTTGAACGCATGGAAGAAGTGCGCAGGGAAAATAATTCCACGTTTCTTCCTCCATTCGACGATCCGGACGTGATCGCAGGGCAGGGAACCATTGGCCTGGAAATCCATGAAGATATTCCGGATGCGGATACTGTAGTTGTTGGGATCGGCGGCGGCGCCTTGATTTCGGGTATCGCTACCGCGATCAAGCAGTTGAATCCGAAAGCGCGTGTGATCGGAGTCGAACCGGAAGGAGCTCCGGCGATGACACGCGCATTGCAAGAAGGAAAACCTGTACGTCTCGAGAAAATTCAGACAATTGCAGATGGCCTTGCTGCTCCCTACGCGGGGAAATTGAATCTGGAATTCGTTCAAGCCTACGTGGATGATGTGGTGCTTGTAAACGATCAGCAGATTCGTGACGCGGTCATTGTCTTATTGGAACGCGCCAAGCTTTTCGTGGAACCGGCCGGCGCAGCATGTGTTGCCGCATTGCTTGCAGGGAAAATCCAATCGCCCGGAAAGGTAGTGCTGGTTCTCAGTGGCGGCAACCTGAGTTTGTCCCTTCTCAAATCCTGGATTTAGGATTCACCACAAAGGCACAAAGAACACAAAGAAGGAAAAATTTTAAGCACGGAAAACACGGAATTCACGGAAGGGAATTTCCTTACTTTCCGTGTTTTCAGTGTCTTCCGTGCTTAATCCTATTCTTTGTGTCTTTGTGGTGAATCAGAAGAGGCGGAAGAGTTTCGGGAGATCTCCCAGCACTTCGAAGATCTGGCCGGACGAAACGCTGATTGAGTAGCCCTTCGGATCTACGGACGCGAAAGGACTCGTTTGTCTGGTCAGGGGCACTGCAAAGTCCACGCGAACCACTCTCGCGCTCTGCGCCTTCTTCAATCCAATGCGGAGACCTACACCCACACTGACGGGAAAGTCATCGAACTTGAGATGTTCGTCCCCGGACCAAACGTAGCCCGCATCGAGAAACCCGACAAAACCGATTCCAATCAATCTGTGATTGAATGGCGTGAAGATGCGGTCCTCAATATTCATCAATACACGGTTCTGGCCGTTAAAGTATTTGAACGTGTAACCGCGAAGTCCTTCATCTTCACCGAGTGAAATTTGAAATGGGGGGTCGACGTCTTTTGTCAGCGTGGTAGAAAAATTCGTGGCTAGCGTCTGGCGTGGGAAACGGATGGGACCAAGATGGAATTCAGGCATCTGCAGATAATAGTGCGAAAATGCATTGAAGATCACGTTGCTGAAATGACCATCATCTTGACGTCGAATACTGAATTCGCTCAGCAGGGAAAGATATTGCCAGGAGCTCACTTCTTTGGTGTACTGGGCGATCGTTTGGATTTGATAAAAATCGGGGTTGGGTTTGATGTCGTGAGAGCGGGTGAATGTGGTGGCTAGAAGAATTCCGTCCGGTAAATCTTCGACCCTCCCGAAGTTATCGAGATAGTTTTTCTTGATAAACTGCTGGCGCTCCCAATTGAAAATAGCCCCATATTGATAATCTTCGCGGTCGGTAGGATGCAGATTCGATCGAATGGACTTAATGGCGACTGCTTCCGGGTAAATGATACGCGCGGCATTTGGATACAACAAACTGTCTGCACTGAACAGCAATCCGAGGCGACGATGGTTGTAGCGGCTTCCCCAGGATCTTGCGGCGAAGAAAAGACCCCTCCGGTGGTCCGTATCGATCTCCGCGACGGTTTCCCCCTTGTAGTGAAGCTTTTCAGCAAAAATCCCGGAATCCCACGAAACTCCATACGCCCATTTTGTATCCAGCGAGTAGAACGGACGAATCACATCGTTCGTGTATCTCCATCCATCGGTTGCCGTTTCGTAGCTGGTCTCAAACTTCCACCGGCTGTTCAGAAATTGCGGATCCGAATACAGCGCGCCCCACGTGGTCCTTTCGGGATCCTGTTTGTAACCGAGAGAGACTCTTTTCCCGAGTCCCAGAAAATTGGACTCTTCGATGCCAAACTGAAATTTGGAATACCCAGAGCTTTTTCCGAAAGAAAGATCGATTTGTGTGGTCCATTGATCTTCCGTATGGACGTAGAGATCCACTTTCTCGGGTCCGACGACCTTGGATTCAATCCGGACATCATCGAGGAACGAGTGCCTTCGTAAGTTCCGTTCTGATTCCGCGATCAGATCGAAGTCCAGGGGGTCCCCTTCGCTGAACAATAGCTCGCGGCGGACAAAAGAATCGTTGGTCCGGTTGTGAACCTTGTTTAAGAAGCGGAACGGCCAGGAAACGATACTCCGGGATCCGCGGATCGAATGCATCCAGGGTATCAATGTGAATCTTATTGATTTGATATTGAACCGTTGGATCGAGTGTTTCCTGTGCGCAAACAACCGATGCAAACGCACAAAAAATCAAAAGAAAAACCTTCATGACTACTCAATCTTAGTGACAATTTTCCCCAGTCCGCCAGTGGCCGAAGCAAAAAAATCTTCCCATCGCTGGCGAAGAAGATCCGAATATTGAATCTCCTCGGGCGTTGCCGGATGATCGGTCTTTGTGATCAAAATAAATAAATGAGTGAATTCCTTTTGTGAGGCTGCAGAAGACGGTTTCCTTGCGCCGTTTGCTGCAATGATCTCATTGATTCTTACCGGCACCGCTGTTCCACTGAACTTTACATTTGCTTCCGGTTCAGAGCTTTCACTGAAATGAAAATTGGGAGAGAAATCCGAAGCTCCGGCCACGTAGAACGAATCCGGAACGCGATCCGGCGGAAGCAGTCCCATCAAATAAAGATCCAGCGGAGAATACTTCCGAAACGGAGTCGAGGTAACAAACGATTTTCCGCTCTTTTGCAAAATGAAATTACCTTCGAGGAATGAACCGTCTGAATTTAAGAAAAAGTTCCAGTGACTATCATCGCGGCCGAGCAAGACGTCGCTCTTCTTTCCATCGAGTGGGTATTTGACATAGCTCAGCCAACGGTGGGCCACTTCGTGTGCGAGGATTGCAAGCAGGGAAGTATCTGTGTCCGGCAATGGACTTTGAAGATCATCAGGATATTGATGGATATTGCCCAGAAAGGTAATGTTTTGCAAGAGATTTTTGCTGCCGTATTGGGCATTATTTCTGAAGATCGCTTTTCCCTTTCCGGAAGGATCTCCGATTCCGCCCGTTGTGTTTCTCACATTCAAAGCAAACGCCTGCACACCGGGGATCGGTGTGAGATCAAAATTGCTCAGCAGCGTGACAAAGTCGTACCGGTCCTTTTGACTCTGATAAACGGACTTCATCAATCGGGGAATATCAATGCTTTCGTAATCATGGAAGTTTTCCAGAAATGACCGTCTGGGGCGATTGCCAAAAACACCGGCACTAAAATCCACGAACCGGACCGAATCTTTGTTTCCCGAAAGAAGTCCTGTGAACGCCTGAGTGGCGGTTATTTCTGTGGTGAAAACAAGAGTAATTCCACCATCCCGGTGCAACGCGATCTGGAATGTGTTTTGGCCATAATCAAAAATATTCTGATTGAAGAATTCTGGGACTTTCAGCCAGCTGATCACCACGCGATCGGTGGTCTGATTGACAAAGATCGTTCCGGTGGTTTCGGGATCGAGATCCGTAAAAAAGGCGGCAATCCTGGGAGGCCCTGATAGAAGAGTCTCCGCGTTCGGCGGATCCGTGTCCGGTTGCAGGAATGAAATACTTCCGTTGGAATTTACATAGCAGCGATCATAGGACTTCTTTCCAAAAGGAAACTGAAAGTTGCTGAAGACAAGTTCAACCGAGTCATCATCATTCAGGGCTAGCGTTTGATTTACCGTTCCGTCGAATGATTCGGGTCCAAGGGAGTAGGTATAACGGCCCTGGGTCGCAGGTTGGAAATGCACTTGCTGGCCCTTCAAATCAAACGAGTTCGAAACAATCAGCAGCTCGGGGTCTGCAGGGACGACCAGAATATTGCCCGATTGTTGGGCGGTTCCGGTTACCGGTCTTGCCGATTTGAGCGGCCTGGATGTCCGGGTTTGGAGGTCGACGAATTCCTGCGCAGCACGGGGCGAAACATGGCTTCTCTTCTTGAGTGGAGTGTAAGCTTCCGCCATACTTCCGACCAGAAGTACGACCAGCAGGGTCGAAAGGAAATGTTTCATCTTAACCCTGCAATCTTATCCCAGATGCAGCCATCGTTCAACCGCGTAAGCCTTCAACCGCACGAATTGGAGTGGCGGGCCTCCGTGCCCGCAGGAAGTAAAATGGCACCGAATCGGCGGGCACGGAGGCCCGCCACTCCAAAATGGCTGTGAATCTAGTACAATGCGGAGATGAGTCTCAAGAAACTTGCACTGTTGCTTCTTTCCGGTGCCGGGTTGTATTCGGTGGCCAGTTCCTCGGCTGCTGCAGGAACCGAGCGAGAACGGAAGAAGATCTTTCGTACCAGAGAATTCTGGGTGATTGCCCACCGTGGCTTTTCAGGCCGCTATCCTGAAAATACCATGCTTGCCTTTGAGCAGGCAGCCGCTCTTCCAACCGGTGCAATTGAACTGGATGTCCATTCTACACGGGATGCAAAAATTATCGTGATTCACGATTCGACGTTGGATCGGACTACCGATCGCAACGGTCGCGTTCTGGATTTTACGTGGGACGCGCTGAAGAAAGTGGATGCAGGTTTTCTTTTTGATCCGGATCAAACCGGAGAATTTCCGTTTCGCGGAAAAGGAGTCGGGATCCCTCTTCTGGAAGATGTCTTTCGCAAGTTTCCCGAAATGAAATTCATCATTGAAATCAAGCAGATCATGCCCGCAATTGAAGAGAGCGTTTACCGGCTGATCCGGAAATACAGAATGGAAAACAAAGTGATTGTGGCTTCAGAGCATGATGAGCCGCTCACCCGGTTTCGGAGCATAGATTCTGTTGTGGCAACCAGTGTTTCCGCCGAAGAAGCGCAGGAGCTGCATCAGTCGTTTCGAATGAAGCTCACAAATTTCTATCAAACTCGTGGCGATGCTGTGCAGATTCCTGAAGCATATCAGGGGACACGAGTCGTTACTCCAGCTTTTGTTCGGGCGGTAAAACGCAAGGGTCTGGTTCTCCACATCTGGACTGTGAATGACATTGCTGATATGCAGCGGTTGATGTTATGGGGGGTAGATGGAATCATTACTGATTTCCCTGACCGCTTACTCGAAGTTGTAAAGGGAATTGAACCGCAATCCTCCGGGTAATGGAGCGCAGGCCTCCGGCCTGCATTATGGGTCGCAGGCTTCCAGCCTGCATGGTCGGAATTTACAATGAACATTGTTGAACCCAAACTGGAATCGTATTTACGTCACATTACACCATCGCGTCACGAGGTGCTGCAGGAGATGGAGTTGCTTGCCGATCAGCGCGGATTCCCGATTGTCGGACCGCTGGTGGGTCGCATTCTCTATCAATATGCAAGACTGCTCCATCCGTCACGCATATTAGAACTTGGATCCGGCTACGGTTACTCTGCATTCTGGTGGGCGCTTGGATCGTCTGATGATTGCAGAATTTATTGCACCGAAGGTTCCGCAGATAATATTCAGCTTGCGCAACAGTTTCTCGGCCGAGCAGGATTGTGGCAAAAGATTGAATACCATCAAGGAGATGCGCTGGACTTTCTGGATCGAGTCTCAGGCGAGTTCGATGTCGTTTTCATGGACATCGACAAACATCAATATCCGGATGGTTTTCGAAAGGCATTTCCACGGATTCGAAAGGGTGGACTGTTCGTAACCGACAACGTCTTATGGTCCGGCAGAATCGTGGAACCCGATCCGGATCGCTCTACGCGCGGCATCCTGGAATACAACCAGCTTGTCTACAACACGCCCGGAGCGTTTACCGTGATTCTGCCTGTTCGCGATGGCGTGGCCGTTACGCTGAAAGAATAGTTCCCCTTGTGCCCGCCGGGAATTCAAACTGTGGATGACGGGCACAAATCGTTCAGCACGCATCCGGGGCAGTCCGGTTTGATCGCTTTGCACACCGCGCGCCCATGCAAAATCAGCATGTGAGAGAACTTCACCCAATCCTTCTTCGGGATGAGTTTCATTAGATCGCTTTCAATTTTTTCCGGAACTGTTTGCTTCGTTAGCTTGAGCCGCTGAGAAAGGCGACTTACATGCGTGTCCACCACAACGCCGGAAGCGGTATGGAAAGCATTTCCCATCACTACATTTGCTGTTTTGCGGGCAACTCCCGGAAGTGTCAGCAATTCCTCCATCGTGGCCGGAACGTTGCCTTTGAATTCATCCAATATTTTTTGGGATGCGCCGCGAATGCTTCGAGTTTTGTTCCGGAAGAATCCGGTTGTCCGGACATCGTTCTGCAATTCCTCTTCCGGGACTGAAAGATAATCTGTGGGAGTTCTGTATTTTTGAAATAAAGTCCTCGTGACGTAGTTGACCCTTTCATCCGTGCATTGCGCTGAGAGAATTGTGGCAATCAAGAGCTCAAACGCGTTGGTGTAGTTGAGGGAGCATTTCGCATCAGGATACGCCTTCTTGAGGCGTTTCAGAATCTCACCAATTCGTTCTTTTGCAGCAGTTTTCCTTTTCATTCTTGGTGCCGCTTCGTGTCTTTGTGTCTTCGTGGTTAACTCGCTCCTGGAGATTCAACCGGGAAGCCGCTTTCTTGCCAGCCATCGAAACCGCCAAGCAACGGACGAACCTTCTGGAACCCTCGATCATACAGTAGTTTCGCCACACGGGCGCTTGTAAACTCGCTTGGTCACGTGCAGTACATCACTATCCACTTTTCCTTGTTGAGCTTGTGGATGTGATTGTCGACTTCTCCCGGTGGTATCCGGATTGCGCCCGGAATCATTTTGTCCGTATCGATCCTCCAGTTTGCGCGGATATCAACGATGACAAATTCCTCCCCCGCCTGCATCCGTTCATGGAGCTCTTCCGGGGTAATCCGCTCCTTATACAGCATGCGTTGGAGAAGTCTGAGTTTTACATACTTCATGAGAACATAGGCAGCCAGACCACCTACCAGAAGCCAGAAAAACGTGCGTCCGAGACTTTCAAAGAAAGTAGTGATATCGAACACTGCCTTTTCAAAGAAAAAGCCCGGCAAAAGAAAGGCAATGACGTACCCGGATATTCCGATCAGTTCGCGCCAAAAGAATGCCAGAAAACTTGCGGAGAACGTTCCTGCCATGGGAGGCGCGATTGTGTTCAGTCCGGGAACAAATTTTGAAAACAGCAGCGAATTCATTCCATTCTTCATAAAACTCGCTTCCGTCTTCTTTACACAGGAATCAGGACTCAAAGACACGTGACATAGAATCCGAAGAATTCCGCGGCCCTTCCGCTTCCCGATTTCGTACCAGATGAAATCACCGGCGAATGCCGCAAATCCGGCGATCAAGAAAACGGTCCATAGCTTGAGGTGTCCGCCCGCTGCAAGGGCGCCTGAAAGGATGAGAATCGGAGCGGCAGGAATCGGCAGACCCAGCTGTTCTAGAAATACAACGCAGAACACAAGGCTGTAACCGTATTTCTGCAAGAGTTCCATGGCAGTCTCAGCTTGTAGCTGGCGGGGTTACGCGTTCCAGGATTTGCTGAGCGCATTTGCGTCCGGATAGCAGCATTGAACCGAAAGTTGGTCCCATGCGTGGAGTCCCTTGCACGGCTGCCACGGCAAGACCGGCGACAAACAGACCCGGAAATACTTCGCCCGTTCCTTCCATCACCTTTTCTTCGGAAACGTCGACCCACATAGCTCCATTACCGGGAACCGTGGCCAGCCCACGCCTCGCCAGCATTTGTACGGCCGCTGCATCATGACCGGTACAGTCTACAACAAACTTTGATTCGATCCCGACCGGATCAATATGCGCGAGCGATTTCGGCATCGATTCCAACGGCGACCAGTTGATGACAACCCCTTCCACCCTGCCGTTTCGCAGAATCAAATCCTCAGCTACGGTCATGTTCCAGATCCGAAGGCCGGCATCGCACGCCGCGGCAATCAAACGGGAACACGCGTGAACGGCATCAGCGGTGTACAAGCCGGGACTTGCGGGCCGCACCGGTACTCCGATCTCACTCAGAAATTCTTGAGCGGGAGCCCGGACAGTTAACTTATTCATCAAATAACCACCGGACCAGAACCCTCCGCCGAGATAGTTCGTCTCTTCCAGCAGCAAAGTCTTTACACCACGACGAGCCAGATCGCGGCCGGTGACCAGACCGCTTGGTCCGCCGCCAATGATGATTACATCAGACACAACATAGTCTTCGAGCTCTTTCATGAATTCGCGGACGATTGCCCGCGTAATTTCACGCTCCGGAACGTTTTCAAAGTACTGTTTCATCATTACCCCTTCATTAGCGGTTTTCGACCTGAAAAGCCTTCTCGCAGCCCGTGATAAAAACGGATCGATTTCTCTCCGAGCTTCCAGCATAGAAGCGCTTCCTCTCCATCGATCTCAGCTGGAAAATCTACCAATCCCATATCCAGGTCCTTCGGCTGCCCACCCATCTCTTCAATCGCATCCAGGCCGTCATTGATTACTCTTACCAGAAACTCCAACTCGGTTTGTTTGTTCTGGAGATCAGAAGCTTTGACCTGTTTCTCATTCCCCTGCTTTACAAGTTCCTGAATTTTGGCCAGATCCTGCCCGATTTCCATCGCCTGTCGCTTGTTGTCCATCAGAGTCCCCACGATCTGCTCCAGCCTCGGGATCAATTGCTCCACTTCTTTGGATGTAAACAGTCTTTCAGCCATAAATCGCCTCAGGGAAAACATAAGAATAAGAGATTCATGAAAAAGAATCAAAGAGCAATTACAAACCACCATTATTCGCTTTGTAAGAAAGGAGATGTGGAGAAGTTGGAGATGTGGGGATATTAATAACTGGAAAACAATCCTATGATCGCCTTATCCCCCTCATCTCCATATCCCCCTTCTTACACTGCTTGTCTGCGAGAATCTTCACCCGCGGAAGAGGTTGCGGACAACAAACATCAAATTGGCGGGGCGCTCTGCCATCCGGCGCATCAGGTAGGAGTACCATTGCTCTCCGTAAGGAACATAGACTCGAAGCCGGTAGCCTTCCTGCATCAATATTTCTTGAAGATCGCGCCGAATTCCGTAAAGCATTTGGAATTCGAATTCGTCCTTGCCGATATTTTCCTGCGTCACGAAATCCTTTGTGGCCTGAATCATATTCGGATCATGTGTTGCAATCCCATGATAGATTCCGCTCTTCAACAGGATTTTCATTAGCTGGACAAAGTTCGCGTCCGTATCGCTCTTCTTTTTGAAGGAAATTTCGGGCGGCTCTTTATACGCTCCTTTGCAAAGGCGAATTCGAGATTTCAATTGAAGCATATCCTGTATATCGTTTTCCGACCGGAATAAGTATGCCTGAATCACAATGCCTACGTTCTCATACTTCTTGCGTAAAGCCGTATAAACTCGCAGTGTAGGATCGGTAAAGGCAGAGCCTTCCATATCGATTCGAACAAAGTTCTGGTACTCTGCCGCGCGCTGCACAACTTTTTCCACGTTGAGCGCACAAGCTGCTTCATCCAGCGCCAGACCGAATTGCGTCAGTTTCAACGATACATTGCTATCCGAGGAAGCCTCCTGAATTTTGTCCAGCGCGGAAAGATACTCCTGTGTGGCGTGCGATGCCTCTTCGAGTTTGGTGATGTTTTCACCGAGATAGTCGAGAGTCGCCGTGAAGCCAGATTTGTTCAGCGTTTGAATTGCGCGAATCGAATCATCGGTCGTTTCCCCGGCTACAAAACGGCGGGCCACACGACGCGACACCTCCATCTTTGTGGCCATCTGCTGAAGGCGCGGCTGATCACTCATGTAGAGAAGAAGGCTCTTGATCATGATTTTGTGGTGACTATTCTAAAATGCGGACAGAAACAGGTCAATCAGAAGAAGAAGCATGTGGATTCGGAACAGAAGATACACCATTCGCTGCAGACGATTCGATTCTTCCCGCAATACATTATCAGGTTGGATGAGGTCCTGAACTCCCATCGGCTGTTTGATCAAGTGCAGTTTCGTGAAGTTCCAGAATCGCTGGTACAGGTTCATGGCGATCAGGATTGCCGCGCATGCCAGGGCGGGCGCTTTGTGGTTCAGGTAGAAGAAGACGGCAGCGGGAATCAGCAAGATCAACGATAGAGTGTGATGTTTTCGCAGAATTCCATTGGAGACGCGCGTGACGGTGGACCTGTCTGAGACACGCGCGACCAGTCCCGGAATTACAAACAACTGGATCGTGAGAGCGCTTCCCAACAGGATCCCGATCAGGATCTGGCCAAAATACAGAGTCATTTGCCCTTAAATTTGGGCGGCCGTTTCTCCAGGAACGCGGAGGTGCCTTCCAGCTTATCCTCCGATTCAAAGAGGATTCCCTGGGCAAAAGCTTCGAGTGACATAGCAGCTTCAGTGGAGAGTTGCGGAACCAGATTTAGGGTACGTTTCGCAAGCCTTACGGCAAGCGGACCGCGAGAAAGAATCTTTTTCCCAATTTCCCGCGCCGTGGCATGTAGTTTTTCGAATGGTACTACCCGTGATACCAGTCCGATCTGGTGGGCCCGTTGCGCATCAATCGGATCGCCCGTGAGTGCAAGCTCCTTGGCGACGCCGAGTCCTGCCACCCGAGCAAGCCGGTAGAGTCCTCCTGCGGCCGGAATGATTCCAAGAGAAACTTCGGGCAATCCAAACCTTGCATTCTCGCTGCAGATCCGGATGTCGCAGGAAAGCGCCAGCTCGCATCCGCCGCCAAGCGCGAACCCGTTCACTGCAGCGATCACGGGCTTGTCACAGTCTTCCACCGCCTTGCAGATCCGCGAATTGATTCCTTGCAACGCGTCGAATTTGTTTCGCGCCTTGATCGCGTTGATATCAGCGCCTGAAACAAAAACACGGTCGCCGGCGCCCGTGAGAATCGCCGCTCCAATCGATTCGGACTGTGACACTTTATCCAGAATCGCGTGCAGTTCCTTCACCGTCTGCAGATCGAGCGCATTGCGCACTTCCGGCCGGTTGATGGTGATTAGCGCTATGTTGTCGGAAACTTCAAACAATACGTTCGTCATATCAAATCTCAAAAATCAAATATCAAATAAACATAACTCAACAAGCAAAACCTCTAAGCTTCCAGTTGACCTCCGAGGTCCCACCGTTCATATCTTCTTCCACTGATAGCTGATTGAACTGGTACGTGGTTCTTTACTTATTCCTTTATGTTTATTTGATCTTTGATATTTTATTTTTGATATTCGTACACGCCCCGTCCGGCCTTCCGCCCGAGCCTTCCGGCTTTTACATATTTTACAAGTAACGGACAGGGACGGTATTTCTCCCCTAGAGTTTGATGCAGGTAATTCAGGATACTGAGCCGGGTATCGAGTCCAACAAGATCCACCATTTCAAATGGTCCCATAGGATGATTCAGACCCAATTTCAGGGCCTTGTCAATGTCTTCTGCGCTGGCAACCCCTTCCTGCAGCATGTAAAAAGCCTCATTTCCGATGAGCGCATTGATGCGGCTGGTGACAAATCCCGGCGACTCCCGCACGGAAACAGTCTCTTTCCCCATTTTCCGTCCGACCGTCTCGGTTGTCTGAAACGTATCCTCATCCGTTTCCAATCCGCGGATAATCTCGATCAACTTCATCTTATGGACGGGGTTAAAGAAATGCATCCCGATGACTTTTCGCGGACGGTCGGTGGCGGCTGCTATCTCAGTGATGCTGAGCGCGGACGTATTGCTGGCAAAAATAGCGTGAGGAGGCGCCAGGCGGTCGATTTCAGAAAACGTCCGGATCTTCAGGTCCATATTCTCCGGCACAGCTTCAATGATGAAGTCCGATTGGGCTGCCTGCTCGATTCCTTCGCAGAGTGCAAGGTTGGACAGCGCGGAGTCCATCGCTTCGCTCGAAAGCTTGGCCATCTCCACTCCCTTCTTTAGATTCGCCGCAATCTGGCTGCGGGCGCTGTCTAGAATCTCTCTGCTAATATCGTAGAGGATCGTTCGGAAACCGCCCAGAGCCGATACATGTGCAATTCCCGAGCCCATGATGCCGGCGCCCAGAACGGTGACGTGTCTGATTTCCACGGTTCCCTTAACGATTCAGGAATTTCTGCGCTGCCTGGTAGAGAATCTCCGCTCCGATCGGCAGCGCCGCCTCATCGATGTCAAAATGCGGCGAATGATGCGGATGCGTGAGCTTTTTTCTTCGTTCCCTGCTCCCACGAAAAAAAAGCATCCGGGAACAGCATTCAGGAAAAATGCCATGTCTTCACCGCCCATCGTCCTTGCATCCATGATCACATTTTCATTTCCCACGATTTCGGCGCTGACTTCGCGGATGAATTCCGCCATCGCGGGATCGTTGATAGTGGGTGGTGTCAGACGTTCGTATTTCAGCTCGTACGTCGCGCCCATCGACTCCGTGGTGCCGCGGACGACACGTTCGATCCATTCGGGAAGACGGTCTCCCAGCTTTGGATCAAAATAACGCACGGTTCCCAGAAACGATGCGGAATCCGCAATCACGTTGAATGCGCTGCCGCCATGAAATGAGCCGATTGTAACAACGGCTGTTGCGAGCGGATCGACATTACGGCTGATGACTGTTTGGAGAGCTGTGACTGTCTGCGCGGCAGTGACAATCGGATCTACGGTTTGATGCGGCGCGGCGCCATGCCCCCCTTTGCCACGCACCGTTACTTCGAAGGAATGGACACCGGCAAGCAGCGCGCCAGGATTGAGCGCGACTTTTCCTGTGGAGATATTGCTCCAGACATGAAGTCCGAAAGCGGCATCCACATGGGGATTTTCCAGTACACCCTGCTTCACCATCAACTCCGCGCCGTTTCCCCCTTCTTCCGCCGGTTGAAAACAAATCTTGATGTTTCCCTTGGAATCCTGCCTGGCAGCCATCAGCTTTTCCGCAACGGTCATTAAAATTGCTGTGTGCGCGTCGTGCCCGCAGGCATGCATCAGTCCGGGAGTTTGGGAACGGTATGGCACGTCATTGAGTTCTTGAATCGGCAGACAATCCATGTCGGCGCGCAGCATCAAGGTTTTGCCGTTCCTGGCCCCTTGCAGCAATCCGACGACACCGGTTTTCGCCACTCCTGCTTGCACTTGATACCCGAGCTTTTTCAGGTGATCGGCAACTGTGCCGGAAGTGCGGTTTTCTGTGTACGCGAGCTCGGGATGAGCATGAAAATCGCGCCTTCTATCGGTAAGCTGCCGTTGCTCTTTTTCCGTCAGGAATATCGCCATTTTGTTTCTCCCCAAGACGCTGTATTATAACAGATCGTCGCAGTGATATACTGGGGAGCAATCAAGCGTGCTATGGAAAAAAAGATCGTAGTTCTGGATGATAACGCAGGGGATATGGGAGCCCTGGTGAAGCTCTTGACGGCGGACGGCTGCAATGTCCGCGTTTGCTTTTCACCGCTCAATGCTCTGGATGAAATCAAGGTTGATACTCCGCAAGTGCTGATCGCCGCCGGAGAATTTCCTGAGATGAATGCGCATCGAGTTGCTCAAATGGCTTACGATTCGCACAAGATTCCTGCGTTTGTGATTCTGAATTCTGCGGGTGATACAACGCAGCATTCCATGCTGCGCCATCCGGGAATCATCGGCACATACTACCGTCCGCTCAAAGTGCAAAAGCTTTTTTCGCGGGTCCAGAAATTTCTGGCAAAGTAATTTTCTAAAATCAAAAATCAAAAATCAAATAAACATAATCCCGTAAGTAAATCATTGTGGCGGTTCTTCATTTTCTGGCCAAAGATTATGGAACGACGGTTCTTTACTTATTTCTTTCTGTTTATTTGATCTTTGATTTTTGATATTTGATTTGGTTCTCCCCAATAGCAATTCGTTCGTTTGTTACAGCAGCTTCCGCAGGGTGCGCAAATTCATCTTATCTTCCGCCATATCTTTACCTTTCGGAGTTTCCAGGACTTTTGGCACATGCAGAAATCGACTGTCGGTTAGAAGACAGCGAAAGGCTTTTCTCCCGATGTAACCTTTGCCGATATGCTGATGCCGGTCCACACGTGAACCGAGCGGTTTCTTAGAATCGTTCAGATGAAATGCCAGAATCTTCTCCAAGCGGATGTGTCCGGATATCCGCTGCATCGTAGCATTGTATGCCTCCGGTGTGCGGATGTCGTGTCCGGCTGCAAACAGATGACACGTGTCAATGCAGAATCCGAGCCGGTCATGTGCAATGAGCTGACTCTGGATATATTCGAGATGCTCCAGATTGCATCCGAGGCACGAGCCCTGGCCCGCCGTGTTTTCGATTGCAATTTTGCATCCTGCATCCTTTGTTTCTTCGAAGACTCGATTCAAAGCGCTGACAACCCGTTGGAGGCCCGCCTCTTCGCCGTTTCCTGTATGGGCTCCTGGATGCAGGACCACAAAGTCGAGCCCCAGCTTTTCGGAGCGCCTGATCTCAGTGACCAACGCCTGTATCGATTTTTCGTACAGATCGCCGGAGGCTGCCAGATTGATCAAATAGCTGCAGTGCGCGAAAACTGGAGCGATTCCCGTTTTAGCTCGAAGACTCCGAAATGCGGCTTCTTCCGGATCTTCCAATTCTTTCGCGGCCCAGCGATTCGAGTTTCTCGTAAAAATCTGAATCGTGTTGCACCGTATCGAAGCTCCTCGCTCCAGCGCGAGATGGAGTCCGCCGGCAACGGACATATGGGCGCCCAGAAGAGGAAAAGTCATGATTTTAACCACGAAGATCACGAAGGCAACATAAATCCTTCTTCGTGATCTTCGTGTCCTTCGTGGTTAATGCCTACATTTGCTGAAGGGCTTTGCGCGCTTCATTGAGGACCGTGTTTTCGATCTCAGACAGGGATCCGGTCATCCGGATTCCGGAAGCGTGATTGTGTCCGCCGCCACCAAAAGCAGTTGCCAGTTTGTTCGCATTGAAGTTTCCTTTGGCGCGCAAACTGATCTTTACATCATTTGGCTCCACTTCCAGAAAGAGCACGGAAAGAAGAACGGAACGGCAATTGCGGGGAAGATCTACAAAACCTTCTGCATCTTCGGGATTCAACCCGTGCTCCGCAAGTGTCCGGTGACTGATGGTCATCCATGCCAGTCTTTGGTCGCAGTCGAACTGGAGGTTGGTCAACGCTTTTCCAAGAAATTTCAACCGTTCCGGCGTATGGTTCTGATACAAATGCTCCAGAATGGAACGGGAACAGATATTGTGGGTCATGAGCTGAGCCACGATCCTGTGCGTCGTTGCATTCGTATTTGAAAATGTGAAGGATCCCGTATCCGCTACGATGGCGGCGTAAAGACATTCTGAGATGCGCCGGTTCAAGGGGATATCGAGATACCGGATCAGGTCATACACGATCTCCGCGCTGGCGCACGCCTGAGTGGATACAAGATGAAAGTCAGCGTATCCGCCGGTATAGGGATGATGATCAATGCAAGTCTTTGGTTTTCTGCTGACGCGGATCGGATCCGCCAGTCCGCCCAATCTTTCCCAGCGGCTGATATCGAGAATAAATGCCGCATCAAATGCTTCCGGATCGAACGAATCTTCGTTTGTGTATACTTTGATTTCGGATGATTCGTCTAAGAAGATACAATTTCCGGATACAGGTGTTGGGTTTAAGATCAACGGTTCTTTGCCGATTGTGCGGAGCGCCTCAGCCAGCGCCAATTCAGACCCAAGAGCGTCCGGGTCCGCGTTGACATGAGTTGTGATCAAGAAACGCTGATTGTTCCGGATCGTGTTACTGACTGCTTCCCAGTCCCCGTGAAAGAGTTGTTCCGCAATGGTGAGCATGGGAGTGAGACCCCAAAAATATCTGATTAATATATATGGGTGGTTTTTAAATTGCAAGGAAACTAAAACATGATGCAACTTGTAAATATCGACGGCAAACTATTTGGCCCTGACGAAGCGAAGATCTCCGTGTTTGATCACGCGTTTTTGTTCGGCGACAGCGTGTACGAGACGATGAGAACGTATGGGGGGAAGGTTTTCTTGCTGGACGAACATATGAAGCGACTGGAAAACTCGGCTCGAATGCTTTATCTCAAGCTCCCGATATCCAGTGAAGCATTGAAGAATGAGATCCGAAAGACAGTAAGCGAATCTTCGAATGCGGAATGCTACATTCGTTTGATGATCACACGGGGTACTGGAAAGATCGGGATTGATATCCAGTCGTGTAAACAATCCGGGTTCGTGATTTTTGTGTTGCCCCTGGAGCCGCCGCCGGCGCAGTTTTATCACAGGGGAGTGCCAGTCGGGGTTGTATCGGTCCGCCGCAATGATCCGCGCGCGTTAAACCCCAGGATGAAATCGAGCAATCTGATCAACAACATTCTTGCGTACCGGGAGGCCAAAGAGGTCGGCGCATTTGAAGGAATTCTTTGCAATATCCAGGGCTTCATCACCGAAGCGACGGGCAGCAACTTGTTTATTGTGCACAACAATGTTCTTGTTACGCCTCCGCCGGAAGCAGGATTGCTGGAAGGGGTAACGCGGGCATTGGTACTGGATCTCGCAAAGCGAAAAAACATCCCGGCCGAAGAAAGAAATTTTACACCGGAGGAACTGGCCGGGGCTGCGGAATGCTTTCTCACGAGCACTACAAAGGCGATCCTGCCCGTTCGTTCGATCGGGAGCGCAGAGTTGTCGCCTGTTCCGGGTCCGGTTACGGCGCGTTTGATGTCCGCCTATGATGAATTTGTGGCCGCTCACTGAGTATCGGCGGGCGGGAAGTTACATCGCAAGCTGGAAATAGCGTAAACTTGGCGGTCTTTGCTTCAATGCGATTCGCTGACGCTTGGATGCTCCGTTTTTACCGGCACCAGAGCGCGTTCGCTATGTTTCCCGACCCATTCCTGTATCTTTTTCACGATCGCTTCGGGCACCAGTACTTCTGCATTCTTGATCGCCTTCTGGATCGTACCCAGCAAATCCTGCTCGCCGTGCCAGTGCGATTTTACGATATTTGGATCTACCCAGTTCAGGATCACATTGAGTGCAAACGCACTCAGTACGAAATCATCCAGCATGCCGAATAGGCCACTGAATAATTCCGGAATAAAATCAATCGGCGCGAAGATGTAGGCCAGGACAGCTGCGACGAAGATCTTTACCTTCTTGTCTACTCGATCATCGGTTAGCAGGCCCAAAAGTAAACGCACAAACTGGCCCAGATTTTTTGCGTAACGGATTGCCCGGCTTAGAAGCCTCTCTTTTTCTTCCACCGGTTCGTTTTCCTGTGTGTCAAAGTGAGTGCTTTGCACCAGCGGATGATCAAAGTGAGTTTCCATCGATTTTTCTCCTATAAAGAATATACGTATTTAATAGACGAATGGCACGCCCGGTTGGTTCGATCTAAAGAGTGTGGAGTGGCAGGCCGCCGTGCCTGCCATTTTTTCACGCCAGGCGGGCAGGGACGCCCTCCACTCCAAAGCTAGTGTGTCCTAATCACTTCGTAAATTTGAACGGGCTGGCTTTTGCCTTTGAGCTGCACCGGTTCCAACTGAATGATTTCAAATTTGTCCTTTATCTCTTCGTATGTGGTAGAGCTGATCAGCACTTGCCCGCGTTTTGCGACCGATTCGATCCGGCATGCTAAATTGACTTCATCTCCAATGACGGTATAGTCAAAAAAATCTGTAGAGCCGAGATTTCCGACAACTACCTCGCCTGTATTGATTCCCATTCCGATATCAAACAAATGGTTCTTTCCTTCAGATGCCCATTTTGATTTTAGCCGCTCCATTTCTTCTTTCATTTCCAGTGCCATCAGTACGGCGCGCTCGGCGTGATTGTCAAAGTAGACCGGGTTGCCGAAGAACGCCATGACCGAGTCTCCGATGAATTTATCCAGAGTCCCGCCATGCTTGAATACAATTCGAGTCATGCAGCTGAAGTACTCATTCAGAAGAGCGGATACCTCTTCGGGTGGCAATTTCTCCGACATGGAAGTGAAGCCGCGAATATCCGAGAAGAAGATCGTGAGCCGCTGCTTTCGGCCACTGAGCTGGAGAAGGTCACGGTTGGTGATCAGTTGTTCAACGACGTTGGGTGCGACATAGCGCCCGAATAGTTGTGTGATGTAACGGCGTTTCGCCGATTCTTCGACCTGTCGCGCGACAAGACCGGTGAGTCCGATCGAGATGACTCCGGCATATACGGGCGTTGCCGCCGCGAAAAAGCCGCGCAGGAACAGCGCATACGAGGCGATCCAGACCAGAAACAAAAGCAGGATCAGGGTTGCGCTGATCCAGAACGCATTCCAGCGGACACCAATTGCGAGCCAGATCGTTGCGAGAAAAACAATTCCAAGAACCAACAACATAACTCCAGATTTCACGGGAGTAATGAACCGGCGATGCAACAATGTGTGGATAGCGTTCGCATGAATTTCAACTCCGTACATGCTCTGAATTCTTGCTTCCTCGCTCTGGGAATGACGGAAGGGCACTCGGAAATAATCATGCTGAGCGGGATTCATGCTGCCGATGAGCACGATCTTGCCCTGAACTTCGCCAGTTTGAAGCTGGGCCTGCAAAACTCTATGAAACGGAATCGAGGTAAAATTTCCAGATGGTCCCGTAAAGTTGACCCGAAATCCACTTGCTGTCCCTGTTCCAGCATTTGGGATCTTCAGATCGCCCAGGATGATGTAGTCCCGGTGATTGAAATCCTGTCTGATCTCCCCTTCAGGGAACAGTCTGGAAACTGCCACCTGAATTGAAAATGGAAGGTCGGAAACGTATTCCCGGCCGTTTTTGTGAACGTAGGGCGGTGGGATGGTCCGAACGGCCCCATCTTCGTCCGGAAGGATGTTCAGAAAGCCTTCGCCAATCTCCTGTTCGCGTAGCGAGGCAAGCGGGACCGACGGGTTGTCCCTGGAAATATCGGAACCCAGAATCACGTTCGCCGAATTTTGAAGGGCAATTCGCAGGGCCTCATCCTGGGCAGGATCGGGATCCGGAACCGCAAAGAGGACGTCGATTGCGATCACATCCGCTCCTGCGGCGGAAAGCACCTCAATGGCGCGGGCGAAATCAGCCCGCTGCCAGCTTTTGCGCTGCATCTTCTGCCGGCTCGCAGGATCCAGCGCAACGAGGACGATATCTCCCCCGGGCGAAATCGGACCGCGCATCTGGAAAAACCGATCCAGAATCCAGGAATCCGCGCGGAGGAAAGAGCCTGAGAAAAGAGAATAGATCGAGATGAATAGTACTACAGATGTAACAGTGAAGAAGACGATTAGAACTTTGCGATCTCGCTCCACTTCATCCCTTCGCCTTCATCCTTCCTGCCTTCCACTCCGCCAAGCTCGCTGGAGACAACCACAACTACGCGGCACTGTTTGAGCGCTCCGGTTTTTTGATCCAGCGTCTTGAGTTTCGCAGCGTCTTCATCGCTGACAATTAGATTGGCTTTGAGTGTGCCTTCCGAACCGACGGCGCTTACGACCATCGGATGGTATCCCTGCCGTCGTTTTCGTGATGAAGTCGACTGGCTAGTTTGGGGTTCATACCGCACGGCAACCACCAGGGCGCGCGGGAAAAGCCGGGAAATGTCCGCTTCGGGAGCGACTACTGCGTAGGATGCCATCCCGCGTTTCTGCAAATCATCGCGTTGCACCAAACTGGCGCTTTGAACTTCACGTTTCTGCGTATCTTTGATCTTGGGAAACAAACTCGGATTTGCTTCCACTTTTCGCGCATCGATGACTACGCCGGTAAACGTTTCTGCCGCCGGAAAATTTGCGGGCTTGATCTCCTGTGCGATCACAGGTGGCGCCGGAGTGTAATAACCGTAAACAGTCATGGTCAGCCCTTTCACTCCCCGGATCGGAGCCTGAACTGTAACTTTGACTGTCGTGCCCGATTTTGATTCGGTTACCACTTCAGCCCCCTGGATAAATCCTTCCAGCGCGTAGCTCATTCGCGGCTCTTCGCCTACACGCACGCGTTCATCGAGCGGGACATCATTGATCATTTCCAGAAGATGCGCTTTTGCGTCCAGTTCCGCAGCCCGGCGCGCTTTTGCTTGCGCATCTGCAGCATTGGCTTCTGTAATTTCTCCCCTGCCGTACGCGAGAATGATTCCATCTCCCCAGTTGATTTCTCCTTGAGGATATTTCTGGACGAAATTTTTCATGGACTCGCCAAGATCTTCGCGTTCCTCTTCTTCCGGTCCGACATATTGATCCGGAACGCGCACCATCGCTTGAATTTTTACCCAGTACCGGTTGCCCCGCCGTTGCTCGGCAAGAATTTGATATTTCAAACCGGCCGCAGCTTCTGCAAAAATCCTGCGCGAATCCGGAAGCTGTTCGACTTTGACATAAGTGCCATAGGCTTTTTCTACCGCATCCCGCGCTGCAGTTCCGAGAGCTACGGTGCGCGCAGAAGCGACATCGTCATTCCGGATTTCGGCATCTTTTTCCGAAGTGACAGCTACCAGCTTTCCTTCCTGTGCGCTGCAGATTGAAAAGCAGAAGAGAAGCAGCAAACCGCTGATCCATTTTTTCATTCTTTACTCCAAAAGACTTTTTAACCGGTTTACCACCGAAATTGCTTCCGCTCCGGAAACCGGGCGCCCCGGATGGAATCGGCCATCCGCATCCAGACTCATTACGCCTGCGGACAGCGCTTTCGACACCATCCCATAGTACACACTAGCCGCTGCGACGTCGGGAATTACGATAGGTTCTGCCGAAGTTTCCGCTTTCATTGCATCAGTTCTTTTCAGAATTTCCAGAATTCGCGATACCGCCTTTGCCAGTTCCAGTCTGGTCAGGGGCTGCGACGCTTGAAATGTTCGATTCGGGTAGAGATCAAAAATTCCAAGGTCCACAGCTTTGCGAATAAAGTTCTGCGCCCAGTGGTTGATCGAATCCACAATGATCTGTGATTCTTGCGTTTTATAGCTCTGTAAAACTTCGAGGTGGACCATTAGAAGAGCGGCAAACTGACCCCGGTTGATCTGCTCGGTTGTTGGAATTGATTGAAACTCCTCCGGCAGACTGTTGATGAAAATGAGTTTCTTGATCTTTTCAAGCTGCTGTTTTGTCTGGGTGTCCTGCGGTTCCAGAGCAGACAGATCTTGCAGGACCAGCAAAGCCTCGTTGTATTGCTTCAGGTCTACTAGACAAGAAGCAAGTTGCTTCTTAATTTCCGGGCTTCCCGGATTTCGTTCATCCGCAGTATGCAGATAAGGAAGCGCCTCTGTGCAATTGCCCTGTCTAATTAAAATCCCGGCAATATCCAGAGGGATCTGGGGAACTTCAGGCGCCAGTTCCTGCGCTCGTTTCAAGTGTTTCAGCGCCTCATCAGGATTGCTTTCCGACATCTCCTGAGCCAGAGCAAGATGCTGTTCGGTGGACTTGAGCTTCATGATGTTGCGGTCCTGCTGGATTCCAGGATAGTCCAGATTCAATCGAGCCACTTCATCCAGCTCCGCGAGTGCTCCATCGTATTCTCGCCGCATTTCCAGACCGTAGCCCAGCGCGAAATGAGCTTGCGGATAATCCGGAGAAATCTCCAGTGATTTTCGAATATATTTTTCTGCGTTGTCGGGATCCTTCTCTGCAAGATAGGTATACGCGATCCCCAAATATGCGGGAAAATGATCCGGTGAGTTGCGGATTGCTTTTTGGAAACCGGTTCTCGCTTTTTGGAAATTCCCCTTGCTGTACTCACGATACGCTTTTTGAAAATCCGCGTCGGGTGTGCCTTTTAGAAAGGACATCGGATTTTCCAGATGAAGAGAAGGCTGCTGGACACGCTGGGATGTGGTTGCGCATCCTGCCATCAACAGCGAAAGAAATACTGCGGGGAATAATTTAGAGCAGCGAATACTGGCGAACCCGTTCCGCAAGTTTTTTGGGTACTTCCACATCAAGTTCAATACAACCGTCCACATAAGTCTTCTTGTAGATTTTACCCTGATCGTGAAGTTGTGAGATCAGGGATTGCTGGTTCATCGGAATCGACAAACGTACTCTTTCCCAGAATGCGTTGAGTCTATAGGCAATCTGGTCCATCAGTTTCTGGATTCCCTCTCCCGTCTCGGCGGAAATTGCGATTCCATCACCCAACCGGTTTTGAAAGGAATGCAGAATTGACGTCTGATTCTCAATTAAGTCCATTTTGTTGAGCGCGTGAATTACCGGTTTCTCTGCGAGTCCCAGATCTCGGAGTGTCTGTTGAACCGCCTCAATCTGTTCCTCCACGATCGGACTGGAAACGTCGATGACATGGATCAACAGATGCGCCTGGACGACTTCTTCCAGGGTCGCCCGAAAAGCCGCGACAAGTTCATGCGGCAATTTCTGAATAAAACCGACAGTATCCGACAGCAGCACAACCTGATGGTTCGAAGTGCGCACACTCTTGATGATCGGATCGAGCGTGGCAAACAGGATTGGCGAAGCAAGACCTTTCGCGCCTGTCAGGCGATTGAAGAGCGTTGTTTTGCCGGCATTTGTGTAACCTACGAGCGCCACCGAAGGGAGAGGAATCTCCGTGCGTGAGTTCCTTTGCATTTCCCGGATCCTTTTTACATGCTCCAGTTCCAGGAGCAAACGGTTCTTGCGCGCGCGCAAGCGGCGACGATCAAACTCCAGTTTGGTTTCGCCGGGTCCCCGTGTGCCGATGCCGCCGCCCAGTCTGGAAAGAGCGATTCCCTTTCCTGTCAGGCGCGGGAGTAAGTAGTCTATTTGGGCAAGTTCTACCTGTAGCTTTCCTTCTGCGGTGCGAGCGCGCTGAGCAAAAATATCGAGGATCAATTGCGTGCGATCCAGGACCTTACATTCCAGAAGTTTTTCAATATTGCGCATCTGTGCTGCCGTAAGCGGATCGTCAAACAACACGAGGTCAATGCCCCTGCCATCGCAGTAAGCCTTTACTTCTTCCAGCTTTCCCTTACCGCAATAATAAGCTGGATCGCGTTTTGCCCGTTCTTGAAGGAACGTCTGCAAAACGTCAGCTCCTGCTGTGATGGCAAGAGTTGCGAGTTCCTCGAGGGATTGTTCCTCACGCCAGCGATTCGCCCGGCCTGAATAAATCCCGATGGCAATCGCTTTTTCTTTTGGTGGGAGAAGGTCCTTCAGTGGTGTCTTCTTATGCAATTTGATTCCGAACTAATATTATATGCGACACCACTGCTTTTCAATTCACTCGTCGCGTGCAATCCAACCGGGCGGAACAGCCTCATGTTTCGCTTCTTCCAGAAAGCTGTCGTAGTCCTGTCTCGCCTGTTCGAGCATCGCCTTTGCATCTTCTGCTTGCTGACAGATCTCTTTGGTCGTTTCCTGCATGTTCTGGGTTTCGCCTTTTTCGTTGGTAACGATATGTGTTTGAATCGTCGCCCCCTGCAGCGTCTGACAATCTGCAGCCGACTGCTTTTGAAGCTGTTCTAATTCCTGGACCTTCGCGAGCAGATCCTGGGAGATAGATTTCCATTCGTCTTCACTACGTTCCTCAGGATGGCCCGTTTGCTCGGCCGGCTCTTGCTGTCCATCTTCCGACACAGCAGCCGCGCCGGATCCGCCACTCATCGGGTATTTGCTGCGGAGTCTGTACAGATCTTTTTCCGTGAATTTCCGCGCCGGCTTTTTCGGCTTTGCAGGTTCCGCCGCTTTGACCTCTTCTTTCGGTGCTTCCGGGGCGACAGGTGGTGGGGGAGCCTCTACTACCTGATTGGCAGCTTTCGTTTTTTCCATGTCTATGCTGGTTATTTTGAAGTTCATTTTTGTTCCGGACTCGTCTTCCACCACAATCTTTTCCTGATCTTCGCTGACCAGTTTGCCTCTGATCACTTTTCCGTTTTTCAAAATCAGGTCGTAGGACAGAGTAATGCCGCTTAGCGCTAAAAGAATCATCATGCCTAAGAAGATCTTTCTTTTCATGTTGGAGGCTCCTTAGATGTTATTATACATGCCTTCCCGTTATTGATCCGGGCAAGATATAATGAAACAAATGTTTGGGCGCTACGTCGTCAAGAACCCTCTTGCCGTGGGCGCGCAGGCAAGCCTGTATCGCGCTTTTGATCGGATCTCAGGACAGGACTGTGTGCTTAAGGCCGGCGCGTGTGCCCGTGATGAAGCGTTTCTGGCTCTGGATTTGAACTACCCGTTTATTGTCAAACCGTTTGATTTAGGAGAGCATCCGGATCTGGGGCCGGTCGCGGTCTATCCGGAGCTTCTAGAGCCGTCCTTGCTCGAATGGGTTCAAGGAAAATCATCCAGAATTGATTTTCAACGTGTGGCGCTTCAGATTGCCGAGTTCATGTGTTTTCTTCATCGGCGCGGATGGTTGTACAACGACTTCAAGCCGGATCATTTCCTAATCGGGGAAGATTCGATCCGAGTGATCGACCTTGGTTTGTGTTCTTCGTTGCAGGATGCGAAAGGGTCCGCAACATATTCGGGTACCTTCCCGTACATTTCCCCTGAGAGATTGGCCGGGCGAATACCTGATGCCAGGTCGGATGTGTTTGCTGCAGGGATGATGTTGCTGCACTCTTTTTTCCCATCTGAAAACTGGAGTGCCGAACCATCGATTTCGGCTCTGCAACGGTTCCAGGAGCGAAGCAAAGACCTGAAAGGGAAGTGGCGCAGACTGATATCTGACATGACGGCTCTAGAGCCAGGTCAGCGGATAGGATCGGCGCATGAGCTTTGGAAGAAACTTCGGCCTGCTTCTGCAAAGAAGGTTTTCCTGTTCTTTCCCTGTCCGCCTTTCTTTTCACTCGCCGATGAGTTGACCGAGAAGGATCGCGTACTCTTTCTGAGCTCCCCCAGCCGTTTGAATCTCGAGGAGGTGGAACGTCAAATCCTGCAGCTTTCCTGGAAACAGCGAGAGGCCGTCCTGTTCGTGGACATGGCTAAGCATTCCATTTCGGATACCATCCATCTCTTCACGCAGATTCTTCATGGATCGGAAACGGATTCGAACATCTATTCCGCTCTGGATCAGCTGCGTAAGAGTCCAGCTCGCGATCCGGTAACTGTAGTGTTTCGGAACACTGAAGAGCTCGAAAGGGAAGAAAGAGCATTGCTGTTTTTTGTCCTATCTACCCTTTCACCAAGTCCCCGCTTTCGATTCTTTGTTCTTTCCGGGCAGTCGGAAAAGGGTCTTCTTGAGGAAGGTTGGCGCCATATTGAAATTCCAGCAGTAAGCAGGCAGAATCTTGAACCTTCACTGCATCTCATGTTTCCTGACACAGGCAAGCAAGAACCCTACAGGAACCTTCTGCTGAGAAAGAATTATTCGTTTCCGGAGCATGTACTGCTTGAGCTAAAAAGTTCCCTGCCTGCCAGTGGGAATGGTATCGTTCCCGCGGCCGCTCATCTTGTTCGGAAAATGCGATCGTTGGAAGACATCAGGGCCGCCGAGAAAAGATTACTTTCTGTGCTCGCGATTGCGGGAGGAATATTGCCGGTGGCCAGTTTGGTTTCAGGGTTTTTGAAGAATATGAACGATCCGCAAGAGTCTCTGGCTCGTCTTTGCAGCGATGGGTTTGCACAGTTGAAAGGCGATCAAATTCACTTGATTTTTAGTAGGGATGTGATTTTACGCCGGCTTCGAAAAACGGAAGTTCGAAGCCTGGCGATGCAGGTTCTGGAGACAGTTTCGGCGAAAGGGAATCTGATTTCGATCTACTCTGCCGCACAATATTGTGGAGAGCTCCGTAAAGCAGCGGTGTGTGCGATACGGCTCGCGAGAAATGCAGGAAGAACCGGCAACAAACGCGAAGCGTTTTCATGGTACTGGAATGCCTTTGAAAACGGGGCAATGCTCCCGCGTTCGCTTTTGTACACGATGGGCTCCTCGTTTGTTCGAAAAGCCGGGATCAGCCGAACGAGGAAGATTCTGAAGCATATCCGAACTCGCTTTCGATTGTCCTACCGGTTGATGGATTGTTATCTGGATCTATATCACAGGCGCCATCAATTGGAAATCGCTTTAGATTGCGCGGATGTCGCTATTCGAAAAGCGCAACAAAGGGAGAATTGTCCCAAAGCCGACTACTTTCAGGTTCGGAAAGCGGGTTTTCTGATTCTGAAAAACGAATTTGCCCGCGCTGAAGAGATATTGAAAGACGTGCTGAAACGTCCGCAGGCTGCGAAGGCAACAAGAGGACTTGCGCATCACATTCTCGGGCTTTCCTATTTTCAGCGCGGACTTGTTTCCGAATCGCTGATTGAGTATCAAAAAGCCCTTCAGTACAAGTATCGTACGCGGTCGGGTACTGTGATGAATGTGGGAACTGTCTATCTTCAATTGGGAGAATTTCCGATTGCAGAGAAATGGTTGCGAAAAGCGATCTGTCGGTTTGAGAAGCAGGAGGACCTGGAGCGTCTGTCGCTCGCGTACAACAATCTTGGTTTGGTCAAGAAAAACTCCGGGGAGCTGACTGCCGCGAGAGAATACTATTTCCGCAGCATACATCTTGCCCGCATATGTCGGAATCGGAAGGATTACATTGCTTTCCTGCTGAACGTGGCGTTATCCTACGGCCTTGAAGGGCGGACCAGCCGCTCCATTTCTTTCTATCGAAAGGCAGAACTGGCTGCGAGAAAGGCTAAACTTCCAATTCTTGTAGCACTGGCTTGTAACAATTTAGGGCTCCAGTATTCGATTCAGGGCAGATTTGCGGAAGCAACACGGTGTCTGCTCGAATCTCAGAGAATCAGGGAAAGACTCGGTCTTAGAACGCATCTGGCCTTTACCTGCGAATACAGAGGACTTGCCTGTCTGCTCTCGAAGCACTACTCCAGATCAGAGCAGTATTTGAAACAGGCTGCGCATTTATTCGCCGAATCGGATTGTGTTATTGATCAATCCCGCTGCGAGCTCTATCTCGCTCTGCGGTGCGCACAGGTCGGGAACACAGATCGAGCAAGATCGATTCTGAAACGGGATTTTCGTTTTTCGGAAGTATCTTTCGAAAGGGGCCTGTATCATTACGTAAACGCCCTGGTGGAACTGGCACGTGGGCGCGAAGATCTTCGGACCTGTCGCGAATCTCTTCACGATGCGGAACGCCTGTTTCGCAAACTTCCCGCCTTATTTTGGCTGGGGCGTCTCTATTTGTTGAAGGCAAAGTACTACGAACGGACCGACCATCTGGAAAAGGCATGGATCAGCGTGCAGTTTGCAGCGAACCTCTTTTCCAGACTCGGAGCGCGAAAGGAATTGCTTTCACTTCAAAAGTGGGAGGATACATTGAAGATTTCATCCGACTTTCAGGACCGAATGGCAGAGAAGCTCCCCTATCAAGTTCTGATGATGATCAAAGAAGCCCTCTCTTCCGGGAACCCCGAGGAGATGATCTCAAAAATCTTGTCGGCTTCTCTTGATTTTACCGATATGGAACGCGCCGTTCTGGTTTTAACCGAGGATCCTCCAAGGATCTTCCGTTCCGCTACGGTCGATGACTCGTCCGTTCAGGAAATCGTCGAGATCAGCCAATCTGCTATGCAGGCCGTTGCGGAAACCGGGAAATCTTTTCTGTGCCTGGAGGCTCTTTCGCATCCATTTGCGAAAAGCAAACCAAGTATCCTTTCGAACCACATTATGAGTATTGTGTGTTTGCCGTTAAGAGGTCCCGATGGGATTCTAGGAATGTTGTATCTGGACAGCAAAGAAGGCGTAGAATCTCTGGCTTTAACAGAAACTGCCATGCTGGAAATTTTTGCCGCAATCATCGCCCTTTCACTCAATCGGGCTGTTGCGTTGGAAATATCTCTGGAAGAAAACAGGTTTCTGAGAAATTCACTGGATCTCAAGAAGGAATTTCCGGAAATCATAGGAAGGAGCGATGCGATTAAAGGTATTTTGAAGGCAGTACAAAGACTCCGCGACAATGAACTTCCGGTTCTAATCACGGGCGAAACAGGAACGGGAAAAGAGTTGATTGCACGCGTTCTTCATTTCTCCGGGCTTAGAAAAAATGGTCCGTTTGTAGCGGTCAACTGTTCCGCCTTCAGCAAGGATCTACTGGAAAGCGAGTTGTTTGGTCATGAAAAGGGTGCCTTTACTGGCGCCATCGCTCAAAAGCAGGGACTGTTCGAAGAGGCGAACGGCGGCACTCTGTTTCTGGACGAAATTTCGGAGACGCCTTTATCCATGCAAGCAAAGTTGCTTCGGGTTCTGCAGGGTGGCGAATTTCGCAGAGTTGGAGGGACCCAGACGCTTCGAAGCAATGCGCGAATCGTTCTCGCTACAAACCAGGATCTCGCCAGGATGGTGGGGACTCGGGACTTTCGGGAAGATCTTTATTACAGGATTCAAGGTGTCCGGATTCAAGTGCCTCCATTGCGGGAAAGAAAGGAAGATATCCCGCTTCTTGCGACTGAATTCTTAAAGGATGCCCTGACTACTTCGCACAGTAAAATCCATGGAATTACGTCGGAGACGCTGGATCTGTTGAAGCGTCACTCCTGGCCCGGGAATGTGCGGCAGTTGAAACTCGAAATTGACCGGATTGTAGCTTTGACCGAAAACGACTGGATCCGTCCGGACGATCTGGATCCGCATATCAGGAAAGAACTAAAGAAAGGCTCATCTCCCGGCGCCGACCGTCCGGAAAGCCTCTCCCAGATAGAAAAACAGCTGATACTGGACCGGTTGAACGAACACGGCTGGAACGTGGTTCGCACCGCGCAAAGTCTCGGGTTGAGCCGCCATGGCCTTTACAGCAAAATGCAGCGGTATAGCATTCGTTCGCAAAAGGAACTTTGAATCAGCCGTTAACAACAGGGCGCAAAACCGCGGTTCAAATCCTCGCGTAGTAGGGATTGGCTCTTCATGATTGCACGATTCCGTTGACCCATTTGTCTACATCGTCTCTCCAGCCTTTTTGTAACGAACTCCCACACTAACCGGTTTACTTCTAATAGGTTAGGAATTCCATTATCAATGGCAAAGAGTTTGCCTCTTGATATCTCCTTGAGGAGGGACCATGAAAAAGAGAATATTTGCTGTGTTGTTCTTGCTGGTGCTTTCAACCGGAGTTGTATTTGGGCAGGATTCGATCACTCCTACCAAGGCACCGGGAGGATCGATCTTTGATCTGCGGCTGGACACCATGTGGGATTACTTGGTGATGCTGTTCTGATGACAGGAATTGCGGGGCCGGTATCCGGATTCTTCGTGTCCGGCCCCGTGTTGAGAGGAAAAGAAAAAATGGCGGGGGAAGTGAAATTGGCGTTAACTTTACCTGGTGAGGATGAGATTCTAAGCACGGCGGAGAAAAGATTTGTGGATTGTCCGGGACTGGTAAAAAAGACCGTTCGCTACAGAAACGGATTGGTTTTAACTCTAGTGGAAGATTTTTCCGAAGCAATCTTCAGTATCTCTCTGGATTTTTCAGTGACTCCGTTCCGTATCATCAGGAACAACATCTTTCCGGGCAGTGATCCAGCCGAATAGTGTGAACCTGCGTTGCCAGGATATGTAACCGTTTGGTTACATATCTACACGCCGGGGAGGCTGGGCATTCTGAACTTGCTCTTTGTTGTATGGGGGCGGTGGGATTTGATGTTGAATTGCTCGTCGGAACTGCGTTTGTAAAGTTCCAGGAATCCGCTGCGACCGATCAATGCGAAATGGCGATGAAATTCGGGATCATCGTGAAACCGCTTCCACAACCGGTCGTCTTGACCGAGAAAAACCCAGCCGACAACCTTTTCCGGATGCGCGTTCGCGTCGTTCCAGTAAGGTTTTGCGCCTTCATGAACGTACCGTTTTACCGGCAGTTTCAGGTCGTAAAGCGTCGGCGCAATTTCACCCATCGCAGCGAGAATCAACTGACCATCGTCATGAGTGCGCAGATACCATAGAAGATCCCTTTGAATCGCAATATTCTCCGCATCGCGCAGAGATTCCACCAGTAGTTTGTTTCCCAGCGAGTTGTGAAACGGGCTGAACAGCGCAACGTAAACCGTGAACACCAGAAACAGATACTTATGAAGACGTGATCTTCCGGGCCAGTAAGAAAGGAAATACACTGCAGGCGGCACAAATGGGATGCCATAGCGAATTCGGGTTGGGTGATTGTCCCGATATTCATACAGATAGAGCAACAGTGGCCCCAGAATCGCAAGCGATGCGAGAAAGCCGGCTTCCCGGAACCGCTTTCTGCATACGATTCCAAAAGCAACAAGCGCAAACAGCGTCCAATCAAAACTGATCAGTTTTCCGAGCGTATACAGAACCACAAGAAGAGCAAGGAAAAAGCTGCCGCGGGCCGGCTGAAAATCAGTGTGTTTGAAGCTGTGGTCAATATATGCATGACCTGTAGTCCACCAGTTCAGCCAGAAGGTGAACCCCATCGCGGCCAGGTTGACCGGCGCCAGGATAAGACAATCGATGATTAGATTCTTGAAGCCGCGTTTTTCTTTCCAGTTTAAGATCAGCAGTAGCAGACCGGTTAACGCAAATGCAAACCAGTTTTCATACCTGCTGAGAATTCCGCAGGTGGAAAGTAGCGAACAGCCAATCAGATATTTTCGATTCCAGGATTTTGCGAACAAGACAAAGCAGTATGCCGATCCGATCAAAAACAGCAAGGATAGATTTTCCGTCAACGGCGTTGTCTGCAGATACAACATGTTTGAATTCGTCAAGTACAGTGTGGAACCACAGAACGCTCCAAAGGAGTTGAAGATCGTTTCGATCAGTTTGAAGAGTACGAGCACAGTCACAACAAAGGCGATCATGGAAACCGGTGTGGCGGCAAGACCGTTGAAGTAAAGATAATCGCTTTGTACAAAGGGGAGATAAATCAGGTGGGGAAGGGGAAGCCAGAACGCGCCGATTTGTCGCCATCCCGGATTCAAGTTATCAAAAATGCGGCGGGCAACAAGCAAATGACCCTTAGAGTCAAAGTGGGCCATTTGAAAATCGTTGGTAACAAAAAGGTACGCGCTGATACACGAAAGCAGCGCCGCGCTAAAGAAAACAATCTGAAAATACGGAATCGAATATCGCTCTTTCAATGAGGTTCGACCTGGGAACGGTTGGTGATGCGAACGACAGGGTAAGCGTTCCTCAACGGATCTGCATAGGGAGACCGTTCGAAGAAAAATAGAAGGCGGGCAGACGGATCTCCTGCGAACTGGGAATCGCTCTTCAGCCGGTCCTCGAATTCTTTCGTCAACAGGGAATCTTTTTGCATCATCTCGGCAGCGAGTTTCTCCAGCACGTATCCTTCGGCATATTCTTTTTGTTCGAAGATGGCATCAAAATAGCCCCATGTCACAAGCGAATCGGCAGCGTCCGGTTCCAGCATTTCCAGAATGACTTTGTTTGTCTTTTGATTGAGCCATACCACCACTGATCCTTCGGGAAGAGTGCGCTGTTCCTTCACGTTCTTGCTTTTGAAGTGGGCAAGATGATGACCTTCAAACGGCTCCCGGTCCCAGGAAACTTCGCTAAACCGATATGTTTCGAAATCAGAAGTGACGGGCTTACTCAGTCTACTGTACGCGATAGTGTGTACATCCAGGCGATCGATTGCAGCCGTCCACTGGGGTGGGATGATGTATCCAAGCGGCGGATCGACGGTGATTTCCGGCTCCATCGTTCTATAGAAAGGAATTGTGATTTCGATCGGTTTGACTCCGTATGTAACGGAGGTGCTTCCGGAAATCGCGCTTTGTTGTCGTGTGTATTCGATTCCGTGATATGCAAAGGGCTCGCTCTTTTCGTGATTTTCCCGCAAGCGGATCGGATATTTTGCGGGCAGCTGGATTGTTTGCTCATCTGATTGGCGTACAGCTTTTCGAAGCGACTCCGGGTCCCCATTTAGTTTTCTCAAAACAGCCTGCATGAAATCGTAATGAGCTTTGATGCGGGTCTCAAAACTCTTCAACATGTGCGTTTCCACCACAAATGTCGGACGATTGCGCAGCGTACCGTATCCATTGGAAAATCGCGCGGTTGCGGGTCCGATGTCGATTCCTGCCGCAGGATCCATGGAATCGCGCATTTCAAAATAACGGGATGCTACATGACCGGAGCTGTTGAGCGTCGTGAGAAGGTACGGCTCGAGATCGTTCTGGATGTATTTCAAAAGTGGCGCGCCGGTGCGTGGATTGTCATCCAGAAGCCATGTGATGTCGTATTGAAAATCGGCGCCATCGCTGACGTGGTTGTCGATCACAAGATCCGGGAGCCAGTCATTGAAAAGCTTCAGCATGGCTTGCATCTCCGGCTGGTCGGCTTTGATCCAATCCCGGTTCAGATTTAAGTTTTGCGATGTGCCCCGCCATCCCATTTCGCGCGGACCATTTTGATTGATGCGGTTGAAGGGGCTCATCCGCTCGTGACCATCCACATTAAAGATTGGCACTACCAGCAGGACCACATGTTTCAAAAGCTCCGGCTTCTGCTTTTCGACAGCAATATCGCGCAGCAACATGAGAGATGCTTCCTTTCCGGCAATTTCTCCGGAATGAATTCCATTGATGATCAAGAGAATTGCCCGATCCGATTTGTGAGCTTGTTCAGGAGTGAAGTGTCCGTCTTCGGAGATTACAAGCAACGGAAGGTCTCGGCCTTCAGGACTCTTCCCAAAAGTCGAGTACCGGATCCAGGGAGATGCCGCCTGCAACCGTTTGCAGTAATCCACCGTTTCTGCATAGCGGGAGGTTTCCTGAAACCCTGAACGTTCGGCGTGAGTCAGCCATTCCGGTGATTGTGGAGTCATGAGCATGGCAAGCAACAAGAAAATCACCGAATATCCTACCATAAGGGTCCAATGGAGCGCAGGCGTGCGTCCCGCCTGCATTATGGGTCGCAGGCCTCCGAAGCTGTGAAAAAATCGGCACGAGGCTGATTTACGGTTTGTAGCGCCGGCGTCTCGCCGGCAGAACTCGACGAGGAGCCGGCCGGAGGCCAGCGTTACAAACCGCAAACATGCGTCTTGCTTCGATTTTTTCACAGCTTCTCCGGCCTGCAATTGGGAATTTGTCCAATCAGATTTCAGATTTGTGATTTTGGATTTACAATCTACACATGATCGATCTGGATGACATCCGCAGGGCGGCCGCAGTAATCGAGCCGTACATCTATCACACTCCCTTGCGGGGATCGTTCTTTTTCTCAGAAATTACCGGCTTCGATGTATATATGAAAATGGAGAACTGGCAGCCGACCGGGTCCTTCAAAGTTCGTGGAGCGCTGAATGTAATCCATTCGTTTTCGCCGCGTGAAAGGCTGCAGGGTGTGGTCGCCTGGTCTGCGGGGAATCACGGACTTGGAGTTGCATACGCAGCTTCTATTTTCGATATTCCTGCAACCATCTTTGTTCCGAAGACGACTCCGGAAGCGAAGATCCGGAAGTTCAAGTATTTTCCGGTCGAGTTGCGCATGGCAGACACATACGAGGCGTGTGAGGAAGAAGGGCGCAAGTATGCGGAAACGGAAGGCGCGCTGATGGTCCATCCGTACGACGACTGGCGCACTGTTGCGGGACAGGGTACAGCCGGTGTGGAAATCTGTGAAGCGATGAGAGAGTTGGATGCGATCGTAGCGCCGGTAGGCGGAGGTGGATTGATCAGCGGAATTGCGATTGCTGCAAAGACCATGGATCCTGAAATTCGCATCATTGCAGCTCAAAGCGCTGCATCGCCCGCGTTGCAGAGGTCACTGGAGGAGAAACATTGCTATGAATCGTTTCCGGTGGAGCATTCGATTGCAGAAGGAGTAGCCGGCGGGATCGGTCGGATCGTCTATGATCTGGCGCCTCGATACATCGATGAGATTGTCAATGTGGAAGAAGATCACATCCGGATCGCGGTTCGCAGATTGATTGAAAATGAGCAGACGATCGTCGAGGCCTCAGGAGCCGTCGGGCTGGCGGCTCTCGAACAGGTTGAATGCGTTCCTCGTGGATCCCGCGTCGCTGTTGTTCTCACGGGCGCAAACCTGAACATGCAATTGCTCCGCGAGATCCTGATTTGACCGGACCCTGATTTCCGCCTATCTTTAACATACGGAGAAGACTGAATGCCAAAGACTGTTACGCCCAAGAAAGTGAATCCGATCCTGGCTTGCCCGGTCTGCTTATCTGACAATCTGGACGTGATCAGTCCGAGGATGAAGAAGTGTCTCTCCTGCGGTTTTATCTGGAATCACGAAGTCTCCGATCGAGACAACATTTTGTTAATCGTGGAACACCAGTCGAAAATGGAAGATACGGAACCGCCTCCGCCATTGAAAATCGTGAAGCCTGCGAGAAAGAACCCCCGCAAGAAGACCTCTCGAGTTTCAAATTAACTGCTAACCGGTTGATTACGAGGCCGTTTCCTCGTAAGATGGATCTGTCTCTTTTAACTTCTGTGTGAGGACTGAATGAATGTACTCCTTGTGTACCCTGAATATCCCCCGACTTACTGGAGCTTCCGCTTTGCAGTAGCTTTTCAAAGAAGAAAAGCTGCCTATCCGCCTCTGGGATTGATTACAGTTGCTCCGTTACTGCCAAAACACTGGACCAAGCGACTGATTGATTTGAATGTAGAGGCGCTGCGTGACAGTGATCTGCAATGGGCCGATCTCGTGATGATCAGCGCGATGATCGTGCAAAAAGATTCCGCGAAGGAAGTGATCCGGCGCAGCCAAGCGCTGGGCAAGCGGATTCTGGTTGGTGGCCCGCTGTGGGCAAAAGACACCAGCGATCATAGCAACGTGGATCATGTGATTGTGGGAGAAGCGGAGCAACTGTTGCCGCAGTTTGTCCGTGATTTCGAATCAGGCTGTCCGCAGGCAGTGTACTCTTCCCACGATATGCCGCAATTGTCTACCACACCGATGCCGGATTTTGATTTGATCCGGCTCAAGAATTACAGTTCGATGCTGCTGCAATTTTCGCGCGGTTGTCCGTTCAATTGCGAGTTTTGCGACATCATCGAGATTTTTGGAAGAAAGGCGCGCTGTAAGAGTAATCAGCAATTCATGTCGGAGCTGGATCTGTTGTACAACAAAGGCTGGCGCGGTTCGGTTTTCATTGTGGATGACAATTTCATCGGGAACAAGACAGTCATCCGCAACTTGTTGCCTGATCTCATCGCCTGGCAAAAGAAGCACCGCTATCCTTTCAACTTCTTTACGGAAGCGTCTGTAAATCTCGCGCGTGAGACGGACATGCTCGAACATATGGTGGAAGCCGGTTTCCGTAAGGTGTTTCTCGGAATTGAAACTCCAGTTCAGGAAAGCCTCAAGCTCACGCAGAAGATGCAGAACACTACGATGGATCTGGTCGAATCCGTTCGCAAGATTCAGAAATCAGGCATGGAAGTTTTGAGCGGTTTTATCGTCGGCTTTGATTCCGATCCGCCGGATGTTTTCGGACGCGTAATTGATTTTATTCAAAAGGCCGCAATCCCGGTGTCCATGGTCGGACTGCTTTCCGCGCTGCCCGGTACGCAGTTGACGCGGCGTTTGCTCAAGGAAGGCCGACTCCTTTCCGAAAGCAATGGAAGCAACACCAGTTTAGATCTGAACTTTATTCCTACAATGGATGCGGGCAACCTTCTAGAAGGATATAAGAAGATTCTTTCTACGATCTATGAACCGCGCCAGTATTACGAAAGAGTGCTGGAGTTTCTATCTCACTACAAACCCAGGATTCGCCAAAAGCTTTGCAAAGAAGATTTTGTCGCGTTCCTCAATTCCATTTTGAAACAGGGAATCCGGGGCGAAGACCGCACGGAGTACTGGAAGTTTCTGTTTCGCGCGTATCGCAGGAATGCCGCCGCGTTTTCTGAAGCAGTGACGCTGGCCATTATGGGATATCACTTCCAGAAAGTCACCGAGCTTCAGATCGGTTACAGGTAACTCTACTCTGAATTGGAGTTGCGGGGCCGCCGTGCCCCGCGCGACGTGAATGTCCCCTAAATGGCAGGCAGGGACGCCCGCCGACTCCAAAGACTATTTTTTCTCGTCGTCATGCGAATGGGCGTGGAAATCGTGTGTATGCGGATGCGCATGTTCGATTTCCTGATGCCGGTGGGTGTGGATGTGAATCAAGTTTGTTTCTTGCAATAGTTCTTCGTTATCCAGGACCTCTTGTGGTGTGTCCGTGTGCACCACCATTCCATCCTGCATGATGTGAACCTGATCGCAAACTTCTTTCAAGATCGTCAGATCGTGCGTAGAGGTAATGATCGTTTTTTCCCTGCGCGCCCATTCGTGCAGGAGATCCAGCAACAAACTCTGAGTTCTTGGATCGAGAGAAGCCGTTGGCTCATCGAGCAAGAGTACCTGCGGATCCAGAATCAGGACGGAAGCGAGTGCGACTTTCTTCTTTTCCCCAACGCTCAGACGATAAGGCGGACGGTCGCGAAGAGACGAAAGTCCAAATTCCCGGAGGATTTTTTCGGCTTCCTCCCGAATTCGTTCTTTCTCCCATTGTAGCTGCAGTGGCCCGAAACAGACTTCGTCCCAGACAGTCGGTGAGAATAACTGCGCTTCCGGGTCTTGAAACAAGAATCCTACACGTCTGCGGAACGAGTACGCATACTGTTCATCCAAGAACCGCTCTTCTGTGAGCGGTTGTCCTTCAAACTCCACAGTCCCAGAGACTGGAAAATACAGCGCATCCAAAACCTTCAGCAGCGTGCTTTTTCCCGATCCGTTGGCGCCGATCAGCGCGATTCGCGACGGCTTGCTGATCTCCAGATCGATTCCTTTCAGAACAGGGAACTTTTCCAGATACGAAAAATGCACGTTGTGCAGGCGATAAAGAATCACAAGCTTCTCCAGGTACCGAAGTATAAACCGCATCCAGCAAAGAACAACAGGAAGAACAGCCAAACGACATCGGACGGTTTCATGTGAAAATCCTGAAAGATTACCGGCTCTCCGCGAAACCCGCGGGATTGCATGGCGAGGTAGACTTCGTTACTGAGATGGGATGACTTTCCAAGCAATGCAGACAACATTGCTCCCGTCCATTGCCCTGTGCTCTGCCATGTTTCGGGACCGACCCTCCGGCTTGTCCTCGCCAGAAACAATGAGTTTGCTGTTTGGAGAAGAACATAGATGTACCGGTAAGTCATTGCAAGCAAAACAATCAGCAGCTTTGGAAATCTCAAACTCCGAAGAGCTTTTAACAGGCGAGGCCAGGTTGTGGTGGACACCAGAAGGAGCATAAAGGAAACCGAAGTTGCGACTCGCAGAATGAGAAAGGCGGCGGTTCGCGCCCCCTGTTCTGTAATCTCAAGAGAACCGATCTGTATCCATGTTTTTCCCGGGGTCAGAAAGAGAGCGGGGGCCGCGATCAAAGCTGAGTAGAAGGGCATAAAGATCCAGATGCGGCGAAAAAAGGAAAACGAAAAAAGACGCGATCCGACCGCCAGAACGACGGTCAGCGCATAGATTGCTACTATAACAATCATACTATGGGAGAATGCCGATGCAATGAGCAGAGAAAGAATCCCTGCTACCTTTACCCGGGGATCCATTTGCTGCAGCCATCCGGTTGCTGCCGCCGATTCCTCGGCCACGACGCTTTCTTGAAGAATTGTCGTAAAGCGGGCCAGGTTGCGTTCGAGAAAGGACCGCCTCATTGTGCTTCTGTTGCGCGGGAAGCCGACCCGGCTGCCCGTCGCCCGAGGATCGTCAGGATGCCGAAGACTGCCAAAATCAGGAGCACTCCCGCAACTGCAGACAGGACATATCCCACATTCTCGGGTGTTCCGGGAAGTGAATAATCGGCAAATAGCCCTCTCCACATTCCTTCCAAACGCTGCATTCCTTCCGGGACAAAACCGAGCCCCAGATCGCGAAGTTGTTCCGAACCCCATTCGCCCCAGGCTGTGCCGGGCGCCAGAAGACCCAGAGGAGTCAAAAGCATGAGAAATGCCAGGAGCAGCCAGAAAAAACGCAAGCGTTTCCAGAATATAGGAATGGGAGGACCTGCTGCGGTTGCGACCTGAATCAACTCCGGCGCAGTGGCGTGTAAATATGCAACGGAAGCTCCCGCGACCACTGCCTCAGCAAAACCCGCGATCAAATGTCCCACCATCATCGCAGGCACTGCCACAGAAAGCGGATAAGGCGCATATAACGGGGTTCCGTCGGGCCGGTGCGCAATCCATGGCTGGATTCCCAATTCGATGCCTGCCAGCAAAGCGGCTACATTCAGCGAAATGTAACCGGCCACTGCAGCAGCGATTCCCTTTCCCCGCGGTGTTGTTGCTTTGCGGGAAAAGAGGTTGTAGAGAAAGTAGGCGACAAAGACTTGTGCAACCGCCATGTTGAAGCAATTGGCGCCCAGCGTTGTAATTCCGCCGTCCGCGAAAAAAAGCGCCTGAATCACTAGTGCAATGGAGATCGCAAGAACTGCCGGCCAGGGCGTCAGCACGATTGCTGCCAGGCTCGCGCCGACCGCATGTCCGGTAGTCCCTCCCGGCAGAGGTATGTTGAGCATCTGGATAACAAAACAAAATGCAGAAACCAGCGCCATGATCGGCAACATACGGCCCGAAAATATCCTGCGCATTTTCCGTGAAGCCACGTACCAGAAGGGAAGCGTTGCCGCGTACATCGTTCCCGCCGTTACAGGGCTCAAATAGCCGTCTGGAATGTGCATCTATCTCAATCTACGAAGGAATCATTATAAGCGGTTTGCAACAGGCGTGGAGGATCTTAACCGCAAAGACCGCAAAGGTCGCCAGGCGGATATTTTCCAACCTTCCACTTTTGCGGTCTTAGCGTTCTTTGCGGTTCCAATCCGTGGTTTAATGTCACAAATATTTTTTGGAGGCAATGAATGGTTCGCAAGATCGCTCTCTTGTTCTTGTTGATTGGAGTTCTCGCCGTTCCTGTATTCAGCCAGGAAACACAACCCAAAAAAGATGAATCGAAACCTGAGTTCAAACCAGAATTTCCCAAAGAGGTATTATCCGAAACAAAGCATTCCATTACGATCGATGGAAAAACGATTGCATATACGGCAACGGCCGGGAACATTCTGCTGAAAGAAGAAAATGGCAGGCCGAAGGCGAATGTATTTTTTATTGCCTATGCGAAGGACGGGATTCCGGATAACAGCGGCCGGCCGATTACGTTTTCATTTAACGGCGGGCCCGGTTCTTCTTCCGTGTGGTTGCATCTGGGTGTGTTCGGACCCCGTAGAGTCAAAATGGCGGACGACGGTCAGGCATTGCCTCCTCCCTACAGACTGGTGGACAACGAGTACTCGTTGCTGGATGTGACAGACCTCGTATTTATCGATCCTGTGACCACGGGTTACAGTCGCGCAGTGCCTGGAGAAGATGACACGCAGTTTCATGGCGTTCGCCAGGACATCGAATCGGTTGGTGAATTTATCCGGCTCTACACTACGCGTTTTAAGCGCTGGGATTCTCCAAAGTTTCTTGCCGGAGAAAGTTACGGTACGACACGCGCAGCAGGATTGTCCAACTTTCTGATAGATCGATATGGAATGTACCTGAATGGGATCATTCTTGTTTCTTCCATCCTCAATTTTCAGACGGCGGACTTTCATCAGGGAAACGATTTGCCCTACATTCTATTCCTGCCTACATACACCGCCACAGCGTGGTATCACAAAAAGCTTCCGGCGGATCTGCAATCCGATTTACGAAGCGCGTTGAAACAATCGGAGGCCTTTGCGCTCAATGAATACAGCAACGCGCTCATGAAAGGGGACCAGCTTTCGGCGCAGGAACGGAGCAGCATCGCGCAGCAGGTGGCAAAATTCACCGGTCTGTCCGAAACATACGTGGAGCATTCCAATTTGAGGATTGAAGATTATCGTTTTAACAAAGAGCTGCTTCGCAATCAACGCCGCACGGTCGGACGTCTGGACAGCCGGTTTATTGGAATCGATCTGGATGCCGCCGGTGAACAGACGGAGTATGATCCCAGCTATGCTGCCATTCTTGGTTCGTTTACAGCAACATTGAATGATTATCTCAGAGCGGAATTAAAGTATGAGAGCGACTTGCCGTATGAGATTTTGACGGGTCGTGTCTGGCCCTGGGATTTTGGAAGCGTAAAAAACCAGTACCTGAATGTTGCCGAGGATTTGCGGCATGCCATGACTCAGAATCCGTTTTTGCGGATTTTTGTCGCGAACGGATACTATGATCTTGCTACCCCCTATTTTGCAACGCATTACACATTCGATCATCTGGGTCTTGATCCCTCATTGAAGGATCACGTAACCATGGGCTTCTATGAAGCCGGGCACATGATGTACATCAACAAACCGTCGCTGGTTCAGTTCAAGAGCGACGTTTCTCACTTTGTTGAATCAGCCGTGCCATAACCCGGCGATTTGGAGTTGGCGGGCGTCTTTGCCCGCCATGCAGTGTACAATTCACCTCCTGCGGGGCACGGAGGCCCCGCGGCTCCAAGAAACTGGCAGGGAGGCCCCGCGCCTCCAAAAATGCGAACCGCTTGACAAGGCCCTCAATCTACAGTAATTTCTGTATATACAGAAATAAATGTAAGGAGGGAATATGAGACTACGGTTGAGGGGTTGGACGAAAGAAGGTCTGGTGCTGGTCTACCGGACACCGGCATCCTGTGTTGCGGACCTGGTTCCCGAAGGATTTGAGTTGAACACTCACAACGGAGATGCTTTCTGGAACGTGGCTGTCACTCAAGTGGAAACCTTACGGCCATGGGGGCTTCCGTCCTGGGCCGGCTTTGATTGTTCGATGGTAACCTGCGGACTGAACGTCGCCGCGCAAACCGCCGGTGGAAAGGAGATGCGGGGACTTTCTCTGATTCGACACGATGCGGATCCGAGATTTCTCTGGTTTCTGGGAAAAGAGTCCCTGGGATTCGAGACCCACCGGGCGTCCATCGAATTCGTGCACAAGAAAAATCGACTGATTGTTACTGTAGATTCTCAGGAAGACGATCGCGGACACGCGTATCTCAGCGTGGATCTTGAGCGACCTGTGCCCGTGGCGCCGGAATCTGCGAGGTTGCCGGCTTACCCGGTAATCCTGATGTCCGTTGATCGGTGGCTTTCACGAGTCCACTTCACAGAAATGCTTCCTGATTCGTTCTTTCCGTGGAAGCCGGTGCATGTTCAGGAATCGCGCTGGAACCTGTTGCGCGACCTGGATCAGGAACAGGCGACGCTCGAAAGCGCCTGGCGAATGGAACCTGGTGAATTCACCTGGGCTGTAGGCCTGACCACTGATTTGGAGCTGCGGGTGTCCCTGCCCCCAGGTACGGAGGCACCCGTCTCCACAATTAGCTACTAGACGGGCACGAAGGACCGTCCCTCCAAATCAAGAGATTATTCGAAGATCTTTTCTGTCGGGATGATCGTTACGTTCTCCGCCTTGATCTCAATGGGATAACTCTGGATGATTTTATCTTCTTCCAAAATTGGATCCGGTTTCGGGGAATCGTATGTGATCGGGCTTGGCGTGTTTTCCACCAGAGCTTTCTTGAACGATTCCGCGTCTTGAGTCACGATTGCGATCATCATGTTTTTTGTATTGAGATGTTTCCGGATCGCGGTGTTCACATCTTCCAGCTTTAGAGCCGCAAACCGGGTTTTCATCTGTTCCAGAAACGGCTTCGATAGTCCATAAAAACGATCATCCAGAGCGTAGCCGAGCTGCTCGGAATTGGACTGAGCAAGATTGACTCGGAAATTGAGCAGGAAATTGCGTGTCAGATCAAAGTCCTTCTGCGTCATCCCTTTGTCAATCAGCATCTGGAGCTCACGTATTGCCTGCCGGACGGCGAAATGACGAAATGGCGCGGGCACGGGGCGAATCCAGATTTGAAAGATTTGATAGCGGCGCGCGTTGTTTGGCGGCGGTTGAAAATTGCGCCCGCCTGCCGCGAAATACTCGATGTAGCTATAATCCCCGTAGTTCATTCCTCGTGCTTCCCGCATCACCTGGTACAGATGACTGAATGAACTACGGTGTTGTCCCAGCCAGGAGTTGGCGATCATCATGGGATAAAAGTCATCATCAACGCGCGTAAACGAGATTGGAAATCCAAAGCTGATTGCCGTCGCGGGGGTTTGTTTTTCCACCATGACTACATGGATTCCGCTAAGAGGTTCGAGCGTCGCTTTTCCTGATCTCAGATCTTTTGGGGTTGCAGGCAGGACCGCAAAGTCCTTCTTGATTTGCTCGATCAACGTGTCCGGATAGTTCCCCGCAACACCGATTACCAGATTTGCGCACGCGTATTGCCGTTTGTAAAACGACTGCACATCTTCGAGTGTAAGACCGGCATTTGTGCTTACCCTTCCCGCATTCGGATGGCCGTACGGATGATCCTTGAAGAGTGCCCAGTTGAGGGTCGCTTTCCCCAGTTCTTCATCGTCATTGAACCGAAGCCCCTTTGCGACATAGTTCAATTGATCGGTTTTCAGTCTTTCAAAGTCCTCTTTCTTGAAGGCCGGAGTGAGCACGGCATCGCGAAACAGCTCGTAGTAGGGCGTCAGATTGTCCTTGTGCACTACACCGTAAAAAGTCGTCATTTCTTTATCGACCTGAGCGTTGTAGCCGGCCGCCATCGGGTACAGGAGTTTCAAAATTTTCTGGTAGTCGTTTTTTGTCGTGCTGCCTTCCGCAAGAACCGAAGCTGTGAGAGAAGCGACTCCTTCCTTTCCGGGTTGATCCTTTGCGGACCCTGTCAGGAATTGAACTCGAAAGGCGATGAGTGGAGAATCATTTTTTAATAAGACCAGTTGTGAATCGGTAATTGTGGCATCCGCGCCGAACAATAGCGCCGGCAACAGGAAAAGCAAAATCAGAAGAGCGCGACGCAGCATTATTTACCTCCTGTCAGCGTAACGGTTGTTTTCTTTTCCGGCGTGAAATATTTTTGCGCCGCCTTCTGGACATCTTCCGCAGTAACAGCCTGATAGGACTCGATCATTTGATCGACGCCCTGAATATTGCGGGTGAGCTCGACAAACTGTCCCAGCCGGAAGCCCACATTCTTACTCGTATCCAGGCCCATCAGGAAGCTGTACTTCAGGTTTGATTTCAAATCGGCAAGTTTTTGTGCTTCCACCGGATTCTTTTTCATCCCTTCCAGCGTGGTGTTGATGGCGTCTTCCACACTTTTGAGATCTTCGGCTTTCTTCAGTCTTGCATAGACAATAAACAGATTCGGATCGCGATGCGGTGTAAAGTCCGCTGTAATCAAATCCGCCTTTTGTTCTTCCAGTACAAGCTGCTGGTAGAGTGGAGATGTCTCTCCAAATGCCAGATCTGTAAGAACTGCGAGTGCCGCAAAATCCTTGTTCGCGGGATCAAAGGCCGGGGCCTTATAGCCGATTACGAGAAGTGGGAGAGTATCGCCCTTGTAATCCAAGTGGCCCGTCTTTGATTCCGTTTGCTCCGGTTCCTCCGCATTGACTGTCTTGTAATCACTTGGCTTCCAATCGGCATAATATTTCTTGATCAGGCTCAGGGCAGTATCCGGATCGAAGTTTCCGGTTACCATGATGGTGCAATTATTCGGACGATAAAAGCGGTTGAAAAAACTAAGACTGTATTCGTACTGATTGGGCATATCCTGTATGTCTTTCAAGAATCCCATCGTAGTGTGCTTGTAGCTGCTTTTGGAGAAAGCCGTATCGTAAAGCTTTTCCTCGATCTGGAAGAACGGGTTGGCAAAATTCTTGTTGTATTCGCCAAGCACAGCTTTTGCTTCCGTTT
The DNA here is from genome assembly GCA_963843285.1 of uncultured bacterium. Taxonomy (GTDB): domain Bacteria; phylum Acidobacteriota; class HRBIN11; order JAKEFK01; family JAKEFK01; genus CAZDDB01. The sequence continues at coordinate 536,336 of CAWJJO010000002.1, forward strand.
GAAATTCCGGCAGCGCGTATTTCAAATGCTGAAACCGATCCGATTCGAGATCGACCACTTTCTCCAGATACCGGTCCGGGAAATGGATATAGTAGAAGGTGAAATCGTCGGTAGTAAAGGCATTCCGTTCCGCGCCCATCTCCGCAGTAATCTCATCGTAGACATCGGACGGATATTTTTCGGTCCCGCGGAACATCATGTGTTCAAAAAAGTGCGCAAAACCGCTTTTTCCCGGTTCGACTTCATCCCGGCTTCCGGCATGGGTGATGGTGAAATAGGACACCAGTCCCTGGTTTTTGATCGGGATGAGGATCACCTTCAATCCATTGTCGAGCGTATGCTCTTGATACGCGTACGGGAACATACTGGCGCCCCATACAAGCGGAGCAAAAGCCAAAAGCAAGCACAGACATAACAGACGTCTCATTTTTTCAACCTCTCTCAAAATCAAATATCAAAAATCAAATAAACATAAATCAAGAAGTAAAGAAAGCCACAAATTGCGTTAGTCGCGCGGGTTAAAGTTATTTGCTTATTTGATTCTGTTTATTTGATATTTGATTTTTGATATTTGATATTTACTGTTTTACAGTTTCCATTTGAATCGATACTGGTTTCGCATCCCAGATCTCGCGGGCATATTCCGCGATGGTTCGGTCGCTGGAGAACTTTCCCACGTTCGCAACATTCAAGATGCTCTTCCGCGTCCATTCCTCCGGATTGAGAAACGCTTCAGATACAGTCTTTTGACACCGGATGTACGCTTCAAAATCGGCAAAGAGCAGAAATGCATCCTGATTCTGAAGCGAATCGACGATGGGCTTGAACAATTCCGGATTTTGGGGCGAAAAATATCCACTGCTAATCATATCGATGATCTTCCTCAGTGCTGGAATGCGTTCATAGTATTCCATCGGTTTGTATCCGGACTTCTTCTTTTCCAGCACTTGTTCAGCGGTCAGGCCAAAGATAAAAATATTCTCGTCTCCGACTTCGTTCTTGATTTCAATGTTTGCTCCGTCCAGAGTTCCGATCGTAAGGGCGCCGTTCAAAGCGAATTTCATGTTCCCTGTTCCGGATGCCTCCATCCCGGCGGTGGAAATCTGTTCGGACAGATCTGCGGCGGGCATGATCTTTTCCGCTTGCGAAACACAATAGTTGGGCAGGAACACCACCCGTAATCTTTCCCGCATATCCGGATCGCGATTGATTACGTCGGCAACCGAATGGATGAGCTTAATGATCAATTTTGCCAGAAGATATCCGGGAGCGGCCTTTCCCGCAAAGATTGCTGTTCGGGAAACGAAGTCTCCTTCCGGATTGTTCTTGATTTCATTGTAAAGATGAATTACATGCAGCACATTCAATAGTTGCCGTTTGTATTCGTGAATCCTCTTCACTTGAATATCAAACATCGAATCCGGATTGACTTTGATGCCCGTAGTATTTGCGATGTAGTTCGCAAGCTGGATCTTGTTGCCATGTTTGATCCGCCGCCATTCCTCGCGGAAGTCCTTGTCTTCGGCCAGAGAAATCAATTTTCGTAACTCATACAGATCTGTGATCCATTTGTCTCCGATGTGTTTCGTGATCCATTGGGCCAGATGAGGATTGCACTTTAACAGCCAGCGGCGTTGCGTAATTCCATTTGTCTTGTTGTTGAACCGTTCGGGGTATATTTCGTAGAAGTCTTTAAACAAGGTTTTTTTGAGGATTTGCGAGTGGAGCTCCGCCACTCCGTTAATGGAGTGACTTCCCACAACCGCCAGGAAAGCCATTCGTACTTGTTTTTCATCGCCTTCTTCGATCAGGGACATTCTGGAGGGACGCTCCGTGTCTCCCGGGAATTGTTTTGTAACGGTGTTGAGAAACTGCTGATTGATTTCATAGATGATCTGCATGTGTCTGGGAAGCACGGTGGTTAAGAGGGTCAAGGGCCATTTTTCCAATGCTTCGGGAAGGATGGTGTGATTTGTATATCCGAATGAGCGGACGGTGATGTCCCATGCCGCTTCCCAGGAGAGATCATGAATATCCATGAGGAGACGCATCAGTTCGGGGATTGCGATCGCCGGATGGGTGTCATTGAGCTGAATTGCGACCTTGTCGGGGAATTGTGAAAAGTCGGGGTGGGCCTTCAGATACCGCCGGATGATGTCCTGCAAAGTTGCTGAAGAGAAGAAGTATTCCTGTTTCAGGCGGAGTTCTCTTCCCTGGATGAGTGTGTCATTCGGGTACAACACTTTCGAAATCGTCTCTGTTTTCTGTTTGTCCTGAACGGCTTTGATGTAATCGCCGTGATTGAAATAATCGAGATCAAATTCGCGCGTTGATTTTGCAGACCATAGCCGAAGGTTATTCACCGTATGGTTTCCGTATCCGGGGATCGGAGTGTCATAGGCCATTGCCATGATATCCTCGGTTTCCACCCATTCCGATCGTAGCGTTCCGTCTGCGTCGGTAAATTGAATCACCCGGCCATAGTATTTGACGGGATAAAGATATTCCGGTCGCTGAATTTCCCAGACATTTCCGTATCGAAGCCAGTTGTCCGGCGTTTCGACCTGATATCCATCGCGAATATGCTGGTAGAAAATTCCGTATTCATAACGGATGCCGTATCCGTAGGCGGGCAGTTCCATCGTAGCCATGGAATCCAGGAAACAGGCAGCCAGGCGTCCCAGGCCGCCATTTCCGAGACCGGCATCCCATTCGAGCTCCTGCAGTTGTTCCAGATCGTAGCCGAGCTGTGCCATCGCTCCCGCGGATTCATCCGCCATCTTCAAGTTGATCAGATTATTGCCAAGAGCGCGGCCCATCAGAAACTCGAGCGAGAGATAATACACGCGTTTCGCGTCCACGTTGTAATAAGTCTGCTGTGTTTGACTCCAGCGTTTGTTGAGCTGGTCTTTGGCGCTCAAGGCGAGGCTTTTATATAGATCTAATTTTGTAGCAGAGTATTGATCTTTTGCCATGGTATATAAAAGGTGCTTCCTAAATGAATCTTTGAGGGCTTCAATTCTTTTGGTTTTGGGATCCCGCAGTTCCGATTTCCGCGCACGGGGTTCTGCCGAACCTTTGGAATCTTTGATCTTTTCACCCGTTTTGTCAACTTTAGGTTTCGCTTTCATGTGTGCGTTGCGTCTTTGCGAGAAATCCTCTCCTATGCATTTACTGCACAGCAGGGACAGAGTGCGCGCAGGAGTGTGAACGGATAAATGCCGGTTTCATGGTGGTCCGAGAACGAGAAATGGAGCGCGTAGTTACCCACCAGATCGGCGCGTAGCCCCTGGAGATCTACAGGCACGCTGTCCGGATCCAACACACGGATTCCACTGATTTCGTCGCGACATCCGGCGCAAGCGCAGTTCTGTCTGAGGTAACGGAAGGAATAAGCGCTGACGTGTCCGTCCTGCCAGGTAATCTTGAACTGCTCCTGTCCGATCTTCTTCAGCTCAACTGGAGTGGAGTTCATATTACTCTTCTACGATTTGCAGCGGCCGCGCGTTGAAGTTTGCAATACTGATCTGCGCGGCCAGCTTTTCAACGATCGATTCAAAGCACTTCGCGGCGGTCGAATCGGGTGCCGCCAATACGATTGGGGATCCGGTATCTGCCAGTTTGCGGATGCTCGTATCGAGTGGAATCTCACCGAGAAATGGGATCCCAAGTCTGTCGGCCGCTTCATGGACGATTCCATGACCGAAAATTTCTTCTCGTTCACCGCAATGCGAGCAGATGTGATAACTCATATTCTCGATAATTCCCAGGATCTGTACTTTTGTTTCCACAAACATGCGGTACGTCTTCATGGAGATCGTAAGCCCGACATCCTGAGGAGTCGATACAATTACGCCGCCTGTCACGGAAATGGACTGCACGAGCGTTAGATGGACATCTCCGGTTCCCGGAGGCAAATCCACAAACAGATAATCGAGATCACCCCAGGCAACGCCCAGCAGTGTTTGCTGAATTGCCTTGTGCGCCATCGGTCCACGCCAGATCAACGGTTTGTCGCCTGGAGCCATGAGGCCCATCGACATGAATTTCAATCCATGAGCTTCGATCGGAAGCATCAGGTTGTCGCGCGCTTCGATGCTGGCTCCTATCTTCCCCAGCATGATCGGGATCGTCGGTCCATAGATATCGGCATCCAGCAATCCCACTTTTGCGCCGCGTTTCGCCATCGCTGCGGCAAGATTCGTGCTGACGGTCGACTTGCCGACACCTCCTTTTCCGCTGCAAATCGCGATGACATTCTTGACACCTGCGATTGCATTTCTGTTGAAAGACGGTTGTTGCCGTACTTCCGCTTGCATGTTCACCTTTACCGTTTCTACACCGGGTAAACTGCCGACCAGTTGAATCGCATCGTCCCTCATCTGATCCTTTGCCGGACACGCCGGTGTGGTCAGAACAAAGTCAAAACTGACTTTGGGACCGTCGATTGCGACGTTTTTGATGAACCCGAGCGTCACCACATCTCTATGGAGGTCCGGATCTTCTATCTTGGCGAAGCTCGTTGCAGGACTGCAGCTTCTGTAACAGTTGCTGACTTTGAAAAAAATCCCATTTCAAACACCTCCGCAGACTGATTCCCGTTACGGACTCAACTGCAAATGCTCAATAATCGCGAAGCCGGATATTTTCGGGCGAAAGCTCTTCCGGAATGACAGTCTGTGCTGCGCTACGTAGTTTATGCAAAGCTAGTCCTGACTGCAACAGAGGATTCTGTCATGAAGCTCAAAGACCGCATCGCAATCATCACCGGCGCCACGTCAGGCATCGGCGAGGCATCAGCTCTACTTTTCGCGCAAGAAGGCGCCAGGGTGACCGTGACCGGTCGCAACGACGAGCGTGGCCGAAACGTGGTCGCTGCGATCACGGCGGCTGGTGGTTCGGCGCTCTTCGTCAGGGCTGATGTCCGGCTTGCGAGCGATTGCGAACGCATTGTGACGGAAACGTTGCGCGCATTCGGCGGCCGTCTCGACATTCTCTTCAACAACGCGGGCGTTTTCTATCCGCACAATGCAATCGACTGTACGGAAAAGGAGTGGAATGCGACGGTGGACTCGAGCCTGAAGGGAGCGTGGCTCATGGCCAAGTATTCGTTGCCGACAATGATTGCGCAAGGACACGGGGTGATCATCAATCAGGCATCGGGGTGGGGCATTCAGGGTGGAGACGAAGCCGTCGCCTATTGCGCTGCCAAGGGCGGACTCGTTGTGATGACGAAAGCGATGGCAATCGATCATGGGAAGCACGGCATTCGCGTGAACTGTCTCTGCCCTGGCGATGTCGAGACCCCGATGTTGTCGGCCGATGCCAGGGCTCGGGGAATGACCTATGTCGACTACATGAACGGCGCCGCCAATCGTCCGCTCGGCCGGGTTGGAACGCCAGCGGAACTGGCGCAAGCAGCACTGTTTCTCGCGTCCGACGATTCGTCGTTCATGACCGGTGCGGCATTGGTAGTGGACGGTGGTGGCATCGCGGATTGATCGATGAGCTTCCAACAATTAGCACGGAAATTCTGATGAAAGGTTTGAGCAACAAGCGAGTGGTGATCACGGGCGGCGCGAGCGGAATCGGTGCTGCGACCGTGGAGCGATTTTTGGAGGAAGGGGCGCGCGTCGCGGTGATTGACTGCGACCAGGTTGGTGGTCAAAACCTTCGCAAAAAATTCCCGAACCTTGCCGGCGTCATCATTGCAGACGTGGCCAACGCAGCCGCAGTGGATGGCGCCTTTCGTGAACTGGACGAGCTGCTGGGCGGTGTGGACGTCACGATCAACAATGCCGGCATCAGTCTGCGCCACGACTTTATGGACATTACGCCCGTGGAATGGCGCAAAGTGATGAGTGTCGATCTGGATGGCGTGTTCTACGTGGCCCAACAATCTGCCAAACGCATGCTCGCGGGCAAGGGGGGCGTGATCATCAACATGGGCTCGACCTCAGGCTTGAACGGCTACCCGCGGTACGCCGATTACAACGCCGCGAAGGCCGGCGTGATCGAACTCACCCGCACGATGGCGCTGGAACTTGCGCCAACCATCCGCGTGATCGCGGTTTGTCCTGGGTACGTCTGGACGGCAATGCAGGAAGCCGAATACACCCCGGAAATGAAGGCGGCAGTGGACGCAAAAATTCCGCTGCGCCGCCATGCGGCACCCAGCGAAATCGCCGCGCTCTTTGCCTTCCTCGCTTCCGAAGAAGCTCCCTATATAACGGGACATCCGTTGATCATCGACGGCGGCGAAATCGCCGGCGGTCTCGCGAGCCGTTAACAGGCAGCGCAACTTTCCAATTCTCCTCGCACGCCCTTTTTCCCCCAAGACCGGGGACTCTCTCTAAGTTGCTAAGTGTCCTAATCTGCGGCCCCCTTTTCTATCGGGATGGCGTCTTTACGGAACTGGACTCAACCGGAATGATCCTTGGTCCCAAGCCCAACCAGCATTACACAATGGGACAGGTTCGGATTGTCCATGGAAGCATAATGATGCTCTTTACCGGTGGCGTATTTGAACATCATCTTGAAGACGGAACAGAATTCGGAGTTGGCCAATCGAAAGCAATAATCCGATTATATGCGCACCTCCCTGCCGCCCAACTCGTATGCAAAATTTTTGAACACTTGAGACTGTTCAATCCAAATTTTCATGATGACGCAACAATTGTTTGCGTAAAGCGTCTCGAATCGTCTGGAATGCGTGGCCCGCTCTAGATCGGATTGCTGCGCTGATTTGTTGAATTAGCTAATGCTAGCAAAACGTGTCCGAGGCTAAGCACATGTGTGTGGTCTTTTTCAGTCCAAAATTTGCAATGCCTTTAGTTCGACAAGTGATCCGAAGGCAGACCCTTACCGCAGCAAAATATTTTTCGCGAGGAAGTTTCAGCAAGCGGCCTTGTGAATTAGCTGCTCTTCCAAAAGGAAAGAAACTGGATCCGAGTGAAGTTCCCCTGTAAAACAGATAAGATAAGTTGAGAAGCATTTTGGCGAGTTTTTTCAATGTTAAGCGCGAATGAAGAATCCCAGGCTCGAAGCGACGATGCAGCATTGAATACGTTTCTTGATGCCTACCCGTCCTACCGATACACAGAGTCACTCGATCGACTGAGGACCGAAGAGTATTCCCGACTCGACCGTCGACGCCATATCTACATCGATTACACCGGAGGAGGGCTTTATGCTGAATCACAGATCCGCAAACACCATCAACTGTTGACCGATCATGTTTTAGGCAATCCACACTCGTCAACCCCGGCTTCTCTGGTCTCGACAAGACTTGTGGATCAGACTCGTGAGCACATTCTGCGTTTTTTCAATGCCGATCCGAATGAGTATCTCGCCATATTCACCGCCAATGCCAGCCACGCACTGAGACTTGTAGGTGAGTCTTATCCTTTTCCAAATGGTCGCTATTTGCTCACATTTGACAACCACAATTCGGTCAATGGGATTCGGGAATTTGCAACCACTCGCGGCGCGCAAGTGACCTATACTCCTATCCTGCTGCCCGACATGCATCTCGATTCAGACTCGCTCGAGTTGGAGCTATCCCGGCCGTCAAAAAATGGCCATAATCTCTTTGCCTACCCCGCACAATCCAATTTTTCGGGAGTTCAGCATTCACTGGAATGGGTGGCCTATGCCCGGGAAAGAGGATGGGATGTTCTCCTGGATGCAGCAGCCTATGTTCCCACAAATAGATTAGATTTATCTAAAGTCAAACCCGATTTTGTTCCGGTCTCCTTCTACAAAATATTTGGCTATCCTACGGGCGTTGGCGCATTGATCGCGCGCAAAGAAGCCCTCGCCAAACTGCATCGTCCATGGTTTGCTGGAGGAACAATTACGGTTGCCTCAGTGCAAGCCAACACATACTGCCTTGCCGAGGGTGCGTCGGCATTCGAAGATGGCACGCTCGACTACGTGAATATCCCTGCTGTTGAAATCGGACTCAATCATATCGAATCGGTCGGCTATGAAATCATCCACGAACGCGTGCGAATGCTGACGGGGTGGTTGCTGGATATACTAATTCCTATGACGCATTCAACCGGTAAGCCGCTTGTGCGTGTCTTCGGCCCAACCACCACCGAAGGGCGGGGTGGTTCTGTAACAATCAATTTCTTTGATAAAGAAGGTGCTCCGATTGATCATCATTTTATCGAATCAGAAGCCGGCCGGCGCAATATTTCCTTGCGCACGGGATGCTTTTGCAACCCCGGCGCGGGCGAAGTCGCACTGGCCATGTCCCGCGTGGAACTTGTCGCTTGTTTCCAAAAGGCAGGTCACGATCACCGTTTATCGCTCGATGATTTCCTTACGTGCATGGATCGGAAATCCTCCGGATCGGTTCGTGTCTCCCTTGGCATTGTCAGCAGCTTCAAAGATGTTCAACGGTTCCTTGGGCTCGCCAAAGATTTGCTGGACTCCACGCTACCATAGGAGTTCATGCATCCAGAGTCCTTGAACGCTTTTCTTCGCTTCATCCAAACATGACTATTTTTGAGAAACCGATGAAACCTGGCGCCGTTCCGCAAAGGACTGCTGAAGAGACGGTTTCGTTTCTTGGTTCTAACCGCCAATCAGGTCTCAGCAGCATAGATGCAAGAGTGCGTTTCGATCGGCAAGGCGCAAACGAAATTCCGGAAAGGCGCCCCCATCGTTTGCTGGGCTTCGCTCGTAAGTTCTGGAGTTTATCCGCTTGGATGATCGAACTCATTGCTATTCTCTCCTTCTTGCTGCATAAATATTCCGATTTCGGTGTGGCCTTTGCACTACTCATTGTCAATGCAATTTTGAGCTTTCTGCAGGAGCAACACGCCTCCACAGCGGTGGCTGTACTACGTCGCCAATTGAAAGTTACGAGCAGGGTACTCCGGGACGGCAGTTGGCAGCCGTTGCCGGCGCGCGAGCTGGTGCCCGGTGACGTAGTCCGGCTGCGCACCGGAGATTTTGTGCCTGCCGATCTTCAGATTCTTGATGGTGAGGTGAGGATCGATCAATCCGCGCTTACAGGAGAATCACAGGATCTCGGTAAAACAACTAACGATGCGGTCTATTCCGGATCGATTGTACGCCAGGGAGAAGCGAACGCAATTGTGGTTACCACTGGCTTGAGGACCTACTTCGCTTTTACAACTGACCTTGTCGAAAGTGCCCATCCAAAATTGCACGTTGAGGAGGTTATCACGCGCGTTGTGAAGTGGCTCTTTCTTATTGTCGGTGTGCAAGTTGTTGTTCTTCTGGCAGTGTCCATTGCTGGCGGTTTTCAACTTACGGAAATTTTACCGCTTGCGCTGGTCCTTCTTATGAGTGCCGTACCGGTGGCGTTGCCGGTGATGTTTACCGTAACCATGGCTATGGGCTCCATTGAGTTAGCACGCCGGGGTGCACTGGTGACCCGGCTCAGTGCAGCTGAAGATGCAGCGAACATGAACGTGCTGTGCGCCGATAAAACGGGCACACTCACTATGAACAGGCTCACGCTTGTACGAGCACTACCTCAGCCGGGATTTACTGAGAATGACGTCATTAGGGATGGCGCCCTGGCCTCCAATGAAGCCGACCAGGATCCGATTGATATGGCATTCCTGGGCTCTGCACGCGAGCGAAATCTTCTTGAGGGAACGCAGATAACACTCGCGTTTGTTCCTTTTTCGGCAACAACTCGTCGAACCGAAGCTACGCTGGAGACTAACGGTCGCAGATCGCGCGTCATGAAAGGAGCCTTACATACTGTGGCTGAGATCGTAGGACTAAACGGTTCGAGTCTTACGGCATTCGAAGCTTCCGCAAACACGGAAGCGGAAAAAGGTTTTAGAATTCTTGCGGTGGCGCGTGCCGATGGGGAGGAGCCATGGCGATTGGTGGGCCTTGCGTTGCTTCATGATCCGCCGCGACAGGACTCACGCAAGCTCCTTGATGAACTTCATTTGCTCGGAATTGCGGTCAAAATGCTGACCGGTGATGCACTTCCGGTCGCAAAGGAAATTGCGAACGAACTCGGTATTGGCGAAGTTGTGCGAATGCCGGAACTTCGAGCTGCGCAAAAAGAAAGTCAAGAGCGCGCCATCGATCTAGCCGGCGACTCAAGCGGCTTTGCTGAAGTATTTCCTGAAGATAAATTTCTGGTTGTAAAAAGCCTCCAGACAGCCGGCTTTGTCGTTGGCATGACTGGAGACGGCGTAAACGATGCCCCGGCCTTGCGCCAGGCGGAAGTCGGCATCGCCGTGAGTGGCGCTTCCGATGTTGCCAAGGGCGCTGCGAGCGTTGTGTTGACGACAGAGGGTCTGGGAAGCATTGTGGATCTCGTGAAAAACGGACGCGCCATTTATCAGCGGGTACTTACGTGGATTATTAATAAGGTAAGCCGCACCATCCTCAAGTCGGGCTTCGTAGTCATTGCATTCCTCGTAACAGGTAAGTTCGTCATCTCAGCGCTTGCAATGATGCTGCTGGTATTAATGACCGATTTCGCTAAGATCGCACTCTCTACAGACCGGACGCGCCCATCACAGAAACCGGAAACATGGAACATTCTTCCACTCGTGAAAGTTGGAGCGATCCTGGGATTGTTAATGCTGATCCAAGCTCTGGCGGTACTTGCTGTAGGCTGGCGCTATTTTGGACTCGGCAACGACAACGCCAGGCTGCTCCCCACATTCGCATTCCAGATGCTTCTCTTTTTTGCCTTGTTCTCCATCGTGTCGATTCGCGAAAGGCGAGCTTTCTGGAGTTCCCTACCAAGTTGGCCGCTGGCTTCAGCATTGGCTGCCGATGCGATGCTGGGTGTGCTGTTGGGTACCTATGGGGTAGCCGACTTATCTCCTCTGCCTCTCGGTTATACGGTATTCATCTTTGGTTATGCGTTTGTTTGCTCGCTGGTCATCAACGATTTCGTCAAAGTGGCCCTGATAAAAAGAACCTCCGTCGGCGCCGTCTAATTATGCGGAAACCTTCGATAGCATCCTTTTTGACTACAGACGGAAGAAGGATCAAAACCCTTGCTAGTGGCTGGAGAAAGAACACTTTGGGGAACCTTAAACTCAAATCCGTATGAGTCCATTGATCTTTCTACTGCCTTCGTCTCCAACCACTCCACGCCGGAAATCCGTTTTCATCACGAAGCTTCAGTTGCTGATCTCCTTTCTTTACTTCGGCCGCAATGATGGCGGGTTTTCCTTCAAACGTGACCCGAGAACCTTTCACTTGAATCTGATCTTTCACATTGATCGTTGTGTCCTGGTTCTCTAACGCTATTGCTGTAAAAAACGCGCCCGTTACTTCTGTACCACAATATCGCTTTTTGTCGTGCCGACGATAGCAAACAATTCATCCTGTTCGGCCTGAGGAACGTTAAACTTGTCGAGTGTCTTTTTGAAATCGTCAGCCATGGCATCCCATTCTTTTTGTGTGATGTTGAGGTGCGAATGTGCCTCTTTCATGGAGCGTCCCACGTATTTGCAAGGCCCGCCGGTCGCCTGACAAACCAGCGTAGTTACATGGAATTTCAACCCGGCTTTGGGAACGCGAGCGCGCGCTTCTTTAATGGCAGGATTGGCGTTCAGTGTATCGTTTACAAACAATCTCTCGATAAAATCGTCAACGACACTTGCGATTGGATAGACACCGCCCAATCTTTCATAAAGTGTAGGTTTGGAAGCAGTGGCTTGTTGAGCCGGGTTTTTAGTTTCGTCACAAAAGACGCTGGCGCTCCATAAGATCAGCAGCGCCGTAACAATGTTGACAACTGTTTTCATATTTCTCTCCTATGTTCTTTAGTTGTTTCTCGCCCTTTTCGGGCAATGAATGTAATACCGATGGTTCCAAATTTGGCCGCGCTGGATTGCTGCGGCGCATCTTCAAAAACAGCTGATCGCGAAACAATTCGAAAATCCTGAAACCCTGCCTTCGCGACCAGGCTTTCCAGCTCCGCTTCCAGCAGAGCGCCCGCGATTCAGCCGGTCCACAGGTCCATGTTTTGTTTTGCCTTCTCCGGCACCGGCTTTTCCACAAGGATGTCTCCAACCTGTAGTCTTCCACTCGGCGCCAGCACCCGATGAAATTCTCGAAGCACTTGCAGCTTATCGGGACATAGATTCAGAACGCCGTTGGAGATCACGACATCCGCCCAGCCATCTGCAACGGGCAACTCTTCCAGATAGCCATCCCGAAATTCAACGTGAGTTAGCCCCGCCTGGGAGGCTGCAGTCCGGGCTTTTTTGAGCATTCCCGGAGTCATATCGACTCCAATAACGGCGCCATCCCTTCCGGTAAAAATCCCGGCCAAAGTTGAGTCAAATCCCGATCCGCATCCTGCATCCACAACATTTGCGCCGTTGCGGATATCACCTGCCTTAAACGGGTTGCCGGTGCCTGCAAACGATTCCAACGCAACTTTCGGTACCCGCTCTAACCAAGTCTCCGGATACTCCAGCATCCGGGCCAATTTATGACCGGTATGAAAATGGAAGCCCTTCTCAGGATGGGTTGCCACCTCTGTATATTCGCGCTTGATTGCGCAGCGCAAGTCCTCAAGGTTGATGGTTGTCTCCATGATTTCTCCTTTGTTGTGCGACAAGATGCACAACTTCGCAAAAAGTTCCCTGGAATCTGAATGCAAAGTCAGCGCGTACTATAATGAAAAAGAAGCTGTGGAACTTTTTCCGAGCTGAGGCATCTTATTCACAGCCGATCGTAGAATGGCATTTAGGATGGAAGAGCGAGAAGCCTTCAAATCACTGGTAGTTCCGTTGCTGGGTGATTTGCGTTCACTGGCAATTTATTTGTCCGGCAATCGGGAACTGGCCGAAGATCTGGTGGCGGAAACGATCGTAAAAGCATGTGAGAACTTTTCTTCCTTGCATGATCGCACACGCGTCAAGCCCTGGTTGTTCCGGATTCTCAACAATTTGTTCCTTGCGCATTGCCGCGAAAAGAAGCGGCGCGTTATGGTGCCTTATGAAGAAGAGCCGGGAAACGACAGCGAGGACTTCTCTCTATTTCAGGAACTTTCACAACCGTTCCTACTGTGGTGGGGAAATCCGGAAAGGGAATTCATCAATCGGTTGCTGGACCAGGAAATTCAAGAAGCAATTGCAAAACTGCCGGATGCCTATCGAACCGCAGTTGTCTTATGCGATATAGAAGAAATGAGCTATGAAGAAATCGGCAGGATTCTGGAGATCCCGCCGGGTACCGTCCGAAGCCGTTTGGCGCGAGGGCGCAGCCTGTTGCAGAAGAAATTATGGAGGCATGGCAGGGACCGAAGGCTCCAAAAAGGAAAGCAAAATGAGAAAGAATCCAAAGAAGCTCAGTTGTGAAGAAGCGTTAAAGAAGCTTTTTGATTATATCGATCGAGAGTTGGATTCTGCGGAAACAGAGATACTGGAAATGCATCTGAGCAACTGCCGGCATTGCCTGGACCGCGTGGAATTCGAACGGCTTTTGAAAAATCGTCTTCGCAATCTGAAAAGAGAGGAGAGTTCCAAAGAACTCAGGGATCGAATTGAGGAAATCATTGACCGGATATAAGAGGGAACCGGCATGCCATTCGTAAGACGCGACGCCGATCCGGAAGAGTTGCGCCGCCGCATCTTTGCCGCCGTGCAGGAAATGTACACGGAAGTTGCGCAAGAACCGCAGAAGGAATTTCATTTTCCGACCGGTCGGCGCGCCTGCGAATTTGCAGGATACAAAACGGAAGACCTCGACTCCCTCCCTTCGGGTCCGCTGGAATCCTTTGCCGGAACCGGATGTCCATTCCTCGCTAATGTCATTCAGCCGGGCCATACCGTTCTCGATATCGGATGCGGATCGGGAACCGATACTCTGCTGGCCGCACAATTTGTGGGGAACAGCGGAAAGGTAATCGGAATCGATATGACGGAACCTATGAGACGTAAAGCCGAACAGAATCGGCAGAATGCCCATGCGGACAATGTGACAATACTGGAAGGAAACGCCGAGGAATTGCCCGCGCAAGACAGTTCGGTGGATGTTGTTACCAGCAATGGAGTGCTCAACCTGGTTCCCGACAAACGGAAAGCTTTTTCCGAACTCTATCGCGTTTTAAAACCCGGCGGAAAAATCCAAATCGCCGATATCGTATTGAAGCAAGACATTTCTGCTGAGGCGCGGCAGAATCCTTCCCTGTGGGCAGAATGCGTCGTAGGGGCAATTCCGGAATCGTTCTATATAACGATGCTGCGTGCGGCAGGATTTCAAAACATTCAAGTGATCCATCGGCTTGATTATTTCTCTGCAAGTCCAAACAGGACAACCCGCCAGGTAGCAAGACAGTACGGCGCCACTTCGATCGTTTTGACCGGAGAAAAGCCGGTAATCGAACCTTGTCTTACATAGACTTTTTCCCGGCAGAAAATTGCGCTTGGGTGGCGTGGTTGCGAGTCAATCGTAGCTATGAGTCCAGACCAGGAGGGACGCGAACGCATCGCAGAGATCTCAGCGGCAGAAATTTTCACCGCATCTCGCAGAAATATAATGAGTGCCCCCTCGCGTTTTTGCGCACGGATCAACTCCTTCATTTTGTCTGCGATATCAAGATCGATTCGATCCTGCAAAGGCGGTTCATACAGAATCAATCGAGAAATCCTGCGAGTTAAAAACGCCGCTTCCAAAGCTGCTACTCCACCATATGGCCATGCACGTATACGGTTCCGTTTCGCGAATTAACCACTGCAGCTATATCTTATGCTTCCTTCTTGAGCGAATAATCTTGAGAATCACGTTCCCTGTAAAGATGCGATCATGCCAATGAGGAAGCCGTTGGCGAGCAAGCTCAACAAGCTTGGGGGGAGATATCGAGGCCATAAGGCTCAATTGAAACTTCGATTGGCAGCCTAACTTAGGAAATTATGTAGCAAATGTGCGTATAAGGCTTGCAAGCGGCAAGACGGAGCAAAGGCGCAGGCGTTGTCCGCTGCAGTACGGCTACCCTCCGGATAAATAAGAAAAAGCTACGCAAACAGTGCTGGAGCAAGCAGCGTTCCTCTCCGCTGAATGGATAGTTGCCTGATCAGCCTGCGGCTGAAGCATCAGTGTAATGGTGACTGTTCATACATGAGCGCCAGAAACGCGAAAATGTTCGGGAATCCTGTTTTCAAGCGTCAGACCTTCTCTTTTTCTTCTTCAAGCAACTTCTTCTTCAAACATTTCCGGAATTTCGCCGGAGGACGCTTCCTGCC
Source organism: uncultured bacterium (assembly GCA_963843285.1). Lineage (GTDB taxonomy): Bacteria > Acidobacteriota > HRBIN11 > JAKEFK01 > JAKEFK01 > CAZDDB01. The sequence goes on from CAWJJO010000002.1 coordinate 551,554, forward strand.
GTCGCTTCAACAGATAAGTGAAGATCGGGACCGCAGCGCGAGACAGCAGCAGGGAAGCGACTTCGCCTGCCATCAACGAAACGGCCATTCCCTGAAAAATCGGATCAAAAAATAATTACCGCCGAGCCGATAATTACAGCTGCAGCGGTCAGCAGCCATCGGACGAAACCGAACGGCTCCTGCATCCACAATCGCTTCTTCCAACGGCATTCCCTGATCCAATCGTAAATGGATGAAATCGAGAAGAATGATCGAATTGCGCGCCAGGATTCCGGCTCCTGCGATGAAGCCGATCATCGATGGCGCCGTAAAAAACGCGCCCATCAACGCGTGGCCCGGCAAAATGCCAATCAGCGAAAACGGGATGGCGGCCATGATCACAAGCGGCTCAGTAAACGATTGAAACCAGGAAGCCACAAGGATGTAGATCAGCACAAGCACGATCGCAAAAGCCAGTCCCAGATCGCGAAACATTTCGTAAGTGATGTGCCATTCTCCATCCCACTTCATCGAATATTCGGCAGTACTCGGAGGCTGGTGAGTGCTGTATTGCTCAAACGAGATCTTCTCTATAAAAATCGGATGTCTCCTTGCGCCTGGTTTAGCTGGCGGGAATGGAGTGATGTTCATGCATAATTCTCCACCGGCCTTCGACTTTGCGAAGCCCAATGGTTAGCCGGAAGTTGAGTTTGATCTTGTCGCCGCGCAGTTCGGTACCGGAGCATCGCATCAGCGCAGTAACATAAGCAACATCGGTGCCTGCAGTAATGTTCATTTCAGTGAAATCAAAGACAACCGGATCATCAGACCAGGAGAAGAAAAGATCCCATGTTTTACTGTATTCGTCGATTCCCTTCGACTGGAGTGGCGGTGGGACATCGAACATCAAGATTTCAGGAGAGTGATTCGCAAGAATTCCCTTGAGATTCTTGGTGCGAACGGCCCTGGCCCAGTCCTTTATCAATTTACGGATGGCGGCTTCGTCCTTAGTTACGGCCTTGCTGTTGCTCATTACGGAATCCTCCTATTTTGGGTTATGCCCATTACCGGCATCCAGGCACCGTGCTTGCGGCGGCCGGAGGACGACGACGTACAAACGAAATGAGAATCGTGACTGAAAGAACCGCGATCATCATATGCAACAGCAGCTCGTTCGATTTTTCTTTTGCCGTCTTCCCATAGTTTCGAGTTACGGTCATCTTTATATCTGACGGCAGGACCTGTTTTTGCTACGTTTGCATCTTTTCCAGAACTGCTTCCCTGATAGTTACGGCATTTTTGTTTTTGCGCTTTGCTACAGTGCAACCCTCGTTCAGCACCGACATTTCGATCGGGAACGAAGCATGTGGAGCGATCGGATCTTAAACTGCTCTTGGATGGAGGTTTGCCGTGAGAAGGCTTCTGACCCTCGCAGCGTTGACGGTCACTTGTGCCGGACTCTATGCCCAGGAGACCGGCCACAACAAATACGTGTCGCCCTGGAAGATACCTTGGGAGTATCGGGGCGCCCGCGGAGCTGAGCACTGGAGTCAGCTCGCTCCCGAATATGCCGCCTGCAATGAAGGGCGGCAGCAATCGCCTATCGACATACGCGACACGGAGACGGCGAAGCTTCCGGCGCTCCGCTTTGATGGCAAGGATGGTCCGCTCGAGGACGTGATCAACAACGGTCACACGATCCGCGTCGATTACCCTCCGGGGAACGGTAATTTCCTGCTCTTCGGCGATCAACGCTATGAACTGACGCAATTTCACTTTCATCACCCGAGCGAGGAGCTCATCGCCGGCAAGTCGTACCCGATGGCAGCGCATCTGATGTACAGGACGAGCGACGGCAAGGTCGCCGGCGTGACGGTGTTCGTCCAGCCGGGACGTCCGAACGACACGGTCGGAAAACTCTGGGCGCACATGCCGATGTCGGAGGGCCAGAACGAGGTCTCAGGAGTGAAGATCAATCCTGCCCGTCTTGTGCCCGAAGACACGCATTCCTACTTCGCCTATACAGGTTCATTGACCGCTCCGCCCTGCACGGAAGGTGTGACGTGGTTCGTACTCAGAAGACCGATTCCATTGTCTCGAGCCCAGATCGATGCGTTCGGGAGACTTTACCCGAATAACGCTCGGCCTGTTCAACTGCTCAACGGACGTGTGATCAAGGAGAGTCGATAGTGCGGCGCGCCGTGCGTATCTGTATTCTGCTGAGTCTCCTGTTTTTTGTCGCCGGCGGCACTTGTGGACAGTCAGCGTCTCCCGCGATCTTCACCGATCCGCTCGTCGACGCGGCGCATCCGGCACATATGACCGTACTCCGGATCCCGACACACGGAGTGCAGGTGAACGGGATCATCTATCAGCCCGCAGGGGCGGGTCCGCATCCAACTCTGGTGATCTGCCACGGGTTGCCCGGAAACGAGAAGAACCTCGATCTCGCCCAGGCGGCACGGCGAGCAGGCTGGAACAGCGTGACGTTCAACTATCGCGGTTCGTGGGGAAGTCCTGGAAATTTCCGTTTCTCACAGAACCTCGAAGACGCCGACGCAGTTCTAGTGTATCTCCGCGACCCGGAGAACGCGAAATCGCTCGGCGTCGACACGAGTCGCATCGCTGATCCTCGGTCACAGCATGGGAGGTTGGGTGGCTGTGAACGCAGCCGCTCACGATCCTTCTTTGGCCGGCCTCATTACCATCTCGGCAGCTGATGTCGGCAAACAGGGCGACTGGTCTCGCGACAAGCTCCTGGAGCTGATGACCGGCTGTATGGGCCCTCTCGCCGGAGTGACACCGGAAAGCATGGCAAACGAGGTGCGGGCGCTCAGCAAAACATTGCGCTTCGAGAGCGAGGCTGCCGACCTCACTTATATGCCGTTTCTGGCCCTCACCGCGAATGATGACCTTGCACCGGACACGAACGCTCTCGTTCGCGCTATCGAGGCGGGAGGAGGGGACAAGGTGACGGCCATGCACGTCGACACGGACCACAACTGGTCGGACCACCGTGTCGCGCTGCAGAACATGATTCTCGATTGGCTGGCTGCGCGAACCGAAAAAGGCGGAGCAGCAAGCGCTGCGAAAACGACCGAGGTGCCGGTCACGGTGGTTTCCGGCGTCCCCTATTGCACCGGTGGCGGCGCGCCTCTAATGATGGACATCCTGATCCCGGCTCATCGCAGTCGAACGCCGACGCCGGCCGTGCTCGTGGATCCACGGTGGAGGGTGGGAAGCCGGCGACAAGAACGCACACTCCAATGCGGAATTCCTCGCAAAGGCGGGGTTCGTAGCCGCGACACTGTCGTATCGACTCAGCGGCATGTCACCGTTCCCGGCCGCGGTCGAGGACTGCAAATGCGCAATTCGTTTTCTGCGCGCAAACGCGTCCAGGTACGGCATCGATCCCGATCGGATCGGCGCGGCAGGGTCGTCTGCCGGAGGGCACCTCGCCGAGCTCCTCGCGACTGCCGACCGGCGGGCACGACTCGAGGGCGATGGCGGCTGGCAAGACGTGTCGAGCGCAGTCCAGGCGGCAGTCTCGTATTTCGGACCATCCGATCTGACGGCGCAATTTCCGAGTGACACGGTTCCGGTCATCGTGAAGTTCCTTGGAGGCACTCGGAACGAGAAGGCGGCGTTATATCAGCAAGCCAGCCCCGTCGTTTATGTTTCGAGAACAGATCCGCCGCTCATGCTGGTGCATGGCGAGGAAGACCGCGACGTTCCCTTCGAGCAGTCGGTACAAATGACCCGAGCGTATCGCCGGGCGGGTTTAACGGTCGATTTCATCCCTGTTAAGAATGCTGGACACGACTTTGTGCAGGTTGGGACCCAGCCGATGTCACCTCCGGTGGAAGTCATTCACCGGAAAACGATCGAGTTCTTTACACAGTATCTGACCGATTCGTCGGTCGCACAGTCCGAGAAGGAGTCGAAGTGAAGAGGATTTCGAAGGAGAAAGTCGGATGAAGCACGCGATGGTTCAGGCGAATGGCGCCTCTTTCCATGTTGCCCAAACAGGCCAAGGTGCGCCTCTGCTGCTCCTTCACGGCTGGCCCGAATTCTGGCTGACGTGGGAACCTGTCATGGAACGCTTGGCCGAGCGATACAGAGCGATACAGGTTGAATTGCGCCTGATCTGCGCGGGTTCGGCGAGAGCGATAAGCCGGACGGCGCGTTCGGCGCGCAGGAGCATGCGGCCGACATGCTCGCATTGCTGGACGCACTTGGGATCGAACGCGTAGGTGCGGTCGGCCACGATGTAGGAGGTGCGGCGATGCAGCCTCTCGCCCGCAAAGCACCCGAACGCCTGGCAGGCCTGTTCCTTTTCGATTTTGTTTTCCCCGGAATCGGATCGCGCATGGCTGCACCCGACCGGCTGAACGAAATCTGGTATCAGTCCTTCCATCAGATGGAGATGGCGCCAATGCTGGCAGGGGCGTCGCAGGAAACCTGCCGCGCCTACATTTCCCACTTTCTCCGCCACTGGGCTTACCACAAGAATGCGTTCGACGACGTCCTTTTCGCCTTCGTGGAAAACTTTCGGAAGCCCGGAAACCTCGCCGGCGGTTTCGCTCATTACAAAGCGAGCCACGCCGGTCGCATCGCAATGATCAAGGGGCAAGCGCCGACGCTGCCTCCGATCACGGTGCCGACCTGCGTGCGCTGGCCGGAACACGATCCGCTGTGCCCATACGAGTGGACCGATCGCCTTGGCGAGACATTCACCAAGCTGGACCTCGCGCCCTTCCCGGATGTGGGTCATTTTCCGCATCGCGAGAACCCGGATCGCGCCGCCGCCGAGATCGAGGCCTATTTTGATCGCCATGACTGGCGATGATTCCGTCGGCGATTGTCAAGCCTCTGAAGCTTATTCACGCTGTCGAGTGAGAGCCCTATGAACGGAACCGGGCAGCCGAGTCAATTAGACAAGGCGAACGTGTTTCGCGCGTTCATGAACGCGCGTCGGCTTTCAGGGATTCCTTTTCAGCCGATTGATTTCCTTTGGAAGGATTTCGGGAATCCTGTTTTCAAGTGTCATACCGCTTCTTCAAGAATTTCTTCTTCAACAATTTCCGGGATTTCGTAAGAAAACGCTCCCTGGCGTCGCTTCAACAGATAACTGAAGATCGGGACCGCAGCGCGAGACAGCAGCAGCGATGCGACTTCGCCTGCCATCAATGAAACGGCCATTCCCTGAAAAATCGGATCAAAAATAATTACTGCCGAGCCTGCAATTACAGCTGCAGCGGTCAGCGCCATCGGACGAAACCGGACAGCTCCTGCATCCACAATCGCTTCTTCCAACGGCATTCCCTGATCCAATCGCAAATGGATGAAATCGAGAAGAATGATCGAATTGCGCGCCACGATTCCGGCTCCTGCTATGAAGCCGATCATTGATGTCGCCGTAAAAAATGCGCCCATCACGGCATGGCCCGGGAAAATGCCGATCAGCGAAAACGGGATGACCGCCATGATCACAAGCGGCTCAGTAAACGATTGAAACCAGGAAGCCACAAGTATGTAGATGAGCACAAGCACGATCACAAAAGCCAGCCCCAGATCGCGAAACATTTCGTAAGTGATGTGCCATTCTCCATCCCACTTCATCGAATATTCGGCAGTACTCGGAGGCTGGTGAGTGCTGTATTGCTCAAACGAGATCTTCTCCTGTTTCATCTCGTCTGCAATTTTCTGCTTCAATTTCAAAATTGCATAAACCGGCCCTTCTTCGCGTCCGGCAACGTCAGCAGTTACATACACCACAGGCATCAAATTTTTGTGATAAATACTTTGCTCGCGCTTTGTTTCTTCTACATGCCCGAGTTCACTCAGCGAAACTAGTTGTCCGCCGGCTGAACGGACCTTAAGCCTCAGAACATTCTCCAGACTCGACCGTTCGGGCCTTGGAATTTGAGCGATCACATCCACATCTTCCGGCTCATTGCTGCGGTGATACAATCCGACAGTGCGTGGCGTTAGCGCCAGTTGCATTGTCTCCGCTATATCTCGCGCATTCACGCCCATCATGCTTGCCTTCTGTTGATCGATGACGAGCCGGTAACCGGTGCTTCGCTCTTCAATGTAGGAATCCACATCCACGACACCATCTGTGTTCTGAAAAATCGATTCGATTTTTTTCGCAATCTCGGTCTGCTTCTGGTAGTTCGGGCCATAGACTTCCGCCACAAGAGTTTCCAGAACCGGCGGTCCGGGCGGAACCTCAGCAATCTTAATGTTGGCTCCGTACAGAGCAGCGATCCTGTTTAAAGGCTCCCGAAGCGATGAGGCGATCTGGTGGCTTTGACGTGACCTTTCGCCCTTCGACAGAAAATTAACCTGGATATCCGCGACGTTGGGCGCCTGCCTCAAAAAGTAATGACGCACTAACCCGTTGAAATTGTAAGGAGCAGCCGTGCCGATATAGGTTTCATAATTCACAACCTCCGGAACGGTCTGAAGGTAGGAAGCAATATGCTGCGTTGCCCGGGCCGTCTCCTCCAGTGTTGTACCTTCCGGCATATCAATGATCACCTGCACTTCGCTTTTGTTATCAAAGGGAAGCATCTTTACCGTAACGACCTTGAAAGCTACAAGGCTGATCGAAGCCAGCAGCAATACAAGGATCGTCACGATAAAAAGATTTCGCTTTGCCGGATGCTTGATCAACGACTTCATCGCTCTTCTGTACCCGCGAGTCAGTTTTCCTTCCGTTGATTCGTGCTGCACTGTTCCTTTCTTCTTCAGCAATCGAACGGCAGCCCACGGAGTTACAACGAATGCCACAATCAAGGAGAAGATCATTGCAGCGCTCGCGCTCACAGGAATCGGCCGCATGTAGGGTCCCGACAGTCCGCCCACAAACGCCATAGGAACAATGGCCGCAATGACTACAAGAGTGGCAAGGATCGTGGGATTTCCTACTTCATCAACCGCTTCCGCCGCCACTTTAGAAAAGGATCGGCCGGCATTTTGCGGCAAATTGCGATGACGGACAATGTTCTCCACTACAACAATCGCATCGTCCACCAGAATGCCGATGGAAAAAATCAGCGCGAACAGAGTAATGCGGTTCAGGGTGTATCCGTACAAATAAACTACGGCGAGCGTTAGCGCGAGCGTTACGGGTATGGCAACCCCCACAATCATGGCTTCCCGCCTCCCGAGCGCAAACGCAATGAGAAGCGTGACGGAAAGAACCGCTATCATCATATGCAGCAGCAGCTCGTTCGATTTTTCTTTTGCAGTCTCCCCATAGTGCCGGGTTACGGTCATCTGTATGTCTGACGGCAGGACCTGCTTTTGCCACGTTTGCATCCTTTCCAGCACTGCTGCCCCGATCGTTACGGCGTTTTTATCTTTGCGCTTTGCTACTGTTATAGTCACAGCGCTTGACTGATTGGATTGTTGAGATCGATCCCAGTAGAAGACGTAGTCGTGAGGCTCTTCGGCCGTATCGGCAATCGAGGCGACGTTCCGCAAATAAACCGGGCGATCTTGAAATGTGCTGACGACAAGGCTCCCGAGATCCTCCGGTGACGCAATGAATCCTGAGGTCTCCACAAAATATTGTTTGTTACCGGAAGCAAATTCACCGCTGCGCGTTTGATAATTGGCTCCTCCGATCATTTGCAGCGTCTGCAAGGCGGAAACCTGATAAGACTCCAGTTTTTGCGGATCGAGATCCACACTGAGAATTCGCTTTCGACCTCCGATCATCTTCACTTCTGAGACATCACGGATTTGCTTAATTTCCGTTGTGGCGGCCGCAGCAACCTTGCGTAATTCGGCAGAATCATAGTGACTGCTGGAAAGAGTGATGGCAAGAATCGGTACGTCATCAATGGAACGAGGTTTTACCAGGGGCATCGATGCGCCCGGCGGAATTAAATCGAAGTTGCTTTGCAATTTCTGATTCAGCCGGACCAGGCTCTTTTCCTGATCCTGCCCAACATAAAAACGCACGATGGCCATAGAAAATCCGGGAGAGGAGGTTGAATAGATGTATTCGACTCCCGGAATTTCCCAGAGCAATTTTTCCATCGGGCGCGTTACTCGTTCCTCCACTTCTTTTGCCGCTGCGCCCGGCATTTGCACGAACACGTCGATCATGGGAACAATGATCTGTGGCTCTTCTTCGCGAGGCAGCGCAAGGATGGCAATGAGCCCAAACAAGAGAGAAGCCAGTATGGCTAAAGGCGTAAGCTTGGAGTTCAGAAAGTAGGCCGCGATGCGCCCGGCAGGTCCCATTTTTCTCATATGCTGGATTCTCATTGTCTTCATATGCCGACTTCCTCCTCTTCATTCAGCCCGGAAAGAATTTCCACTCTGCCGTTCTTATGATTCCCGGACTTCACCAGGATTCGGCGCCATTCTTCTCCCTGCTTTACGAGAACTGTTTCAATGTCATCGTTGCGCGAGAGAAAACTTTCCGGGATCCATAGACTTCCTGCAGTTGCAGTAGACAGAAACACTCGAGCGGATAGTCCGGATAGCAACTTTGGATGATTCTGCAAGACCGCCTTCACCTGAAACGTGCGAGTATTGACATCCGCTGCCGTATTTACTTCTTCCACTTTCGCAGTCAGCTCATCAACGGATATCGCAGGAACGGCAACGATGAGGTCCCTGCCTTTCTGTACTGCAGTCAGCAGGTCCTCTTCCACGGAAAATACCACTTCGCAATGGGAGCGATTCTCCATCGACACAATTGTCTGGCCGGGATTCACGAACGTACCGGCGTCCACCGGTACTGAGGTAACGATTCCAGCGAAAGGCGCGGTAATGCGCAGGTAATCGGAGGAAGCCTGTACATCGCTCATGTCGAATTTTGCTTGTGCCACTCGTTGCAACGCGGCCTGGTATGCTGCCTCAGCGGCGTCTTTCTTGCTTTTTGCCTCGTCATATTCTTGTTCGCTTGCCGACTCTTTCTGATAGAGCGTTTCGATGCGCGTGAAAGTGACGTTCGCTAGGCGCATTTGGGCTTCGGCTGCCTGCGCGCCGCGTTGCGCTTCGTCCCGGGCGGCCGCGGCCTTCGCGTGCTGAGCCTGCAAGTTCCGATCATCCAGCAACACAAGCAGGTCGCCCTTTTCCACATGCGCGCCGGCTTGCACCTGCACGCGGCTCACGAAGCCTGCAAAACGGCTCGCCAGTTGCGC
>CAWJJO010000003.1:0-110973 GCA_963843285.1 uncultured bacterium
GCCAGGCTCCACCAGCAAGCCTTCGCTTTCGTCGTTCATCAAATCGACGACTCCGCCGATCTCTGTGGCGATACAGGGAAGTCCGCAGCTCATTGCTTCTAGCAGGACATTTGGAGAACCTTCTTTCAGCGAAGGGAAGACAAATACGTCCGACGCCTGATAGAAATCGAGAGGAGACTGCGTCGGACCGTGAAATGTCACATTCTGCAATTCGAGGTCGCTGCTCAGTTTCTGCCAGGCTTGTTCTTCCGGCCCTGTCCCAACGATCCACAAAAATCCGGGCATAGATTTCTTCCATGCGCGTAACAGGAAATCGACACCTTTGCGTTGTTCCAATCTGCCAAGAAAGAGAAAGACCGTCTGGCTGTCAGCGGAAAATTGCGCGCGGAGAGAGTTTCTGCGATCGTGTGTCGCGATTCCAAATTTTGTGGTATCCACAAAATTTGAGATCGTATCGATTCTTGACTGCGGAATTCCGCAGGCTCGGATTTCTTCTTTCAGCTCTTTGCTGATGGCAACAAACCGGGGAAACTTCAGCCAGCGTTGATAGATTCTGTGTTTCAGATCGTGACGGGCGAAGATTCTGGAAATATCTTCCTTTGTCGCAGGTTTGAGCAGCGCAGTCAGTCCGGATCGTTTTGCAATTCGCGCGGCAAACAGGGTCAACCCTGTAATGCCATGACCATGGATGATCTGAAACGCTCTTCGTTTCTTCCAGAAGAATCCCAGAGTCGAAAATAGCAAGTTCCATCTTGACCGGGCGCCGCGCGCGGGAAAGCGGTAAATGAGAAAGCCGTTGCGAAATTCTTTCGATGGGAAATCGCTTGTCTGATCGCTCAGGATCGTCACAAAATTTCCGGCGAGCGTAAGCGATCCGGCAAGTTGCAACGCCTGCTTTTCGTATCCGCCCAATCGATCGAGCTGCGGGACAACCATCAGGATGGAAAGTCCGCTTTCTACGGGCATATGTAAAACAGGTCGAGACCTGATTCGGAAAAACAACCAGAACAACTGCAGCAGTTTTTGGATCTTTTGCGAAAGAGATGTCGGTTGACCGTATTCCATCAGGAACGCGCCGGAAGAGTCGACTGATACCACTCGATCGTTTTCCGAAGACCATCCCGAAACGGGGTTTTTGCGCGCCAACCGAAAGATTCGAAAGCGCGCGTCGTATCGAGACAGCGGCGCGGTTGTCCGTCCGGTTTTGTCTTGTCCCATTCCACCTGACCTGAGTAGTTTGTCAGCTTGCAGATCATCGTCACCAGATCGCGGATACCGATTTCGTGCCCCGATCCGAGATTGACCGGTTCCGGGGAATCATATTTCTCCGCCGCCTTGAGGATTGCTTCCGCCGCGTCTTCGACATACAAAAATTCGCGTGTCGCCGATCCGGTACCCCACACCTCAATTACGGAGCGGTTTTCCTGTTTCGCTTCCACACACTTGCGGATCAGCGCGGGAATCACATGTGAGCTTTCCGGATCAAAATTATCGCGCGGACCATAAAGGTTTACGGGAATCAAGTAGATTCCGGGGAAATCATATTCCTGCCTGTAACTTTGAATCTGGACAAGCAAGGCTTTCTTTGCTAGACCGTAAGGCGCATTGGTCTCCTCCGGATAACCGTTCCAGAGATCCTCTTCCCGGAACGGTACGGGAGTGAATTTGGGATAGGAGCATACTGTGCCGACGGAGACAAACTTTTTTACATTGTGGATGCGCGCTGCTTCGATCATCTGGATCCCCATGATCGCGCTGTCATAGAAGAAGCGTCCGGGATGTTTTCGATTCGCGCCGATTCCACCAACCATGGCAGCCAGATGAATCACTACATCGGGTTGAGCCGTTTCGTAAACGCGGTTGACCTGCTCCTTTTCCCTGAGATCATACTTCCGGCTGCGCGGCACCGTCAGATTCCGGCAGCCCGATTCTCGAAGCCGCTCGACTACAAATGATCCGAGAAAGCCGCCTCCACCGGTGACTACAACACGTTTGTCGGTCCAAAAATTCATACCGGCCTAGTTTAGCATGGTGTTCCGGATCAAGAGCCAGTGGAGCGCGGGGGGAGCTTCCACCCCGCAAGTCTTGTCTACCCATCGATGATATTGTTTTCCAGCTTTCTACTTTCCAGCATCGAATGAATGTAGCGATGGATGTCCAGGTTGAACAGTCTTTTGCCCGAGATCTTATTCATGACGACCTCGAATGTCTCCCTCGGATACCACAACAAACTGAACATCGCCAGCGGCGATTCTCTCAAAGTTCTGCCGATAAATTGCCTTTTATATACATATTGAAGCGCCCGCAAATCTCGATCGTCCAGATGCGGATTTAAGTGTCGTACGCTGTTAAATGCGGATTCCACCATGTCTATCAGTTTTCTACAAAAATCTGCGGTATTGAAATACGGCTGACTCGTAGCTTGCGCGGGATGGTATCGCCAGGTTGCAAGGTATTTTGGAACATGAAGGATATCAGCTACCAGGGCGGCGCGCATTTCCCATTCAAAATCGGCAATCGACCCTAAATCATTTCGGAACAAACCGATCCGATCGAACAGGCTGCGCCGGATCAGCAACTGGGTGATGGAATGATATACGACACTCCATCCTGCATGGACGAAGCCGTCATACGGTGCTTTTCTGATATGTTTCCGTTTCATCTTGTCGCCGTAAAAAAGCACTTTATCCAACTGATCCCACAGCGCCGGAAGCGGCTTCCCCTCTTCATCAATCAGTGTCAAACAACAATGGGCAATATCACAGTGAGGATGCGATTCTAGTGCCTCTACCATGTACTCCAATAATTCGGGTGTCATCGTGTCGTCACTGGTGGCGACATATACGAATTGCCCGGTTGCCAACTCGATGCAATTGTTCCAGTTTGCGTACATTCCGTTTCTAGGCGCCTGCGAAATGCGCACTCTTTTTTCGGATGCAGCAATTTGCCGGAAGAAGTCCCAGGCCCCATCATCGGAATAGTTGTCTACGATGATTAGTTCCCAGTCTGTAAATGTTTGTTTGAAGATAGAATCCATTCTTTCTTCAAGATACTTTCTGTTGTTCAGATTGGGCAGTAGAATAGATACTTTGGGGGCAGGACTCATTGCTTCCGGTTTTGCCAGGACTGGTACAGCTCAGTCATGATGTCCATGAGGAGTTTTGTAATTCCCCACTGTGGATAGTGCGATTGCATCTTCCGAAGATCGCTGTAATAGCAGATGTGATCCCCTTCCCGGTGCTTCGCATCATATTTGTATTTCATCGGCTTGCCGGAGATCGATTCAATCATTTTGAATGCTTCCAGGATGGAGCAGGCATTCCCTTTCCCGCCGCCTAGATTGTAGACTTCCGCTGAGCGCGGTGACTCGATAAAATGATCGACAAAGCGCGCGACATCCAGCGAGTGAATGTTGTCCCTGACTTGCTTGCCGTTGTATCCGAATACTGTATATTCACGTTCTTCGAGGTGGCATTTTACGAGATAGCTCAAGAATCCATGAAGCTCCACGCCCGCATGATTCGGGCCGGTCAGACAACCGCCCCGCAGACAACAGGTCAGCATTCCAAAATATCTCCCGTACTCCTGGACTAGAATATCGGCGGCTGCTTTCGAAGCTCCAAATAGAGAATGCTTCGATTGATCGATCGAAAGATCCTCCGGGATTCCGTTTTGATACAAAGAATCATCGTAATCCCAACGTGTTTCGAGCTCTTTCATTGCGATCTTGTTGGGATTATCTCCGTAAACTTTATTGGTGGACATATGTACGAACGGAGATTCAGCGCAAAATCTTCTGGTTGCCTCGAGGAGATTGAGGGTTCCAACCGCATTGATATCAAAATCCTCAAAGGGAATGGAGGCTGCTTTATCATGACTCGGCTGCGATGCTGTGTGAACGATGGCGTCCGGCCGGATCTCTTCAAACAGGCTCAAGACTCTTTGTCTGTCTCTGATATCCAGATCGTGCTGGACAATTCCGCGGATTTCGGAGTTCAGCTTCCTCCGCATCCAGCTTGTATCCCCCTGAGGTCCAAAGAATACAGCTCGTTGATTATTGTCGATGCCGTGAATCGCCCAATTCCTGTTTGCAAAAAAGAAACAAACTTCAGAACCGATCAGGCCGGAGGAGCCTGTGATGAGCATTGTCTTCATAATAAGCCTAGAAAAAGACAATACTGGAATGGTCGGATTTCGTCAAAGAGATTCAATCTCTCGATTGGAGTCCGATCGCTTGCTGCAACGCCTCGCCTGACTGCCGAAATGAATCGGTAAGTCGCTGAATTTCGGCATCGACCTTTTTCGGATCGTTGGAGCGCGTCGCCCGTTTAAGAAGTGGCAGCCACTCTCCGACACAGCCTTCCGTGTCGGATGGCCCTTCCAGGACATTCTGCTTTCCGAACATGTTCCCGCCGGATTCATCGGGGAGCGGCGTAAACGACATCATCGCTTTCAATAGAAGTTGATTCAAGCGAACCGAATCTTCCGGAGAGATCCGCTTCGCATTCTCTTTTGCATTCTCAAAATTGGAAACGATCCGATCAAACTGGTCGATTTGTGTTGTAAGCGCTGCGAACCGTTCGCCTGATCCGCTCTCTGCCTGTTCCCTGGCGATCGACTCACGGACCTGCGCGCTGATGCCCGCAAAGTTGTACGGAAGTACAGTGTTGCCGGCGAATTGTGCGACATACAGAGTCAGGATTTTTGCGAGTGTTGCCCGATACCGGTATCCCGGATCGCTGAACCGGTCCATCCAATTCAAATTGTCGTACAACGAATGGTACATCCCGTAGTAAGTTCCGAAAGATATTTGAGCTGTTGGGATTCCCGCAAGACCTGTGAACGGCGCCGTGTCATCACTGAAGCCGGGCAGATCCATTTCGCCTCGAATCTCCGAAAGTGGACGTCCCTGTTCCGGATCGTTGACTTGCTGCAAGGCGACTTCCAGCGGCGCTCGAAGGACAGGGGAGACGTATCCTTTGAAATGTTTTGAACGCACGGAATCGATATAAAAGTGCGCCGCAATTTGCGAGCGGATTTCCCGAAGATGTGCGTTGACCCACGAGGAAGACCCGATCAACCCGTATTCTTCTCCATCCCAGAAAACAAACGTGACATTTCGCTCCGGCTCCCAATTTTCTTTTTTGAATTGAGCCAGCGCTTCTGCCGTTTCCAGCACAACCGCTGTCCCCGATCCGGGATCCGAAGCGCCGTAAACCCAGGCATCGTAATGATTCCCGACCAGAACAGAAGGTTCGGTTGGATTTCTTCCCGGCAGAGTGGCAAAGAGATTGCGAATCGTTCGTTGCTCGATGCGTCCACCAGTAATCATACGCGCCCGCACAGGCCCGGATCCAAGCGGGTACGAAACGCCGGGCATTGTGCCGCGCCACTCTTCCGGAGCGGGGAGTCCTTTCATGCGTTTGAAGATTTCCGACGCGTTGTGTTCCGATATCGGAATGGCCGGCACATGTGGCAATGTTTCGATTCCTGCAGCTTGCGCGGTTAGCGGATCCCCGGGATAGAGAAAATATTTCAACAGCGATCCGCGTTGGGCTGTCCATTCGTTCAAATGAGAACCTTCCGGATAAGCTTCCTTCTTCATTCCCTGGTCCCGCAGCTCCGGAAACAGCAGCAGGCCTGCAACTCCCGCTTCTTCTGCGGCAAGGTCCTTCATGCTTCGGCAGATCCCCTGAGCGCGCACCAGCGCAATCTTTCCGGCGATCTGAATCCCCTGCTTTTTCAGATACGCATAATCGCCACGCGCGCCGAAGTTCGCATAGATCACTTCCGATTCGACGTTGCCATCGGGTGAATAAGCAAAGAACGGAAATTCCGATGCGGCTACACGCGTGTATGGATCTTCCTCCAGAAATTTTTCCGATAGATCCAGCTCTACCGTATCGGGTGATGTAAGAAACAGCTGAGGTTTTTGAGCCTCATAGAGATTCACCTGATGCTCATCCACGGAAACCTGCAGTCCCAATTCCGTTAACCTGCGGAGGATTGCGTCACCTACATTCCTGTTTTCAGCTGTCCCCGCTCGATGAGGAACGGAGCAGAACAATTTCATATGTTCTTCCATCCGCTTCGGGGAAATGATGGAATCCAAACGTGAGCTGATCCGGTCCAACGGCTGGGCGCGATGGCGCTGAAGGACAAACAGACCTGCACAGAGAAGGGCAAGGGATGCAAACGCCAGGGAAAGATTACGCTTGCGGATCACTGCGCAACAAACTTTCCGGCTCTTCCGCGGATGCGGTATGGTCCCACCGTGATGGTGCGGTCCGACTCTCCAGTGACGAAACCGATCGGAACAGCCTCCTGTCCTGAAGCGCGCGCGATTCGCTGGATCGTTTGTATGTGTGCCGAATCGTCGGGAATGGCCAGAATAAATCCGATTCCCATGTTAAAGACTCGAAACATTTCAGCAATAGAAACTTTGCCGGTTTGCTGAAGCAAATGAAAAATCGCGGGAAGCTCGGGCCAGGATTCGATCCGGTAACCGACCGCCGCAGCTGTGCGGGATAAATTGAACAGGCCATCGCCGGTAATGTGAAAAAGCGCTTTTACGGGAACTTGTTTCAAAATCTGCAATACTTCTTTCACATAAATGCGGGTCGGTTGAAGCAATTCTTCGCCGATCGTTTTTTGTAGATCACTGTTGTAGTCATCGATCGTGAATTTTCCGATCTCAAACAGGATTTTTCGCGCGAGAGTATAGCCGTTGCTGTGAAGACCGGTGCTGGGCAGCGCAATCAGTCGATCTCCGGGCTGCAGATCCTGCCCGATCAGAATTTTGTCCGGCGCCACGGTTCCAATCGCCGTTCCGACAATATCAAAGCTGACACCGTGATCCTTCTTCGCCAGCAGCTCAGCAACTTGCGCAAGCTCTCCTCCGGAAAGATTCACTCCTGCCATCTCGCAACCGGCGTATAGCCCTTCGGCTACTTCTTCGAGCAGCGCCGCGTTTGCTTCGCTGACCGCAATGTAATCAACCATCGAAACGGGGGTGGCTCCCACGCACAGGAGATCGTTTACGTTCATCGCCACACAATCAATTCCCACCGTGTCGAACTTACCGGCCATTTCCGCTACCAGAAGTTTGGTGCCCACTCCATCGGTGGAAAATGCGATCCCGACAGGAAAACCGATGGGTGTGAGATCGATCACATTGGCGTAGTAACCGATCGGAAGAAGTGGTTTGCACGGATTCAGATCAAACGTACGGGTAACGTATTCGAGAAGCCGGCTCAGGCTACCTTCTTTTTTTCCGGCATCGACGCCGGCGCTCTTGTAATCAACCATGTTCAATGGATCGAAAAAATTCCTGATGACATCCCGAGGAAAAACTTGCTTTGCCGCGACCTTCCCGCAAAGAGAAGAGCTATGGAGCGGAGGAACAGGGCAACCGCAAGGGAGCATTTTAGCATGCTGGTCTGGAAGCGTGTAGGGTGATGTTTGTGAAAATACCGGATCAGACTTTCAAAGAAGTTGCGCTGCGAACGCTCCCAATCCTGACCGCTGCTTCCGCCGGCATCATGGATCATTTTTGCGTCAGCGCAGTAATAGACCTTCCAGCCTGATTCTTTGATCCTCTTGCAGAGATCAACCTCTTCCATATACAGGAAGAACCGTTCATCGAAAAGACCTACTTGCTCCAGCACGGACCTCCTGAACATCAACGCTGCTCCCATTGGTTGATCTGTTTCGACATTCTTGCCGTGCCGGTTCGCCTTCCACCTGTATTTTGAAGGGAAGAGATGATCGAGATAGGAAAAGTAGAGAAAGAGGCCCAAGATTGTCGGAAACGAACGGCAAGAAGGTTGGATCCGTTCGTCCGGAAAGAGAAGTTGCGGCGCGGCGACTGCTGCGTCCTGGTGTGCCCGGAGGAACTCTTCCAGTGAATCGATCGAGTCTGGAAGCGCTCGAATGTCTGCATTTAGAATCAACACATGAGGCGTTGCAGACATCCGAATCCCTTGATTTGCGGCAGTGCCGAATCCGAGATTCACTTTGTTTTCCACGAGCTCGATCCCCGGAGTATCGGAAAGGATTTGCATCGATCGATCTGAAGAAGCATTGTCTATCACGATCGTCCTGCTCACGTCGGAATCCCGGATCGACTTCAGTAGAGCAGGTAGAAATTTTTCGCCGTTCCAGTTCACGATCACAACCGTAGTGTCTCGCGCCATCTGGTCATTATAGATCCCAACTTGGAGTCGGCGGGCCTTCGTGCCCGCCGCTAAGGACAATCATCACTTGTTGCGGGCACGGAGGCCCGCAACTCCAAACCGGTTTTCGGGGAGCAATGTTGTAGAATGAACATCATGGCTCAGGCTGCTCTTCGCATACAGGGACTGTCCAAAGTATTCAAAGTCGGGTTCATTCCCAGGAAGGTCGTTGCTCTGGACAACGTATCACTGGAAGTTGAGCAGGGCGAGATCTTTGGCCTGCTCGGACCAAATGGCGCTGGCAAAACAACTACCATGAAATGCATACTCGATCTCGTAAAACCGGATTCCGGAACGATCGAGTTACTGGGTGATCCGATGGCGTCTCCACGCGCGAAAGCCAGAATCGGCTTTATGTCCGAAAGCCCGTACGTCTATGATTTCCTGACCGGCCGCGAATATTTGATTTTCTCCGGAAAGCTTCATGGTCAGGATTCTGAAACAAGCCGCCGAAAAGCGGACGACCTGCTCGAATTGTTTCATCTCCAGGATGGCGCCGACCGCCAGCTGCGAAAATATTCAAAAGGGATGCTGCAGCGAATCGGGCTTGCGCAGGCGCTGATCAACGATCCTGATTTTCTAATTCTGGACGAACCGATGTCCGGACTCGATCCTCTCGGGCGCAAGGAAGTACGCGATCTTTTGATCTCACTCAAAGCGCGGGGGAAGACTCTGCTGTTCAGCTCGCACATTCTCGCGGATGCTGAGCTGATCTGCGATCGCGTCGCCGTTCTAGTGAACGGCAAAATGCAAATGATCGGCCGCTTGCAGGATCATATGAAACAGATTGCGGCGTACGAAGTCACGCTGGTTCAAACATCGGAGGTTGCGCTGGATGGAATTCCGCATGAAGTAATTGCGCGTGCCGATTCCCGGTTTCTTGTGCGTGTCCCTTCGATTCAAGAAGTGGATGCAATTCTCGTTCTTTCCCGATCGCAACATTTTGTGATTGAATCGATCGTGCCCCAGCGCCAGACACTCGAAGAGCTCTATCTGAAAGAGATCCAATGAAAGCAGTCTGGGCGATCGCAACGCTAACGTGGAAGGAAGCCGTCCGAAACCGGATTCTCTATGTTCTTGTTTTCTTTGCGGCGTTTTTGGTCTCCGGCTCCTGGATTGTCAGTCAGCTCACCATCGGTGACGAGGTGAAGATCATCAAAGACATGGGGCTCGGCGCGATTCATTTCTTCGGGATTCTGATCACGATCTTTATTGGAATGGGACTGATTTTTCGGGAGATGGAAAAACGCACCATCTATTTGATTCTGAGCAAGCCGGTGCGGCGTTCTCAATTTCTTCTCGGTAAATTCATCGGCCTGTCCCTGACGCTCTTTGTGGTTCTCTGCGCGCTCGGCATGATTTTCTATGCGCTTCTGATTTTGAAAGGAGGCGCGGAGCCGCGGATCCTCTTTGCACTTTATTTTTTCTACCTTGAGTGGCTGCTCGTCGCGGGAATCGCGATGGTGTTTTCTTCCTTTTCGACTCCTTTGCTGAGTACCATGCTAACCCTGACCGCCTTCTTTACCGGTCACCTCACACAGAGTCTGTTGCTACTTCAATCCCGGATCGAGTCTGAAGCCGGCAAATCCGTTCTTTCTGCGCTTTATTACTTGCTCCCCAATCTGGAGCTCTTTAATGCACGGGCGCAGGTTGTACACCGTCTGGCCATCCCGCCGCAGCTTGTTGTGGAAACCACGCTCTACTGGGCGCTCTATCTTTCTACGTTGCTCCTCTTTGCGATTTTTCTTTTTCAGAAGAAAGACTTTACATGAGACAAGGAGAGAGCAGGGCCAGGCGTTTGCTGGGACTTTTCACTGTTTGCTTGTTGCTCCTGGCGTTAGTTGTCCATTTCCGGATTGCCCGCCAATACAAAGATCCGGGTTCCTCTTTTTCGCAAATGCTGTATCTGCCCTCCGGCAAATATCTCAAGCCTGCGACGTTTGGATACCAGCTCCTGGTTGCTGATTTTATTTACCTGTGGTCCATTCAGTATTATGGCGATCCTGGATTTCATCCCAGAATGGAATACCTGCGACACACATATGAGCTCATCACGGAGCTGGATCCGAATTTTATTGACGCGTATCAAACAGGCGCGCTGTTTATGTTTTATGAAGGTCGAAATCCGCAGGCAGGACTCCATCTCCTGGATACGGGATTAGAACGAAATCCCTTGAAATGGATTTTGCCGGCGGACGCCGGATTTTACTGTATGATGAATTTGAAGAACAGGGAACTGAGCGCCCAATATTTTGAAAAAGCTGCGGCGATTCCCGGAGCTCCTTCACTGACAAAGCGAATGGCGGCCGGGAATTATTTTCGTATGGGTGATAAGAAACTCGCCTATCAGCTGTGGGACGAAGTTTATCGCACAGAAACGGATCCGTCCATTCGTCAGACAGCTTTTCAGCATGTGCACGATCTGAAGGTGCTCATCGATCTGGAAACCCTGCGGGAAGCGATCCTGGAGTACCGGAGCCGTTTCGGAAGAGCGCCATTACAACTGAATCAGCTTATTTCCGCAGGGATCATGCAGTCCATTCCTCTCGATCCGGACGAGAATCCATACGAATATGACCGGCAAACGGGAAACGTAAATTACTCCCGACAGTTGACAGTCTACAGACGTTTTCAATGAACGAGAAAATTTTATTAGTGGAAGACAAAGAAAGTCTGCGCGGAATGTTGAAGACCGCTTTGCTGGAGAAGCATTTTGAAGTTGAGGAGGCAAAAGATGGGATCGAAGCGGTCCACAAGGTAAAGACCCAGCGATTCCTGTTGATTCTCTCCGATTTGCGTGTGCCTCACATCGAAGGACTGGAGTTCTTGCGCGCGGCTATGGAAGCGGATTCTGAGAATGTTGTGATTTTCATGAGCGCGTTTGGCTCGATCGAAATTGCCGTGGAGGCAATGAAAAACGGGGCATATGATTTTCTACCCAAACCGGTGGACATCAATCATCTTCTTCTTTTGATCGACCGTGTGAAATCATCGCAGCAGCTTCGCTACGAGAACATGATTTTGCGGGAGGAGTTTTCCAAACGCCTGGGTTTTCCACGCATCATTGGTGAAGAGCGGGCGTTTAAGGATGTCACACTTGCGATTCAAAAAGCGGCGCCGACAGATGCGACGGTGTTGCTCACGGGAGAGAGTGGCACGGGCAAAGAATTGTTTGCGCGCGCTTTGCATCAGCTCAGCCCGCGTAAGGAAGCGCCTTTTGTCGCAGTCAACTGCGCTGCGATTCCGGAAACCCTGCTGGAAACCGAATTGTTCGGACACGAAAAAGGCGCTTTTACGGGCGCATCGAGCCGGAAACCGGGCAAATTTGAGCTGGCGCATGGTGGAACGATCCTGCTGGATGAAGTTGGCGAAATGAGCCCGCCCCTTCAGGCAAAACTGTTGCGTGTGCTTCAGGAACGTACTTTTGAACGAATCGGTGGCACCACCCCGATTCGTGTAGATGTACGGATTATCGCTGCCACGAACCGTAATCTGGAACAACAGGTAGCCATCCGGGAGTTTCGTGAAGATCTTTTCTTCCGTCTCTCTGTTTTTCCAATCCACATTCCTCCTTTACGCCAGCGCAAGAGAGATATTCCGGCTCTTGCCGCGCACTTTGTGGAAGCATCCAGCCGTGAACTGAAGCGCGGGAAAATGAAAATTGCCGACGCCGCTATGCGTAAGCTGATGGAATATTCCTGGCCCGGTAATATTCGCGAGCTTCAGAATTGCATTGAACGCGCCGTGATCCTGTGCGACGGACAGATCATCGGGGAAAAGGATGTGTTCACCGTCCCGGCTGCTCACGCAGGAAGCATTGCCGATTACTTAAATCTGCAAGGGCCGCTCCCCGATGTTCGCAGACGCGCTGCGGATGAGGCTGAACGGCATGCGATCCTTCAGGCATGGAAAAATCATGATGAGAATCTGGATCAGACGGCCCGTGCGCTCGGCATCTCGGCCAAGACTCTCGCTTCGAAATTGAAAGATCTCGGAATTAGATCATAGGATTTACCACGAAGGCACTAAGGCACAAAGTTTTAGAAAATTAATCTTTATCCTTCCTTCGTGTCTTCGTCCCTTTGTGGTTGATTCCTTTCCTTCAGGATGCGGCGCAGAATCTTGCCGGACGGTGATTTTGGAATCTGATCGATGATCTCCACTTCCCGCAATTTCTTGTATGGCGCCACTCGCTCCGCTACATATGCGGAAATTTCTGCAGGTGTCGTTTGTGCTCTCAAAACTACAAATGCTTTTGGCGCTTCGCCCGCTTCTTCATCCTGCACCGGGATGACTGCAGCATCCGCAACGGCCGGATGGGTCAACAATACTGCCTCCAGTTCTGCAGGAGCCACCTGAAAGCCTTTGTATTTGATGAGCTCCTTCAGACGGTCCACGATATAAAAATGACCTTCTCCGTCAGCGTAACCGATATCGCCTGTGTGCAGCCACCCTTCGGGATCAATCGCGCGGGCTGTAGCATTTGCGTTATTTAGATAACCGCGCATAATCTGTGGACCGCGTATCCAGATTTCACCTTCCTCATTCGGACCGAGAATTTTTCCGCTCCCGGGATCCACAATCTTGCACTCGGAGTTCGGCACAGTCACGCCGACAGAACCGTGTTTGATCCTATCCGGTTCGTCCTGACACATGTGTGTTGCTGGACTTGCCTCCGTCATGCCGTAACCTTGTTTTACAAAACATTTCAGACGCGAGGCGCATGCATGGAGAAGATCCTTCGATAACGGCGCGGCAGCACAAAAAATGGTGCGGAGAGAAGAGAGATCGTATTCATCGACTACAGGTTGTTTGGATAGCGCAAGAACGATCGGAGGAACCAGATGCGCAAACGTGATCCGGTAATCCTGAATGAGCTTGAGCATTTGTTCCAGATCAAACCGAGGCATCGTGACGATCGTGGCGCCCAGGTACAAGCCGTGATTCAGGATTACAACCATTCCGTAAATGTGAAAGAACGGTAGAACAGAAATCAAAATGTCATCCCCACTGCAATGGGCCGTGCCGGATATTTGCTGAAGATTCGCCACAAGATTGAAATGCGTGAGCATTACACCTTTTGGAAAACCGGTTGTACCGCTGGAATACGGCAGGGCCACCAGATCCTCCCGCGGATGGATGGCAACATCCGGAACAGGGCCTTCGCTTTCCACAAGCTGACGAAACTGTGTGGCGCCCTTCATTTGCCGCATCGCAAAAATCTCGCGGATCTGTGAATCGCTCGCCGCTTCCAGAGCCTTGTCTGCAGTTGCATCTGATGTGAATAGAAACTTTGCTCCCGAATCCTGTAACTGCGTGCGAAGCTCTTCTGTTGTGTAGAGTGGGTTGATGGTAGTAACCACGCCGCCGAGTATCGCAACCGCATGAAAGAGGATCGCATATTCGGGAATGTTGTGGCAGTAAATGGCAAATACATCCCCTTTGTGAAAACCGCGGGAAGCAAGTCCGGCGGCCGCTCTGCGAATCGCTTCTTTCAGTTGAGCGTAGGTCCATACCTGACCGGTCGATCCGTCAATCAGCGCAGGCTTGTCCGGCCATTTGTCCGAGCTCTGGAAAACGAAAGATGTCAGCGAAATCTCGGGGATCCGAACTTTCGGAAACGGGCTGCGAAAAATCATGCGGACATTATATCAATGCCCCGTCACGGCTTTCGCAAGGCGGGTTACACCATCTTTGATTTGAGCATCATTCAAATTCGCATAGCCGAGAACAAATTCATTTGTGTGTTTTGTTTTTATGTAGTACGGACGCGCGCTCACCAATCCGACACCTTCCTTGCGCGCGCGTTTGACAAGTTCTTTCGGATTCCAACGGGTGTGAAAACGCACAAGAAGGTGCATCCCGGCATTTTCACCCTGAATCGTGACGCGTTTTCCCAGCGTTTGCTGCAATGCAGTCACGAGCGTGCGTCGACGTTGATCGTAAAGGCGTCTCATGCGACGGATATGCCGCTCTAAATATCCACGCTGGATAAAATCTGTGAGCACGAACTGTTCCAGCAACGGAGCTTGCCGGTCGGCAAGCCATTTCGCTCGCGAAAAAACATCTCTTAGATTTTCCGGGACCACAAGATAACCAATTCGAAGGGAGGGGAAGAGAACTTTGGAAAAAGTGCCAACGTAAAGAACACGGCCGTTTTCTTCCAATCCTTGGACCGAGGGAAGCGGACGTCCGGCGTACCGGTATTCACTATCATAGTCGTCTTCCACGATGACTGCTTTGGAACGTTCCGCCCAATCCAGCAATTCGAGTCTGCGGGCAAGTGATAGAACGTAACCTGTCGGGAACTGGTGTGACGGAGTAATGTAAGCAAGCCGGACTTCCTTGCCGGCATTTGACTTCAATTGATCCACTGCGAGCCCTGATTCATCCACAGGGATCGGCAGCAGCCGCGCGCCTTGAGATTCGAACGCGTATCTTGCGCCACCGTAGCATGGATCTTCCAGCGCAACCACATCGCCGCGATCCAACAACAATCGCGAAATCATGTCGAGCGCCTGTTGCGATCCGTTAACGATGATGATTTGGGCGGTGGCGCAGCGAACGCCGCGCGAACGTGACAGATATCGTGCAATTGCCTGCCGGAGCGGCTCGTACCCGGACGAATTCAAAGCGTAATCCAACACTGCCGGTTGAGGGACACGGCAGTGATGCAGCATCAAGCGTCGCCAAACAGCCATCGGGAAATGTTCGTAATCCGGTCTTCCAGGCCGGAAGGTAACCGGCAATCCGCTGTCAGGCGCTTCGATCGAGCCCGCATTCTGAATGTGTCTGCCATATTCCGAAAGCCGGATGTGCAATCGCTTCGGCGATTCCTTATCTCCGGGCAACAAATCACCCAACAACACGCGGCTCACATACGTTCCTGAACCGGCGGAGGTCTCCAGATAGCCTTCGCTGATCAATTGTTCGTAACACAGCGTTACTGTTGTTCGCGAAATGTGTAACGCTTCCGCGAGCGCGCGTGTGGACGGCAGTTTTTCCCCCGAATCCAGTTGCCCGTTCAAAATCCTATCCCGGAGATTTTCATATAACTGCCTGTGAAGCGGAATTGTCGCCGAATGATCCAGCGGAATGCCAAGGTCCATCCGATCCTCCAAGTGGACTTAGTGATTATTCAAAAAGTGGATATTGTATCATACCACTATTGACGTATTCTATGGAGCGCAGGCTTCCAGCCTGCATTATGGGTCGCAGGCATCTTGCCTGCGGAAGCATGGAGCGACCAATGAATCAATTTGAAGCAACGCAGAAGACGACAGTCAGACGACTCCCAAAGAGAGCGACCTACGACCGGGAAGCAGTCTATCAAATCCTGGATGAAGGCTTCGTATGTCACGCGGGATTTGTTGTGGACGGTCAGCCATTTGTAATTCCAACCGGCTACGCCCGCGTGGAGGATCGATTGTATATTCACGGCTCCGCGGCGAGCCGGATGCTTCGGACACTTGCCGGTGGTGTGGATGTTTGTGTGACGGTGACACTGATCGATGGTCTGGTGTTGGCGCGATCTGCGTTTCACCACTCCATGAATTACCGTTCGGTTGTGGCATTCGGCAAAGCAACCGTAGTGGATGATCCGCAAGAGAAGCTCGAAGCTTTGCGCGCGTTTACAGATCATGTGATTCCGGATCGCTGGAACGAAGTTCGTGAACCAAATGAGCAGGAGTTAAAGGCAACGCTGGTTCTCTGTCTACCGCTGGAGGAAGTTTCTGCGAAGATCCGAACAGGTCCGCCAATCGATGATGAAGACGATCTCCAACTGAATGTGTGGGCAGGAATCGTGCCTCTGTCTCTAACGCCGGGAGTGCCCGTTCCGGATTCCTACTGCAAAGCAAACATGGACGCGCCGGATCGGATGCGATTTTATCGCAAGATTTGTCACCCCGATTCGGAGTTGCGGACCGCCGTGCCCGTAGAAAGTCGGTGATTCAGCCTAAGGCGGGCAGGGACGCCCGCTACTCCAAATCTTATTTTTTGAGAATCTTCAGATCGATCAAATCTCGGTAGACCTCCTTTCCCACCACGTCGTGTCCGTACTCATTCCAGTGCCAGTCGTATTCCGGGTTGAATTCTCGGTGGTTTTTGCGGAAGTTCTCCTGGAAAGTTTCCGTCAGGTCCAGGAAGTGGCATCCATTTTCGGTTGCTGCTTTTTCCATGATCCGGTTCATCCAGGATAGGCTGCTTGTCCCCGGTCTATTTGAGTAGATTTCGCTACGCAGCCCATCCATCACAAAGAGAATCGGGATTTGTTGATTCTCTTCCCGAATTTTACTTACCAGCAAAACCGTGGCTTTTTCGATCGTTTCCTGCCTTGGATTGATCGCATGCACATCTACATTTGCCTGATAGGCCTTTGTCTGTGCAGCGATCTGACGAGCGGTCCACCACTGATAGACATGGAGGTTTTCATAGAAATAGGACGCCAGGGCGCTCTGTTTCCAAAAACGGCGGAACCGGTTCGGGACATATGGGATCGGTTGCACTTCTTCGAATCCGGAATCTGTAGGCCGAAGATGTAGAAAATGCGGATTTTCACTGAATTCCAGAAGCGATTCTGCAAAATCATTATGCACAATGCAGATGACAAGCACATCTGGATGAAAATGTTTGCGCACATAGCGGCTGATTTGCAGGTATTGTGATAGCGGTGCTCCCGAAATGCCAAAACTATAAACGCGCATATCGGATCCTGCCATCCGTTGAAGGACACTTGAAAATCTATCTTTCACGTTGACTTCGAATGCCTGGACAAACGAATCACCGATCACAGCCACAAGCGGGATATTGTCTTTTGTCTCCGAATAATCGATTTCGCTGTTCCATCCATAATTATTGATCCGCCACTTTCCGCCTCTATGCGCCGATCTGCCTATCGTATACAGGCCGGTTCGTCTATACCGAGTGTCGTATCGCATGATTTGATCTGCTGTATCGAAGTACACATATGGAAGCTGGCAGGCGGGCACGATCACGCGAAAAATAAATTCGCCGAGGATCAGAAGCAGGATCAATGTCGGCAATGTGATGGTAATCAGCTTTCTTCGCACCTGCTTTCCTCGCACAGGACACAACGACGTGACGGCGGAAACTATCCAGCAGTAGCGGCCGCTGCCGGAACAGCCAGACAACCCTGCTCACGATAGCGTGAAAACAAATTACCCCAGGGTGATTCTTTTAACCACTGCTGATAGATCTTCTTTTCCTTGAACGTCCAGCGATAGTAATCGTGGTAAGACTCCGAAAACAAATTCGGAATGTGAACCAGAGGCGTGTGAAAAATGAATTTCTGCAGGATTTTTGTCGGTCCGTACCAGGCAAGCCAACCAAGAAAACTATGAAGTGTTTTTCCGACTTTGAATCCCCATCGTTCATTTCCGATGACAGGATCGCCCACCAGCTCAATTTCTCGCGGATCCCCGACACCCAGGCCCGCATCATGCGCAATTTTGATGTAAGGAATGGTCAGCGGATCAAAACCCATGAGCCGCGCCGCCACTGCATCGATAGCCACCTGGTCGCCCGATGCGAGAATCACATCTTTGCGTACGGGATTCATGATTCTGGGGCCTGCTCCGTCTCCGGAAGTCGTGCCGTCCATCACAGCAAAGAGTCCGGGATGAATCTCTTTTTGAATGCTTAACAGATCCACAAGAGTTTCATGGATCCAGGAATGTGTGTAGTGCCGCTTCTCGTTGAGCAGACCTCCAAACGCATTTTTCATTGCGCCGGTGGTTGTGGTGTAGATGTGAGTTTTGACGGTCGGCAAGTGCACAATATTTTTGCCAAATAGAAAATCAGGAATGCGAATGTGATCGTGATAAATTCGATGCAGGACCCGCATCGCGGCCTTTGGCTTGTATTCGATCCACTGCATGTCTTTTAGGCGAAAATTAAACAGGACCGGAATATTGTGGGTTTCGCAGATCGGCCAGTAGCCGTTGAGGTCGGTCCCTTTGAATGCATTGGTTACCACAGTCCGGTTTTGAACGCAGGATAAGTCCCTATACCCGGCATTTCTTAAAGCAAGAATGGTTCCTTCCATCTGCCAGGGAGTTGTATTGGCGCTTGGAAAGGGAAAATGCCAGGAGATGTTGTCTTTCAATATCGTCGCTGCGGAAGGATCGAGAAAGCTGCGGAACTCAGCGAGTTCCATCAACCGCTCATAGTCCTGCAGAACCGTTTCCGGTTTTGTTCGCAGGATGGCTACTTTTGATTTCGTGCTCATAAAATCTCTCCGTTATGTCGCGTCCCCGGTAATCAAAGGCTCTCGGATCCGGATATTCGGCGTAAATTCCCACCGGTGATCCGGCCGAAAGATTCCGACATCCTTTTGACGGGACCGTACCTTAAAAGTATACAGGTGACGGTGATAATCATATGGATAATCATCCCGGCGGTGCGCTGCAACATCGAGATAATAGGTTCCTTCGACCAGATTCAGATTCGGGATGTAAAACGTGACTTCCCCAGCGCCTTTGCATTCGAGCGGTTGAAACTCCTCAATATGCGTGTTGGTGCCGTAGCAACAGATCCCTTCCGAGTTGAACATGCCGATGCCGAATACAAAATCGGTTACCGGCTGCTGCGCGCGGATGAACAATTTAATCTGCATCGTCTCCCCGGCTGTATAAACATGCTTTTCCTGTTCGTGCTCATCCAGCAGCTGGACTTTCGTGATTTGAATTTCGCCGCCACCCCAACGCGATTGTTCGATTTCCCGATTTGCCGCCGGGACGTTTGCTGTGAGATCCTCTGTAAGCTTTTGATGTTCCGCTTTCAGATCCTTTTCTTCTTTCGCTTCCACATCCATCAAATAAGATCCACAAACCATTCGCGGATCACCGATCCGCATAACCTCGCCTTTCTTGAGCCACATTGCCGAATCGCATAGAGTTTCCACCATTCCCATCGCGTGAGTCACCAGAATCATGGTCTTCCTGCGCTTCTTAAAATCACTGATTTTGTCCAGACATTTATGCGCAAACGCTTCATCGCCAACTGCAAGCACTTCATCGATCAACAGAATATCGGGATCTACGTTGACGGCTACGGCAAACCCGAGTCTCATGAACATTCCGGAGGAGTACGTCTTTACCGGCTGATCGATAAAATCTTCCAGCTCGGCAAAGCGAACAATTTCATCAAAGCGGTCCGAAATCGTTTTCCGCGTGAGTCCCAGCATAATTCCGTTGATGAAGATGTTTTCACGACCGCTGATTTCCGGATGAAATCCGGCGCCAAGCTCGATCAGCGCCGAAATTTTTCCACGGGTAGTGATACTGCCGTATGTCGGTTTGGAAATTCCGGCGATTAGTTTCAGCAGGGTGCTTTTTCCCGAACCATTGCTGCCGATGATGCCAAACATCGATCCTTCCGGAACGGAGCAGCTCACATTTTTGAGCGCGGAAAACGCTTCGCGCGGATTGAGCGAATTAAAAAAGTCTCCCTTGAGCAGAGCACTCTTGAGCGTTTGAAATTGCCTCCGGTGCGCAAATTTCTTGTACAATTTCGAGACATTCTGAATTTCAACGGTGTTCATACTTCCTCTGCGAAAGTGTCCCGGAGACGATCAAACACAAAATAGCCGGAGAAAAAGATAAACACGCTGAAAAGAAAGACAATCAGTAAATGTCGCAGATCAGGTGTCTTCCCGTAGAAAATGGCCTGATGATAGGCATCCATCAAATACGATACCGGATTCAGATACAGAACCCACTGGAAGACCCGGGAGAGCGGCGATTGCTGCACACTTGTAAATGAAAGCGGATAGATCACCGGTGAACAAAAAAACCAGAGGGTCAGCATGTTGGCCAGAAGATCTTTGATGTCGCGGAAGTGAACGCTCAATGAGGAAATCCAAAGAGCGAATCCGAGCGTGAGAATCAACTGGATGATCACAATCACTGGAAAGAAGACGGCATTCATGTTCAGCGGAACTCGATAAAGCAGAATGAACAGAAACAGAATCGGCGTGCCGAGCAGAAAATGAACCATGTTGGCGAGTACCGATACGATCGGAAGCACTTCAGCGGGGAAAATGATTTTCTTGATCAGAGTACCGCCTGCAACAATGACGTTTGACGCTTCCAACAGTGAGGACGAGAACCACGTCCACGGAAGCAAGCCGGAAAACAAGAAAAGCGCGTAGGGTTGCGTCTCCAGCGTCCGGTTGGGAAGGATGTAGTTGAAGACGATGGTATAGACGACCAGCAGCAGCAGGGGATTAAAGAAAGACCAGAAGAAGCCAAGGATCGATCCGCGGTAACGGGCTTTCAATTCTCGACTGACGAGACTGTGGATCAGCACCCGGTATTTGTAAAGATTGTGCAAATTCTGAAACATAGGAAATGTAACAGCATACCACGGGCCCTACCGGGTCAAAAGACTTTGTACATCAGGCGTGTATCGTCCGGGCGCGTCGTAGATCACAAGTGGAGAATGCTCCAGCAGTTTCGTTGCAGCTTTGCTCAAGGTGACGAGAAGAAACGAGTGTGGCTCATTGCGAAAGGAATGAACCAATCTACGCTCCTGGAACGGCAAGTTATGACGATGGGAAAGCAGGAGCAAATCTTGCTCTCGAAACCGGGGGAGAATGAGGCTCAATCTGCCTTCCGGTTTCAGGTATCTCTCGGCGCAGGAAAAGAGATCTTGCAATTTCAAACTGATTTCGTGGCGCGACGCTGCTTTTTCCGGATGTGGGTTCAATTTCCCCCCGCCGATCTTGCGGTAAGGAGGATTGGAGTAAATGAGATCGAATTTGTAGTCAAACTGCAAATCGCGCGCATCTGCGCGCAGCACTTCTACGTTTTTGATTTGATTGAGGTCCAAATTTTGAGCCGCCAGCTTTGCCGGATCTTCCTGGACTTCGACAGCTACGAGCTTCTTGAACGTCTGCAGATGGGAAAGCAGAATTGTAATCACGCCGTTTCCGCAGCCGATCTCCAGAACTTCGTCTTTTGCGGAAGTCTTCAGAAAGTGCGCCAGTAATACGGCATCAATCCCAAAACGGTATCCCCGTTTGGATTGGACGATGCGAATGTCCTCACTCCAGATGCTATCGGTCGTGTATTCCATGCGTTTACCTAAATTATAGGATTTAAGCACGGAAACACTGAATCCCGGAAAAGAGGAGCTATGCTTTGTGAGCTTTCCGTGAATTCAGTGTTTCCGTGCTGATTTTGCGCAGAGCTTCTACGTTGATGGAAAACACACCGTGATCTTCTTCCACTTTGCCGGTGATCAGATAGGGGCCGCGGGTAGTGAACAGATGACCGTAGCGCTGGTACGCTCGCGGAAAAAACGTGGTTTCAAACAGAGTATCGGTATCTTCAAAGCTGACAAACATCATTCGTTCGTTTTTGCGTGTGCTCGCAGGTTTTGAAGTCACATGCCAGCCAATCACCGATACAGTTTCTCCGCTATAATCCGGCAACAGTTTGGCAGGAATCGATCCTTTGATTTGCTTCCATGGTTTGAACAGGTAGAGAGGATGTCTGGTTACCGCAACGTCCAGCAATTGCATCTCCCAGTAGAGTTTTTGCTGTTCTGTGTATTCGCGTAAAGGTGGAATGCGTGGAATCTGAATCGCGGCTCCTGTCAGGTGCGGATGATTTCGCTGTAGAAGAAGTGCAGGGAACATGGCTTTGAGCAGCCAGAGCAGCTGCGGTCTGGTTTTTCCAAACGAATCACAAGCGCCGCATTTGATCAAAGTTTCCACTTCACTTTCTGTAAATTGAGTTCGTAACAAAAAATCCGCAAAATCGTCAAATGGCCGTTTGCTCCGTTCTTCCAAACATTGTTCCCGATGTTTAGCCGCGATGTTTTTGATCTGCATCCATCCGACACGAATCGCTGCGGGGCCCTCCGCTGTAAAATTCAGCGCGCCTTTGTTGATGTCAGGAAGAAGGATGCGCAGATGCATCCTGCGCGCTTCTTCGATATAAGCCATTGTGGAGTAAAAGCCTCCTTGATTGGATAGAACGGCGGCCATGAATTCAGCTGCGTGATATGCGCGCAGAAAAGCGACCCGAAACGAAAGCTGCGCATACGAAGCGCTGTGCGCTTTGCAAAACGCATATGCTGCGAAACTGGAGATCTGTCGCCAGAGCTCGCGCGCGATCTCTTCTTCTACCTGATTCGAAGCAGCATGCTCCAGAAATCTGCGTTCCAGATCCGACATCGACAACGGTGATCGTTCTTTACCGCTCATCGCGCGACGCAACAGATCGGCGTCTTCCAGGCTCATACCGGCCACTTCATGAACCACACGTATGACATCTTCCTGGTAAATCATCACACCGCAGGTCTCTTGCAGAATCGCTTCCATTTTCGGATGCAGATACGTCACCGGTTCTTCTTTCGTTTTGCGGCGGATGTATTGCTGCATCATTCCGCTTTCCGCTACACCGGGACGGATCACCGAGCTGGCTGCGGTGAGATCTTCAAACGACGTGACACACAGTTTTTGCAGTAATCCGCGCATGGAGGGAGATTCAATATAAAAACATCCCATCGTGTCGCCGGTTCGGACCAGCTCTTGCACAGCCCGGTCCGCAAACAGCGAATCGTGATCGTAAATGTGATCCAGCACAATGTCGCGGGAACGCAAAGCGGCCAGCACATCATCCAGCACTGAAAGCGAACGCTGCGCCAGCAGATCGATTTTCACAAGACCGATGTCTTCCACTCCATACATGTCATACTGCGTGACCACAAGTCCCTTGGTTGCCATTTCCAGCGGGACCATCTCGGTGATCGGATAGGGAGCAATCACGATTCCGCCCGGATGAATCGAGAGATGGCGCGGATGACCGTGAATGTGCGCCGCGAGTTTGAGGATCGTACAGTACGGCTCCTGATCCACCGGCAATTCGCGTGTTTCCGGAAACTGTGTTTTGTCCTGTAGAATCGCTTCCGCATCGGCGCCATAAGGAATCCGGGAAGAGACTGCAGTGATTTCTTCTTCCGGTAATCCGAGCGCTTTTCCGATTTCACGCACTGCCAGCCGCGCCGTGAAGGTGACATAGGTACAGATCATCGCGACGCGATCGTGGCCATATCGGCGGTATACATACGCCAGCATTTCATCGCGTTGTTTCCAACCGAAATCAACATCGATATCGGGAGGTGATTTGCGTCCTACGTTCAAAAAACGCTCGAAGTAGAGATCGTACCGGATTGGATCGACATTGGTGATCCCGAGCGCATACGAGACAATGCTACAGGCAGCCGAGCCGCGTCCCACCCAGCTGATATTCCGTCCGCGCGCGTATTGCAGGATGTCCCACACGACCAGGAAGTAGGCTGCAAATCCGAGATGCCGGATAATCTCCATTTCGTGTTCCAGCCGTTTCGCCGCGCCGGCATTGGAATCTCCATACCGGTGGCGCAATCCTTCGCGGCACAGATGCTCGAAGAAGCTCCATTCGGTATTTCCGGCGGAGACCGGAAAATCGGGAAAGGTGTATTTCCCGATTTCCAGATCCACATTGCACTGATCGGCTATCACAACGCTATTGCTGATCGCTTCCGGAAGATCGTGGAAGAGCGTTTCCATTTCCTGTGTTGTTTTTAGCCGGCATTCTTCTGCGCTGACCGGCAACCGCGCCTGCACATGGGACTGCGTGCGGATGGCCGTATACACGTTGTGTACAAAAAAATCCTGCGGATAGAGAAAATGAACATCGTTGGTAGCCACAACTCCGATCCGCAAATGGAAAGCGAGATCGCGCAATCGCCGGATTTGCTTTTCGTTTTGCGGATTGTTGTTTCGCACTAGCTCGGCAAACAGATGTTTGTGATCCCAGCATCCAGCCAGATCGGAGAGTAAAGATTCATCCTGACTTAAGAGAAATAAATGGGGATCGGATGTATACGCGATTTTCTTGAGATCTTTGGCCAGTGAGAAATGCTCCACCAGATGCCGCGCAGTTACAATTTTCGAGATCTGGCTGAATCCTTCACGGTCTTTCGCCAGCAGCACGGCTTCGCCATCTTCCGATTGAAGACAGCAACCCAGGATCGGTTTGATGCCGAGTTGCTTTGCGAATTTATAAAACGTGACGGCGGCGTATAGCCCGTTTGTGTCCGTCAGAGCAATGGCAGGAATTTGCATCTCCTGCAACCGGAAGAGAAACTGCGGAATGCTGAACGTTCCCTCCAGGAGAGAAAAAGCGCTATGGGTGTGCAGGTGTGTAAACATGCTGCACAATTCAGTGTAGGCGAAAAAAAAGCGAAAATCAAACCCTGGCTGATCTCACCAAGGAATTAGTCTCGCAGCTCCAGGGCTTTGAGTATCCGTTGGGTGTTCCGGCTCATATGAGCTCCAAGCGCAACCAAACCGAGAATCACAAGTGAGTAGCTTCCTACTGTTGCGATCAATAAGAGCACCTGAATTCGTTCGGAAAAATCCACTGCAAACAGAAGCGCTATCAGAAATAAAGCTTCCCAGATCACTACAGCGAAAAAGGCGATCTTGAAATTTCTCTCAGTGCGCTCGATGCGGTCCAGAGCTGTTCTTCGAACCTGGTCCAAATCGATTCTTTCAGTCATCACAACCTCCTCGAAGGAATGCTTTTTATCTCAACGAAGACTCAAGTAGACAAAGGTCATCAGCACGATGAATTCGAGTACCGCAAATACGATGATCGCGTTCCTGAATTGCCTCTGATTGCCGGTTTTACCTGGAGTCCTTTTTGAATCTATTTCTATCATCACGACCTCCCTTGCAGTTTTTGGAACTGACGGCGAAGGTTTGCAAGACCGTAAGCCAATCGCGATTTGACGGTTCCCGCTGGAATTCCAAGCTCTGTCGCGATTTCCTCGATCGTCATCTCACGCGAGTAATGCAGTCCGATCACTACGCGGCTGGCCGGTGATACGCCTTCCATCAATTCCGGAAGATGTTGCGTCCATTCGGAAATTTCGCGCTCAGACGGCGCGGGGATCGTTTCGAGAAACGATTCATCCCGGATTTGATCTGACCAGTTGTGCTCCCGTCTGAGATGACTGTATACTTCGCGGCTCGCAATGCGGTAAGCCCATGCGCGAAACAGTTCTGGCTCCCGTAACCAACCCAGGCGTTTATAGATCCGAATGAAGACGTCCTGCAGAATATCTTGAGAAACTGAAGATTCGCCGGTCAGCCTGCGTATGTACCGGTAAAGCGGCTCTTGAACCGATTTAAGCAACGTCTCCAGCGCCTCACGATCGCCCGTCTGCGCGCGCAAAATGCACCGCATTTCCTGCCGGCCATCCATCATCTTCTCTCCATTCTATAAGAGGCGCAGAAGGTCCATAGTGTTCGAATCCGAACACACAGGAATTCTCTTCATCTTGCACTTTTCGCGAGCCGTGCTATGATTATCACTTTTCTTTATCAGGTCATGAAAAAAGACTACCATATGCACACGTTCCTTTCGGACGGAACACCCAGTCCCGAAGAATTGGTCCGGGTTTGTCTCGACCTGAAGCTCGATGAGATTTCGATTACCGATCATGATTCGATCGGCGCGTACCCGGAAGTGCTGGATCTGACAAAGGGCTCCGGTTTGCGAATTCTTCCAGGCGCGGAGCTGGATTGCACGTATGGGGATCTGGAAATTCACATGCTTGCGATCGGACTCGATATTGACAACATGGCGCTAAACCAGCATCTGGTCTCGATCCAGGCCGCGCGGAAGAAACGCGCGAGCGAACAGGCGGACGCGATCAA
This sequence comes from uncultured bacterium, assembly GCA_963843285.1. GTDB lineage: Bacteria > Acidobacteriota > HRBIN11 > JAKEFK01 > JAKEFK01 > CAZDDB01. The sequence continues at coordinate 25,972 of CAWJJO010000003.1, forward strand.
CCGTTTTCACAGTAGAAAGGTGATCGATCTGGAAACCATTTGCGCGCGCTGCCAGACGTTCATGAATCCGCATCTGATTCATGCCATGATGGACCAGGGCTTGTTTGATCAGTTTCCTGCTCCGGATCGCTACAAACAGGCATCGATCTGGATGAAAGAGAACATTCAGGTGGACTCCGTGATTGAAAAGCCGACCGCGGAAGCGATCATCCGGATGATCCATCGTGCCGATGGAATCGCGGTCCTGGCGCATCCCGGTTATTACTTGAAGAATGGGCATGATGTAAACCAGATGGTTCATGATCTTAAGGATATAGAGATCGACGGATTGGAAGTGACCTACCCTTACTGTCAGGAAGGATCCCGCGAGTTTCCGACACCCGCGCATGAACGGGAAGCGATTTCCATTCTGAAAGAGCTTGCGAACCGTTATGAGCTGCAGGAAACCACCGGCAGCGACGCACATCAAATCGAGCAGTTGCGGCAGTTCCATTTGCGCGGCTGACATTCCCTTGTTTACTGATCTTCACCTCCAAGCTTTTGATTCCGTCTTGCAGAATCTGGGAGTCGCCGGCTATTTGTGCGGAGGGACAGTACGGGACCTGCTGTTGAATCGTCCGTTCCGCGATGTCGATGTTGTGCTGGACGACCGCGTGTTTGAGGCGGCCGATCTGTTCCACAAAAAATTGAACGCGCCGTTTTTCGTTCTGGACAAAGAACGGCAGGTTGCGCGCGTTGTTTGCACGGATGGTAACTGGGATTTTACCGGATTCCGCAATCACACCATCGAAGGGGACCTCAAGAAACGTGATTTCACAATCAATGCAATGGCCGTGCGTTGGGAAGACTTTTATCCGGGGCGAAGTTTGGATCGCGTGATCGATCCTTTTCAGGGACTTGCGGGTTTGCAAAACCGTCTTCTGATTCCAGTTGCAGCAAGCAGCATGAATGAAGATCCGCTCCGCATGCTGCGCGCTTTTCGGATATCGGCAGAGCTTGGATTTGCGATCGATTCTCTTGTGGATCGCGATATTGAACGCCTGCACGGGCAAATTACTGAAGTTGCTGCGGAACGAATTGTTGAGGAATTGGACCGTATCTTTCTTCTACCTGATTCCGCGAAAACCTGGCGGATACTCGGACAGTCTGTTCTATTCGATTCGCTCTTTCCTGAATTGAAGGCGATGAAGCAATGCGAACAGGGCGGTTATCATCATCTGGACGTCTGGGAACATACGGTTCTGGCGCTGGAAAACTTCGAACAATTTCTGGCTCAGATCGCCCGATTATTTGAGGAACAGAATGAAGCAGTACAACAATACCTGGAGACGGTTCCCGGTTCGCTGGATCGCACTCGGCTGTTGAAGTGGGCGACGATTGTTCACGACATCGGCAAACCACAGACACGGGAATTGAAAGAGCCGGGCCGCTGGCGGTTTCACGGTCATGATCAAGTGGGCGCAGACTTAGTCCAACATCTGTTTAGCCGGCTCAAATTTGCGCGGAAAGACGCGCAGCTGATTTCGGTAATCATTCAACACCACCTGCGTCCCTTGAACCTGTTCAATCTGGAGCAACGAAGCAATGATGATTTTCGCAAGTTTTTCCGGGCTGTAGGACCTGAAGCGATCGGTGTTCTGCTGATCTCTTATGGCGACCTGACTGCCGCGAGAGGATCGCTTGCTGATTCCCAACGGGAACCGTTGTTTGTCCAATTGCTCCAGCAAATGATCACTTATTACTACAAAGAGTACTATCCGGCTGTGAATACTCCGGAGCTGGTAAAGGGTCGGGATCTAATGGTGGTCCTGCAAATGAAGCCGGGGCCGCTGATGGGCGAGCTTCTCCGCGAGATTCGCGAAGCTCAAATAGAAGGCGTACTTCATGATCGAGAGGAAGCCTACGACTTCGCCCGCAACTGGCTCAAGGACCGCAGCTAACTGTCGAAATAAGGATTTGAATTTCTCGCAAGGCGCAAAGCTCGCAAAGTATTTCAGAAATTTTCTTGCTCCTGCTTCACTCCGTGTCTCGTGCCTCCGTGGTAAAGATCCCTCCTTCCTTTTTGGGGCGCTTCGTTCTACAATAGGCTGGTTTTCAAAGCCATGGACATCGCGAAAATTCTGCCTGTAGCCGGTTTTTACTTGTTTGCAGCCATGACGGTCATCTCAGCGATGATCGTTGTTTTTGCCCGGAACATTCTGCGCGCGGCCTTTTCTTTGCTGTTTACACTGTTCGGGGTTGCCGGTCTATTTTTGTTCTTACACGCGGACTTTCTTGCCGCGACCCAGGTTCTAATCTATGTCGGCGGCGTGCTGGTTCTGCTCTTGTTCGGTATTATGTTGACTCAAAAGATGGTGGAAGTGGATATCCGCAGCGGGCGAATCCAGTTCGTGCCTTCGCTGGTTGCGATCGGAATCCTGTTCGCATTTCTATTGACTTTGATTTTCCAGACTCCCTGGAATGTCGGAGAACCTGCAAATTTTGAAGAAACTGCCGGACAAATCGGCACCTTGCTGATGACGGAATGGCTTCTTCCTTTCGAAATCGCTTCGATTCTCTTGCTTGCCGCTTTGGTCGGCGCAGTATCGATTGCCCGTGTTCGGAGAGAACAATAGTGACCCTGGTCCCCGGTCTATACCATTACCTGGTTCTGGCAGCGTTGTTATTTTGCCTGGGCTTGTTTGCCGTGCTGACACGCCGGAACGGCATTGCTCTCCTGATGGGAATCGAACTGATTCTGAATGCGGCGAATATTAATTTTGTCGCTTTCTCCTTCTACGTGACCCGCACACTGGGCGGTCACCTATTCGCTGTTTTTGTGATCCTGCTGGCCGCAATTGAAGCGGCAGTTGCACTTGCAATCGTGTTTGCCATCTATCGGCATTTTCATAGCGTGGAAGTTCCCGGCGTGCACTTGATGAAAGGATAACTTCACCCATGGATGCAACAACGATTCAGGAAATCCAGAGAAGCCTCACCTATTTTGTGCCGGAGCTGATGCTTTCGGCTACTTTTCTGATCCTTTTGATTGGAGAAATTCTGGCCAAACGCAGCTCGTACACAGGCTTCGGGATCCTGGCGATTGTCGGATTGATGGGCTCCATATTTCTCGCCTTTCAGCTATACCGTCTGCCGGAAAGAGCCGTCTTCTTCAATATGATTACCGTAGATCCCTTTGCGATCTTCTTTAAGTTTCTCTTTGCGGTTTCCACAATTCTCGTGATCCTTTTTTCGTTGGATTCAGAAGAATTGAAACGATACAACCCGGGAGAATACTACTGCTTGCTGATTGCGGTTGTTTTGGGGATGAACCTGCTGGCATCCGCCAACAATCTTCTGATGATCTGGCTGGCTTTGGAACTGGTGAGTGTTCCATCGTACCTGCTGTCCGGCTTCTTAAAAAACGACCGGCTTTCGGCTGAAGCTTCGTTAAAGTTTGTGATTTACGGCGCCGTCTCCACCGCGGTGATGCTGTTTGGGTTTTCTTACTTATTTGGAATGACCGGCGCTTACGAACTGAATGACATTCGCGCCTATTTCATGACCCATCACGTCAACTCCTTTGTTTTGTTGATTACCTTTGCCCTGATTCTGGTAGGCTTCGGTTATAAGATTGCAGCGGTCCCCTTTCACTTCTGGCTGCCGGACGTGTTTCAAGGCGCTCCTACCGCCATCACAGCGTTTTTTTCAATCGGTCCAAAGGCAGCCGGCTTTGCATTTCTAATCCGTTTTTTTTACAGTGTCTTCACGCAGGGCGGTCCGGAATACAGGATCGTAACAGATTTGAACTGGCCAGCTATGATGGCGCTTGTGGCTGCCATCACAATGACTTCCGGAAACGTTGTAGCTATCTGGCAGAGCAGCATGAAGCGAATGATGGCATATTCTTCTATCGCGCATGTCGGATATATGCTGATGGGTTTTGTCCTGTTGCGGGATGAAGGAATCAGCGCGATTCTGTTTTATCTGATGGTCTATCTGGCCATGAATCTTGGCGCGTTTCTGGTGGTGATTGCGCTTTCATCGCGAATGGATAGTGACGATCTATCACAATACCGGGGCCTCTCAACGCGATCTCCTGTCGCCGCTGCCATGCTCGCTATCTTCATGCTTTCATTGACCGGGATTCCGCCTTTGGGCGGGTTTATCGGCAAGTTTTATCTGTTTGCCGCTGCAATCGACGCCCGCTATTACTGGCTTGTAATCATAGCCGCAATCAATAGTGTAGTCTCCTTTGTGTACTATGGCGGCGTCATCAAACGGATGTATCTGGAAGAAGGGACCAAGAAAGACCCGATTCGTCTCGGCCGTCTTTCCACCATTCTAGTTTCCGCTCTGGCTGTTGCGGTCCTGATCTTCGGCACATATTGGGGACCTTTCGCGCAGTTCTCAAGAAAATCTACCGGTATGTACGTTCAGCCTCCGCCTATTGCTCAGAAGTAGGGACTCACCGCAGAGACGCGGAGATCGCAGAGTTCGGAAGAAGAGGAAAATTGGAACCACAGATGAACACAGATAAACACCGATTTTTCATTCTATGTCTGTGTTCATCGGTGTTCATCTGTGGTTTCATTTCCTTTTTCTCTGCGTCCTCTGCGTCTCTGCGGTGAATTCCTAATGCGGTATTCGGCGATTGTTCTCGATCACGTGCGAAATCCTCGCAACGTCGGGGAGTTGCCGGACGCGAATGCCCGAGCCTCTGTACGCAGTTCCGCAGACGGCGATATACTTCAACTTCATTTGAATGTCGAGGGTGGAATCGTACGGGAGGCGCGGTTCAAGGTCTACGGATGTGGCGCCGCAATCGCAGCAGGCTCCGTACTCACGGAGCTAGTTCTTGGCAAGTCGACCGGGCAACTACGAAATATCACCAACGAACACCTCTCTGCGTTGCTGGGCGGACTTTCACCTGAGAAAGTGCATTGCAGCGTTCTGGCTGAACAGGCCATCCACGAGGCCCTCAAGGACTGGGAGAAAAACTACAAAGACACGAAGGCATAAAAGGAATGCCATAAAAGAACTTTGTGTCTTTGTGGTTCTCCTCATCCTACTACTTCGCCAAACACGCGGAGAAAGTTGTCCCCTGCGATCTTGCGTACTTCCGATGGTTTGAAGCCTTTTTTTCGTAATGCATCGCACAAACGCGGAAGGGCCGTGCAATCTTCGACCCCTTCGGGTGAGAACGGAATTCCGTCAAAATCGGATCCGAATCCGACTGATTCCACTCCGGCAATTTTAGCCGTGTAGGCAATGTGGCGCACAAGTTCTTCCAGTTTCACATCAGGAAGCGTCTGGACGAATCCCCGAATGATTCGTTCTTCCTCGTATGTATACATCTCCTTCCGGTTTCCCCAGCGTAATGCTGCAGCATCAATCCGTTTTTGCAGACGCCGGCGAAGCTTGTCGAACCCATCTGAAAAAGATTGATTCAAAAAGGCAGGATAAAAATTGATAAATGCCACTCCGCCTTTTTCCGCCATCGCTTTGATCATCTCGTCGCTCAAATTCCGATGGTGTTTGCACAACGTTCGCACTGAACTGTGGGACGCAATCAAAGGTTTGGTGGAGATTCGAAGCGTCTGCCAGAACGTCTTATCCGAGACATGGGAAATATCTACGATCATTCCAATGAGATTCATCTCACGGACAACCTCCTGTCCGAACTGGGTCAGCCCTCCCCAACGTTCTTCATCGGAAGAAGAATCCGCCCAGTCATTGGTGTTGCTCCATGTGAGTGTCATGTAGATGATTCCCAGCCTGCGGTAGCAGCGTAAAATGGAAAGATCGTTCGCAATCGCGTGACCGCCTTCGATACCTAACAATGCGATCTTCTTCTTTTTGGCTCGCGCTTTTCTGATTTCCTTCATCGAAGCGCATACTGCAATCTGCTTGCGATGGCGATTGGCTTCCCTGCGCAAAAGATCAATCATCTGCAATGTACGGCTGATATACCGGTCGCGCCCAACTGCCGGATCAATAAAACACGCAAACACCTGAAGGTCGTGGCCACCCGATTTCATCTTGGGAAGACTGACCTGCAGACGCTCGTCTTCAAGCGTGTAACCGAGATCGATCATCCGCATCAATGAATCGGAGTGCGTATCACAAATAAACATAGTCCAAGGTCCAAAGTCCAAGGTCCAAGGTCAGGTAGGTTGCGACTTTGGGCTTTGGACTTGTGACTTTGGACTACTCCTTTCCGCGGACCATCAGACGTGAGATTTCCTTCATCCGTTCGCGGGCGTAACGCGCCCACCGGCTGCTGGAATCTGACCGGAAATAGATTTCCCAGTGATGACACGCATCCGTATAGGAATGAATTTTGTCATACACCAGAGCTAGATTGTAATGAGCATCGTAATATTCCGGATCGAGTTCAATCGCTTTCAGGTACATCTTGATCGCAAATTTGAATTTCTTGATTTCCTCAAAAATGTTTCCCAGATTGTAGTACGCAAGCTTGTACGATGGATTGATTTTTAATGCATTGAGGTAAAAACGGATCGCTTTTTTCTTTCGACCGATCCGGTAATAGATCGTAGCAAGATTATTCCAGCAATCCGCCAGGCCGGGATTTAGCTTCAATGCTTTGCGATATGCCTTGACTGCGAGCTGCCATTTTCCTTCAATGTCATAACGCAACCCGTATTCAAACCAGAAGAGATGGTTCTTTTCCTCGCTGGATGTTTTGAAAGTCGCGGAAATCGCGGGCTTTTGTTCATCAAAGCTCATCACGAGTTGTCCGGTGATCGGATCAAACGACATTCCGTTGTATCGCATGAAAAGCGTACTGTTTTGTGCGAAGAATTTTAACTCGCTGAGATTGCGGATCTCAGGAAATTTTTTCTTGATGATATCGAGTGAGCGGGTCACCTGTTTTAAGGAAATGCCGCCCGAAATCAATTCGTTGGCGGCCTTCAGACTGACCAGATCCTGGAAAGAATAGAAAGAACCGTTCTCGTTTTGAACCGATCGAGGAACAAACTGGATCTTTTCCCAGTGCTGAAGACGCCGCGGCGCGATGCCAAGCATCTTCGAAGCTTGCTTAACTGTAAAATGGTCCATTTCCTTCGAACATGACAACCCGTGACCCGGAAATTATGATAACATATTTTGATGAAGTACTTTTTTATTCTTCTTACGATTTTCTTGTTTGGCCCCTGCCTGTTGCAGGCCGAGGAACAAATGCCTCCACCCGCCGACACTCCGGATTTTTACAAGAATGATAATCATAATTTTATACCTGCAGGCGAGGTTACGCGCGCACAAATCCTAACGCTGAAGGTCTTTAACTACAACTACGTTGAGTATGTGCCCAAGAGCGATCCCGTTCAGGCGATCCACAATATCTTGCAACCAGTCGAGATCAAAGCCTTCTTTGGGGACTGGTGCATAGACAGCAAGAAGCACGTTCCCGCATTGATCAAGACTCTCGAATTTGCCGACAATGCCAACCTGAAAGTTACCTACATCAATGTCACACCCGACAAGAAAAATCCGGCGGAGCTACTCAACGGATGGAACATAGTCAGTCTTCCCACTCTGATCGTGTTGCAGGATGGAAAAGAGTTAGGCCGTATCGTGGAAACTCCAAAGTCCGGTATTGATCAGGATCTAACTGCGATTCTTGCCTCGATTCTACCTGCTGCACAATGATTGATTTTCCACCTTCCTCGTGCTAGAAGTACGTTGCTATGTTCTGGAGAAAAAAGAAAGATTCGAGTGAGACAAAAGAAGAACCTCAGGATCTCGTCTCCGAAAAAGAGTACAAGAAGGCAATTGATGTATACCGGGAACGGTTGAAACAGGATCCGGACAACATCAATCTGCAGCTTCAACTCGCAGATGCTCTCCTGTACTACAACCAGATTCCGGATGCTCTGAAAGAGTACAGAAAAGTTGCTTCTTCCTACGCAGACCAAGGGTTTATCGTGAGGGCGATTGCGATCTACAAGAAAATGTTAAAGGTGAATCCGGGATGGAAGGAAATCGAAAGTCTGCTTGAGAATCTTTCGGAAAGGCTGGCTATCAGTTCTGAAGTTCCTCCAACTGTGCCGCCGCCTGCCCCGGCGGAAAAGCCTCCTGCTGTGGGGAGCCTGGAACTGGAAACGAAGTTGTTTAAAGACCTGAGCCGTGAAGAATTTAGACAGCTTGTAACAAATCTAACCTTACGTCATTACGATGAAGAGACGATTGTCGTAAAAGAGGGCGATGCCGGGGCCTCCTTGTTTATCGTGGTGCAGGGGCAAGTGCGTGTGTTTACACGTGACCCGAAGCAAAGAGAAGTCACGCTGGCTACTCTCAGCGAGGGAGAGTTTTTTGGGGAAATATCGCTGCTCACAGGAAAACCACGTACGGCGACGATTATTACGAACACTTCCTCGGATCTCCTAGAACTGACCAAAGATGACTTCGAGAAAACCGTAAAGAAATACCCGCGTGTGCGGAAGGTGGTGGAGGAATTCCATCTGCAGCGTGCCCACAAAACCGTGGAAGCGATTATCCAATCCCTGCGAAAATCTTAACGGCGTGTGGAGGGGCGCGCGTCCCTGCCCGCCGTATAGGGCAGGCCACGGAGGGCCTGCTACTCCAAGGTGAATTGCACACATGAAGATTGTATTTATGGGATCACCGCAATTTGCGGTTCCGAGTCTGGAAGCGCTGCACGAGTCGCACCATGAAATTACTTCCGTTGTGACCCAACCCGACCGGCCTGGTGGCCGGAATCTTCGGATCCAGCCGCCTGCGATAAAAACTGCAGCTCAGATCCGCGGAATTCCTGTCTTTCAACCGGAAACCACGCGCACACCCGAATTTGTGGATCAGATCCGCGCCTTTCGTCCGGATCTCCTTGTCGTTGTTGCTTATGGCGAAATTCTTCGTCGAAATTTGCTCGATGTCGCGCCTCTGGGCGCCGTAAATCTGCATGCTTCATTACTTCCCAAATATAGAGGCGCGGCACCAGTGGCGTGGGCGATCCTGAACGGCGAGAAAGAGACCGGTGTAACGACGATGATGATGAGCGAAGCGATGGACGCGGGGCCCATTCTGCTGCAGGCGACTTGTTCCGTGGATTCTTCGGACACGTCGGAAACCCTGACGAAAAAGCTGTCCTTTTTGGGCGCGCCGTTGCTTGTGCACACCCTTGATCTGATCGAAAAAAACGAAATAATCCAGGTACCACAAGATACTTCCGGTATTACTTTCGCCCCGAAATTGAAAAAACAAGACGGCTGGATTCAATGGGACAAGACGGCTGAGTTGATTTCCAGACAAATCCGGGCATTCAATCCTTGGCCCGGTTCGTTTTCCAATTACGCCGGAACCCGTATCAAATTCTGGTTAGCTCATCCAGGCGAAGAAACAACATTAGAACCACCGGCAACCATCGTTCGAGTTTCCAGATCAGGCTTTCTTGTTGCTTGCGGAAATCAAACTGTTCTTCATCTGGATGAGCTGCAACCGGAAAATCGCCCTAGAATGAGCGGTTCTGATTTTGTTCATGGCTATCATGTTCAAGCAGGTCATTCATTTGCCGCCATTCTTACGTCGAAGGATTCTTGACACATCGAAGTGTTTAACTATACTATTTCTATGTTTCCATGTGCAGGCCGCAGGAGGGGAGTCTCATGATGTTTATGAATCAGAAAGGAGAAGGAAGAGGTCGGTTTCTCTTCGGTCTTCTCGTCCTTCTGGCTGCCGTTTATCTTGCCTGGAAAGTAGTTCCGGTGATGATCCGTGTGTATGCGTTTGACGATGCGGTGAAGGAAGAATGCAAGTATTTGCACAGACGAAGTTTGGATGAACTGAAGAAGGATCTTGTCGCTGCAGCAAAAGGCCAGGATCTGGATGTTAACGAAGAGGATATCTCAATAGATAAATACCGTTCGGAGGAACACCAGGAGCTCAAGGTGAGAATAGATTATGTTGCACCTATTGTGACGCCCTTTTATGTTTATAACTGGGAGCAGACGGTCCTTTATCAGGCCCCGGTTTTTGAATAATGGAGAATACTGGAGGGATTTAGACCATGTTTAAAAAAGCTTGTTTTGTACTGTTACTCTTGATGGTTACCGGAGTTTATGGATTTGCCGGTGACATTGGAACCTACCGCATACCGGCAAATGTAACCTACGCCGGAACCGCTGTAGCGGCGGGGAAGTACTTGATTCAAATTGTGGACGGAGCCGAAGGCGCCTATTTGCAGCTCAGCCAGGGAGGAAATGTGGTTGCCAAGGATCTGGCTATCGTCATTCCTGCTAAAGGTCCCGGTGGTACTGCTGTTCAGATTGCTCCGATCGCAGGTCAGGATTTTTGGCGGATTCGGGTCCGCTCCGGCGACAATTTCTATTACGCTTATTTGCAGAAGGCACACTAAGCACTGAGTAGTTGTTTCTTCCTTGTCGCGGGCGATCGTCCTGTTTAGCGGTGGAGTAGACTCCACAACAACCCTGGCCATTGCCATACAGCAAGGCTTTGAACCGATTTCTCTGAGTTTCGACTACGGGCAAAGACACCGGTTGGAACTTGAAAAGGGTTCCCTGGTTTTGCGTCAATTTCGGATTCAAACACAGCTTATTTTTCCAATCGATCTGACAAGAATCGGTGGGTCAGCCTTGACTTCAAGTATCTCAGTTCCGAAATCCCGGCAGATGGATCCAGCGATCCCCGTCACTTATGTTCCAGCCCGTAACCTAATCTTTCTTTCTATAGCTGCTGCGTTTGCCGAGGTTCATCGCGCCTACGACATTTTTTACGGCGCCAACGTGCTGGATTACAGCGGATATCCGGATTGTCGGCCGGAGTTTATCGAAGCTTTAGAAAAGACTTTGAAAGAAGGCACCAAAGCCGGGAGCGAAGGCGCGCGTTTTCGGATTCATGCTCCTCTGCTGAAGATGACAAAAGCAGAAATCATTCGCGAAGGCCTCCGCCTGGGTGTGGATTACACACATACGCACAGTTGCTATGACCCCTTGCCGGATGGAACCGCCTGTGGGGATTGTGACAGCTGTAGGATCCGCAAGAAGGGCTTTTCGGAAGCCGGGGTATCAGATCCGGCTTCCTACAGGGTACATCCTTCATGAATGAAATGCGGCGCGATCCGGTAACCCGCAAATGGGTCATTATCGATCGAAGTCTTCCTCTGGAAAGCGTGGTGGAATCCCTGCGCGCAGCGGTTCTTCAGGATGATTTGAAAAAAGTAGATGAGGTTTGCAGTTTTTGTCCTGGTCATGAAGATTCGACTCCACCACCGGTAGTTGAATTCGCCAACGGACAATTCCGCTATCGTGAACATATTCCTGACTGGCAGCTGAGAGCGATTCCAAATGCCGCTCCTGTATTTCAAATCGAAGGGAATGTGAACCGGAGACTTGTGACCGGCTACGATGTCATGAATGCAGTCGGTGCCCACGAGGTGATTATTGAGAATCGGCGGCACATCGATTGGGATGAAATGAAATTGGATGAAGTCCGTGACATTTTGACCGTCTATCATGAACGCATGAACGACCTCAGCAAGGATGAGCGATTTGGTCACCTGTTTATCTTCAAGAATTGGGGACCGAGTTCCCACAACCGGTACTCGCATCCGCACTCAACTTTAATTGCATCCCCATCCGTTCCCGAACGGATCCGGCGCGAGCTCGATTTTACAAGACGTCACTACGAAATGAAGGAACGATGCCTTTTTTGCGACATCGTGAATGAAGAATCACGAAGGAAGAACCATCATTCCGGAGTGGTTCAGGCTTACGAGAATTTTGTTACCATTAGCCCTTTTTTCGCCGCGCATCCTTTTGAGACATGGATCCTTCCACGACGTCACAACGCAAACTTCCGGACCCTCCAGCCGGAAGCATTCCACGAGCTGGCAAGGGCTGCAGTAGACAATCTGCGCTTGATCAAGTCGCTTGTAGGACCTCTCTCGTATACGCTCTTGCTTTTTACGCGTCCGAATAAAGTATGGGGCGAAGAACGCGATTATTGGACTACCATCGATGAAGACTATCACTGGCATTTCAAGTTTTTACCACGCTTTCCTCGAGTCGCAGGACTACACCGCGGCTTTAGTGCAGGTTCCGGATATCTAATCAATCAAGTGCCCCCCGAAGACGTCGCTCATCTGCTTCGCTCCAACGTGTAACCTGGGTCAGCGATACCGTCCCAAGACGGAAAACGAAGGCATGTTTTCGGTTTGTAACGCCAGCGTCTCGCTGGCTGAGCCTCGAGTTGGAATCTCTGTTTGGCCGGCGGGACGCCGGCGCTACAAACCGGATAAGACCAAATCACAAACCGGAAGTCTAATACATTAGTAGCATTGGCAATTTTGCCATTGCTGAGGAGGGTTTGTGAATTCCTTGAAATGGATAGCGGTGTGTTTTCTTGCTGCTTTCGTTCTTTCCGCATGTCATAGTAAACCAAGAGCGCCGTTTGAGCCAATCCAGGCGAAAACGGGTGAACACGGCGATCAACTCGATGTCGATCAGGGTTCTGAGGAAGGTTCAAAACCAATTGTCCAGAACATTGATGGAAGCTCTTTGAACCTTCAATCCGGCGGCTTGCTTTCGGTGTTTTTTGACTATGATCGGTATGACATCCGTGAAGATCAGGTTGCTGTTTTGCAAGGCGACGCAACTTTTTTGCGGAACAGACCCGATCTTCAGGTATTGATCAAAGGTCACTGTGACGAACGAGGAACTGAAGAATACAATCTGGCACTGGGGGACAGACGCGCAACGGTGACGAGAACCTATCTGACCAATCTTGGAATCTCAGCCGGTCGCATGCGCACGATCAGTTTTGGAGAAAGCCATCCAGCCGTGTTCGGTCACGATGAAACCGCGTGGAGCAAGAACCGCCGCGCGGAGTTCGCCGAAGAATAGATATCAAATTCTTCTTTGAGAGCTCCGCTACGACACGCAACGACGCGAGGACGCGATAGACGCGAGGACGCGATGACGCCTATAGTCGCCGTTTGAAGGTCGGGATGTCGAGATCATCCCGCTCATCCAGTGCAAAACCGCCGCTGCCGCTATTTTGCGCATTGCCTTTACGGTAAAAGGACACATTTTCCTGCTGACCTACCGCAATCGGTTCGGCCTTGTTTGGAATAAATGTCTTGACCGTGGGCGGCGCTGTTGAAATCGCAGGCTGATCAAAGCCCGTAGCGATTACGGTAACTTTCACTTCTTCTTTTAACGAGTCATCGATGTTTGCGCCAAAGATGATATTGGCATCTTCGTGTGCGCTTTGATGAACCAGCTTGCATGCCTGATCCACTTCATACATTGTGAGGTTGCTCCCGGCAGTGATATTGATCAGAATCCCGCGCGCTCCTTCCATGGAAGCCTCTTCCAGCAGCGGACTGTTGATCGCCTTTTCTGCGGCATCCAGCGCGCGACTCTCTCCACTGGAAATTCCGGTTCCCATGACTGCCTTTCCCATTCCTTTCATGATGGTTCGGACATCGGCGAAGTCGAGATTCACCAGTCCCGGATTCAGGATGAGATCGGAAATGCTTTGAACCGCGTGCCGCAAAACGTCGTCCGCAATGGCAAACGCTTTTGTAAAAGAAGTGTTCCGTTCTACTGTGGCAAGCAGGCGATCGTTGGGAATTACAATGATCGTGTCCACGCACGACCGTAGTTCTTTTAACCCCATTTCAGCCTGATGACCGCGTTTCTTTCCTTCAAAGGAAAAAGGCTTGGTCACCACACCTACAGTCAAGGCGCCTATTTCACTCGCAAGGCTTGCAATGACAGGAGCAGCACCGGTCCCCGTCCCACCGCCCATGCCTGCGGTAATGAAAATCATGTCCGCGCCTTCGAGTAGTCCGAGAATCTTATCTGTGTCCTCCATGGCGGCGGATCGTCCCGTATCCGGATTGGACCCTGCGCCCAGTCCTTTGGTCAGTAACGAACCGATCTGCAAACGAATGGGCGCCTTCGAATATTGTAGAGCTTGAAGATCCGTATTGATGGAAATGAACTCGGCGCCTTTCAGCCCCATTTCCACCATGCGGTTGATGGCGTTTCCGCCGCCTCCGCCGACACCAACGACTTTGATTCGTGCCCCCTGCAACCCATCCTCCTCCAGCGAGATCTTGACCTGCGGTTGCTGACCGTCCGGCTTGAGCTCCTGGTAATCGTCAAACAGTTCCATATTTACCTCCGGCATTTTTACCCGATTAAAACATCTCGTTAAACCATTCTCGCACCCGCCACAGGGGTCTGCGTCGCGAGCTGAAGCGATCTCTGCGAAGCTCGCGCGTACGGTATCCGTAAATGATCAGACCTACTGCGGTTGAGTACACCGGACTGTTGATCACATCGATCAAGCCTCCAACACCCGCCGGCTTTCCGATGCGTACCGGGAGATCAAAGATTCTTTCTGCTATTTCAGGCATCCCTTCCAACAAGGACCCGCCCCCGGTGATCACAACTCCGGAATTCAGCGAACGGGAAAGTCCCATTCGCTCAATTTCGTCTTTGATGATCGTAAACAGTTCTTCGGCTCTGGGTCGAATGATTTCGCACAGCACACGACGCGCCATGTATCTTGGTTTTCTTCCACCCACACTGGGAACCTCAATCGTTTCGTCTTCATCGATCAAAGATTCCAGAGCGCATCCATATTTCTTCTTGATTCGTTCTGCTTCCGCAATCGGTGTCCGCAATCCCACGGCAATGTCTCCTGTAAAGTGATCCCCACCAATGGAACGGATGTAGGAATGCCAGAGACTCTGCTTTTCAAATACAGCCAGATCCGTGGTGCCGCCGCCAATATCAATCAATGCTACCCCGATTTCCTTTTCATCCGGTGTCAAAACCGCTTCACTGCTGGCAAGCTGCTCAAGAACGGTGTCTGCTACTTCGATTCCTGCTTTGTTTACGCAAGTAAGAAGTGTCTGGAGTTGCGTATTGCCGCATGTAACGACATGGACATTCACTTCCAACCGGGAGCCGCTCATTCCAAGCGGATCGCCGATTTCGTCTTGCCCATCCACCATGAACTCCTGTGGCAGCACATGCAGAATGTCCTTGTCGGTAGGAATCGGAATGGTTTTTGCTGCTTCGATCACACGTCCGATGTCGTCCCGCGTGATAACGCGATCCTTCGTATTGATACTGATCATCCCACGACTGTTTGAGCCCATGATGTGTTCGCCGGCGATCCCTACGAACGCTTCCTCAATGTTGATTCCTGCCATCAGCTCTGCTTCTTCCACCACTTTCTTGATGCATTCTACCGTTGGATCCACATTGATGATGACACCTTTTCTGAGACCCTTCGAATCAGCGGTCCCCATCCCGATAATATCGATCGTGCCGTCGTCTTTGATCTCGGCTACCAGCAGGCAGACTTTGGTTGTGCCGATATCCAGACCGACAATGTAACGGTCCTTTTTCGGCATTACAGCTGTTCCTGGTAGGCGCTTTTCAACACAATCTGGTCCTTGTATCTGAGATCGATTATTTTTTGCCCGGAAAAATTGTTTTTGACGAAGTCCATATAACTGAGGAACTTTCGAATCATCGGAAGAATACCATCTTTGGACACTAAAAGTCCAAATGGCATACCGTTTAAATATATCGTAGTACTATCTCTGTCGTAATAATGGATTTCCGAGACCTTTTTCAGAACCTCCGGATCCCCTGAAAGAAGATCCAGAAACTCTAATCCCGAGCGAATGTTTTCCTGGTCCGAAGGGCTCGCGATCCCTGTAATTACCGGCAAACCGGCAAACTGCGGGTCCTGATCAAACAGCTGAATGATTCGCCCGGAATGGTCGACAAGATAAAGGTCCCCTGATAGCATCAACGCGGCCGGCTTTCGCTCCGTGACATGAACGTGGATGGTTCCGGGAAGCTCTCGCCATAGGATTGCGCTCTGGATCCACGGATGGTTTTCGAGCCGGAGCTTGATTTCGGTAAGATCGGCGCGTAATGCATTGCTCTTTTTCGCAAGCACAATCTTTTTTACTTCTTCGACAGTCATCTTGTGCGTTCCGGTCACCTGGACGTCGTTTAGAACGAAGAGGCTGGAGTCCTGCAAAGCGCGGAAACCGTGGAACCCGAGGTAGGCGATCTCACTAAGAAGGACGAGGATGAGAAATATCCGGAAAATGCGTTGGGAAAGCGTGCGTTTGAACCGGCTCTTTCTGACTTCTTTGTTCTTCAAATTCCGGATGTACTGATAGTCAATCACTTTTTCCTGCTGTGTTTGCACCTTGCGAATCGGAAGTGTCATGATTTGGACCTCCAGATCACGACTTCTTCCTTCAGGGCAACGCCCTTTGCTTCCTGTACGGACTTCTTAATGTGCTCGATCAGTTTGAGCGCCTCTTCAAACGAGCCGTGTCCTCGATTTACGATAAAATTTGCATGGATCTCCGAAACCACAAGCCCCCCATTCCGGTATCCTTTCAATCCGGAATCCTCGATTAATTTGCCTGCTGAATCCACTCCCGGGTTCCTGAAAATGCACCCGGCACTCTTTTCACGCAAAGGCTGCGAGGAAGTGCGTTGATCGTTATACGCGCGAATCCGGTCGTGAATCTCCTTTGAGTTTCCCGGCGTACAATTTCATCCGGACCGTTGTAATGATTGCATCTTTTGGAATCGCGGAGGAGCGGTAGGCGAATTTCAGTTCTTCTGCATGAGCCGTTACGAGATGACCATCGGGTTGGACCAGGCGGACCGAGTCCACAACTTCACTGATTGTCTGTTTGTGAGCTCCTGCGTTCATCCGAACGACACCGCCGATGCTTCCCGGAATGCCCACCGCAAATTCAAGTCCTGCCAGACCTTTTCCGGCGGTCTGGTATGCTAGCTGAGCCATCGGATATCCCGCATCGACAGTTACAAAAGGAGAGTCCACTTCAAATCTTCGCTCCAGTTGTTTTGTGCATATAACTACCTCATCAAACCCCCGGTCATCCGCCAGGATATTGCTTCCGTTTCCGAGGATTTTGTACGGCCGTTTCTCTTTATGAAACTGCATAAGCAAATCGACCAATTCCTGTTCGGTTTGCGGGAGGTACACAGCGGGCACGGGCCCACCGATACCGATGGTTGTGTAATCGCTCAGCTTTTGTTTGTCCTTGATCTTCATACCGCCTGACGTTCCATCAGAAGTTTGGCTGTCCTTTCTGCAACCGATGTAATACTGCCTGCTCCAAGAAACAGAACCAGATCGCCTGGTTTTGCCAGTGAAAGAGTCATCTCAGGTAAGGTCTCCAGATCCTTATGTACCCAAACTTGTTTTCCTGAAATAGCTGCTGCAAGCTTTTCGATGTTCACGCCCTCAATTGGCTTCTCTCCCGCAGGGTAGATATCTGTCAAAATCAGCAAATCCGCATTGCGAAAACAATTTGCGAATCCATCCAGCAGGTGGAGTAGTCGTGTATACCGGTGCGGTTGAAACACCGCGATGATTCGCCGGTTCCATCCCGAACGCGCAGCCGTCAATGTGGCTTCGATTTCGCTCGGATGGTGTGCATAGTCGTCAATGATGAGGATGTCGTTGGCTTGCGCCTTCAATTGAAAGCGCCGGTCCACTCCATGAAATGTAGCCAGCGACTTTCTTGCCGTATCGAAGGAGATACCAAGCTCGGAAGCGACGGCCAGCGCGGCAAGGCTGTTCACGATGTTGTGAACGCCAGGCACATTGAGCTGCAGGCTTCCCAGATTCATCCCGTGATGATGAACCTGAAATTCTGAGCTGAACTCTTTCATGTAAATGGGAACCGCCCTGAAATCTGCTTCTTCAGAAAATCCATACGTCACGATCCTCCGTTCAATTTGAGGCATGATGGTTCGATTCCCTTCGTTGTCAATACATAGGATGACGGATCCATAGAAAGGTACTTTGCTTGCGAACCGGACAAACGCTTTTTTGATGTCATCCATGTTGCGATACTGATCCAGATGTTCCGCGTCGATATTTGTGATCACCGCGAAGACTGCGGGAAGCAACAGGAACGAGCGATCGCTTTCATCTGCTTCTACGACAATAAATTCGCCTTTGCCGACACGGGCATTGCTTCCGAGTGCCTGCAAACGCCCTCCAATCACGACGGTCGGATCGAGTCCCGCGTCCTGAAGCAAAAGACCGGTCATGGATGTGGTGCTCGTCTTGCCATGAGCGCCCGCGATTGTGACACTGTATTTCAATCGCATCAGTTCAGCCAGCATTTCAGCGCGTGGAATCACCGGGATCTTTTTCCCGCGTGCCGCCAGCACCTCCGGATTGTCCGCAGACACGGCCGAGGAAATCACCACTACGTCTGCCAATCCAAGATTCTCGGCGGCGTGCCCGTAACAAATCGTTGCGCCGAGCTCACCGAGTCGTTGTGTAACAGGAGTCTCCCGCAAATCACTGCCGGAAACAACATGACCTAAATCCAGCAGTACCTCGGCAATGCCGGACATACCGCTACCGCCAATCCCCACGAAATGAATTCTCTGCTTTCTTCCAAACATATGAGATTCACCACAAAGGCACAAAGAACACGAAGAAGGATTTATTTTTTCTCACTTTGTGCCTTCGTGCCTCTGTGGTTCAATTCGATTAATTTAAGTGCTAGATCCGCAACTTGTTTTGTTGCGTTCGGTTTCCCCATCGAGCGTGCAGCTTCGCCCATCGCTTCCAGCCGATCAGGAAAGGATACAAATTCTTCAACTGTTGTCACCAGTGCTTCGGGTGTGAAATCTTTCTGCAGAATCAATCGTGCAGCTCCCTTTTCGGCAAGTCTTCGCGCGTTCTGTTCTTGATGGTTGTGCGCAGCAGTCGGCAGCGGCACCAGGATCGCGGGGATTCCCAGCGCGGTAATCTCAGCCAGTGTGATTGCGCCCGCGCGGCAAAGCAACAGATCGCAACGACCAAAAAACTCCTCTACATCATAAATAAAAGGCATCACTTGGTAAAATGGCGCTTTTGCGTCATATTCATTCTTGATCATCTCGAAATCCATTTTTCCAGTCTGGTGGATCAAGTGGAATCTGTTGCGTATTTTCACCAGATCGGGAAGGGCGGCAATTACCGTTTGATTCAAGGCGCGAGAGCCCTGGCTTCCGCCAAAGACTCCAAGAGTAAATTTCTCGTGTGGAATCTTTTTTCTTTGGAGTGACCGGCTTGGAGTCCCCGTAACCACTGCTTTGCCCTTATAAATTCCTTCGGAGTCCTCGTATGGAATCGCCACCGCAGCCGCAAACGCCAGCGCTTTCCGGTTGGTAAAGCCTGGAATCGCATTTGGTTCCACCAGCAAAACGGGAACTCCTTTGTGATGTGCTGCTACCAGGACAGGTCCAGAGGCGTACGCGCCGAATCCGATCGCGAGGTCCGGACGAAACTCACTGAGGATTCGTCGGCTCTCCAGATATGCAAACGGTAATTGCATCAGCGTTTTCACTTTTGTCATCAGATTCTTTCCAATCAGTCCTCCGACATGGACCATGCGCAGATCATGATTGTGCATTGGCACAAGATCGCTCTCCAAGCCGGAAGGAGTTCCGGTAAATAAAATTGCATCCACACCCGGACGGCTTTTTAGCTCTTCTGCAATCGCAAGTGCTGGGAAAATATGACCTCCAGTTCCACCATCCGCAATCAATACCCTCATACATGTTGGGAGATATTCAGTAACGCTCCTACAGACATCAAACTCACCAAAAGCGAGGACCCTCCCGAGCTGATAAATGGAAGCGGCAATCCTTTTGTCGGTAAAAGCCCGATCACAACGCTGATATTGATCAACGCTTGCAAAACGATCATGGATGTAATCCCGGCTGCCAGAAACTGGCCGAATGGATCTCCGACTTTCCAGGCGATTCGCATTCCTCGCCACAAGAAAACAAGGTATGCCAACAATACAGCTACAGCGCCGATCAAGCCAAGCTCTTCGCCGACAATCGCATAAATAAAATCGGTATGCGGCTCGGGCAAGTAAAACAGTTTTTGAATTCCATTCGCAAGTCCCACTCCATCTGTGCCTCCGGTGCCCAGTGCAATCAGCGATTGAAGGATCTGAAATCCGCTGTCGAGAGCGTCCGCCTCCGGATGCATGAATGTAATCAGCCGCTCACGCCTGTATCCGACATTCAGTACGAGAAGATAGAACGCCGGAATACAGAGAAGTGCAAACGCTACAAAGTAGCGAAGAGGCATTCCCGCGAAGAAGAGCAGTACGACGGTGACGCCTGCGATCATAATGGCAGTTCCGAGATCCGGTTCTATCACAACCAGAAAAGCCATTTGTCCACCGACCAGAAGGGCGGGTAGTATCGTGTGCCAGAAGGATTCAATTTGTCCTTGTTTGCGTGCCAGATGATGGGCAAGAAACAACAGTAGAGGAAATTTCACGAGCTCCGCCGGCTGGATCGAGATCGGACCGATGCGAAACCACCGGTGCACATTAGCAATGGTTGGCGCAAATAGCACCAGCAGCAGAAGACCGGCGGAGATCGCAAGACTGCTGTAAATCAACACTCTGCTATTCCACCTTCTGTACGGTACATTCATGATCAGTACCATCGCAGCCATCCCGATCAGGCACCAGAGCACCTGCCGGATTACATAATGAAAAGGGCTGCCGTATTTTTCCATAGCCAGAACAGCAGACGCCGAATAAATCATCACCAATCCGAACATGACCAGTCCGATCGTCACAGTAAATAATATTTTGTCCGAGCTCAGTTTCTTCGCCATAACTTTAATTCAAGGGTATGAAGCGATGATTTCTCCCCTTATGAAGGGGAAGATTAAGAGGGGGTTGGAAGACAACCTCCCCCCCAACCCCCTCCTTTATAAGGAGTGGGAGATCAGTGCCGACGCGAAGTTGTTTAGTCTTCATTGTGCCTTTGTGGTTAATTCTTCGACGGCAGTGCGGAACACTTCGACCACGCTCTTCGTAATTCGCGAACATATCGAAGCTGGAACATGCCGGGGATAGCAATACCACATCTCCGGGAACAGACACCGCATAGGCCCGCTGCACCGCTTCTTGCAGAGAACCGCGAATCTCAGGATGCGCAGCGTCTCCCAGCTCTTGTGCGATCCTGTCTTTCGCTTCCCCTATCAGAATCAGATGTTTCACCCGACTTTGTACCAGCTCCCGCAATAGCCGATAATCACACCCCTTATCTTTTCCTCCCATGATCAGAATCACGTTTTCAGGAAAGCTTTCCAGTGATTTGACGACTGCATCGACGTTCGTGGCTTTGGAATCATCATAGAAACGAACTCCGTTTATTTCTCCCACAAGCTCCATGCGGTGATGCAATCCACGAAAGGCTTCCAGAGCTCTCTGCATCGCTTTTGGCAGCACGCCGCAAAGCAAGGAAATAGAAGCAGCGCATAGCGTGTTCTCCAGATTATGAACGCCCTGGAGTGCGCCAAGACTGAAATTCACTACCGATCCGCCGGAAATGGTGCGGATCAGACCGTCTCTTGCGTAGAGCCCCGAAGACGGAATTTCTTTTCTGGAAAACCAGAAGTGATTTGCTTCGATGGAACCGGCGTGATCTCGCAGGTACGCGTCATCATAATTGATGACCGCAAAGTCTCCGGCTTTCTGGTTCTCAAAGATCCTCATCTTGGCTTGATAATACGGTTCTACGGTCGGATAGCGGTCCAGATGATCTTCGGCAAGGTTCAACAGTGCGGCAATGTGCGGACGGAATTCATGGATCGTTTCCAGCTGAAAGCTCGATAGCTCAATCACGTAGTAATCCCCGCTTGTCGAACGATCACAATACTGGATTAAGGGAGTGCCTATGTTTCCGCAGACGGTCGCTTGTTTGCCTCCTTCACGGAGCATTGCTCCAGTCAGTTCGACAGTTGTTGATTTTCCGTTTGTTCCGGTAACTCCAATCAAGGTGCCCTGTATGTAGTGATAGGCAAGCTCAATTTCGGACAGGACCGGAATTCCACTGCGTCTAGCTTCGCTTACCGGCGGAATCGTATCCGGGATTCCAGGACTCAGTACAATCACATCAGCCTTCACAAATGTTTCTACTACATGACCGCCGAATTCAAATTGCACATTCGAGTATTTGGACAGCTCTCCAAACTCGTCCACCGGCTTCATCTCTGAAACCGTAACGGCACAGTTGTGGTTCTGCAAAAATTCCACAACTGCCTGTCCTGTCCGCGCAAACCCCGCCACAACCACCTTCTTACCCTCAACTTTCATGAGAATTAACCACAAAGACACGAAGACACAAAGAATCACAAAAGAATTCTTTTAAAAAACTTTTGAACCTTCGTGCCTTTGTGTCTTTGTGGTTACCTCAATTTCAATGTCGTTAAGCTTAGCAACATAAATAAAATCGCCAGGATCCAAAACCGAATAATCACTTTTGGCTCGCGCCACCCCTTGAGCTCGAAATGATGATGAAGCGGAGCCATCAGAAAGACCCGTTTCTTCGTTAACTTGAAATAGGCAACCTGGATGATCACAGACATCGCTTCAAGAACAAACAATCCGCCAACGATTACAAGCAAAAACTCTTGCTTGATCAAAACAGCAATGGTTCCGATCACAGCGCCCAGCGACAGAGATCCCACATCGCCCATAAAGACTTCTGCGGGATACGCGTTATACCAAAGAAAACCGATACTTGCCCCCACGAGAGCCCCGCCAAAGACAGTGATTTCGCCCGCATTCTTGATGAATGCGAGAAGTAAATACTGCGAGAAAATTGCATGTCCTGTGATGTATGCCAGCGCTGTGTAGGCCGAAGATGCGATCAGTACTGATCCGATCGCGAGCCCATCCAATCCGTCCGTGAGATTTACAGCGTTTGAGCATCCAACAATTACCAGTATCACCAGCAGAACGTAGAAGCCCCCGATATCGGGTGTCCACCATTTGATGAACGGAAAAATCAATTTTGTGTTGTAGTAGTCTCCGGTCTTTGACAGGTAAAGAAGAAATAAGCCGATCAATGCGCTGCAGGCAAATTGCAGGATGAGTTTGTGTTTGCCGGTCAACCCAAGGGAGCGGCGGCGGGCAATCTTGTTGTAGTCATCCAGAAAACCGATAAAACCGAAAGAGATGGTGGCAAACAAAAGGACCCAGATGAATCGGTTGGCCAGGTTAGCCCAGAGTAGGGTTGGGATGATCAGACCGGCCAGGATGATCAGTCCACCCATTGTAGGCGTCCCGGCTTTAGATTGGTGGGACGCCGGGCCTTCGGCGCGGATTTGCTGTCCAATTTGAAACTCCCGCAGTTTGCGAATGGCCCACCCGCCAAAAAACAGGGTGATCAGCATGGCAGTGATCGCGGCTGCTCCGGTTCGAAATGTGATGAATTGAAAGAGAGCAAGCTTTGTATGACTTGGTGATAACAGCCAGTACAACATATGCTTATTTGTGATTGCGGATTGTGGTTTTCGGATTGGACACCGACGTCCCGAAATCCGCATTCCGCATTCCGCAATTCATTTTGTTAGTTCCTCAATGACTCGTTCCATTTTCATGCCACGCGAACCTTTTACCAGTACCAGATCTCCGTTCCGCACTACCCGCGCAGCTAAGGAGGCAGCCTCTGTTGAATTCACTGTTTCGAGTACTTCAGGACAACCGCCTTGGCGCGCCGCAACAGCCATGTGATGGCTCCGCGGACCCGCTGTAATGAGTGCGTCAAATCCGGAGGCTGCAACGTGCGCCCCTGCAATGCTATGAAACCGGACTTCTTCCGCACCCAGCTCCAGCATGTCTCCAAGCACCGCTATCCTGCGTTTGTATCCCTCGCTTTTCTCGATCAGTTTCAATGCGATTTCCAGCGCTCTCGGATTGCTATTGTAGGAGTCATCGTAAATATGGATTCCCTTCACTTCCATCAAGACCCCTCTTTGTTGAAACGGCTCCAATTGCTGGATTCCCTTCAAGATCTGTTCCCAGCTCAAATCCATGAGCAGGGATGTGCAGGTCGCTGCGGCGATATTCTGCAGGTTTCCCTTCCCCGCATAGTTTTGTTTCAAAAGGGAAATCCCTTCCTTTCCACCGGAAGACACCGGTGCTGCCGCGGACGCCATGAAGTCGAATCGAATGCATCTGGAGATCTGCATCTAGAGAGGTTCCATAGGACACGCGACGTGGACTCGCGATCCGGATTCGTTCGAAGATCAGCGGATCGTCAGCGTTGTACACGACGGTGCCACCCAAGGACAATCCGCGAATGAGTGATACCTTTTCGTCTGCGATCGCCTCGATCGAGGAGAACTGTCCCAGATGGACCGCGGAAACATTCAGAAGAACTGCAATCTGCGGTTGTAAAATCATTGAAAGAGCAGAAATCTCACCCGGCTGATTCATTCCGACCTCAAAAATCCCGCATTGTTGCTGGTTGAATGCCAGAAGACTCAGCGGCATTCCCGTAATGCTGTTCAAGTTTCCTTCGCTCTTAAACACGGAATGTTTCTGGCTTACCAGGGCTGCAGTAAATTCTTTGGTGGAAGTTTTGCCTGCGCTACCGGTAATGCCGATAAAGAGAGAGTTGCTGGTGTTTCGAACCCAGGCTCCAAGTGAATGAAGTGCGCGAAGTGAATCTTGGACCTGGATCAAAGTACAAGGTGGATCTACATCCACCGGATGGTCCACAACGGCGCCGGTAGCCCCGTTGTGCGCGGCATCCCCTACGTAGAGATGGCCATCGGTGTTCTCTCCTTTCAGCGCAAAAAACAAACTCCCTTTCTTCATTTTGCGCGAATCAATGCCGAAGGTATCGAATTCCATTGTATGCGATGTCAACGTTTTTCCACCTGTTACGCCTATGATCTGATCCACAGTTAGTCTCATATCTTCTTTTGGAGTGGCGGCCCTCCGTGGCCGCCATAAATTCGGCGCACGGACGCCCGCCGCTCCAACAATCACGTTAAGAGCTCTTCCAATACTTCTCGTTCGTCAAAATGAACCTTTTGATCGCCAATCACCTGATAATTCTCATGACCCTTTCCGGCAAGCACAAGAGTGTCGCCCGGACCGGCTATTTGCACAGCGTGTGCGATTGCATCAGCGCGATCCAGAATCGTTACAACGTCATTCTTCTCGGCAGGAATGCCTGCCCGCACTTCCGTCGCAATTTGCGCCGGATCCTCACTGCGAGGGTTGTCGGAAGTCAGGATCACAACATCGGCAAGTTCTGCCGCAACGTGCCCCATCAAAGGACGTTTCCCGCGGTCGCGTTCCCCGCCGCATCCAAAAAGAACCATGAGCCGGTTTTTGGTATAGGCCCGAACGGTTGTCAGCAGTTGCTGCAGGGCATCTTCCGTATGCGCATAATCAATCAGGATCAGAAACGGCTGTCCGTGTTCGATCCGTTCGAGACGGCCTGGCACTTGTTTCATTTCTTCGATTCCAGAAATCATTGCTTCTTTCGAAATGCCGGCGATGGCTGCAGCCGCATATGCTCCGCAAATGTTGTATGCATTGTAGCGACCAAGAAGGGGTGTCTTCATTTTCGTATCATTGATTGTGATTTCGCTCCCTCGTGCAGAAATGGACCATTGACGGACTTGAAAGTCCGCGCCCTGCTGAAAGCCATAACTTACCCCGTCCGGGCGTTCCTTCAAGATTCTGAGTCCGTACGGATCGTCCAGATTGATCGCGGCTGTTCTGGTTGTGCAGATCCGGTTGTCGAATAGCAGTTTCTTTGCCTGAAAATAGTCCTCCATGGTTTTGTGATAATCGAGATGGTCTTGCGTAAGATTTGTAAAGATTCCAACTTCAAATGTGGATCCCGCCACTCGGTATTGTGTAAGTGCGTGCGAGGATACTTCCATCGCGCAGGCCCGGCAGCCTTGATCCAGCATGCTGGCAAGATTGCGCTGGAGGTCCACCGACTCGGGTGTTGTCAGTGTGGATTGCACCGTTGCGGAACCAGCGCCGTACACGACAGTGCCAAGAAGACCACATGGATATCCGGCCTTCTCCAGGATGGATTGTAACAGGAACGTTGTTGTCGTTTTGCCATTCGTTCCGGTGACCCCAAATACTCTTAATTGTGTAGATGGATTTCCGTAGAAGGTGCTGCTGATCACCCCGAGTGCGAGACGCGGAACTTCTGTTCGAATTTGGGGCAGATTCGTTTGGACCCATTGATCCGTCAGTACGGCTACAGCGCCGGCACGTTCGGCATCAGGTAAAAATCGAATCCCGTGGAAATGTTGACCGGGCAGAGCTGCAAAGAGAAATCCTTTCCGGATGGTTCGTGAATCACAGGAGATTCCGGAGATTTCGAGATCAAGGTCGCCTTCCGCTTCGAAATCCTGCAGGGAAGTCAGCAGAGACTGGAGGTTCATTCTTATTTTCGCGATGCATCCAGGTCCGTTGTGGTTGAAGAATCTGCTCCGGTAGTGGCCAGAGTAATAATACAAAGATCATCTTTCTTGATCGGTTCTCCGGCTGCCGGCCACTGCTTGATCACCGTCCCTGTGCCACGCAGTCGGAACTGGACCTGAGCTTTACTGAGAATCTGGATGATTTCACTGACGGTCCGTCCGTACAAAGGGGGCATCACAAGCTCGGAGGCCTTGCCGTCGTCAGTGGCAATCTCGAGCTTGTGATGCGATTCAGGAGGAGTAAAGGATGCCGGCTCGATTCCATCCGGAAATTCAGTCGCTTGGATCGCGCGGGGGAACGCGGATTCAGCTTTTAATGCAGGTGTTTCAGTGATCTGATCAGGGGGAATGTCCAGATACTTCAAAACCTGTTGTCCAATTTTCCGGAATAGAGGCGCAGCACTCTCTCCTCCGTGATAAAGCCTTTTGGGTTCGTCTAAAATACAGATCATGCTAATTGCCGGATTTTCTGCCGGTGCATAGCCTACAAAGGATGCAATATAGCCGCCATCAGCATAGGTTCGCGACGGTCCGATCTTTTGAGCCGTTCCCGTTTTCCCGGAGACGCTGTACCCGGGAATCGCCGCCAGCGTGCCGGTGCCTTCGGTAACCACCCCGCGTAAAAGATCCTGGAGCGTCAGGATGGCGCTGTGTTTGATCGGCACCTGTTGCGGTTCAGGAAACACAGTTGGTTTCATGCGGCCGGAACTTTCCGAGATTTGCGAAACGGTATGAGGTACGGGAAGAAAACCCCCATTGCCGATGGCACTCATCATGTTTAGTAGTTGAATCGCCGTCACACCTACTTCTTGCCCCATGGAAAAAGCTCCAATCGAGATGGCAGACCATCGATCATGATCGCGCACGAGTCCTGTTCCCTCACCAGAAAGATCAATTCCAGTCTTCTTACCGAAGCCAAGCATTCTGGTATAGTCGACCAGTTGTTCCGGTCCCAGCATTAATCCAACCTTGATCATGCCGACATCACTCGATTTCTCCAGAACTTGCCGGAAGGTAAGCGTGCCGAACGGTTTGTGATCGTGAATCGTGTGACCGGCCAGTACGATTGCGCCATACTGGCAATCAAAGAGATCTTCCGGTGTCACCAGTTCCCGGTCTAATGCTGCGGCCGCAACTACCGTCTTGAATGTGGAGCCCGGCTCGTAGTAATCCTGAATGGCTTTGTTTTTCCATGCTGTCGGACTGTATTCCCGGTAGGTATTGGGATTAAATGTGGGTTCATTCGCAAGCGCGATGATCTCGCCCGTATACGGATTCATAATCACAACCGAGCCACCCTTCGCATCCAGTTGTTCCACAACTTCTTTGAGCTCCTGTTCAGCGATATGCTGGATGGCGGCATCGATCGTCAGTTGCAAAGAGCGCCCGACCGTAGGTGCAAGGACTGCATTTTCCTGACTGGGCAATAGGAGTCTCTTTTTTGCATCCCGCAATGCAGTGATTTTTCCCGGAACACCGCTGATTACAGGATCATATTGATGCTCGACACCGCTGAGACCTTTGTTATCGAGACCAACAAAGCCAACCACATGAGTTGCCAACTCCCGATTTGGGTAAAAACGCCGGCTCTCCTGAGTAAAATAGACACCTGGCAAACGCAATTTGCGAATCTCCTCGGCAGTTTCGCGTGAGACTTTTCTTGCAAGCCAATAGAACGTTCTGTTTTTGAGCCGCGAGGCGATTTGCTCGGGGTCAATCGATACAAAAGCGGCAATCGACTTGAGCTCATCCAGAGGATCATGCATCTCTTCGGGAATCAGATAAATGGAATCCACGGCGATGCTGATTGCAAGTTGCCTTCCTTTCCGGTCCATGATCGGCCCGCGCTCCGGATCGAGCGTCACAATGCTCTCTCTCTGTTTCCTGGCGCGTTCCACATAATGCTCGTGTTGGAAAACCTGGACATAGACGAGTTTCAGGATGATCGCACAGACCCATACAAAGCAAATCAGGAGCGATGTATGGAATCGCGTGCGAAGCAATCCCGGCGAAACTCGCTTACTTCGATGTGTCTGGGAGTTCATGATTGTCCAGTTGTTTCCCTTTGCGAGGCAAAATCACCATTTGATCGGGATTCGGTTTTACAAGATTCAATTCTGACGAGGCGATCCGTTCAATTCGTTTCATGGATCCCAGCGCTGCCCTCTCCAGAATCAAGCGCTGTCGCTGCTCTTGCAAAAGCCGCTGCTGCGCATATACATCACGCATCCGGTAACCCATACTGAGGATTTCCACTCCCCTCCATATATAGGAGAGGATCCCGATCACAATGAATGACGCAGTCAGCAGGATCAGCATCAAGCTTCGAAAATGGACCGGATCCTTTTCCTTGACCGGTTCCTGCTTCGGCAACCTGTTCGACTGTATGTATACCCGATGCATATTACTCTTGGATTAACCGCAAAGACCGCGAAGAACGCAAAGCGAAAAACGAATTCCGGCTTTGCGGTCTTTGCGCACTTTGCGGTTCAATTCCTCTCCTTTTGCCATTCGACCCACAGTTCGCGTGGAACTGGGCCGTTCGCTTTTTCTATTGCTCGCAGCCGGGCGCTCCGGCTTGCCGGGTTGCGTTCGATTTCTTCATGTTCCGGTTGAATTGCTTTTCGTGTCAGCAGCTTGGACAGCGGCTTGCCGCCACATATACATTGCAAAAATCGTTTCGGGCAACGGCAAGCCGCCGATAAAAATTGAAATGTCTGCTTGATCACCCGATCTTCGAGCGAATGAAATGCGATGATTACAAGTCTTCCGCCATCGGCTAGAGTCTCGAAAGCGTCAAAAACGAACTGATCCAGGTTTTCGAGCTCTTGATTCACTTCGATTCGTAATGCCTGGAATGTCTTTGTCGCGGGATGAATTTTTTGATCCCGGCTTCTTGGAACCGTTTGCTGGACAATCTCCCGCAGCTGGCCGGTTGTTTGGATTGGAGATTTAGTTCGTTCCCGGATGATTGCTTTGGCGATGCGGCCGGCGAACTTCTCTTCTCCAAAATGTCGTAAGATTTCCGTGAGTTTTGAGAAACTGTATCCGTTTACGATTTGTTCCGCTGTACGTGTCGCAGACCGGTCCATGCGCATATCCAGCGGCCCGTCCAATTGAAAACTAAATCCGCGTTCCGCTGTTGTGAATTGCAACATCGAAGGGCCCAGGTCCGCAAGGATTCCATTTGGCGGCGGGAACGAGCTCGCTTCCCAAACGTATTTCAAAGTCCGGTAATCTGCCTGCACGATCTCCAACCTTTCCTGATTCTTTCCCAACCGTTTCTCTGCAAAACGGATTGCTTCGATATCCCTGTCAAAGGCAACTACATGGCCGGAGGGTGAGGTATGCTCGAGAATTGATTCGGTGTGTCCGCCCATCCCCAATGTACAATCCACATATAGCCCGTCGCTCTTACAATTGAGTAAAGCGACAGCCTCACGCAATAAAACCGGCTCATGCCGCCGCATCTGAACCCTATCCCTGCGCGAGAACCATAGTCCCGCGCAGGTCTAGGGTCTCGGATGTCTCCGATTTACGATGTCCAGATTTAGGAATAACCACAAAGACACAAAGGCACAAAGGACAGACTGAATATTCTTACTTCGTATCTTTGTGCCTTCGTGGTTCATTTCCTAAATTCCCAGTTCTGAAAGCTGTGACAGATCGTCTTCCGTTACAGTTTCGTCTTTCAACGTCCGGGCGAAGCGCTGTTCGTTCCAGATATCCAGATGATCGATTTTTCCGATCACGCGCAATTCGCCCTGAATGGCCGCGGAGTCCCTTAGCGTTGCAGGGATCAGAATTCTACCCTGTTTGTCCATACTCACTTCCAGTCCGTAGTAATTTACGCGATCCAGGTACTTTCTTCGTGGGGAGTTGAGGGAGGCGGTTTTTATCAGTCGCTCTTCATGAGCTTCCCAAACCGATAAGGGGTAAGCAAAAACATTGTCTCCAGTGAGGCTGGTGATAAAGAAATCATACCCGTAACTCTTCACCAGTATCTCTTTAAATTTGGTAGGGATCTTTAATCGACCTTGTTGATCGACCGTAGCAGTACTGCTGCCGCGTAAATTGGGCTTTCGTTTTGTAGCCATTTCATCCCTGAACGAACCAAGGAACTCCTATTGCGACCATTTTGGACCTTTTTTTTCCTAGAGCCAGTATGGACTCTTTAAACAGGGTTGTCAATACCTGTCTGCCATGAATGTAGTACTACCCTCAGTTTAGGGTTACAGGTCTGTTTTGAGAGCGGGAAGCAGGGGGAGTTTTAGGGCAGAATGAACGGCCAGAGCGCCCGCAATCGTACCGGTCAGCAGCACAAGGCCGGCTAGAAAACCGAGCGATCCCCATGGGAGCGTAGTCGCATCCACAACCAGTTGTGGAGCAGCAGCCAGAAGTGCACAAAGCGAACCTGCCAGCAATCCGGTTCCAATCAGGAATACGTTTTCCATCAGGATCAGGAATTCGATCCGCAGTTTCGGATACCCGATTGCTTGCAGTGTTGCGAGTTCGCCGCGGCGTTCGCTTGTGTTCCGGATCAAAAGAATGGCAAGGCCGAGCGTTCCCAGAATAAGTCCGAGTCCACCGAGCGCCAGGAATGTGGAAAGATAGGTGTTTTCCACCGCATGATAACTTGCGATTCGTTCCGAAGAAGAAGAAACATCGAAACCAAAGGGTTCCAGCAAACGTTCCAGTTGTAAAGCGAGCTGCGTGTCCCGTCCTGATTTTGAACGGATCAAAAAATAGGAGTATCCGGTGGCGGAAGGGAAGTGCTGCATAAAATTCTTTTCTGAAATCAAGATTTCGCTCTGAAAAATGCTATTTTCAAGTAAAGCTACAAAACGCAGCTTCAGCGGCTTTCCAAATTCATCATTGATTACAAGATCCTGGTTCAATCCAAGATGTAAGATCCAGGTGATGGAATTGTAATCTCCGATTGCTGGAAGTACACCTGGCTCTCCGGGCGCATTCAAAAGATCCCAGGGATTTCTGGTTTTTACTATTGTGTTGTGGAAGCGGAACTTGCTGTTCCGTTTCAGGATATCCGGAACGCCGAGAATGCTCGGATTTTCAGGCCGGTACAGATTCAAACAACTCGCATCTTCTCCCGGTAAGACACGGAACGACAGGATATCCAAATCGGGCAACGTCTCCTGGGTCCATCCAAGCTGGGCTCTGGATTCGGGTAGGTTGAGATCCTGGACTGTAGGAATATCAGATTGTGCGATCAGCGGATATCCGCCTGTCCCTTCCTCAAAATCGAGAACACTTTTCCGGTTTGACCCAACAGATACCAGGATAAAAGTTGCACAGCAGACGAGCGCGATACTGACCAAACTCCGACCTGCGTTGCGCGAGCTGTTGCGTCCCGCCATACGGTACAGCGCTCCGCCTTCGTGGAGACGCAGCGGTTTTCTATGCGATCTTCGTAGAAGCACGCTGGTCCAGGCAATCGCGGCCGTCAACAAACATCCTCCCGCGGCAAAAAAAAGAACTGCCGCGGAAGGGCCTTGGCGTGAGAATCCAATCGGAACCAGCAACAGCGAGATTCCCGTGACTACGATGGCAAGGCGCTTCGCAATCGGGCTGTCACGGTGTTCTTCTAATAATATAGTAGTTCCGGCCAGGAGTAGAATCGGCGAAGCCTTCGAAATCACGCGGGTTGTACGCCAGATGGCAAACAAAGCGATCAGAGTGGAGACCAGCAGCCCTGTGACGAGGCTCCAGGTTGTTACGTGAAGCGAGAGTGCCGATGTTCCGATCGCGTCGCTCCACCAGTTGCTCAATCCATACAGGAGCAGCCGCGCATACAGCAGCCCTGCGGCCGCACCCAAAATGGCCCCTGGAATCGCAACCATCATTCCTTCGGCAAGGAACCGGCGCTGCACCGCCTTTACGGGGAAACCTGTAGAAAGAAGCAAGCCGATTTCCCCCACGCGCAGTTCCACTCCAAGCCGGAAGAGAAGGGAAATCAACAACGCTGCAGAAAACATCAAGAAGAAGCTGAATCCCACAAACAATCCTGAAAAATCGGTGGCCCCTTCTGCCGAGTTCAAACCTTTGCGTTTCAGTGGAAGAAAGACAAACCCGTTTTCGTCTGGAGATAAGGTTACCGGCAGTTGTTTGGAAAAAAGGTCTTTGAGCCCCGGCCGGTTTGGAACTCGGATTGATGTGAGAAGCCCAAACCGGCTCTTCCAGAGTTGTTGTCCTGTCTCCAGCGAAATGAACGCTTTTGGCGCTGCGCGGTATTGCTCCCAGTATTGTTCATCGACCGGTCGGATCAAACTGAAATCCACAGAAAACGGTGGAGACCATTCGGAAATATGCTCCACATCATGCATTCCCGGATAGTCGGGAGTCAGTGTGCTGTCTGCCCCCAGGCCCTGCATCGGCAGCACAGCCTTCAGGTGAAACGAATGAGAACCGGTGAGCAATTCGTTTCCGCTTCCTACGATGTAATAAGTGATTTCGACCGTGTCTCCTTCTTTTGCCTGCAGATCCTTTGCTGCCCATTCATTCAACAGGATTTCGTCTTTCTGCAGCCCGGGTATTTCCAATGCGGCAACGGTGGAGTAGGGTATCGTTCGGTTGTTTACACGGATCGTGTTTGCCAGATAGGTGAAGACGGATTCTGTGGAAACGCTCAGGTGTTGGGCCACCTTACGAACCGCTTGTGCGATTCGATCGCTGATCAAGATCTCCTTGCTTTCAATCGATAGTATGTCCCCGGATTCACGGATTCTGAGTCCGGCGTCATCCGGATTCCAGAATTTCCTGAGCGCAGGGGCGCCGGCTTCTTTTTCACTCAGAATGGCATTGATTCCGTTTTTTTGTTGCAACGCATTTTGGAGAGTGAGAAGCGAAACATAGGCGATGCGAGGCGCATTCTGGTTCGGACGCAGAGTGAATGCGCCGGGACCGTGATCCGAAAGAATTGCGGTCACTGAAAGACGGAGTGTAAGGCGCATCTCCGACGGCTCCCGGCTGCCAAGAAAGCTTTCACGGTGAACATCGCCTTGTTTTTCAAACAAGAGGATCACCTGATCGCCGGTATTTACAGAAAGTTCCTTCTGCAACGTTTGATTGATTACAACGGAAGGGAAGGACTGGTCTGCTTTTTCCTGAAATAGGCTGGAAAGGGACGAAGCATTGCCAAACAGACTTGAAAACCGTGGATCAACACCCATCATCTGAACACCTGATGCGCGCAATCCGGAATCGGTACGGACGGTTCCTGTGAGAAGAATCGCGGGGGCTCCGTGGAGCATGTCAGCCAGTTGTTCACGGAAAAAGTGCTGAGCTGTGATTCCCGCTTCGATACGGCCGAGCCGATCCAGCACAAGATCACGAAGAGTGCCGCGCACGGAATCTCCTACCAGTAAGGCGCCGGTGAGTACGGCAGTGGTGGTAATCACCGCGAGCAGAACTGCGAAATGGACTCGTTTGTAATACAGGAGCGAGCGAATCATGGTTCCGGGTTCACTCTTCCTTCGTTGAGCTCAAAGCGGCGTGGGAAGCGTCCGGCAAACTCGGTGCTGTGAGTTACTGCAATCAGGATGTTCTCCTCTTTTTCGTGCAAATCGAGAAGAAGGTCTGCCACGGATTTTGCGGTGGAGCGATCCAGATTCCCCGTTGGCTCGTCACAGAGCAGGATCCCCGGTTTCAGGATCAGCGCGCGCGCGATCGCCGCCCTCTGGCGCTCTCCACCCGAGAGTTCCGCGGGCAAATGATCCAGACGATGCGACAACCCGACGCGCTCGAGCAACTCCATTGCTCGCGTTCCAGCATTCTCCGTGCGGCCGGGAAATGCTGTGGCCGGGATCAACACATTTTCCAGCAGCGAATACTGAGGAAGGAGATGATGGTCCTGAAATACAAATCCGATCCGGCGGTTGCGAAATCGCGCAAGTTCCGGTTCACTCAGCGTAAATGGGTTTTGTCCATCGATGAGAAGGCTTCCCGAAGAAGGAGAATCCAGAGTGCCGATCAAATGGAGCAATGTGCTTTTGCCAGAGCCGGAAGGCCCCATCACCGCAAGCGCTTCGCCACGCTTCATCTGAAACGAAATCTCTCGCAGGACTTCTACAGTATTCGAACCCGTCCGGAAGCTCTTGCTGACGTCGGATAGCTCGAGAGTCATTCGCCCCTGACGGCGCGCTCGATTACTTCGGGAATCGGAATCGCACGAAGCTGTTTTCCGGCTTCCACGATACAGCATGCCGCCTTGACTTCCCCGCGCGCAATGAGATCGTCTCCCCTTGTGAAGGTGATCTGGTATGTCATAGACTTCTTGCCTTTCTTCAGCACAGCCAGATGAATATCCAGTACGTCTTCAAAATGAGCCGGCGAAAAATATTCACACGAAACTTTGAGCCTGGGCCATCCAATGTCTTTTCCATCGACGCGCGTATGGACGCTTGTGCCCAGGGATCGCAGGAACTGGTGCTCGGCTGATTCCATAAAGATTAGAAAGCGGGAGAAGTGGACAAAACCGGCAAGATCGACATCGGAAAACTCGATTTGCCGTTTCGTATGAAATTCGGTGCGCATTACTTTCCGGGCTTAAACATCGTAACAAGAAAACCGCCGAGAGCCGCTAGTAGAATGCCGAGCAAGAATTGCCAGCGCAAACTTCCCCATCCGGATTCTGGCGGATGAAGCGCAATCGCCGTAATCGCGTTGACCACAGGCGCTCCTGCAAATACGATCGACATCACCACACTGGGCGAGCCTTTCGCTCCAAAGGCAAGCAGCACACAAAAGGCGCCAAGCGCTCCCGCAACGCCCGCGATCAAAGACCAGAACATCCCCTTTACCGGAAAAGCCCAGGATGCTCCCGCCGACATTAAAAGAACGGTGGGAGCAAGAACCGCTGTCAGCAGGTAGGCGATGCCGACAAACAAAAAGGCTTTGTATCGTCCGTTCACCGGATCTGCCATCGCCAACTGACCACTATGCAAAAGAATCCCGTACAGGCCCCAGAACAATACCGTCATCAATGCATAACTGAGCCATGTCATCTTCATATGGATCTCAAAGGTGGAGTCGCGGGCCTCCGTGCCCGCAATAAGTGAACGATCTTCTCTGGCGGGCACGGACGCCCGCCGCTCCAAAACTGAGAGTCCTCACACATACTGTTTGTACACTGCGATGGTTGCTTCCGCCATCACTTCATCATTGTAGCAGCGATGGACCGATTCCTTACCCTGCTTTCCCATACTCGCGCGCAATTCCGGATTACGGATCAGTTTCTCGATCCCGTCAGCCAGGGCGTGCGGAGAATGGGGTTCGACCAGGATTCCTCCTTTCGTCTCTTCCAGAATTTCAGGAAACGCGCCGTGGGCAGGCTGCACTACCGGTACGCCGTTTGCCAGGGCTTCCAATATGTAGAGGCCCTTGGGTTCGCGATAGGTTGCCGGAACGGAAAGAACATCGATGTTGCTAAGAAATTGGATCTTCTGTTTTCGATCTACCTCACCCAGATACTCAAACTTTTCCTTCAGATTCCAGGATTCAATTTGCTTCAAGACCCCATCGAAGTAAGGCTCATCTTTTTTGCCAAGGTAGCCCGCAACTTTCAGAAATACACCGGGATATTTTTGTATTAACCGGTGAAATGCATCCACAAGAACGTGGAGTCCTTTCTCAGGACAAATCCTTGCCAAAAAACCGATGACAAAGCGCGTCTGCTCTTTTCGCTGTTCTCCGGCGCCATGACCGTTTAGATGAATTCCCAGTTTCACAACGTGAATCTTTTCCGCCGCGACATCCAGAAATTGCGACATGTATTCGCTGTAATAGCGGCTCGTAGAAATGAAGGCATCCACGTCCCGGCTGCGCTCGCGCAAAATCTTCATCGCCTCCGATTTGAATGGCTCTACCATTCCTTCCAGAAATAGATCCTCTCCCTGGAGCGCGCAGAGCACGGGAACCTTTAACTCCCTTTTGATTTCACGCGCAAATCCAAGGAACATCGAGTTGTTCAATTGGACCAGATCCGGTTTGTATGAATCTTTCAGCCAGCGAACCAGCTTCGCAAGTTCCTTTCGCTGTTTTCCTTCCTCGCCGCGAAGCACAGAGACCGTCAATGCGCCAAGATCTCGAGCATCGGTGGTAGCGCTGAATCGTGATAGCCAGTTGAGGAGATGTGGATTGTCAAATAGACGGTCCACGATCCACGGAGTATGACGAAAAATTCCTGACTTCTGCTGCAGAAAGATGTTGATTCCTCCATAGAAGATATGATCGATGCTGACATCGCTTTCATCGGTGCGCATCGGCGTATACGTGGGGATCAGCGCGACCTGATGCCCTTTGCGCAAAAGCGCGGCGGCAATCGTGTTGTCGTGCAGACAGGTGCCGCAATACATTCCGGCGGCACCCGCTGCGATATACGCAATCTTCATAAGGATTCACCGCAGAGGCACTGAGAACGCAGAGAGAGAGAATATCCCACAGAGGGCACAGAGTTCACAGAGCAGAAGATCGTGTCCGTGCCTTCCGTGCTGAAAGAAAATTGCTGCCATGAAGCGGCACGAGAATCCAACCTATCTGTGTTCATCAGTGTTTATCTGTGGTTCCTTTTTTGGGAAAAATTTTTGGAGTGTTGCTTCTTCCGGAGCCCTGGTAAACAGGGAAACTACGATCATTGCGAGAGTGGAAATAGCGAGAATTACTGCGACCGGCATGATTCCAGTGCCGCCAACCGTGTAGGTTTCAGATCGTCCAGCTTTCATAAAGAAGTGAATCCACAGAACGATTACACTGAGAACCGATGCAAAGGCTCCATGCTTTGTACTGCGCTTCCAATAGATTGCGGCTACAACAATGGGCAATAGCGAAGCGAAGCCTGTAAAACACCAGATCCCCAGTCGGAAGATGCTGCGATTCGAAACAAGAGACAATGCATATGTAACCACAAGGATTGCGATCACGAAGACTCTTCCGTAAAGTACCTGCTTCTTTTCGCTCATCCGATCGTGAAAGCCATAGTGACGCACGATGTCCTGGGTGAACATGCTTCCGATTGCCAGCGACTGCGAATCGAGTGAATTCATCACCGAAGAGATTACGCCGGCTGCCAGCAGGCCGGCAAGCACTGCCGGCGCGTGCAATTCAATCAGACGAATTAATACCGAGTTTGCCGCGGGGCCTTTCAAGTCCGGGAAATCAATTACTCCCATTACGCCCAGCAGAATGCTGGGCACCCACACGATTGCAATCGCGAGGGGATAAAACATCAGCGTGTAGCGAAATGAATCCGCTCTTTTTGCCGTGAGCCAGTGATTAAACAGATGTGGGAACATTCCGACCGAAAGCGGAATACACATGTAGGTCAGCAACTGGAGAGGTTGAATTTTATTCCCGCGGATCAACAGCTCCGGATGCTGTTCCGCAACACGCGACATTGCGTTGGAAAGTCCGCCCATTTTTTGTGAAATTACAAGAAATGCCAGCGCGCCGCAGATCATGAAGATCAGTGTCTGGAATGTGTTCACCCATGCGGTTCCACGCATTCCCCCATACGTCACATAAATCAAAACAACCGCGCAAACGATCAATCCGCCGGCCCATTCCGGAATCTGATTGTTTGTGATTTGCGTGAGGGTCAACCCTCCGCCCATCACTCCGATCAGGAGATACGGAATCAGTAGCAAATTCAAAACGACGAACAATAGCAGGCCAAGACCATTCGAATTCCACCGTTCCCGGAAATACTGAATTTGTGTGAGATAACCATGGCGTTTTCCAAGCGCCCAGAGACGCGTGCCGACAAAATAAAAAACGGTGGGAATCACCAGCGCAGAAGAGGAAGCCATTAAAGCAAACACTCCGATGCCGGTATGATACGCCTCTCCCGATGCGCCCAGGATTGCAAACGCGGTCATGTTGGTGCCAAACAAGGACATGAATAGCACAAAGGGTCCAATGGTTCGCGTTGCTACAAAGTAGTCTTCCCCTGTCTCGCGGAAAAGTTTGTGGCTGAACAAGCCGATGAGGAGAACTAAGCCAATGTAGATGATGAGAACCGCGAGGATCATGAGATCAAGGCAGGCGGGACGCCTGCGGCCCATAATGCAGGCGAGACGCCTGCGTTCCATAACCGCCTACTCAACTTCCAGATCCTTTGGCCATGCTCGTTTGACGAGCCAGATGAAAAACAGACTTGCAGCCAGACAATAGCCGACATGGTATAGAACTCCGATCGGGATTCCAGCCAGCAGGTTGCCATTGTTCCAGTACCAGAGATCGTTATGCAGCAAGAATAGAATCGCGAGTCCGCTGAAAAGCAAGCTCTTCTTCATGTTGGAACGACCTGCTGCAGCTTCTTATATTCAGGAAGTTCACATCTCATTCCAAGAGGGCCGAATAGCTTGCTGACGTCTTCCCGGAACACATTCCCAATCAAAATGTCGATGATATTTCTGCGGGTATCAGGAAATTCTTGGAGAAATTTCGCGAAGCTGAACTCCTTTGTATAGAACGCATATACGAGCTTTCGGATCGCTTCCATGCCTGCCGCAAATTCGTTACCAAATTTTCCAAGCTGCGCTGCGGAAAGATCTCCTTTCCCCAGTCCTTCATGAATCGCTTCCGCTGCCATTTCTCCCGAAGTCAGAGCGAGCAAAACGCCGGAGGAATAAATCGGATCCAGGAATCCAAACGCATCTCCTACCAGAACCCAGCCGTCTCCTGCGATGCGGGTCGCGCGATAGGAAAAATCTTTGGTTACCTTCATCGGGAAGAGCTGTTGGGATGGTACCATTCGCCACTGAAGCGGTTTGCAACGGGCGACTTCCTCTTCAAAAATTTGCTGTGGCTCTCCTTCCCTGTTTTGCACCAGGTATTCCATCGATCCCACCACACCGATGCTGACTATGTTTTCCGGAAGCGGAATGTACCAAAACCATCCTTCTTCATTGTCCGTGTGAATGACGAGCGTCGCGCCTTCATCGATTCCGGGATCGCGGATTGCGCCTCGAAAGTGCGAGTAAATCGCGGCTTTCTTGAGCTTTGGTTCCTGTCGGCTGATTTTGAGCTTGCGCGAAATCAAAGCATTCTGCCCGGTTGCATCCACGATTACACGTCCATAGAAGCGTTCTTCCGCTCCGCCATTTTGACGGCAAACGACACCGACAGCGCGTTCTCCTTCTAAGATCACATCGGAGACGCTGATACCGAACCGGACCTGGGCGCCTTTTTCTGCGGCATTGTCTGCCAGCATCTGGTCGAATTCGCTACGAAGGACTTGCCAGGTCTGCGAGCTTTCGTGGGGATCGTTGCTGAAAAAATAAAATGGTGAAGTCGGGTTTCCCTGTTTTGTGTAAAACTGGATGCTGTATTTCTGAGGAAAGTGACTTTTTTTCATCTTCTCCAGCATCCCCAGTTTCTGGAGCGGCCAGTACGTTCCCGGCATCAACGATTCGCCAATTTTGAAACGTGGAAAGATCTCACGTTCCAGCAACAAGACCCTGTGTCCATACTGCGCTGTCAGGGTAGCAACCGAGGAGCCCCCCGGACCTGCGCCCATTACGATTACGTCATACACTTCCTTGCTCATAACCGGAAATCAACTCCTGCATACACGGCAAACGGATCGGCGGGAAGCGCTGATGTGGATCCGAATCCGCGCGTTTCATATTCACGATCTGTCAGGTTCTTAAAATTCAAACTGAATCGCCACCGGCTGATGTCATAAAATACCGCGGCGTCGAATGTCAGATGGCTGTCGATTTTGAACACATTATCTTCAGAAATGAACTGATCGCTGAGGTACCGTGGGCCTCCACCGATTCCAAAGCCGTTCTTGAATGTCCGTGTGGCCCACAGGTTCAGGATGTGTTGCGGAGCGAAAGCAGGAGTATTCCCGGAACGATCTACCGGTACGAATCCCTGTCCATTAAATACAAACTCTGCGAATTTTGTCAGCTCCGAATCATTCAAGGCATACGCGAACGCAAAATTCCATCGCGGATTTAGATTTCCACGGACTTCCAGCTCCACGCCGTTCGAACGCTGATCGCCATTCTGACGCGTGACACCGGTGGCATCCGGAATGGCGATGTTTTGTTTTTCGATATGATAAACAGCCATAGTTGTTATCAGCTTACCTTTCTGGAAATCATGCTTGATTCCCGCTTCGTACTGCGTGCTTTCCTCGGGTTTGCGGTCTCCGACCACCAGAGTCGACGGAGGCGCAAACGCTTGCCCTGCATTGAAGTATAAGGATAAGTTGGAGACGGGAGCGTAGACAATCCCGACCATCGGGCTGAACTTATTTTCGTTGCGCGAAGTGGACGTGAACGTTTCGTCATAGTTCAACATGTCAAACCTTCCGCCCACGAGAAGGCGTACTTGATCGGTGAAAATGAGCTGGTCCGTAAAATAGGGAGCGGCCACAAGGCTGCGTGCATCGCCGGCGGTAGATTGACCGGGAATGAAGAACAATGGCTCCGTAGCAGTTTCCACCGGATTTTCAGCGAAGATCGGCGGAAGCAGGGCAACATCGAGTGTGAAGTCATCATCGAATCGCATGAGCTCAAAACCGGTGAGCAGTTTGTGTTTGACGCCGCCTGTCTGAAAATTGATGACTGCTTCCAGCTGATTTCCCCAGACGTTCTGACTGTCATCCAGTACCGGTAACGTCCGAAACACCAATCCGGCAAAAGCGCCGTTGATCAGGGTGCCTTTAGAAAGCCAGTCCAGACGCGTGTTGTAGAGCTTATCGCGCAACGTGATCGAATCGCTGATCTTTGTTTCGTAATCGACGCGCGTACGATACAGATCCTGTTCTGACGTATCAAAGGGTGATTGATACGACGTTGTGCGCGGGACATCCAGGAGATGGTTTCCTTCGACTGGAATTCCGGAATCGGGATGATAGCGGTTGTGTTGATATTCGAAATTGATTCGCAGGTCGCTGCGATCACTGATGTGCCAGGTGAAGGCGGGATTCACAGCAACGTCGTGTTTGTTCTTGTCATCGCGATAACGATCGGAAGCTTGCCACATTCCGTTCAGTCGAAATGCCGCGGTCGGACATCCTGTATTCCAATCAAATGCGCCCATGTACGTTCCGAACTGACCGTACGACGTTCCTATCCGTACAAAATCATCAAACAATGGTTGTTTGCGAATTAGATTGACGGTTCCCGAGAGTGGATTGCCTCCATACAGGAACGCACCCGGTCCCTTGAGGACTTCAACGCGATCGACGTTGTAGAGTTGGTAGAACGTAACTTCCGGTTCGGGTGCGCCATCTGTGAGTACCAAACTGCTGGAAAGTGAATCAAATCCGCGAATGGTAAAGAAATCGAAAATGCCAAATCCGGTTTGCGAATTCACCCCGCTCACATTTCGCAAGGCTTCACCCAGCACAACGGCATCCTGAGTGTTGAATAGAGAAGCAGTTACCACCCCGACGCTCGCGGGCGTCCATTGCAGCAGCTCAGGAAGTTTGGTTGCGGTGGTGCTGACCGCGGGAGATTCAGGAGCATCCTCTTCAACAACAACATAGTAATCTTGCTTCTCGCCCGTTTCTTCCGTGTCTTGCGTCTGCGCAACTACAAATCCAGGAATGAGAACCATTAATAAAAACCAATATATCTTCCTCATTTTTATATCCTTCGTGTTCTTTGTGCCTTTGTGGTAATGCCCTACCCTCCGATCTGCAAACACACCATTTCCTTCTGATTTCGCAAATACAGCTTGCCGCCGGAAAGCGTGGGCTGAGTCCAGCACTTGCCCTGCAGAGCCTGCATGGTTGATTTTTCTCGATACTCCTCCGGCGTAGCTTCTGCAAGCACGAGCTGCCCCCGTTCACTG
This sequence comes from uncultured bacterium, assembly GCA_963843285.1. Lineage (GTDB taxonomy): Bacteria > Acidobacteriota > HRBIN11 > JAKEFK01 > JAKEFK01 > CAZDDB01. Next base: position 68,146 of record CAWJJO010000003.1, read on the forward strand.
AGGACGATCAAGTGACCGTCAGCGAGAATCAGGGAGCCTTTTCCAAAACCGGACTTCTGCCACTTTTCTTCGCCCGTGCTAACGTCAATGCAAGTCAGTATCGCGTTATCGAATCCGTAAATATGACCATCAAAAAGTACGGAGGAATTAAAATGGTTTTTCATGGATTTGGTAAGCCAAACTTCATCCACACCGCCGGTTCTCACCCTCAAAAGGGCAGCTCCGTGGCCATAATTCGTCGAAATGAAAATCTTATCACTCGGGATAAAGATAGGAACCGCAGCATTGACAAACCAGTCGGTCTTCCAGGGGTATTTCCAGAGCACTTTACCGTCAGTGGGTGAGACCGAAAGAAGCATGGTACCTGAGAATACGATAATCTGACGCACGCCGTTCACTGTTACCGCGAGCGGCGAGGAATATCCGGGCTCATCTGTTGCTGATTTCCAAACAATCGAGCCCTTCGCTTTGTCAAAAGCTACAACAGCATTTCCTTCCGCGCCACCTACCGGCAGTATTAATAGATTTCCTTCCACAAGTGGGGAGGAAGCATATCCCCAGATCGGGATCTTGGCTTCAAGGGTCTTTTGATTATGCTCCCACACTTTTGTACCGTCTGATGCATTGAGGGCGTAAAGCGATCCTTGCGCGCCAAAGGCATAGACCATGTTTTCATCGACAGTTGGCTGAGCGCGCGGGCCGTTTCCCTGGTCATTGATAAAGTTGCTGTCTAAACGGAATCTCCAGATTTCTTTACCGGTGCCGGCATCCAGACAAACAACAAATTCATCGGATCCGCGCGCATCCATGGTATAGATGCGCCCTTGAACTACGGAAATCCCCGAATATCCTTCACCGATTGGTACTTTCCACATCACCTTGGGACCCTCGGCAGGCCAACTTTTCAATAATCCCGTTTCTTTGGAAATCCCGTCACGCGAAACTCCGCGATATTGCGGCCAATCAGTGGCCCCGGCGATTCCCACGGTTATTAAGAGCAAACAAAAAAGAAACGTGTTTCTCAATTTCATAATTCCTCCAATTTTTAACCTGCTCCTTGCAGCTTTTTCAACATCTCTACAGCGTTGGTATTTTCAGGATTTAGTTCCAGCGATTTGTTGAAGCTTTCAATCGCTAGGGATTTGTTACCTTCCGACATATGCGCCCGTCCCATCAGATCGTAGATGGCCCAGTAATCAGGATTCGCCTCGGCATTGAGCTTCAAGATCTCGATCGCCTGCGCGTTTTTCTTTTGTGTAATCAGATTCTCTGCGATTCCATTCAATGTGTCTTCATCAAAGATGTTGAACTCCGGGTCGTTTTTCTTTACTTCGCGAAAGATCGTTCTGGCGGATTCGATCCCTTTTTCCATCATGATCGCGACAAATTGTTCTTCGGTTGGTGGTGTTTTCAGCGCAGCGCGATGTTCCACCTTTGCCGATCCGTCCTCCGAGCTCTTCAGTAATGCAAGAGCATCTCGGTCTTTGCGCACCTCTACATTGAGGAAGCGGAGTGTGTATAAACATGTGGATTCATACACATTCTTCGCTCCTTTGATCATCGCGATCGTGGAGAAATCAGTCGGTGTAGCGCTTTTGAACTTGACCTGATACAGATCGGAATATTTGAGGAGCCGGAAGAATGTTGTATCTGAATCCGGCGCCGGCTCCTGTGTTGTCACATGCAACAGCGGGACCGCAAACCGGGACGGGCGATAGAGCGGATTTTGAAAGAGTACGGAATATCCGAAGCGGTTTGCCATCGAGCCATCCAGGCTCACCATTGCGTCCACATCGGTGTTATGCATAGCCAGCAATGAGCCGGCGAGCGCGCCGTAACTGAATCCGATCACCGCCAGTTTGTCCAGATCCGTTGAGCGAAAGCTGCGCATGTGACGGATCAGGTGCTGCAAGTCTTGCATTTGGGCGGATACTCCAATCGAATCGAAACTGAGCTGTCTTGAGGAGGCTCCTACTCCGGGGCTGGTTGCCACAACATATCCGTTGCTCGCAAGATATTCGCAAAGCACGGCGTTTCCGTATGGAAAGGACATGCCCACACTGTGCGCCACAAGAATCAGCGGAAAGCGCCCGTCAGCGGGAGTCGCATCGCGTACAGCCGCCATTTCCGTCTTCAATGCTTCCTGGAGTTTCTCGGCTGCGACTCCTTCAAACCAGCGTGCATGTAAAAACCTGTCCATGCTCTGCTGTTTTTCCGATGCGGACGCTTCTCCGGATTTTTCTTCGCTTGCGGTCAGGACAACATAATCCTCGAAACGCATCCGCGCTCCCGACCCGCTTGCGGGGTACCAGAAGCTGATTTGCATTGGGCGAGCCCTCTCTCCCTGGTAAAGATTGCCGTCATAATCAAGCTTGCGTTTGTACGGTCGTGCCGGATCGTACTCGAACACAGTCCGAAAGCCCACACCGTAAGGTCCCGGTTTGAGATCGCCCCAGAACGGTCGTTCGCCTGCAAACAAACCGGACTGAATGAACAACAACAAAAACACCGCCAACAGTCTCGACATCACATCCTCCATCAATTATAGTAATATTTACTACAATTGTAGGACATAATCAAGAGACGGGATTGGCAGCTGATTTGTTCCGGAACGGCAGGGTTTGCGCTACGCGGAGATGGCCTGGACCATGAGATCCAGGATGATCCTGAGGGTGATCAGCATCACTCCTTTCATTTCTTCTCGAACTCCAGACTCGGGGGGCGCGTCATTCACTTGCTCGATCAGATATCCGAGTAATTCAGGTTCGCGATGATTCTCAATCAGTGCAGATCCTGCTTTGAGCTGATCTTCATCGGACTTCTCGACGAAGTTTTGCAGCGATTTAAAAATCTGATCATCGGTATCCTCGATATCTTTCATCTTCACCTTTTTCATTCTCGGATAATGTTTCTTCAATACTTGCCAGCTCAAAAGCGTCATCGTGAAGAAGATATCCTGTTCGTCATCGTTGAACCCTTCGCGTTCCGAAACTGCAGCCGAGTACACAAGCAGGGCTACCTGCCGTTTTTGGAAGGTCCGAACAACACTCTGAGTCTCTTTTTCGTTGAGATGTGCGAGCGCTTGCTGAGCCTTTGCAATCTCCTCTCTCGTTATGCGAGCCATCAGTTTCAAACTATCAGAATCGCAGTAGAATGCCAAACATCTGTTATATTCACGTGGTAGGGGCGACCCTTGTGGTCGCCCTCGTGTCGAGTTGCAATTCCATGCGGGCAGGCACAAGGCCTGCCCCTACCACGGTGTACTAGTCTGATATGGGCCATGAAGTAGAGCAGCGGTTGTTTCTGATTCTGCTGCAGCTTTCGGTCATCATTTTGGTTGCGAGGCTGTTTGCGATCTTCTTTCGCCGGTTGAAACAGCCGATGGCCGTGGGCGAGCTTGCGGCGGGTCTTGTTTTGGGGCCATCTTTGATGGGATGGATGTTCCCGCAGGTTTTTGCGCTGATTTTCCCACCGGACTCGGTTTCAATTGGAAGGGATGTCGGTCAGGTATTGCGCGTCATCAGCCAGATCGGACTTGTGTTCCTTCTGTTTCTGATCGGACTGGAATTTGATTTCCGCCATCTTCGAACGAACATCCGCGCGGCAATGGGAATCTCCATCAGCGGGATTGTATTGCCGCTTGGACTTGGAATCGGATTAGGACACTGGTTGTATCCGCATGTGGGTGAGACGGTTCATCTGCAAGGATTCACCTTGTTTCTCGGGACTGCGATGTCGATTACTGCATTGCCGATGCTTGCCCGAATGATGAAGGAACTCGGGATAACACCCACCAGACTTGGAACGATTGCTATCACAGCCGCGGCCGTGGACGACGTGGCCGGCTGGATTTTGCTTGCGTCCGTAACGGCCATGGTGCGCGCAAACTTCGAGCCGATCCAGAGCGTGATCATGATCGTGAAAACGGTCGGGTTTGCTTTGGTGATGATTTTTGCGGTGCGTCCCTTATTGCGTCGCTGGTTGAACCGTCGGTTGGAGCGAGACGGTGGCGCCCTGAACATGAATTTATTTGCGATCTTATTGGTGTTGCTTTTTCTCTCCGCGATGGTTACCAGTTTGATTGGGATCTTTGCGATTTTCGGCGCATTTCTATTTGGCGCCATTCTCTCGGGTGAAGGAAAGTTGCGTGAATCGATCTCGGGGAATCTGTACAATTTCGTTGCCGTTTTCTTCTTGCCCGTCTTTTTTACCTACACCGGCATTCGCACAAATATTGGATTATTGCACGGTCCGAACCTCTGGTTGTTCGCGGCAGCCGTTTCGCTGGTTGCAATCGCAGGCAAGTTCGGCGGCTGTTCGCTGGCAGCTGCGTGGAGCGGTTTCAAACGCAACGAATCGTTGTGCATCGGAGCGATGATGAATACACGCGCCTTGATGGAGCTGATTGTAATCAACGTGGGTTACGAGCTTGGCGTAATCCCACAAAGCGTTTTCAGCATGCTTGTAATGATGGCGCTGCTGACCACTATCATGACCACCCCGATGTTGCTCGCTTTTCGGAAGGGCACTGAGCTGGAGCCTCACTTGCAGAAGTGGGTTTCACAATAGGAGACCGGTTCTGATGGGTGACATTCCACTTTTCGCGGAGCTTGTCTCGTTCGCAATCGCCGATGTCGATGGCTACCGCCGAATATACAATCAGGATTGATACAGCTACTACTGTTGTCAGGCGGTATACAAAGGCTGATCCTCCAATCCGGTCCGGATGAATGATGTGATCGATCCGTTTTTTCAAATTTGAACCGCTTGCGCAGGAGACGCCTGCCATGCGGAAACCAAGACCAAACTTTAGAACTTTCAGAAGACCCGCCGCATAGACACGCGAATGGCCGCCTGCTTCGATCACGCGATCATCACAGGCGCGTTCCCGCTCCGCAAGAAGCTGACGATCGATCCACCAGACGACCGGATAAAACCAGAAAAGGGAGCTGATGACCATCTGAACGTAGCTGAGCAAATTGTCTTTGCGTGAGATATGAGCGAGCTCATGAATCAGAACCGCTTCTAACTCCGCGTCTTGAAGTTCAGAAGTCATGTGTTCGGGAAATACGATGACCGGTTTGCGGATGCCCCATACGCCCGGTTCGGTGACGGCTTTACAGACCATCAATTTGACAGGATCCATGATCGAAAGTGTTTGCTTTACACGTTCCAGGATTTCAAATTCCCTGCCTTCATTCAAGCAAGTTCCTGATTCCAGTCTGAAAGAAAAGTGTCTTTGCCGTTTCCACCATTTCCACAAGGACACCATTGCGCCGGCCAGCCACAGAATTCCCAGCACAAGGAAAATCCCCCACGCGTAACTAAACGTACCGTTCGCCGACCCCGCAATATGGAACAATTGATGCTGCGTTCCCAGGGCTGTTTCCGGATCGCCTGTCGCATTTGCTACCGAGACAAAAAGAGAAGAAACACGAACCCCGGCTTCTCTGGCAAGGAACGAGAGCAAAGAAGACGGAAGGATAAACTTAAAGGATGCGATCAGCCAGATTGCATGCCGTACGCGCGCCGGCGCGCGGCGCAACAGGAGAATCGCAACAAATGCAAAAAAAGCAAATATTGTGGATTGCCAGAGATGGTTCAGAATTGCGGACCATCCGATGCTCCACGATTCACCAAAGTAGGTTGCCCCGTTCATGGTGTTTTCCTCCCAAGGTTATTCCCCGGTGGAATCTTTTTCGAGCAGATCCTCCAGTTCACGCACATCCTCCAGACTCAACTTTCCCGACTCCGCGAGATGCGCCATCAGCGGCTGCGCCGATCCGCCGAATACTTCCAGCAGCTCGTTGATCAGCTTCCGGTGTGCTGCATCGCGAGTGACAACCGGTTCATAGATGTGAGCATTCCCGATCTTGCGAACCTGCCGCACCGCTCCCTTGACCTCCAACCGGTGGATGATGGTCTGAACTGTCGTGTACGCTGCCCGTTTGTGTTCCGGCAGGATTTCCTGAATCTCCCGCACGGAAGCACGTCCCAGCTTCCACAAGGCTTCCATGATCTCCAATTCAAATTTGGTTAACTTCACATTCTTTTTCCGGACCAAGGTGCGCCTCCTGAACTCCTACTACAATGGTAGCTGATTCTACCATTATTGTAGTAGAAAAACAAACCTGGATTGAAGCGCTCCGGAGTCGAATCTATCATCCGGGGGATGGACGGGGCAAAAAAGGCGGTACGAACCGTCCCATTTCGGGTATCAAAGGGACAAAGAATTCACCGCAGAGGCGCGGAGAGCGCAGAGTAAGAATTAGCACGGAATCACGGAAGACGCGGAAGGAACGGATTTTTGTCGAATTTTTTCCCGTGTCTCCAGTGTATCCGTGCTTACCCCTTCCTTCCTCTGCGGACTCTGCGTCTCTGCGGTGAATTCCTTTTGAACTACTTGGCGGCGGTCAGATCGTAGACAGCGATCTCCTTCTGGCTTCGCAAGTAGAGCTTGCCATCTGCAAGCGCGGGCATGGTCCAGGTTTTTCCACGCATTGCAGGTACCTTTGCAATTTCTTTGTATGCGGTGGGAGTTGCTTCCACCATCGCAAGTTGGCCGGCATCACCCAGGACGATCAAATTCTCATCCGCCAGAATCAGTGATCCCTTTCCGAATCCGCTGACTTTCCATTTTTCCGTTCCGTTGTTCGGGTCGATGCACTTCAAGATCGCATTATCGAATCCATAGATATGTCCTTGATGGTGCACGGAAGAATTGAAGTGATTTTGCATCACTTTGCTTTTCCAGATTTCCTTGAAGTCCGGTGTTCCGTCTGCAACCGTAATTTTCAGGACTGCCGCTCCCACATCATACCCGGTCGAAATGAAAATCTTGTCCGGTGGAATGAACAGGGGCGTTGCGATATTTGCGTCGTAGCTCGTTCTCCATGGATATTTCCAGTAGACTTTTCCCTGAACAGACACCGATACGAGTGATGTTCCTGAAAACAAAATGATCTGGCGCACTCCGCCGATGGTTGCGGCAATTGGGGAGGAATATCCCTGCCGGTCTGTAAACGCTTTCCAGACTACGCTGCCGTCTTTCTTGTTAAACGCAACCAGAGCATAACCGGATTTGCCGCCTACGTTTACGAGAACCAGATCCCCTTCAATCAGAGGCGAAGTAGAGGCACCCCAGGATGGAATCTCACTGGCAAATTCTTTTACCAGATCATGAGACCAGATCATCTTTCCGTTCGAAGTCGAAAGCGCAACCAGCTTTCCGTTGGCGCCGACTGCATAGAGCCAGTTTCCTTCTACTGAAGGCGTGGAACGCGGACCGTTTCCCTGACCATTGAAGTATTCAGAATCGATCTGTGTACGCCACAAGTTTTTCCCCGTGGCGGAATCAAATGCGATCACAAATTCATTTTTGCCATCTGCATCCATCGTGTAAACGCGGCTGCCCACGACCGCCAAGGAGGAATATCCTTCTCCAACTGGAGTTCTCCAGACAACTCTGGGACCCGAGGCGGGCCACGATTTTAGCAGTCCGGTCTCTTTCGAGACGCCGTCACGGTTTAAGCCGCGATACTGCGGCCAATCTGCGGCAAACAGTGTTGTTGTCAATGCAAGCAAAAAGAGAATCATCCCCTTTTTCACAAACCCTCCTTCTGGAAGCGCATAGTACAAGTTATATCAAAAATCAAATATCAAAAATCAAATAAACGGAAGTCAATAAGCAAAAAATCTCCCACGGTGAATTGTGTGTTTTTCAGGAACCATTGTCACTGCCCGACGGCATTCGATGCCTCTATAACCCTGCGAACCGGTTTCTTTGGTTATTGATTTATGTTTATTTGATTTTTGTATTTGAGATTTGATGCTTGTCCTAAGTATAGCGCGCGTTGCGGTATCGACTGTCATAGAATTCCGGAAGCAGATGATCCACCTGCAACAATCCTTTACGGGTCAGATGAACTCCTGCGGAATCCTGCTCCAGAAGTCCGCCTTGTTGCAGTCTACGGTATACCGGACCGAATTCATCTAAGATATTCGCGGCAAACTTCTTCTGAAAGTATTTTGCGGGAAGCCGTCCCAGCTTCAATTGCAGAATCATTTCCCGGGTAAGTCTTTCCCGTCCGCTTGTAACAAATGCCCGATCCAGGGGGAGATGCCCGTTTTCCAGAGCGCGCAAATACGGATCCCAACCCGCGAAGTTCTGAACATGCACTCCGCTCATGTGTCCGAACGAGGCAACTCCCGTGCCGATCATGTCACTTCCGTGCCAGACTGCGTTTCGGTATACGAAATCACAACGTTTGCTGCGTTTGACCATCGTGTATGCGCTTGAAATTTCGTACCCGGCATCTGCAAGCTTCTCAAATGCATAATCTTGCCAGGCCCGTTTGAGATCCCAGTCCGCGACCGGACGCTCCAGGGTGCCCTGTAACAGATTGTTGGAAAATACTGTGTTGTACGGCAATTCCATCTGGTACACAGTTACGCTATCCGGTTCAAGATCGATTGTCTTTTGCACCGAATCCCGCCACTTTTCCCATGTTTCCCCGATCATTCCTGCAATTAAATCGATGTTCAGCTGATCAAAGTTCCTTTGGCGAATCCAGGGAATCGTACGGAGAATCTCTTTGGAATGATGCGCGCGGCCATTTTCTTCCAGAATCGCGTCATCAAAATTCTCAATTCCCAGGCTCAATCTGGTGACCCCGATTTCGCGGATCGCATCCAATTTGGCTTCCGTTAGAGTTCCTGGTTCACATTCAAAAGTAATCTCTTCGGCGCCTTCCCAGGGAATCGAGTTCTTGAGTTTGCGTACCAGACCCCGCAAATGAACGGCGCTGATATAGGAAGGTGTGCCTCCTCCAAAGTAGACAAACTTCAGCTTGCGTTCGCGAACCGATGGTAGAACGCTGTACAAGGAAACTTCCGTGGCCAGCGCGTTGAGATAGGTATGAATTTCATCGCTGTTCTTGTCCGTGTACACGCGGAAGTAACAGAACTTGCATCGTTTTCGGCAAAATGGAATGTGCAGGTAAAGTCCGATATTCGCATCCGGCAACGGGGGAGAGTTTAGAGCTTTCAGCGCATTCGGAACCTGATCCGCGGACCAGAAATAGTACGGAGGATAATTCGAGACAAATACGCTTCCGACTTCCGTCTTTCCAGGATCGCTCATCGGTTTCCTCCGAAACAATATACGATCCCATCTTTTGTTCCGATCACAAGTTTTTGATTTGCAACAGCGGGTGAGGAAAGGATCTGAGATCCCGTTTCAAATTGCCACACGGGTTTTCCTGTGGCGAGATCCAGCAAATACAACATTCCACCTGTGGTTCCAACAACAACTCTCGTACCTGCAATCACGGGAGAGGCATCTACTTTCGAGCCGGCATCGAATTCCCAGATCTCTTTGCCTGTTTCGGAATTCAATGCATGGATGGCTCGATCTCTTCCGCCGATAATCACCAGATTCTCATTCACCGCCGGCGAAGAATAATATGGAAAGCGCTGCTTTACGTTCTCATATTCCCAAACAAGCTTCCCGGTCTCAAGATCCATGGCTATTACTTTATTAGTAAATGTGCCCAGATAGACTCTTCCTTTATAGAACGCCGGACTTGCGCCGACGTAGCCCCCGAGCTTGAGCGTTTGCACTTCTTTGCCGGTTTGAAGATCTGCAACACGCAGAAATCCATCGCATCCCGCCACCACCGCAGTTTCCCCGGCGATCGCGGGCGTGGCATGTACATAACTCTCGGTTTCCAGCTTCCAGAGCAGCGCGCCGTCTTTCATGGAGAGACAGTAAAGATGATTGTCATAAGATCCGAATACAAGCCTGTCTCCGTGAAAGTTGACTGAAGATGTAATTCCGGCATCTGCTTGAAACGTCCATCGTTTTTCCCCCATGCCCGCGTTGACCGCATAGAACCCGCCTTTCTCATCGCCGAAATACACAGTGTCCTGAACCACGGATGGGGAGGACTTGATTTCATCGGACGCCTGAAATTTCCATTTGATCTTTCCTGTCTCCAGATCGAGCGCATAAAGATTGCCATCTGTGGATCCGAGGTAGGCTGTGTTTCCGCTGATTGCAGCAGTGGATTCAGTTCCTCCGATTCTGGAGGTCCAGAGAGTTTCCGGCTTGTCGGGCACTGTTGAAACTGCTACGCCGGTCAGTTGCGGATTTCCACGAAAGAGTGGCCAGTCATCGGCGAAGGAAGGGATACACCACAAAAAAACTATCGATATGTAGACCAGAAATGGAGCCGCGGGCCTCCGTGCCCGCAACAAGTGAATGGTCTGTTCTGGCGGGCAGGGACGCCCGCCGACTCCTGAGTTACTTTTAAAAAGCCATTTCATATAATTTCACAAAATCATCTACTGCCAGCGGACGCGGGTTGTACTTGCCGGTCCACTGCTGCGCAGCTTCGTTCGCCATTTTTGGGATGGAAGTTTGTTCCACTCCACAGTCGCGCAGACGTTCCGGTATTCCACCATGCCGGCGTAATTCGCAAAAGCGTTCCTGAAGCTTTCCCGAAAATAAATGATTATAAAGATCCTGGACTTCCGGCGCATTCCAATCGACGACATGCGGCATCATCAAACCAACCGCAACGCCGTGCAATACGCCGTAGTTCATTGTGAGTGGATTCGCGCAGGCGTGAGCCGCGCCGAGCATGGAGCACTCGATTGCAAGACCGGCAAAGTGCGCGCCCAGTAGCATATTGCCTCGCGCTGCCACATTTTGCGGCTCTTCCAGCACTGTTTCGAAATTCTGTTCCAGGAGTTCCCATGCTTTCTGTGAAAACATTTGAGAAACCGGATTGCGCGCAGTACAAACATAGCTTTCGATGGAATGTGTAATCGCGTCAATTCCACTGATTGCAGTTACTGTGCGCGGCATCGATGTTGTGAGCGCCGGATCGAGAATCACTGCGCGAAACTTTGCTTTCGGATCGCCGCACGCCATTTTGTGATGCGTTTCTTCGTGCTGGATCAAGGCGTAGGACTGCGCTTCGCTGCCCGTGCCGGCGGTAGTGGGAATCCCGATGGAAGGCAGCATTGGCTTTGTCGCTTTGCCGCTACCCCAGTAATCTTCCATCTTGCCACCGTTGGTCAGTACGAAATTGATTCCTTTCGCCACATCCATCGCGCTTCCGCCGCCCAGTCCCACAATCAGATTCAGGGGCGCATGAGCGGCAGCAAACTGAACACCTGCATCCACATGACGGGTTGTGGGATTTTCGTCTACTGCATCGAAAACGAAGACTTCCAACGAGCTGGTCTCCAGCGAACGAATCGCGCGCTCAGCGTGTCCCGCCTTCCTGATTCCAACATCTGTCACCAGCAGCACGCGGCCGGCGCCAAACTCCTTTGCAAGGCTTCCGAGTTGATCCATCGTATTTGCGCCAAACAAAACGCGCGGACTGGAAGGAAATTCAAACGGCTTCATATATTTGAAATGCCCGCTGCCGGAATAGATGCTCAAACAGGTTTCCTTCGTGTGGCTGATCCCATGCAATCTGATTGGTGGGAATCGCGCCCAGATTGAGCCGTTCAATGGAATTTGAAGACAGCAGTTCGCGCGTGAATGACTCATCGGTCGTGATCGCCGTGACTACCAGCGAATGCCCGATGCGCGTCAGCAGTTCTGCCTGCGGAACTTCCGTCACGCTGACAAATGGAAACAGAAACTCCGTATTTGCGAGTGGATGAGCGGGATCTTCGCACCAGATCACGGTCGGCAGCAGATAGGCGCCGTCATGTTTTTCGATGAGCCTGCTGGTGTTTCTGTACCGGGAAGTTAGATCGAAAGCTCCCGGTGACTTGAGCTGCGAATCAATCAGATCGTTGATTCGTTTCGCAACTTTCTTGTTTGAGAAGGCGGCCAGTTGAGCCTTTGGATCATCCATGGCTCGAGCTTCTATTTTTGCCAGGCGCCTGGCAAGCGCATTTGCAATCTCGAAACCCTCTTGCGGAACCCAAATCCCTGATGCATTGATGCAGGATCTGCCGCCATTTTCGACCACGGAAGCTTCCATCAGAGCGAGATAGTTTTGCCATTGCGGGATCTGATCGTTCCCAAAGATAATTTTGCTCCACCCGGGACCATGAATCTGGATTCGGTGATCCTGCTTCCACGGTTTTACGGTGGATTCATCTCCAAACAGCATGGAGCGTCCGGATCGAAGCAGGATTTCTGTTGCGCCGGAATAATCGGATGGATAGAAGCCAAATGCTTCTTTTGGACAGCCGGCAGCAAGAAAAGATTGGACGATGCGAAGCGGCGTCCATGGCTCTTCCCGCCCTGGTTTCAAAGCCAGCGGCACTTTCATTGCGATTGCGAGAAGCCAGAGTGAATGTACACCTGGTGAGTTGTTTGGAAGAATTGCTCCTAATACATTGGTTTCGCAAAAGAAATTGATCGGAGTGCGGGTCATCGTGTCTTCGACGACACCGATGTCGAATACAGACAGATCCATGCCGCGAGTGAGTCCGCCAAGCACGTGTTCCATGTTTTCCAGAACTCCCTGGATTTTCGCCATATTCTTTTTGCAAAGCGTTTCCGGCATTCCAGTTGTAGCAGACAGACACTTCACATATTCGTGCGGTGATTGAGCCGTTGGACCTACCGGAAGATCAGAATGCAGAAAGTGGAATGCCGCTCTCTTGCAGATTCCCAGCATTTCGTTGCTGGACAAATCGCGAAACACATCCCGGTTTGTCCGACGTATGTCCTTTGCAATCAATCCAGGATTTGCCTGGCTGACTGTTGCGAGTGGTTCCCGAGTCCGGAAATCTTCGATCGTGATTGTGTTCATGCTTTCGTAAGCACGACCCGCGCGAAGCAGAGGAATGTTCCACATCAATAAACTCCAACCACCACGCTGTCGGACAATTCCGAGAAAAGACGAAGATTTCGTACACCGTCCCAGGGATATAGACTGATCGGCTCCGCGCGCTCTCCTTCATCACGTTCCAGGAACCGCGGCATAAAGAATTCGTGAGTCAGTGTAGTCAGCATCACACGCCCGGTTGCGCCGTACTCTACGGTTTGCTCAGGATTGTCCGGCTTCACCAACTCAAAGACGGCGCGTGGAGACGGGGGGTAGTAGGTGATCGCATAGTTGTCCGCCCGGTCAAATGGTTTGTGACAGGCAAGCCCCATCAACGTGTTTCCATAAGTGGGAACAAAATCGATCCCCGGCACCAGTTCTTCACGCGCAAAACGATGGAACTGCGAATTCATTTCGGTTCCGCCGCAAAAAATCCCGGTGATGCCGTATTTTACGAGGGAGATTTTTTCGCAAAGCGCTTCCAGAAGCTTTGGTGTGGTAAAAAGACAGCGAATGTTTTCATGGGCACGCAAAACGTTCATTCCCTGATCGATGACATGACTCTTGTATGCGTCGAGCTCCTGAAAGCGACCACCTTTGATCAGTTTGTTTACCCAGCGCGGATCCAGATCGACAAAGAAAGTGATGCCGCTGCGATGTTGCGCAAGATGCTCAATGGCAAGTCGCAATCTGCGCGGCCCGGTCGGACCAAGCATCAACCAGTCACTCCCCGGCGGAAAGCTTTTATTGGACAATGTCTTGCTGAACAATTCGTAATCCGTTTGAAAGTCTTCCAGATTGATCCTGCATTTTGGAATGCCCGTGGATCCGCCTGTTTCGAATACGTATGCCGGTTTGTTCCGTAGTCCTTTCGGGATCCAGCGACGTACCGGACCGCCGCGGAGCCATTCATCGTGAAAGTGACCCAACACTTTCAGATCCTCGTACCCGTGTATTTCCTTGCGGGGATCGAAATCAAGTTTGCTCGCATGTTCCAGCCAGAACGGAGCGCCGGTCTTTGGATTGAAATGCCACTGCACGATCTCGCGCACGTGCGCATCCAGCCGGCGTTTTGCCGCAATAACAGACTTCTTCACAGCCTCATTCCGCATTCATCATTTCTTTGCTATGGCGTAGAGGTTTTCGCGCGTGGAAACGTAGAGAACGCCATTCTTCGCCGTAGGTGTCGTATACACAGAAGCGCCCATGTTGATTTCACCAATCAACTGTTTTTCCTTTCCTGTTTTCAAAATTGCCACATCGCCATCTTCATCGCCCAGATAGATCTTTCCGTCAGCGACAAACGGTGAACCCCAGATCGCGGCAAAGACTTCGTGTTTCCAGTAGAGCTTTCCTGTTTCCGCATCGAAACAATAGAGAAATCCGCTCAGGTCGGCCGCGTAGAGCAGTCCATCCTGGATCGCTACGGTAGACATCGTGCGGTGGAAGTTCTCATCCCCCACATGCCAGATTTTTCCGGATTCTGTGATGTCTCCTTCCTTGGTGGCATCGATTGCATAAAGATGGCCGATCCCTTCCCCGTGTTCGGGATCCTCTCCCACGCCAATATAGACTCTGTTGTTATAAACCACAGGTGTTGCAATGATGTTATTGCGTGTGGCCGCACCGCCGATATCCCATACCGCATCTTTTGGATTGCAATCGAACTTCCACAACTGCTTTCCAGTTTCCGGTTCAAATGCGTAGAGCCATCCGTTCCCTCCTGGAAAGATAACCTGAGGTTTTCCGTTGACGATTCCATAACTCGGATTGGACCACTGTCCGTGCAGAATATGTTCTTGCGGAGAAGAATCCTCCCACACGACTTTCCCGGTCGTTTTGTTGACAGCAATAAAACTTGGAGCCTGGGGAGAGGGAATGTTTCTGTGACCTTCATCGACTCCATTTCCAGTAACCAAAAATATCAGATCTCCCCCAACCAGCGGAGAGCTTGCCGCAAGATTGTGCGGAAACACATCGAGCTCATTGATCATGTCTAATTTCCAGATCACATCTGCGTCCGTATCGCCGTGATCCTTTTCATCCGTCACTGGACCGTCGTTTTCCTTGTCCATGAAACCTTCGGTATCCAGACAAACGAGCTCCGCACGATTGGACACGTAATACATCCGGTCCCCTTCGATGAATGGTGTGGAGCAAACACCCTGGTACGGCCAATCATTTACTCGTCCTTGGGGAAGTTTTTCGTGAGTTTCCTGCCAGAGGAATTTACCTGTGGCGGCATCAAAGGCCATCATCACTCCACGATCTCCCTTTTCATTCGGATTTCGAAGGCCTTCGTTGTTTGTGCCCATAAAAACTTTACCGCCGGCGACAACGGGCCCGGCGTAGCTTTGTGATCCGAGCTTTGCTCCCCACTTGATGTTGATGCCTTTCAGCACGTCCCAGTTGTCGGGAAGACCGGTTTCGCTCGAAACCATGTTGCGGGACAGGGATTGTCCGAACATTCCTGTTTCTACCGTTGGAGAATCCGCTGCGAATGAGAAGAGTGCAAACGTGAGAAGTAAGATCGAAATTGTGTGTCGTTTCATGATTCGCTCTTTGTTACCTTGAAGTTGTCATAGTAGATTTCGGTTACCGAGTTGCCGTAAAAGCCCGGGCTTCCTTCCTTGATGCCGATCGGATCTTCTACGGTAATCGTCCACGTTTCAGGTTCGGAATCCGTCTTGGGCCAGACCTTTCCTTTCACGATCGCTTGATCGCCTTCGAAATCAATTTTCAATTTCAGCGTGTACCAGACGTCCGGCTGCCACGGGAAATCGATTGTCTTTTCCACGCGCATCACGGAAGCCCAGGACCGGATTTGCAGGCGTTGATGATTGCCCATCAGATCCATCGTGTAGCCGTTTGCAATCAGACCGGCATCGGGCATCCGGCGTTTTTCTTTTGTGCCCATGACGTCAGCTTGAATTGTGCAGTGGCTCAAATTTGACGGACCCATAAAGACATCAGCCGTCTGCAGTCCGGATTCCACCGGTGGTTTTGCAAGTACCTTGTTTCCGTCTTTGATTTTTACCGGAAATTTGCGACCGGCGCCAACCCAGTAAACAGGACTCTTGCCTTCTTCGAATGATTCGAAATCCTGATTCCAGGGGGGCTCCGGAATGATTCTTACTCTGGCGGTTGTTTTGATCTCTCCTACCTGTCCCGTGATCACTCCAGCCTGCGGGCCGTCGCCTTCCGGTTTGAAGACTCCATTTGCATCGATGGTCCCTTTCAATCCCGCCATCGTCCAGGTCGCAGGTACTTCGGATTGAAATTGTCCAGAAGCATCGAATGACTTTACATGATAAATCACCGAATCACCCGGCTTGATCAATACTTCGGCTGGGATTGCGACGATCGATGCGGGCGCTTTGTCCATTGATAATGAAGCAGGAAGGGTTTTCGCTGAATTGGTTACTTTGAATTTTGCTTTTTTGTTTCCGAGACAGTAGACGCCTTCTTCGGTGGTGAAGTAAACACGACCATACGCGATCGCAGGTGAGCCGTAGATTTCTGCGTAGCGGCCATCGGGAATGTTGATCTTCTCTGTGTCCAGGACTTTTACACCTTCGCGGGAAGGCTGCAAGATGTGGAAGTTTCCATTCACTTCAGCCACATACAATTTGCCATCCGCCCAAACGGGGGAGCCTTTTCCGACAGTGCCAAGATGATGCTGCCAGAGAATTTGACCAGTTGATGCATCGAACGCAAACAGGACCGCGGAATTATCGACAGCATACAAGATTCCATCGTGCAACACGGGCGAGGAAAAGCCGACTCCGATTTTGTCCGCGCGCCAGATCTCGCCGGTTTTTGTAATATCTCCCGTGCCGGCGCCGTTGATGCATACCACGCGCCCTTGCGAAGCATCATCCATATTTTCTTCGCTGTGTGTTGCATATACCTTTGTTCCATCGACCACGACTGAAGTGTTAATCCCGCGCTTGCTTAATTGGAAACTCCAGATTTTTTCGCCGGTACGAATCTTCAATGCGTAGATCCCGCCATCGGCATTTCCGCCAATCAGCATACGAATTCCGTTGATGGTCGTCACAACCGGTGTAGGTTGCACATTCAAATCAAATGGCGCCCCGCCCGGTGTGGAGACCCAGAGGACCTCCCCTGTTTTCTTATCAAATGAGAAGAAGCGATGTCTTGGCGCTGCCTGCTCACCCCAGCCGGAATTGATAAAGCCGAGAATTACCTGGTTCTCATCAACAACAGGGGTGTCCGTACGCCCACCAAAACCGGAAATGTGTCCGAACTCCTCAGCCAGGGAGTGCTGCCAAACGGTCTTGCCGTCGCGATCCAGGCAGAGAAATAATCCGCCAACACCATGTGCGTAGATGTTTCCGGTTTCCGTGTCCGCAGCAAGACTGGCCCATCCCACACGATTGAACGGGACAGTTGTGTGGTAGACGTTGAACTTGCGTTCCCAGATCAATTTGCCGTTTCCTGCATCAAAGCAGGCGATGTGCTCTTGTCTGGTAATTCCTTCACCGGTTCGTCCGATCACGTATACACGCCCGTTCAGTACAACCGGCGTGGATCGCCCTATGAATCCCGCCTTCCAGACGAGGTTTTCGCCTTGAACTGACCATTGAGATACAAGTCCGGTCTCGGGCGATACGCCGTCGTGATTAGGTCCGCGCCACGCCGGCCAGTCGCCTGAAAAGCCGAGGGATGCAGTGAAAAACAGTATACAAATGCAGATGAAAAGCCGTCTCATTTTCACTCCTGTCTGTCTACTACAAGTGTAGGTAATGATACTACATTACGTTTTGATGGGTCAATGAGTTCCAATTAAGAACATTTGCAACCACATGAATTATAATTTCGTATGCGTGCAATTGCACCCCGGCCCTTGTATCTCGGGAAATCGCTTCTTTTTTTCGGCATTCCTGCCATTCTCATGGCTCTCCTGTTTTGGAAAGCGATTCCTATTCTGGATTGGCTTGGTTGGCCTTTGTTTTATGTTTGTCTGGCCGGTTTCGGGTTTGCATCCGTCGCGTTGCTTCGGGCATCGCACTTCTTTTTTCGCCGGGAAGGGAACGCATTCCGGTGGTCCAGCTTTCGTGAAAGGTTTTGGTTGAATCCTTTGGATGCGAGGACGTTGGGCTGGACGCTGCTCCTCGCGTTGCTTCTGTTCTTGTCCAACCGGCTTTTGGGCTGGACTGCCGAATGGGTCTATCCCTTCGTGGAGCCCCCCAAGTTTTGGATGAGAGTCCACGAAGCGGTACCGGGTTACTTTTTGGAGATCCCAACTCACGGAAACTGGTGGGTCTTTGGAGGATATTTCTGTCTTCTGATGTTGCAGATTCTCAGCGAAGAATTGTGGTTTCGCGGATATTTGCTTCCCCGGCAGGAACTCGCGTACGGGCACTTCGCATGGTTGATTCACGCGCCGCTCTGGTTGCTTTTTCGAGCTGTCCAGCCGTGGCAGCTAATTCAAGATGTCCCTGGTTCGCTTCTTCTGCCTTATATCTCTCATCGGCTCCGGAACACCTGGCCGGGTATTGTATCAAGAACGCTAATCAGCCTGGTTCCTCTGGTTCATATTTAAGCAGCTTTGAGCTCGGAAGTGCAATGCGGGCAGCGCGTCGCCTTCAATGAAATTGCCGAAGCACAGAATGGACAATCCTTTGTTGCCGGTGGTGCTTCCGCAGGCTTCCTCAGCTTGTTCACTTGCTTCACCATGAGAAAGATCACAAATGCCAGAATTGTAAAATCAACAACTGCTTGAAGGAAGTTTCCGTAATTCAGTGTAGCCGCGCCGGCATCCTTTGCTTCTTTCAGGGTCGCGTAAGAAGTACCTGATAAATTGATGAACAGATTACTGAAGTCCACTTTGCCCAGAAGCAACCCGATCACAGGCATGATCATATCGTTCACCATCGATCCCACAATCTTTCCGAACGCGCCCCCAATGATTACGCCTACCGCCAGATCCATGACGTTCCCACGCATTGCAAATTCTTTGAATTCTTTGAACATGTTTGACCTCCTTGGTTATCCACTTTTTGCGGGCACGGAGGCCCGCAGACTCCGGGGCGATCCCTGCAAGGACTCAATCAACAAAAAGGCTATCATACAGTCTGAACGATTTCATTCGTAACTTAGGAGTCGATATGAGTTTCATTTATCTTATCCTGGCCATACTTGCAGAGGTTTCAGGTACTACCTGCATGAAGCTTTCCCATGGTTTTACGAGGCTCGTTCCCTCCGTGCTTCTTTTTGTGTTTTACGGAATCAGTTTTACCCTGATGACGCTTGCGCTAAAAAAGCTGGAAGTGAGCGTCGTGTATGCGATCTGGTCGGGCGTGGGAACAGCAATTATCGCTGCGATTGGATTTATCGTTTTCAAAGAAGAGATTACGACGTTGAAGCTGATATCGATCGTCTTGATCATCCTGGGCGTGCTTGGCTTGAATCTCGGAACTGTCGCGGAACGCTGATGCGCAGGCGGGACGCCTGCGACCCATAATGCAGGCGAGACGCCTGCGCTCCATTAGGGTGCGTGTTAGCGCATCAAGTACAGGGTTCGTTGAGATCCTGTTATGGGAGCGGCCTTTTCAATTACGAAATGCTTTTTGAATTCGGATTCAAAATGTTCTTGATTGTAATTCGGGAAAATGTCTTCACGCGTTGAAAGCAGGCGCCGCACCTGAGAATCTTCCTTCGGCACAAATTCGATAATCAGCGATTTGCAAAGCTTACGGAAAAAAGCAGCAAGCCTTGCCATCGGGACATTATTCGAAATGGCGAGATGATGGATCAACGCGAGGGCCAAAACGGTTTCGGCAGGCGCGCGTTCGAAGAGCGACATTCTTTCCATGTTTTCGAAACCGGCGCCGGGGCTGGGATTTGTCAAATCCAGAAGGAGAGGCAAGAGATTTGTTTCCTTTCTCTGAACCATTTCCCTGTAATTTTTCTCCACGGCGGCCGGATCCAGATCAAACGCGACTGTGTACGCTCCAGCCGTGGATGCGAGTCTGCTGAATACGCCGGTGTTTGCTCCCAGATCCCAAACGATTTGGGGCTTCAAAGTCTCGAGAAATCCCGCGACCAGCTGTTTCTTTTGATCTAGAGCTTCCGAAGAATAGTTTGTATCTTCGTAGTAATCACCCCATTCGGTTCCTTCAGGATTCCATTTCAGTTTCCGAATCGAAGACTGCAGCGAATCCAGGAAACCAATCAGGGAAAGACGACCCACCTTAGTCTTCTTCGGCTGTTTGTCGGAATAGTGTTTCTGACTCTTTGCATGCAAATGAATGTGTGCAGCGAGTGAGAGTTTCCACTTTGTGCGGCGCGGAAGTAGGGAGCTTGCCAGGTCCAGCGGGATGCCATCGATATAGATGCGCAGCAACTGGTTCAGTCTGACATCCTGATACGCTTGAAGCGCCAGCGGCGCCAGAAAATGCTGGCAGAACTGGCGATACGCAATCCACGGTTCGCCTTCTCTGTATTGAGTGAAAGAGAGCGTGTCGATCAAAACCGGTTTGCCGCGCAGAAATTGAATGTTGTAAGCGCTGGCGTCTTTCAGCACCATCTGGTGGTCCAGCGCGATTTGCTGGATCTTCAGCGTGGTCAGCGCTGCATCTTTCAGTTGACTGAAGCACCACTCGTACGGGTATGAGATGAAAGGAATCATCTCAGGCCGGATCGTCTTATATGCGCCATCCACCAGGTCCGTTTCGACTTCGGCGTGGGGAACCATCAGACCTGATCCGGTGAGTTTGCCGTACAATCCGGAAATCATCAGATAATCGTAGTCGGACCGGTAACCGGTCTGAATGCGGCGGAAAATCTGACCATCTTGAAGGAACACAAAACCGCTCGGATCTCGGAAAGATGCTGGATGTATATTCATGAGTTCTTCATTGTACCAAACCGGTAGGAGTCGCGGGCCTCCGTGCCCGCGACAAGTGGATGATTTCCCAACTCGGGCAGGGAAGCCCGCCTGCTCCATTTACGAAGGTTAGGCAAGTGAACGAATTGCGATGATGAAACCAAGCACCGAAATTACCAAAGAGGAAGCCATCGGAAGCTGCTGGACCAACCGGCCTCCAATCGAAAATCGTTGGGACATCCGTGAACAGAAAACGAACATCAGACCGGCCCCGGTAAGAACAATCGCCAATCCCAGACTGAATGCAACGATCAACAACAATCCAAACGCAATGCGATGCAGGGAAATTGCGCTCAATAGCACCACCAGAGCGGACGGACACGGAATCGCTCCGCCGCTGATCCCTACAGTAAGCAAACTTCTCCAGGTGAGGTTTCCCGTATTCTGATCTACCGGCAAATGTGAATGATCCTGATGATGATCGTGATCATGTTCATGGTGATCGTGACTATGGTGATGGTGATCGTGATCGTGCTGACGTGCGCTACGATTGTGATGTTTTCTGGAACGCAGCCAGCTTTTGCGAAGAAGAGTTGCGCCGATCCAGGTAATCGACAATCCGGAAACAAACCCCACCCACGGATAGAGTTGTTCCGGCAAGACATATTTTGATCCGAACAGTGTAATCAGTCCCAGCGCAAACACTCCCACTGTGTGAGTAAACGTCACCACCGTGCCGAGAAAGATTGCATGCTTGGCGGTTCCTCTCGAACCTATGAGGTAACCCGCAACAATCGCTTTTCCGTGTCCCGGAGACAATGCGTGAAACGCGCCCAGCACAAACGCAATGAGCAACGAAAACAGGATCACTTCGCGCGAGAGTTCTTTCGCATGGATCAGCTGAGTGAATCGATCTTCACGTCTAAGTGGAGAGGGACCGAGAAGCGTGCTCGTCTCGCTTTGGTTCGTGTCCCCCTCCGCTGAAAAACTTACGCTTGAGAACGTAAAGTCAACTTTAGTCTCACCAGGAGGGCTTTTTGCAGGATTCAGTGGATACTCGGTAAGTTGTTTGCTTCTATCTGTAAATGAATTTGGCTGCAAATTGAGCCCGGAGAGCCCCGGACTTCGTTTTACGACAAGTTCCTTCCATCCGATTCGTTTCGGGAAGTTCTGATCGGCGTATTTGATGGAGTTTGTCTCCTGGAGAGAATTCCACTTTGCGAATATCTCGGATTGAATTACGAATGTGGGTAATCCGCCGGCGCCAGGAACCACTTTCAGCCTGCTACTCGTCGGTGTCAGATCCAACCTCTTTTCGTTTACAACGACGATCAGATTTTCCAGGAACTCTTTTGAAATTCTTAACGCAAAGAGATCGGCTTCCTCGGCGCTGACCGCACCGTCCGCATTCGCATCTGCGCGTTGCATTTCCTGGAAGGTTGGAATCTCGGCCATATCAATGATGTATTCCAGGTGAACGCCATCGTTCTGAAGAGAAATCGCAGAGTAGTGGTTGATTGAAAAATTTCCCATCGGATGAGCCGTCAACGGCGCTGCCGCGAGGGACAAAAGAAGAACGATCCATCCGGGTTTCATCAGCTTCTCTTCGCCGTCGTTTTCCGAATCATTTCTTCTGCCGTCCTGGCGTAGAGAGGATGAAACTGCGACTGAATGGAAAGGGCCTTTTTCAAATATGCGCTTGCTTCAGCCGGCCGACCTGCCGCCGCATAAATCATTCCGGCGTGATACATGAGTTTCGCGTCTCTGGTCTTCATTCGCAGCGCCTCTTTGATTGCGGATACCGCTTCCTCGATCCTGCCATTCTTGTACAGGCACCACGCCAGCGTGTCATACCCATACACATCTTTGCGAATTGCGATCTCATTTTGAGCAAGCTTCAGCCCTTCTTCCAGGTTACGGCCGTGATCTGCGTAGAATAGTGCGATTTGTCGGTTATGAATCTCCTGATTCATCTTGCTGATTTTGCCGATGTATTCCACGAGAGCGTATTGCTTTTCCGCTTCTGCGCGGCGGTCCAACGAAGTGTAGATGTCTCCAAGCGCAGCCGCAAATTCCGGCATCGGAACGATCGCGATCGCCTTTTCATAAAGAGCGATCGCTTCCTCCATATCACTCTGCGCTGCTTTTACCCTGGCCAGACCGGCGAACGCGTTGTAGGACACGGGATTGAGCTGAATGGATTGTTGAAAATAGGATTCGGCTTCGCGGGTTTTCCCGGATTCAAATGCCAGATTACCAAGCTGCAAAAGATACCAGGAATAATCTTCCGGATCTTCAGGATTGGAAGCTTCCAGAGCTTCTTTCATGAACTCAATCGCTTCTTCAGGATCGCCGGCAATGGTCCGATAGGAAGAAGCTCTGGCGTAATACGGAGCGCCTGGTTTCAAGTCACCCATTTTGTCATAGGCATCCACACATTGTTCATACGCTCCAAGCTCGTAATATGCATCGCCAAGAATTCCGTAGGCGCCAGAGCCGTAGGAATTTACAGCAATCGCTCTGAGCGACAGGTCACGCGCTTCCGCAAAACGGTGCTGTGACATCTGAACAATTGCAAGATACAACAACGAGTCGTAATTTTGCGGGGCAATCGTCAGCGCTTGCCGCAACAGTTTTTCAGCCGAGACGTTGTAACTGAAATCGACCGTTTGCCGTACTCGCCGTATGTAGACATAGGCGAGTTTGTTTATTGCTTGAACATTTTGCGGGTCGTTCTTGATCAGCTCCTGGTAAGTCTTCATTTGGGCATCCATAGATTTCGGCGCTGTTAGATCTCTGGCGTAAACGCCGGTGCATAGAATCGCAACAACCAGAACTGCGAACAAATGCAACCTCGTCATGAGCTTTCCCTTCTTCTTATACGGAGTGAATTGAGTGTTCGGATTTCTTCGATTGAAAAAGGTAGGGGCGACCCTTGTAGTCGCCCTCACCGGGAATCGACATCGTTCGAAGCGGGCGACCACAAGGGTCGCCCCTACACGTCAACTATTGCGCTGCTTTGCCGTGTCCGCCTTTTAGACCCTGATGCGGCAGCGCGTACCAGGGGAACTTTGTGAGGTATGGTTTGTCGTTGTGGTTCACGCTATCGCCAACACCCGCCGCGGGATTTCCGGTCAGTATCAGGCTGACGATCACATCGCTGACATCTACCTGTTCCCGGTCGTTTGTGCTGCCGCCCGGAATGCTCCGTCCATTGGGAAATTGAGTATCGGTAGCAACATCGATGCGAAGTACATCACCCACCTTCCCGGGTTCGATCGGAACATGATGACAACCCTTTGCCGGTATATCATCGAGGTTGATTACTTTCAGGATATCCACTCTTCCGCTCTTCAAGCTATCAACCGTAGCTTGATCTACTCCCAGCGCTCTGTAGATACCAAGGAACTCTGCATCCCGAACCAGGATCGGATTCAGAAAATATGCAGCAAAGTTTTGAACATCGGTCTTAGGCGTTGTTCGTAAATACTTGCCCTGATCCTGCACACCGATGAGTCCTGCATTTACGAGAGGGAGACCTTCACGGCCGACCTGAATGAATGGGCCCGATTCGATGGGATCACCGCCACCGCGAAGCGTACGGGATTTGTGACGGCTTGCTGAAGCCCAGACTCCCAACAGGGTATCGTCCCCACAGGTTCCGTTGTGCGGGATTGGTCCGCCAAGAACTGCTTCCACCGGAACTTCGAGGGCCATCACGTTGAGGTTGAAGCCTGCGAAAACATCTTCACCCGGCGATTTGCGTCCGCCTGGAAGGTTGGCGAGATTGAGAACGTCAAAGATCCCTTTTTCATCCAGATAGAATGCGTCATCCATCACACCGACAAATGCACGGCCTTCTCCACCTGCGAGATCACAAATAAAGCTGTCGATGAATTGTTCATTGTAAAGCGCGGACTGTTCTGTCCCTACGTCGTAGCCTTTGAAATCGCCGAGTCCGTATGCAATGCGATCTGTAAACGGACCTACGTTGGGTGGCGCCATCTTGCAACTGCTTGCAAGAGTGGTAACCGTCTTTTTCCCGCCGTTATGTACGATTTTTCTGACGGAGTAGTTGAATTGTGCGCCGCCGATCTGAACCAGCAGCTCCTTTCCACCGCCTGGAGGCAGCGAGAGATCTGTCGTATCCACGCGCGGTGGCGGAGTGCAATTCAACTGAATCTGATAAGTGACCGCGTCATCTAGAACGCCGATTCCGCGTGTGATGTGAAACTCATACAGGACGCCGCAGCCAAGACGAGTTTGCTGGTTTCCCTGACCGGGCTCATGGAGTCCGTAGTAGCCGGCCAGCAGATTCAGGTTGGCATGACTGCCGGGCGTCACAAACGCGTAAACATCCGTGTTATCAACGGCAGGGTCTTCCAGAATCGCCTGAGCCTCACGGTGACTCGAGGCCTGAGATAAGTTGCAGAAAAAGGCCAGCGCCGCAATCACGGCGAGGCTAAGAACAAAAACCTTTATTCGCATTGAAATCCTCCTTCTCCTCATTACGGATTTATGTGTTCTGTTAGATTCATACGCGGGAAAAGAGTTTTTGGATGAGGTTCCAAAAAAATTGCAGAATTCTATGAAGGAAACTATCTACTAATAAGATAGTAGATACTAGAAAGATTTTTCCGGGGTTCAGTCTTTGGCGCCGGCTTTCTGCAGGATAGCCACCATCGCTTCCCGTTTGGCGGCATCGCCGTACTGGCCGGCTCTTTTCAGTGCCGTGCCCTCACTTTTATCCTTTGCCTGGACATCAGCGCCGGCCTGGATGAGGATAGGAAGGACTTCCACCCGGCCTCCTTCCGCCGCTTTCATCAATGCATTTTCGCCGGTTGTGGACGCAGCAACATTGACATCTGCTCTTGCCTGAATGAGAGCTTCGATGTTTTCTTTATAGCCCCAGTAGGATGATTGCATGAGAGGTGTGACGCCTGAGTCATTCATCGCATTTACGTTCGAGCCGGCAGCAATCAAGAGTTTCACAACATCGGCCCGGTCCTTGCTCGCTGCCGTGAGCAGGGCAGTGTCGCCACTCTTGTCTTTTGCTTCAAGATCTGCCCCGGCCTGAATCAACAGCGGAATGATCTTTGGCCTGCTCCCTTCCACTGCGTTCATCAATGCGGTTGCATGGTTGGAAGTGGCTTTGGCGTTCACATTTGCGCCTGCTTGCAGGAGGAGCTTCACATTGTCCTCGTATCCCCAGTAGGAAGATCGCATTAACGGAGTTACGCCGGTCTGTTCCGCTGCATTCACATCTGCGCCGGCCTGGACTAAGAGTTGTAGAACATCCGAGCGGTCTTTTCCAGAAGCAGACATCAAAGGTGTTTCGCCGCTCTTGTTTCGAATTGCCAGATCGGCGCCTCCCCGGATTAGAATCTGAATCACATCCGGTCTGGCTCCTTCGACTGCGCCAAAAATCGCCGTCTCGCCGGCATTGGAATTCTTTGCATTGATTTCAGCGCCGGCACGAAGCAAGGCTTCTACATTGTCCGAATATCCCCAGTAGGCGGATTTCATTAACGGCGTAAAACCGTCCTTGTCTCCCATGTTTACATTTGCGCCGGCATCCAGCAGCGCTTGCACTACGTCCGCGTTGTTGATCATGGCGGCCTGAAGCAGCGGAGTTTCACCGGATGGTCCTGCAGCATTCACATCTGCACCCTCTTGAATCAAAGCTTTTACGGCATCTACATCCGAGCTCGCAATCGCCGGTGAGAAATCCTTTGTGATTCTGTTTCCTTTCTGCGGCTCTTCTTTGCCGGCTTTTTTTGTGAGCAGTAGGAACGATCCCGCCACAGCGATCAATGCAACGAGACCAAGAACAATCCACATTACAACGTTCGGTTTTGTCTTGCGATCGGTTTCTTGAGCAGGAGGTATTGCGACAGTAGGCCTTGTCCCAATTGTAGGGATCTGCTCTGCAGGAATAGGCGTTGGAGAGGTTCCAGGTTCCGCAGATTGAAACGCGCGTTCCAGATCTTGGGCAAACTCCAACATGGAAGACTGACGATCATTCCTGTTTTTTGACAACGCTTTCAAAATGACGCGATCCAGGGATTCCGGAAGACCTGGAAGAGAAAAGGAGAGCATCGGTCTGGGTGGTTCGGTTGCATGCTTGACCAGATATCCCATTGGTGTTGGTGAATAGAACGGAAGTTTTCCGACAAGCATGTAATAAAGAGTTACCGCAAGAGAATAAATATCCGAACGATGATCAATGGAGGACCCTTCTTCGAGAATTCCAGTTTGCTCCGGGCTGCAATATTCTGGTTTTCCCAGAAACATGTCCGTTGCAGTGAATTGCTTCGCTTCCCCCGCAAGCGGCTTGGCGATGCCGAAATCGATCACTTTTGTAATTTCAGCTCCGCTTTCATCTTTGACCAGCATCAAATTGTCCGGAGAAATATCGCGGTGAATGATCCCTTTCGCGTGCGCGCTGTGCAATCCCGCCGCAGCCTGACGAGCGATCCGGACCGATTCTTGAATTGGAATTTTTCCCATTCGCTGCATCCGTTTCAGTACGCTTTCGCCCCGAACAAATTCCATCACCATGAACAACGTATTCTCATCGAGCGTTCCGAACTCGTAAAGCTGCACAAGATTCGGATGATTCAATTCGCTCAGGATCCTGGCCTCGCGAATAAATCGGTCGCGGTGATCTTGATCTCCCGCAAGGAAACTCTGGATGACTTTAATGGCCCGTTCTTTCTGCAGCAAAACATGACGCGCTTTGTAAACGGCGCCCATGCCGCCTTTGCCAATCGATTCGATGATTTCGTATTCACGGATTCGCGTACCTACCAGCGCGTCCTTGTTCATATTCCTTGTATTGTAATATGTAACCATGAACGTCGCAGAGCCGGAGAAAGGCTGGTATCAACGATGGCTCTCACCCGATGGGTACCTCGGACTGCATCTGACCGTCGGCTTTGTAATCGCTCTGATTACAGGGATTGTTTTCAAACTGATTGCGCATGAGGTCTTTGAAACACCGCAAGTCCGGTCTCTGGATGTTCTGGCACAGAACTGGGTCAACTCCATCTACTCCCCGGAACTCTCATCTGCGATGATCGGAATCACAGTTTTTGGAGATTCGTGGGTTGTAGTTTCTCTATCTCTAATCGTGATATTTGTATTGTTCGTCCATTCATCTCATCGTCGCCTGTATACATTCAGTTCGATCATGGCGGGTGGCGCTTTGCTAAACATGCTCCTAAAATTGGGTTTTCATCGCGGACGCCCGGATGAGATGCAACTGGTGGTTGCCCACGGCTTCAGCTTTCCCAGCGGCCATGCTATGGGTTCGATGTTGTTTTTTGGCGGCCTTGCCTATGTTGTGTTCTTTACAGCCCAGCGACATCCGATGTGGCGTTTCCTGGGAATCCTGGGATGTATGCTTGCGACTTTGTTGATTGGCGGCAGCCGGATCTACCTTGGTGTTCATTATCTGAGCGATGTTGTGGCCGGATTTGTTGCGGGGTTATTCTGGATTGGCATTTGCGTTACCGGTACTGAAAGTTGGATTCGACTGCGCGACCGCGGTCGAAAGCGCAATCAATTGTGAGTCCTTGCTGCGGCTCTCGCGGTCGCCCTCCTGTTCGAATTGAAGTAAGATACAATCATGCGTCTCCTGCCTCTTCTTTTGATCGGCCTCCTGTTGATCCCTGGTTGCGGAAAGAATCCGGAAGCGGAAGAAAAAAAGAAGATTGAAAAAGAAGTAAAAGATATCGGTGACCCGAACGCTCCTCTTGAAATCCGCGCGCTGCAGGGAGCAAAGCAGGTAAAGAAGGACATCGAAGAAAAACAAAAAGAAGAGAAGAAGATTCTGGAGGAAAGAGATTGAAACGTTTTCTTGTTCTTTTCATATTCATCGGATTACTTCCTGGCTGTAAATCGGAAGTGGAGCCGGAGAAAGAGAAAGCGAAGCCCGCGGTTGTGCAGGAACAGCCTCAAGCAGCCGAAGAAGAAGCGGAGCCACAGGACGACAGAGGACCTGATGGCGGTCTGGGCACTCTGGACTACTCACGGGATGCGAAAGCAGCGTCAGACGCGGAGTCAAAGGCTGCGGAAAAAGCTCTGGAAGAGACGGAGTAAAGGGTAGGTAGGGGCGACCTTGTGGTCGCCCTCATGAAATCGCTATTCTTCGGAACGGGGGACCACAAGGGTCGCCCCTACCTACCGTGGCGCGACTGCTTTGATTTTGGTTACCGCTTCTGCCGGCAAGAGTCCGGACGCCGGTAAGCGGTCGATCAATCCAATCCACCTGCGATCGCGTTGAAACACTTTCCGAAACAGCTCCAACCCCCGAGTCTCATCGCCGGCCGTGTAAACTCCGACAGCATGCCAGAAAATCAACTCGTCACTATCCGGAGCGAGCTCGGTTGCTGCGCCATATTCCTTCATGGCCTCCTCCAGCTTGTTTTCAGCAACCAATGCGTCTCCACGATCTTCATGTTGATAAGCCGCCTGCAACTTCAGCAAACGTCGCAGCTCTTGCAGAGGATGTGGATGATCTTCAACACGCAAATCGATCAATCGATCTTTCCACCACACGCCGGCCCGTTTACCGCTGACAACCAGAATGGCAGCGGACTGTTCTCCGCGCACGTCTCCACCCGCAGCCTGTGCGGCCTCCAGCGCAGCCAGCATGCGCTCTGCCAGTGATCCGCTGGCGCTTTCAAATGCTGTTGCCATAGCAGGCCATACCGTTGCGTTGGACATCAGATTGGCTTGCACCGAGTAGTTGGCGCCCTCGTGATGCCCCGCATCTGCGATGCACTTGATTCCGGTATGCGCAGCGACATTTCCGCTTGCGTCAATCATTGCAATCTGACGAACGTCACGCCCCTCATCCGAAGCCAGCAGGGAACGCAATGCATCTGACGCGGATTTGCCGGTCTTCATCAACTCCAGGCCCAGTGGCCCGTAACTGACTTCTGTAAACGACTGAGTGGCAACGGCTCCTACCCCTGCCTCTGCCCAGGGGACTCTGGATCCCACGGAGAAATAATGCGACTGAACGGCTACTCCGATCTCGCCCGTTTGCGGATCGCGCGCCACGATCGAATAGGTGTGCGCCGGAATCCCTGCAAAGCAAATCGCCACAAAAAAATTCAAAGCTATGAGAATCAAACAAACGCGTTTCATGAAACCTCCTGCATTGATCCGGTGAACAAAAACCGCTATCGTTTCAAATTGTACATGAGTTACTCGCAGAAGATCGTTTTAGGAAGGACCGGACTGCAGGTCAGCCGGATAGGCATCGGATGTTCTTATGGGATTGATACGGATGCCCTGGAGGAAGCGTTTGAACGGGGAATCAACTATTTCTATTTTGGAACTCTCCGCCGCGCAGCCATGGCCAGGGCTGTCCACCATCTGACTCCGCGATTCCGCGAGCAGCTTGTTATAGCGATCCAGAGCTATGCGCGGTCCGCCTCGGTAGTGGGCCTGAGTGTAGATCTGGCGCTTCGGAAATTGAAGCTGGATCATGCAGATCTGCTGATCCTGGGAAAAACGGATTCGGCTCCTTCTAATAAATTCGTAGATGAAGTGTTGCGGCTGAAAGAGAAGGGCAAAATTCGATTTCTGGCCATCTCCGCGCATCATCGCCCCGTCTTTGAATCACACATCGGCTCCGGCGCCTACGATGTGATTATGGTCCGTTACAACGCAGCCCACACTCGCGCCGAAGAACAGGTATTCCCATTGTTGCCGTCTGCAAGCAGGCCTGGCGTCATTTCGTTTACCGCTACAAGGTGGGGAACCTTGCTGCGTCCGATTCCCGGGGAACGAACCCCTTCCGCTTCTGATTGTTACCGGTTTGCACTAGCAAATCCGGCGGTCGATTTGTGTTTGTGCGGACCTAAAAATCGGGTCGAATTGCAGGAAGCACTGCGGGTTCTGGATTCTGCTCCCATGACGGCGGATGATCTGTCCTGGATGCGGCGCATCGGCGCACTTGTATATCCCACAAAAGCTCATAATCTCCTCCTCCGTAAGTTGATCTTTGATTGAAACCACAGATGAACACAGATGAACACAGATGTGGATTCATAAAACAAACCGCTTGATTCCGAGTTTCTGCTTCCCGAAGTTCAGGATTAAACCAACATGAAGTCCAGAGGCCCTGAGATAGTTCAAGAGTTGTGCTTGATGTACTTCATCGATAGCTTTGACTGCTTTCAGTTCTACAATTACCGATCCCCTGATGACCAGGTCCGGAGTATATTCCCCTACAACTACGCCTTCGTAAGTAACCTGCAATGTTTTTTGTTGCTCGGCATCGAGCATTGATCGTCTCAACTCGAGAACCAGAGCGTTTTCATATACCTTTTCGAGAAAGCCGATACCAAGGGTATTGCTGACTTTCATCGCACAACCGATAACCTTCTCAGTAACCTCATCTGTGTTCATCTGTGTTTATCTGTGGTTTCAACCTTCTTTTCCGTGCTTAAATCTCAAAAAAAGGGGAGCCGGTTTCAGGCGGGTGAACCGGCTCCCGTCCGTATGGGGAAGATCCTCATCGATCTCCCACCATTTGCCACTGATCATTGCTGAACTTCCATAAACTAATCCTTGCGGTAGCGCCGTATAGAACGATCGCGTACATCTGCTTTCGTGAGCGACAGGCAAGATATAGAGTGCCGGATGATGAATCGCCGTTGGGAGAAAACGAAATGATATTGGATTTACCGAACTTTACCGGATCGCTCGCATCCAGGGTTCCTTTTTTAGGGGGAATCTCCGGGACAGACGGCTCCAGAATCCCCGGCGCAAGATCACCGGATTCACGTTTCAGTCGAACGGGTGAACGAAACGGAACATCCTTGCCTTGAAGAATGTCACTTTGGCGGATTCCGTTGGAATTTCCATCCAGATAAAATGACATACCAT
Source organism: uncultured bacterium (assembly GCA_963843285.1). Taxonomy (GTDB): domain Bacteria; phylum Acidobacteriota; class HRBIN11; order JAKEFK01; family JAKEFK01; genus CAZDDB01. The sequence goes on from CAWJJO010000003.1 coordinate 99,709, forward strand.
ATTCGTTGTTTGTCTCACTTACAATTGCGCCTGCATAGATTCGCTCATTCAATGCTTTCCACCGACAACTTTCCAGCATGGAAAATATCTCCTTTGCAAACAGATCGAAGTCCCGTTCGCGTTCTGTGCCGCGCAGGTCACCGGTCCACAGAAACACCATCATCCCGATTAGAGCGAGCACTACAAGCAATTCCAGCAGCGAATGTCCTCGATGATCATCCACTTGTGGCGGGCACGGAGGCCCGCCGGCTACAAAAGTCATTCTGCCCTCTGAGAGCCGGGGGAGTTGCCCGGCGTGAACCGCGGTCAACTCCCCCTTCCAGGTAGACCCTGGAGTTTCAGCGTGTGGAGTGGAATGTAGGGCTACTTCACAGTGATCAGATTCTTGAGCTGTTCGAATTTCTTTTCGCCGATTCCCTGGACAGCCATCAGATCATTTGTGGTTTTGAAGTTTCCATTTTTCTGCCGGAACTCCATGATCTTTTTTGCAAGCGAGGGACCGATCCCGGGCAGCCGTTCCAGGTCTGACTGACCTGCTGTATTGATGTTTACAAGCGACTTACCGCTCTCTTTCTGGTCCGCTGTTTGCGCAGGAACCGATGCGTTGAGTGAGAACAAAAGCACCACGATCAACAGAAAACTTTTTGTTGCCAGTTTCATTCTTTTCCTCCTTTGGAATTGTTTTTCACTTTGGCCCTAGAGCAATTCGAATGCCAACCATATCTTCGTCTGCACAATGAGCCCAGCGCTTTTCGGGCAATGGAAAGTAAAGATGTTGTCAGCGATAAAGCGGTACGCTAGTATAAGTTGCGGGTGTAAACGCTATTTTGCAGGAGACTTTATGATTTCGTTACAGGACCGAGTGATCGTAATTACGGGAGGATCTCGCGGTATCGGGAAAGCTGCGGCGATTCTAATGGCGCGTGCCGGCGCGGACATTGTCTTTGATTTTCGCCGGGATGAGAAGGCAGCAGAGGAAGTATTGGCGGCAATCCGCCAGACGGGTAGAAGGGGCATTGCAGTCCAGGGCAATATCGCCGAGGACGCGCATTGCAAGCAGCTGATCGAGCGCACCATCCGGGAATTCGGCAGAATCGATGTGCTGGTAAACAACGCCGGAATCTGGACGTATGGTCCGATCGATGAAATGCCGGAAGATATTTGGCGGGAAACGATCGACATCAATCTATCGGGTCTGGTCTATTGCACTCGATATGCAGTTCAGCAGATGAAGAAGCAGCGATCCGGACGGATTATCAATATTTCTTCCACTGCGGGTCAGCGAGGGGAAGCGTTCCATTCACATTATGCGGCTACGAAAGGAGCGATTATTTCCCTGACCAAATCCTGGGCGGCTGAATTAGCTCCGGACATTCTTGTAAATTGTGTTGCGCCCGGATGGGTAGATACCGACATGAGCGCCGGTCCGCTTGCCGATCAGGAAGAATACCAGAAGATTATTTCGGTCATTCCGCTTCGACGTGTCGCTACCGCCGAAGAGATTGCTGGTCCGGTCCTGTTTTTTGCCTCAGATCTGGCCACGTTTATCAATGGAGAGGTTCTGAACGTAAACGGCGGCTCTGTCCTTGCCGGTTAGAAATTCTCGGTAGGGGCTGCTGCATTTGCCGTGTCAGGCTAAAGGATCCCCGAAAGTGATCTTTCCCGAAAAACAATTTGGAAACACAGAGTGCACGCAAATGCACGGCCCGGCAAGGTAGTGGCATGATCTGGGACTTTGCGGGATGGGCTGAGCATTTTCAACTGCGAATAAAATCGTGCACAGATGAAGGCTATCGCCAATTGCAGCCGGAAACGACACAACGGGTGGAAAATGCTTAGCCCCTACCATTTTGGAAGAAAATTTAGTTCCAGTAGAATTCTTCTTTCTTTTCCGGTTTCCTGAATAGAAAAATGAAAAGCATTCCAAACACGAAGCCGCCGATATGTGCCCACCAGGCAACTCCGCCCTGAGATCCGGAAGACATCATGGCGCCGGAGATGAACTGAATCACGAACCAGAAGATCAAGAAGATTACGGCGGGAACTTCTATGAGTTGCAAAAAAATGAAAATCGGCACTAAGGTCAAGATGCGCGAATGTGGAAATAATAGAAAGTACCCTCCCAGAACTCCCGCAATTGCTCCGCTTGCTCCCACCATCGGAATCGTAGAACCGCGAAAGAAAAATGTCTGAGAAAGGGCAGCTCCTATTCCGCACAGAAGATAAAAAACCAGATATCCGGCATGTCCTGTGCGGTCTTCCACATTGTCTCCAAAAATGTAGAGGAACCACATGTTGCTCAAAACATGAAACCAATCCCCGTGCAGGAACATGGAGCTAAAAACGGGAATCACTGCATCGGGCAGGTTGTGATGCAAACCCCAGAAGAAACGTACCGGTGTAAGCCCGAAATGAGCAATAAATGATTCGATGCCCTTTCCAAGTGAAAATTCATAAATGTAAATCAGAATATTGATCGCGATGAGCGAAACATTTACTACAGGGAAAGTCTGCGAACGGATGGTATCTCTAAGCGGAATCATGCTTCCTCAAATCCAGTGCTTCCATCTGTAATAGCCCAGTATCCCGGCAGTGATCAGTGCCATTACACCCAGAACGATGAAGTAGCCATAGCGCCAGTGAAGCTCGGGCATGAATTCAAAATTCATTCCGTAGATTCCTGTAACCACCGTTAACGGAATCAAGATCGTAGCAACCAGCGTCAGAACCTTCATGATTTCATTCATCCGGTTGGACACGGTGGATAAATAAGTCTCCACAAGCGCAGTACTTACATCACGAAAAGACTCTGTCATTTCCGCCATTCGGTACAGCATGTCGTAGATGTCTCTGAAGTACACCTGCGCTTTCTGGGATATAACCTGGTACTCGTTTCGGGCAAGATGATTGATTACCTCGCGCTGTGGAAATACGGTCTTTTTCAGACTCATCAAAGTCCGCTTGACTGTCAGAATTTCACGAAGCACGTGTGGGTCAGGCCTGTCGAATATGGTTTCCTCGATATGGTCTAATTGGTCTTCTAAAGTTTCCAAAACCGGCAAATAGTTGCTGACGAGAATATCGAGGATAGCGTAGAGAACGAAATCAAGTCCGTGTTCCAAGAGCGGAGCGTTTTCTTTGCATCGGCGCAGGATTTCGCTGATGGAGCGTGCCGGCTTCTTATGAAATGTAACCAGATAGTTTTGCCCCAGAAAGACATCCAGCTCCTTGGGCGCAAACCCTTCGATCTCAGAGCGATCGACATCAACACCATGGATGACGAGGTACAGATAGGTATCGTAAAAATCAACCTTTGGATAGTGAACATCTCCGACGCAGTCCTCGATTGCGAGCGCGTGAAAATGAAATTGTTGGGAAAGGGACTGTATCTCTTCCTGAGTTGCTTCGAAAAAGTCCCACCAGTAAAGACGCGAAGGGGCACTTTGGAATTCACGCCACTTCACGTTTTCGTGAATTGTGATTTGCTTTTGTTCCTTATCGTACTCAACAATCGTGATCATTCGTTTGCAGTACGCGCGGTCAGATCGTATTCGCCGGCCCCGGTGAGCGTCACGGTCAGAAATTCGCCGGCAGGTATCTCCGACGCCTTCACATGGACCACTCCGTCGATTTCGGGAGCTTGATGATACAAACGGCACGTAAGTCCGCGCGATGTAGCGCCATCGATCAATACACGCATCGTCCTGCCGATCAATGCGCGATTTCGTTTTTTCGAGATTCCGGATTGCAGGGTCATCAGCTCCTTTCGTCGGCGCAGCTTTACTTTTTGCGGCACTTTTGGAGTCAGTGCGAAGCCGCCGGTGTCTTCTTCGTCACTGTATAAGAATACTCCAAGCCGATCGAATTCCACATCCTCAACAAATCGAAGCAATGTGTCGAAATCATCATCTGTTTCGCCCGGAAAGCCCGCGATGAACGTCGTCCGGATTCCAACGTCAGGGACGGTTTTCCGGATGTTTTCAATCATCCGGCGGTACTGATCCGCATTGCCGCCGCGCTTCATCCGCGCAAGCACCGGTCCGCTCGCATGCTGTAGCGGCATGTCCACATACGAACAGACTTTCTCGTTGGATGACATTACGTTTAGGAAGGATTGTTGCAGACTTGTCGGATAACAATACATCACACGAATCCATTCAATCCCTTCGGTTTTTGCAAGCTCTTCGACCAGGACCGCGAGTCCCTCTTTCAGGCCCAGATCCCAACCGTAGATGGTGCTGTCCTGTGAAATCAGGATCAGCTCCTTGACTCCCTGTTGCGCCAGATCACGGGCTTCCGTGCAAATCGAGGCAATCGTACGGCTTCGATATTTTCCGCGCATCGATGGAATGGCACAGAAGGCGCAAGTATGATCACACCCTTCCGCAATCTTCAGATATGCGTAGGAAGTTGGAGTAGTCAGAATCCGGCGTACTTTGCCATCGTAGATGTAATCCGCGGGCTGGCGATCCAGACGCTCTTCAAATTCGGTTCCGCAGGCTTCGACAATGCGCTCGACATCATTCAAGGAAACAAAATGATCCACTTCCGGCAATGTGTTCTTGAGTTCTTTGCCGTAGCGCTGGACGAGACACCCGGCAACGATCAATTTCTTGTCCGGATCCTGCTGTTTCCATTGCGAGGCGCGAAGGATCGTTTCGATCGATTCTTTCTTGGCGGGCTCGATGAAGCCGCACGTATTTACGATGATGATTTCGGAGTCGGCCGGATCGGGCGCAATCGTATAGCCTTTATCAACAAGCTGGCCGAGCATAGCTTCGCTATCGATCAGGTTCTTCGGACACCCGAGGCTGACAATTCCCACTCGTTTCATAGGATTTACCACGGAGCGCACGGAGTGCACGGAGAAAAGAAAAAATATTCTCCTGTGATCTCCGTGTTCTCCGTGGTGAATTCTTTACGGATAGATGCGGTAGAGCATGCGCGGGAAGGGAATTGTCTCACGAACATGATCCAGTTTGCAAATCCAGGAAACCATTCGTTCGATTCCCATTCCAAAGCCGGAATGCGGCACAGTGCCGTAGCGCCTTAGATCCAGATACCATTCAAACGCATCCACGGGCAGATCATGCTCTTTGATGCGCTGGAGCAGCAAATTGTAATCATGGATGCGCTGGCTCCCTCCGATGACTTCGCCGTATCCTTCCGGCGCCAGTACGTCCACGCAGAGCGCCTTTTTCGGATCTGCCGGATCGGGCTGCATATAGAACGCTTTTACATTTGCAGGATAACGATGAACCATAACCGGGCGATCAAAACTCTCGGACAGAACCGTTTCATCAGTTCCGCCAAAATCATTGCCGTACTGGAATTCAAGTCCTTTTTCTTGCAGGAGTTTTGCGGCTTCATCGTAAGAGATTCGTGGAAATGGCGGCTTGATGTTTTCCAGTTTTGAAATATCCCGTTCCAGAGTTTTCAATTCCAGTTTGCGGTTTTCCACGACGCGATGCACGATGAAACTGATGAACCTCTCTGCAAGCTCCATGACGTCATCCAGTTCGGCAAACGCCACTTCCGGTTCGATCATCCAGAATTCGGTGAGATGCCGCCGCGTTTTGGATTTTTCCGCGCGAAATGTAGGTCCAAAACAATATACCTTTCCCAGCGCCATGATGGCTGCTTCATTGTAGAGCTGTCCGCTCTGGGTCAGGTATGCCTTCTCATCAAAGTATTTTGTCTCGAATAGTGTTGTAGTTCCTTCACACGCTGCAGGAGTAAAGATCGGAGCATCTACGAGCGTGAATCCCTCTTGATGCATAAAATCGCGGACCGCGCGGATGATTTCATCGCGAATGCGGAGGATTGCATGCTGGCGGCTGGAACGAAGCCAGAGGTGTCGCTTTTCCATCAGAAAGGCGGTTCCATGTTCTTTGGGCGTAATCGGATACTCTTCGGCCACACTGACTATGTCGTAACCTGTGACGTCCAGCTCGTATCCGCTGGGAGCACGTTTGTCAGCGCGCACCTTACCTCTCACGATCAAGGCGCTTTCCTGTGTCACTCTTTCAAACTGCTGGAAAACTTCGGGCGCCACCGCCGCCGCGCTGATGACTCCCTGAATCGTGCCTGTCCCATCCCGGATGATCAAAAACTGGATCTTTCCGGACGAACGCTTGGTCTGGAGCCAGCCTTTGACGGTGACTTCCTGACCCTCCTGTTTTCCGATTTCCTCGATATATGTTTGCTTCATAATTCGTTCCTTTTAAAGTTTCCGACTCGAGCGAAAAGTATTAAATATAATGCGCCGCGGCAACGATGCAATAGAATTGCCTCCGAGAATTGATCCAGTGTATATCAATTTGAGATTGGCTCACGGTGGTGGCAATGACCCAACCAAATTATTCCAAGCGCTGTCAAACTTTTCCTTCCCCATCTTTGCACGAATACCACTGAGATACATCGACAGATCATGCTCTGGTTGCAATCCATATTGGATGTTTAGTAAGTACGCTTTAGCACAGTCTTTCATGGCATCTGAAAAAGTCTCAGCAAGCGCGAAAATTCGGGCTCTTGCAGTTAGGGCTTCAAGATACCAACGAAAGTCTTCTGCGAAAATTGGATCGTAAAAACCTGTGTGAATCTCTTCAGGAGATGAACGAAATACCCCTGTGGTATTCCGGTACTGAACTTTAAATCGCCCACCAAGATAGATAAATGACAGCTTTGCGGACATAATATCAACTGCGGCGAAGATACTTTTTGAGAAGATCGATCACTTTCAAAGGATCGATAAATAAGTGTTGATAGATTAGTTCCCGGTCGGTCAGCTTTGCCCGTACAGAGTCGAGAAAGAACGCCATATGAACAGGCAAGTCCTTCGCAAACGTAGGCCTCATATCAATGTTCTTTATTTGAGATATGGCCGCCAATTGATTGATTAAGAATTCCCCCTGCTCGTCTAGTGAAGGCTTCCATGGTTTGGCCGAATCTGATAGCGTTCTCGAATATTGCAAATCCGCGAGACGTAGGTTGATAAGATAGTTTAGCGATACACCCTCTTCGGCAGCCTCCATGACCAATCTTCGATGCAAATAGGGCGGCATACGTAAATTTAGTTTGCCACTATATTCTTGATCCGAAATCGGCACTGGAATGTACTCGCCCGTTCGAGTGAGATCAAGTAGAACAGCTTTTACAACAGAACGAAGCTTCTTCTAAAGCCTTTTCCTGACTATCCCCATGAGCGGAAAGTGATGGGAATTCGGCCACCCTTGCCAAGAATGCGTCATCCTCAGCTCCGACAAAGCCTCATCAACTGTCATTTTATTATAGTACTAAATATAGTACCACTTGGTAAGATTCTGAACTTAGTGTGAAGACTTGACTAGAGCAGAAATGTCTTTCGGGCACGCTGTTAATCGGCTCGGAGTTCCGGTATGTGGCTTGCCAGAAGATTTCTCATCTCAGCATATTCCGGCAGTTTTTCAAAATGCTGGAGCACGTACCGGAGCGTTGGAGCGACAAACTCGAGATAGAAGGTTTTTCCCAGACGAGCCGCCTGATATCCAAATGTGCCGAGCGCTTTCAAGTTTCTTTGCAAGCACATTCGCGGATATTCGAACCGTTGGATCTGTGCCTCCGGATGGTAGGTAAAAAAGAGCCTTTCCAGATGCGTAATGAATTCCGGCGAATGCTGAATATACGAATCGTATAAGAGGGAAGCAAGATCGTAAGTAACGGGACCAAGTCGCGCGTCCTGGAAATCAATGATGTACAGCGTTTCATCGTGCACCATCAGATTCCGCGAATGAAAATCGCGATGACAAAGTACTCGAGGTTGATTCGATAGTTCTCCGGACAATTTCAAAAAGTGTTCGTTTAACTCGCCGGCTTCGTTCGGGCTGAATGTGATTCCTCGGAGCCCTTGCAGGAAATGCTGCTGAAAAAAACGAAGTTCCCAGGACAATTTTTCCGTATCGAATGCGAGATCGCCGGAGGGTTTACCGTGTTCGATCAGCCGCATCGCTTCCAATGCACGCAGGTAATAATGCAAGGACGTTTTTGAATCCCACTGTGAGTAGAGTTCGTGGTAAGTGGAATCTCCGAGGTCTTGAAGAAAGACAAAACCACGAGCAGGCGCCATATGGTAAATTTCTGCGAGAGGGATTCCGAGATGTCGAAAAAGATGATAGTTCTCGAGATAGGGGAAGCTCTTCTCTTCAAACGATTCCGGCATCTTCATCAACACCACAGTGCCGCCGTTCGGCATCTGGATCCGGAAGTAACTGCGTGTCGAAGCATCACCGGTAAGCTGGCGGATCGAGTACCCTGCAGGCAATTCTTCCGGCAGGGGGCAGGTTGCTAGAATTTCGCAATCTTGTTTCATCAGTGCCTTTCGTTGATGTACCACGGGAGGATCCCGCGTGCCAGTGCCACATTGTTCAGCGATCGGGATACCAGAACGTCCCATCCGATGATGGAACGAACAACGCGGCTTCCGTGCTGAATGACCGCCCCATCCATTACGATACTATCTACTGCTTCGCCTTCTACTTTTGCGCGTGGAGAAATAACGGTGGCACCGGTTTCGGGAGGACGCAACCGTTCCGGAAGCGGTTCCTGCAGAAGACGAAGACTTGTGTTGAGGTATTCTCGCAATGTTCCGATTTCGAGCCAGATGCCATTGTACAGAAACCCGTGGATAGATTGTTTCCGGATTAGTTGCGGATAGATGTCCAGAAAAATTTCGCACTTCCTGTTTTCTGGTATCAACGAAACGATACGGGGACTGACGATTTGAACTCCGGTGTAATGATACTTTTCTCCCTCGCCTTCCCGGATCCCAGAAAGCGTCAGTGGTCCGGATTCTTGCTGTACAAAATGCAAGCCGCCGTAGCGCGTGTAGGATTCATTTTTCATAATCACTAGCGTAATGTCCGAATCATTGCGGATATGCTGCTCCAGCGCCTGTTGCAGCGGAATATCCACCAGCATGTCTCCGTTCATCACAGCGAAAGGTCGATCTCCCAGCATGGGGGCGGCTTTCCGGATCGCGCCTGCGGTTCCAAGAATTTCCGTTTCGTGCGAGTAATGAATGTGAAGATTTCGGTATTTGTCCCCGGCAACCTCCCGCACGGAATCGGGGTGGGCATGCAGATTGATCACTACATCCGAAACCGGCTGTGTGTACAAATATTGGAGAGGATATCGGATGAACGGAACATTGAGAAGTGGAAGCGCGGCTTTGGCGCGGTGGAATGTAAATGGACGCAACCGTGTGCCAAGACCTGCGGCAAGTAACAGCGCTTTCATGAAAAAGTCATGTTTCCCGGCGTGATTCCTTTCTCGCGGCACCACTGGAAGTAAAGACTGACATAGCTATCCGTGATCCGGTTGATCGAGGCGTACCCAAGCCGTCCCGTATACTCGTTGATGAGCTCAAGGTCTCCTTCCAATTCTATGAAATTTCCAATCGGTGTTTCGTCTACGCAGATATCCATCGGAACACCCTCGATTCTATAGACCGTCCGGTGCTTCTGATAACGGAATACGGGCTGAAATCCGAGCCTGGAAAGGATTGTAATGAGATTTTGCGGGCTCTCCAGCTCGCATTCGATTTCTTCACGCTCTTTGACGCCGCGGGAAATATGCGCTTTTCCTTTCCAGGTGAGCAACCCTTTTGCGCCAACAATCCTGACTCGCAATACCATTCTGTTTTGCTGCAGGGAACGCTCCGATGTATCAAACAGCACGTTGTCCTCAAAGTGCCGTTCTTTCTCAACTCGGGCACCCATAGATTCTATTTGGGACAATGCTTTCTTCAGATCCGAAACCGGAAGTTTGATTTCAATTTCCTGGGCCATAGTTCAACGAAAAAAGGTGATGATTTGTGATGTGACAAAATCCAGTTGCTGTTCTGTCAGTTCAGGATGCACCGGAAGCGCAAGGGATGTTTCCGCGCATCGCTCTGCATCCGGAAATTCTCCTTGTTGATGGCCGCCGCTTGAAAAACATGGCTGCAATGGAAGCGGAACAGGATAGTAGATTGCTGTCCCGATTCCGTTTTCGGACAGATGGCGTTGCAAACGGTCACGGGACGGACTTTTGATCACAAATTGATGATAGATATGCGTATTGCCGGGTTCCAGTGAAGGCAATTCAACCGGTAGATCCTGCAAACGCGAAATGTAATATCGCGCATTTTCATTGCGCTTCAGGTTCCATTCCAGCAGATGCTTGAGTTTGACGCGCAAAACTGCCGCCTGCAATTCATCGAGGCGGCTGTTTGTTCCCACGATTTCATGCAGGTATTTTGTGGATCTATGGCCATGAGCTCTGAGGAGCCTGAGACGCGCTGTGATGGTTTGGTCGACGGTTGTGATGATTCCCACCGTCACCATATCCGCCAGATTCTTGGTCGGGGAAAAAGAGAAGCATCCGGTGATCCCCAGCGACCCTGCCGCTTTTCCGTTGCGGGATGCGCCGACGGCTTGCGCAGCATCCTCGATTACCGGGATGCCGCCGTCCTCCAGTTCTTCGATGCGGGCGCACTGGCCGAAAAGATCTACCGCTACAACCGCTTTCGTTCTTGATGTGATCCGATCCCGGACCTGTTCCGGCCGCATCAGAAAAGTGCGCGGATCGATATCCACAAAAACAGGCTTCGCTCCGATCCAGGAAATCATTCCCGCTGTGGAGAAGAAGGAGTAAGCGGTTGTAATGACTTCGTCTCCTTCTCCGATTTGCAGCGCAAGTAGTGAAAGCAATAGCGCATCCGTCCCACTGGCACAACCGATTGCAAAGCGTGTGCCGCAAAGTTGTGCGATTTCTTCTTCGAAGGAAGCGACTTGCGTATCCAGAATGAATTTCTGGCCCGCCAGCACAGCATCCAACGCAACTCGGTGACCGACAGCGAGATGCAGGAATATTCCAAAAACCGTGCCCTTCAGAACCAGTTCCTGCGCAGCTGGTCAATTCCTCGGTCGCTCTCGACGAACTCCAAAAACTGGAGGTCCATTACGGGATGCGGATAATCCCGCAATGCTGATGTCCGTCCGACTGAGGAAATGGCAGCTGCAGAAGCAAAATCCCAACTCTGCGCCAGGTACCTCTAACACAACCGCATCGATCACGATGACCGGAAAAAAATTCGGGATCGATACTTCGCAGGATGAAAAGAGTGTCAGCAGCTTCAGAGAATATCCCGGGGAAACAGCCTTGATGAAGAAACCCCCTGTCCAGGTTCCCCTGCGCACAACAAACCTTCTGACATTCCTTCTGATACCGGAACAGGTCCGCTATCGC
>CAWJJO010000004.1:0-135714 GCA_963843285.1 uncultured bacterium
AAGCAAGAAGGAAAACCTCAGGTTCTCTCTCTTCCAAAGCAGCGTTTAGATACTCCGCGGCCTCCACAGGATCTTTGAGGGATTCCATCAGATCACTTACATAACTTCTACTTTTTGCCATTCCTGACTCCTATTTTTTGTAGTCCTGCCAATATTCAATAGCCCGTTTAATGTCTTTGCTTTGTGACCTTTGTCACCGCCACAAAGCAAAATAACGAGCTTTGTTCCAATTTCCCCGCAATAGATCCGATAGCCTGGGCCATAATCGATTCGTAGTTCGAGCACGCCACCTCCAACCGCATCGTAATCTCCTAAATTCCCGAGTCGAAGGCGAACTATTCGGGTACGCACGATGGCTCTCGTTTTCTTATCGCGAAGCGATACCATCCATTCTTGGAAAGGCACCTATCATCTGGACCTACATACGTCTCAACCACCCTCTCAATGGCTTCCATTTGTATAATAGTAGCTTAAAAGCTACAGTGGGTCAAGCGGATGTCGACAAATCGGCTGGTTTATGACTAGATCTTCTTTTACCGGAAAGCCCGGCATCCTGAAATTCGGATGATATCAAGGTCTGGTTTTCTGCGTCGCAAACCGCGTACTATATTTGCATTAAAATTCTCATCCGCAGCGAACCGTAGCATGGCGGCTTATGATTTTTTTCGGCGGGCGAGAAGCCGATCGCGGACACCGTGAGGGTCGAATCGGCTTCATTTTCTGAGTGCACTCTGGCGGCTTCAGTTTGGCGTTGCTGGTTTTAATCTCGATCTTTCAGCCCGTGTACAAGCTTGCCAATCTTGCGCATTGCGGCTTCAAGAGCGTCATCGAATTCTGAGGAACCATGAATCATCTGTCTTGCAAGTTTGTGTTGCGCGTTCTCCAGAATCATTAAAATTTTTGAAGGGTGACTTCGTTCGCAATCGAGGTCATGTCATGACCCAACAATCGAATACTGGCGAGGCTTGTATCAAATTCTTCTTCTTTTAGAGGTCAGGTTCCTCATCGTAGAGCCGATCAAACTGACCGAGCTCTTCATAACGATCCATAATTAGGAGCAAGTCTTCCGCATCTTTGTCTCGTTCAGGATATTTCTCATCCCAGGCAATTAACTTTAAAATCGCGACACCCGCCAGGCTGCTGACCTTGATATCTACGTTTGGGTCTGAGGAAATCCGCACATTCACAGAAGAATCAAATGCTTCCTGAAACCCGACAACGCTCATAATCGTCCGATGATCAGGCGGATAGGCTATCTTCAAGTTCTCATCCGCCACATCGCCAAAGGGGATGATATCAACCAGAGTTTCTTCCAATTTCAATCGATAGACTTTTTCTGTTCGAAGAAACTGGCGATGGCGAATCAAATCATCAATTAATTTCTGATGTTGGGCCCAAGATGAAACCTGAATTGCCAGGTCGACGTCGAGGGTCGATCTTCGTAATGGGATGTTATGGTGTTTAAACAGGAGATCTCTGGCCAAAGCACCTACCAAAAAAAAGCGAATGGAGAGCGAACTGGCGCTCGCGGAAACAGCAGAAATTACATCTACTATTTCAGCATCAATCTTCCCGGATAAATCGAGTAATTCTTTGTTCATAGAGCATCTTTGCTGTTTCGATATTTCTGGGGTCGCCGGTAGCTAATAGGTCAGCATAAACAAGAATCTGATGAACAATTTCTTCAGGCGCCTGCGTAAAGGTCTTTGGCGAAAATCTTTCAAGTACTTCCACGTTGCCGTTTGGATCCTTTCTCAACCTATTTCTTAGCAAAAAATCATCGAGATTCTCCTTAGTCGTGTAGATTGTTGCGATTTCCGGTCTGAGATAACCAGTGAGTTTTGCCGCTGCTATTTCTCCGCCCCATTGTTCTTTTTCCGGGTCGATTTTTGCCTTTTCCCACCACCCGTGCTCACCATGATATTTGCCAAGAATGAGTTTTGGCCGAAGGTCCTCGCCATATGCCATTGTCCACCGCTTCAATAGCTTCTCCTGATTCATCATTCTATATTGCCGCTGCTTATCTCTGGCTAAAAAACCCAATCTTTTGAGATCTTCCATTACCCATGCAACAGTTCCTAGCGCAACATCCGCTGTAGCGACAATTTGACGATATGGTTCGTTTAGCAGTTTGGGATCACACAAAAGAGCAAAAATGAGCTTTAATCCTGCTGGACGAAAAGCCCTTGGGGGAAGATCCCTTTTCGCAACCTTTGGGGGTTTGTTACCTTTGACAAAAATGAACAAGTTCGGATCCTTCATAAACGCATTGCCTGCTGTGTCGATAAACTGGATGCCGTCCTGTTTCATTTGATCCGCTAAGTTGGGGTTTACATATCTTGTTACGAGCAAAAATTGCGGAACATGTTCTTTCATAAACAAGAGTTGGATCCTCGCATTTTTTAAAACGGTTGGTTTCACTTCAGCGAAGTAATGTAATTTCGCGTCGCGGATTTCGATTTCTACTTGAAAATCATGCTCCCGTGCAAAGTCCGGGCGGCCCCGCAGGAGCCGCATTTCTCCTGGTCCTATTTTGTTGAAAGCTTCCGTGGCTTCCTCTATCAGTTGTCCTTCCTTATCCAATGTCTTGTTCATACATTTTTATGTACATTATTAATGAACATTTGATCTTTATGAACATTATAAGTAAATGTTCATTATTTAAAATCGTTCATTATAACCGTACAAATAAACTAACTGAACTAATATTATCGCAGTACGCAGTACAAAGAGGGAAATTCAACTATTTTATTGATAATTACGCCCTTACAGCGCAATGCAACGACTCGTAAGTACTTATTCTTGAATGATTTGTCCCTAAATCAGCATACACGATCGAATCCCTCTTTGATTTCCTTAATTCGGTTTGTCGGCACATTGATGTGTAAAAGGGAGATGTGGGGATATTGGAGATGTGGGGGATATTGGAGATGTGGGGATTGATTGCAGAAGAAACAAGCTCATCCACCTCCTCCTTCCCCCACATCGCCCTTCTTACACTCAGTCGAAGTTGTACGATCATGGTGCAATCCTGACTCGGTTATCTTCATTGAGATCATGCCGCTTACCAAGCAGCAAACCGTGGGGCGGGAGGAAGTGTGCTTCCTTTACGACAATCCTGACACAAGAATCTACGCAGGCTACGTTCACCTGAAACCCGGTGTTGCCTTCTTTCTTCGCCGCTTCCACACTCTCATCAAAGCCCTGGTACAGGATGCGTGGATACGCTACATCCGTAGTCTCAACGCCAATCAACCTCTTCGGGGGCAGGTTACAGATCTTCAGGAGTTCCTGTTTGGATCAGACCGGCAGGATCTATCGCAGGTGAGAGATGTTCTTTTTCCCATTCAGCAAGCTACGTGCTTCTACTGTCTGGAGCGAATACCATGGGGAGCCGGAGTAGTTGATCACTTCATTCCCTGGAGCCGCTACTCCGTAGACCTCGGCCACAATTTTGTGCTCGCGCATTCAAAGTGTAACAACAGCAAGGCGGACCTCTTACCTGACATCCGCCATCTCGAGAACTGGATGATGCGGAACCGAACAGATGCAGATCGCCTGGAACAAGCATTCCGAAAAGTGAATGTCTCGTGCGATTTGACTACCAGCATTCACATTACTCGCTGGGCATATGAACAGGCCGATCTCTCCGGCGCCTCAGTCTGGCTGGAGAAAGATTCGTTGCGACAATTGAGTCCGCGTTGGAAGACAATACTGAATCGTGGAAATCCTTAACGTCCACTCATCGGCAATGCGCTTCGCGCTACGCTGCTTTTCTTAACCCAGAGAGCCGGGTTCCCGCCGTAGGATTTCTAAGGCATCACCCGAGATAGAGGTTTTCGTTGTGCCACATCAACATGTCCCGGGATGGCCAATGCTGTTCATGTTTCGGCAACTGAAGGCGCTTGCCATGGAGACCGTAATAACTTTTGCCGTTCGCGTAATCTTCCTTCAGTCTGTTACTTACCGAAAATCTAAAATCACTTGTAAGGGTTACGTATCCCTTATCAAAAAGACGGTGGATATCGCTCCGCAAGAAGATTCCGTTTGAGATTTCATGTTCTCCGCCATCACGGTAGCGTTTAATGTGTGCAGAATCAAGCACGGGAAGAGAATGCTCGGTGGTGATCGCGCAAGCTCTATCGTATGCCTCCATGACCGCGATCCGGAAGCTCCCTTGTCCAAGCCGGGGACGAATCTCCACAGGATCGCCATATCGCGGATTGCTCTCAGCGAGACTCCCCTGTAAAGCTCTGGTGATCTGACCTTGTGCCTGGCACTCTTCCCAAAGACGGAGCCCATCTCCATGAGTAAGATCAATGCTCTTCCCCTGTACAATATTTGCGTGCCATCCTTCGGGCTCCCGAATCCATTTCGATGGCTCAAAGAAGATCGGCGAAACGATCATGAGACAGCCGATTATGTATTCAGTTTCTGGATTCAGAATCTGATGTCGATACCGTGCTATGCGGCGATACATTTCTTCCCGGTTGGATGCGCCATTCGCAACGCCGAACGTATCCCAAGCGAGCCACGCTGGAAGTGTGTCGTGGTAAGCGAGAAATCCGAAGCCCCCGATTGCGTTATGCGGGCTCTTCAATCTGAAAAAGAAAGGAGCTCCGGATGGGATTGCATGAAACGCGCGGCCGCCTGAGGGTTGCCAAAAGTTCACCTCATCTAATTCGGGACGCTCACGGAGGAACTCATACCAATCGAAATCAGTGTTGGCGACGTACCCCTTCATGGATTCTCCTTCCGATCATAACATGATTGACCGCTGCGATCGGCGAAGACAGCATCCTGACTTCTTAAGTTAGAATGGAAGCAGGAGATTCAGGCATGCCCTTCACCATGCGCCTTTGGGAAATCGCGGGGAACACTCTAAATGAAATTCAGAAGGTCCGCCTAAATCAGGAAGAACGGCTCGAAACATGGCTGGCGAACGACATTTCGATTGTCGGAATGGAGCTCCTGATTATCGCCAGACAGGTACCCACAGGTCACGGCGGTAGAATTGACCTTTTGGCCATGGATCGCGAAGGTGATCTGGTGATCCTGGAGCTTAAGCGGGATCGGACGCCGCGGGAAATTGTTGCGCAAGTTCTTGATTACGCGAGTTGGGTTACAAAACTCCCTGCTGCTGAAGTAGCTGAGATTTCAGCGAAGTATCTGCAAAAAAGTCTGGGAGAGGAATTTGCAGATAGGTTCAAAGAAGCCTTGCCGGAAACCATCAACAATTCCCATTCTATGATTGTAGTCGCTGCTGAGTTGGATGAAGCGTCCGAGCGCATTGTTCAATACCTGGCGGATCAGTATGGCGTGAACATCAATGTGATTTTTTTTAACTTTTATCAGACTGGAGGGAAGGAATTCCTTGGAAGATCGTGGCTGCTTGATCCGCAAGAAGTAACACAGCGCGCTGAATCGAAAAAACGCCTACCATGGAGCGGATTCTGGTTCGTAAATGTCGGTGAAGGTGAACATAGGAGCTGGGACGATTGCAAACAATATGGTTTTATCTCCGCTGGAGGAGGCAAATGGTACAGCGATGCACTGCTAAGACTTCGCTCAGGGGATCGAATCTTCGCCTACATAAAAGGTGTAGGTTATGTTGGTTACGGGGAAGTTACTTCCGAAAGCACCATGGCGAAGGATTTCAGAATCAACGATAGGCCATTATTGGGTTTACCGCTCAAAGTACCTGCGATCAGGCATGATGCAGATAACCCTGAGTTATGTGAATGGGTCATCGGAGTGAAATGGGTGCTGAATTTCAATCGCGAAAAAGCACGGAAATTTCAAGGAATGTTTGCAAATCAAAATATCGCTTGCAAGCTTCGCGATGAGCGCACGCTAACCTTTCTTAAGACCGAGTTTCAAGTTGATAAATAGCTAGAGTCTGATGGTAGTAGGTTAAAATTGGAAAACACAAGAATGAACCAAACCGTAAAACCGACATTCCTCATGGGTCGCGGGTCTCAACTCCTCGATTGCTTGAAACTTGGGGAAAAATTTTTTAGAAGGCCTGCTTCACAAGTCGGACTCTTTCCGGGCTACATGAACGGCTTGATGATCCTCCTTGATTTACGGCTAAGGGAACGGTAACAATAAAAGAAGACTATGCGAATTACGGATTATCACGCCAAGTATTTTGCATACGAGTTAACCAAACATTTCCCATCAGATTCGGTCGACAAGCTTGCTGCTGCTCTCGCCGCTGCTGAAGTCGATCTGAATCCTCATCAAATCGACGCCGCGTTGTTCGCCTTCAAATCTCCACTTTCAAAAGGTGCTTTATTGGCCGACGAAGTCGGTCTTGGCAAAACGATTGAAGCCGGGCTCGTGATTTCGCAAAAATGGGCAGAGCGCAAGCGTCATATTCTGGTTATCACTCCCTCGAACTTGCGCAAGCAATGGTATCAGGAGATGACCGAAAAATTCTTCCTACCTTGCCGGATCCTCGAGACGAAATCCTATAACGTATCTGTAAAAAACGGCCGATTGCAACCCTTCGATACTCCCGATATTGTGATCTGCTCGTATCAATTTGCAAGAAACAAACAAGACGACGTTCGGTCGACGTCATGGGATCTAGTGGTTATTGATGAAGCACACCGCCTACGAAACGTTTACAAACCTTCAAATATCATCGCGAATACTTTAAAAACTGTCCTCCAGGGGAACAACAAACTGCTTTTGACTGCAACTCCCCTCCAAAACTCACTTCTTGAGTTGTACGGGCTGGTGAGCTTCATCGACGAGCATACATTTGGGGATCTTAAGAGTTTCAGGGAACAATTCGCCAATCTCAATCAAGACCAGGTTTTCGAAACTCTAAAATCGCGGTTGAAGCCAGTGTGCCATAGGACGTTACGTCGGCAGGTCAAAGCGTACATCAACTACACAAACCGGTTACCGATGCTGGAACACTTTACTCCGGAAGAGAGTGAGGATCGGCTTTACAATCTTGTTTCAGAGTATTTGCAGCGCGAAAATCTTCAAGCACTTCCAGTGAGCCAGCGGACTCTAATGACTCTTGTCCTGCGCAAATTGCTTGCGTCATCAACTTTCGCAATCGCAGGAGCCTTGAATTCCTTGTCCAAACGGCTGAAAGCGAAATTAGGAAAGACGCGACCGCCGGAGACAGTCCCGGAGGAGTTACAACAGGATTACGAATCGCTAAACGACACTGCGGAGGAATGGGCGGAAGAAGAAGAGGCTCCGGCAATTACTGAAACCGACCGTAGCGCGATTCAGCTGGAAATTGCGGACCTTGAAGCTTTCATGAGCCTGGCTACTTCCATAGATCACAATGCAAAAGGTAACGCGCTGCTGAAGGCCCTCGGAATCGCCTTTGCCAAGGCAAACAAAATGGGGGCCGAACAGAAAGCCATTATCTTTACCGAATCTCGAAAGACTCAAGACTATCTTCTTCGTTTGCTTGCTGACAGCCCCTATTCTGAAGGTATTGTTCTTTTCAACGGCTCAAACAATGATAGTCGGTCGAAAGAGATTTATTCCAACTGGTCAAGTCGCTATCAAGGAACCGATCACATAACAGGTTCAAGGACGGCTGATATGCGGTCGGCGATCGTTGACTACTTCCGAGAAGAGGGTCGTATCATGATCGCTACAGAGGCGGGAGCGGAGGGCATCAATCTTCAATTCTGTTCATTGGTTATTAATTACGATCTGCCATGGAATCCTCAACGAATAGAGCAGCGGATAGGCCGTTGTCATCGGTACGGACAAAAGCACGATGTCGTTGTTGTGAATTTTCTGAATGAGAAGAACGCCGCCGATAAAAGAGTCTACGAATTACTGGAACAGAAATTTCAACTTTTTGAAGGTGTTTTCGGTGCTAGTGATGAAGTGCTTGGAGCTATAGAATCAGGCGTGGATTTTGAAAAGAGGATTGTTGCGATATATCAAAAATGCAGGAAAGCTGAGGAAATACAAGCGGCATTTGATCAGCTTCAACTGGAGTTGAGCTTCGAAATAAACGAATCCATGAAAAAGACAAGACAAAAGCTGCTAGAGCATTTTGACGATGAAGTTCGGGAAAAACTAAGGGTTCGGGATGCGGATTCAAAAAATTCACTAAATCGGTTCGAGCGCTTTCTAATGGATCTCACGCGGCACGAGTTGCACGAATATGCTGATTTTTCGGAAGATTCAAGATTCTCGCTCAAAGAACAACCCTTTAAGGACCTCGCGACAGTTATTCCTTTAGGAATCTATCAGTTGCCACGACGTTCCGGGGAGGCACATACCTATCGACTGAATCATCCTCTCGCCGAAGCTGTGTTGCAGCAGGCCAAAAATCGTGAGTTATTACCGGCCGAGATCGAATTCATATACGCAGAGCATGAGGGCAAGATAAGTATTTTGGAACCTCTCATCGGGAAATCGGGCTGGCTGAGGATATCAATGCTGACGATCGATTCTCTCGATCAGTCTGAGGATTTTGTGATCTTTGCGGCACAGATGGATGATGGTCAGATACTGGAGCAGGACATTGCGGCACGCTTAATGACTTTACCCGGACATTGCCCTGACAACTCCGCAGTAGACTCACCAGCGTTTCTTGAGTCTCTTGTCGAGCACCGAAAAGCAACTATTCAGCGGGATATTTCCGAGAAGGAATGCGAAATTCTTCGAATTAGAAGCCGATAAACTGGATGGTTGGGCCGACGATCTAAAGATCGCCCTAGAGCGTGAAATAAAAGAACTTGATCGTCAAATCAAAGAAGCGCGGCGTGCGGCTACGGTAGGCGTGTCACTCGAAGAAAAGCTCGATGCCCAGAAGCAGATCAAGTCGTTGGAGTTTCAGCGTCACAACAAGCGAAAATCACTGTTCGATGCCCAGGATCAGGTGGATAAAAAGAGGGAGGAACTGATTGAGAGAATTGAAGCAAAGCTGCAGCAACGGACAGATTTAAAACCGCTGCTTACCGTCCGATGGCGAATTCGATGAGTTCTGATCTTCCTATTGAGATTCAGCAACTCCGGCCATCCCTACATGAGCTCTTTACTGGGAAGTTGCCTGAATCCACCTCTGGATCTGAGGAGGAAAAAGAAAGGAATTTTCTGAGTCGTGCGCTTGGCGCATATTCGATCCACAAACTGGCAGGGGCTTCAATAGAAGAGTCTGTCTCATCGGTTGTGGATGCAGGTGGAGACGGAGGCATCGATTGCATCTTTTACGCAGCAACATCACAAACACTCTGGGTGGTCCAATCAAAGTTCATCGCGGACGGCCGTGGAGAACCATCCTTGGCAGATGTAACTAAATTCAAAACTGGCCTTGAAAATTTATTACAAGGGAATTTCGCAGCCTTCAAAGACAACTCGTATTGGCAGAAAATAATTCCCCGGCTGGAAATAATATTCAAAGTTTCGTCATTACAAGTTCGCGCTGTTCTTATTTACTCCGGAACAGCTGTTGTTTCCAGCGATCGCCGGGCGCTGTTCCTCGAACTAAAACGTCGGTTCTCTCCGGAATCAGATTATTTCGGACATCAGACGTATAATCTTACCAGCGTTCACGATTGGATAACGGGGACCGATCAGGGGCCCGGCGTCGAAAAACTCGAGTTGGTTCTGATTAAGCCCGGTTGGGTGACGGGTCCCTATGAGACAGTATTCGGGTTGGTGTCACTGACTGATCTTGCTAGACTTTATGGGCAATACGGGAAGCGATTGATTGCCGCAAATATTCGAGGATTCAGAGGAACAACGGATGTTAACCTTGAAATAATAACTACGGCAAAAGATGAACCAGCAAATTTCTTTTACCTTAACAACGGGCTTACAGCATACTGTGAGCGCCTTGAGGTTCATAACCTTGACAGAGCAAACGCCGAGTCGAAAAGAGTGACAGCTTATGCTCTGTCAATCGTTAACGGTGCTCAAACCCTAGGTTCAGTGGGTGAGGCCCTAGCACCAACCAACATCGGACACGACGGCTTTGTGTTTCTAAAGATAATTTCATTGGAGCGTTGCGACAATGATCGTGAATTCGCCGGTCGAATTACTCGAAGCACGAATTTTCAGAATCAAATCGGTCCGAAAGATTTCGCAGCGCAACAGCCCGAACAAGAACATATCGCGAAGCAACTCAGACTTTCCGGGATTACATATCACTACAAACCTGCCGAAGATGTTCCATCGCCAGATGCGACCAATTTCACAATGGATGAAGCAACTACAGCGGGCGCATGCCTTACACAGCAGAACGATTGTGATTTGTATGCCCGAGCTTTGGCGAACAGGCAATCTCTTTTATCGATGGATGAGATTTTTCCGGAAGAACCGTTTCGATCCAGATATTCGCGAGTGTTCGTTTTTGATCGATCTGGGCGTACAGTTTGGAGAGCTGTGCAAACGCAAAGGCTGGTGATCAGAACAATGCAGGACAGCGGCAGTGCGAGCACAGGCGTACGAAAAACCTTTTTTGAAAACGCTCGCTGGCTCGTACTGAACGCGGTATATCTGAAGCTACGCCCTGAGCAGGGCGACACGCTGGGCCTTACTCCGGACGAAGAGGTTGCAATCACAAAAGCAGCGCTCGATTTTGCCGAAATGCTGTTTTCAGCGTCCGAAGCTAAAGGATTTGTTTCACGCCGCACTGATACGGCAAGCGGAATGGATGTTTATGAACAGCCTCGCCACTTCCGGTCAGTTTTTGCGACATCAGCTGACTGT
This sequence comes from uncultured bacterium, assembly GCA_963843285.1. Taxonomy (GTDB): domain Bacteria; phylum Acidobacteriota; class HRBIN11; order JAKEFK01; family JAKEFK01; genus CAZDDB01. The sequence continues at coordinate 10,708 of CAWJJO010000004.1, forward strand.
CAAATTCTACGTAACGAACTGCTAAAAAGAATTAATGAAGGAAGTTCCCCTGCTTCGGAATCAACAACTGTCACTATTTGAATATGTCATCTCTAAAAAAGCAAAAGCTCGAATTGACCTGGATCGGCAAAGAAAATCGACCAAAGCTTGAGCCTCGTATCTTACTAGAAGATCCAGAGAAGTCCTACCATGCAAAACATAGAGTGAACAACGGGGACTTATTCGACAATCGACTTATCTTTGGCGACAACTTGCTTGCTCTCAAGGCTTTGGAACAGGAATTTTCCGGTAGAATTAAATGCATTTACATCGACCCTCCTTATAATACAGGAAGTGCTTTCGAACATTACGATGACGGCGTGGAACATTCACTATGGCTTGCCTTAATGCGAGACCGACTAGAAATTCTCAGAAGGTTGCTTTCATATGAGGGTTCACTATGGATTAATCTAGACGATAACGAGGCGCATTACTGCAAAGTAATCTGCGACGAAATATTCGGTAGGGACAATTTTCTTGGGAATGTAGTTTGGGAAAAAACTGATAGCCCGCGAATGGATGCGGAATTCTTCTCTATTCGCCATGATCATATAATCGTTTATGGCAAAGATCGATCAAGGACATCTTGGAACAGGTTGGTAACAGACACCTTACCAGCTCATTACGACAAAACAGATGAATTCGGCCGCAGGTACTACCTAAAACCATTAAGAGCCATGGGCGGTCAAGGCGACAGCCGCTCTGCACGTCCAACACTGTATTTTCCATTAGTCGCCCCTGATGGGTCACAAGTATACCCGAAACGTCAAGATGGGACCGATGGGGCCTGGCGGTGGACTGCTAAGAAGATCGAGGACGAACACTTACGAATCGAATGGGTTCACGGTAGAAACGGGTGGACACCGTATTTCCGCATTTTCGCTGACTCTAGTATAGGAAGACCAGCGGAAACCATCTGGTCACATAGTGAGGTTGGAAGCAATCGCACTTCAAAAGCCGAGATCAAACGACTATTCCCAGATATGATTCCATTTGCGACTCCAAAGCCCGAAAAGCTGTTGCGGCGGATATTGACCATAGCATCAAATCCTGGTGACTGGATTTTGGACTCATTCGCGGGATCCGGGACCACAGGTGCAGTTGCGCACAAAATGAATCGACATTGGATTATGGTTGAGTTGGGAGATCATTGCCATACACATATTATCCCACGCCTTATGAAGGTAATCGAGAATCAAGACTCCGGAGGAATAAGCAAAGATGTGGATTGGAAAGGAGGCGGAGGTTTTCGGTACTATCGACTCGCTCCTTCCCTGCTTGAGAAGGATAAGTGGGGGAATTGGGTCATCAACAAACAGTATAACGCTACGATGCTGTCCGAGGCATTGTGTAAGCTGGAGGGATTTCAATATGCACCGAGCGACACAATCTATTGGCAACACGGATATTCCACTGAGCAAGATTTTATCTACATTACTACGGCGAATCTAAGTCACGAACAGCTCATGCAGTTAAGTGAAGAAGTGGGGCCTCAGCGCACACTGTTGGTTCTTTGCACGGCATTCCGCGGAAGGGGGGAATATCCAAATTTGACTGTTAAAAAAATTCCGAAGCAGGTCCTATCACGTTGCGAATGGGGGCATGATGACTATAGCCTTCGCGTAGAGAATCTTCCAAAAGCCCCCGCCGGACCTGGACAACAGGATCTTTTCGCTGAAGCGGGAAACCAATGAATCGGGAAGTCAACCCGATTTCAGGACGATTGAGCCTTCGCCCCCCACAAAGACGATCTCTGGAAATTCTTGATCGGATCATCGAGATTTTTCCGCCCAAAAAGAATTCCGACATGAAATTGGCTCTTGAAATTATTCGGTCTGAATTCCCTTCTGTTACCGATTTTGAAAGAGATTTTCCATCTTTATGCTTTGCGCTGGCAACGGGAGTAGGTAAAACGAGATTGATGGGCGCCTTCATCAGCTATCTCTATCTTGCCCATGGATTTCGGAATTTCTTTGTAATGGCGCCGAATCTCACGATCTACAACAAATTGATCACAGATTTTACGCCAAACACACACAAGTATGTTTTCAAAGGGATAGCCGAGTTCGCAACAGACCCGCCTGCGTTGATCACTGGAGACAATTATGAATCGATGGCCGGATCCTTTGATTACGAATTAAGGCTTTGCCGAATCAACATCTTCAACATTTCCAAAATTAATTCTGAGGTGCGCGGAGGAAAGTCTCCGCGAATCAAAAGGCTTTCTGAATACATTGGACAAAGCTATTTTGATTTTCTAGCACAGCTTGACGATTTGGTTCTTATTATGGATGAATCTCATCGATATAGAGCGACTGCCGGCATACGTGCAATCAACGAGCTTAGACCAGCCCTAGGCCTCGAGCTGACGGCAACACCATTTGTTGAAACTGCACGGGGCGCAATCGCGTTTAAAAATGTTATTTACGACTACCCTTTAGCCAGGGCAATGGCTGATGGATTCGTTAAAGAACCTGCCGTAGTTACGCGAAAAGATTTCAACGTTGGTGACATGTCGGCAGAGAAATTGGAACGAATAAAGCTTGAAGACGGTATTCGCCTACATGAAAGCGTCAAGGTCGAGCTGGAGACATTCGCAAGAGAAACGAGCAATCCCGTAGTAAAACCGTTTTTACTCGTGATCGCCCGTGATACAACACATGCTTCACAACTGTTGCAGATGATACAGTCTGACAAATTTTTCGAAGGCCGTTACAGGGAGATGGTCATCCAGGTTGATTCAAGCAAGACAGGGGCTGAGGAAGAACTAATGATTGAGCGCCTTTTAAAGGTCGAGCATAACGACGATCCGACAGAAATCGTTATCCATGTCAATATGCTAAAGGAAGGCTGGGACGTCACAAATCTGTACACCATTGTTCCTCTTCGACCGGCAAATGCCAGAATCCTGATTGAGCAATCCATTGGCCGTGGTTTACGCCTGCCCTTTGGAAAACGGACCGGTGTAAACTCCATTGATCGCTTAAACATCGTCGCGCACGATCGCTTCCAGGAAATCATCGATGAAGCCAGAAAACCCGACTCTGCTATTCGCCTCCAAGCTCTGGTGATCGATAAAGAGGAGCTAGAACGAAAACATGTGACACTAATTACGCAGACTAAGCTGGCGAATAAACTCGGAATAATCCCCGATCAACTAAGCGACACGAGCGTCGTGATTGGAAAAAATACTGCTCCCATTTTTGAGAACGAGGAAGAACAGAAGGTTGCTCAAATTACCTATGAAGTAATTCGAAAGTTGGAAAATCGTCCGGAAATAATACCGTCTCTTTCTGACTTACAAAAACCTGAGATTCAGGCCGCGTTGGTCAAGGCCGTTGAAGAGAAATACCAGCCATCCCAACTGGAGCTTGAAGAAAAGCCGCGGAAGATCGACATTGCCGCTGTAGTCGCCCGAACCTCGGAGACAATAATGCGGGAAACGATCAACATTCCACGCATTCTGGTTGTACCAAAGGGAGAAGTCAGATCCGGATTCAAGTCTTTTCAACTTAGGCTCGAGTCGTTGCGCTATCCCGCTGTTTCCGAAGAACTCTGGGTACAGTATTTACGAACCGGAGGGACTGAGGTTGTGGCAATCGGAAAGTCGATCACGGAAGAGTTACGGCTTGAAGATTACATAGTGAGTGGACTGGTTGATTTCGATGATATCTCCTACGACCAGCATTCCGATTTACTCTACGAACTTGCAGCTCAAGCCGTTAACCACTTCATGAGTTATCTATCGGAAGAAGAAACACGCAAAGTCTTGAGCTGTCATCAGCGAGAAATCGCAAAGTTTATTCATGCGCAGATGCAAGAACATTACTGGGAGGAAGCGGTTGATTATGAAGTAAAGGTGAGTAAAGGCTACACAGAGTTGAAAGCGAGCGCATTTACAAGCTCCGTGAACGAAACACCGCTTGAATATACTTCCTCACCAGAAGACAAAAGTAACATGTCAAAATACCTATTCGTCGGGTTTAAGCGATGCCTATACCTTCTTCAAAAGTTTGATTCGGATTCCGAACGAAAATTAGCGGTTATTCTGGATCGTGACAGTCTCAAATGGTTCAGACCTGCAAAAGGGCAGTTCCAAATTTTCTATCGACACGGATCCGACCATCTCGAATACCAGCCGGATTTCGTTGCTGAGACGCGCGATGCAATTTACATGTTAGAGGCAAAAGCACGGAATGAGATGGAAGACGCCGTGGTTCTGGCAAAAAAGAATGCAGCCGTCAAGTGGTGTAGAAACGCCACAGAGTATGCCGCGAATTCTGGAAGCAAACCTTGGAAATACGTGCTAATTCCACATGATGGAATATCTGAAAATAACACACTGAATTCCTTAGAAAAAAGATTCAGCGCCACGTAACGTGAGGCATCTTGTTCATATGGACAAGTATTTAAAGATCAGAGATATGCATAGACGCCATCGTGGCCTATCAAAGGCCGTTGCAGATAGCTATCAAGAAGCCGCAGTTGTGTGCTTGAGCCGCCACCACAAGTCACCGGTCAGCGTTGACCTGACGGATAATGCAAACCAAACATCGTGTGCAATCCAATGGCGGAAGCCGGATCGTCGTACCATCGATGCTTGGGCGAACGAAACCGTTACAACTGAGGCAGGAGCATACGCTGTGTCATCGCTGCCGTTGAGTATCTCAGGAATGTTTTTGCGGTACGTCGCGCCGAGACGGGAACGGGATCTGATTACTACATCGGCTTAGCGGGGTCTGGAATCATTGATCTTGAGGATTGTTTAAGACTTGAAGTTTCCGGGGTTAGCGATGGGGATTACAAAGAAGTTGCAAAGAGGTTGTCCCAAAAAGTGAGCCAGGCTCTGCGGGGTAAAAGCAGCCTACCAGCTATTGCCGGAGTGATCGGCTTCAGTGCCAGAGTCATTATGGTCAGAGACGTTCGGGAGCCTCAATGAGTTGGGATTCCCACCACACCAAAAGTGAAGAGGTTGCTGGCCAGGCACAGGCAGAAGCAAGATCTTTGAATCAAAAAAAGGCAGAAGAGCTTTATCGCCTTGCCGCAAGCGAGGAAGAGATTGCCTAAGCGAAGTCCCGCCTGAAAAACAAAAAACACGTGGCATCACCGTTGTTAGTGCCGTCGCCCTATGGTACAAAGGCAAAAACTACGCCAAGGCTTCCCAAGTAGCCCATCGTGAGCTTGCTAATGATCAACTCCCCGAATTCGCCAAAGATCAACTCAAGGAGCTTCTGCACTTCATTTGGTCGGCAGAATCAGCTGAGGAATCGGGACTCAAATTCGCTCCTGGAGACGTGCTCGTTTCGATCAAAGGTGGAGAGGTAATTCACGGTGGAGCCCCACTTGACCTGATTATACAAAAAGTCGAAGCGATAAAATCCTTCCTGTTTAGGATTGTGGAAATGCTTTTGAAACGGCCTATCCGTCGCCGAGGAGGACCGCCGCTAGAGGTTCTATCAATGTTTCGCGCATGGCTTATTCAGGTACCTGCAGGTAGTTATCAATTTGCTGTGCGTGTTGAGCAGCCTCCACAAATGGACTTGTGGGAACAGCCCCCGGAGATTGGTCAAATTACTGAAACGTTTTTTACAGTGTTAAATGCAGCGACTGCTGATCCCGAAAGGCAGTTACAGAATGTTGTACCCGATGAAGGATACAGAGATGTCTTTCTCAGCCTTTCACGCAACCTTGCCCCTACCGGTAAAAGCTACGAGTGGGTCGAATACGCGATGGGGGAAATCCGTCTCAACCCATTGTAGTCCTTTCGTCCGAGAACCGGCAAACACTGAATATGACCTTACGAAATCTGCCGGTAAGAGCATTCATAGCTTTAGATGAGATCATTCAGGTCCGAGGGGTTCTGCGGGCGGTGCACCTTGACCAAGATTGGCTAGAAGTGGCTACGATCGATCCCGCTAATGTTCGACATCTAAGAATCGACGATGCAGGAGAGGCTTTAGATGATGTTATCGGCCCCATGGTTAATCGAAGCGTTACAATAGAGGCGCTTCATCGAGGGTCAAAGTATTTATATAGGGATATTCAACTTGACGAGTGAAACGTGAAGATCCTCTGGTTTTGTAGGTTCTGCTGCACGATCATGGATGGCCACGAAGCGTAGCGGTGTGTTTTGTCGGACGCGCAGAATCCTGTCCTCGGCACGTTATTTAGAATCGGTCGGAGAGGAGCAATTTTAGAAGGTTGCGGCAACTGGGTTCAGATCATGGCCCGAGGACGATGTTAACCCACGGGGAATCCTTCAATTGGTCCAATCTCTACCCCTGTTCCTAAGCTATATTCTTCTTTCTTCGTATGCACGGAAAAATCGAAGATTGTGGGGCTACTCTGTACTTCGATCACTGCGGGTTTTGCGGAAAGTGCACCGAGAAGTTAGGACAGGCTTAAAAGGTGTAGCGAATCGAATCGGAAAATAGCGTGGCACGCCTGGCCAATCAGCGAGAAACGCGTCCGTTTAAGATCGGATCCAGAGTTTTTCGTATACGACACTGGGAAGAAAGAAGCGCATTTCCAATCCTTCTACTTCGGCGCGCGCGAACAAATAACGTTGCTCATGAAAGAGAGGAAGCGCCAACGCCTTGTTCCTGAGGATCTCTTCGATTTCGCGATAAATGGCCTGGCGGACTTTGCGGTCCTGTTCTGCGCGACGTCGTTCAATCAGCCGGTCCAATTCAGGCAAGCTGCAAAAAGCAGCGGCAAAAACGTTCCTTTCTCGCGGAAGGGTGTAAGAAAGGGGATGTGGAGATGAGGGAGATGTGGGAATGGGTTCACCGTCTTATTGTAAGATCTGAATATGACAGATGCGGAGCGGCCGTCAGGTCCACCGGGTCATTTCCTTTTCGGCAATCTTCCGGAATTCGGACGCGACATCCTTGGCTTCTTCACCAGATGCGCGCGCGAATACGGGGATATCGTGAAAATCAAACTGTTCCGGTACGATGCGTTTCTGATCAATCATCCTGATTACATTGAGCAAGTTCTGGTTACAAATAGCCGCAGCTTTCAAAAGCACAGTTTTTTCTGGAGACATGTGCGTGCAATTTTTGGAGAAGGATTGCTTACAAGCGAAGGCAATTTCTGGCTCCGCCAACGCCGCATGTCGCAGCCCTTTTTCCACAAAGAACGGATTGCAGGGTACGGAAAATTGATGGTCGATTTTGCCGAACGGATGCTCGCGGATTGGAAAGATGGCGAAACGCGCGACATCCACCAGGAGATGATGCATGTTGCATCGCGGATTGTTACGAAAGCATTGTTCAGCACCGATATCGACCGGGACATGCGCGAAGTGGATGAAGCTTTCAACATAGCGATTCAGGAAGTCGCCGTACGGTTCCGGCGGCCAATTCGAATCCCTGAATTCCTGCCTCTTCCAGGAAATCTCCGGTGCAAAAAAGCTGTGAAGCGGCTGGATGCGTTAATGTACCGGATCATTCGCGAGCGTCGTTCCGCAGCAGATGGGACCGATCTGCTATCCATGATGTTGCAGGCGCAAGACGAAGATGGAACTCGAATGACCGATACGCAGCTGCGCGATGAGGCCGTAACATTATTTCTCGCGGGTCATGAGACTACAGCGATTGCGCTTACCTGGACGTTTTACCTGTTATCGCAAAATCCCGAATCGTTAGCGAAACTGGTGTCGGAACTCCGAACGGTTCTGAATGGACGTTCCCCGCAGGCCAGCGATATACCGAAATTGCGTTACACGGAAATGGTCATCATGGAATCGATGCGTCTTTATCCGCCTGCGTACGCGTTTGGGCGCGAAACGATCCGCGATTGCCGGATCAATGGAATCGAGCTGCCGAAAGGAACCACGGTTTTCATGAGCCAGTGGGTCATGCATCGTGATGCGCGGTATTTCGATGAGCCGGATGAGTTTCGTCCCGACCGATGGGCGGATGGTCTGGCGAAAAGGCTCCCGCGATTTGCGTACTTTCCTTTCGGCGGCGGTCCCAGACTCTGTATCGGCAATTCTTTTGCAATGATGGAAGCGGTTCTGATACTCGCAACCGTTGCGACAAAAATTCCGCCTGGAGCTTGTCCCGAATCATCCGGTAGAGCCCTTCCCCGCAATTACACTCAGGCCGCGTTTCGGTATGAAGATGACATTGCGAAAGAGGGTGTAAGAAGGGGGATGGGGAGATATGGGGGATGTGGGGATGGTGTGTTCGAATTTGCTGAAAAGAGAAAATTATTGTCGCGCAGTAGGGCGTTGCTTATGGTGTCGTTTTTGACGGACTCTGATGTGTGGCTTCCACGCGCACACATCAGATGTGATTTTCCTCTGTGCGGCCCGGTTGGATGATCTTCTGGAAGTATGTGTGTACGTTGGACACATCGGGACAAAATCGTTGCGATTGAATTTCGAGGTCAGAAAAAAGGGGACGCTGAGCTGATTACCGATGCGCGTTTTGTTCTTGTATTCCGTTCGCCGCGACACTGTTTGAGACTGTTCCAATGCCGAATGGTTTGATTCAAAAACTACGACCATACACAGATCCGAACATTGAGTCTTAGCCCTGAATTCATGATCCGAAGGGATGATCAATCGATGGACTCTGCACAGTAAACATCCGCGGGCCGTCTTCTGTGATGTACATACAATCTTCCAGGCGAATTCCGAATTCTCCATAAATAACGATCGTTGGCTCATCGCTGAAACACATTCCGGGTGCAAGGCGTGTTTGGTTTCCGCGAACGAGATAAGCCCATTCGTGGCCATCCAATCCGATCCCATGACCGGTTCGATGTGGAAGTCCCGGGACTTTGTAATCGGGTCCAAATCCGGCATCCGTGATCACCTTGCGCGCAGCAGCGTCTATCGACTCGCAGGTCGCGCCGACTTTCGCAGCCGCAAACGCTGCATCCTGCGCTTTGCGCTCTAGATTCCAGATGTCTCGCTGCCGCGCAGAAGGTTTGCCGAACACAAACGTTCGTGTGACATCCGAACCGTATTTTTCCACATCACAGCCCCCGTCCATCAAGACAACGTCTCCTTCCTTCAGTTTTTGCGGCTGAATACTACCATGCGGAAAGGCCGTGTACTTTCCAAAGCTTGTAAAGGCTTCCCCTTCAACGCCCAGCGCACCAAATGCAGCAGAAATATTTGCGGAAAATTCGTCCGTGGTGATCCCCTCTTTTAATGTGTCTACGGAGGCCTTATACGCGGCAATCGTGATGTCATTTGCACGCTGCATCAAAGCCAGTTCTGCAGCGGATTTGATCATCCGGCATCCGGCAGTCACAGGATCAGCGCTTACGAAGGTCAACTGCGGAGCCTCCTTTCGAATGCCGTCAAAAAGGAAAAAGCGTACTCGTTCCTCCATACCAATCGTACCGGTTAGAATCCCGCGATCCTGAAAGATCCCGGCAATCTTTTTGTACGGACTTTCATCCTCTTGCCAGGTGCGAATGTCGGAACCAAAACGGATCAGCTCGCGCGCGCGCTGTTCTTCGAATGCAGGACAAACCCATGCAATCTCTCCGCGCGCCGGAAGAACGGCAGCGAACATCCGCTCAGATCCATGCCATTGCACTCCCGTAAAGTAAAACAAACTGGTACCCGCTTCGAGATAAATCGCATCGATTTTGTTTTCTATCATTCGCTTGCGAGCCTTTTCCATTCGTTCCAATCGCTCTTGATCTGTGATCGGTTTGACTCCGCCGGTCATAGGCTTCAAGTTTGCGAATGCGCCACCCGGGGTATCGGCGCGTGAAAAGCGGGGACTGGCCATGGCACCGGCGGCGAATGCGGACAGTTTTAGAAAATTTCGTCGATCCACACAGATCATAGGCGATTCCTCCTGCTATCGAATTGGCCCAAAACTCAGAAAGTTTTACCGGCTACAATTGTACATTCTCTGAGCATCGTCTAGAAGTCAGCGCTCACTTCTGCGGTTCGAAAAATTCCTTTGTTCGTTTGCCTGCCCGCTGAATACTCTGTGGAAAAAAAGGTGTTCGGCTTTGGTAAAATGAAAATATCCCTATGCACGGAACGATCTTCTTTGAATTGAAAAAATATGTGGAAACAAAGCTCGGCGGACGCGCGGCCTGGGACAGGCTCCTCATTGAATCCGACCTGGGAGCCAGAACATACGAAGTAATGGCTGATTATCCGGATAGCGAAATCATCCAACTGACTTCGACTGCATCCAGAATGACGGGTGCGCCGGTTCGCTCCATCCTGGAGGACTTTGGAGAATTTATTGCGCCCGATCTGCTTCAAATGTATGCGGGTGTAATCCAACCGGCATGGAAGACTCTGGATGTCATTGAGCATACAGAAGATCAAATTCACAGCGTGGTCCGGTTACACAACCGGGATGCTCATCCGCCGGACCTGAAGTGTGTTCGAACATCGGAAAACGAGGTTATCATTCACTACAACTCCAAGCGAAAGATGTGTGACGTCGCCAGAGGAATTGTGAAAGGACTCGCCAGGTACTATGAGGAAAAAATCTCAATTTCTGAGTCCACCTGTATGCTCAAAGGGGAACCAGCTTGCACCATTCAGGTAAGACGTGATTGACGCAGTTCAGACATCAAAACTGAGCCCTGTGGTCTGCAATGAGATTAAAGGAGTGTAAGAAGGGGGATGTGGAGATCGGGGGGATGAGGGGATAAGGATTTTTACTATCTTAAGAAAAAATATCCCGACAGTCGAGATACGCATCAATTGCGATCTCTTTCCTGAAGAATCAGCTCCAGTTCGGCGATCACTTCCAAATCTTTTGGGCGGCCAACAGCCCGTTTCACTTCGATTAACTTCTCAAGATTGAGGCAAAGACAGGAGACACCAAAAAGTTCGATGGGGATGGAATGAGGCACCAAATCTTCAAACGTTCCACCTCCGGTAATCTCGCCCAACAAATCTAGATTCCCGAGGGAAGTGGTCAGCGTAAAGTTGAGTCCTGAGGCCAAAGTCTCAACATCCCATCGAAACGGTAACCCCGGAGGTGCGCCTCGCAAATATGGTTGATAAGGCTTCAGCGCGTCCACCATACGTTCCATATTTTGCGGACTGCGATCATAAACGATGTCGAGATCGTTTGTTAATCTGGAGGATCCATGTGCAATCGCCGCCGCTCCCCCAACCAGAATAAAACGTGCACCCGTGTTTACGAGTAATGGGATGAGTGTTTTGAACTGAATCACTTTTTGTTGGCGCGCTCGCCCGCTCGTCTCAATTCTTCAGCGAAGGCTTGCAGATTCATGAGGTTTTCAAATCTTTGTTGCACGGTAAGGCGGAGGTTCTCACGAATCAAAGTGCGATCGACGTGCTTTTTGTATTCCGCTATGACCGCTTCCATTGAAGTCTTGCGAGGCTTGCCATCAAGCTTCATCTTTGATCCTCCATGATTATTCTAGCCCTTCTGCTTCCATCCTGCTACGGCGGGGATCTGAGGAGTGTAAGAAGGGGGATGTGGAGATCGGGGGGATGAGGGGATATCGGATCAAGGGGACTTTGTTCAACGATTTCTATGAGAAGTTTGTTTCCCTTTTCAACCACGATCCCTTCCAATCTTCAGGTTATCTGATTTGCCTTCCACCCTTATCTTTAGAAAGGTGCCGGCGCCTTCTTTTGCAAAAAATGGATCAACGGGCTTTAGCACCCATCGTTTCCAGCCCGTCATTGTTTGCGAAACTTTTGCATCGAGCTTTAGTGTCCCGCGCAAATTCACGAGATCTGAAGCCACATTGTATGTTCCTGTCAGATCGACTCTGGCCCCGGATACATAAAACGAGAGACGGCGAAAGACTATGGCCTGGTTTTCGAGGTGGAAAACACCTTTCATCTGGGAAAATACATCGTTGATTTTTCGATTCTCCGGCTGACCCTGGCCTCGACGACTTAAGGTATCGACTTTCTCCTGGACGGCTGCGCGCAGAAATCTCCCTCTCGAAAGTGTGAAATTTCCATCAAGGATTAACTTTTCGCGAACTTTGCCGGATAGCGGAGGAATCTCAATCTTTCCTTTGAAAGAAACCGTTCCATCCATTCCCGGTGTTCCTTTTGTTGCAAAACGCAGTAATTCGTAAATCGAACCTTTTGGAATAGTCACATCCAGCGAAATTCTTCGTGTCGGATCCTTTTCATGCTTTACGACACCGCCAGTCGTTGTAAAACTCGTTGCTCCTATGGATCCGGTAACCGGTTGAAGGATGGTATTTCCGTTTGTTCCGTCCACCATCACCTCAAAGCTGGTAGTAAGGGGCAGTGGTTTCCCTCCATTCTTTAGATGAAATTCAGGAACGGAAGCTTTTCCGATGACATGAATTTTATCCAGCGTTCCATCAAAATGTCCGGTGGAATCCAGATGTCCCGCGATTCCGCGAAAGACGGACAGATCTGCTTTCTTGAAGTCGTACTCACCTGTCAGCGGTGTGTCCCCTGGTTCTTCCGTTGTCCATGGTCCGAATTTCCCACGGCTATTGATATCACCCGGAGGTCTTGCATTTTTTAGCATCGCCTCATAGTTGACGACCAATTCCTGGCTGGAAGGTTGGAGGCGAATCTTGTGCAGCTCAAAGCGCAAGGGAGTTTTCTTCGGGTCTCTCGGTAGAATTGCGAGTGTTGAGCCGGTAACCACGATCTCCTTGATCATGATGCGTGGATCACGCGTACCGAGCCGCTTTGAAACATTCAGATCGCCGTTCTTCGACTTTGGAGGGATATTGATTTCCATCTCATCTATTTTCAGCAAAGCAACTGTTGCAGGCGGGTGAACAACCGTTCCCAGATCTACGTCAAAAGCAAAACGCTTGATCGCAAACATTGCGGGAATATCTTTCCGTCCCTTATGCCGGATGAGGAGATTCTCGCCTTCAACCTTTGCCAGAATACCCTGGCCACGATTCAATAATATTCGGATTGCGGAAACTTCCGGTATGTGGATGCGAAGAACGCCTAACTCCACTTCACTGTCAAATCGCTGCCGAAGATAGGAGATGGCTTGCTCTTTAAGATAAGGCTCCAGGCGGTTCGCAAATCTTGTTCCGATTCTGTCGAGAACAAGCAGACCTGTGATCAGCAGTACAAGAACGGAGATGAAAAAGATCCATTTCTTCTTGCTTACCACAATTCGCGCCAACTTTGAGGAAACTTTTGCAATCGAATATGGAAGGCCCGATGAAACGGGTATTCCCGATGCGTATGGAATATATGCAACGAGAAACGAACGTCAAGTTTTGGCTGTTCTGCCTGTCGTTTCGTCGCGAACTTGCGGCCGGTAGATGAATGCGGCATACTGAACGCCGGCATTCTGCCGGGAAGAGTGTAAGAAGGGGGATGTGGAGATCGGGGATAAGGGACAGGATTTTTGTTTCACTTATAATCCCGTAACTTTGGACATTCAGGCAGTTTGTTGTTTAAGATCGGATCCAGAGTTTTTCGTAAACGACACTGGGAAGGGAGAAGCGCATTTCCAATCCTTCTACTTCCGCACGCGCGAACAAATAACGCTGCTCATGAAAAAGAGGAAGCGCCAACGCCTTGTTCCTGAGGATCTCTTCGATTTCGCGATAAATGGCCTGGCGGACTTTGCGGTCCTGTTCTGCGCGACCTCGTTCAATCAGCCGGTCCAATTCAGGCGAGCTGCAAAAAGCATCCAACATTCCGTCACCTGTCTCAAAGATCTCTGCAAAAGTAGAAGGATCCGGATAATCAGCATGCCACCGCACAAGAGCCAAATCCGCATTTCCTGTTTTGAGAAAGTCGGCAGACGCTTTATTCTCCAGTACTTTGATCCGAATTCCTTTTTCGTTCAGCATGGCGATCAAATCTTGCAGCAGAGCCGAATACGTACTTTCGTAAATGGGATGGATCATGCAGGTCAGTTCCAGATCCCCTTTTCCTTTCACACTGGAGGGTAATCCTGTCCTGCGTGTAGGCTCATATCCAAGTAAGCCCGGCGGGGTCAAGCTGTAAGCCGCGATTCCCAAACGGCCTACACTCTGACGCACCAACCGGGTTACGTCCACCGATTCCAGAATTTGCCGTCGCAAAGCTGGATCGGTCATCGCTCCGGAATGAGAGTTCATCACCAGAAAATAGGTGGAAAGAGTAGGCATTTCCGCGTAATGAGCGGCAAGAGTCGGATCACGGCGTAAGGTTGCAACATCTGATGGAAGCAAGTCAGTAGCCACTGAAAAGTCTCCGCTGCGGAACCCGCTCAAGATTTCTTGTGGCGGCACGCCAAAAGTGAATCTGAGCCCATCACTTTTGGGCAGTCCGGTACGCCAATAATCAGGATTCGCTTCCAGTTCCAGCAGTTTTTCCGGCTCATACCGGATGAGGCGGAAAGGTCCCGTCCCGATACACCCATCTCGCCAGCTTCCCGAAAACAGAGTGCTCCCTTCCGGTATGACGGAGCAACAGGGATGGGTCAACATTGCCGGCAACAGCGAAAGAGGGCGGGTGAGGTCGATTACGAATTCCGTGGCGGAAATGATCTTGAATCCAGGAAGGTCGTTGGATTCACCTTTGATCATCGAAGTGGCTCCACGAATTGCAGACAAATATCCGCGACGCGGAGATCCGCTTTTGCGCAGGAGTTGTTCAAAGGAGTAACGAACGTCGCGCGAAGTCAGGCGCCGTCCATCTTGAAAACGTACGTTTTCGCGCAACTTGAAGTGGAATCTTTTTCCTCCTTCCCCGGAAGAAAACTCAGATGCGAGCCACGGAATGATTCCCCCTTGCTTTTCGACGGTCAACGTTTCGAAAATCATGGGAGTCACTTCCCCCTCTACGATCAGAAAATTCATCGAAGGGTCTATACTTTGTGGTCGCGTGGTTTGAGGGACTCGCACAAGCCCTCCTTCCCGTTTTTTGCCCGGAACCAAACCTTCTTCTTCGATTCTTCCGATTTCCGCGTACCGGACAAATGGCGCGCTGCTTTGAATCGCGAGTCCTCTGAGGTTGTGAGCCGCCACACGGTAATCGATTTCATAAAAGAGCGGCAAAAACGTTCCTTTCTCCATCAGCAGCTCTTCCATCTGTCGATACAACTTTTCTCTTTTCTCAGGGCGACTTTCCACGCGCGCCTGTTCCATGAGCTCATCGATTTGATCGCTGGAGAAATATTTCCGAAAATTGCCGGCCTTGGAATAAAAAAGAGGATAAATGAAATTGTCCGGATCATCATAATCGGCGATCCAACGCGTGAGCAACACATCGATATTTTCATTGTTGTCCCAGGCCTCGCGATACGAGCTCATATCCGGCGTCACGATCGAAGTTTCAACACCCAGCTCTTCCCAGGTTTTCAACAACGCTCTGATCAAAGCGCCGTAGCGGTCCTGGAGAATCGGATGGACGGCAGCTCTTAACCGGATCGGTAAGGATAGACCGGTTGTTTGCAATCGTTCGCGAGCCTGATCGATGGAAATGCTGATATGTCTTCGGCCCGGATCGTGACCGAGCAGTCCGGGTGGCAGCAAACCCTCAGCAGGCTGCGCAAAGCGCCCCAGTGTGCGCCACACCAGATCATGCGTTTGAAGCACTCCGCATAATGCTTCGCGCAATGCAGCTACTTTTCCAAAGGGTCCGGATGAGTTGAACACAAGAAAACAGGTGCTCTTTTTCGGAACTTCTACAAATCCAGCTTGAATCAACGGATCGCGAAGGATTTCATCCAGATTTTCCGGCAACAGATCGCGGACAACATCGAATTCACCTTTCTTGAAACCTTCCGCCATCTTCTTTGTGCTGATGGAAGTTCGAAACTCGACAGTATCCAGGAAAGGCGCGCGTCCTTTCCAGTAATGTTCGTTTTTCTGCAAAATGATTTTACCGGGTTCCACCGAATCGATCCGGAATGGACCTGTGCCCACCAGGTTTCCATGGGTGTCATCGCAGGTGATCGCTGCCCGCGCATCCGTTAGCAGCGAGGGATAAATCAACAGCGGCTCCTCCAGTTGCACGGAGAACGAAGTGTCCGACTGCACCTGGATTCCGGTGACCTCATTTTGGGAACCAGCGAGGAATTCCCGGACTCCCACGATGGAACCGAATGCTGCCGCCATATTTTCCCCGCTGACGCGGATCGCTTTTTCAAATGAGGATTTCACATCTTTCGCAGTGAGCGTGCGGCCATCGTGAAGAGATAATCCCTGTCTGAGAGTAAACACAAATAGTTTTCCATCTTCACGAGCTTCCCAGTTGTCGCACAAAAACGGGACCGGATGCCCGCGTTCATCTGTGCTCACCAGAGTTTCAAAGATCGTGGCATGAACTTCTGCTTCTTCCACAAGCGAAATGTTGGCAGGATGCAACGCGGAAATGGGAGCAGGAAGAGCCACAACAATCTTGCCCCCCTGCGCAATTTTTCCTTCTTTCTTCGGCTGCGGCGCGAGGACTTCCAATTCATGCAAATACTGCTTCGCCTTTTCGTACTCGCCCCGTAGATTTGCAACCGTGCTTCCGAGCGAAAGCAATCTGTGCAGACCGCCGGTTTCACCGCTGGACTTCGCAACCTGGATTCCTTTGTCCACCCATTTCCCGGTTTCCTCGAATTTCCTGCTCTCCCAGGAAGTTTCTGAGAGTTGAACGAGCGCATTCGCGAGATGCGCTTGATGTTTCTCCGTTTCAAACAGGGAAACCGCCTGTTCTAATTCCCGTAATGAATCCTCCAGATTTCCGGCCATCCGGTATGCCTCTGCCAGAAGCATTCTGGCTTCCCCCTCTCTGGAACGATCCATCCCTTCTTCTTCATCGCCGAAGAAATCGAGAACGGTTTTTGTTGTGCGTATGGCATCTTCCGTGCTGAAAGCATGGAGAGATTTTCGCGCAAATTTTAAACCGTAGTCGATCACTTTTTCAGGAACGTCGGCATTCGAATAGTGATGAATCAATTCCGGGTACACCCGCTCCAGCCGCCCCTGGTTCCGGCGCTCCAGCTCTTCAGCGTATTTGCGATGAAGGGACCGGCGTTTGCGGCGTGAAAGCTCCGCGTAGAGCACATCGCGAATCACGCCGCTGGAAAACATCAGACGGTCGCCGCGCGACTCCCGTTCTTCTTGCAACAAACCGTCACGGAGTAACTGATCGAGCGCATCTTCTACGTCCTTGCCTTCGGCAAGCAGCTCCAGATCCCTGAAATCAAAACTTTTCCCGATCACCGATGCGAGGGAAAGGACATCCTTCCGGTCCTGAGGCAGCCGCTTGATCCGTTTTTCGATCACTTGCTGGATTGTTTCCGGCAAAGCTCCTGAAGAAAAAGCGGCATCACTCGAAATGGTCCAGGCTCCCGTGTCATCCTTCGCGACCCCGCCCGAATCGATCAACGATCGAACAAGTTCCTGCGTAAAGTATGGATTTCCCTCCGTCGCTTCAAACAATCGTTCGGCGAACCGGTCATCCAGAGTGGTTCCTGTCAGGATGGTTTCGAGAAACAGTCGATGTTCGGCAGTGGAAAAAGGTTGCAGATGCATCAGTAAAAATCGCCTGTCGCTGCGAAAGCTATCCAGAAGCTGGTGCAGCAGATGCCTCTTATCCACTTCGCCGCTGCGATACGTTCCTACCACCAGAGTCGGCGTTGTGCTGAGCCGGCGCACCAGATATTCCAACGCATCAATCGAAATGTCTACGTTATGCAGATCTTCAAAGAAAATGACCAGCGGCTTTGCGCCTCCGATCCGGATAAAAGAACGGGCGAGCAGATCAAAGATATAAGTGCGGTCTTCAATCTTTTTTGTTTCTGCTCCGGGCGTAATCTTTCGATCCGAAGTTAACTCGATCTCTGCGAGAACGGGAAACAGAGAGACGAGATCAGAAGCAAGGTCGGAGAAATCCACCGGACCGGAAGAAGAGGTTGCCTTTAAGTGAAAATATTCCTGGATGACTTCACAAAACCCCTGATAGGGGAAGGCCCGGTCCTGTTCTGCGAAACGACCGTGAAGAACACGGATGTGGCGCGCGCGCGCGAGCCGTTCCAGCTCATCCAGCAATCTGCTCTTGCCGATTCCTGCTTCACCGCCGACCACCACAAACTGGCATTCACCGGCTGCTGCCAGGTTCAACCGGTTTTGTAAATCGGTGAATTCTTTTTCTCGATCCACAAAAGGAGATTGCACGGCCTTTTGAATATGACTGGACAACCTGCCGATCATGGACAGCTTTTGCGCGCGTTCGCTGTCGCGCAGCTTCGAACGAAGCTTCATCAAAGATTCCGTTAATTCCCGCGCGCGCTGCGGACGTTTGGTCCGGTCCTTTTCCAGACAGCTCATCACAATGCGTTCCAGCTCCTCCGGCACATCGGCGCCAAGCAAACGAGGAGCCGACGGAATTTCGTGAGCGATGCGGTACAGGACCGACTGAATTTCTCCTGCGAAAGGCGCTTCTCCCACCAGACACTCATACAGCACCGTTCCCAGAGAATAAATATCGGAACGTCCATCCAGGTCTCCCTGCGATAATTGCTCAGGACTGAGATAGGCGACGGTGCCCACTAACATCCCTGTTTTGGTGAGATGGCTTTGAGTCGAGGACATGGCAAGACCGAAGTCGGTCACACGCACACGCGCTCCACCCGTAGCCGTTTCTCCCACCGATACGAGAATATTTTCCGGCTTGATGTCGCGATGTACGACCCCTTTCGTGTGGCTGTATTCGAGAGCATCCGATACCTGAATACCGATGTCGATGACATCTCCTAAACTCAGAGAGCGGTCGCGCAGCAAAGCTCGAAGACTCGATCCCGGAACGTACGGCATGACAAAGAACAGAGCTCCGGCGTGTTCGCCGATATCGTATACGTTCACGATTGCCGGATGATCCATCTTCGCAACCACGCGCGCCTCTCGCTTGAAGCGTTCCACCGCGTCGGTGGAAAGAGCATCCGGAGTGATCACTTTGACAGCCACTTCGCGATCCAGCATCGGATCCCGGGCGAGGTAAACCACACCCATTCCGCCACGGCCCAGCTCGCGAATAATCTGATACCGGTTGGCAAAGCGAAGCGCCCTCAGCGCATTGGCCAGCTCCATAGCGGAGGAGTAGCGCTGGTTCCTGTCCTTGACCATGGCGCGGCGAAGGATCGGATCCAGTCCCTGCGGCATCAGAGCGGAAACGGAGCTCGGAAGCGGAGGATCGGTTGTGGCAATTTCATGCAAGATCGAAAGAACACTGGGACCGCTGAAAGGAACTTTTCCGGTGGCTGCTTCATAGAGAACGGCTCCCAAGGAGAAAATATCGGTGCGGAAATCGAGCGGTTCGCCTCGCGTTTGCTCCGGGGACATGTACGCCACGGTTCCTACAATCATTCCTGTTTTCGTGAGTTTACTGACGGTTTGCTCACCGCTTACCTTTTCATCCTCAACCTGGACCACCTTCGCAAGGCCGAAATCGAGTATTTTGGCCTGCCCGTTGGGTGTTACTAATATGTTCGAAGGTTTGATGTCCCGGTGGATCAGACCCGCTGAATGCGCCGCTGCAAGACCATCTGCAATCTGCGATCCAAGATCCAGAAGCTGCGACAATTCCAGGGGACCTCGCTGCAACAAGGATCTTAACGTTTCCCCTTCCACATATTCCATGACGATGAAATCCGCGCCATCAACCTCTTCGATGTTATAGATCGTAACGATGTTCGGATGATTCAGAGCGGATGCAGACCGCGCTTCCTGCAACAGACGCCGCTTCGCTGTGGCATCCTGTGAAGCGGAGGAGGGCAAGAACTTGACCGCCACCTGGCGTCCAAGCTTGAGGTCCTGGGCTTTAAAGACTTCACCCATTCCCCCCTGCCCGATTTTTTCAAGAATGCGGTAATGAAGTATTTTCTGTTCGGGACCGGATGAATTCACGATGACTCCGTGGAACTTCGGGCTAAATCAGCAAAAGTAAAAGTATACCAGAGTGGGTGTAACAAGGGGGATGGGGGGGATGGAGGAGATAAGGGGATGGGGTTTTATTTATTGAATCAGTGCTGTCCGGTTAAATGTCGAATAGTTGCAATTGTTTACAGTTTAGATCCTGTTGAATCGTATAGTTTGGTTGTGAAAGTGCTTGGAAAATGGGCATTTTTTCGAAAAGGCTGAGACTCAAAATCTGTAGAATTGTGTAAAGGCTTTGATCCAGTTGGAGTTGTTTCTTTATCACCGACACCAGAACATAAACCGAGATGGAAATCCAAATTTGAGTCTTCACAGCGTTTGGTGAGGTTCCATAAAATGCTTTGATTCGCAAATGCTGTTTGATCCATTTGAAGAAAAGTTCGATCTGCCAACGGCATTTGTACAGCTGGCCGATGACCACGGCAGGCAGATGGAAATTGTTGGTTAAGAATGTAAATCGCTTGTTTGTTTCGGTATCGTAGTATCGAATGCGGCGTAGTTTGTCGGGGTAATCTAGTTTGGTTTTGATGCCATTTAGCAAGATAGTTTGATCGCATCGAAGTCCTGTGGATCGCTCCACAGGATAGGAGTATAGACGATGGTAGTCGAAGTTGCTTTTGGCTCTCGTGATGAAGAAGGCCATGGTTTGATCGATCTTGTAGAGTCGAGCAAAATCGACGTAACCGCGATCCATGATGTAGATGGCAGCGGGCTCGAATGTCAGTTGGTCCAGGATGTTGATATCGTGCACTTTTCCTGTCGTGACAATAACCGTCGTCGGAAGATTGCCGCGCAAATCCAGCAGCGTGTGAAGTTTTATCGCGCCTTTGTGCTTGCGAAACCTCGCCCACGGAAACAACTCCAGACAAAGATCGATTGTAGTGGAGTCCAAAGCGTAGACTGTCTGATCCAAATCCAAAGCGAAAGGCCCGTCTGCGTACAGTTGTCGAGCAATGCCAATGAGCACCTGCGCAAAATCGGCGTAAATCTGCCAAGATCGCTTCTCGTTGGCATCGGCCAGTGTGCTGCGGGAGATCTTGCCGCGAATGCCAGCATGATAAAGTTTGGATTCCATTACCCGCAGACACGTCTCGATATCCCGCAGACTCTCGCGATATGTAAGTTGCGCAAAGGCCATGCAAAGAAACTGATCCAAACAAGAGAAACTCCGCGTACGATGATTCCCTTGATAGCGTTCGACACATTGATTGAATTCCAAGCGGGAAGCGAGTCCATCAATTGAGAGAAAACCGTTCGTCCTTCGTTCATAGACCACCTCTTTCCGTAACAAAGCGCGGAAAGTATGGCAGAAAGGATCAACTAATTTGAAATCGAAAACGACTATTTTGTACTCTAAGATATTCATTTAGTATAAGTTATGGGCAACTTCAAAATTTTAACCGGACAGCACTGTTATTGAATAATAAATTATCCCCACATCTCCATCATCCCCTGATCTCCTTTCTTACACTTCTTTCAATCGGGAACTGGAATTACACTGGCTCGCCGGGCACCGAAACGGTATCGGCTAAAGCCAACCGCCACTAAATCCCGCCCGCCGCAGTCCGGTGACGACTGCCGGGCAACGGCGCATGATGTTCCAGAGCAGGCCGGTCCGGTAGTTCTCGATCATCAGCACGACCGGTCCTTGATCGATGCCGAAGTGATACGGCGTGACCCACCAACCGGTCGGGCTATCCGGCACGGCAAACGATTGATTGAACGACGGCTTGAACCCATATTTCCCCGTCATTCCCAGGTCCATTCGCGCAAAGTGCCGCACGGTCGGGATGACGATTTCAGGAGCAAACGGCAGCGAGGCGACGACGACCCACGGGGCGACAGTGCCGTCGTCTGGACCGAATGGGGCGCCGCGAGCGATATAGTCGAAGAACTCGCGTTCGACGCCGTTGACCACCCGCTTCGCCCAACCGGGTCCGTCGCATGCCGTGAATCCCCAACAGTGTTCGCCGTAGCCGACGAAATTCATGGGATTGCGGATCGCGTATTCCTGCTGCACAAACGTCGCCTGCCGGCTGTTCTCGAAGTAGTCGCTGCCGTGCGTCCGCATGAATTCGTCGCGAATGCCGCGAAAGTCGATCCACATATGCGAGAGCTGATGCGTGAAGAGCGGCCCCGAGTAAAGCAATTCACGATCGTAGATGTTCTTCCACTGGTAGGTCGCGCAATAGGCGCGATAACTCTCGGGCGGCAACGGATGCGTTGGCGAGCCGAGTCCGAGGATGTAGAGCAGCAAGCCTTCGTCGTAACCTTGCCAGCGGTGTGGGATGAACCCGTTCTCCGGCCGCCAGCCATGCGTGAGCGTCGGTCCGCCATCACAGGCCCAATTCCAGTCGGCCCGACGGTAAAGCGCATCGGCCAAGCTTCTGATCTCGACCTCGTCGGGCGTGTCGCGGTCGAAATAGGTGGCGACCGTCAAGGCACCCGCGAACAGAAATGCCGAGTCGATGGTGGAAAGCTCGCACTGCCAGACGCGGCGACCCGTTTCGATGTCCAGGAAATGGTAGAAGAAGCCTTTGTAACCGGAGGCGTCCGGCTCGGGACCCTGCGGGCATTCGAGCAGGTATCGCAGTCGTTTCCGGGTGATCTTGGCGGCGAAATCTCGGAAGAGGACGCCGCGCTCGACGACGACCGGAATCGTCGCCAGCGCCATGCCGACGGCGGCGATGCTGACCGGAGCGTTCGGGTCGGTCTTGTCGCGGACCAGCCCATTGTCCGGATTGGTTTCGTGCAGATAGTACAGAACCGTGGAGAACTGCAGCAGACCCAGATCTTGTCGGTGAGCAGTCGATCAAGATCGTTGTCGGCACCGGGAGTGTCGGCCATGAGTCAGTTGCTCTCGGTCAGCCCAATTGCACGCGGACGTTGTGAGTCTTCCCGTCGTCGCTGAGCGGCACTGCGTCGTTCGGCAATCGTTGCCCGTCCAAGCTCGACCGATCGGACGCCGCGACCCGTGCCAGCCGAGTTGTCCACCAGAATCCGGTATGTCGCGGACCGATGGCGATAGGTCAGTTCAAATCCCGGCCAGCTCGGCGGGATGCATGGCTCGAAACGAAGAGTGCCGCCCCGCAATTGGAAGCCCAGAATCGTTTCAATCGCGACGCGGTAGAGCCAACTCGCCGAGCCGGTGTACCACGTCCAGCCGCCGCGGCCCGTGTGCGGCGGGGCGCCATACACGTCGGCGCACACCACATACGGCTCAACTTTGTAATGCTGCACCTCCTCAGCCGTCGTGGCATGGTAGACCGGGTTGATGAGGTTCCAAAGTTCCATGGCGCGGTCGCCGCGACCCTGCAACGCCGTCGCCAGGGCAACCCAAGTGGCGGCGTGGGTGTATTGACCGCCGTTCTCGCGGATGCCCGGCACATATCCTTTGATGTAGCCGGGCTGAAGGGTGCCTTTGTCGAACGGCGGGTCGAACAGTTGGATCAGTTTGTCGCCGATACGCACCAGTCGTTTTTGAACCGCGTCCATTGCCGATTGAGCCCGCTGCCGGGTTTGCTACCCCGGAAATGACCGCCCACGCTTGTGGGATGGCGTCGATCTGGCACTCATCGTTTTGAGCTGATCCCAGGGGAGTGCCGTCGTCGAAATATGCCCGGCGGTACCACGCGCCGTCCCAGGCGTTCGCCTCCAGAGCAACCCGCAACTGCTCGGCTCGCTCCCGGCACCAATTGGCATCGTCGGCCTGGCTGCGCCGCTCAGCCAATTCTGCAAACGCGTTCAACACGCTGACGAAGAACCACCCGTTCCAAACGCTCTCGCCCTTTCCGTGGGCGCCCACCTTATTCATGCCGTCGTTCCAATCGCCAGTGCCCATGAGGGGCAATCCGTGGGGACCCAGTCGATAGCCGTGCTTCAGCGCGCGAACGCAGTGCTCGTAAACGGTGCCAGTCTGCTCACTCACTGCGGGCAAGTTGAAGTCTTCCTCCTGGTCTTCGCGAAGTACCGGCGACGTGATGAACGGCACGACTTCATCTAACAAGCTCCGTGTCGCCTGTTGTCACAACATAGTGGTGAACGACGAGCGGCAGGAAATAGAGGTCGTCGGTGATCCGCGTGCGAACGCCGATCCCGGACGGCGGGTGCCACCAGTGCTGGACATCGCCCTCCTCGAATTGCCGTGCCGCCGATCGCAAGATCTGCGCCCGCGCCTCTGCCGGAGCGCTGTAGACCAGGGCCATCACATCCTGCAGTTGGTCTCGAAAGCCGTACGCTCCGCCGGATTGGTAAAACGCGGAGCGAGCCCAAACGCGGCAAGCCAGGACCTGATAAACAAGCCAACGGTTGAGCATCAGGTCGATGCCCGGATCGGGCGTAGTCACGTGCAACGCGTTCAGGTAGCGGTCCCATTGCTGTTGCACCTGCGTCAGTGCCGCATCGGCTCGATCGGATTGTGTGTATTCGTCAATGAGTCGATGAACCTCCTCCAAACTGTCCGCCTGACCCAAGGCAAAAACCACTTCTCTCGTCTCACCAGGAGCCAGCGTCAGTTCCGTCGTCATTGCCGCGCAGGGATCGAGGGCATGGGCCGGCGCGGCCGGACAGCCCGACGCGCCTCAGAGCGGCGGGCATTGAAATCGAGCCGTGTTCCCCGAGAAATTCCGTACGATCGGCGGTGACCGACTGCGTCGGCGAACCACAGGCCGCGAAGGCGATCTTCTCGGCGAAGTTCGCCGGCCCAGGCATTCCGCGCCAATATCGCGCTCGCTCTCCGGATCGCGCTCACAGACGACTTGCAGCGGAGCGTTTTCACGGACGGTTCCAAGAACCCATTCGGCGTAGTACGTCGCCGACAAGCGCCGGGGCCGATCGCCGTCATTTCGCACCGTCAGGCACACCAACTTAATCGGATCGTCGGTCGGGACGAAAACCAAAAGGTCCTGATTGAGATTGCGGCTGACATGCGTGTAGCGAGTGTAGCCCTGGCCGTGGCGGACGGTCACCGTTGCCGCTAGGTCCCAGCGGCAAGGGCGTGGGTGTCCAGAAGTCACCGGTTTCCTCGTCGCGCAAATAGATCACTTCGCTTGGCGGGTCCGAAGTCGGATCATTCGACCAGGGAGTGAGGCGGTTCATTTGACTATTGCCCGCCCAACTGTAGCCCAGACCAGCCTCTGTCACTAAACATCCGAACTGCGGATTGGCCAGCACATTCGTCCAGGGGGCCGGCGGCAACGCTGGTCCCGACTGTGACGTGCCGTCGATGACGATCACGTACTCGCGGCCATCACGGGTGAAACCTCCGAAGCCGTTCCAGAAACTCAATCCTTCAGGCGGTCGGGCGGGCTGCGCGACAGGCTTTGTCGCCGATCGCAGCCGGAGTGAGTTGCGGCGGCGGATCGGGCGGTGGGGCAGCGCGATGATCGATCTGCTCGGTCAGCGAGCCCGCGACCACCGCCGAGTACAGCCCGCGCGGCGGCCGCGAGCAGGACCGCATCATCGGCCGGCACCTTGTCCGCGGTCAAAAAGAACACACCGCCTGGCTTGCCGAGCATCTCGCCGGCAACTCCCGTCTGTAGTTCCTTTCGTAACCGATCGGCAGGTTCGCCGGCGCGCTCGTCCAGAATCACGAGATCCAATTTCAATCCCCGACGGCGTGTATAGGTGCGCCACTGAACAAGTTGGCGAACGACCGTCTCATCGTCGTCCTGAGCGACTCGGACCAGCACAATTGGCAGGTCACCGGAAATGGAGTGCGGCCACAGGCTCGCCTGCCCCAGCCGGTTGGCAGCCACGGCATCAAGGTCGCGAAGACCGGAGTTCGTGAAAATGACGGCCGCCGCCAATCGGTTGAACAGGGCGATTTCGTCCGGTGTGAGCTCCAAGCTCTCGTAGTTCGCTCTGGCAGCGGGCTTTGGCGCCTGCAAATGCCTGGTCGATCGCTTCGAATTCGCGGAATCGTTCGGCTATTCCGATGGCGGCTTCACGCGTGTCAGCCGCTCCGGTCACAAATGCGATCCGAGTCGTCATTCCCGGCTTCGAGCTCGACGCGCCGGCGCAAGCTGAAGATCGGATCGAGCACCGGGCCGGTGGTCCGCGATAAGCGAGACCCCGAGTCCAAGGCGGCGGGATTGGCCGGCGTGCGACCGCGTCCGAGAAATCTCATTCGATCCGTCTCGTATTCAATCTCTTCAGTGGCCGAAACGCTCGCTGCCGAAGTGTGAATCGCCCAGACTGGATGCTCGTTCGCGCCGCGGGGTCGGCGTCGGGCCAAAAGTGCGCCGCACCGGGGATCGAATTCCGTCTCCAGGAATAGCTTTGCGAAAGCAGGGTGGGCCTGATCGGCCCGACGGTCATTCAGACACACCTCCGCATAGCTCGTCAGCTCGAGTTCGCGGTGGCGAAGGCCGTGATTGACTAGCGTCACCGCACGTACCTCAGCATCTGCATCCGGCACGACACAAACGGCACAGCGGGTCTCGATGTCGCCATCCCGTCGACGAAACTCCGCCCGGTCGGTATGAAACTCGAATTCAGATTCATCAGCGGTCTGGCGGCAGCGGTTGGCTGCCAATCGACCACAGACTGTCGTCGCTGAGGTCACGAATGTAATAGAACTGGCCCCAACAGTCGCGCGTGGCATCTTCGCGCCAGCGGGTTACATCCAGGTCGCGCCAGCTGCTGTAGCCTGCGCCGGCGCTCGTGATCATCACGCTGTACGAGCCGTTGGATAGCAGCGCTACCTGCAGGTTGCGATTTCATTTCTCGTCCTTTCGACATCAGAATCCTGTTGATACTACTTACTATTGACAAAAGTATGAACTGAGTGGCAAGCAAGCAAGCCCATAGGCGTCTTGCCGAATTACGAGGACCTGCGATGGCTTCAAATAAGGTGGGAAGATAGGGTTGCAACGCGGAGAACGCGGAGAGCACTGAGGTGTAAGAATGGAGATGGGGAGATGAGGGTGGATGGGTACGCGCTATTATTCGTCCCAGGCTGCGACGCACCAGATCTGGATTGGCGTAGTGCCCCACTGCAGCATACGGTTCCCTGGACTTCCGACAATAGGGCATTCAGTATCGCCTTCTTGATCGATCACTACGATCCCTTTTGGCTTTCCTGTGGCCGGGTCAACCGGCATGTGGTGTGAGAACGTCGGGGAGTGACCGAAGCTTTGAAGACTGCCGGCGCCCGTAAACTGCCGGTTCTTCAAGACGTCGAAGTCCGCATTCAGTACCCAGAATTGCAGCAGAGATCCGGGCTGAAGTGTCGTAATCATCAAATTCACGATCCGATCTCTCCAGCCGCTTTTCGCTGGACCCTGTCAAACAGGCTGGTGAAAGCGACAATGCGTTCTTCGCTCCGGTCCTTTTCCAGACAGCTCATCACAATGCGTTCCAGCTCCTCCGGCACATCGGCGCCAAGCAAACGAGGAGCCGACGGAATTTCGTGAGCGATGCGGTACAGGACCGACTGAATTTCTCCTGCGAAAGGCGCTTCTCCCACCAGACACTCATACAGCACCGTTCCCAGAGAATAAATATCGGAACGTCCATCCAGGTCTCCCTGCGATAATTGCTCCGGACTGAGATAGGCGACTGTGCCCACTAACATCCCTGTTTTGGTGAGATGGCTTTGAGTCGAGGACATGGCAAGACCGAAGTCGGTCACACGCACACGCGCTCCACCCGTAGCCGTTTCTCCCACCGATACGAGAATATTTTCCGGCTTGATGTCGCGATGTACGACCCCTTTCGTGTGGCTGTATTCCAGAGCATCCGATACCTGAATACCGATGTCGATGACATCTCCCAAACTCAGAGAGCGGTCGCGCAGCAAAGCTCGAAGACTCGATCCCGGAACGTACGGCATGACAAAGAACAGAGCTCCGGCGTGTTCGCCGATATCGTATACGTTCACGATTGCCGGATGATCCATCTTCGCAACCACGCGCGCCTCTCGCTTGAAGCGTTCCACCGCGTCGGTGGAAAGAGCGTCCGGAGTGATCACTTTGACAGCCACTTCGCGATCCAGCATCGGATCCCGAGCGAGGTAAACCACACCCATTCCGCCACGGCCCAGCTCGCGAATAATCTGATACCGGTTGGCAAAGCGTAGCGCCCTCAGCGCATTGGCCAGCTCCATAGCGGAGGAGTAGCGCTGATTCCTGTCCTTGACCATGGCGCGGCGAAGGATCGGATCCAGCCCCTGCGGCATCAGAGCGGAAACGGAGCTCGGAAGCGGAGGATCGGCTGTGGCAATTTCATGCAAGATCGAAAGAACACTGGGACCGCTGAAAGGAACTTTTCCGGTGGCTGCTTCATATAGAACGGCTCCCAAGGAGAAAATATCGGTGCGGAAATCGAGTGGTTCGCCGCGCG
Organism: uncultured bacterium; assembly: GCA_963843285.1. Lineage (GTDB taxonomy): Bacteria > Acidobacteriota > HRBIN11 > JAKEFK01 > JAKEFK01 > CAZDDB01. Next base: position 38,944 of record CAWJJO010000004.1, read on the forward strand.
TTTGCTCCGGCGACATGTACGCCACGGTTCCTACAATCATTCCTGTTTTCGTGAGCTTACTGACGGTTTGCTCACCGCTTACCTTTTCATCCTCAACCTGGACCACCTTCGCCAGGCCGAAATCGAGTATTTTGGCCTGCCCGTTGGGTGTTACTAATATGTTCGAAGGTTTGATGTCCCGGTGGATCAGACCCGCGGAATGCGCTGCCGCAAGACCATCGGCAATCTGCGATCCAAGATCCAGAAGCTGCGATAATTCCAGGGGACCTCGCTGTAGCAAGGATCTTAACGTTTCCCCTTCCACATATTCCATGACGATGAAATCCGCGCCATCAACCTCTTCGATGTTATAGATCGTAACGATGTTCGGATGATTTAAAGCGGATGCAGACCGCGCTTCCTGCAACAGACGCCGCTTCGCTGTGGCATCCTGGGAAGCGGAAGAGGGCAAGAACTTGACGGCCACCTGGCGTCCAAGCTTGAGGTCCTGGGCTTTAAAGACTTCACCCATTCCCCCCTGCCCGATTTTTTCAAGAATGCGGTAATGAAGTATTTTCTGTTCGGGACCGGATGAATTCACGATAACTCCGTGGAACTTCGGGCTAAATCAGCAAAAGTAAAAGTATACCAGAGTGGGTGTAACAAGGGGGATAGGGAGATAATGGGGATGTGGGGATAGCGGAATGAAAAAGAAGAAGGGCCGGCGCACGTCGGAGAGGGATCCGCTGATCAAGGTTCTATCCACATTTCGGCGCACGGATACGACATCTTTTGAGGATGCATGGGTGGGGATGGAACCGACTTTTCAATCGGCGAAGTCGGTGAAGAAGTGGCGCAAGATGTCTGAAGAAGTTGGAGGCGAGGATGCCTACTTCCTTGATCCATACATGCTCAATACACAGAAAGAGGTCGCCAAATCGATTGTCAAACGGTATCGACGCAAAAAGGAACAAGGAGATCGGGCCTGTTTCTTTCTGGATGTGAAGCGCGAAAAGGATCAGGATCCGTGGAAGGTACAGCGTCAAAATCTTCACTTCGTTTGGGATGCGCAAGGAATCGAGGACTTCGAGGTGCGGTTTACGCTCGATCCGGAAACTTTCGAATACAGCATCAAGCCTGTTCCTCTTCTCTGGTTCTATGATGAGAGGTTCGTTCGTTTCCTGGAAGAGTTCCTGTGGAAGGTGCCCCTGCAGCATGGTCTATCGCCGTCCATCGCGCACGGAGGCGCTCAGTTCTCTCTATCGGCAAAAACGTACCTGACCGGAAGTCTTCTGGCAGACGACATCGCGGATAAATTGAATCATCCTGAATTGACGAACTGGATCTTCGATTGGCCGAATCCGGATGATCGCTCCTTCCGTGCTACGGAACAGCGTTTCGCGGCGTTCCGGAATCTGCTTTCCGCTTACTGGTCCGGAGGATTTCACCCAAAAGTGAAAGGCCTTCTCACTGCATCGAACGCTTATTTTGATGACGGATTCAGTCCGGTTCAGACAGATAAAAAGGGCCTCATGGATTGGAACAGTGGTCCGGTCGGCAATGACCAACAGATTTTTCAGACGAACTTTTGTTTTGGCCGCGCAATCAGACTTTTCGCGCAGAATGTGCATCCCGGATACTGGCAGGCGGTGGATCCCAAAGAAGATGGCTATCGCCCCGATCAAATCATGCGCTACAGTGAGGCCAACCTCAACCGTTTGCAAATCGCGGGCGAGTGGCACGTCAAGAGCGGCGAACCATTGGATGTCGAGCGTGCGCCGAAATTGGACGCAACCCTCGATTCCTCCATGCTCACAACGGAGGCGAGTTACGAGAACCGCGGCCAGATGGGGCGCACCAGCGCAAAGGACTTTGTGGAAGCGCTGCTCCTCTCAATCCATCGCGCACGCTACCTCAAAGCACATCCTTGCGTGCGCGTAAAAGGCTCTCTGCTTCAGGATCAACTCCTGATCCATGCGGAAGCCACAGTGAAAAAATATGCGGGCAGCGCTGCGCTGGACAGATTGAAAGTGAACGCGCGGAAATCAAATCTTGAGTATTCCAAAGGGCGGCTCAAAATGGATTGGATTGAGCCGGAGACGCTGTTCTGGAGCGCATGGCATGCGCTTCCACGCAAAGAGAAAGCCGCAATTGCGTCGGAAGTCATCGGTCGTTTCGTTTCCTATGTCGAAGAGTCTGCATCGATGGATCCGCGTCCCGCGAAGGATGATCCGATGGAATGGCATCGGCACCGGATTCATCCCGTCCTATGGAAGGCTCTTGAAGATGGAAAAAGCATTTTTAAGCCGGATGACTCTGTGCAGCGCGAGCTCAGAGCGTTTCGCGCAAATCGCAAGAAATATCTGGATCGCAGACCTGTCTTTTCGCAAATCCGCTTGAGACGGCCCTGGGGTTCGGAAGTGTAGAAGGGGGATGTGGGGATGAGGGGATATTGGGATAGGTAAGGGGTTTGTCTTCGGGGCGAGAATCCATTATTCTTTTGTGTTTCACACTCCACTTCAAGAGGAAGAACTATGAAAATATTGATTTTGGTTGCAATCACATTTGCCGTTCTTGCGGCTTTTCGGGCGCCTGTAGAAGGCGCCGATGCATCAGGTCTGGAAAAGAAGAACTTTGACGATTCGATCCGTCCTCAGGACGATCTCTATCGATTCGTCAACAATCACTGGCTGAAAAATACTCCGATTCCGGCCGACAAATCGAATTACGGCACGTTCACCATGCTTTTCGATCAATCGCTGGAGCGGCTGAAGCTCATCGTGGAAGAAGCAGCCGGATCCAACGCAGCTTCGGGAACCGAAGCGCAGAAAGTCGGTGATTTCTACAAGAGCTATATCAATACAGAGAAACTGGAAGCTCTTGGCTTGAAGCCGGTCGAACCTTATTTCAAGGAAGTGGATGCGATTTCCGACAAGCAAGCGCTCGCCCGATGGTTTGCGAAGGGGAACCATGTCGGGATCACCGGTCCGATCCGGTTATTTGTGGACCAGGACAAAAAGGACGCCAGTCAATACACCGCCTACTTTTTTCAGAGCGGTCTCGGATTGCCGGACAGGGATTACTACTTCAAAGATGATGAGAAGAGCAAAGGAATCCGCGACGCTTATCTGAAACACATCGAAACGATGTTTTCACTCGCGGGCTTCGCGGATCCCGCCGGAAGCGCAAAGAAAATCTATGCAATCGAAGAACAGCTTGCCAAGGGTCAGTGGACGCGAGTAGAAAATCGCGACGCAGTCAAAACATACAACAAAGTGGAAACAGCTCAGCTGGGAACGCTCACTGCCGATTTCGACTGGAAAGCCTTTGTAGACGGTCTGGGGATCCAGAATCAAAAGGCAGTTGTTGTATTTCAGCCCTCCTACATCACCACGTTCGGCACAGTTCTGAAGAGCGCCTCGCTCGATGACTGGAAGCTCTACGCAAAGTGGCATGTGCTTTCCGATGCAGCTTCGTATCTGTCGAAAGCGTTTGACGACGAAGACTTTAACTTCAACAGCAAAACGCTGCGCGGCATTCAAGAGCAGGAGCCGCGTTGGAAGGAAGCCGCTGAAAACATCGACGCTCTGATCGGCGAAGCGGTTGGAAAGATCTATGTGCAGAAATATTTCCCGCCGGAAGACAAGGCGCGAATGGAAAAGCTCGTTCAGAATCTGCTGGCAGCGTACGATCAAAGCATCCAGAGTCTCGATTGGATGACCCCGGAAACGAAAAAAGCAGCCAAAGCAAAACTCGCGAAGTTCACCTATAAGATCGGATATCCCGACAAATGGCGCGACTATTCTTCCATGACGATTCAAGCGGACGATCTGCTGGGGAACGTCATCCGCGCAACGGAGTTTGAATACAACCGCGATTTGAATAAGCTGGGAAAACCGATCGATCGCACCGAATGGGGAATGAGGCCGCAAACGGTCAATGCGTATTACAACCCGGTCATGAACGAAATCGTGTTTCCTGCGGCGATCCTTCAGCCGCCATTCTTTAACAAGAATGCGGATGATGCCGTGAATTACGGCGGAATCGGCGCGGTGATCGGACATGAAATCGGGCACGGGTTCGACGATCAAGGCTCGCAGTATGATGGCGACGGCAATCTGCGCAACTGGTGGACCGATCTGGATCGCAAGGAATTTGAGGCGCGAACTGGAAAGCTCGTGGCGCAATACGATTCTTTCTTCCCCGTTACAGGCGAACACGTCAACGGCAAACTGACTCTCGGCGAAAACATCGGCGATCTGGGCGGACTCAGCATCGCGTACAAGGCGTACAAGCTGTCATTGAATGGAAAAGAAGCTCCCGTGATTGATGGCTTCACGGCCGATCAACGCTTCTTCATGGGATGGGCGCAAGTGTGGGCGCGTCTGTATCGCGACGAAGAGCTGCGGCAGCGTCTGGTGACCGATCCGCACAGCCCGAGCGAGTACCGTTGCAACGGTGTGGTACGCAATATTCCGGAATTCTACACGACGTTCGGTGTGAAGGAAGGAGATAAGCTGTATTTGAAGCAAGAAGAGCGCGTGAAGATCTGGTGAGTGTAAGAAGGGAGATGGGGAGATGAGGGTGATGTGGGGATAAGGATTATTTTTTTGAGGCTTCGTAACGCCAGAAATCGCCTGGAAGAAGAATGTCAATATCTTCTTTCTTACACCTCATTGGAAGTCCCGCCATAAGGCGATAGAATCAACGTAGAAGGAGGTGTTCGAATGCCGCTGACTGTACGCGTGGAAGAAAAGGGTCGAGGAATGTATATGGTTTACTCTGAAGGAACCATCGATGCGAATACGCATACCATTTTGCGATCCGAAATGGACGCAATTTTGAAGAAGTCCCCCAGGATGATCATCATGGACATGAAAGATGTAAAGTACATTAGCAGCGCGGGGATTGCCGTAGTCCTGACTACAGAAAAGTCGATGAAAGATCATGGTGGCGATCTATTGATGGTTCATCTTCCCCCTCAAATTAAGAAAGTTTTTGATATCGTTCAGGCTCTTCCCTCTCAACAAATCTTCGCCAGCGTTGAGGAGCTGGACAGGTATCTGATTGAGATGCAACGAAAAGTAAAAGACGGAGAGATTGAGTAACCATACCGGGATGAAATGTTCCGCAAAAACTTTGAAATCAAGAATGATTTGAAAGAAATCGATATTTTAGCGGCCGATGTTTTGGAACTTTGCCGCAATCACGGCATCGATGAGAATTCCTGTCACGATATCCGGCTCGCGCTGGAAGAAGCGGTTTCCAATACCATCAAATATGCTTACGACGATTCGCAGATTCACAAGATTCGAGTCGTTGCTGGAACGGACAATCAGAAATTCTTCCTGGAAATCGAAGATGACGGAAAGCCGTTCAATCCGCTGGAAAAACCTGCCCCCAATCTTTCCCTGTCTGTTGAGGAAAAGCCGATCGGCGGACTCGGAATTTATCTTTTGCGCAAAATTATGGATCAAGTGGAATATCAGAGAATCGATTCCAGGAATGTTTTGCGGATGACGAAAATTACACCGGCTAAAAACACTTGACCATTTCATGTGTAAGAAGGGGATGTGGAATGAGGAACATCTCCCTGCTGACACATCGAGCGCGATGACCTTCTGGCGCAATAAAATGCCAGTTTGTCATACAAGAATTACAGCGCTTCCTCGCTGAACAATCGGCACGCAGGTTGCACGTGGATTGTCTCAGAAGGAGGAATCAACGCAATGAAACAATCAACCCTTGAGCCTGAAAAAACATTTCAGCGATCGCCTTCAATTCATAGTGGTGGCTTCTCGCGAGCGCGGGTGGATCGAATGCATGCCACCATGAGACGCCACGTTAAAGAAAGCGGGTTGCCTGGTCTTGTTACGCTTGTTTACCATCGCGGTCATGAACACGTGGACGCAATCGGTTCTTTTGCTTTTGACAACAAGGTACCGATGGAACGGAATACGATCTTCCGACTTGCATCCATGACAAAGCCGGTCACGGCGGTCGGTGCGATGATCCTTGTGGAGGAATGTAAACTCCGGCTGGACGATCCGATCGACAACTGGTTGCCGGAACTAAAAGATCGCAAGGTGTTGCGAACAATCGACAGCCCACTGGACGATACCGTGCTTGCCAAGCGCCCGATTACACTCCGTGATCTTCTCACGTTTCGATCAGGTTACGGTGAAATCGGATTCCTTGCGCCAACTTCTCTGCTGATGAAAGCGATGTTCGAAGCGCAACTTCCTCTCAGCACCTGGCCACTGACATATACAGCGGACGAGTTCATGAAGTGCTTGGGAAACCTGCCGCTTGCGCATCAGCCGGGTGAGCGATGGCTGTACCATATGGGCTCCGAAATATTAGGCGTGTTGATCGCTCGCGTCTCCGGCAAATCGCTGTCCTCATTTCTTAGCGAGCGAATCTTCGAACCACTTGGGATGACAGACACAGGTTTCTACGTGCCGGAAGCGAAACTCGATCGACTTCCAACCTGTTACGGAATGAATTTTCCAATGGTGGATTATGTACCTTCTTCGCCTGATTCTTCTTTTAGCTTCGAGCTCATCGTATTGGACGAAGCACACGGCGGCAATTTCTCACACCCACCCGTCTTCGAATCCGGCGGCGGGGGGCTCGTGTCGACAGCAGACGATCTGCTGGCCTTCGGCAAAATGATGTTGAACAACGGCGCATACAATGGCGGGCGCATCCTTTCGCGGCCGGCAATCGAGTTGATGACAACGGACCATCTCACGCCCGAGCAGAAGAAAGCTTCTCCATTCTTCGAGAATTTTTGGGATACTCGTGGCTGGGGTTTCGGCTTGTCGATGGTCACAAGGCGGGATGATCTTGCAGATGTGCCGGGACGCTTTGGTTGGGACGGCGCATTCGGGACTTCCTGGTACGTTGATCCAAAAGAAGATTTGATTGGTATTTTCTTGGTCCAGCGGCGTCCGGACGTGCTGGCGATTCCCGCTGTCACGAACGATTTTTGGACCTCGGCTTACCAGTTGATCGACGATTGAGACAAGTTCATTCATGTTGAGCTTATGACTTCGTCGGTCTACCGTGGGTTTGGGTTCCGGCTTTTGAATTCAACTACACATCATCCATAGATTCTGACTTTCGACAGCCGCACGTGGACGAAGTGACGTTTGGCGTCGAACAACAACTACCATGGGGCCGGATTTTCGCATTGCCCCGGGGCACGTTCCGGCTCGATGCGCACAACATTCTGGACCTCCGTATCGAAAAGCAGTTCCGTGCCGGACCGGGTCAAATGCGATTCACAGCCGACATCTTCAATCTCTTCAATACAGCCGAGGTCACATCGTGGACGATAAATTCGGGTCGGACAACTTCGGACAGCCAACAGCTTTCTCTTCCCCGCGACAGATCAGACTTGGAATCAGGTATACCTTCTAGATTATGTAACCGAGACTTAGCCGGAGACTAAATAACACCGCAGGTCTTTCTCACTTGCCGGGTTCGGCGATTCCGTAGATGTGGCCTTGCGCGCGCACGATTAGCATTTTGTCGCTGATAGCGGGAGTTGCCATAATCACTTCTCCCATCGAGTTGGTGGCGAGAATGTCAAACGGAGGAGCGGCGCGCACTACGAAAATCTCACCATCTTCGCTGCTGAAATACAGACGACCGTCCGCTGCGACAGGAGAAGCGGTGAAAGCAAAAGCGTTTCTTTTTCCTCCGAGGCGTTGCTGCTGGATCTTTTCGCCGGTCTTTGCATTGTACACGGTGACAATACCGTTGTTCGCACAGGTGAAGAGGTAATCGCCATAGACAATCGGAGTGGGCAGGTACGGCCCGCCGCGCTTCTTGCTCCAGACTACAAATTCGCCCGTATCCGTTCCCTCCTTCAAGCTGATGTCGCCGTTTCCTCCAGGCCGAATCGCATAAATCGGCTGGATTGGTGCATAACCGCTTGTGACGTAAATCAGATTATGCGCAAACAGGGGAGTCGGAACCGTGATTTCGGAGTTACCCTTCAGCTGCCACAGCTCTTTGCCGGTCAACGGATCGTAACCGCGGATCGCATTCGTTCCATTCGTCACAAGCTCCACGCGTGACTTACTTTCGATGACCGTCGGCGTCCCCCATGATGGAATTTCATTGCGTGCGGTGCTCCAGGACTTCTTGCCCGAATTCACATCGAACGCTATGATGGCTGAATTCGTTTGCAGATCCGCCTGCACAATTACCAGATTCTTGTAAATGACCGGAGAACTTCCATAGCCCCACTGGTAATCGGGATCGTAGAACCAGCCGGAATCGAGCGTTCCAAGATTGATCTGCCAGAGTTTCTTTCCATTCAAATCGAACGCGACCAGATCGCCGGTGCTAAACAGCGCGATCACATGTTTTCCATCGGTTGCCGGTGTGGAATTTGCCTGTGTGGACTTCGGGTGCCGTTTGATTTGCGGCACTCCTTCGGAAACGGTCTGCTCCCAAAGGATCTTTCCGCTTTTCCGATCCAGGCAATACAATTTCCAGGTGTGCTTCGAAACATCTGTAGCCGGCTCCACTTCGCCGTAGAGTCCTGTGCGCAGCGTCGCAGCGGGATCGCTGCTGATTGCGGTGGTGACAAAGACGCGATTTTCCCACACGACAGGACTGGAATTGGAAAGTCCCGGAATCGCTGTCTTCCATGCAATATTTGTGGAGTCTGCGGCATTCCATCGAATGGGCGGATTCAGTCCGTCTCCGATTCCGGAAGCATGGACTCCGCGAAAAGAAGGCCAGCCTGTTTTTGCAATCGATGCGCCGGGAGTGAGAGGTGTCGTCAAAGTTGCCGGAAGAGTCACCACGGGAGCGGCAGCTTCGGGATTGATTCGTTTGTACACGGAACTTGATCCGTCATCGCGCTTTACGGTGAAACTGTCTGCAGAAGGACTTGCGGGATCGAATTGCATCGTGAGTCCGCCGGAAGATGGAGTGAACGTGTGATCGTCAATCGCTTGGAGCGGGAAGGGATCGCTGCTCATCGGTTCTGCAATCAGCACATTTCCTTCGACCTTCAGCTTCAACTCGTTGCCGTCTTCACGCCGGAAGCTTCCTGCGTATTTCTTCAGGATCTCCGGATCCACTTGCACGGATTGCGACGGCATCACCTTCGCGCCGGCCTTCTTCAGAAGTTCGGAAATCTCAGTGGCTTTCGCATCCTCCGCAGCAGTGAGCGCTTTGCTGAGAGTTTCGGGGGACTGCTTCGTAGTTTCGAGAATCACCTGCACCGTGTCCTTTGTCTTGCTATCCGATGCGGCAAAAATGAGAGCTTCGTCCGAACCCTTGGCCCCTTTTTCCAACAAAAGCTTCACCACTTCGGGACGTCCTTCGGTAATGGACCAGATCAGCGGAGTTGCGTGATAGAAGGTATCCTCAACATTCGGATCTGCCCCTTTGTCCAACAACAAGCGCAGGATATCCAAATGCCCTTTCGCCGCCGCAAAAAAAAGCGGCGTGGTACCGTAGCGATTTCGAGCATTTACATCTGCGCCTTTCTCGAGCATCTGCTGCACGAGCTGGAGATTGCCGGTTCGCGCTGCTTCCAGAAGCTGCTCGTTCACGTTGTCTTCTGCGCGGGCAAAGAGCGTGATTGCAAAAAGAACTGCCGGAATCAAAAGAAATGGTGAAGCTCTCATTTTTAACTCCCGATAAAACAATATCGCGGAAGCGATCAAACTTCCACAGCAGTCGTCCCCCAGTCTTTCGTTTTAACAGAGACGGGAAAGTTGTTCCGACATTCAGGCCGCGATTTGACACAGTTTGTTTTCGATGCTGGAATTCGCCATTCTTTTGTATTCCACATCCCACTTCGGATAATCGTAAAACGCGGCTACCAGGACCGCGACCGTTTCGGCCTTCTCATCGCGGGTCAGTCTTTCTATTTTCATGCTTCGATTCTTACACATCGAGTGGGGTGTAAGAAGGGGATCGGGGGGATGGAGGAGAGAGGAGATAGGGGGATGATTTTGCTACCAGATAAGGACTATCTTTGAATCTTTCCTGTGTATCAGGCGTTCCAGATAAGGAGGTGGAACTATGCAATATCACGGATTATTCTGGACCGGGCTTCTGGGGGCGATCTTAATCGTGGCACTTCTCTTCGGGGGAAAGGCGCGAGCGAGTCAAACTCAACCGGTGTCACAGCCCTTGAGCCGGCTGGCTTCCGCCAACACCAAATTCGGGTTCAAGATGCTGGCGGAATTGAACGGGGGCGGAACGGAAAATGTTTTGTTCTCTCCTTCCAGCATCGCCTGGTGCCTGAGCATGGCGCTGAACGGCGCCGGAGGGACAACAAAAGACGAAATGATGCTGGCCCTGGAAACGAAGGGCTTCAGTCTTCAGGACCTGAACAGCGCTTACGCTGAATGGAAAAACACGTCTGCAAGCATCGACCCGAAAGTGGAAATTGATATCGCCAATTCGATCTGGGCCAGGCGCGGCATCGGGATTCGTCCGGAGTTTGTGGAAACAAACAAGAAGTACTTCGGCGCTGAAGTCAGCGAGCTGGATTTCAACGATCCGCGCGCACTCACCACCATCAACTCCTGGGTCAAGGACAAGACTAGAAGCAAAATTGACAAAATCGTGGATGAGATCAATCCGGATTCCGTGCTCTTTCTCATCAATGCCATCTACTTCAACGGCAAGTGGACCCGCGCATTCGATGCGACAAAGACAAAAGAAGAAAATTTTACGCTCGGCAGCGGTACGCAAAAACGTTTGCCGATGATGCATCAGCGCGGAACGTATCAGTATCTGGAGACTCCTGAGTTTCAGTCCATCCTGTTGCCGTACGGCAACAAACGCCTGAGTATGTATGTCTTCCTCCCTGCAAAAACTGTTGGGTTACAAAACCTTCACGGTATGTTGACCGATACAAATTGGGAAAAGTGGATGACACAGTATTCAGAGTCGGAAGGGGAGATTGTTCTGCCCAAATTCCGGATTGAATATGAAGCGACTTTGAACAAGATGCTCATCGCGCTCGGGATGCGATCGGCGTTTGATCCGCAACAGGCGGATTTCAGCGCGATGATCCGAAGCTCAGCGAAAGCTTATATCAGTAAGGTCAAACACAAAGCGTTCGCGGAAGTCAATGAAGAAGGCACCGAAGCCGCAGCCGTGACCTCTACGGAAATCCGGGTTGTTTCGGCGGTCATCCCCAAGAAGACGTTTCAGATGATCGTGAATCGTCCGTTCTTTTTTGTAATACACGACAGCGCTACGGGTGCTTTGCTGTTTATGGGCTCTGTCGTTGCTCCTTGAGCCCTGTGTAAGAAGGGGAATGTGGAGATAGGGGGGATGCGGGGATCTATTATTTCGGATATACCATACGGATCATCTCTTGAGACAACACTTCTGCAATCACCAGGTTTGCCTGTGCATTCTTATGCTGATCGTACGGTGTTACCCATAGCTTCTGAGGGTCATCAAAATGACGCGCCATTGTGGACAACGGATCTACGACTCGCATCCGTGGGTTATCAAGCGCCCGTAATTTCTGATGGATTTCCCGATAAGGATAGTTGCGCGTGAAGTCTTTCACTTCGTAAATCTCGGGCGCAATTAACAGAAAAAAGGGAATGTTCCTGCTTTGAAGGTAAGCCGACATTTCGCGTAAAACAGATTTGACTGCATCGAAATATACGGACGAATGCAGCGCCAGAAAGTAATTTCTAACATTCCCCGCCTTGATTCGCTCATCGTTTATGGAAGTTAGAGAAAGCGTCGAATACTGAAAGAACTGGTAGAGATAAATACGGGTGAGGGGCCCGGATTTTACAAAACTTACAGGATTGTAGATTTCGGGATCATTGAAGACATAATACAAAACCACAACGGTTGGATGGTAATCCATCACTCTCTTCTTGAGAAGCACGAATTCCTGTGCGGTGTTGTAACCAACAACACCAAAATTCAAAACCTCATACTGATGTTCCGGATCGAGCGACTGCAATTTATTCTGAATCGAGCCACTGATCGTTTCGTCCGGCGGTAGTCTTTCGCCGAAGGTCTCCGAGTCGCCCAGAACCGCGATCCGCCTGACACGCTCACGCGGCTGCAAGGCAACCTCCTCCCCACGAAAGCCGGCTGAATTGATCCGCACGAAACCTCGTTGAGCTTTTGGAACAAGTTCCCAGACGAGGTCGCTATCCCGGCTTTTGCGAAATAACCTGTCGCCTGCGAGAACATGATAGACATTGAACGGTTGCTGCTTGAGGAAACGGACAAAACCGATACTGCTGTTTGGCGGACTCCATCGAACCAACGCACGGAGAGAAATCTCGGCGATGAAAAATCCGGCGATCAGCCCGATCGCGATTAAACCAATCTTTGCTCCTCTCTTTCGCATACCGGCCAATTTAGATTACCATGCGGAAAGAGAGCGGGTGCTGTAGCTCGCGTAAGAAGGGGGATTGGAAATAACGTCGATAGGGAGATGATGAAAGAAAAATAGGGCCGGTGCAAAGAGCACCGGCCCATCACATAGAGATACGTCAGAATGTTTTGCTCCAGGTCCCGAACGGGATAAACGGATTGCCGTTCTTTGCCCGGTCAACGAACACATCGATGAACTTCCTGGAAGTTCCTGCGGTTGTATCCAGGAGAAAACCACCGCGGAGGAAGTAATCGGCTGTGCCGGACCCGATCGTTGCATCGAAGCGGCTACCTGCATCTCTGGTTGCTCCGCTATCAATGGCTTTGCCGTCATACCACAGCCTGGCCGTTCCACTACGATGCCCACCGACAGCTGTAATACGGACAGACAGCCTGAAGCTCACGGTGTCTCCTGAGCTAATCGCCGGGAGAGTGGAAAGCGCCAGATTGATCGTTCTCAAGACCGCGTTGTTGAATCCGCTGCTGCCGCCCGGAACGTTGTTGATCTGACCGCTACCCACAACCGTGCCGTTCTGAAGTACTTCGGCCAACAGATCGAAGTTCGTGCCCACGTCATCGCTATTCTTCAGCCCGATCCACACCTTCGCGGGACTGAGCGCGCTCAACTGCGGCTCGCAGTCATAGACGCGAACATTGTCTACGTACCAACCAAAGGTTGTGCCGCCGCATCCGTCCGTGCTGATGTCCCAACGAAGCTGGATGCTATCGCCGGCGGCGACAAGTCCAGCTAGATTGACAATGGATTTGCCCCAGGTTCCATCTACCTCACCACCATCGGTACCGGACCATGCACGCTGACCGGCGCGTGGATTGGTATTTCCGGGCGCAGCGGCAAAAGTCGCGTTGTAACCGTTGTAGATGAAGTTCGCTTGCGGTACAAGTGTGAACGGCCCGCCATTCACGCTAATCATCAGTTGCCCGCCATCGAAGCCGGCCTCCGTTGCAACCCAATGATCGAAGGTAAGGGTTGGTGTAGAAGTCAGCGAAGGCGGTATTGCGATGACCGGGCTGGTCAGGTGACGAACACCGCTTTCATTATCTGTTGCATTGCAGCCGCCAATGTTCAGATCTGCGCCAAAGAAGGCTTGCCCTGCGCGACCATCCGGCAGCGTAGTGCTAACTACCCAGTCGGGCTGGCTGTAACCTGCTCCAACAGCATCGAAGGTAGCAGTCCAACCGGAGGTGTTGCCCTCAAAGTCGTCCGCAAATAGAGTGTGCTGAGCAGTGCCGGCGCCGCAGGACGGATCAGCCGGTGGATTCTGGCCCAGGAGTGGCTGGAAGTTGCACTGCGTCGGCAGAGTGCGCATCTGCACCGCCAGCATGGCCTTCTGCACTTCAGCTACATCGGCTATCGTGATGATCTGACCGGAAGGTGCGCCTGTATTCAGATCGGGAAGGTCGACGCCGATCAAATCGGTAGCCGACTGTTCGATCGCATCAGCATGATCCACGAAGTCGGTGGTTGGATGCTGGTAAACCGTCTCCGCGCGGAAATAGATGTGTGCGGCCTTCGTCAAACCGATGCCGTTGATGGTCTGGCCGTTGTAGGTTCCGCCATCGACGGTCAGCGCATAGGCATGATTGGGAACGCCGGAGTTGTTATGCACGCCGCCGCTGTCGCCTGTCCCGCATCCATATTGAGTGTCGGTCACTTTGCCCGGATTGTTGTAGCAGTTTGGCCACCACATGTCGCGGAGCGCGCCGCTTAGACCAACAGCTGTGTCGTCTTCGCCCAGGAGCCAGCGAACGGAGTTGTCGGGCCCGGTGGCGCCACGGCTGAGGGTCGCGTTGACTGTATTCGAAAGGAGCTGAGTCTTGATCGCGTTCCCGTCACTTTGAAGGATCAACAAAGATGGAACGGTGATTGTTGCATCAACGCCACCCATGTTGATAATCCCGGCTGCATTATTGGCTACGATCACACCCACCGCTCCGTTGACCTGCGCGTTCTTGACCTTCACTGCGAACCCGCAAGTGCCGCGGTCGACCAATGCGAACTTACCTGCGACATCCGCCGCATTCGTCCAGGAGTTGGCTGCGCAGACAAAACTCGGCCCGGCGCAGCAGCCGTCGGACAGAGTCTGGCCAGTGGCGACGCCATCGTTCGCGAGCACCACATCGTTGGTGACCGTGAAGGCCGTTGGACCGAATTGGGCGATTCCTGCAGGCTTGACTCCCGCGATCGCAGCAGGTGAGTTAATCGTGACCGTTGGCGGCAGCTGTGTGAAAGCGCTGCAGGCGCCATCGGTTCGCTGCGTATTCGGAGTGTCGGTCATTCTACCGTTAATCCGGTCAATCGTTTCACCAAAAATGTCTGAATAAGATTCGTTTAGTGCGCCCGGTTGCCACGCATAGATGAGGCCGTGTGTGTACTGTGTGTAGGCGTGAGACCACTCATGACCGGTGACATCATCTGTGGTTAGACCGTTGCAAAACGAAATGAATGTGCCGTTCCACGAAGCGTTCGGGCACCCGTAACCACGATTGAAAATCGAATCCATGATTCCACCCAGGCCGTCGAAGGAGTCTCGACCGAAGGAGAAGCTGTAAAAATCATAGGTGTCCTTGGAGGCAAGGATCATATTATCCGCTTCAGTATTGCCGGTGGGAAAAGGCTGCCCTTCCACCCAAAACGGTGAACCGGGATAGAATGTCGGAACTTGCGCTTCCGGAAGGAAATTGCCGTTGTAAGCGCGACGAAACATCGCGTCCACAATTCCGGTAATTTGGTCCACAAATTTTCCGGTGTGCGCATCGATGTACACAAATTCGCGGACATTCGCGCCGTTCCCAACTTCAACTTCCCAGACCAGATGATTCTGACCCGGAATGCCCTGAGCCAGTCCTGTACGATAGATCATGAGTATGGTGTTTCGAACCGAAATCGATTTGTCGGCTCCTTTATCGTTGATCACCATGGCCAGAGCTGTGGCAGCCGCATCTTCCGATCTTTTGGATGGATGCGGGTTCACGTTAATTTCCGGAATGATGTTGCCATTCACGGCACGCAACTGGCCGGCAGCATCAAAGTGCGTTTTGATGACTCCGGCAAAAACCGGAACTCCGAAATAGAACTGCCCATACGAAAGATGCTTACCGCCTTGAGCATCGCTTTTTTCCTGAGTCATTTTCAAATCAGTCAACGCATTTTTCAAGCCAAAAACACTGCCGTATTGCTGGAAGAATAAGAAGGATCGATCATGTACGGAGGCCGCTTTTTCCAGTCCCCTTAAACCAGCGGCAGTGAATCCGATGAACCGTGCGCCCCCGGTAGCATCCGAGATCGAGATTTTGGTATTCTCGCTACTGTTGCTCTTGAGCCGCTGGATCCCGAGTGGGTCCAGGACTTTTTGCTTGCCGGCTTTTCCGCCTGCATCTGCGAAACAAGTCAGCTGAAACGCCATGAAGAAACTTATGGCTACAAAAAACAATCTTCGCATTGGGTGCTCCTTCAAAAAGGTACTGTGAACCTGGCCACAGCACGGGATTATTCCCCCTTCTTTTCAAACGACACTACCAATGTTGCCTCGTACTCCTCTTGACGGATACTCTGATTCACTGAAGGATACGGATTCAGCGCAATCAGCCGAATTGTATATCCCTGGTAGTCAGCCTCCGACAGGCCGGAATCGGTGTTGAGTGAAACGGATGCGGGATCGCTTTTTTGACGAACCAATTCCAGCTCGATCTTTGCATTCCCCTGTGTGATACATTGCGCGCCTTTCGGACAACGTGAATCTTGAGGAACAGAAGTGAATCGGATTTGCAGTTTTTCTGACTTGACTTCGACGCGTTGCCCTACTTTTATGTTGAATTCCTGGTCTAGCAGCACGTTCCGGATGTCATCGGACTCCTGTGCACAAACGCCGGCCAGAACGAGAAAAATAGTGATAGCAGCGAGCCTCATCTACTCCTACGGTGTTAGCGTATGCAATCCTAAGAAACGGTGAGTCCTCCCTCTTTTGTTCTTACCAAAAAAGGTTATCTCCAAGCTATTCCAAGTTTCTAAGCCTGTCAAATGGAAAAATGATCGCCTAGTGTAAGGAGGGAGATGTGGAGATAGGGGGGATAAGGGGATGATTTCAGTTTTCCAATAATAAATATCCCCACATTTCCAATATCCCCTTATCCCCCTTCTTACACTCCTGGGTCAAACGAAGTAGTCGATAAATAGTTTGGACGAATCCATGCGCAGGGATTTGACGAACTTGCTCCATTGCGCCGAGGTAATTCCATCCGGCTTTTCTGTGGTCTCCGGAAGATTTTGCCAGTCGGCCCGAATCAGACGTCCTTTGGTCTTTTGCAGCAAAGCATCCTTTAAGGCCTTCGCAGGCATATCCCAACCTTTTTTGTTTGACCCTTTCGGCAAACGCGCGAACTCTTCATCCACCGGGATGGCGGCGACCAGTTTGGAAGAAGTCATGAGCTCCAGACCCTTTTCCCGGAGCGTTGCATTGTGACTTCCATGATGTCCGACTTTGTAAAACGTGACTCGTTTCAGAAGATCTGCAGCTTTGATTTTTGTTGATGGTCCATTCGCTGACGGCACATCCCATTCCACTTTATCCCACGATTTCCAGTTGCCGATTTCCGCATCGCCGACAAACAGAAGCACTTGATCGCTCTCAATCAGCTCAATTGCGAGGACCAGGCTTGTGTTGTTCAAATGATCATCCAATTGCAATGCGAGTCTGGCGGCAGAGTACAGCCAGTCGTAGTCAATCCTTCGCCAGGATTCGTCCGGCGAGTTGTATCTGCCATACAGATCGGGCCAGTCGTGCTGCAGTCTTTTTTCATCAGACCATTGCAGGTTTCGATCGAAAGGAGAAAACACAGGCTCCTGCTCTTTCCCCTGTTCTTTCGAAAGCATACTTTCCAGCGCATTCAAAAACGCAAAATCAGGCCCCGCGAGGCCATACATGTCCGATTCTTTTTCTTCATAGTGAATATCTTTGACATCTTTTGACGGCGCAAAAATGTAAAAGCGGACACCTGGAAGCCAATCCCGCTCAATCACCTGACCGGGTTCCAAATAATCCGGAGTGGGATCCCGGCGGGTGATTTTGTTCATCGCCTCTTCGGTTTTCTCGGAAAATCCGATCATACCCATTCCGGACAGTCCGCCAAGGAAACCAAGAATGTCGGCGATCGCTCCACCGCGTCTTTGTGCTTCTTCCTGCAGATCGCTGATTTTCGCCAGAGCCAATTGCAACGCAGCCAGCTTCTGCTTCTTTTTCTTGCTCTCTTTCAGAATCTTTTGATCTGGATTTTCAGTCCATGCAACCCAGATCTCTCTCATTTTCATCGGATCGAAAATCGTTCTTGCATCCCAGAACCCGGCTATATGATCCCAGTGTTCATGCGTAGCAACAAGAACATCCAGTTTTGGCCCAATTTCGCTATTGATGTTGGCTGCAACGTTCCTGAGTTTTTCAGCGCCCCCGGGAGTTCCTGTCAACACACCGCAGTCGATCAACATGTGCCGCAAGCCCTGCGTGCTGTTAAACGTCAGAAGAAAGCAGTCTCCCAGTCCTTGTTTGTACATCCTCACCCTCAAGGACCAGTTTGTTGGAGTTGCAGCCGGCGGCATGGTTAAACCTCCCCGTGGAGCATTGCGAATCGCTCACTCGCTTCCATGAACGGCGTACCCTGAAAATAAAGATGCGATTTGAACTCACGCCGTTTTTCCAGAAAGTTCGCCATTCTGTCTTTTCTGCGTTCGCTTTTTACGTTCTTGCTGATGGAATAATTTACTTCCAGTGAATTTTGATCGACGATCAGTGTAGAACCTCCCGGAAATCGGAATGTTTCTCCACTGTCTGTTACTTTCTTTCGCTCTTGCAAGACCTGCAAAATTACTTGCGATTCGACGTTATTCAGATTTCCAATTTTTTCTGAGATTCTCAAGGCCCGCACTTCGAAGCTTTCGTCGCCGGTGGTAAGATCCAGCCCCAGCTCCAAGACCAAGCTCCGCTCGTTCTTCCGGTTTCAAACGTTTGATGACTTTTGCCAGACTTTCTTTGATTTTCGCTCTCCACGCCCGGCTCAAAAGGAACAATCGTTCGCGTTCACTCGGATCGCCTTTTACCTTCCTCATTTCGGGAATCGCAAAGAACGAGTTGTCGTCCGTCACATACCGCACCTGTTCGCTAAACGGTCGAATCGTGCGGAAGAAATCACCGAGTATTTGCTTCGGACGGTCGAAGTACAGACCTCGCCACCGAAGAAGCTGCGGGGAGAGCGACCGTAAATCCAGCGGATAGATCCCCCATTCTTTGAAGGATTCCACAAACGCGACCCGGTATGCATGATCGCCGCTTGGAAAAACATCGTAGTCGGCAGTGATCAAAGCTCTGAGAAAATCGGCGAAATCGAGATCCACAGGCGGGCAATAATCGAGAGCGCGGATGCACATCCGGAGCACATGGCCTGCGGCTAAAGAGGCTTCCGCGGCCAGACGATTCACGAGATCCGGATGCAACGATCCTGCCGGCAGTACGCCGGTTCCACCGGTGGCGATTCGAAGCAGGTCTGCAGTGCGTTTGTTGTAAATTCGAATGAATGCATTGAACACCGCCGCAACCAGGATCGATCCTCTCGCATGAGGCTCGTATTCTTTTGCGATCAGCTCCGGATCGGGCTTCTTCAGCTCCCATTGACCGTTGTCTTTGTAATCCACGATCGCGCTGCGGAGCGCGCGCCGCGATTCTGTCTCCTGACCGAATTCTTGCGCCAGCTCGCCAAGCAGATTTTGGGTCTTGAGATCCCCGCGAGTTTTTGCAAGCTGATGATTGAGCACACCCGATAACGAGAAATGCTGGAAAAGAGCCACGAGATCGGCGAACGCTTCGTGGAACGCAAGCATGTCTGCGTTTCCTTCTCTGTTAAACTCGCGATGCATTCCATCCAACAGGGCGTGACTCATTTCATGCGCGATGATGTCATGAGATAGACAGGTGAACACTACGCCGCTGGTCCTTCGATCGGAAGAGGGAAAATAGCCGAACAGCAGCGCTTTTTTGTCCGGATGATAATAGGCATTCGCTTCCCGAAGCGCGTGCGGGTAGATTCTTAGCCGTTGTACATATCGATCATCCTTCTTGCTCCCTTCTCTCATCCAGGGCGACCACTCCGCTTTTCGCCCAAGCGCGATCTCAAAATTGCGAATGGTCCGCATGCCCACCGCATACACCATTTGCTGATGGAAGTTCGGATTGCCTTCGGATGGATTCACTCCGTCGGACGCGAGTATATTCGGATGATTGAGATCCACCGGCGCATAAAAACAGCCGCTGGCAGGATCATGATCGACGACTTCCAGATACTCTCCGGCAGGACCCGGATCCAGTTTTTCCCAGGGAGCATCTACCACGATTTCATTGATTTGCTCCATGTCCAGCTCACGCGAAAGACTCGGATCAAAAGCATAACAGCGCAGCCTGCGACAGGACGGCGGCGGCGGAATCACGACTTTTTCTTTCGGCCGTTTGGGCGGTTCCGGTTCTGCAGGCAATTTCTTTCGGAAATGCTCTTTGAGCGTTCGCGAAGCATATTCACTTTCGGTAACCGCATCGATGAAGCGCTGCATTTCTTTCTTGGAAATGTCTTTTGCATCCGGATCTGGAATCGCCTTCTCTACGTCTCGATCCAATTGAAAAAGTTGAGTCGCTTCTTGCGCCAGCATTTCCTGGCGCAAACCGGGCGCAACACCCAGACCGGTGATCACCCGCAGGAATGCAAACGTAGCAGTATCGGGAGGAGTCTGGATCACATTCGCGTTCGGCTTGATCGCCAGAGCGTTTGCAGCTTGCAGCGCTCCCTGACCAAAATATTCCAGGCAGTTGGCCAATTTCTTGTAAGCCGAATCAAACAAAGCTTTGCGAACGGCTTCGACAACCTTCCATCCGGGCCAGCCTTTCATTTGCGGTTTGTATTTCTGGAGCCAGAGAGCCGCAGCTGCGGCGATTTGAGGTGTGGCTGCGGACGTGCCCTGACCGTTCATGTCCACGATCTGTCCGCAGTTGATTTCAGCCCACGGAACATTCGGAGTGAAGGCTGCAAGCGCAGTCGCCATCTTTTGTATGGGGCCATAGTTGCCGGACATATCTAGAAACGGTACGTTGTCGCGGGTATATGGATCGAGATTGGCCATGATTCCGCATGCTGCGATGACGCGGTTGAATCGCGCAGGAAACACAATTCGCTCGGGGCTACCGAAGCGATTGTTCCCCGCTGCGCTGACGATGGTGATCCCAGCATCGTATGCGCGATTGACCACCTCGGCCCATGCGCGGGACGCGGTTCCTCCCATGCTCATGGAAATCACATCGACGCGGTCCTGATCATTGCCGTTCGGCGCAATCAAGTAATCCACGGCTTCCGCAAATGCGCTTGTATATAAAAGGATAACGGATGTTGCGATTCGGACCGGGATCACTTCCGCCAGAGGCGCGCCGCCCAGATAGTCGTTTTTGATTTTTGCACCTGCCAGCAATGCGATCGTTGCTGTGCCGTGCCCTGGATTCTTGAACAGACCTCGTTCGTATGGATCGGAGGCATCGTTTGGCGGGCGTCCATCTTTAACAAAATTCCGTTGCAGATTTGCCAGAAGTTTTTCAGGCAGTGTCGCGTGCTTGAAGTCGATTCCCGTATCGAGAATTCCGATTCGGATCCGGTTTGCATTTCCCGCAAGTTGATTTCTTGCGTCTCTTAATTGCGAATATTTCGGTTCTAAATGCCAGGCGAAAGAAGGTCCCTCCGGAAAATGATCGGACTGTTCATTCACACGACAGAGCTCGCCCGGAGCTGCGCCTAACGTTCCTTTTTCACGAGTTACTGTGTTTTCTGTAATCCAACCGTGAGCGACGTCAGGTTCAGCGTAGAGAATGCCCTTCTGTCCGCTGCTTTCCACGGCACGATATGCAACATCCCACAATTCGCCCGGATTTGCAGCAGCATTTGTTTCCGCGAGGTACCAGCGCGGAGCCGTGGCCATGCCTTTCTTGCCGCGGATTTCATTCGGCAAGAGTGGGGACAGATCAAACTTGCTGCCGTCAATTCCAAACGGTTTGCCGCGCAGAGTGTTGGCCTGCGCGGGAGTCATCTTGATGAGAAGCCGCGCCATGATACTTCAATCTGCAAGTTGCGAGCCACGGCGAACTCTCTCGGTGGGTCGAATCTGTGGGTGTAGACAATTGGTACAGTGCAAACGAAATGATCACGCCGAACAGCCCGCTACCCTACTTCGATCGCTCCAATGTCTATAGTATAGCGCAATTATGCAGGGTAGATCAGGGAAATCCGTTCTCTTTTGTTTCTACGATAGGCCGGACAGTACAGGGATCAGCACATTTGGAATGAAGTCCACGAGAAAGTGGGTGATCATGTTCGCCTTCAGGTCGCGTCTCTTCAAATAGAGAATCGCAAGGATCGCGCCGGCGACAAACGAAATGATGATTCCACCGATTCCCTGCCGGTAATGAAATACGCCAAAGAGGATCAGCGGGATCAGGAAATAGACAATCCAGTTGCCGCTGATTTTTTGCAGTCGTTCTATGATATAGCCGCGGTAACAAATTTCTTCAACAATTCCCGCGCGCAAAACCATAAACGACATCACCCACAATGAAACGTTTTTGTAGCGTCCGACATCCGACCCCTGCCCGAACGAGATGCCAACTTTGCTGAAGATGAAAAGAAGGATCGCCAGTGCCACGCCCACAGGCACAATTCCAATGAGCCCCCAAAGAATGGACTTGCCCCAGTTCCGCGAATGAATTCCAATCGAGTCCAAACCCAGCTTTTCTCCTTTAAGAATGAGCAGAATCAGAATTCCTGCCACTGCAAAAACGGACAATTCTTTTCCCATCACAAAAAGATTCGTAAAAGGACTATCCGGAGCCAATGATTGGAAAATGAAGATCACAAGCGGAGCGCCGAAAAGAGCAAGAGCGAGTCCGACCCATGTGATGGCAGGTGTCGTTGAAGTTCGTTCCATATTGTTACGAATCATACACCAGGAAATGAAATCCGCGTGCCGAACCTTTCTTTGCGATCTTGGCGTCTTTGCGAGAAATCCTATTCCCCCAATACCGCGTTGCGTGTTTGCACGAAATCTGATGAGATAATCGGCATATGAAACACACAATCCTCATTCCCGTGCTGTTGATCTCTGCTTTGTCATTTTCCTTCGCCTTCGCGGATGAAGTGCCGCCGGCGGAAAAGGAGAAAGCGGCTCCTGCTCCGGTTGAATTTGTGAGCCATCACAAAATCACGATCGGCAAGGAAGCGCTCGACTATTCGGCGGTTGCAGGTGAGATCTTTGTGAAGGACGAAGAAGGAACTCCGCAGGCAAGCATCTTTTCTATTTCGTATGTGAAGGACGGAGTCGATCGTCCCGAAAACCGGCCCGTCACTTTCCTGTTTAACGGCGGACCCGGATCCAGCGCGGTGTGGCTGCATCTTGGCGCATTCGGACCGAAGCGAGTCGCATTCTCAAACGATCCGGTAATCCCGGGTGCTCCGCCGTATGAGCTGACGGACAATCCAGATACACTCCTGCGTTTTTCCGATCTTGTTTTTGTGGATCCGGTCGGCACCGGTTACAGCCGCGCGCTTGGCAAGAAAAAGGATGCGGATTACTGGGGTGTTGATGAGGATTCGGCATCCATCGCGCAATTCATCCGAAGCTATCTCACAAAAAACAAGCGATGGAATTCACCCAAGTTTCTTGCAGGTGAAAGTTATGGAACGATACGCGCAAGTGTGCTCATCCGGGATCTGGAACTGAAGCTTCTGGACAGTGTGGCGTTTGACGGTGTCATTCTGCTTTCCACCGCGCTGGATGTGCGGACGTTTGTGACGGCCGGGCCAGGAAACGAGCTTCCCTATGTGACCAATCTTCCCACATTTGCCGCGACCGCTTACTTTCACAACGCGTTGCCGGAAAAGCCCGCCGATCTGGATACTTTTTTGCGTGAAGCGAGAGAGTTTGCAGGCGATGAATATCTTGCAGCGCTATTTCAGGGAGATTCACTTCCGGCAGAACGCGCGGCGCAAATCGCTCAGAAGCTACACCACTTCACAGGACTGAGTGTGGAGTATCTGCAGCGAACCCATCTCAGAATCGACAGCGGTCGATTTTTGAAAGAGCTTTTGCGCGCCCGCGGCCAGACGATCGCGATCCACGACACCCGATTTCTTGGGAAGGATCCGGACGATGCCGGTGAAGGAGTTCAATTCGATCCGTTTCTATTCGGAATCGCCGGACCGTTTGTTGCAACGATCAACAGCTATCTTTCCGGCGATTTGAATGTCAAGATGGAACGTCCGTACGTCGTGTTTTCTCTAGGAGCGAGCAACAGCTGGAGGCGAGCCGGCAACAACAACGCCGCATTCGACGGATTTCTCTACACTGCTCAGTATCTTGCACAGGCAGCCGCTACCAACAAGGATTTTCGAGTCTTTGTCGCCAGCGGCTTGCACGATCTGGCAACGACTTTCTACGCAACCGAATACATCTTCGATCACAGCGGAATCCCGAAGAAGTCAGGTGACGCTGAAGAATTATTACGGCGGTCATATGATGTACATGTACGCGCCTTCATTGAAGCAGATGTCCGAGGACATTCGGTTATTCATGCTGGGTAAGTGAACCAGGGTGTAAGAAGGGGGATGTGGGGATCGGGGGGATGAAGCCGCCGCAGCGCCGAAGGCGCTTCTCTCTAAAAAAATATTACCAAACAAAAAGCGATCCCCCTTATCTCCCTTATCTCCACATCCCCTTTCTTACACCGTTCTTTGCGATCTTTGCTTCTATCCGAGAAATCCTTACTCGCGCAGACTGAGCAGCGGATCCAGGCCGGCGGCGCGTTTGGCAGGAATGAACGATGCAAGAAGCGCGATGAACATCGCAAAGCCGGCGGTGGCGCCGTAGATCACAGGATCGACCGGCTGCATGCGGAACAACAGTGCGGAGAGGTATCGGGAAAGCGCGAACGAGGCGGCGATTCCCGTGAGCATTCCGGCAAAGGCGATCAGCATGCTCTGCCGCACGATCATGAGAAGCACATTGTCCGGCCGGGCGCCAAGCGCCATGCGGATTCCAATCTCCTTTCGCCGCTGCGTGACCGTGTACGACAGCACGCCATAGATTCCCACCGCCGCCAATGCCAGAGCGGTTGCAGCAAACAACACAAACAACAGCATGTTGAAGCGCGGTTGGGCAATCGAGCCGGAAAGAATCCGATCGAAAGTCGTGAGCTGATACACCGGGAGATTCGGATCGAGCGACTTCACACGATCGCGGATCAAACCGCTCATCGCGGCTGGATCCGCGGTTGTATCAAGCACAATGGACATTACGGATTCGGGAATCTGCGAATGCGGAAAATAGATCTGCGCGCCCGCTTCCTCCTCCAGTCCGGAATTCTTTACAGTACCCACAACTCCGATCACTTCACGCCATTTGATCTTGTCCGATGAATTGCTGAAGCCGATCCGTCTTCCGATCGGATTCTGATTCGGCCAGTAGCGATCGGCCAGACCTTGATCGATAATCGCTACACGCGTAGAAGTGTCGATGTCACGATCGCTGAAGTCGCGCCCGTTTCGAAACGGAATCCCCATCGCGCGGAAATAATTCGGAGTGATCATGCGGTATTCAAAACTGGGGACCGGCTCACCCGGCGGAGGTTGTCTACCTTCAATGAAAAAGCTCGCGGTCCAATTCTCGCCTGCAATCGGAAGACTCGCGTTTGCGCCCGCAGCACGAACGCCGGGCAAAGCCTCCATGCCATGCATCAGATCCCGATAAAAACCGGCGATGCGATGCGGCTCCGTGTACTGCGCAGACGGTAAGGAGAGCGTAAATGTGAGCCGGTTTTCCGTTTGGAATCCAGGGTCGACAGAAGTCAGCCGCTGAAAACTCTTGATGAGCAAAGCCGCTCCGGTTGCAAGCACCAGCGCAAGGGCGATCTCCGCGATGACCAGAACATCTCTGGATCGATGAATCGATTTCGGAGCAGTACTGGTCCCTTCGAGTTTCAAATGCTCCAACGGGCGGAACAACGAGACGCGCAGCGCAGGCACAATTCCGATCAACAGGCCTGAAAGGACGGACACGATCAACGAGAAACCGAGCACCGTCCGGTCGATCGCAATCTCGCTCACGCGTGGAAGCGATTCCGGCGCGATTGCCGGAAGCGCGACAGTCGTCCAGTAAGCAAGCAGAAGTCCGATCGACCCACCCGCGATCGCAAGGACCAGCGCTTCTACAAAGAGCAAACGGACCAGGCTTTTCCGATCCGCCCCAAGCGCCGCCCGGATGGCGATTTCCTTTTCGCGTCCGCCTGTGCGCGCGAGAATCAGATTCGCGACATTCGCGCATCCGATCAACAACAGGAAACTAACCGCGCCCATCAAAACCAGAAGCGCAGGTTTGACTTCACCGGTGATCGATTCACGAAACGGAATTACGATCGCGCCCCAGCCCGCGTTCCGCAGAAAATCAGTCCGGTCGGGAACACGATCGATCACCCGGGCTGCGATCGTGTTCATTTCGGCGCGCACCTGCGAAACGCTGAATCCAGGTTTGATGCGAGCGATCATCGAAATGTATTCGTTTCCGCGGAAGGTGTCCGCCAATTGTTCAGTTGTGAAAGCGATCGGAATCCACAAGTCGATGTCGGGGTTCGGAAACCAGAATGATTCCGGCATAACTCCGATCACTTCATATTGATTTCCGCTCAGGTTCAGATGCCGGCCGATCAACTGCGGCTCTGAATCAAAACGGCGTTTCCACAGATCGTGGCTCACAATCACAACGGAGTTCTTTCCGGGACGGTCCTCTTCGTCTAAGAATTGGCGGCCGCGAAGAGGTGTAACGCCCAGCACGGAAAAGAGCGAAGCCGACACGCGCGCAGCACGAATCCGTTCCGGCTCGCCGCGTCCGATTAGATTCAGGCTCGTTAGTTCGATGGCAGCCATGTTTTCCAGCATCCGGCTTTCCCGTTTGCGATCGAGAAAATCGGGTGGTGAAACGTGCGCGCGTGATTCCTTCATCTTCCCGTAGCGATTCCACACCATCACCAGGCGTTCCGGAGATTTGAAAGGAAGCGGGCGAATCAGGACGGCATTGACGACGCTGAACACGGCTGTGCTGCCGCCGATGGCAAGCGCCAGCGTGAGCACGACGACAGTCGTGTAGCCGCGATGTTTGCAGAGGTTACGGATGGCGTAACGAAGATCCTGGCGTAGCGCGTCAAACATTCCAGATGATTAGACCGGCCGTTTCGCTGAAGGTTGCGGGGAGGATTTCTCGCAGCTATTTCTTTTTCTTCTTTTTCAGGACTTCGTTCTGGATAGCCGTCAGGTATTTATCCATTTCCTCATCGCTGCCAAAGACGTTGAGGCCGGGAAGTTGTTTGATGACCTCCATGACTCTGGCGATCTGTGGCTGGAGATTCGTACAGAACAATTTTCCATCCCGGTCGGCGAGTGTCTTGTTTGCCAGCATCAAAGCGCGAATCCCCAGGCTGCTGATGAACGTAAGTTTCGCCATATCCAGAATCAGAAAATCAACCGGACCCGAAAGGATTTTCTCGATCGTCTTTTCAAAGCCAGCTGATGTGTTCGCATCTAATCGCCCTTCCAATGCAATTTTGGCCGTCCATTCCAGATCCGTAGGTAATGTTTTCACTTCAAGTGGCATTCTTTTCTCCAAAGCAAACTTTCGTTTTATTTTATACGAGCGGTTTGTTCCTGCGCAAACTCCTGTATGCTTTGTAATCGCAGGAGGTTCACAGGATGAGAAAGACATTATGGATCATCGTGGGGATGGTTTTCGCTGTCTTGTTCGCTCAAGCAGCTCAGCAAACAAGCACGCGTGAAGAATTGCTCAGTTTGGAAAAACAATGGAGCGAAGCTTATAACAAGCACAACACGGAAGGGGTCAGCCGCCTTTTACGTGACGATTTTAGCTTCATCGATGCGGACGCGAATGTGCTCAACAAACGTCAGTATCTGGATACGATTTCGCGAGTCCAGATGAAGTCGGAGACCTGGAACTTTCCTGATGTTCGCGTTTATGGCAATACCGGAATTGTCTACAGCGTCTGGAAAGGCACGTATGCGTTCGATGGCAAGGACACCACAGAAAGCCTTCGCTATATGGATATTTTCATTAGAGAAAACGGTAAGTGGCTAGCTGTGGCATCGCAGGGAACCCGCATACCAAAACGTTGACTGCTAAATGCCCATCCGCATATCCAGCAACCGGTTTCGAATCGCTGTCGTGATTCCATCATCTATTGCAAATAGGAGTGCGGTGGAGGATGTTCACGATCTTGCAGGCCAGAAGCCGAGGCTGTTGAAAAATGCAGGAAAATCTTGTTTGCAATCTGTAACGCCCGCCTCTGGCGGGCTCTTGAGCTCGAGCTCAGCCCACGGGACGTGGGGCGTTACAAACCGCAAACAGGGATCTCTTTGCATTTTTCAACAGCCTCAACCTGCGCTCCACAATGCTGATGCCACCAACCTTTTCAACAGGGTCCTCGTCTAATACCGGTAGAGTAGGAGGAGTGTCTATGAATCGCCTAATATCGTTTGTGTTTATCTTATTTGCCGCAAATCTGCTCTATGCCTCAGCGGACATGGAGAAGCAGTTCAGTGTCCAGCCGGGAGGGACGATTTCGTTCGATCTTCGCACCGGTGGATCGGTGCGCATCACCGGATGGGACCGTAATGAAGTCCTCGTGGTTGCCCGTTCAAGAAGCGAAGATGATGAGGATTGCGTGATTGAAATCACACAGACGCCTGGAGGCGTGAATGTCCTTGCAGAATATAAGGGCCATCGGAACTCGTATAATACGGACATTCGATTTGAGATTTCGGCTCCAAAAAAATACAACGTATCGCTGGATTCGGCAGGCGGTGGAATCATCCTCACGGGTATGTACGGAACCTTCAAAGGAGACACTGGCGGTGGAGAGATCACGATCAAAAATTCAGAAGGCCTAGCTTACCTTTCTACTGGAGGTGGAGAGATCCGTCTGGAGGATTCGAAACTGGAAGGGAAAATCAGTACCGGAGGCGGACGGATTGTTTTGCGAAATGTGCGGGGAGACGTCAAAACGACCACCGGCGGTGGAGAGATCATTCAGGAAGCGGGTTTTACAGATAAACCCGATGTTCTTGCGAGCTCCGATGAAAAGGTGGTTGCAATCAGAACAGGCGGAGGCGCGATCCGGATCGACAGCGCCCCGCTAGGAGCTGATGTTCAGACAGGAGGCGGAGAAATCACAATCCGTTCCGCGAAGAGGTTTGCAAAAGCAACAACCGGCGGCGGAGATATTGAAATTGAATCGATCGATGGCTCCGCAAAGGCATCCACAGGCGCAGGCGATGTATCCGTACAAATGACGGGGGATGTGCAATCGGAAGGTCATGATGTCAGTCTTTCTTCTGGAAAAGGAGATATCACATTGATCCTTCCTCCTTCCTTTTCCGGCAGTGTGTACGTGAAGCTTGGCTTCACACGCACTTCCGAAGATGTAGATATTATCAGCGACTTTGATTTACAGCGCGAAAAAACTAACGACTGGTCCTCAGAAGAAGGAACACCTCGCAAATACATCTACGGAAAGGGTCAAATCGGAAATGGCAAGAATCGGATTCGCATCGAAACCGTAAACGGAAATGTGTACTTGAAGAAAGCAGGGAAGTAATCGCTTAGCATGCAGGCTGGAAGCCTGCGACCCCTAATGCAGACTGGAAGCCTGCGCTCCATGGATCAATTTGAGATAACGTGGATGGCTGCGAAGCGGATCCCACTCAGGATCCACCTTGAGCATCGGAACAGAAAACCAGGAAGAAATCGAGAGAACGTATTCAATTTTGTCGAGCGCCTGATCGTATTCGCCTGTCATTGTATAGATTTGCGCAAGATCAGTGACATAATTAGGGCCGGTGAACGAGTCCCGGGAAACAGGAAGTAGCTCAGTGGCCAGCTTTCCTTCTCGAATCGCATCCTGCTTCCTGCCAAGTCCTGCATACGCAATTCCGAGCGCCGAGTGGACCGCGGGATTGGTGCCTCTATCTTTCAGCTGATGTTCCAGAAAATCACGGGACTGGTTCCAGAGATCCGCTGCCTCTCGAGCGTGATGCATCCAGCCGTGGATTTGCGCCAGCGCCGAGAGCTTTGGTTGATAGATACTTTCTTCCTGAAACACCTCCACGGGAGTCGACTCCAAACGCGCAAGTACTTTTTCATAATTACGCTCTCGAATTTCCTGTAACATCCAGAAACTATGATAAAAAGCGGGCTCCCTTTCCGGCATTTTTTCCAAGATTGCGCGCGCAGCGGCTATATCTCCCTTCCACAAAATCATATTCATCGCTTTGATTCCATATCCGTAAACCTGCTCCGGACTCAATCTCACCGAGCGATCATAGGCGGCATCTGCCTCGCTGAATCTGCGTAAACGGGTCAATACTGCGCCCATTTCATTTGGAATGTCCGCGCTGCGCGGATCCAATTCGGACGCGATCTTTAGATTCCGAAGAGATTCTTCGAATTCTCCTTGCCTTCTTTGGACATATGCGATTCCTGCGAATGCCTCTTTCTCGTTTGGAGACAGCTTTATGGCAACGGAAAAAGCCTCCAGCGCTTTTGCGTAATCGCGCAGACCGTGATATTGGAAGAATCCGAGCGCGACCCGAGCTGCAGGAAGATCCGGGTTCAGCTGCAGCGCGCGATCTACAGCCTTTTCTGCGAGTTTCAATCGCTCCGGACTGGAATCGTATCCTTCATGAAAAAGCTGGAGATGCGCTCTGGCAAGTTGCGCGTATGCTAGCGCGAACGACGGATCCAGCTCCACAGCCTTTTGATAGCTTTGAATCTGAGTCAAGAACGTCTTTTCATCGTATCCGGGATCATGTAAAGCCTCGTTGCCGCGCAGATACTCCTGATAAGCTTCCAGATTTTTTGTAGGCGCCGAATTCAAAGTCTTTTGCTGCGCTTCTCCCAGCGTGATTCCCAACTGTGTAATCACGCCCTCTGCAATCTGGGATTGGACTTCAAACACGTCATTGATGACGTGATCATAGATATCGCTCCAGACCTGCGTATCGTCGGCGACACGGATCAGTTGAGGCGTGACGCGAACACGGTTGACGCCGCCCGCGCGGTTCCAGCGGATCGTGCCTTCCAGCAGGTAATCGACACTCAGCTCCTGGCCGATCTGCTTCGTGCTTTTGCCGGTCTTTTCATACTGAGTAGCGCTGCTGCGCGAGATCACGCCCAGATCCCGAACAGTTGCCAGGCGGCTTGTGATTTCATCCGTCATTCCTTCTGCAAAATACTGTTCGTCCGGCGCGCCGAGATTCTGGAACGGCAGCACTGCAATCATCTTTCGTTTTTCCGCAGTTGTAGATCCGCCGCGTTCTGCTTCCTTTCCCGGGCGATTCTGAAGGAAAAGCAAAACGATCATTGCGCCGGCCAACAAAAGGCTCCCAAGGATTGCTGCAGGCCACCGCCATTGTCTTCCCGGAGTTGAAGCGGTGACATGTGCTTGTGTTACACCCGATTCGGTATCGCGTTTCAAATTCTTCAAATCGATGAGCAGCTCATGAGCCGACTGATATCTGCGCTCCGGATCTTTTTCCAGACATTTGCGGATGATGTGTTCGAGTTCTGACGGGCATGCATAGTTGTATCGCGCTACTGCATCGGGCGCGCTGTTCAAGATTCGATTGATCGTTTCCGTGGTGGATTCACCGGAAAACGGCAGGCGTCCGGTTGTCATTTGATACAGCACCACACCAAGTGAGAAGAGATCGGAGCGATGATCCACAACCTTTCCCAGGGCCTGCTCGGGACTCATATATTGGACAGTGCCCAACACCAATCCGGGTTCCGTGCCGGTCTTCGTTCCAAGCTTGCTGAGCTCGCTTTGCGAAGACGACGACGGCAGGATCATTTTTGCGAGACCGAAATCCAGAATTTTGACCTGGCCTTTATGCGTGATCATGATGTTGGAAGGCTTCAGATCGCGGTGGATCACTCCTTTTGAATGCGCTTCTTCCATTGCGTCTGCAATCTGTACGGCAAAATCCAATATGGTGCGTACTTCGACCGGGTTGCCGTGGATTCTTGTTTCGAGAGTCTCTCCCTCCACATGTTCCATGACAATAAACGGAAGTCCATCCGCTTCACCGAGATCGTAGATGCCGGCAACGCCCGGATGTTTCAGAGTCGATGCCGCTTTCGCTTCCTGGACAAACCGTCGCAGACGCACCGGATCGGAAGCCACTTCAGCAGGCAAAAGCTTGATCGCGACAGTTCGTCCGAGATTCGTATCTTCAGCAAG
Organism: uncultured bacterium; assembly: GCA_963843285.1. Lineage (GTDB taxonomy): Bacteria > Acidobacteriota > HRBIN11 > JAKEFK01 > JAKEFK01 > CAZDDB01. Next base: position 70,710 of record CAWJJO010000004.1, read on the forward strand.
ATACACTTCGCCCATTCCACCGGAACCCAGTTTCTTCAAAATCTGATAATGAGAGATGCTCTGCGGAACCATAGACTACATATGGTAACACCGGAAAAGCTATTAGGAGCGTTCTGATATACACTCAATCTTACCTGGGGGTTCAACATGAAGAAGACAGTTCCCGTACTATGTCTACTCGCCTCTTGCTGTTGGATTTTCACGCCGCCATCGACGGCTTCCGCAGCCAACTCAGCCAAAGTTAGCATCGGTGTGGGGTTGATTGCCGGAGGGATTGCACTGGGAGTGCATGGAGCAGACAATGCAATCTGTTTTGGTGGTGGATGCGACAATGGTGGAGCGGTAGCGGAATTTTTTGTAGGTGTAGGGATGATCGGAGTCGGAACCTTCTTTTTGATCAAGGGACTTCGCGACCCCGGAAACACCGCTTCAGAACGACAAAAACGAATCGATGCCCTCAATCGGAGGATCACATTCGGCGTTGGGCCGATCAAGAAGGGTTGGGCCGGCGCGGTCCGAATCAGGTGGTAGGTTGCAGCTCTGGAACGGGCTTGTAGGGCCGTGCATTGCCATTGGAAAACACGAGCCTGTAGGGGCTGTGCATTTGCCGTGGCAAGCACCTGGAACATAAAAGTGAAGGTTGCGCAAAAGCAATTTAGGAACATTCAAGTGCACGCAAATGCACAGCCCGCAACATGTTGCAGCGCGGATTGCAATTCGCGTGACGGGCTGAGCATTTTCCGCGCGAACAGAATCGACGTAAAACTGAGGAAAGAGACAAAAGTAGGAAGGATAAACTTTGATGGAAAATGCTCAGCCCCTACATTAGCCGGGAACTTTTCTTGATTTGATACGTATATTGTGGGATCTTTTCGTGTCTTTGATTTCAGGAGGCTATAGATGAGTTTCAAAGTCCGGCTATTTCTTCCGATATTTTTCGTATTCCTGGCATTGTCCAGTCAGGTCCCTGCTGCTTCGCAAGAAAGCGGCATCGATATTAAGGCGATGGATACAACCGCAGATCCATGTCAGAACTTCTACCAATTTACAAACGGCAAATGGCTGGAGAATAACCCCATTCCCGCGGAGCGTTCTTCGTGGGGAGCGGGCAGTCAGGTTTATGAAAACAACCTGGTAATCCTGCACCAGATCCTCGATGAAGTATCCACAGACACGGCCGCGACGAAAGGAAGTATTCGTCAGAAAGTCGGAGATTTTTATCGTCTCGGAATGGACGAAGCAAAGATCGAAACCGAAGATCTGAAACCACTGGAGCCTGAATTTCAGCGGATTGCGAACATCAAAGACGCGGCTGCCCTGGTGGATACTCTCGCATATTTTCATACGACAAATACCTTTCCGGCCTTCGCAATGTTTGTAGAACAAGATTTCAAAGACAGCACACGAAATATTGCATGGCTATATCAAGGCGGATTGGGTTTACCCGATCGCGATTACTATTTCAGCGAAGATCCGAAAATGACAGAGATTCGCAAGGAGTATGTCCTGCACATCGCGAAGATGTTGCAGTTTCTTGGCGATTCCGAACAGGACGCTGCGACAAAGGCGAAAGCGATCATGGATCTGGAAACCAGACTGGCAAAAGTCTCCATGACAGTGGTGGAACAGAGAGACCCGAACGCGATCTACCACAGGATGACCCGGGCAGATCTGCAGAACCTTGCTCCCAATATTGATTGGAGACATTACTTTACCGCGATTGGACTCGCCGATCCGGGCGATATGAATGTTGCCCAGCCGGAATTTTTCAAAGAGCTCAACACAATGGTCACCTCAGTTTCGATGAATGACTGGCATGACTACTTGAGATGGCAGCTAGTCCACGAGGCGGCGCCATTCCTCAGCTCGCGCTTTGTAAATGAAGATTTCCGCTTTAACAGCGGCGTGATCCGCGGAACCAAGGAGCTGCGACCTCGCTGGAAGCGAGTTCTGGAAACGACCGACCAGCTTCTTGGAGAAGCGCTGGGACAGTTGTATGTGGAGCGCGCGTTTCCACCGGAAGCAAAAGCCCGGGCACTTGTGATGGTTCAGAATTTGAAGGCGGCCCTGGGTGACCGTCTGGCGGAATTGGATTGGGTCAGCGAAGAGACACGCAAACAGGGACTACGCAAGCTGAACGCAATCGCCATCAAAGTCGGTTATCCGGACAAATGGCGTGATTATTCCAGTCTGCCGCTCGATCAGGAAAGTTACGTAAGAAATGTGGCGCAGGCCGCGCAGTTTGAATTTCGACGCAAACTCGCGCAGATCGGGAAGCCGATCGACCGCACGGAGTGGGGTATGACTCCGCCGACCGTGAACGCTTACTACAATCCCACCATGAATGAAATCGTATTCCCCGCAGGAATTCTCCAGCCTCCCTTCTTTGACGCCAAGGTGGATGACGCATCCAATTACGGCGGGATTGGGAGTGTAATCGGTCATGAGCTCACACACGGTTTTGACGATGAGGGCCGCCAGTTTGATGCGGATGGAAACTTGAAGAACTGGTGGACTGCGGAAGATGAGAAGACATACAATTCGCGCGCTGCCATCATCGAAAAACAGTACGACAATTTTGTGGCAATCGACACGACACATGTCAATGGCAAACTCACGCTTGGTGAAAACATTGCCGATATCGGTGGTCTTAAGATCGCTTATCTGGCCTTCTTGAAAGCGATGAATGGCAAATCGATGGAAGAGAAAATCAACGGCTATTCACCTGTGCAAAGATTTTTCATTTCGAATGGACAAATCTGGCGCCGGAATACGCGTCCCGAATCGGTGCGTTTGATGATTGCGACGGATCCGCATTCTCCACCGAAATTCCGGGTGCTCGGGCCGTTATCCAATACACCGGAATTTTCCCAGGCCTTCGCATGCAAAGATTCGTCCGCTTCCGGTTCGTCAGGAGCATCTACACAAATCTGGTAAGGAAGGAGTGTAAGAAAGGGGATGTGGAGATAATGTTCTCCGTGCGCTCCGTGGTGAATCCTAGCTAGATTACTGGTAGCTGAGATAGAACAGATCGGCCTGGCCGCCGGGCTTTGCGTACACGATCGTGGAAAGGTCCGGAGAGAAATCGTAGGCGTTGCCGAAGAATGAGAGCGGGAATGCAAACGGCAGTCTCAAAGCAAGCTTGGGCTCACCGATCGTCTTGCCGTCTTGCCACTCTTGACGGTAGAACAGAATTTCCCCCTTGCCCGCCAGAGAATAAAGAAAGGCTTTGTGATCGCTGGCCATTCGCACCATAAACGTTTCGATACCGGGAAGCAGAGGGATTCGTTTTTTGTCCGCAAGCGATACTTCGTAAATACCGCTTTCTTTTCCGGACAGGATTACGCCCAGCAGATATTTTCCATCCGGTGTTGCTTCCATGCCATAACAGTTTTCCAAAAACTTTTGGGCGCCTGTTCCATCCGAGTTTGCCTTCCATAGAACCGGCAGAGAAGTTCCTGATTGTGTTGTAATAAAAAGAGATTTCGTATCTGCCGACCAGCTGACGTTGCTGATGGTTTCGGTCGCGAGTTCGATGGGAACCAGATTCCTGCCATCCACTCCAATTACAAACGCTTTGTTGTTCGCGCCGGCTTTCTCGGCTGCAAAAAACACGACGCGGGAACTATCAGGCGCCCAGAGTCCAGTGCCAATCCCGGCCGCCGCGCTCAGCTTCAGAGGATTTGTACCATCGATGCCGGACACCCATAGTTCCGTGTTTCCCTGCGTATCCAGTATCTTAATGAAGAGTACACGCTTTCCGTCCGGAGACACGATCGGCTGAGAAGCGAGAACGCTGGAAATTTCCAGGGTTGTTCCGTTTTTCACGTTGTAGCTAACGAGTGAACCGGACTGCTTGCCATTGATGTAGTAAATGCCTTTTCCGGAAGGATCGGGCATCGGCGAAAAATCCGGACCCGAGCCAAAGGTCAACTGTGTTACGGAACGGTCATTCAAATCGTACTTCCACAGATTCGTGAGGCTGTTGACGCTACGGCCGAATATCAAGCTCTTTCCAGGCTCCAACCAGTTTACATTTCCAAAAACGTCTTCAATTCTACCCAGATCGTCAGCCGTGCGGTTCTTCAGATTGAGCTTGAACATATGACCCGAGTTCCCTGCGCCCGGTTGAATCGCCCCGATCAAGAGATCTTTGCCGTCAGGAAAGGGTAGAAGCCCTGCTGGAAACATGGCGGACTTATCAAAACTGTAGATCATTTCTTCCGTCAGTCCTGATTTTCCTGCTTGAAAAACGCCTTTGCTGTCCGACTTCAAATAGAAAAAAGAATTTCCATCCGGGGCCGGCTGCAGTGAGATTCCCGAAACCACCCGCCTGGGAGTTCCGCCAAGAGTAGGAATTGCCCATTCTTCATCGCGCCCGTAGGAACGCCGGTAATAAATTTCCCGGCCATTCGGAGAGAAGCTATCGACATTCTTTGTCCCTTCGTCATTTGTCAGCTGCAGCGGTTCACCTCCGGAAGTGAGCATGACAAATAACTGATCCACGCTGCCAACCGGTGAAGTAAAAGCAACGGTGCGGCCATCGGAAGAGAGGGTCGCCGAATTCATTACTTTATTCCACTGGCTGATCTTTGTGATTTTTCCGGGAGCCGCAGTCGGCGCCGGCTTGGCAGGAAACTTACGGTAGATTAGAAAACCGGCAAAAGCAAGAATCAGGATTCCAAGAGGAAGAACGAACTTCCATAGAGCGGATTTCGATGGAGGTTGTACTCTGATTTCCGTAGAAACGGCAACGGGGACGTTTGCAGCCGATTCCGCCGCCGGAGGAACCGCGGTCGCCGGAACATGCGCTGCGGATCTTCCCGAATCGGAATCGCGTTTGAGACGCTTGAGATCCGCGCGAAGCTCGGCGGCAGTCTGACAGCGGACATCGCGGTCTTTTTCCAGAGTCTTGTTGATGATTCGTTCCAGATCAGGCGGCAGTAATGGATTCAAACGAAGCGGAGACACAGGCTGCTTGTTGAGGATTGCATCAAAAATGACGGCGTTGCTGCTACCGGAAAAAGCCTGTTTGCCGGTTGCCATTTCATAGAGCACCAGGCCGAATGAAAACAGATCGGTGCGCGCATCCAGATCTTGCGCCTTCGCCTGTTCCGGTGACATATACGCGACCGTTCCGATCGTCATTCCCGGACTGGTCAACGATTCCGGCACTCCGAATGTCTCCAGCGCGGATTCTCCTGTTAGTTTGGCCGCGCTTTGAGCCCCCTGCGGCATCAACTTGGCCAATCCAAAATCCATGATCTTTGCCTGCCCCCGCTTTGTCACAAAAAGATTGGCCGGTTTGATGTCGCGATGAATGATTCCCTGTGAATGCGCCGCGTCCAGCGCGTCCGCAATCTGGATGGCAAGATCGATCAATAGATCGGTTTCCAGCGGACCGCTGGAAATCCTGTGTTTCAAGGTCTGCCCTTCCAATAATTCCATCGCGATGAAATGAACTGATTCGTAGGATGGCGGAGAGGCATCGTCACCACCGGAAAGCACGCCCGAATCAATATCGTAGATCGTGCAGATGTTGGGATGATTCAAAGCGGATGCTGCTCGCGCCTCCCGCTGAAATCGCTCCAGCGGCTGCGGATCCTTGGACAACTGCTCCGGCAAAAACTTCAGGGCGACCGTGCGGCCAAGCCGGAGATCCTCGGCGCTGTACACCACGCCCATACCCCCGCCGCCGAGACGCGACAGAATCTTGTAGTGCGTGATGGTTTTGCCGATCATGGAAGATCATCTATTTAACTCCAATACAGGGGTAGAGGTAAAGGGGTTTTGGTAGTAGCGAATTCATTCGGCGGGCAGCTCTTTCAAGCGACTGAAGTCGCTACGTACAAACTTAACTGCAGTGGTGGGTGTTGATCTCTTGTCTCTTTTCTTTGAAGGCGGATACCCAGTCATCGATCGTAATCGGAATCTTGCGGCCATCGACATAGATCATCTCATCCAGTTTGTCCGCTCGCGCGACATGAAACAGGTCGTAGATTTGTTTATCGGTAAGCTGATTCAAAAGATCCGCAAGAAACTGCCGTCCGGCTTCGCTAATCAAGGGATTGTTAAGACCATCGCTCTTCGCGAAATCAGCGCTGATCAGATTACCGATACAGCCGGGTTCTTCGGGATTCTCCTGTGTAAAAATGTTCTGGCTCTTCCATCCTCTAAAATACATCGAAGAACTGGCCGTTACAGTCGGCCCGCCCATACCAAAAGTCGCTCCCAGATCTTGAATCATCAATACGGGCTGTTTGCAGATGATCTTTTCCTCTTCGCTTCCGATATCTTGGGAAAAACAGGCAAGCCGCTGTTGCTCTTGCTTGCTGTCGTTGTGCTGGATGAAAACTGCAAGCAGCTTTAGCGCGTCGATTTGCGCCCTGGAGGCTCCTCCAACTTTTTCATCCACCTCATCCAGTTCGCTCCACTTCCAACCCTCATCCTTCAGTACTTCGATGGTGTCGCCTGGAAAATCCCGTTCGATTGTCGCATTCTCGATTACCATTCGTCCGCGGACGTCATCGTCCGAGGGAGAGGTCGGATTTTTTTGCGGACAATCCAGACAAATGATTCTTACCAGATAATTCTCATCGGCGTAAAAGCCGAGAGCCCATAGCAGACGGTTTGCGGCGATTTCTCCAAATACTTCGCGACTCTGATATTTGACCCGCACCACTTCTCCCGAATCAAGCTTGCAATGAAACTTCGGGCTGAATCCTCCGTGCGACCCGTGCGGCTCTACGTAATGACACGTAACTTCCTGATCCGGTGGAACTGCGATGGGACTTTGCGGGCCGGCCAGGATATCCTGATTTGCAACATCTACCTTGTGCCATACTCTGGCGCGGTGGAGATATTCCCTTCGCGTGATTGGAGACACGCGCCCCAGATATTCCGACGAAAATGCAACTACAGCGCTGAGAAGGATGATGGCCGCTACAAATCTTCTGAGAAACAATCAATTCTCCCTGGTACCTTGTGGTCGCCCTCGATGAGGGCGGGGACAAGCCCCGCCCCTACCAACTCCGAATCTAGTCACGATTCCCGGGAACGCAATCGCTGAACTCGTTGAATCCCGACGCAATTTTCCCCAATGGATTATGCCACGGGAAGAGAGTGCGCCCCCCGATCTCCACATCCCCCTTCTTACACCGCCTCAAAGAGCCTTCGCTCCACAATCGACTGGAGGTTTCGCTTATGAAAAATATTTTCAAACGGAGTACCTTCCACGCCGGAGGGTAGACAATCGTTCAGGCGCAGGTTCGAAATCGCTTCTTCCGATCCCTCTTGCCATCCCTTTGCCGCCAACCGTTGCAGTGATTCCAGGTAGTAAGATGCGTGATCGACGGCAGCAGCGGCACGAACATTCCCGTGGCTGGAAATCAGGTTCGTTCTGCCTCTCCGTCTGATCTCCTGCAATGCTCGTGAGAAGAGTAACGGACTCGAGTATTTCATATATACCGTATTCCCCACCAGCGTATCTCCCACATGAATCAGGTCCGCTTCGGGAATATCCACATTGATCGTGCTCATTGTGTGTCCCGGATTGTAAAACAGATGCAGATTGTAGCGCCCCCAGTGCAAGATCATCTCATCCGAAATCAGCATCGTAGGTTCGACAAAATTAGACTTCTCCTCGTCGGAGCGATGCAGCTCCGAGTCGAATGTGTGGCGGTAATTCTTGTGAGCCACAATCTGACTATGCGGGAAGAGTTTTAACCCGGCCAGGTGGTCGCTGAAATAGTGCGTCGAAACAATGAATCTCACTTTCTTTTCGAGCCGTCCCTCCACAAAATCTTTCAGCTCCTGCGCATCCTTTCTGGTCGCCATGGTTTCTATCAACAAAGCGTCTTTCCCGTTCAGAACAATCGTGGAATTCGAATCGTATGCATCCCCGATCGCAATATGAACATCCGCGTCAATCTGCTGAACTCGCATGAGGTCCTCCTTTTTCGGATAGCTTAGCGTCTGTGATGATATTTGTAAAATTAATTGTTTTCAGCTCTATGATGAAATTCTTTCATGGTTGATTGCATCGCAATAGATTCGTTGTTATCATGACTTCCATGGACCTGGAAGTTCGCCACCTCAAGCTTGTGGATGCGATCGCAAGCGAAGGCGGCATGACCAAAGCAGCCGACCGACTGCACCTCACCCAATCCGCGCTCAGTCATCAATTGAAAGAAATCGAGGACCGGCTGGATACTCTTCTTTTCTTGCGATTGAAGAAAAAAATGGTCCTGACCGAAGCCGGGGAAAGAGTGTTGAGAACGGCGCGTCAGGTTTTAGAAGAGCTGATCCATACCGAGCAAGAGGTTCGAAAAATTGGAAAAGGAGAACAGGGCGTTATCCGAATCAGCACTCAATGTAACACCTGTTACCACTGGCTGCCTTCGATGTTGAAGCTGTTTTACCGGAAATACCCCGGAGTGGAAGTTCGCATTGTTCTGGAAGCTACGGATGCTCCGATCAAAGCTCTATTGCAAGGAAAGTTAGATGTGGCGATCGCGTATTCCAGAATTGCAGACCGCAGTCTCTCTTATTTCCCGTTGTTCGAAGACGAGCTCGTTGTTGTAATGCCGAAAGGGCATCCGCTTGCCTCGGCATCTTATGTGAAAGCGCAGGATCTTGCGGAAGATAACTTAATTCTGTACGCAGTGCCGCTGGAAACGAATCTTGTGTTTCAGAAGATCCTGGCTCCGAATGGGATCTTGCCGAAGAAGATTTATCACGTCATGTTGACCGAGGCTATCATTGAGATGGTCCGCGCCGGAATCGGCATTTCCGTTCTTGCGGGATGGGCGGTAGCACCTTACGTAAAATCGGGAGATTTAAGAGCTGTTCCGTTGACAAAAAAGGGAATTTGGCGTGACTGGTTTGCGGTGATGACCGCGATGGAAGAAACACCGGAGTATCTTCTGGATTTTGTAAAACTACTTGCCGGTCGCGCTTTGCCGTCGCGTTTGAAACCTACCAAACAGAAGGGAAGGAGGAACAGACAATGACGCAAAGAGTTTGCATAACAGGAGCAACGGGGTGGGCAGGAAGTGCGCTTGCTGCGGCCGTATTTCAATCGGACGATTTGAGTCTGGTGAGCGCCGTATCGCGCACACAAGCGGGAAAAGCGCTGGGAAACGTACTGGGCATTGACGGTCTGGAAACGGTCATCAGCGGTTCGGTGAAGGAAGCTCTCCAAACACCTGTGGATGTGCTGGTGGATTACACAAAACCCGATGTGGTAAAAGCGAACGTACTGGCGGCGATTGACAAGAAAGTGCACGTGGTGATCGGGACGTCCGGCTTAACGGAAGACGATTTTGTTGAGATCCAGGAAGCTGCATTGCGAAATCAGGTGGGTGTAATCGCGGCGGGAAATTTCTCGATGACGGCTGTATTGTTGGAGCGTTTTGCGCTGGAAGCCGCGCGCTATCTTTCCTCCTGGGAAATTTTGGACTTTGCATCTGCGAACAAACCGGATGCGCCGAGTGGTGTATCCCGTCAGCTCGCTTCCCGGTTGTCGGAAATCAAGAGTCCGGTGATCGCGTACCCGGTAGAAAAAACGATGGGGCCAAAAGAAAGCAGAGGAGCTTCCTTCGGTGGAACGCAAGTCCATTCCATCCGATTACCGGGTTACACGATTGCGCTTGAAATCATTTTTGGTGAGCCCGAAGAGCGTCTGATCTTGCGTCATGAGGCAGGGACCGGAGCGGAGCCCTACGTGCGCGGCGCTCTTCTCGCCATCCGGAAAGTACACGAAATTACCGGCCTGACGAGAAGCCTGGAACGAATCCTTTAGAGGGACTTGTATATGCCTGTGGAGCGCAGGCTTCCAGCCTGCATTATGCGTCGCAGGCATCTTGCCTGCGCCTGAAAATCACGCAAACGGATTCATATCTGCGCTTCGTCCGTAAGTCACAGGCAATGGAATATCCAGCAACCGCAGATAAACCGTAAGCTGACCGCGGTGATGATACCAGTGATTCAGCAATATTGTTCGAGCTACGCCGGCGCGGGGGATTGTAAAGATTTCCTGTTCTCCTTTGCTGAGTCTCCATGGAAAGTCGGCTTTCTGTTGATCCCAATCACCAAGAACCTGCTTCGCGCGACTCAACCCTGTTTCCAGAGATGTAAGAATCTCATCCGTGGTTTTCGGCTGCGGGGGGGCAAAGTTTGCTTTCGTGGCATCGAAACCATCGGTCAACAGCAGGTTGGAAACACTGCCCGGAATCGAAGCAACATGCATAGCCAGTTGCCCGAGCGACATCGATTTCTGATGCGGTCTCCACTCCAAATGATCCGACGGCACCAGCTTCAAAAGACGGCGCAAGGAAACCGCTTCCTGCTCCAGTTCCTGAATCATACCTTGAACGCGATCCATCATGATCCTCCTTCTCCTAGAAAATGTACTAAATAGTACAATATCATTTACCAGCTGTCAACAGATAAAAACAGATATTTTGATCTTTATGGTACAATAGAGTATAAATGAAAGGGCAACTCGACACAAAGGACCGGATGATTGCGGCGGCGCTGGAATTATTTCATCGGCAGGGAATTCATGCTACCACCGTCGATCAGGTCCTGGAAAAATCAGACACTGGAAAAAGCCAGTTTTACCACTACTTCAAAAACAAAGAGGGGTTGATTCATTCCGTGCTGGTTGTTTTTTACAACCGGTTAAAATCGAATGGCAATCCTGTCCGAACAAGAATTCAGTCGTGGGAAGACCTGGAACAATGGTTCCAATCTTTCATAGATTTCCAGAAATCGGTTCGTTGGACTCTGAGCTGCCCGGTCGGAACCATCGGAAGCGATCTGACCGGGGATCAGGAATTGCTGCGTCAAGATGTTCGTCTGATTTTTGAATTTGCAAAAGGATCTCTCACCGATTTCTTTTCTATGATGAAAGGACGCGGCGAATTGCCCGCCGATGCGAATGCCGATACGCTGGCAGACTTCTGTTTCACAATCATGCAAGGCGGATTGCTGGTATCCAAAATCAAACGGGAAAGCGCGCCGTTTGAAAACTCCGTGGCCCACGCGCTCCGTTATTTACATTCTCTGCGGCAGAGCGGTAAAGATCATCTCTAAAAGTATAGGAGCTGGCGGGCGTCCCTGCCCGCCGGTACGAGATGCGATCACTTGTTGCGGGCACGGAGGCCCGCAGTCTTCAAATCTTTGAAAGTGAGGCCCGCAGTCTCCAGAGCAGGCCAAGAGGCCTGCGGCCCATAATTCAGGCGAGCTTTCAAGTTTATCTTGAAACTTTTGTACTTTGATGAAACTGCAAAATAATCCACCTGTGTCATTTCATTTATACTTCTTGCTGTTCGTCCAGACAAGCTAAAACCGCGGCGTCACTGGTGCTTAGAAGCCCGTAGGCGAGCATGGTTCCGCTGATTTTGCTTTGTACACTGGTGGAGTTTAACTACCCCGTTTAGAAGAATTGTTTTGTTGGCGATCAGCGGGTCTTGGACGAGCCCAATCGCATCACTTTTAGGAGCAAAGATGAAAAAGAACTCGTCCAAAAAGATTAAACCTACACCACCGCTGACTACGGTCAACCCGGATGCCGCCGGAGTCGACATAGGTTCTATCGAAATTTATGTTTGCGTACCAGCAGACCGTGATCCGCAATTCGTCAGACATTTCCCTACCTTCACTTCTGACCTTCGCCAAATCGCAGATTGGTTAAAAGTCTGTAAGATTAAAACCATTGCAATGGAATCCACCGGAATTTACTGGATTCCATTATACGAAATTCTTGTTGAATCTGGCTTTGAAGTTCATCTTGTGAATCCAAGAGACCTGAAACGTCCAAAGAAAACCGACGTTTCTGATTGTCAGTGGCTACAGCAAATGCACAGTTATGGTTTATTAAAATCCTCCTTCCGTCCAGCCGATCAGGTTTGTGTCCTCCGTAGTTTCATTCGTCATCGATCCACTATAATCCGCTACCGAAGCTCTCACATCCTCCACATGCAGAAGGCACTTCATCAAATGAATTTGCAACTTGATAATGTAATCAGTGACATTACAGGAATAACAGGGATGCAGATCATTCGATCGATCGTAGCAGGCAATCGTGACGCCTCTTCTTTAGCCAAGTTCCGAGATCACCGCTGCCGAAGCACCGAAAAAGAAATCCAAAAATCACTCGAAGGAAATTATCGTTCGGAACACGTGTTCACATTAAAACAGTCATTGCAATTTTATGACTTTTACACGCAACAACTCATCGATTGCGATGCTGAAATAGAAAGAATCTATTGTCAGATGGCTGCCAATTGCCCCGGAACTTACAAGTTGCCTCACAATTTTAAAAAAGCAAACAAAGATAAAAATACCCCGAGTTACGATCTACAAAGCCATCTTTTCCGGTCTTATGGCATTGATCTTACTCAGATTGACGGAATCAGTTCTCTGACAGCTCAAACAATCTTCAGTGAACTTGGGGATGATTTGTCCCGTTTTCCAACCGTCAAACAATTTACTCGCTGGCTTTCACTTTCTCCCAACAACCGGATCAGTGGCAACAAAATTCTTGATCGCAAAACACTTCCTGGTCGCAATCGCACTGCCCAAGCTCTACTCATTGCAGCCAATAGCCTGCATCACTCAAAGTCTCCACTGGGCGATTATTATCGAAAAATGCGCACCCTACATGGTCCTATTAAAACAAACGTAATTTGCGCACATAAGCTCGCTCGACTTATCTATTTCTTAATCACACGAAAATCCCAATTCGACCCTACATTGATAGCCACTCAGCAGCAAAAAGATAAGGAGCGCTCAGTCAAAAGCTTAATCAAAAAAGCCAGACGTTATGGCTTTCTACTCGTGCCTCTCCCGACGGCAGTTACTTAGAAGACGCCTGCGCTCCAAATGCTAGTTGAATTGGACTTGGGATTGCAATGGATTACTGAGGTTTCCTGCAGAATCTTGCAGCTGGATCGAAAGCGTGCAATTCCCTTTGGGCATCAACGCCGGATTGAAAATTCCGTGTACAACGATGCTTCCGGCGTCGTCTTTCCTTTCAATCGAGGATGCTTTACGCCGGGAAGAGATTCCCTGGCCCCCGCAATCAACGTCCATCTGGATAAGAACATCCTCTTTTAGATTCCCTTTGGAATCCTGCGCCTGAAACGTAAATTCTTGCGGTGCAGTGCCGGAAACCGTTGCCGGAACATGCAAATTGGAAATCTTGAGAGTCAGTGAGCTTCGCGGACCTGAAGGTGGCGCAGAAGTAACACTGGACGGTGCCAGGGAACAGCATTCGGGTTGTTGAGCTGCCTGGTCTCCGGGGATATCGGCCGCGCCCAGATACTCGTTTTGTGGACCGTCATTTCTTACTTCTGCGGTTGCGCTATCAGTCTCAGGATTCTTCGCGAATATTTCGACAGCGCGATCAAATGACTCCCGGCTGTAGTATCCAACGCTGCGAATCTTGCTGGAGTCGGAAGCAGAATATATCAATGCGATGAAATAAGGATTACCAAAGTATTCGATCCGCATCGTTTTTGTCGAACCCGAGGCGCTCGCTTTTTCCGGAAGTTTCATCGATGCGATCATGTCGGAACGTGTCACCGTGTCAGAAAGAAGCAATTCGAGCCGGTCCACGATCGAAGTGCCTTTGTGATACTGCACATACACTTTTGGACCACCGGATTTAGATCCATACTCGACGAGCGTATCGCTGATCTCTTTTAGGGGATTGCCGAGCACTTCTTCCGCTTCGGTTCGATTGGTTCGACCCGGTTCCACACTCTTGTATGCGGTTTCCGCATAGGAACCGTGAGCGATGGCCAGGATCAGAACACAAACACAGATGCCGTCACGAAATATCATTCCCAACCTCATTTCTGGATGCTGGTAGGGGCGACGCCCTCATTTGCGGGCGGGGACAAGCCCCGCCCCTACCACATCCCGAAATTATGGCAAGAAAGTGTAATGCAGGCAACGTTCATCTTCTATGCGGGTGTGATCGCGCTTGGATTCGCCACTCTGGAAAACGTTCTGTATTATGGCGGCACATACATTCAAAGTGGTTTTTCCGGTATGCTGAGAAATGTTTTTGATCGCGGATTGCTCGCTCGTTTTTCTCATGCGTTGTTCATGCAGTGGGAGGTGTAGGTTATTACATCGCGTATTTGATGGTTTGGGTTCCGCTGTTTCTCATCTTTCTCGCAGGGGTCCTTTTCGTTGCGAAGCGGGAGCGAGACGTCATCAAGAAGATTGTAGAGTCGGCTGAAAAAGAAGGGAGCCGGACAATCAGTCTGCCCAGGATTCCGAGATTTCAGGCTGAAGTGAAAGATCTACAAGGCCAGATCTAAAGTTCCATTTTGGAGTCGGAGGGCGTCCCTGCCCGCCGGTACGAGATGCGGTCACTTGTTGCGGGCACGGAGGTTCGCAGTCTCCAGGTTTAGTAGCCTTACTCTTTTTGAAGGGCGGGCGCCGGCTGTTTTGGCGAAACAGCGGGAGAAACGGAAACAGCTGTTTTTCCGAACGTCTGTTCGATCGCGTCGCGCATTTCCTGTACACTGCGAAACCGCCGGAACGGATCCTTTTCAAGAGCCTTTAGAATGACTGCGGTTACATCCTCCGGTACCTGCGGGTTGATCTCCCGCGGATCGGGCGGCGGATCTTTGAGCTGCTGAAATCCGACCGCGATCGGAGAATCGCCGGAAAACGGAACGCGTCCGGTAAAGATCTCATAAAGAATAATGCCCAGCGAATAGATATCAGCGCGCTCGTCTACCTTCTTTCCCGCAACCTGTTCGGGAGCCATGTACTCGGGGGTTCCAAGAATCAATCCCGTGGCGGTCATTCCCTCGGCATACGTGGACCGCGCCAGACCGAAGTCAATGATCTTGATGTGGTTCGCGGCATTGATAATGATGTTGTGACTTTTCAAGTCGCGATGAATCACTCCCTGCGCATGCGCTGCCTGCAAACCATCGCATATTTGCAACACAATATTCTTGGCCTGGATCAACGAAAGCGCGCCGTTTCGTTTCACGTAGTCGCGAAGACTTGTGCCGGCGAAATATTCCATCGAAACGAAATGCAATCCGCTGGATTCCCCGATATCGAAAATCCGGATTACATTATTGTGGGAGATCCGGCGGGCAGAAGACACTTCGCGTTTGAGCCGTTCCACTGCATCCGGATCGTTGCCGAACAGCGGGGAGATGATTTTCAGCGCAACCTGCTCTTTGAGCTGCTTATCATAAGCCTGGTACACAATTCCCATTCCGCCGCGACCCAGCTCTTGCAAAACCTGATACCGCGATTCCAGGGCCGCCACCAGATGCATCAAGGTCGTGGGTGTCTGGCTGTTTCCGGGCTTCGAAGCGTCCATTGCCAGGCGCCCCGAACCCAGGCTTTTTTCAAGCTGCTGGTTCATTTCGGCATCCAGACGGCAAAGGAGGTTTTCCAGATTTTCCAGCCGTTCCTGAAGACGCCTGACATTCGCCGGTTCCACCGAAGGAACGGGAGGGCGCTCCACTTTCAGCTTCTCTTTTGCCAGCTCGTGGTGATACTTCATCCAGCGGAGGATGGCAAAGATCACGAAGATGACAACGATCGTTCCACCGGCAATCCCGAAAAGTGGAATGAGGTTGTCCAGCGCGATATTCGGATCGAACGGAATCAGAGGCATTTCCTGCGCGGGAAGATTCATGCCCCCATTTTATCAGAACATATCAGCGGGTGGATTTCCCCTCCTTATCCGACAATCTCTGCGCGGTCTTCCGCAACGCCCGGGGCGACTTGACAGTTCAATATGACCAAAACTATATTTTGGTCATATTATCATGAGACAGATTGCGCGGCGTGAAGACATCCGGGATTTGATTTTAGATGGGGTAGACGTTCTTCTTGCGCGATATGGCTATAAGAAAATGACGATGGAGGATCTGGCTCAACAGGTCGGAATTGGAAAAGGCACCATCTACCTCCATTTTCCAAGCAAGGAAGAATTGACCCTGGCTCACATCGATCGGATTGCTGAACGCCTTTTGCAGCAGCTCAAGCTGATTGCTGGGATGCCGGATCCACCTGAAGAAAAAATCCGGAAGATGCTTGCAACGCGGGTGTTGTTCCGCTTCGATAGCGTTTCGCATTACTCGCAGAACCTGAACGATCTGTTATCTTCTCTTCGAAAAGACCTGCTGACCCGGCGCGAGCAGCATTTTGAAAAAGAAGCGGAAGCGCTTGCAGCTGTGCTGGAAGAAGGCAAGAAAACGGGCAAGTTCGGACACCGGAACAGTTTGATTACAGCTCAGGTGCTTGCCTGGTGCACAAACTCTCTGCTTCCCTTCAGTTTGTCACCACGGGAACTGGGCAAACGTGAAGAGATGGAAAAAAGAGTCTCAGAAATAGCGGAGTTGCTTCTTACGGGTTTGATCAAGCGAGCGGGAACTACTCCAACTTTGCGCCGTCACCTCTGATCAGCTTTCCGCCATTGATCACGCGCGCGTAAAAACCCCACCACTGCTTACGCCGTCTTTGCCATGTACTGAGCGTCTCCAAAACCAAGGATCAGATAGAAGATAAACGGCAAGAAAACTAAACCCAATGCGAACCCGGTACCTTTTCCGAAATTCTGCGCAATGGAGATGCTAACGAGAATGCCAACAACCAGGTTCACCAGGGGAATCAAAAACAGGATGAACCACCATGCCGGCTTTCCTGCAATCTCCAGCAATACAATTATGTTGTATATCGGAATGAGGCAGGCCCATCCCGGTTTTCCTGCTTTGGTGAATACTTTCCAGAGCGCTGCCACAATCAGAATTAAGCAGACGCACCAGACAATCAGAAAAGCGCCGCCAAACATCGCACCTAATGGACTTCCTTGATCTTCCATGGTTCTTCCTCCTTCCGCGCTCTTATCTTAGCAGTTCCTAGTGGAGATTCCAGCGAGTCCGAAACAGAGTCCCGACAAGATTCTTGTGACTTGCATAATAACCGCCCCCACGTCGTGGGCTGGGCTCAAGGACAGCCTGTCTGTAGCGATTTCGACGACATACCGACGGGTGTTCTATTGTGGCAAGCCACTGCACTAACTGTTTATCTTTATGTATAGGAGGTTTTCTGAGATCCATTGCAAGGAATGACCTTCCGATGCGACTGATGTTCAGAGAGTCTGACAATGAAGCTGATACGAAACGGTTATATCCGGGACCGCTCGATGTTTCTCGCTGTTTCTTTTGGTCTCAAGATTCTGCGGGAAGGTCGCGAGCTGGACGAAGCCGTTCGGATTCCATCCACATACTATTCCGTAGATGCCACGAAACTGCGGCGTCATCTTGTCAACAGAACGGGAATTCCATCAGCCAAGAAAAGACTTGTATGGCCGGAATGCACGATCTGCGGGAAAAACGGAAAAACCCGGCTTGCTGATTACGAAATCCGGACCGACAAGTACTATCCGGATCTTCGAAGAAGCTTTGAAGAAATGTACGGAAGACACCTGGATCCATTGACACCCTATCTTTGCGAAGATTGTTATCGCAAACGCATGCAGCCGATCCAAAAACAATCGTTGTTTCCGACCGAATGGGAAGAAACAGCGGAACGAATCGATCCACGCCGGTTTCAACCGCGCTCGAACATGGTCAGCAAAGCAAGCTGAAAAATACTGCAGGCAAGATGCTTGCGCTCCACGCGTAACCACATTCCGCTATTCTGAGCGAAGCGCAACGTACGGATCCACGGCCGCAGCTCTTCGCGCGGGCAACCAGCATGCAAGAAGCGCAACCGCAACAAGAAACAAAGCGACGGAAACCAGTGGCAAGGCTTCCGTTGGGCTGACTTCAAAAAGCATACTCTGCATCAATCGAGTAAATCCTAGAGCTGCGAGCAATCCAACGCTCGCTCCTGCCACCACCGGCGATCCGGCTTGTATCAAAATCAGCCGCAATACTTCGCGCGAAGATGCGCCCAGCGCCATGCGCACACCGATCTCCTGAACGCGCTGCAACACGGTGTACGACATCACACCGTAAACGCCTACCGCCGCAAGAATGAGAGCGACTGCCGCAAGGATGGCCATCAAAATCATGTTGAACTTTGCATGGATGGTCGTTCCATCCAGCCAGTCTTCCATGGTTTTGATATCCGCGACCGGCTGATCCGGATCAAAGGAGCGAACGATCTGACGAACCGACGGGATGAAGTCTACAGGGTTGCCGCGCGTTCGCACCGTGATGGTCATCATGGACATCGCCAGCTCCGGATGTGGCCAGTACACTCCCGGCCGCACTTCGCTCGCGAGGTCTGCATGTTTCACATCGCCGACTACGCCGATAATGGTGGTAGGAGGATTCGGATCGCGCATGTCGATTGTCAAACGCTTTCCGATCGGATCTTCGTGCGGAAAATATTTATCCGCGAGCGCCTTGTTGATCACGACGACACGTTTCGCTTCCGTCGCTTCTATCGCATTCGGAACACGTCCGCGAAGCACCGGTATCTGCATGGTGCGGAAAAATTTCTCGTCCGTGATGAACACCTCTGTTACAGGCTCCTGGCCAACAACAGGCTTCGGCCTTCCTTCGATATAAAAACCGGTACCGGCTGGAGGTCCGGCAAATGGGAGAAAGCTGATCGCGCCTGCGGAAACCACTTCCGGCATTGAATTCAGACGTTCTATGATCCGCCGAAAAAAAGCGATCCTCTGAGCCTCTTCGGGATACTTCCTTTCGGAGATAACGACTCTGAACGTGAGTACACGGTCCGGATTGAAACCTGGATTGACTGCAGCGAGATGAGCAAAGCTCTGAATCAGCAACGCTGCGCCCGCGAGGAGAACCATTGCAAGTGAAAGCTCAGCAATGATCAATGCGTTGCGATAGCGTGTGCCTTTCACCGTTGCGCCCTTTGCCGTTTCTTTCAAATGTTCCTGTACATTCCACCGCGATGCTTCCCACGCAGGAATCATGCCGAACAGCAGACCGGTAAAGATGGATGCGCCCAGTGCAAAAAGTACGACCGGCGGATTTACATGGACATCGCGGAAATCAATTCCGTACTGCGAGCCAAGAAGACCAAGCGCATCGACTCCCCAGAAGGCAAGACACAATCCTACAGCGCCCCCGATTATTGCAATCAGTACGCTTTCCGTCAGTAACTGCCGGGCGATCTGGAACGGTGTAGCCCCAAGTGATGAGCGAACTGCAATTTCCTTTGTAGCAGAGAGGGCTCGGGTTAACAAAAGATTTGCCACATTCGTACATGCGATCAGCAAAACAAAAATTACGGCTCCCGAAAGAATCAATAGAGCGGTCCTGACTTCACCACTGAGCTGATCGCGTAACGGAACAACCGTAGCTCCCCAATTGGTATTAAAGTCTTTGTATTGTTTCTCCAGGTTTGCGGCCACTCGAGTCATTTCCGCTTGTGCTTGCTCGATCGATTTGCCCTGCTTCAAGCGCGCAACCGTCATGAGAAAACGACCCTGACGCGTCCGCATCTCAGGTCTAATGGGCCACCGGACCCAAATGTCCGGCGCCTTGCGGATGAACGAACCTTTCTGGATGTACCATTTGAAGGAGGGGGGCATGATTCCGATGATGGTCGTTTCTTTATCGTTGAGAATGATCTTCTTTCCAACAATCTGCGGATCGCTGCCAAAGCGCCGTTGCCAGAGACCATAGCTCAGTACTGCAAGCCGTGAATCAGGATCTCCAGCGGTAAAAATCCTCCCATACAATGGAACCGCGCCGATAACGGAAAAAAAATTGGGAGTTACGAATTCGGCAGGAACTTCCTCAGGCTCTCCGCCGCCGGTGATATTGCCGGGATTATCTAAAAACGCGGCCATATCTTCGAAGACACGATTCTGTTCTTTCCAGTCGGAATAATTCGCGGGATTTACAACGTTCTGATCTTGATTCTCGAAGCGGTCCGCTTCCCATACAATCGCCAGCCGGTCAGCATCGCGATACGGCAATGACTGCCACAAGACGGCGTACAGCACGCTGAATATCGACGTAGTGGCGCCGATCCCAAGAGCCAGAACAACGATGGCGGCCAGTGAATATGCGGGGCGGCGAAACAAAATTCTCAAACTGTAACGAAGATCGCGCATGAGAATATCCATGGCAATACACTCCTATCCCAGACCGTCTTTGCAATTCTCGTGCCCTGACAGGTAGAGGAAAGTCTCTCGCAAAGACCCAAGGAACGTAAAGTTTTATGTCCGGTTGTGGGATGTGAGTTGTCTGAGAACGGACACATGGAGCGCAGGTGTCTCGCCTGCATTATGGGTCGCAGGCTTCCAGCCTGCATGGTTTACAATGCACCTGACCCGAGCACGGATCACCGGGATGCTTTTTGTCGAGCGATTTTAGATTCGTACAGTTGTGTTAAGAAATCGTAGAGAACAAGTTCCTGTTTTCGCTGGGCGGAGCGCAATAAGCGGTTCGCAAACATGTGGACGTAGCTGGGAGCGAGTTCGATTCGGGGAACAGAAAGCTTTCCGGATCGTTCCACCGCTGCGAGCTCTGAGAAGATGGGGATCAGACGGTTCGATCGCAGCCTGAGGATTTCAAATCCTGGCGCCAGCAGATGGTCCTGATCGTATTCCGCATCCAGAAGAACCTCCAGATGCTTGCGTTCCTTCCGAAGTTTATCGCCGAGCTCATGGGTAAACTTTGTATCTACGCGAAACTCCTTTGCAAAACGGTCTCGCGCTTCCTTCATCACATTGAGTTTTGTTTCTAGATCGAAGCCCAGATCGCTAAGAAGCACATCGATTCCACGGAGTGCAAGGCGCCATCGCTCGTTCAGTCCTTCATCCCCCTGATCGAGGAGCTCAAGAATTTCCAGAACTGCCTCGCTGTCGACATGGAAGAACCGCTCTGCCAGTTCCATTCCTTCTGCGCCTCCGTAACGCTCCACCTCGCGTTCGTATGTATCCAGCTGGACGCGCCAGAGACTTTCGTCCGCCAGCAGGGAATTCGCCACCGATTGCAGTTTGGGAAGAGCGTCCGAATACAATCCGTTCGGGTCGCCATGAATCCGCACACGCAGATGCCAGTCTGGATCTCCGTAACGAATGAAGAACCAGCGGTCGACGGAATTCGAAGCAGCGATTTCGCGAAGTACCGAAGCCAGGACGTCTCGAAGCAAATGATCTGCGGTTGCCGTGCCCGTATACAGTTTGAAGTACAGCCATTCCGAGCCTGGCGGAAACGTGCGTTTCAATGGAGCGCCTGTCGCGACGTGTGATCTTTGCTCCGCAACTTCCTTCAACGCGGAAGTTTCCTCTGCCTGCCTTACAAAGGGGACGATGAGCTCATGTACGAATCTGCCTTCCGGCCCCTGCGCGCACAACTGATCCATCGCCGGAAACATTTCCACGAGCTCAGCTTCTTCGCGCGCCTTCACAAGATGCGCAAAAGTTTCGACGCATAGAACATTATCAAAATCAAAGGGGAGCACATTGTCGTAGTCTTGCAAAGCAACCCAACGAGGTATCCGCCGCTCAGCCCGCCAGGATTGAATCGTCTGGAACAACTCCGCCCCATGAATTTTGCGAAATGCCGGATCTCTTCTTTGGTCAAGCGCCAGCGGGCTTTAAAAAATACAAGACGTCCTGCCGTTACGCGAGGCAGAAAAGGCGCTTTTCGAAGAATACCCCAGTCCCAACCGGCCCATTCTGTAATCTGCTGGTGTTGAATGACGCACAGAAAGCGGTAAATACCGAGCTGGCTCATTTTGAAGTTGTGAGCATTGGTCATGCGAGGGATAATCTCACGCCCAAGTTGCGCAGAGCGCAAGAGCACGCGTTCTCCGTTCACGGAAACACGAAGGTCGGTCACCAGAATTTGCCGATCCGGTGGAACACCTGGGTGTCCGAGGTAGGGATTTCGTAGTCGCGTAGAACCGGACGGCACAGGATGTTGCCGAGACGTCCTTCCGGCAGATGTCACGATTCGGCAAAGAGGGCATCGGGGCGCAGCGCTTCTTCGGAGCGAAGATGCTGCTCCACATAACGTCGCAATGTTTCCATCCGCGTGGCAGAAGCGGCCCAGCAGGCTCGCGCCGGACGGACCGGATACGGTGGAAATGAGCACACGAAAGTCACCTTTCGCCAACGCGTCTTGTGAAGTCGCAGCAACAGCGGCGATCACCGCAAATGCGTCAGGAAGTTGCAACGAATTCTTGTCGCTTAGAGTTTCCAGTTCGCGCGAATCCAGACTCAGCTCGCTAGCACCGCTTTGAAGAATCTCGCTAAGCTTCCGAAGCAGAAAATTCTCACGTTCGCTCCAGGGCGTGTTGTCATCCGAGGAAGTTGGAAAAGGAAGTCCTTGAAGCAATGGTGATGTATCCTCGGTTGCTTCGAAACCGACGCCGGACTCTTCGTCCAGAGCTTCCACGAGCGGTACTTCTCGGCCCTCGTATCGCGCCCGAAAAGCCTCTCTAAAGCGCTTCAAGCTTTCCGGTTCAGAGCGACGCCGGATCTTGCGCAAAATCTCCACGCCTCGTTCTATTTCTTCCAACACTGCGTTACCCAGAGTTGCGCCGATCGCGGGCTTCATCAGATCCACCTGGTAGAGCCGCGGCAATTCAACTTTCGCAGGCAATTTGCTGAGGCTCTGAGCGATGCCGCGGTAGCGTTCCCGCTTTGCTCCTAAACCACCCGCATCAATGTCGTACAATTCCGAGCGAATTTGATCCAGAATGCCGGCAATGTGCGAAGTCTCCGCATGGCCTTGAAGCCGTTCAATCAGCGGATGAATCGGCTCCGGTCCCGTAACAGTTAGCTGGAGATCCGGGATGAGCACCTGACTCTCGATCAATTCTCCGATGTACTCTTCCGCTTCCTCCATGGAAACATCTTCATCTGCAAGAGGCGCGGTCAGCTCAGCAAACGAAGCGCCGGATTGAGAACGGGTGAGAGTTGCTTCGAGGTAATCGGTTTTTTCGATAGCGGTGAGACGAAAGGATCGGACCTTGTCTTGCAGGTGCGATTCTACATAGCGAAGACGTCCCGCTACGGAATAAAGGCTGGAGTTTGGCCGGTAGCGAAACAGGTTTCTAAATTCGGGATTTTTTGAATTGGATTCGGCCAACGCATAGAGGTAATCCATATCAAGCCGCGTATGCCGCTTGTACTTTTTGTGCTCCCCTATAGTCAGTTGTGTCTGGCTGGCAATCGTTCCAACTGAAGTGCCGGCAAATAAGCCGAATGGTGTAGCGCGACCTGCCATTCGCGCGAAATAGCGTACGAGTGCGCGTTCGATCCGCTGCCCGCGTTCACTTTCCGGCTCACGCAACCAGACATCCAGTGAATCATCGAGATCGGGAGAAGCGACAAAGATAGCATCCCGAACCTCTTCTCGCGAGACAATTCCGAACAAACGCTCGCGAAGCCGTTCTCGATCCGCCGCGAGCGCTTGCTCAAATCGTGCAGGATCGTTTCGCGCAGCAGGCGCCTGGAGTTCTTCACTCCACCGCAAAAGTTCGTCGAATGGCAGCAGGGGTGTGCGCATCGCAAAGAACCCCGAATGCGTAAACGAATTCCGATGTTTCCGTGCTGTCATCCTGATTCATTCTAACCCGCGAGCGAGTATCCCTGCATGACGTATGATCGAATAGGCTGGCTTGTCTAATGAATGTTTACCAGAAGCATGCGATCCCACTCCGGCCGGACTGAAGTAGCTGCGGCAAGAAGCGCAAGGGCTATTCCGGTTACGCCGGTCAGAAAGCTCGGTTCGTTTACCCATCGAACAGAGCCATCGGGCTCGGGCGAGTAGGCGGAGTATCCTGCGCTGCCACGGCCCGGTTTTCTCATTTCTAATGTGCGCTGAAACCAGAATCGTGCCGCTTCTTTGAGCCATTTCTTGCCGGTTGCCTGAAACATCCGGTTGAAAATATGACCCAGACCTGCTGCGCCGTGGCAGATGCCGGCATCCTGTACTCGTGTTTCGGAAAGTGGCCGCACTGCCACGTGCCGGGCGATTCTCAATGCTTCTTCTTCCCATGATTTTTCACCAAGCGCTCGAGCGGCGGAAAGAAGCGCGACCGCAATCCCGGGGTCGCCGTAGCACCAGGCAGAACGGGAAGCGCCGTCTTCTAAATCCGGCCCGGCCCAGGAGGTAAAAATGGAGGCTTCGTTGTCGGGCAGCTTGTGCTTCAATAACCAGCTTACAGATCCAAGCAACAATCGCTTCGTCTTACGCCGCTGCACGCCCGCTGCATAGGCGTTTCCCAGCAGCGCAATCACACCAGGAATGCCATGCGCCAACCCCAGGTTGTAGTAGCCGCGCGGGCATTTTTCGCGCTGCCATTCCGGCAACAATTCAGGAGACGTATGCCAGGTGATCCCATCCGCGTCTTCTTCGGCGGTCTCCTCCAGATGGTC
Source organism: uncultured bacterium (assembly GCA_963843285.1). Classification (GTDB taxonomy): domain Bacteria; phylum Acidobacteriota; class HRBIN11; order JAKEFK01; family JAKEFK01; genus CAZDDB01. Next base: position 95,089 of record CAWJJO010000004.1, read on the forward strand.
AATCACCTTCTTCAAACACTCCCGCGCTGTGCGGTGCCGCAAACGTTCCAAAGAGTAAACGCCAAATCCAACAAGCCCGTTAACCAAATCGTACTCGGCAAGCCAGCGCTTTTTCGTCAGGTAGTCATTCAATGCTTGATCGATCTCTGAGGAATTTTCATCCTGATTCAGGAGTCTGGTATAAATATGGGTTGCTGCCCATGCGACTCCGGTAAAGCCGCCATAGAGGGACGGATGCATTGGCACGCTCGCCAATCCATCCACCGCCTCTTCCAGAAAACGCAATGAGGCATCTTTGTGTCCGGACCGGATTCCCGCCAGGGCAAGGTAGCAATAGAGAATCGCAAAGCCTGCCTTTCCTCCGGCAAGCGAGGCCCGTTCGGCCGGCCCGTCGTTCGGGGAAAACGCCGGCCTGCTCAAACTTCTTGCGATGGCTTCAACAGTTTGAAGAGCCTGCGCGCGAGAGCCACCAGTCAGGATCGGACGCCATGTAGCCATCAGTTCTTACCCGAGATCAATTGTACCCGCAGATTTCTCCAGCCTTCAAGGAGTTCATTGTTCGCAACACAGAAAGATGGAGATCCGCTCCCGGCGCAGAAGTGCTTTGCGGACATATAGCAAAAGCAGTTCATCATACGTCGTCTGCATCTTAGCCAACGGTGGCCAGTAGAGAAGCGCGTCAGTCACTTTGCTGTGAAGCAAACGAATGAATTTCTAAATCATGTCCTCGTTCTTTTGATCTGCTTCGTCCTCCATGAGAATGACTTCATCAATGCCCCCGCTGGCAGAAACAAAACGATGACGGCCAGCGATGGCGCCGTCCAGAAAAGAATGTTGGAACTTCCGGAGCCCATATACTTTCATGGAATGACGGCAATCATAAACGCGAAAAGTTGCTATGCCACAACGTCGTTAGCTGGACAGAGAAGGATTCCGCCCGTCAGATTGAGAACCCGTCCGAATTCGTTTTGCTGCAGAATCAACGCAGCCAGGTAACCGCGAAATCCGATCCGGCAGTAAACGACCGTCTGCTTGTCCGGGTTGAGTTCGCCTAGGCGATCTCTCAACTCATCAATCGGAATATGAATCGATCTCGGGAGATGCCCGGTCTGATATTCCGCAGCCGTCCGGACGTCAACGAGTTGTATGTTCTCGTTGTTGTTCATGCGGACGTGTAAATCGTCACAGGTGATCGTGCCGATCACCTCACGCGACACGTTCGCGGCCACAAAGCCGGCCATGATGACCGGATCCTTGGCCGCGGAAAATTGTGGAGCGTACGCCAGATCTAGATTCTCCAGATCTGTAACCTTCATTCGGCCGTACAGAGCGGTCGCAATCACATCGATTCTTTTATCGACTCCGCGCTCCCCCACGATCTGGCTCCCCAACAACCTCCCCGATTCTTTTTCGACGACCAACTTCATGTGCATGAGGGCTGCGCCCGGATAATAGCCGGCGTGGTCAAGCGAATGGGTGAATGACACGTAATGCGGAATGCCCTCTCGGATCGCTTCCCGCTCGGAAAGTCCTGTTTTGGCGGCGGTCACCCCCATGGACTCCACGATGGCCGTTCCCAGGGCGCCGGGGAAAGTAAGCTCACCTCCTGCCGCATTGGCGCCGGCCACGCGTCCCTGCTTGTTTGCCGGTCCTGCCAGTGGTATCCGTGTCTTCCGACCCGTGACCAGGTGCGTGACTTCCACGGCATCGCCCGCAGCGTAGATATATGGATCCGAGGTCCGTTGATGTTCGTCAACATCGATGCCGCCCGCTGGTCCGATGACCAGTCCGCATTCGCGCGCAAGGCTAAGTTCGGGGCGGACGCCGACAGACAGGATCACCACATCAGCAGGGACTGCGCGTCCACTTTGAAGTATGACATGGTGAACAATCGGGGAACCGTCAAACGCTTTGATCCCGTCGGCAAGGATGAGTTCTACGCCTTGTGTTTCCAGGTGCGCGGCGACAAAGGCGGCCATATCCGGATCGAACGGAGGCAAAACTTGAGGAAGCATTTCCACAATGGCCACTTTCAACCCCCGGTGGTTGAGTGCTTCTGCGGCCTCAAGTCCGATGAAACCGGCACCCACAACTACCGCACGCTCAGGCTTTTCCATCTCAATCCACTCCCGGATTCTCTCCGAGTCGGGCACGGTTTTTACGGTGAAGACATTGGCCGCAGGCAGGCCCGGCAGGGCGGGCACGATCGCTCCGGCGCCAGGGGCAAGCACCAGCGTGTCGTAGCTCTGAAGATAAGTGCCGTTGGACTCCAGATCTCTTACCTCGACCTGTTTGTTTTTCCGATCGATGCGCAGCACTTCGTGCCTGACATGCGCGCGGACACGGAAGCGATTCCATAGGGTTGTGGGGTCCTGAAGCAGCAGGTCATCGCGCTTCTTGATGTCTTGAGACACGTAGTAGGGAAGGCCACAGTTCGCGAAGGAAACGTACGGACCGCGTTCGAACAGAACAATTTCAGCCTGTTCGCTGGTCCGCCTCGCTTTGGCTGCTGCGCTCGCTCCGCCGGCAACTCCTCCTACAATGACAATCGTCTTCGATTGAACGGAACTCATGCAAAACACCTCGTCAAATACCGCGGCAGAACATTGTTGTCATTGTCAGGCCATTCAGTTTAATCACTCTGTGTCCGGTTGAAAGAGTGCCTCTGTCCAACTTAATGTTTAGGGGCCCCGCCTGCCACCTTACCGGCGCCAAGCTTTCTGAGGATGTCAATGTTTAAAAACTTGAGAAGGCAGTATTGCGAGGCGCGGCGATTAGGTACTGGATGAAAATTTACCGGCATCGATGCGCGCAAGTTTGGAAAAGGCGGGAACGCCGATCGGTCCTTACGATCTGCTTCTCGCAGCACAGGCTCTGGCTGAGGATCTTGTTCTTGTAACAAACAACACTCGGGAATTTTTCGGCGTGTGACTCAGCTACGGTTGGAAGACTGGACGAAATAGCGCGGGCAGGGACGCCGTGCGATCTAGGTCTTGACAATCCTGTCAATAAGTTGACAAGGTGTCAGCGCATTGTAGACCGAAGGCGCTAGTCTCGAGCCCGCTCCTCCATGATACCGCCTCCTTGTTCGTGGCACAGCTCTTGCCATTCACTCCACCAACGATGGAATCCCTGCTGCATTTTTCCGCACTGTCGGTGAATGAACTGATATTCCCCCGTCACAACCGGGGAATCAGAATCTGGAGGATCTATGCGAGAGTCCCAAATAGGAAGGTTTCAAACAGCGTTATTTGCGATGATTCTTCTCATCGTAATTACCATCTGTTTCCCTGTGCCTAGCGAAGCAATCCCCGCCTTTGCCAGGCAGCTCAATGTGAAGTGTGAGACTTGCCATTTTCCACACCCACCGCGATTGAACAACGTCGGTCTGGTTTTTCGACGCATGGGATTTCGCCTTCCGGATGCGGACGATAACGGCAATCTGATCTTTAAGACACCGGAAATTCAGAGTGTTCTCGCCTTTGGCTCCATCATCGCCAACCTTGACGTTGAGGTAGACAAAGAGGCTCCCTCCGAAACAGAAAGCCGTTCCAATATCGCGTTGGGGGAAGTAGCTCTCTTTTCAGCTCATGCCCTGCCCGATCACCTTTCGTACTGGTTGCTCTTCCTCCCACGCAACGACGAAGGCGATGCGGAGCTGGAATTCGCCGAAATGCAATACAATTTCGGTGACGCGATTAATGCTTATCATTTGCGTGGAGGAAAGTTTCTTACCCTCTGGTGGCAGAAAGTAAATGATGAAGGACTCACACTGAGCGGACCGCTGGCGCTTGATGAAGCCTCGCCGGTAGGAGTTGGTTCATTCGCAGGATTCGGGCTTGGAACCAGCCAAAGCGGCGGCGAATTTGGCTACACTCATAACAAGCTGGTAGATGGCAAACTGTCAAGCACCGTGTTTGCCGTTTCCGTTCTAAATGGGGTAAACGGTGAAGGAGAGGGTGCGATCCGAAGATCCGGAGATAATTTCGATTTCCTTGCCCAGGGCTATCACTTATTCGGATCCTCCAATTCCATTGGAGGGTTCTATTACCATGGAAACACGAAATTCAGCATTGAGGATCCCGATTCGGTATTCAAGGATACTTTTGATCGATATGGCGCCGTGGGAAGTTACTGGTTCATGGGTCGAGTAGCTGCCGTGGCCGGTTTGGTCGGGGGCAAAGATGACTCCACGGAACTTGGTCTAACTGTCAATAACCGCGGTTGGTTTATCGAATCGGACATCAGCGCTACGATGAAATGGAGCATATCCTATCGCCACGATTATTTTGATCCCGATACAGATTTTTCCGGGAATCAAATCAACGCGGATACAATATCTACTATGTTTCATCCGATCGATAACGTGCTTTTGAGGCTCGAATATCATTCTGAGCGCGCGGAAGAAAAAGACCACGTTGTCCTAGGTCAGGTCAGATTCGTTTATTAATTGTGAAGGTTGAAATATGAAAGCAAATAAGGTCTGGCTGTTTCTAACTGTGTTTCTGGGAATCGTCGGCTTTTGGAAATGGAGCCATGGAGACGAGCCTCTTGATCCGCGAATTGCCGCCTACGACAAGGGACCGGCAACCATCGACGTTTCAAAATATACGCCGGAGATGCAAGCAAATTACAAGCTTTTCTCCAAGAAATGTACGCACTGTCACACGCTCGCACGCCCGATCAATTGCGACTTTGCGCTGCCGGACGAATGGTCGCGGTACGTTAAAAGGATGATGCGTAAACCGGACTCGCAAATCAGCGCGGATGAGGCAAAAAAGATTTACGAATTTCTTGTTTACGATTCGCAGATCAGAAAAAAAGCTCTATACGATAAGAAGATGAAGGAGCAACCACAGACACAGAGCCAGTAAACTTTACATGACCTGGTGGACGGATTTCTCCCCCGTATGAGGGGGAGATTCAGAGGGGATTGGAAATTTTCAACTTCCCCCAAGTCCCCTCCTTAAATAAGGAGGGAAACCGCGGCAACGTTAGACATCACGGCCTTAGAAAGTCAGTTTTTCGCTCTCTGGTTCCAGGCTAATCAAGTAGGCGATCAGGTCTTCGAGTTCGCCCTCTGCGATTTTGCCGCGCCAGGCAGGCATGAAGAGCGGCGGCGCCGGCTTCTTCGGATCTAAAGCATAAATTTCATGCTGTCCGTTCAAGATCCGTTTTCTTAATTCTTCCCTGGAATAACTTTCAGCCACGTATTTTAGAGAAGGAACTTGCTGGCCGGTCTTTGCATTGGGATTCCTGATGCCTCCTTTCCCTTCCGCTCCATGGCAGCCCGCGCAACCGAATTTCTTGAAGACAAGCTTTCCGCGCTCAATGGGAGTCATCATAGACGGAAGCTTTATGAATCCCACAACATTTGGATCTGTAAGTGACAGCAAGAATTCGGTCAACGCACGCACCTGCTGTTCCGTCAAATCGAATTGTGGCATTACACTTCCGGGCGAAACAGACTGCGGGTTGCGAAAATGTTGCATGATCCACTCGGGCGTTCGCCGCTCTGCGACGTGATCGAGCGCAGGCCCGACTGTCCCGCCTTTGCCGCTAACCGAGTGGCACCCGATGCAGCCCTTCACTTCAAAAAGAAGGCGGCCCGATTGAACACCGGGAATTGTTTTCATGGAAACATAGTACTCGCTCAATTCTTCTCCGGTGAAACTCAACACATAAAGAGTCAAGGCTTCCAGGTCGCTATCACTGGCCTGAATCGCCGGCATCGCCGATCCGGGTGAAACGGCCGACGGATTCTTAAAATGCTTGATCAACCAATCGGGGCCTCGCTGTGCTCCCACTTTGTCCAACTCGGGGCCAATGACTCCACCGCGGCCATGCAACTTGTGGCATCCGATGCAACCGATTTCTTCAAACAAAGCTTCCCCTCGCGCGAGCTTCGGCGCGTTCGGCACGTTGTCGGGCAAATGGCATTTGGCGCATGAAGAAGTGATGTATTTCATGGGCAGCATCGGATGATCCCAGTGCGGGACATTTCCATGCGCCGCTTCTCCAGTGGTCGCGCTGCCCTGGCCTTGATGGCAGATTGTGCAACCGAACTTGTCGAAAGGATGCTGATCGTGATTCGGATGATAACTCAACGGCTCAGCCAATCCTCCATAACTCGGATCTTCCGCAGCGATGTGGCAAGTCATGCAGCGATCCACGCGACTGACATCCGGCAACACAATTTGTTTGATTTCAACAGGAATGCTCGCGGCAGCTTTCCGTTCATCAGCGGTAGACGCGCGCGCTTTTTCTTGCTGGATATATTTTCCCTGCCAGTATTTCCATTCGCGAAACTGATCTTTATAGAATGCGGTGATCACCAGGACGCTAACCATCAACGCCAGTACTGTGAACCACGGATAATATTTCCGAACACCGGGTTCCATTTCTTACTCTTTGGATTCCTCAACTTGCGTCGGCTTCCACGGTCTTTGAAAGGACCAGTTGGGTCCGCGAAATAAACTGCCGATGATTGTCAAAGTAATCATTGCGATCAAACACACGGTGAAGATCGTGATTGCAACTTTCCGTTCCTGGGCAAACCATATTCCTACGCCTGCGCGCTTACGATCGATGTACGGCAAAACACCCAGCGCAGTAACAATCAGCCCGGGAACGACCACGCCACCCCAAAGCGCCGAATAGGAAACAAGTTCTTGCAGGCCGAGAAAGTACCATGGCGCTTTCGCAGGATTCGGAGGATGTACTGGATTGGCGAGTTCTTCGAGCGGTGCGTTCCAAAAAGTCGCGAGCCCGAGGACAAAAGAAAGAACAACCAGAAACAACAAAATTTCCCTGAAAATCAGATTCGGCCATGTGAACACAGCCTCTTCCTGGCGAACACCTACTGCCGGCGTTATTCCACGCGCGAGTTCCATCAGTCCATAAGTTTTTGTCCGTGGCAATTCACCGAGCGTCATTTCCTGTTGAATGACTTCCGGTTCATCCTGCCTGGCCAAACCTCCGTCTTTGCGCACCCGCCATAAATGGACCGCAATCAATAGGATTGCTGCGGCAGGCAAGAGCACGACATGCAACACATAAAAGCGGAGCAACGCGAACTCACCAACGACGTGCCCTCCCAGCAGTAGAAATTTCAGTTTCGGTCCGATCACAGGCGCATATCCAGCAATGTTGGTCCCGACTGTGATAGCCCAGTAGGCAAGTTGATCCCACGGCAAAAGGTAACCGGTGAAAGAAAGGCCCAGCGTCAGCAAGAGCAAGACAATACCGATGATCCAATTGAATTCACGTGGAGGTTTGTAGGCGGCTGTGTAAAAAACGCGGCACATATGGACCAGAACAAAAACGACCATGAGGTGAGCGGACCAGCGATGCATGTTGCGCAAAACCTGTCCCGCTGTAACAACAAATTCCAGATCTTTCATGTTCTGGTAGGCATGCTCGGTTGCCGGAACGTAATAAAACATCAGAAAGATGCCGGTTACACATAGAATCAGAAAAAGGTAGAGAGCGATCAGTCCCAATCCTAGCGTTGTACGGAACTGCAGGCTTCGCTGATTTACTTTTGCCGGTTGGAAGTGAAGCAAGAAGCTGGACATTCCAACTTGTGACCTTTCGAGATTGCTTTCGGGCAATCCGACCCGAAAAATGGAACGGCCTACGCGCGTCGCACAAAACCGTTGCCACAATCGCTTCAACATATCAGTCTCATTCCATGAACATGCCTCTTACACCACAAGATATTTATCCGGAGCAACTGCCTGAGTCGTATCGATAACGAGACGGCCGTCGCGACTGAGAGTCACGGAATACCAGGTCAGAGGCCGCGGCGCCGGGCCGCCAATCACACTACCGGCCTCATCGAATACGCTGCCATGACACGGGCAGTGAAATCCTTTTGCGGTTCGATTTACGGTGCAACCGAGATGAGTGCAGACGGCAGATATTGCGCGAAACGTATTCCCTTTCCGTAGTAGGAACACGCGCAAGTCCGGAAAAAGTGTTACTCCATCCGCATACTCCTCCGCTTTCTGCGCTTTATACCGGCGATCGGGCTCATATAAAACATTGGGGATCATGTAGCGAGCCGCAGCGGCGACTGATGCACCGAACGCGAAAAGAGCGGACACCCAGCCCAGGGTCAATTGTAAAAAGTCACGACGCTTTACTTTGTCTTTCGATGGTTCGCTCATGTTCTAGTTCCATTGGACGATTTTGCTGCAGGCGGTCGAACGTTGAAGATCCCCACGCTCTCGCGTTCCAAGCTTCCAAGGCCAGGCACGAATTCCACTCGCTCCATTGAGATTGCACCCGTGGGACATCGAACAGCGCAAAGGCCGCAACGAATGCAACGCGTCTCATCTTTGATGATTGCGCCTTGTTCGCCACGCGCCGGCATGTTGCCGTAACGGGTAATGACGGCCGCCTCTAAATTTTCGTCGCCTCTTAAATCGGCAACGTCAACGAGATCGAAGCAATACTCCGGACAGACATCCGCGCAGGCGCCACAAAGAATGCATTTGTCGCCATCGAATACCGGACTCACGTGACATTTCAAGCAGCGAACCGCCTGGGTCAAAGCCTCGGGCTGGGGATAATCTCGCTCTACTTCTGCGATCCCGATGCGCCGGTCGATTGGCAACGTCGGAGGCAACCGGCGTTCCAACTTTTCGTAATCGGGCGTCATTGTGTGATGCGGAAATGTGGTAACGCGCACTTTACCGGGAGGTTCCGGCACACGACCGGTTAGGAACTTCGCGATGGAACGTGCCGCCCGCTGACCTTCGGCTACCGCGGTGATGATGATGCGAGGCCCGAATGCGACGTCCCCGCCGGCGAAAATATCAGGACGCGAAGTGGCCAGCGTTGAAGCATCCGTTTGCAGCGTCCCGCGCGCAGTAAGTTTCAGATTATCCTCCCGCTGGATCCAGGAAAGATCGGCCGCCTGCCCAATCGCAAGCACCACGGTATCGCATTCCACAATCTGTTCGCTGTCTTCGATGAATGAAGGATTGAAGCGTCCCGTTTCATCAAACACGCGGCTGCATTTGATTAACTCAATTCCGGAAACTTTTTCGTCTTTTCCCATGACGCGTTTCGGACCGAAGCGAGTATAAAGTTTGATGCCTTCTTTCTCGGCTTCTTCAATTTCCTCGCGTGCCGCGGGAATTTCATCCAGGCTTTCCAGACAATACATATGTACTTCCGGCACCCCTTTGCGCACCGCTTCGCGCGCTACATCCAATGCCACACGAACGTCTGTGGGAATTTCCGCTTCCCGCGTGGTCAATTCTTCCAGCGCGCCCGCCGCCGTGCGGAGCGCGGCACGCAATTCGACTTCGGTCATGTCGGCCAATTGATCGGCTTGGCGAATCACAGAACGCGCTACGTCGAATGCCACGTTGCCGCCGCCAATCACAACAACCTTTTTCCCGAGCGTGACACGGTAACCAAGATTTACGTTCAACAAAAAATCTGTCGCGCGCAACACGCCATCGAATTTCAGGCCATCGATAGCCAGTTCGCGGCTTTTGTGAGCTCCAATTCCGATAAAAACAGATTCGTAACCCTGCTGCTGAAGATCCGCGAGCACGAAATCACGCCCGATCCTGGAATTTAGACGGATTTCGACACCGAGTGATTCAATAGCTTTGATTTCCTCCCGCACGATCGCCCGCGGCAACCGGTATTCGGGAACGCCCAGCACTAGCATTCCGCCCGGCACGCTTTGCGCTTCGAATACTGTAACATCAAACCCCATCAGCGCGAGTTCATGCGCGCAAGCAAGACCCGCCGGACCGGCTCCGATCACTGCAACTTTATGTCCCGCTCCGATCCCAGCCATCCCTTCACGTATTTGCGGATAAACATGGCCGAGATCAAAGTTGCCTGACTCCACCCCGAACTGTTCGCAAACGAAGCGCTTTAATGCACGAATAGAAACAGCGGCATCGATCGAACCACGCCGGCATTTCGCTTCACAGGGCGCGGCGCAGACTCGTCCGCAGATGGAAGCAAAAGGGTTGGGCGCCCGTGCAATGAGGTATGCGTCTTCGTATCGGCCCTGAGCAATGGCCTGAACGTAACCACCCGCGTCAGTATGAACCGGACATCCAAGGCGACACGAAACTTGCCTCTCGAAATAACTTACGTCCGGGATTTCAACTTTGTAACTCACACCGATCACAGCAAATCCCAGTAGCGGCTGCTTCTTGACTTGATCCAGCTGCCACTAATTTAATTTTAACACTTTCTTTCTAACTAATCCGAACCATCGGGGCATGGATGGTGCGGATTCCAATTCAGAAATTTCCTCTGTAGCAATCGAGACGATACCGTCAGGCTGGAGTTTTTCAGAAAGAGAAACTTGTAACAAACAACGCTCGGGAGTTCCGGCGTGTGGATCAGCTACGGCTGGAGGACTGGGCGAAATAGCGCTGCAGGGACGCCTGCGATTCCAAATTTGCGGGAAACCGGACACAGAGGCACGGTGTAGGGACCAGGCCTCTGGGATGACTCCTGCTTTGTTAGACTAAAATCCGAATTGCCAGCCAAACCGGAAATTCCGTGCAGGCTGGCGGTAGTACTGCGCATCTCCGAGCTCGCTCTCCGAAATCGGATCGCGTTCATCGGTGACGTTGTCGATATCGAAGCGCACATTGTTGCGGCCGAACCGGTATCCAACTCCAAACCCGATCGTTGTAAACGCACCTGTGGGCGCGGTGTTGCGCTTGTTGAGGAAACGTTCGCCGATGTAATTCAACACAAAGGATCCGTTGATCCCTGTCGGTGGAGCGTAAACGAAACCCACGCCGGCCAGATTATCGGGCGACATCTCCAGCTTCTTTCCGGCGAGCTGCGTTGGAACATCATCGAATAGTTGGACGAAATCACGGAACTTGGCCGAATGATGAGCATATGCGAATTTCACGCGCGCATCCCGGTGGACATTTACGTCCGCTTCGAACTCGGCGCCAGTAAAACGCTGCGTGCCGGAATTAATCAACACAGGCAGACCGTCCACCAGAGTGGACGTAACCAGGTTCTCAAAATCCATGCGAAAGAAAGAAACTTCCCAATCCAGCTGACCGCCCAGTGTGCGGCCCTTCACACCGCCTTCATACGTATTTGCCTTCTCCGGCTCCAAAATCTCTCCTTCCGCCTCCGGACCGAAATCAACAGCTGCCGGCTTGAACGCATTGCGATAATCCCCGAAAACCCAAACGTTGTTTCTCGAATCGGTCCAGACAAGGAAACTTGCTCCAATTGTTCCACTCAAACGATTGAAGGAACGTGTATCTTCGCCAAGTCCCACTACTTCACCCTCACTACCTGGATCTCCAGGCAAGACTTCGCCCGCCTGTTTTTCGTGCGTGCTGTTGAAACGCAATCCACCCTGGACCAGCAGGCGACTGGTGGGATTCCAATCCAGTTGTCCATAAAGGCCGAAGAAGTTCCGTTTATCTTCCAGGTGTGGACGTTCCTGCACGAGTTGATCAAAACTGTCGGGAGGATTCGATCCATCGACGTGGCTGAAATAATCAAAGTTTTCGCTTTTTGCATCGCCTTTTCCGTACAGATAGTCGGCGCCAAAGACAAAGCGAACGTCTTCCATCGCCTTCCAGGCAAAATGCGTATCGAGGTAAAGGTCCGTTTCATCCACATTCTGCCGGAATCCCGCAGTGTTAGGATCTACCGTTTCGTCCACCGCCGAAAGAAATCCTTTGGTGATGTCTTTATTCGAGTGAGTGAGCGCAACCAGAACAGCCCAATCCGCTCCCCAGAGCTGGCGATTATAGCCGCCCACAAAATGAAAGCGGTTCTCATCCTGTTGGGAGTCGGAAGGATTCTGATTCGCATCCAGCGGCACGTTCGGATCGAGGACGGAGCCCGAGCGAGGAGCCGGGCTGGCCGGATCCTGGGTCAGGAATGTCAGATCCGCATCAAAATGAAACAAGCCGGTTCCCGCGCCTGTTTCGCCGCGATAAAGAACATGGCCCCGGTTGTAGCCTGTGCGATCGTCACGATATCCTTGCGAATCAAAATTAACCGACACAGCATGTTTCCAACTCTCACCCGAAGGCAAAGCGATGCGGGCAGTGCCGCCGCCTGTTGAGAAATTTCCGATGTACGCGTGAGCGTTATTCCCCGGCGCGCTGGCAGCTCGATGAATCACGTGAATGACTCCAACAAATGATGTGGCGCCGTACATCACGGGCGCCGGGCCCCGCAAAATCTCGATCCGCTCAATGTCGTTGAGATCCAATGTGGCCAGCGCGGGAACAAACGCGCCACCCCACGGCACATTGTCCACTACCAGTAGAAATGCATCGAATTCACGCAAGCCCCAGAGTTCCGGCACGTAGGAAGCAGGACCGCCATCGCCGCCGCGAGCAATGGAAATGCCCTGAACAAGCGCGAGCGCGCTGGTCAAATCGTTGGCCCCGGTTTCACGAAGCTCTTCTCCCGTTACAACTGTGATTGAAGCAGGTTCCGGTTCGACTGCTTCCGGAATTCGCGTTGCCGTGACCTGCACATGCTCTGTTGTCTCAATTTGCTTCTCATCATCCTCTTGCTTTTGGGCCTTGCTGATCCGCGGCGAAAGAATCATCAGAGGCAAAATCATCAGGACGAAAAAGAATCCCCTTTTTTTCATTCTTGGCTCCCCAGTTTTAGTTTTTCAAAATTTCAATATTCAAAACCGGATGCAGTTCATGCCATTCATGATTCGACTTGTTGTCATACCTGCTCACGCCATAGACTCGCACGCGACTTCCAACGGGAGGAGCCGGCAGATCCAATGGATCGATCAATTCGCAAATTACAAACGATTCCGGACGATGAAGATCATCCACAAGCTTGAACATCCGGTCCCCATCTTCTTCATTGATCCGCAATTCGCTCACATATCCTTCCGTTACAATGTGCGGTTCGGTATTCGTCGGAATCCGCTCGATCGGAACGCGACTGAATTCTTCCAAACGCACGGGCGAATTGATATTGAGACTGCGACCTGACAGCTTGCCGTAAGTCACGGCGCCAAGCACTCCGGATATCAATCCGAAAACAGCAACGATCGCAACCTTCTTCCAGAGAGGCACATACGAAGGCAATCGGCCGCCGAACGGAAGCGCGGCCTCAATTCCCGGCCAAAGATTCCGGTGCGGAGAAACGGAAGGCAACTCAGAGATCAGTCGCTCCACCTTCCTCATCCGCTCCACCAGACCGCGACAAGCGGGACAGGAACCGAGGTGCATTTCGACTTTCTTTACCGTGGAAACGGAAAGCAAGCCGTGAATATAGCTGGAATATTTTCGACGCAAATCCAGACGATAGCATTTCATGTCCAGAACCTCCTCTGAGAATCAAGGAAAGAGAGCGGGGCCGGCTATCCGGCTCCGCTTTTTCTCCCCCCTCTTAGAGATAGACACGCAACACCTTTTTTTCTTCCATTTTGGGGTATAAAAGTCTTGATGCTTCTTCCTCGCTCGAAGCTCCATAACGCTGGACGGATGATAGAATAAAAGCATCCTTCTGAAACAGGGACTTCCCACAAAATGCCGCTTCCTCCTGGTACGCGCTTAGGTCGTTATGTGATCATCTCTCCTTTGGGGGCGGGAGGAATGGGAGAAGTCTACCGGGCAGAGGACACACTTCTCGGCAGGCAAGTCGCCGTCAAGGTGTTGCCCGAACATCTGGCGGAAAACCCCGATGCCCTGAAGCGTTTTCAAAAGGAAGCGAAAGCGTTGACGGCTCTTTCCCATTCCAATATTTTGGCAATTCAGCCGAATCGATCGCAGGGACTTCACGGTCTCCTGGGCGAAGATGCCAAGGCGGAACGCTACTTCGATTTGGCTATTTCCCTCGGACCGGATCAATGTTTCGGTACTTACCAAGAGAAAGCAGGTAGCCACCTCAGGTGGACGGGAGATACAAAAGGGGCCCGTGCCATCATCATGAAAATACCGAAGGAAAACTCCCGTAACGAGTATTTGCATTGGCTGGAAATGTTGGACCGCAACTACCAGGCGGCTCTCGATCTTCTGCCTTTGCCCACAAAGAAAGGTTATGTAAACGCCATTCTTGCTGGAGATTGTTATCGACTGATGAACAAACCAGCCCAAGCACGTGCCTCCTATGATACTGCTCGAATTGAGCTGGAAAAGCTGCTCCAGAACAGTCCTGAGGATTTCGATCTCCACAACTGGATCAGTTTTGCCAACGCAGGTCTAAACCGCAATGGAGTGGCGATCCGCGAAGCGGAAACGGCAGTAGAACTCTATCCCGTTTCCAAAGACGCTCAACGTGGACCTTCGATGGTTCGCGATCTGGCGGCTATTTACGTGATGGTGGGAGAATACGAACCGGCCCTGGACAAGATTGAATATTTGCTTTCGATCCCAAGCTGGCTCAGCGTTCCCATGCTTCGTATCGACCCGACCTGGGATCCATTGCGCAGCCATCCGCGATTTCAGAAGATTCTGGAAAAGTACGGCCGCCCACAGGCACCATAGCTTTCAAGCCACGCGTCCTGTCTGGCTACCTCTTCGCGTCCAATGACCTTTTCAGCGGTAGGCCCTGCCGCGCGGAACTATTGAATGCACAGCTATGACCTTCGTGGGTGCCAAGATTTCGAAAATCACACGATAGTCACCCACGCGCATCCGGTAAAAGCCTTTCAGCTTGCCTACAAGCGGGATGACCTGACGATGAGAGAGTGGGTTGTCACTTGCCTCAAGTTCCCTAAGCACGTGACTGATTCGTTCCCTCAAATTGCGGGACAATCTGTTATAGCTTTTTTCCGCCTCGGGAAAGACCTCAACGGTCCAGTTCATTCAATCTTTTCCCACGGATGCCCTTGCGCGCCGCTCCCGCGCTGCGGATGAGTCTTTTATAAAAGCCGGGAATCCTGAGTAGTTCCAGTGTTTCCCGGTGCGAATCTATGTATTGATCGATCAGATCCTCCAGGATTTCACGCATGCTTCGATCCTCTTCCACAGCGATGTGTTTCAGGGCTCTCGCTTTTTCTTCGGGCAACTTCAGTGTGTAAGCCTTCATCTTGGGATAGCCTTCTTTGGATGTTTATACATAAAGCAGTATAGATGTCTAAATGTTAAAATGTCAAGCTGGAAACCAATTTGGGGTATAAATGCTTGATAGATCTTTGGAGGTTTCTGCAATGAGCTTCCATTCGAACACCTATTTCACCCGTTTCTTCTTTTGTCTAACTCTTTTCACATCATTCTTTGTTTCTGCAGGTGAGGACTATGCAAAAAGAAGGCGTGAAATGGTTCGTGAGATTGAACAAGATGTAACCTTGACGAGCTCGTCTTTACGCAAGGCCGCTCTCGATAAAAAAGTTGTTGATGCTTTGCTCAAGGTCCCCAGGCATGAGTTTGTACCGGCTGATCAGCGAGAATTTGCTTACGAAAACCGGCCTCTGCCGATCGGCTATGGCCAGACAATTTCCCAACCGTATATTGTTGCGATCATGACGGATCTGTTGAAGCTCGAACCCGCGCACCGTGTATTGGAAATCGGCACGGGCTCCGGCTACCAGGCGGCGATCCTGGCAGAGCTGGTGTCTGATGTCTATACGATAGAGATCATCGGCGCACTTGCCGATCAGGCAAAGGAACGCTTCAAGCGCCTGGGTTATGCGAAGATCAAAACCCACTTCGGCGACGGTTATTACGGATGGGAAACGTTTGCGCCGTTTGACGCAATTGTGGTCACAGCTGCGGCGGACCACATTCCGCCACCCTTGATCAAACAATTGAAGCCGGGAGGAAGAATGATCATTCCGGTTGGCGGAAAATTTACAGTCCAGCAGCTGGTGCTGATTGAGAAGGATCACGAAAACAAGGTTACTCTACGGCAAATTCTACCTGTGCAGTTTGTTCCGCTTACTCGTGGACAATGATGCAAGAGAAAACCGTTCGGTCTCCTGTCCTGTGCATTGCCTTCATATCGGGTGCAGCACTTTCCTATGAGGTTTTGCTGATACGATTGTTTTCGATCATCCAGTGGCACCACTTTGCCTATATGGTGATCAGTTTGGCTTTACTTGGTTACGGAGCGAGCGGCGCTTTCCTGGCATTGTTCAAAAAGCGGCTGCTCGAAACCTTTTCAGTATCTTTGATTGTAAATTTAGCCGGGTTCGGCGTCAGCTCCATAGTCTGCTATTTGTTTGCGCAGAGAATCCCGTTCAATCCGGAAGAGATGCTGTGGGATTTGCGGCAACTTTTCCGTTTGCCTTTGCTTTATTTGCTGCTGGGATTACCGTTCTTCTTTGCTGCAAGTGGAGTGGTTCTGACCTTGAATCGTTTTTCTCAAAATGCCTCACGCACATATGCCGCTGATCTGATAGGCGCAGGTATGGGCAGCCTGGTAATCATCGGATCGCTCTACCTGATGTTTCCGATGAGCGCGCTAAAAACTATCAGCTTCACTGGATTTCTTGCAGCTGCGACAGCCTGGTGGGAATTGAGGATGAAATCCAAGCTCGCTCTTGCGGGGATTCTTTCGGCCGGTGTGGCGGTATTGATGGTACCGGGCAAGTGGGTCGAGCTTTCGATTTCTCCATATAAAGGTCTGCCGCAGTTGATGCATATATCGGGGACACGCATTTTGAAGGAAAAGTCCGGACCTCTGGGTCTTATTACTGTAGTGGAAAGCGCCAAGATTCCATTGCGATCCGCGCCCGGACTCAGTCTGACCGCCAGGACAGAGCCGCCACCGCAGCTTGCCGTGTTTACCGACTCGGATGCGATGACTGTGATTACACGGTTTTCCGGTAATGCGGACCAGATCGCTTACCTGGACCAACTTACTTCAGCGTTGCCCTACCATCTGAGATCCATGCAGAGCGTTTTGATTCTGGGCGCAGGTGGAGGCAGTTCTGTTCTGCAAGCACGATACCACGCTGTACCGAATATAGACGCCGTTGAGCTGAATCAACAAATCGTAGCTTTGCTGCAGAAGGACTATGCCGGATTTGCGGGCAATATCTACAACCACTCAAATACTCGTGTGTACATCGATGAAGCACGCGGATTCGTGAGAACCCGGCAAAACAGTTACGATCTAATTCAACTTTCTGTGCCGGGTTCCTTTGGAGCTTCTTCCGCAGGGCTCTATGCGTTAAACGAGAACTATCTCTTCACGCTTGAAGCCTTACAGGATTACATGAATCGCCTGACACCGGATGGATTTCTGGCGATTACCGCCTGGATCAAGATGCCGCCGAGAGATACATTCAAGTTATTTGCTACGGCTGTGGACGCCGTCAAACGAGCAGGCAGGAGTGATCCGGAACGGCGTTTCATCTTGATCCGTGGCTGGCAGACCAGCACGCTCTTGCTGAAGAATGGTTTTATTTCTGCAAATGAAATTGTCGCGTTGCGCGATTTCTGCCGGGACCGCAGCTTTGATCTGGCCTATTATCCCGGAATGCAATCCGGCGAGTCGAACCATTACAACCTTCTCCAGCAGCCAACCTTATTCTATGACGCAGCCATTACCTTGCTCAGCAATAAATCAAAAACTTATCTGCGGGATTATAAATTCAACATTCAACCTGCGACGGACAATCGACCCTACTTTTTCCACTTCTTCAAATGGCGAGTCCTGCCGGAAATCATCGGGTTGTACCGGCAGGGTGGCGTATCGCTGCTCGAAAGCGGTTATTTGCTTCTCCTCGCAGCTTTTGTACAAGCCGCTTTCTTCAGCTTCATCCTGATTTTATTGCCGTTATGGAAATATCAGAGAACAACGAATCCGGACGTCTCACGTTTGCGAGTGTTTTCGTATTTTTTCATCCTGGGTTTGGCTTTTCTTTTTATTGAGATTGCTTTCATCCAGAAATTCATGCTTTTTCTGTATCATCCGATTTACGCGGTTGCGGTGTCGCTGACTGCGTTCTTATTGTTTGCCGGTCTTGGCAGCGGATATTCTGAAAAGTTACGGGGCCGGTTCGGAGTGATTGCAACAGTAAAGATCGCTGTCATTGCAATTGTTGCGCTGGGAGCGCTTCAGATTGCTGGTTTGAGCAAAATCTTCGAACTGCTGTCAGGAACTTCATACATTTCCAGAATGATCGCTACCGTTTTACTGATTGCTCCCCTTGGTTTTTTTATGGGCATGCCCTTTCCCCTGGGACTGTTTGCGCTGAAAAGCCACTCAGAGTCCTGGATTCCGTGGGCCTGGGGCGTAAACGGTTGTGCTTCGGTCTTGAGCGCAATCCTTGCAACACTGATTGCCATTGAGTTTGGTTTTACGGTGCTTGTGGCTCTGGCACTGTTTCTGTACGGAACTGCCGTCTTTGTGTTTCCCGCCCGCTGATCCAAAAGTTTTCACGAGAATCGTTCCATGCGAAGATCGAAGTTGGTGCCGCTGGCAATTTGAATTTCCCTGGGCTCCGAATGCTATGATGAGACCATGTCACACGTCGTGATCATCGGCTGCGGTTTTGGCGGCTTATACGCGGCAAAGGAGCTTTGCAAGGGTCCCGTTCAAATCACCATTCTGGATCGCAGTAACCATCACTTGTTCCAGCCGTTACTCTACCAGGTCGCGACAGCCGGACTTTCGCCGGGCGACATTGCGCAGCCGATCCGCAGCATCTTTCGCGGACGTCCAAACGTCGAAGTCTTACTGGCCGAAGTGACGGGTGTAAATACAACAGAAAAGAAAGTCCTGCTTACAGACGGTGAAATGGCATACGATTTTCTGATCCTCGCGGCAGGCGCAACGCACGCTTACTTCGGGCATGATGACTGGAGAAAGCTTGCGCCGGGGCTCAAATCTTTAGAAGATGCAGTCACGATTCGACGCATGTTTTTGACCGCGTTTGAGGAAGCGGAAAAAGAAACGAACGAGCAACGAAGGAAAGTTCTAATGAATTTCGTGATTGTAGGCGCGGGAGCCACAGGTGTGGAGCTTGCCGGGACCATGCGCGACATCGCGCAGCATTCGATCGCAAAGGATTTCCGTCATATCGATTCCAGAAAAGCGCGTGTAATTTTGCTGGAAGGAGGCCCGCGGGTTTTGCCCGCGTTTTCAGAGAAACTGTCGGCAAGCGCTCAAAGACAGTTGGAAAAACTAGGTGTGGAGGTGCGCACAAACGCGCTGGTCACGCGTATCGAAACGGATTGCGTATATATAGGAGAGGAACGGATCGAGACGAAACGCGTATTCTGGGCTGCGGGAGTAGCGGCTTCCTCGCTGGGGCGTACGCTGGGAGTTCCGGTAGATCGCGCGGGACGGGTCAAAGTTCTGCCGGATCTATCGATTCCGGATCATCCGGAAGTTTTTGTGATCGGCGATCTGGCAAGCATTGAAGACGCGAAAGGTCAGCCCGTTCCGGGCGTAGCGCCCGCTGCCATGCAGATGGGACGATATGCCGCGCGGACGATTCTGGCGAAAATCAGCGGAAAGCAATTCCCCACGCCCTTTGTCTACAATGACAAAGGAAGCCTGGCAACCATCGGACGCGCCGCTGCGGTTGCGATGCGCGGCAAACTTCAGTTCTCGGGTCTCCTCGCCTGGCTTGCCTGGCTTGGAATCCACATTCTATTCTTGATCGGTTTCCGAAATCGCTTGATGGTGATGATCCAGTGGGCCTGGTCTTATATCGGATTTCAAACCGGCGCCCGGCTGATCACCTACTATCACCCGAAAGAGTAAAACGCAGTTATTGCTCGCAATGCGCTTTCAAGCGGTCGAGCGCTTCCGCCCATGCATTTCGTACAGCGTCTGCTTCGGCACGCGCTTGAATGCGCGATAGATTCACGAGCAAGCCGGTCTTTCCTTTCCCCTTATCCTGAAACTGCGCATCCACAAGCACCGGCGCCGAGAACCCCGTACTGTTCAGCGACAAACGGATGTCTTTATTCTTGCGCACTCTCAGGAATGTTCCGCTGTCACCCTCTTTTGTTTCCATTGCGCCAGCGTCCCGGCAATCTGCTTTGATAGCTTCCCCGAACCAGTGACTCAGGTTAGCTTTGCTACTCCAGGCATCAAACACCTTTTCGACCGGGGCCGAGATCGTTTTTGTGGAACACACAAAGTATCCTTCGAGTAGACCGTCTTTCTTGCGGATGCCATGATGCTTTTCATACTCCACGGCAATTGTTGTGCACCACCATGGATCGATTTTCTGACCGTAGAGATGCGTGTTGATTTCACGCCGTCCTTTCTTCAAGCCATCCCAGGTATCCAGCTCCCGATACCATTGATCCAGAGTCTTACCTGTTGCCGATTTTGCCGCTTCATTGGTTACCGGATGATCGGATTCCAGTTTGTATTTCATCGCAAATTTCTCCTCACACTTCTATTAAATAGGAATCCGCTTTTCTTTAAGCGGGGTACCATTTTCCTGCGGGCACGGAGGCCCGCGGCTCCAGGAAGAAGAACGAGATTCGGATCAGCGAACGCGCATCCCCAGTTTTTCGTCCCAGTGAAGCGGAGTGGACTGCTTTGCTAGCGGCGCTTCCGGAATTTGACCGACCGAAACACCATACTTCCATTCCGGCGGACAGATCGCGATATAGCGGGCATATCCACCCACGCCGCCTTGAAATTTCGGATAACCGATCGCAACGAGCGCGCCCGTTTCGGGCACTTGATCGAGATTCGCCACACCTTCTGCCTGTGTGTAGCCGTGATGCATCAGCCAGGATTCGCCCTCGAGCGTTGGCGTTGTATCGGTATCCAGCGGCTCATGACCGTGAAACAGGATCTTGCGCTGCTCATGCAGAAATTTCAACGCCTCCAGCTTCACGCCGGGAAACGTGGTTCGGGTTGAAAGCTCAGGATTCGGCCATTCCCTGGACCAATCGCAACGAATGAACACAACAGAGCCCTCAGGAATCTGGCCGTTTATTTTTTCCCAATTCAAGATGTCTTGAACCGTCAGGTGATAACCCGGATCCTTCTTGACCTGATCCACGATCGAAATCACAACCAGCGGACGGATCGTATAGGTTGCAGGAAGTTCATCGATCGCAGGATACTGCGGATCCCAATGCGCCGGAGGATCCAGCTGCGTGCCAAGCTGATCCGTAGCCAGATCGTAATGCGTCGCCTCAAAATCATCATCTCTATACGTGTACGGCTTGCCTGTTTTCGGGTTGAGTGTAGGACCAAATGAAGAACGTCCAAAACCTGCCCACACCGGAATCGACGGAGTAATCTTGTGCGTCAAGTCCACATACTTCGCTTTTTTCAAATACTGATCGTAGATCTGCCACAGTTGCGGCTGCGCCTTTGCGGATTGCGCCGGCGCGCGATGGAATAGAGCGGTGCAAACGATGAACGCAAGCAAACAAATCACACTTTTCTTCATATTCGCCTCCGCGAATAGTCAGGATGGGTTCAGACCTATACGACGCATCAAATCATCAAAGCGCGGGTCGGACCGCAACGGATCGGCAAGCGGATCGGGGTACAACCAGACAAGCAGAGCGGTCCGTTCGCGATATGCTTTTTCCAGCCACTCAAATGCAGTCTCCTTTTCGCCGAGAGCCGCGTATGCAAGACCCACATCTATCAATGCAGGTAGATATTTTTGCTCTGCGATCGCGCGCAGCTCATCCAGGATTCTTCTTGCATCTTCCGTTTTTCCCGAAGCAGCATACGCGTGAGCCAGACCAGCCACCATTCTTGGATGATTTTCCGAATGCGACATCGCACTTTTCATCGCCTCGATCGCCTCCGGATACTTCCCTTCAAGCATGAAGCCGCGTCCGAGAATCAGAAAGGCGGAAGGGAAGTCGGGTTGGAGCTCCAGTGCCTTACCGGCTTCGACGCGGGAAGCCGCATAGTCCCGGCTGAAATAAAGGATCAATGCGTGGACGGCGTATGTGACAGCCGCAAGCGGGTCGAGGATTTGCGCGATTCGGATCTCCGCCAGCGCTGGATCGAGGCGTCCGGAACCCGCCAGTAAATCGGCGTACCAGACATGTGCAAGCGCGTAGCCCGGATTCAGTTTGATCGCTCGCCTGTAATCTTTTTCGGCGCCCTCCCAGTCGTGGGTGAACGCCCATTTTGCCCACGCGAGCGAGTTATATCCTTCGGCAAGCGAGTCGTCTATTTCCAACGCCCTCGTAGCGGCAGCAATTGCGCGTGGATAGGTAACTTTAGGATCATGAAAACCATAAGCTTCCCATCCCAGAAAGTTATAACAATCAGCAATCCCGGAATACGCAAGCGCGAAAGTCGGGTCCGTTTCAATGGCTTGCTCGAAGAATGTGATCGCCTTTTCGAAAGCTTCGGGTGTCCTTCGATTCCAGTAGTAGCGCCCTTTCAGATAGAATTGATACGCCTCGACATTTTCCGTGTACCGTTTGCCCAGCAGTTTCTTTTCCGCTCCCGTTAACTTGCGTTGAAGCGCTGTGGAGATCACGCTGGCGATTTCCTCCTGCACGGAAAAGATGTCGGATAGGTTCCTGCTGAATTGCTGACCCCAAACTTGAGAGCCGTCTTCCGCATGGACGAGCTCGACCTGGATATTCAGGCGTTCACCGCGCCGGACACCGCGGCCGGTCATTAACATCTGCACGCCAAGCGCGCGGCCGACTTCCCGCGGATCGATGTCTTGTCCCTTGTAACGAAAGGCGGTGCTGCGCGCCGTTACCTTGAGCTTCGGCAATTGCGACAGACTGTTGATAATGCTTTCGGTGATTCCGTCCATCAAATATTCGTCTTCCGGATCGCCGCCTGCAAAACCGATCGGAAGAATCGCTACCGATCTGCCGCGGCCACGAGAACTCCTGCGGACCGCACCGGAGCGGGACAACTGCGCATCAAACGGAACCGATCGCAACTTTACGACAACATCGCGCGCTGAAGGAAGCCGCATAGCGGCATCTTTTTGGAGACAACGGAAGGTCAAATCAATTAACTCCTGCGGCGCGCTGCCGGCATCGATCGCGGCAGGACGATCGCGCAAGATGGATGCCGTCAGCTCAGCGGCATCCGATTTGTCAAAAGGCACGCGTCCTGAAATCATCTCGTACAGAATGCAGCCCAGAGAATAGATGTCGGTGCGGGCATCCACCGTTTGTCCGCGCAGTTGTTCGGGAGCCATGCTTCGCAGAGTTCCCATCACAATACCGGGATGGCTCAATGCGGGTGAAGTATCCATCCAGGATTCACCGGGCGAAGACATCTTTGGTTCGACCCGCGCCAATCCGAAGTCGAGGATTTTGATCTGATTGTCCTGAGTAAGAAATACATTTTCGGGCTTCAGATCGCGATGGATGATTCCGCGGGAATGTGCCGCTGCAAGACCTTCTCCGATCGCCATTGCGATCGGCAAAGATTCCTTCCACGGAATTTTTTCGCGTTTTAGCCTGTCCCGAAGCGTCTCTCCTTTGAGAAGCTCCATCACAACAAAAAAGCTTCTGCCTTCGATCACAATATCGTGAACCGTCAGGATGTTCGGATGCGACAACGACGCCAGGGCTTTTGCTTCCTGCTCAAAACGCAGAAGCGCTTCATCTTCCTGCAGCAATGATTCGGTCAGGGCCTTGATCGCCACTTCCCGATCCAGACGCGGATCGTGCGCGCGATACACTTCTCCCATTCCTCCCTTGCCGATCAACGAGAGAATCTCGTAGACGCCGACCTGCGTTCCTTCTGAAAGGGGCATGCGACAAATATAACAAGTCCATGACTCGGTACACAATGGAGGCGGCTGGTAGGGGCGGGCCTTGTGCCCGCCCGCACGAAATCTCGACGCCCGAATGAGGGCGACCACAAGGGTCGCCCCTACATCTTCGCGATTGCGTCGTTCCGGACAAACGCGTAGTTCAGGGAGTTCAGGACGTTGAATTCGGCGACTTTCTTGTACATCTCTTTTGCTTTTGCCTGATTTCCGGAAGCCTCGTACGCCTGTGCCATGCGATACAGATTTTGTGGATTTTGGACGTTTGACTTCTGCAGCTCCGCGAGCGCGACAGTGTAATTCTTTTCCGCCATGGCGATTCGTCCTGCAAGCTCGTGCGATTGCCAGATCTGGAAACGGTTCTTTGCCGCTTCCGCCTGCTTGCTGAATTCAGCGGACAATTTCTTTGCAGTCGCCAGATCATTTTTGCTCAATGCGACGGTTCCAAGATTGAAAAGGTGGTTGCGTTTGGAGTTTTCTTTCACTTCATCTGAAAGTTTGGAATCCGCGATTGCCTTGGCTGACAGATCAAACTTTTGTTTCGCTTCGTCTGCGCGGCCGCTTTCGAGCAGGATCGTTCCCATTACAAAGAGATCACCCGCCATCGCGCCGGCATCACCGATTTTTTGAGCAAGCGCGTGCGCTTTTTCTTGTTCCGCTAGCGCGTTCACCCAATCTCTCTGAAAGGCATACGATACGCTGATGGCGAAGAAAGCCGCACGGCTCTCACCATCATTTCGCGCAGAACCCAGGAGCGATTGCAGTTCTTTTCTTGCCTTGTCGTATTCTCCTTTGAAATCCAAGTTGGTCGCGATTGCAAGATAAGAGTTGATAAAATGTGGGTCCACGGAAAGCGCCTTCCGGTATTGTGCATTCGATTCGTCAAACCTCCCGATCTTCATCAAAAGCTCGGCGTAAGAATCGTACGGGTTGGGATCGTTCGGAATCAGCTCAATGTAAGTTTTGAAAGCCTTTTCTGCGTCAGAATATTTTTCCAGAGATCGATACGCGTAACCCATCAGATTGTACGGGGGAGAGAATTTGGGGTTGATCCGGACTGACTTATCGTATTCGTCGATGGACTTTTCCCATTCTTGCAAAATAAAATACACACCGCCTAACAGCGAGTGCACCCTCTCATCGCCAGGATACGCGGCAGCCAGATTCTGATAGATTTCCACCTGTTTGGCGGTCTGACCGCTAGCGCCTGCCTGAACGGCTTCAATCCACATCCGTTCGCCGTCGGAAACCTTGCCCGCGAGTGAGACAGCTTTGTTCAGGTTTTCGAAAAACTCTTTGGTCGTTGGAGCGCTGAGTGCATAATTCAAATAAGCAATTGCCATCTGCGGATCTTCAGTCGTCGCCTTCTTGAAATATTCCAGTGAATCAAAACCGCGAAGCTTGTCGGAGTAATCAAGACCCTGCAAATAAAACTGTCTGGCCTTTTCGGAAGACGTGGTGATCGGCATCTTGCCGGTAGTTTGAACCGCCGGCAAACCGGCGGCGAAACAAATGATGAGCACGATGAGAATCAATGATAATCTGCGCATATACTTTCCTCCTGGCGAACCTTTGTAGTAAATCAGCCGATCTGAGGCTGCAGCAACAGGCGTGGGACGAGTGGGAAAGATGGCTGGTAAACCGGACTGTTTTGGTAGCGAATACGCAATCTACAATCGATCACGAGCAAGAGCACGAGCAGAGAAGTTTTGAATTCTGATAAGATGGGTAACCATGAAAAGAACAATTGCCTGCGGCCCATAATGCAGGCGGGACGCCTGCGCTCCACTAGAGACGAAGCATGTAGGTGAATTTGACGAGAAGGGAGCGATCTTGTTGTTTGGAAAAGCCGGGCGACGCGCTCTGATCCATGATTTCGTTATACACGACAAACAACTCGGTGCCTTCCTTGAATAAATAACCCACACGGAAGTTCATGCCGAAATCCTGTGAATCGTTGTCGTATTGCAAAACGGCTGAGGCCGAAAAGCTGGTATTCAATGAGAAACCGATTCTGGTCTGAGTTAAGTAAATGTTAAAATCCTGTGGTCCCAGCTGAACGCGATTCGAAATAAAAGTTTGAGAAAGATTCAGATGCCTGTTCACCTTCCATATGACAGAAGGACTGACTTCGAGGCGTGAGCCGCCGAAAAATCCTCCGTGCGAAAAAGTGAGAGCGCCGGAGACAGTTCTTCCCGGTTTTGTGGAAAGCTCGATTCCAGCTCGGTTTTCCGTGTAGTTTCCCGTTGGAATCACGACTTCTCGAAAGATCGGAAATTCCTCAGGCACAAATTCCTCTTTTCTGTTTGCGAAAAAGCGCACTTGATCTTCACTTTGGAATAGCAGCCTGAGTGAACCTTCGTGTGTCAGAAATGTGAGAGTCCCATCATGATCCTCTTCGCGCACCAGTTGATATCCCGGCGTAAGACTCAGCAAGGAGCCTTGCTTCCGGTAATACGGAATAAAAAGATTTCCCAGAAACCGGCGGGTATCCGGTCTCTGCACAAAACCGATTGCGGGATCGAAATCTGCGGCGATATCCGTGTAACGAAGCTGGAACGACGTACGCTCTCCGGCCCGCGACAGGTTCAGATCGAATGCTGCAGAATCGTGAAAGCTCAAATCATCATCTGAGGAGCGAACTGTGGCCGCGAATCCGCTCAAGAAGATTTCATCCCGGAGATAAATGTTCATGTCCGCTCCATACGCCTGGTTTGAGAAAGCATCCTCCGTCCGGCGGTTCGTCAGGATGGCGCCAACGTAGGACCGGGCTGCAACACCGGCTTTCAGCCGGAGTACACTAAAATTTTCAGATGGAGCGGGCTGGCAAACATCGGTTGTTTCGTCACGACAGGATTGAGAGCGTGCTTGAACATCCAGAACACCGATGTCCACACGGTTGATTTTGCCTGTGAGCTTTGCCCCAAACAGAATCGGAACCGTTTCCAGCGAGTCTTCGGAAAGTCCGATCCGGCGGCTGAAGAAGATTTCGGTTTCGCCGGGAATCCCAAACTGGAAGTTCCCGGCGCTCTCTAAAAAGAATTCCCGCTTTTCGGGAAAGAACAAAGGGAAGCGCGTCAGATTCACCTGGCGGTCATCTACATCTGCTTCCGCAAAATCCATATTGAAAGAGAAGTTCGAGATCAAGCTATTTGTAAGTTGATAGCGGATGTCCGCGCCGGCGTTTTTTTCGCCTTCCGTGTTTCCTGTTTCCGATGAAAATCCTCCGAGACCGTACGGTTTTATAAACAGGTTCTCGGCGCCCTGAATGCCTTCAAAGCGATACTTTACTGCAGCGGAAACATTCGGTGTCCCGGCGGAGAGTTGAAGCGGAATCAGCGGCGCAAAGATCTGTTCGTTGGTCCGGATAATCCGGCGGAATAAATTGATGCCCATAATGTTTTCTTCCGCTTTCCGGAAACGAAGCGTGGAAAATGGAATCTCGATTTCGGCGGTCCATCCTTCATGATCGATGCGGGTTTTACATTCCCAGATCCCGTTCCAGTTGGATTCCCAGAGGTCTCCTTCATTTCCGAATTGCGCATCGACACGCGCGCCGAGCGGATTGGTCGAAAACCAGTAGCCGTTTCTTCCATCGTTATAGGAATCGATCGCAAAAGCGAGCTGATCGTTTTGCATCAGATCGAAATCATCGCGCTTCATTACGGTTGCAACAATCCTGTCCGGCCGGCTGTCGTATGCCCGAAAGCCCAGGTAGAGATTAGTTGCAGTGTACAGAATCCGCATTTCGGTTCGTTCGGTTGGCACGACGCCTTCGTGTGGAAGCCGCTGGAGGAAATCGGAAATCACGAGGGCCTGCTTCCAAACCGCTTCCTCCAGGATACCGTCTATGCGCGGAGGGTCCGAAACGCGCGGGGGGATGCGATAGTCCGTCGCAAAGAGCGGCGCGCAGAAAATCAAGATTGTGATTGCGCGAAATAAGATCCTGCTCATCGTTCTCTGAGATTATTTGTTCCTCGTCTTTTTCAGATCGATCTCTTTTGTGGAGTGAAAGAGTTTTCTTGTTACAAGCCCCGAAAGGTTTTCGAAAACGTCGGCCCTCAATGAAATCAGAACTATATTCCCGGTTGCTTTCTCATTCAGCAACCCTGCCTCCCGCAATATGTGAATGTGATGTGAAACAGTGGGGCGCGATAAGCCTAAAATTCGGGCAAGATCGGCTGCCGGTAGCGGATCTTTCGCAAGCAGCGATACCATCGCGTAACGGGTCGTGTCTCCTAAGGCTTTAAAAATCAGAGCGGGATCCATTTCCGGTTGCTCGTTTTGCGACTCACCGCCCGCGCCGAATGAGCTCAGCGAGATCGCCGGATCAAAATAAGGGAAAAAAGCCACGATGCCGGTCGGATCTTCTTCATACGTCGTCCAGTGACGCTTGTCATTAAAGGCGGAAGGGAATATGACGGCTCTTGCCAGATGCTTCAGCGGCAGCGCATAACCACCGCGCACCGCTTTCATCAAACCCTTTCGTTCGTCGATTTCCACTCGCAAAAGAGCAAGCCGAGCAAATTCCTCCAGGGAACAGGATTGAAACAACCGCTCCTTCTCTTCTTTGGACCTTTCCAGTTTCCGGTAAATCAGATCCCAGGTTTGCTGGAACTCGCTGGTCCAGAACATTTCCAGGAGGTCCGTCAAAATCCGCCGAAATTCTCCTGGGCTGCGAAGAAGGCACTCCAGTCCTGCAAAGAGAGGCGAGTTCTTTTTCGGCGGATAGAGACCGATGAACGCGAGCCATTCCCGTTTTGTTTTCGAAATCCGTGTCACCGTTTGAAAAAGATCGTAGCGTCCGGAAAGCAATTGATTCACAGGACCCGGCTCATGAAGGGTTCCGAAAAAGATTGTTTTCTGCAGATTGCGGAGTGATATTTCACTAAACCTGGAAACGATGTCTTCAAAGGGCAGGGAAAGGGGCGAGTCCAGGACAGCATCGGCGATCACCGGCCAGATATAAGAAGAACCTCCGATCAGCGCGAATTTTCTGTGAAACGCGGCCGGAAGCCGCTGCAGCGCACGCCTTTTCCAGATTTCATGGATGCGCGAATCGGGATCCGTGAGCAATTGCAGGGCAAAGCACGCCTCGAACCAGGGGCTGACTTGAAATTCAAATTTCGATTTGATCTTTATCATCCTAGTTAGATAATAATCTAACACATGACTTTTGTCAAATCCTGGGAGCGCAGGCGTCCCGCCTGCATGATGGGCCACAGCTTCCCGCCTGCATTACGCTCGAGGAGAGGCGCCCACAAAGGTCGTCGCTCCTACCGCTTCGCCAGGACACAAACCACAGCGACCGGTTTCGTCGGTTTCCAGTTGATTTTTCACATCGCCCACGGGCAGCGCTTTGGGGATACTTGGGCATACAACGGCAAAGAATGGCAGCAGCGTGCCTCTATCGGACCGTCTCCAAGAAACCACACTGTCATGGTTTACGACTCCAAACAAAAGCGAATCGTTCTGTTCGGCTGACATGATGGAGAGAATGTATTTGGCGACACGTGGGAGTGGAACGGAACTGCCTGGTCGCTGAGAGAAAGTACTCAACCCCTGAAGCGCATCGAGAACCGGCATTAGTCTCGCGTAGTGATAAAGTAATTTGACAAAACGGATCCCAGCTTCACGATGCTCTACTTTTGCTGATCCAGAATGGTGTGAAACTCGTGTTCCTTTTCTTCCACGTACTTTCGAAGCTCATCGTCGCCTATAAACGGATTCGGCATGCCTGCTTCCTTCATCCGGTTCCATTTTTCATCCAGATGAAAATAGGAACCGTGAGCGCCGAGAAAGACATCGCAAGGAAGTTTCTTCAAGAGCTCATAACTCTTCGTGAAGTCTGACGCAATTCCGGGATACGTTTCCTTTTCTACAAGCCGGGTATTGGGGAGGATCGTAAGGCCGCACAGAAAGACTACATGCAAGTCTCGCCCGTTCTCGTTTAGAGTTGTTGTCCATGTAGTGCAGCCTTTTGTGTGACCCGGCGTAAGCACAGGAGTCATCGTCACGTTGCCAACCGAAACCGGTTCGCGATCTACGATTGTTCGATCCACGTGAACCGGTTCGAACACCATCTTGTCTCCAAAGTAGAAATCGTCTCTTCCGCCACGCGACAACACGGCGCCATCTTCTTCGCTGGCAATCATCTTTGCTCCCGTTTGCCTCTTCAGCTCAGCGAGACCTCCTGCGTGATCGAAATGCGATTGTGAGTTCAGTAGAATTTTGACATCGGCCGGTTGAAAACCAAGCGTTCTAATGTTTGCGATGATCATGGGAGAAGTCTCCGCAAAACCGCCGTCCAACAAAATGTGACCGCTCGAACTGGTGATCAGGTACGATGCGATTTCGGAAGCTCCCACGTAGTAAACGTTGCCAATAATTCGAAACGGCTCGCGCGGCTGATTCCAGGAACGCGAAGTTTCATCCGTTTGGGCATACACCATCGATGTTGCTAGGAACAAAAGGACCGCTAATTTCACTACTGGACTGTAACATATGAATCGATGGCGACATTCTCCGCCCTTATGAAGGGGGGAGTTAGAGAGGGGTTGAAAAGTATCGACGGCAGGTCCTCCAACCCCCACCTAACCTCCCCCTTCATAAGAGGGAGGGATCACTTTTGCAACCCTGTGTTTGCGGTGGCGCTGCTCCGCCGTTGCATGTGATGGTCCTCTCCCAAAAACCATGTTTTGCCTTGATCGCGAGATGTTTCCCCGCGCCATACGAATGAATCTGGGCGAATTTCGTTGAACGACCAGCGGATCAACGAGCCATCGGTGTCCAGACCATTCAGCACAATCCGGTCTCCCTCGGCTCCGCCCGTAAGCGTAATGATAGCGCTGGCGGAGGGCGCTATCCAGACGACGCGCCAGATTCCGGCTTTGGTATCGTAGAATCGGACCGATGTGCCGATACTGCGTTCGGTGGAAGAGCCTCTCGGAAAACCGATCCAGATGTCCTGTATTGCGCGACCATCGATGATCCACCCAAAAAGCAGCTCACCTTTGAAACGGGTCACCACGCCATCTTCGGCAATCAAGGCATAGTCACAGTCCCAGGTTCCGATGAAACGATCAAAATCACGCGCGTGCTCACCAATAGAGGCATGAGGCTTCAGAGAAGGCAGCACTGTGATCATATCGCGCCGGGGATCGGAAGCCGTTGCGTCCGATGCTCCGCTGGCAGGCGAAATCAGGTAGCACAATGTAGCTGCTACCGCCAGCAAGGCAAAAAGCCAACGAATCTGTGTTTGGTCATTTGTCATTTAGATTCTCTCCTGTTATGCCTGTTTCCGTGTGAAATGGAAGATCGTTGTTCCCGTCTTCCCTTGGTATAGATAGGTCCACTTCTGCGTGAGGTGGTCCTGATCCTCCAGCAGGATCTCCAACCCAGTGTTGTGCCAATCTTCCGGAGTTTTCATTCCTGTCACGCGAACCAGGGAAAATACCAGGGCTTTGTTCTGGGGTTGAGCGATTGTTTCCGTGACCATTTGCGGCTGATTTCCCACGCTGCAGTAATGTGTCGCAACCAGATGGTCTCCGTCCACCGAAAACATGGTCATCATCACTGGCCCCTTGGCAGGGCGAAATTCTTCCATCAAGGTGGAACCTTCCGCGGTGAGAGTGTAGGTCAACGAAATATCAATCCCGTCTTGCACACCCTTCCACTCTCCGACCAGCGATGAGAGCTGCTCAAAGGCGGTGGTGCTGTTCGATTTTTCTGCCTGCTGCGCGATGATTGTTCCTGTCAACAACAGCATTGCTACAACACACAGGCTTAAAGACTGAGAACTTGTCTTCATGATGGACCTCCTTTTGTTGTCTTTGTCATTGGAGTACATGCCCGCAACCAACATGGCTTATCGACTCTTTCGCTCTCCAAGAAACTCTGCGCCCAGGTGCCATGTTTTGCCCTGATCCGTCGAATCTTCCCCGGTCCATCGGAATGAATTCGGAGTGATATCGCGGAAGCACCATCGCATCAACCGGCCGTCCTCATCCTTTCCTTCCTGAACAATTTCATTCCCCACTTTCCGGCCGACAAGATGATTTTCAACATGCCTCACGGGATTGAACCACGTGATGTGCCAGGCATCGATTTTAGAGTCGTAGTATCGAAACGAAGTTCCGTATCGATTCCGTTCTTTCGGCATTGTCGCTGATCTCTGATCGCGCGAAGGAACGATGAAGATGTCCTGAATCGCGCGTCCTTCCAGCACTCTTGCGAAGTGCCATTCAGCTCTGGTTTCCTTTTTCGATCCATCGTCTTCATAGTCAAGAGCCCGAATCGTCCAGCTTCCGATCAGCCAGCCGTAAATGTCCGACTCGGAACGGATCTCCGCAGAACGGTATTCCGACTGAAGAACTTCAACAAATGCAGTAGCTTGATTCATTTTTGCCTCCTTGCTCTTTGCTTCAACTGCTGCAACGTTCTGGAGAAGCAGCATGCAAATGAGAAAAATCATACTGATCCCTCCACGCAGGCTAACAGCGCAACCGCGCATGATTCTGTGTTCTTTTACACTTTAGAAGGATCAGGAAAAAGGCGCTATCAGAATCTTGCGCGTTTCTGCAGCAATGCGGGAGCACGCTACTTCACGGAACCGGCGGGGACTGAAGCCGACCAACTGGCGGAAAGATGCGGTGAAATGGCTGTGACTGGAAAAGCCGAGATCCAGCGCAATTGTCGTCAGATCTTGATTCGTATCCAGTAGAAGATCGATGGCTCTGGCCAGTCGTGTGCGCAACTGATAACGGTGCAACGGCACACCGGCGTGTTGATGAAACATGCGGGTCAAATGAAAGGGGGAACATTTCAAATTACGTGCAAGCGCTGCAAGGCTCCAGTTCATTTCAGGATGAGTCAGCAAAGCGACTTTTGCCGCTTCGATTACCCGCGGAATCCTGGAACTGCGGCGTTGGGGAACTACGCCCTCACGCGAATCTCGCAAGACACAAGAGAGCATGGCGATACCCATTTCCTCAACTTCGAGTGGAGCTGTGACGTTTTGCGCAAGCCTGCGCCAGATCAAATTTCGAGCGGCCATCGCGGAAGGAGAAAGCAGGCTATGGGTGCCGGGGGAAGGAATGCCTGCGGAAAGCAGAACTGTTTCCAGCACATCGTGGAAGCAGTCCGCCGAAAACTCCACGACAAGGCAATCGTCATCTATAGAGACAGGATGGCTCACTCTACAAGAGCGACCGGTCGGAAAAATCAAAGCAAGGTTCGGCTCCGCAATGACCTGCGTCCCCCGGGAAAAATGCTGCACGAACACACCGCGAAGAGGAAGGATCAACGTATCCGCGTCCGCACTTTCCACATCGCTCAGACCCTTCTGTGCTGATCTGCATGCGACGTAGCGTACACTCAAGAGATCGCTCTTGTAGTATTCCGTTCTTGCCAGACTCATCCTTTCTCCTGTCCCAGGACATAAGGGAGAGCGCCTTCAAGCACCGTTCGTTCCAGTCGCGGAGAGTCTCCCCGCTTCCATAACTTCAGGCGATGCGCAACACGATATGATAATGGCCCACCATCTGCGCGGCCAGTCGGCTCCACCGGTCGTGGTATACAAACAAATTCGACCTCCAGTTGATCACTGCCGGCGCGCACAACGGAATACCCATGACCACCCATGTCCACAAACGAAAGATGCGGAGAGACGTCCACGTTCCGCTCTGCAAGGGCTGCATTCACATCACCCGTTCGGAACAACGCCAGACTGGTGTGCACGCCGTGCATAATGGAATTGTTGATTAGCGATTGAACGGACGCATCGGGTGAAGGCTCGTAAAGAAACATAGGTCTCATCGGATCATCCTTCTTCACGTTGTATTTGGCTGCTTCGACAAGACCGGGGGCGGAAATTGAACCTGTGATAAATTCAGCGCCCACCGGCTTAAAGGGACCGGGCGGCAAAGAAGCAGAGAGTAGACCCGCGAAAAACGAGTGGCGATCGCCGGCAATCGTTACAAATCCTGTGATCCCCTTGCGCTTGACGAAATCCAGAATTTCAGTTTGCTCGAAACGATATTCGGACCAGTCACCGCCAAGCGTCGCGTAACCGGCGGTGGGCCATTTGACACCAATATTGGATGGAAGATTCTGAAGGTCTGTACGGCAGTCGAGCGTCCCCATGGAATTACCCCACAATTTCCACGGCGCGGTAGAAGCGCTCAGTCTGTCCAGGAACCACTCCTTCTGTACGACGCCAAGAATCGACTGCGGTGGTTGGTTCTTGCGCGGGTTTGGAACGTCTTTTCCATCGAACCGGATAGTGTCAGGCGGCTTACCGCCATTCCAGGCCCGTCCAGCATCCAATATTTCCAAAACGTCTTCTGGAAAGAAATATGGAATTCCTTTTGGCTGAAACTGACCGGCTTCCGGACGTTGTGTTACCGGCTCCGAACGGAATGAGTGATTGTCCGTTACAACGAGCTCGACATTCCGGCCGTAGCGCAATGCGCGAAAGATTTTCAGGCTATGGATCGCAGCAATATTCCCAGGTTCCAATCCCAGGCCATGCTCATCGAACTTGTTGATGGGCGCATTTGAAACGTCGGGAGGTTCGAAACGGTCAAGCTTCGAATTGCCGGGCTGGACTACGCGCGCGGGCTGGTATTCAAACCACGCCTGATTGGCTGCGACTTTGATCTTCTGAGCTGGTCGCACGCCGCCGATATCTTGTTGGCTCTGCCAGCCCTTCCAGGAGAACTCGTGATTATCCCAAACGCAGATGAACGGCCAACGCGCGCGAGCGTCCTGAAGGTCCTGATCGGTAAGATAAGCGCGGTACAAAGCGCGATAATCTTCAACAGTAGTGGGAAAATGAAAGTCATGAAACTTCTCGCCGTTTGGATAACGCACGATATCGCGCAAACGGCGATCGTACATTCCCTGCGGGCGATCTTCCGGATACCAGACAATTTCGTAAACGAAATCGCCCAGGTGAAGCACAAAACCAAGTTGATCACCGGCATCGCGTTGTTCATCCTCCCAAATCATCCGGCGATACGCGCTGGATGCGCCTTGCTGCACGTTTTGACAGCTCACGAAAGCGAATGCCACGGACGTATCCTCTATATCTGCCGGTGCTGTGATGGTCCGGCCGATCCTGCTGCCGAAACCATGTTCGTCCGTAAACCGGTACCAGTAGACGCGACGTGGGTTCAGCCCGGCGGCGAGCACACGGCAGGTCCAATCCGTTTCACTCGAAATTTCAGCTTCGGCGGTTGCCACAACTCGGCGAAACTCTAGCTCCTCAGCGATCTCAACAGTCAACTGTTTTGCCTCGCCGCCCGGTGCCGGCGGCCGGCGGGTCCACAGGATTACACTATCAGGATACGGATCACCTGAGGCCACGCCCTGAGGGTAAAGATCCCGGCGCTCCTGCCACGAAATTTTGGACTCGTGCGCATAGAGTGACCGCCACGCGAGGGAAGCGCCAAACGACGCAGCCAGCTCAATGAATTTCCGCCGTGTAATTGACATACATGAACCCCGCCCGTTGATTTTATAGTTGTACCGATCCGGACGCAAAAAAGACAACCGCTTTGTGACGAACCGGTCATAGAGAAAACAAAAGGAGAAAATTCGTTGAAAATGGAGTCTGCGGGCCTCCGTGCCCGCAGAACGTGATAATACGCATTTCGGCGGGCAGGGACGCCCGCCGTCTCCTGGTGTGTGTCCGTTTTTGTCCCTTTCTTGTCCGATCGATGTATTGAGAAGCTTCAAAAAAACGATAAAGTTAAGACTGATAGTAAATTCATAGAGGAGATTCCAATGTCAAACACTGCTTTACTGGTTGTTGATGCGCAAGAATCATTTCGTCATCGCCCGTACTGGTCAGACGCCCATTTGCCCGAATTTGTCCGCAATTTGCAAACGCTCATCGATGGCTGTGTTGCGGCTAAAGTTCCGATTGTGCAAATCCTTCATACGGAAGACAAAGGGGCATTCGCCTTATCCACAGGATGGGTAACAACTCTGGATCCGGTGAAGCTCGAACCCGATGTCGTGTTTCACAAGCGCTATCACAGCGCCCTGGCGGGAACGCCGCTTGCGGGGTGGTTGAATGGTCGCGGAATCAACCGTTTGATTGTAAGCGGGATTCGTACAGAAGAATGTTGTGAGACCACCACACGCCATGCTTCCGATTGCTGTTTTGAAGTGGATTTTGTCATAGATGCGACCATGACCTTTCCTGTTGAGCTTCCGCGAACAAAGCGAGTGTTCAGTCCGGCCGAGGTGAAGGAGCGGACCGAGCTGGTGCTAACTTCCGGCCAGTTCGCCCGGATCGCCAAGGTTTCGGAGGCGCTTGCAGAATTGTGAAACGGCAAGCGGTGTATTTCATCTTGCCACCGCGGACACTTCTGCTGGATGTGGCGGGACCGGCGGAAGCGCTGGCAATGGCCAATCGCAATCAAAGCGAAGTCCATTTTGATTTACATTATTGCGGCCCGGAGAAACGTATTGATACTTCGATCGGTCTGCTACTGAAAGATATTGAGCCATTACCGGAATCGCCGACACGAAATGCCATGATCGTCGTTGCGGGATCCAGAGATGGTCCAGAGGATGCAGGCTACAAAAAGGCTCGCGATCAGATTGTGAATTGGCTGCGCCGCAGCGCGCGGCCCACGCATCGGCTGGTGTTTATTTGTTCGGGCGCGTTGCTGGCGGCGCGCGCCGGATTGCTCGATCACCGTTCCTGCACCACCCACCACAGCCACTGTGACGAGCTTCGACAGCTTGCGGCAAGCGCGAAAGTGCTCGACAACCGCATCTATGTGCCCGATGGAAACGTGTACACCAGCGCCGGCGTAACAGCAGGGATTGATCTCATGCTGCACCTGATTAGCGAAATCGCCGGCCCGCTTTGCGCGGTCGCGGTTGCGCGCACCATGGTGGTCTACCTTCGCCGGACGGGGGCAGATCCCCAACTCTCACCATGGCTGGAAGGCCGCAATCACATTCATCCCGCCGTGCATCGCGTGCAGGATGCAATTGCTGCCGATCCGGCGCATCCCTGGACGCTGGATGAGTTATCTGCTCTTGCTTATTCCAGTCCGCGCCACCTCGCGCGCTTGTTTCATCTTTACACGCGCGGAACACCTGTTGCGTACATCAATCGATTGCGCGTCGCTCTTGCGCGGCAACTACTTTCCAACACGCAATTGTCCGTCGATCATGTTGCCCAACGTTCGGGTTTCGGGTCGACCCGGCATTTGCGCAGGGTCTGGCGGGAACACAACGCGATTGCTCCCGGCCACTGGCGCCGTCAGAACGCGGGAGGCGAGGATGACTGAAATACGGATTGCATCTACTTCATTAGAGTCGAGATCCAAGAGACGAAATGGATTGAGCCGCCGTAAGTTTCTTGCAGCCGGCGCCCAACTGGCGCTGCTCGCACTGGTCCCGCGCGCAAACGCGGAAAATCTTCAAAGCGCCGGGCCGCAGCTAAAGGCGCAACGGCTCACGTGGGCGGGAGTCAAACTCGAAATACCGTCCGTTACACTCTTTATCGATCCTCTGATCAACACCAACGTATGGGGCGATGCCTTGAAACAACCAATCATTCCGGTCGAATCTTCCACGAGCGAGCGGCATGTGCTGGTCACTCATTTGCACCCGGATCACTTTGACGTCACCGCCGTCAAGAAGATTCTGAACGAAACCGGCAACGTGTTTTGTCACATAGACAGCGCCGCTGTCGCAGCATCACGGGGTGTTCGCGTCCGGGGAGCGAAATTATGGGAGCCGCTCTTAGTCGGGGACTTCACGATCACGGCAGTGCCTGCGGTGGATGGTTACGATGATAGCCAGGTCGCATGGGTTGTCGCGGGCGGTGGAAGGAAGATCATCCATTGCGGAGACACGATGTTTCACGGCGCGTACTGGAAAATCGGAAGGCAGCTTGGACCTTTCGATGCGGCGTTCCTTCCGATCAATGGCGCGAAGTTCCGCTGGCGCGAGCCTCAAAGCGAAGTGCCCGCGGTGATGACGCCGGAGGAGGCAGTGGGAGCAGGTGTCGTTCTCGGAGCAAAGCTCGTGGTCCCGATCCACTACGGAGTGTCCGGCTCGGATGGATATGAGGAGTACGCAAATGCTGAGGGCGAGTTCCTGGAGATCGCCCGGAAGCGAAATCTACCGGTGGAAATCGTCCCGCCGGGAGAGTGGGTGAATTGGAAGTCATAAGCACGAATTGACCTCGTGCAAGAGAAAGCATCACAGAAGCATCACACTTCTTGCACGTCCAGATCTGAGATGCGAGCAAGCAAACCATAATCACGATCCTTGTGAAGTGTAAACCTTCCGCTTTTCTGTAACTTGATCACGCCGCATCTCGGAAAGGCTCCCTTCCCACAAACCGCTTCCGGCTAATTCCAAGATTCTCCGGGCCTTGATCCTTCGAACGAAGTCCTCCAAAGCCCGCTCCACGTCCGGGAGTACGTTCTTTCACCGCTCAACCGGGTAGCTTCCTCAAGAAGCTCCATATTCAACACAAGATTTGTACGTTTCATGTGTATTAGGTTAACCAGCTCCTCGGGACGGCGTCAAGAAGGGTAAGCCTGGGAAGATGGCCGTTTGACAGGCGAAATGCGATGCGCTAGTTTTTTAGCACATGAGCAAACAAGCAACGAATGCTCTTTTGAAACGTGGTGATTTTATAGGGAGGCTTTCCCGGGAGGTCGAGCTGCGAGAATTTATCCTGAAAGAGATTGTAGATCGAGCTGATGAAGAAGTCCCGCGCCACACACACAAGGATGCTCACTTCCTATATATTGTTCACGGCCGTTACATTACCTCTGCGAGCGGCATGGATCAAACCTGCTCCTCTTCCACGTTAATCTTCAACCCAGCGGGGACGACTCACCGCGATCACTTTCACACCAGAGGCGGGCGCTTTTTCACTGTTTCTCTGAAGCCTCACAGTCTCGACATGTTGCAACGATCCATCAATTTGATAGAACGCCCGGTCGGATTCTCTAATGGGGAAGTCACACGGCTTGGGTCCAAGCTCTATAAAGAATTTCAAAATGGGGATGAACTGTCTTCGCTTGTGATGGAGGGCTTGTTGCTCGAACTTTTGGGGCACACCTTACGGAGCCAGGTACGCGAAGATAAGTCCGCTCCGTGCTGGTTGCAACTAGCTCATCAATTGATCCAGGATCGCTTCACCGAGCCTTTGACTATCAGGGAAATTGCTCAGACAGTCGGGGCGCATCCCGTTTACCTGGTCAGCGCGTTTCGTAAACATTACCGATTTACGGTTGGAGAATACTTGCGCAAGTTACGCATCGAATTCGCTTGCCGGCAAATCTCACTCAACGACTCTCCGCTCTCACAAATTGCTGCTGCCGCCGGCTTCTATGACCAGAGCCACTTTACGCGGACGTTCAAACGGCATACCGGCATGACGCCGACTGAATACCGCGCTATTTCCCGTCCGTAGTTTATCTGATACAAAATACTTATTCTGGTGCAAGACGCATTTCCCTCCGAATGCTATGATCCGAGCAAGCATCGAAGTATTGAAGGATTTTTATCATGAACAAACTCGTTCGGAGCCTACTACCCTCCATCCTTGTCATCCTGAGCGTTGTCGCTCTTGTATTTCCTTCGACTGTCCAGACCCAAGATAACATCTCGATCAGCAGAAGTGAGTTGGAGTCTCTCTGTGATCCCATTTTCGCGGAGCAAATGGCGGACTTACATATCCCGGGAGCTGTGATTGCCGTAGTGAAAGACGGCAAGATTCTTTTCACCAAGGGTTACGGCTATGCAGATATTCAAAAGAAAACTCCCGTCGTTCCTGAAAAGACAATCTTCCGCATCGGTTCCATCACAAAAGTATTCACGGCAACGGCAGTTATGCAGATGGCAGATCGTGGACAGATCAATCTAGCGGA
The DNA here is from genome assembly GCA_963843285.1 of uncultured bacterium. Lineage (GTDB taxonomy): Bacteria > Acidobacteriota > HRBIN11 > JAKEFK01 > JAKEFK01 > CAZDDB01. The sequence goes on from CAWJJO010000004.1 coordinate 134,653, forward strand.
TGATGTAAACAAATATCTCAAGGGAGAGGTCAAAATTCCCGCGACCTACCCGCAACCAATCACTTTCGCAAATTTGCTGGCGCATACTTCCGGCCTGGACGAAATCAGTCCCGGCAGAAGGACGGACGAAGAGAGGAAAGTGATTCCGCTGGGTGAATTCCTGCAGACCAGATTCGTAAGGCTACGACCGCCCGGCGAGGTCATCTTCTACAGCACCTATAACGCTGCCCTTGGCGGCCTCCTCGTTGAGCAAATTACTGAAACACCTTTCAAGGACTATCTTCGGCAAAATATTTTTGAGCCGCTAGGAATGAGTCACTCAAGCATTGCAGCAGTTCAGCCACAATACAAACAGGATTTGGCGACAGGCTATGAATACGACGGCAAAGATTATCAAAAACTTCCCTTTCAATGGTTTCATACCTATCCGGCGTCTGACGTGAACAGCACCGCCACCGATATGGCGCGGTTTATGTTGGCAAACCTGAGCGGTGGCGCTCTGGATGGAAAACGCATCCTGAGCGAACGCGCGATGGAAGAAATGCACAGCACTCATTTCAGAAATCATCCGCGCATCAACGGGTGGGCTTACGGTTTTTACGAAGGCGAGCAAAACAAGCTGCGCTATGTAGAGCATGGCGGTACCATGGATGACGGATATTCAGCAATGCTGACGCTCGTGCCGGGCCAGAATCTGGGTGTGTTTATTGCCTGCAACACGGAAACCGGCGGGGAGGATTTGGCCATAGCGGTGAAGACCGCCTTGTTCAATCACTGGTTTCCAGTAAGCGCAAAGCCGGAGATTTCAAAACGAATGACGGACCAGAGCCCGGAAACATTGAAACGGTTCGCAGGGAAGTACCGCCCTTATATCTATTGCCATTCGTGTCCCGCGAATTCAGGCGCGTACGTTCCGGATCCTATGGAAGTGGCCGTCAATCAAGACGGAACGCTTGCCTTCCAGGATGAAAGATGGCAGCAAGTGGAACCGCTACTTTTTGAACTGGCAAGCGGACCGCGAGCTGGCAAGTTGTTGCTTGCCTTCCGCGCAAATTCAAAAGG
>CAWJJO010000005.1:0-201061 GCA_963843285.1 uncultured bacterium
AAACTCTGGTAAGTTCTTCGATGCTGGATCATGTCGCATCAATTTGAACCGGCGTTTGATGGAAGTGCCGGTGGGATTTAAATGGTTCGTCAACGGTCTCATGGATGGAAGCGTAGGTTTTGCCGGTGAAGAAAGCGCCGGCGCCTCTTTTTTACGCATAGATGGAACAGTGTGGACGACAGATAAAGACGGTATCATCATGGATCTGCTGGCTGCAGAAATCCTGGCGGTTACAGGCAAGGATCCATCGCAAATTTATCAGGATCTCGTATCCAAATTTGGAAACCCACAGTACAAAAGAATCGATGCACCTGCCAATCGTGCCCAGAAACTTTTGCTGTCAAAAATGTCCGCTGATCTTGTGACCGCCACACACCTCGCCGGAGATCCGATTACTGCCAGGATCACACACGCATCCGGTTATGCGATCGGTGGTTTAAAAGTAGTCACTGAGTACGCATGGTTTGCCGCGCGACCATCCGGAACAGAAGACATTTACAAAATTTATCTGGAAAGTTTCAAAGGGAGCGAACATCTGCATCAAGTGGAAGAAGAAGCTCTCGCCCTGGTGCAGAGTATCTCCGAAATGCCGGTCTGTAGCCGGAAGTATCAGTGGTCAGTAATCAGTGATCAGTTGCGGTGCTCCGCGTTTTAAACATCGGGTAAGATCCGTTTTGTTCGACAAGAAGGCAAAAATGATTCTCAAAGCTGGCGTTGGAGCAACGTTCTTGCATCTACCGGTCAGCCGAAGATGAACTAATTTCCGGATCAGAACCAGTTGTGCGGATTTATCCCAATTTTTTCATCCGCGCGACTAGTGTGGTGCGTTTGATGCCTAGCCGCTTGGCGGCACCATCCGGGCCTCCGACACGTCCTTTTGTCTCTTTCAAAACACGGATGATTTGATCACGCTCAGTTTCTGAGTCAGGCATTGCATTTACCGGAGAAGCCTCGCTTAATTCGGAAACCGGGACATTTAAGACTGTACCCGAAGTTAGTATCACGGCGCGTTCAATGAAATTCTCGAGTTCGCGGATGTTTCCCGGCCAGTGCCACCGCTCGAAGTGCCTGATGAGACCGGAAGGAATGCTTTCGAATGTTTTTCCATCGGCGCGCGAACTTTTGGGTAAAGTGTCGAACCAGCAAAGGAATATCCTCCGGGCGCTCGCGCAAGGGGGGAATCCGAATTGGAAAGACGTTTAACCGGTAAAACAGATCGCTTCGGAATTGGCGTTCGGCAACCATCTTCGGAAGATCCCGGTTTGTCGCGGCAATCATCCGGACGTCCACCTTTCTTGTTTTTGAACTGCCGAGCCGTTCGAATTCGCGTTCCTGCAACGCACGAAGCAGTTTTGACTGCAACTCGAGAGAGATATCGCCGATCTCATCCAGAAACAACGTTCCCTGATCGGCCAGTTCCAGCCGTCCAATCCGTTGCGCGATTGCGCCGGTGAACGCGCCTTTCTCATGACCGAACAATTCGCTTTCCAGCAAACCTGTGGGAATTGCCGCACAATTCAATTTCACAAAGGTGCGGTCCTTTCGCCGGCTGTGACTGTGGATCGCGCGAGCAATCAGCTCTTTCCCTGTTCCTGTCTCACCGAGAATTAATACAGTAGAACCGGTGGGTGCAACGGTTTGGACTTGTTGCAATACATCAAGCAGAGAAGCGCTGGTCCCAATGATCTCTTGAAAATCCATCTGGCTGCGAATTTCATCTTCCAGATAACGTTTTTCCTCCGCCAGCCTATCTTTAAGAGCGATGGTCTGTTCATAAACGAGGGCATTTTCCAGCGCCAGCGCAAGTTGATTTGCAACCTGCAGTAAAAAAGCCACTTCATCCTCCTGAAAACATTCCCTGGTCCGCCTCGCAAGGCTCAACACGCCCAGAACCCGATTTCGTTTGATCACCGGCAGCAGACAGCCGCACTGGATACCCTCTCCCAATGCGCGACGATACTCTTCGGGATAGATCCTGATTTCCTCCAGATCGTTCACAATCAAGGGCTTCCCTTCACGAAAAACTGGTTCGTTGATTGAGCCTTCGATAAGCACTAAATGCTTATCGAACAATCCTTTTTCTTCCGGGAAATCCTGGAATACGACGCGCATATTCCTGGCTTCTTCATCAGGCAGATTCATCCAAACTGAATCGCATTTCATAACCCGGCGAACGCCTGTCAACGTCGCACGAAGCATTTCCTGTAATCCCAGGTTCGACGCAATGCTATTTGTGAACTCCAGGATGAGCTTCAGACGTTCTCTTTCTTGCGCGAGTTGTTTTTGGCTCTGACGAATCATATCCTCTGCGCGGTTATGCGCAGCTATTTCTTCCGCTTCCCGAAGCGCACGCCGCACAACAGGAGCAAGCCGTGAGAGTCGTGATTTCAAAACGTAATCTGTAGCACCGATCTTTAGCGCTTCAATTGCGACTTCTTCGCCGATTGGTTCGGAGACAAAGATAAACGGGAGGTCGCGGTTTTGCTGCCGGGTGATGCTGAGTGCCGTTAGGCCGCTGAAAGAGGGTAAAGCGTAATCTGCAAGGATCAGGTCGAGTTTGCAATTCTGGAGGACTGCACGGAATTCGGCTTCTGTGTAACGACACGAGTTATGTCACCGTCGAGACCCTCATTTGCGAGCGTCTTCCGAATCAACTCCGAGACGGCGTCGTCGTTTTCCAGATGCACGATGCGTAACATAGACACACCGTCACCTCATTCGATTAACCTGTTATTTTATCGGAAAATCTCCGTGTACGGCAAATCAGGACGTCAATTGTCCTTATTGGTTCAAACGCTCAAGAGCAAATTGAGAGGTTCCGGCGAAATCCGGATAACGCCATCAAAGGGGAACCCAGCTCCATAATGAGGAAAATGGCGGCAGAGACTGATAATGAACAGAGGACTAGAGCGAAGACTACGACAATATTTCTATGCGTCAGCAGTCCGAAAGTGACGAATATAATGGTAAGCCAAAGAAGAAGGATACCAAAGAACAACGCATGAAACGGGGGATTCAGATGGCCAACAATCATCCAACGAGACGACAAGATAGATTCAGTGACTTGTACAGCATGGGATTGAAGCTGTCGTTGACTCTCCGACTTTGGAAGCAGCATTCGAATTTTTTCAGCCAAAATCTCACCTTTCGGAAACGCTTTTCAAACGGACCTCCGGGACACAATGACTGGTTTTGCCATTCCAACTGGCTGTAATTGTTTGTGCCACGAAGCGTTTCAATTCCAAACGGAGTTCGGCTGCATCTTTTCCAAATCCCGCAAGTATCGCGGTCAAGCGAAAGTACCTGGGCAGTAGTGCGTTTGTCATTTCTCCATCTATCGAATCGAAAGAAGTCTTGGCCAAGAAAGCGCAAAACTGATCACCAGGGCACTCAGTGATGCGATCAATCCAATCGGAAGCTTAACCGATTTCCATTGATTCCTCGGTCAATGAATCCCGGAGCACATCACGCAGCTTGCTCCCTACTAGTGCTCCGAGAACTGTGCAAGCCAGGAAAACGGCGCCGGCAATCACGGATAAATGTCTGTTACTCATAGATAGTTTACCGTCCTTCACACTTTCTCCTTCGTTTTCCGGAATGACGCCAACAAGATGTTTCGTCATGAACCCCTGCGGTCAAAAACCTTGCTCCTGCTTTGAACATTCTCGATAGCAACTCAATTCCATGCTGATCCATCGCTGTAATTTCACGCAGGTCGACAACCAACTTTCGCTCTTCCAATGTTCCTGCGTGATTCGAGCCAGACTTGTTTTAATTCCGAAACCCATGGTTCGAAAAGTTTTCCGTAGAGAACGACTCTCACCTCGTTGCCGACTCAGTCGTGTTTATCTTCAACATGTGTTTTCCTCTTCGATCCGATTTATGGCAAACGGTGTGCCAGAGCCGCCAGCCTCGGTGAGCGCCCCGCCTCGGCAGAAAGAAAATTGCCAAGAAAGTCAAAAGCTTTGAATGACGATTGTCAGATATCTCGACGGCAATCCTGCTTGGTCTCGTTATTCAACATTAGAGGTGAAGACGGTTCCTCGCTTGTTGAAGAACCGCCGGTACGGGGGCGGTGAATCGGGAAAATCAACGGGCTCAGTGGCGCTCGCGACCTGTCAATTGTTTCGTCATTTGTCAAGGATATTTTTGACATCGTTACGTGCTGGACGCAGTTCTCCTCGGGAAGGTTTGTGGCATGGAGATTGCCCATCGGCGCTATTTGGAGAGGAAATGGATATGAACAGCATTCAGAAAGTTTTCGTGCTTTTCCTGGTTCTTATTGGGGGTACTCCCGCCGTCGATTTGTTCAGCGGAGCAGGAGTCGCCGTCAGAACAATCCACGATCACGAACGATACTGCCAGTCGTTTAGAGGACTGGCAGGATTTGCGCGATCAAAAAACACAGAATTTGGAACCGAATAAAACGTCAAAAACCGAAAAACTTCTGATCCGTTTTGAGGAGCGCCAATTCTGCTCAGCTATAAGGGCTTTTATCCAACGATAGCGAATGTCAGCAATGGATCAGGATTCGCTCCCGGTATTCATTACTGGGGACAGAATCTGTTTGGCACGAACATTGACTTGCAAGGTCTCGCAGCGTATTCCACTCGCGAATATCAGTTGTACAAGCTTGAAATCGGAAAGATTTTGCGTAAGGGGACTGAACCTCTGGTGAACCTTGGCGGGTCCGGAGGGTTAAGCCAGTTTGGACGATTGCAGGAGTAAAGGAAACGATTTCCTTTTGTACGCCGATCTGCGATATCGAGACTTTCCGCAGGAAGATTTTTTTGGTGTTGGTCCGGATTCGGAAGATGATACCGCACCGACTACACCATCACGGAATCAGCCTTCGACGGAGTCGCCGGTTACCGTTCGGTGAACACATCTTAATTGCAGGCCGTGCAGGACTTCTGAACACTGAAATTGAAGACGGCACAGATGGTCGGTTCAATGATATTTCCACATCCTTTGATGATGTTTCCGCACCTGGATAGGCTGAGCAGCCGGATTACCTTCGGTACGGCGCCAACTTCGTGCTCGATTATCGCGACAGGCCAGGCAATCCCAATAAGGGCGCGATGCTTGGTGTTGAGTATGCTAGATTCGGAGATCGTGATCTGGATGCTTTCAGCTTTCATCGTTTCAGCTTCGATGGACGTGGTTACCTGCCGCTTGGTTCCCCACAGCGAACACTGGCTGCACGCTTTTACACAACAATCGATGATCCGGATGACGGTCAAAGGGTACCGTTTTATTACATGGAAACGATGGGAGGTAGTGAGTTTTTACGCGGTTTCCGCGAGTTCCGTTTTCGCGACCGAAATCTTCTTGCTATGTCTGCCGAATACCGATGGGAGGGAGCTCCGGCGTGGGAAATGGCATTCTTTTTCGATGCAGGAAAAGTGTTTCCAGACCGGGCAGATTTCGATTTTGAGGATCTGGAAACCAGTTATGGTGTCGGCGTCCGTTTCAAGCTGCCCGATGCCATGTTCCTGAGATTTGATATTGGACGAAGCAATGAAGGGACCCGTTTCTGGCTCAAATGGGGAGTCGCCTCGTTTTAGAAATGCGTAAAAGGAGAACAGCAATGAGAACAACAATTCTTTTCACTCTACTCACTCTGGCACTGGTTACTTTTGTTCAAGCGGAAAAATTCTATCCGGACGATCCTTTGCTGGTGGATCAGGATCAGCGACCGGTTGTAAAACCCAACCAGGTTGAATACAGCCAGATCTACGACTTTGTTGATCAGACTTTTGTGAAATCGCGCAACAAAGAAAAAAGAACTGAAGCCGGCAACCAATATGAATACACTTGGTGAGGTGCCTGACTCCAGCTGGTTTGAGAACCGGATTGGAAAAAGACCGATGAGTATGGAAGAACTGGTTAAAGGTCCTGATGTTCAAGGGCCACCAGATCCATCAGGTCCGTGGACAGTTACGCGCGCGAAAACGGAAGGGATCACGCTTGGCTTCACCATCAAAGATGCGGCGGGCGGAACTTATTTTATGAAGTTTGATCCAATCAAATTTCCGCAACTTGCTACTTCAGCAGAAGTGATTGCAACCAAGTTTTTTTACGCTTTTGGATACAATGTGTCGGAAAATTACGTGGTATTCGTGGATCCGCAAAATCTTCAAATCGCTGATGATGCAAAGTTCACAGATGAGTTCGGCCATAAGCGAAGAATGGTCCGCAAAGATATTGACGGTATCCTCAAAAGAGTTGCAAAAAGGAAGGACGGCAAGATCCAGGCGATTGCAAGTTATCGACTCCCTGACGAGCCGATCGGACATTTCAAATACTATGGGACCCGCAGTGATGACGGAAATGATATTTTCCGCCACGAAGAGCGCCGTGAACTGCGCGGTCTGAGAGTTTTTTCGGCCTGGCTGAACCATGACGATGCGCGGTATATGAACTCGCTCGATGTTTTTGTACCGGTGGAAGACAAAGGGGTCTGTGAAGCATTACCTGCTGGATTTCGGTTCAACACTTGGAAGCGGCAGTATTCGCCCGCAAAACGAAAGGCCAGGAAACGAATACATCATTGAAATGAAACCGATTCTGAAAGCACAGTTCACACTCGGGCTCTGGGATCGGAAATGGCGAAAGGTTGAGTATCCTGATTATCCGGCGGTAGGCCGCTATGAAGCGGATTTTTTTCGCCCCGATTTATGGCGACCCGAGTATCCTAATCCTGCGTTTGACCGGATGATGCCCGATGATGCGTTCTGGGCAACACGCATCGTCTTGAAATTTACAGATGATATGATCGCCGCTCTTGTGAGAACCGGTCAATATGAAGATCCGGCCGCCGAACAATACCTGATCGAAACTCTGATCGCAAGGAGAACAAAATTGTCCGGTACTATTTCCGCCAGGTGAATCCACTCAGTGATTTTGCAGTGAATGGAACAAACCTCGATTTCAAAAACCTCGGTACTGAGCATGAAATTGGGGCCGTGGAGGGCTATCGCTATCAATGGTTTGCTTTCGATAACGCGACCCAAGAGTCCAAACCGCTAAGGGGGTCGAGGTCACGACAGTTTCGTCAACTTCGATTCCCAATCCCGGATCACAATGGAAAGAAATTTCTGATGGTTAGAATCGAGAGCATAAGTGCGGACGTTCCGGAATGGAAAAAACCCGTGGAAATCTATTTGAGAACCGCCTCTGAGCTTAAAATAGTTGGAGTCGACCGTCAGATATAACCGTGTAAGTTGTCCTGCTTGAATCAAATCACAAGCACTACAGGAAAGTGTGAGAAAGGCAGCGAACGGCCCCTACGTGCATAGGGCAGATACGGTAAAAGACGACCGGTTCAAGAACGACATCGTGTTTCAATGCGAAACGCGATGCGTCCAGTCGGGAGGAGTGGGCGGACGGAGCAGGTTGTATGTCGAACTGTATATTGAAAATTTCGCCGCTGATGCGTTTCCGTGTGCTTCCATGCTCGGCCGTGCGCATGGTAAAATGACACTCGACGGAAAGACAGAACTTCTCGACGACAAATTTACTAGGTCAGCGTCTTTGTAAACCTCAGGTCGGGGGTTCAAGTCCCTCCGCCAGCTTCTTTCTCCCCAACTACTTACGGCAATCACCCGTTTGAAATGCATCCCAGAGTGCGCCTGGGTGCGGAAATTTTCTCACTTTATCACCTTCAAAGATGAGTTCTTTCACGTATTGCGGTGATCGTCGGACATATCTACAATTCTTTTGGTCTCATCTGTCTTCAAATCATACCTTTCCGGCGCTCACCTGCCGGCGCACGCGGATAGTCTTTGCAGCAAAATCAATATCTGACCATTGGAGTCCTGCCATTTATTGTGCTGGCAATCATTGACACTGAATCCACGTAATCTCTGTTTAGTGGCGAGATAGCTGCCGAACCAAAGTCAGCTGCGGTTACTGACAAGGCGACATCCGAGTAAGCCCGGGTTTATCTTACTATCCTATTAGTTTTTACTTTGACAAAACTTTGACTTGCTTGTTCTTGCCCGCCGACGAGAGGAGGCTGGTATGAAAATTGCTCTTCTTATAGCAGGAGGTAAAATGAACAAGAAATCGAGCGACCAAAAAGAAAAGGCATCACGCAAAGCGAAAAAACCGAAGCTCAAGAAGAAAACCATCAAGGATCTTGATTCAAAGGATCAGGCCGTTCAGGGTGGAGCGATGTTGAGTGGTTATTATAGATGCTGCGACCGGAACATGAAGGAGAATTTTGGTCCGGTTGAGTCGCAGGATATCTTGAATCGTTTGTCGGGGATTCCCATTGAGACCTGGAACTATACCTGGGACGATCCATCCGTTCGTCACATCAGTCCGATGGCGCAGGATTTTGCCTCCGCTTTCGCTGTAGGTGAGGATGATAAACATATTCATCCGATCGACGTCAGCGGAGTTGCTTTTGCATCCATCCAGGCGCTCTTTCAGAATCTTCAAGAGACCCGTTTAGAGATGCATGCACTTCGAGAGGAGATAGAAGAGATGCGAAAGCGTAAGAACTAACTTTCGTCGACCTCGGTCAGCCGTTCTTCTCTTTTATCTACTGGCGAACAAAGGCGAATAGAGTCGTGGGATATTTGTCGGTTGCGAGAAAAAATCCTTGGCCGGGCACAAGGGCAAGGCACTCCCAGTTGCGGAGAAGTCCATCGTTACGAATCTTTAAATAAATCGGTGAATTCTCAGTGGTGTGGACCGTCGCTCCATCGAACCGCAAATTCACGAGACGCTCTACTACTTTATTACCAGCTTTCCATGCATCTGATTGCGAACGGTCGATACCCCAACGTCCACCAAGAGCGTCCCGGGCGGGATTCAGTTTCGCTTCGTCACCGGGATACATGCAATTGATGCACCAGAACTCCCCATTAATATCCGCCGGAGAGCAATCGGTAATGCGATATTCGATATTTGGAATCGGCACATTGGCGAGCCTTTTTATTTTATCGCCACTGATATCGAACATGTATGCGGAAGGATTCCGAACGACATTCGCGCCATTCGCTTCGAAAAACGTCAGCAGCCTGCCAGTAGGGAGTATCACGATTGCTTCATCACCCGTGTTGGCCAGGTTGGTGCGGGGCGGCAATTCAATAAGACTGGTAGCATCCAATTTGATTAAAGGAGACGAATCCGAAAAGACCATCTTGCCGCGAACCAGGTATCCCATCATCCCGGCTGATTGATGAGACTCGATGGTAACAAATACATCGTTGCCCAGAAACGCAAGCGCCTCAAATCCCTCAAAACCCTCAATGGCGCCGGCCAAGCCATCATCGTTGAACCGAATGGCTCGCGGAGTCTGCTCGGTGTCATCCAGGTTTGCGACAAGGAGATGTTTGATCGGAAACATCGGAATCCGATTGCCAATACGTTGTGGATACTGCGGGACCAAAACAACAGAATCCTCATACACAGCAGCGCCGGAGTACTCGCGTTCCGCATCGCCCCAGGGGGTGGCCAGATTAATAATAAGTGGGTCGCGTTCCCGCACGAGAGGGTTCTCTGTGCCCGTTGACGGCACATAATTCCTTACACAAGACAACAGCAGAAAAAATGAAAACAGGACAGCGGATGATTTATGCCCGCGGAGGCTCATCGCGTTAGCGTAACACAAGAAATAACGACGGCCCTGCGCTTTTACATTTTGTGGCGGACTGTCTAAGACGGGGTAAACCCGATGGAGGCGACCCGGGGTGGGGTCGCCCCAACGGTAAATTTTTTTTCATTGTTCAGAACGCGACGAATGGTTCAGTGGACACAATCTTTACCGGAACACCATCGATCGAACGAGGCAATTTGGCTCGCACGCCACTTGTCTTGTCCATATAGATGACGATAGCCGGTTTCGTTCCAGCTTTGTCTAATGCTCCAACGCCGACGCCAATGACAGAAGCCTGCGCCATTAATTCCTTTTCAAAACCATTCTTTACATTGTTGGCGTGTTCGAACGCCGCTGATTGGCTTGCCGCGACAGTTGAAGGTGAATTTGTACAATTAGATCCCACGAAGCTGTAACTCCTTCCCGTAGCGCTACCCACTTTCGTCAACACTTCACCGATTGGATTTCCGATGGTTGTTGAACTGCTGCCCGCATAAAGTAAAGCTACAGGATGTCTGCAAGAAGCGTTTGAGTTCGTAAGGATTAGTGAACCGGAATCACCACCAGCGCTGAAAGAACTGCTGTTGATGACTACCTGATTCGTGTAACTGACGACAAATTTCTTTCCCGCGTTACAGTTCTTCTGATACTGAACGTTGACCGAAGTATTCACAGATCCGATTGTACCTGTTGTAACACCCGAAGTTCTTCCCGCTTTGGTAACCGCCATTCCGACAGTTGGAGCAGCAATATTCTTGCTCGGTATACCCAGATCCAGAATACTTCCTGTTGTATTCATCGTTCCCGACCGAAGCTGGGCCACGGCTGCGTCGACATTACTGCCAAGCGGCGCGGCTCCTGAAAAGTCAGCGACAATTCGTTGCGGATTGCAGTTGGTGTCGATCGAGCCAGGCTGAGAAACATCTTCTCCGCTTACTGCTTGATCGACTCTTGCCAGAACGTGGTTGTTGCTCAGGATGTAATTTAAACCACCTGCCGAAAGCAGCGAACCAAGAGTTCCGCTGCAGCAAAATGCTCTCGTTTCGTTGTTGACGTTTCCACCTGAAGTTCCGTAGTCGTTGGATTGCGCTTTATGGTCAGCCGCAAATAACGTCACGGAACCGAACATCAGAAAGACGAAAATCAAGAATGATTTTCCAGTTCGATACATCGAAAACCTCCAAAGGGATTTTGTCTTGTGTAAAGTTTCAAAGAATCTTTACCACTTTAAAGATATTCCCAAATGCAAGTCTGTCCAGAACGTTTCGCTACCTTCTTTTGGCGGGTAATGATTACGAGGCAGGATCATCGAGTTCGTTGTTACCATTTTTTTTCGGTGCGCCTGGGGTGCGGATTTGATTGAAAAAACGGGTGATTTTGCAGTGTTTCGCGTGGTTGTCAGAGTCGATACGAGCAGAACCGGCCCGAATTTGTAAACCTCAGGGGTTCACGTCCCTCCGCCAGCTTCTTTGTTTCTGCTCAGAATGCCACGAAAGGCTCCGTGCTGATGATCCGAACAGACACTCCATCGATGGAACGTGCTAACTTGGCTCTCGTTCCCTGCGTTTTGTCCATGTAGATGACGATTACGGGTTTCGTCGAATCCATACGGTCAGACCCGATTCCAACGCCGATAACGGCAAGTTGCGACATCAAATTCGCTCGAACACCTTCGAGCACCCTCTCAACGTGATCGATTGCCGATTGAGACGGCTCGATGGAAGCAATGCCCGCCGAAGCTGAAGTGCAGTTCTGTCCTACGAAACTAAATGTCTTCCCGGTATTTTGATTCAGTTTTGTTAACACCTGGCTGATCGGATTTCCAATCGTGGTTGAGCTGCTACCAGCAAACAAAAGGGCTACAGGCTGACGGCAAGTGGAGCTGGTGTTGCTTACAATTAATGAACCCGAATCGCCGCCTGCGCTGAAAGTGCTGCTGTTGATAATCACCTGATTTGTATAGCTCACAACAAATTTCTTTCCAGAGCCGCAGTTTTTCTGGTACTGAACGCTCACCGAAGTGTGAATCGATCCGATTTTCCCTTTTGTAAAACCGGTTGTCCGCCCGCTCTTGGCAACGGCAAGCCCTACAGTTGGCGACTTTACGTTGAAGCCCGGAATCCCGACATCCTGGATCGCTCCATTCGTGTTCATGGTTCCGGAACGCAAAGTTGCAACAGCAGCATCTACATTTGAGCCCAGCGGGGCTTTGCCAAAGAAGTCTCCTACAATTCTTGGCACTCTGCAGTTGTTATCAATCAGACCGGGCTGAGAAATGTCCTCCCCTGGTGCAGCTTGATCGGTCCTTGCCAGGACATGGTTGTTGCTGAGGATATACTTCACTCCACCTGCATCTTTCACAAGCGCTCCCAGTGTCCCACTGCAACAGAACGAATTTGTGATGTCCTTGATATTGCCGCCGGAGGTTCCATATTTGTTGTTTTGTATCTGATGGTTTGCGCCGCTATCCGCGTAAACGGCAAGCGAGATGCCAAATAATAGGATCATTAATGAAACGGTGATGGACTGTTTTTTTTTCACCCGATTCCTCCAGGATTTGTTGGGATAGATGTACCTCATAAACAAATCTATGAAAGATCGCGCGCTGATGTCAATCACAAATCAGACGACAAATGGAAAGTGCCAAGGCAAATCGTTCCAACCCCACCTACCCTCCCGCTTCATAAGGAGGAGGAATCACTGCCGCGCACTAAGTGCCGGCAAAACAGGCGATTCCCGGCGGACCGCATTTCGCGTGCATTCGAAAGTCGATTTCATCGCTTCGCGGGGGACTTTGTCGACGATCGGGTGGACGATCCACGCCACACCGATGGGAACATTTCGCGATAAAGAAATCGTTTGCAACTCCGCAAATACGCCATCCTTCGTTTGCTCCAGCCACCAGTACGAGTTCAGCCGCCAGAGGAAGCCGCGGTCCTGACCCGGCGGCAGTTCCTTCTCATTGTTTTTCCCCGGATCACTCACTTCCGCAATCCGCACACTGTGTGACCGGATATGACAACGATTCCCGCCCAGCTGAATCAGCCGGACTTCATATTCGGTATTTAGAACCACTGTCAATACTTCCTTCTTTTTCAGCTTTAGATAGGCGCGAAGTTCATTTCCTTCGTGGGTGAGAAGTTTTGAGTCCAATACTTCCGGATAAAATTTCTTGTGATTGTCGTAGTCCTGAAGCAGCTTCACGGTTTCTTCCAATGTGACATCAGGAATAAACATGGATCCGGTCCATTCCTGAATCATCCCGTGCGGCACATCAGGAACGTGCTGAGATTTTTCGACGCGTAGCGCGCCGGCTCGGATCTGCGGAATTGCATCCGGATTCTTTTCCAGGCGAAGAAAAGGCTCCGTGCCGTCTAACCTCCGCTGCATCTGGTTTTCCGACAGTTCGACATATCGTTGAAATGCTTGAATTGTCTCCGGTTTCAATTCGACGCCGGCGCCGGCAGATTTCGTCAGGCCGGGGGTAAGAATGATAATTGCCAGCAATGTGAGTACTGGAGGACTCTTGCGAAAGACAAAACTGGAATTGGCAATGAAATTGGAGAATGAGCATCCCGCGATTGCGATGAGATTCGCAAGGATGAACGGAAAATGCAGGACTCCGACAAAAAGGCGCATGATCAGCAAGTTTCCCGGTATGGAAATCAGACCCGACGCCAGATGAAAACGGAAAAATCTTTGCGTCACTGAAAACGCGAGTCCTGCGGATGTACGCTCTTTCCATGTCCACCTCTCATGCCAGACGAAGTTATGCAGGATTGCTGCTTCGACAGCCAGAAATGTAGCCGGCAAGTAATGAATCGAGGTCAGCGCCTGAAGCAGAGCGAGAGTAAGCAACTGGAGGATCATGCCCAGTACGCCGACGAAATTAAAGCGGAGCCATATCCGGAACACAGTTAATCCTTCGGTAACGGCTCCAGACGATATAGTTGCACGCTTCTCCGGATCATCGAATGGAGGGCAAGAATCATCAAGATCGCGATTCCAGGCACGCCGCCAAGATCAAAGAGATTGATGTCACGGCCAAACACGTGCACTTTCGGAGCCAGTGCCAGCGCGAAATTTCCAATCGCGAGCAGGATCCGCAGCTCTGTAGGTCCGAGCAAGCCAAAGGAAAGCTTGAACTGACCCAGAGTCGCGGCGCTCAGGTAGATCTCAATGCAGAGGATGTAGTATGCAATCAAAAATCCAGCCGCAACCCACAAACTCATGTATCCGGAGACTGCAAGACCTGCGAGCAAGAACAGGATCCCGATGGTGTCCACTGCATGATCTACGTAGAATCCATAGCGCGGGCGCTGTCTGTTCCGGACGCGCGCGAGTGTTCCATCCAGACTGTCTCCAAACCAATTCAACGCAAGAAAAAAAGTGGCGAGCAAAGGCGCAAGAGGTGTCCATGCAGACAGCGCGTAAGAAACTCCTGTAAAGATCATTCCGAGAAATCCCAGAAAAGTCAGGTGATCGGAATGAATCCATAACGGCAGTCGTTCGGCTATCCGGATCAAAGTTTTCTTTTCCGCAGGTGCGAGAATGCTTCCGTGAATCCGCTGCAGATTAAGAGTTTGTGAAATTGCATTTGACATTCAGTTTTCCTCCGGGATCCGGTAGTGCAAGAGTTGTGCCGTGTGAAAAGATGGAGCGCGGGCGTCCCGCCCGCTGGACAAACTGGGTGCACTTTCGTCGCTGGCGGGCGAGACGCCCGCGCTCCAAGCTAGGACTATCCGAAAGGATAGGTTCCTACCCATCTGGTGAGGTTTCCATTTATAATCCACATGGTCGAAGCCGAATGAAAATCTCAGTGATCGTACCCGTATACAACGCAGAATGGTGCTTGCGTGATTGTCTTTCCGCTTTGCGTGAGAATCGCAACGATGCCGAGATCCTCGTTGTCGATGATCACTCCACCGACCGCAGCGCGGAAATTGCCCGCGAGATGGGCGTGCCCGTTCTGGCAAACCCGCGAGGAAGGGGTCCTGCTGCGGCACGAAATGTTGGCGGCGAAAATGCGACCGGGGAAATACTGTTGTTCATCGACTCCGATGTCAGGGTCCGCCCCGACACAGTCCAGCATGTAATTGGAATCTTGGATTCAAGTCCGGATGTAGCCGCGGTGTTTGGATCGTATGATACGAGTCCGGCTGCGCCAAACTTCCTTTCACAATACAAAAATCTGCTGCATCACTATGTCCATCAAAGATCCAGTGAAAACGCCTCCACATTCTGGGCCGGATGTGGCGCAATCCGGAAGGAAATCTTTCTGAAGGCCGGAGGGTTTAGCGAAGAGGACTATCCGCACCCCTCGATCGAGGACATCGCGCTCGGTCTGAAGCTCAAGGCTACCGGCTATTCGATTCGACTCGAAAAGTCGCTTCAAGTCAAACATCTAAAGCGTTGGACTCCGTCAAATCTGCTTCGTGCAGACATACTCTATCGCGCAGTTCCGTGGTCCAGACTGATTCTCAAGAGTGGAGTTCTGCCAAATGATTTGAACCTGCAAACATCTCAACGCGTCAGCGCAGTGATGGTCGGGCTCTTTGTACTCTCGCTTGTGATCCTACTTTCCGGACGCGCAACGTTCGTATCTCTGGTGGCAGCCATCGCGACTGCCGGAACGGTGCTCTTTCTCAATCGAGATCTATACAGGTTCTTTTGTAGGCTGAAAGGCCCGCTGTTTGTATTCCCTGCAATCATCTGGCACTTTTTCTATTATCTATACAGCTCAGCTACTTTCTTGATCTGCTCGCTTACCCAACGAAGAAGCGCTCGATGACCGGCGGGCTGGAAGCCCGCGCTCCCCCTCGGACTTTATTCTTCCGGCTCCTTCTCCTCGTCTGATTCCTCATCCGAAGACGAGCTAAGAGATGTGACGGGAATCTGAAAGAGCCTCCCCGTTTTCTGCGGACGGCCCGTAAGCGAACGCGTGTAGTCGTAACTCCGGTAGAGCATGTATTCATCCTGGGCCTGTAGCTTCAAGACATTTTCCATCCGGGGCTCAAAAGCTTGATTGCCGAGTGGAGTCAGATCCATTTCCAATCCCGGATGTTCCGCCCCCTCAACCTCAACGAATTCCCTCCGCGGAGCATTCTGTCTCAGGATTTTATCTGAATCACGAAATGACTCCAGGATTTCGTTCAATTCTTTTTCAGTGGGTTGGATGGACTTTTTCTGTTCCGCATCTTTTGCCGGCGTCTCAGTTTGGGCGAAAACGGCCGGCGATGTGAGTAGAAGCGTAAGAACTAAGGTTGCAAAATATCGCATACGCTCTTGACCTCTACTTATAATCTAGACCTTCATGACAACAACCGCAATTCCTTCTCTGGGGCCCGGTCGTGATAAAATTACGATCCATCCATGAAGAAAGGGGCCCGAAATCGCAAAGAAAAGCCGGCTGCCGCTTTTTATGATCTGGATGGCACGCTTGTAAAGACCAATTTGGTTCACGCTCTTTTGTTCCAGGCAAGGAACCAGCAGGGTATCTTGCGCAGCATCGCCAAAAGCGCCAGGGTTATGGGATCCATTCCCGCCTTCATAGCAACAGACCTTTTCAGCCGTAGCGTTTTTCAAGAGATGTTTTTCCGTCAATATAAAGGTGAATCTGAAGATCGTCTACGCTACCTTTCGGAGGAATTATTTGAAGAAGTATTACAACCTTCGATCTTCCCCGGAGCGATCGATTTGATTGAACGATCGCGCAGTCTGGGCCTGAGACAGGTGCTGGTAACGGGAGCGCTGGATATGACGGTTGGACCGGTTGCTCGATACCTCAAGATCGATGATTGGATTACAAACCGGCTTGAGTTTGTTGATGGATTTGCTACGGGAAGATTGCTTCCTCCGATCATGGCTGAATCTACCAAAGCTTCGTGGATTCGTAATTATGCGGAAAAAGAAGGGCTCAGTCTCGAAGACAGCTACTGCTACTCAGACAGCATGACGGATCTGCCGATGTTGTCGGTGGTGGGACACCCGGCGGCGGTTAATCCTGATTTCCGGCTCCGCAGCGCCGCGCTTCAGGGCAACTGGCCGATCCTGGATCTAAGATGATAGAATTCACCACGGAGCACACGGAGAACACGGAGGAATTGGAAATTGTGGTTGACCTTCTAGGTATTGGATTTGCACCTATTCTTTCGCTCCGTGCACTTCGTGTTCTCCGTAGTAAAAAGGGGCTATGAGTTTAGTAGTTAGAAGGAAACTGGAACAGAACATCGTTCATATCGATACGGATTCGCAGCCGCGAATTCTGCATTACGGCGAGGATTTTCTCCTCGAAGACTTGCCGGTCGGGTCGCGAGTGATCTATCCGAAAGCGCCGATTGCCGGTCTTCCCAATCCGGAAGCTGCCATTCGTTACGCGCTGAATCATCCGCTCGGATGCGACCCTTTGTTTGCCCAGTTGTATCCGGGGATGCGAGTCACCATCGCGATGGATGACATCAGCCTCCCCTTGCCTCCAATGAAAACGCCGGAAATCAGGCAGCAAATCGTGGAAATTCTTCTCGATATGCTGCACGGTCATGGTGTGGATGACATCCATCTGATTGTCGCAAATTCCCTGCACCGAAAATTGACGGAATCGGAACTGAAACGGATGGTGGGCTCCAAGATTTTCAAGGAATTTTATCCGGACCGCTATTACAATCACGATGCGGAAGATCCCGAAGGGATGACGCATCTCGGAGACACTCGCCACCGCGAGCCAGTGAATATCAACCGCCGCGCGGTAGAAAGCGATCTGCTCATCTACGTGAACATCAATCTCGTTCCGATGGACGGCGGACATAAATCGGTGACTGTGGGACTTTGCGACTACGAGAGCCTGAGACCGCATCATGAGCCGCAAAGCATCATTGATTCGGACAGCTACATGGATCCTGCGCGTTCCGAATTGAGTCGGAAATGCGAACGGATGGGGAAAATTGTGGATGAGCATATGAATGTCTTCCACATTGAGACTGTCCTCAACAACGATATGTTCCTGAGCCCGATGAGCTTCCTGGCGAAAAACGAAGACACGTTCACAGACAAAGACTGGGCCATGTTCAATCTTACAAAGGCAAGCCTGTCCAAATTGCCGCGCGCCGCAAAGCGCAAGATGTTTTTTCAGATTCCGGCAAACTACAAGCTCATTGCATGTCATGCGGGACGCACAGAGCTCGTGCACGATCAGACACTCCGGCATTGTTTTGATCAGTACGCAGTGCCTGTAAAAGGACAATGCGATATCTTGATTACAGGCATCGCATACATCTCCCCGTACAATGTGAATTCGATCCTGAACCCAATCCTTGTTCAGGTGATGGGACCAGGTTATTTCTTCAACATGTACAGGAACAAGCCTGTGGTCCGGAAAGGGGGCGTGATGATTCTGACTCACCCCTGCTATGACGAATTCGATCCTGCATTTCATCCAAGTTATATCGAATTTTTCAACCGCTGCCTTCCGGATACAAAGGACAGTTTCGAGTTACGCGAAAAATACGAGCAGGAGTTTGCGCATGACCCCAACTACATTCAGATGTACCGGAGGGGAAACGCGTATCACGGAGCGCATCCGTTCTTCATGTGGTACTGGGCCGAAAACGGACGCAAACACCTGGGCAAAATCATTGCTGTCGCCGATAACACCTATGTCCCCGAAATGCTTGGATGGGATCGCGCAAGCAGTCTAACCGAAGCGATCTATATGGCAAAAAGCTACGTCGGGAGATCGGCGGAAATCACGATGCTGCATCACCCGCCGATCTTCATGTCAGAAATGTCATGAGGTATAACCGCAAAGGACGCAAAGTATTTTGCTTTTCCCTCCTTTGGGGTCTCTGCGGTCTTTGCGGTTTGTCATGAACACTACGTTGTCACCTGCTGAGATTTTCAATGGAAAGAGGATCTTTTTCATCGGTGGCACCGGGTTTCTCGGTAAGGTCACGCTCAGCATGCTGCTGCACCGGTTTCCGCAAGTGGAACGGATCTACCTGATGGTGCGCGCCAGTACCGGCGCCGATAGCGAAGAGCGTTTCTGGAATAACGTCTTCTCCTCCCCTGCGTTCGATCCTGTTCGCGAGCGGTATGGTGAAAATGTCCGCGATCATTTGAAGAAGAAGCTGGTGATTGTCGGCGGCGACATCATGCACGACAATCTCGGCTACAAAGAGGAAGAGGCGCAGCACATCGCCGATGACATCGACATTGTATTGAACTCCTCCGGAAATGTAAGCTTCAATCCTCCGCTGGAAACAGCACTGAAGACAAATGTCACCGGAACGAAAAATCTGCTTGCATTTGTAAAACGGATGAAACGTCCTGCGTTTGTCCACACCAGCACCTGTTTTGTCGCCGGAAACCGTTCAGGTCAAATCTGGGAAGAGGATCCGGTTCCGGGATACTTTCCGCGTCGTGAAGAGCTGGACGATATCCGGTTCTCAGTAGAACAGGAGCTGAAGGATTGTGAGCGTCTGACACGAAGCGTCGTGGAAGAAGCCACAGACGCAACTCTGAATGCCCAGCTTCGCGCGATTGCGCGCAAACGATTGATCGAAGAAGGCCGGGATCCGGATGATGAAAGTACGCTGAATCTCGCTACTGCGCGGGAACGGAAGGATTGGATCCGCAACAAAATGAGCGATCTGGGACTCGAGCGCGCAAAGTGGTGGGGTTGGCCCAATATCTATACGTACACCAAGAGCATGGCCGAACAACTGATCGCCGCGGAGACCGGAATCGCCCGGGCCATCGTCCGCCCTGCGATTGTCGAAAGCGCCCTCACTTATCCGTTTGCGGGCTGGAACGAAGGATTCAACACCACGGCCCCGCTGATTCTGTTCGGATTGAACGGACAGAATGAATTTCCCGCAAAGAACAATCTCATTCTCGATGTCATTCCGGTCGATTTTGTAGCGTCCGCAATGCTTGCGGTTACCGCGCAAACAATGGTCGAAGAACCCAAACTCGTGTATCAGTTGTGCTCCGGTGATTCCAACCCCGCAAAGATGAGACGGATCGTCACGTTACTGGGGCTATACAAACGCAGACACTTCAAGGACAAAGAAAGTGGAAACAAGTTCCTCAACGCCATTGCGGCACGAATGGAGGCCCGGCCGGTAAGCGACAACTATTTTCGAAGAGTGGTTCCCAGGATTCACCGCGCAACGGAAAAACTTTCCGATGTCTTGAATCGCGCGCGACCTTACGGCACTTTCAGCGGGCTCATTCAAAATATCAAAAAGGGTGTGGAACACTTGCACGCATTCACTCGTGAAGGATTGGATACCTACGAGCAATTCCGGCCTTTTACAGTCTTGAACGAAATCTATTTTCGGGCAGACAATGTCCGCGCTCTCTTTTCCAGACTTCCCGATGCGGATCGTGAATCGCTCACCTGGGCGCCGGAGAAAATCGACTGGTATCACTATTGGCTGAAAGTCCATTTTCCCGGTCTCCAAAAATGGGTTTTCCCCAAGATGGAAGAAATCGGGAAGCCAAAACCAAAGCGTGTTTATACCTACAGGAATCTTCTGGAAATGTTCCACGCGGTTGTGAAACTGCATGAACACAGGCCGGCAATGCACATCGAGCGAAACGGCAAAGAGGAAGAATACACTTACGGCGATCTTCGCGAACTGGCAACACGCGCAGCAACGTTCCTTTACGGAGAAGAAATCCGAGAGGGGGATCGGATCGGATTGATCGGAGAAAATGCGCCGGAATGGGGGCTCAGCTACTTCGGGATTCTCCATGCGGGAGCCACTTGCATTCCGATGGATAAGGAGCTCAATGAAGATGAAATCGTGAATCTGATGCGCGCGGGAAAGGCCAAAGGACTGATTCTGAGCGACCGGCAATACAGGAAACGCTCCCGTCTTTCTAATCTATTCGAAGCAGCCGGCTTACAAGTCTGGATCTGGCCGATGAAGGCTGTTTTTGAAATGGGAGACGAGGAAGTCGAACGCGAACGGGCATCCAAGCTTCCCAAAGGAAAACCGACAGCGATTGCATCCCTGATCTTCACTTCCGGCACCACGGGCAAACCGAAGGGCGTCATGCTGACGCATAAGAACCTTACCAGCATGATGGCCCAGCTCCTGAAAGTTTACGATGTGACAAACCAGGATGGGTTTCTCAGCATCCTGCCGCTGCATCACACATTTGAATTCTCAACCGGGTTCCTTCTTCCGCTCAGTCGAGGAGCGCAAATTCGCTATCTGGAGGAGCTGAATGGTGATTCGATCGCCGATGCGCTCAAGTTCGGCCATGTCACGATCATGGTCGGTGTTCCCGCGCTGTGGGATTTGCTGCGCCGGCGCATTCTGAACAAGTTCGGCGATAAATCGGAAAAACTCGAGAGCTTTGTGAAGTCCCTCATCAGTGTGAACAAGTGGGTGCGCGAAAAGACGTCGCTGAATCTTGGACCGTTTCTCTTCTTTCCTGTTCACAAGGGGCTCGGCGGCAAGATTCGATACTTCATCAGCGGTGGCTCTTCGCTTTCAGAGAAAGTATTTGAAACTTTCTATGGACTCGGCTTCGCGCTGAATGAAGGATATGGATTGACGGAATCATCTCCCGTTCTTACCGTAACGCGTCCCGGTGAAAAGCTGCTGATTGGAAGCGTGGGACAGCCGTTACCCGGGGTGGAAATCAAAATCGTAGATCCCAATGAACAAGGAATTGGCGAAGTCATCGCGCGCGGGCCAAATGTCATGGCCGGTTACTACGAAAACAAGGAAGCTACGGAAGCCACTATTCGCGATGGATGGCTTTACACCGGTGATCTCGGCTACATCGATGAGGCAGGAAATCTGTTTCTGGTCGGTCGATCTAAAGATCTGATTGTTGGACCGACCGGCAAAAATATCTATCCGGATGAGCTGGAAGAGATTTACCGGCACAATGACCTGATCAAAGAGCTGAGTATCGTTGGGTTGCCGGATGAAAGCGGCGAACGGGTCGTGTGTCTGGTTGTGCCCGATTATGAGAAGGATGATTCCTTATCGGCGAACGAAGTGCGGGCGCATATCGAAGAGCATTTCCGGACGATTGCTGCGGGCCTTCCGATGTACAAACGCGTCCGCACCATCGAATTCCAGGATGAGGAGCTGCCGCGCACGGGCACACGCAAAGTGAAGCGCCGCGAGGTCATTGCCATATTGCAAGGCATGCGCGCGAATGTGCATCCGTTGCCGGCTCCGGACAAGGACGATATTCGCTGGCTCGCAGAGATTGTCGCCGGTGTTTGCGGAAAACCGGCATCCGGAATCCACGCCGCCACGACGTTTGATGAGCTGGGCTTCGACAGTCTCATGTACACCGAGCTCGGAACAGCGATCGATGCCGCGGGCATCTCGATTTCGTCGCTCCAGGGGCTCAACGCTGTTACGAACGTGGAAGAGCTCAGCAGATTCCTGCGATCCACTTCCCCGCTGCCCGCCAAACAATCACGGTCCGCCATTGCTCGCCGCGGAAAGGATGAGGAAGCGGACGAGATCCAGATTCCGTCTTTGCTCCGGAATGCCGGAAGCAAAGGACTCGATCTCGCGCATCAATATTTCTACAACTACTGGATGGATTCAATCGTCAAGGGGAAGAAAAATATCCCATGTCATACTACATTCATAGTAGCGTCCAATCACTGCTCCCATCTGGACATGGGGCTTGTGAAGTTTGCCCTCGGAGATGCCGGAAAGAATATGGTGGCGGTGGCTGCCGCGGATTATTTCTTCGACAACAAATACAAAAAAGCGTTTTTTGAGAACTTTACCAATCTGATTCCGATGGAGCGAAAGGGGTCGCTTCACGAGTCGCTCCAGCTTGCGATTCAATTCCTCGATCAGGGATTCAATCTGTTGATTTTCCCTGAAGGAACCCGCTCCACTACCGGCCAGCTCGCCGAATTCAAATTCAGCCTTGGCTATCTGGCACTGCGCTCCAAACGCGGGATTCTGCCGTTGTTTCTGGACGGCACGTATCAAGCGATGCCAAAGGGAAAATCATTTCCCGACCGGTCGAAAAAGGTTTCCGCGAGAGTAGGTCCGTTTCTCCCGTATGAAGCGTTGGAAAAGACTACGCGTGGAATCCCGAAGAACGAAGCCTATCGTCTGGTAACCATGCTCACTCAGAAAGTTGTGGAACAGATGCGCGACGGAAAACAGCCGGTGCTGGACTGGGAAGCGATCCGCCGCCAGTGGCACCACGAACATCAACCACAGATCGAGCAATCACCGGTAAAGTAAGCGGATCTGAGCCATGAAGTCCGAATTGAAAAAGACGAAAGCATCACCATCTAAGATACTGGTAACGGGCGGCACGGGATTTCTGGGCAAACATCTTGTGGAGCACTTGCTCGCGAGCGGAGAACAGCAACTTCGTGTATTGACGAAATCGGCGCCGGAATGGCTGCAGGATCTCGGTGTGGAAGTGATCGAAGGCTCGATCACCGCGCCCGAGATCGTAAACATCGCGGTGGAAGGCGTAAAGCAGATCTATCATCTCGCCGGTTACGTGTCCCGCAGTGATGACGAACAGCGCGCGATGTATTCGGTGCACGTCGACGGCACGCGCATTCTTTGTGAAGCCGCAAAGGAAGCGGGTGTCCGGCGCATCGTGATGGCCTCTACAAGTGGAACCATCGCCATTACGGAAGACGGATTTGAGGTGCCGGATGAATCGTGGCCAACGCCCATAGAAATCGTTACGAAGTTTCCCTACTATGCCAGTAAGCTGTATCAAGAAAAAACTGCGCGTTCGATCTGCAAAGAAGATGTGGAGCTTGTAATTCTCAATCCCAGTTTGTTGCTGGGCCCCGGCGATGACCGTTTGAGTTCAACTGCCGATGTCCTGAAATTCCTTGCAGGAGATATTCCCGCGATTCCGTCAGGCGGTATCAACTTTGTGGATGTACGCGATGTAGCGTCCGTCTTTCCTGCTGCCATGCAGCGTGGAGCATCGGGTGAGCAATATCTGATTGGCGGACCAAACTGGACACTGGACCGCTATTTTCACTACCTGGAGAGAATTTCCAAAGTCAACGCGCCTGCGGTTCGCATTCCCAGAAAGCTACACACAGCAACATCTAAACTTGTAGAAGCGTTGTATGACGGAATCGGCAAGAAGCCGCCAGTGGAACCGATCAGCATGGAAATGTCACGCTACTTCTGGTATTGCGATTCAGGAAAGGCGACGCGTGAGCTCGGCTTCACACCCCGCGATCCCGGCGAAACGCTCTACGACACTGTCCAGTATCTCCGCAAACACTTCCTGGGCGACTCCGTCTTCACAAGATAAAGACTTCTTGCCAAGGCACGGAGGGAAAATGGAACCACAGATGAACACAGATAAACACGGATTAATAAGAGGAAATTGGATCTGAGCTAATCGGTGTTCTGTGTTCATCTGTGGTTGCTTTTTTCTCTGCGCCTCCGCGTCTCTGCGGTGAATCCTAGAGCTTCTTGAGGAAGGAGAGAGCTTCATGAAACGCGAGATCCGTCGATTCCGGATTGAATCGCGGTCCTTCATCACGCATAAATGCATGTTCCCCCGGAAAGAGCTGGAGACGATACCGCGTGCCTGCGCTCTTCAGAGCTTGCTCAATCTTGTTTCGGCCGTCCGCAGGGATATGCGGATCGGAATCCCCAAAGATTAGAAGTAACTCGCCTCGAATTTCAATAAACCGTTGCAGAGTTCCGGCATCTTCATCTTTTCCGAGCTTTCCTGTATGAACTCCTGTCGGATAGAAACAAACTGTTGCTCGGACGTCGGGTTGAAGGGCTGCGCGAAATGCGAGATGTCCTCCGATACAGAAACCGGCGGCAGCCAATCTCCCGGTCGCTGTCTTGGGATGGCCCTTCAAATAATCCAGTGCGGCCCGGCAATCCGCGTCAAAGTGAGCCACAGGCGTTCGGAGAGCATCCTCCATTCCGCGCGTGCGTCCCGCATCGTCAAACGGGATCACTGTGCCGGGCGATTCGATGCGATGATAGATTTCCGGGGCAGCCACAACAAAACCATAACCGGCAAGCCGGACGCAAGAACGGATCATGGGACCGGTAAGCTGAAAAATATCGGAGTAGAAGAGGACTGCGGGAAATCTCCCGTCCGCCCTCGGGGCGGTGACCAACATTCTCATTGGACTTCCGTCCACGAGAATGTCTACGCATTCCTGGGTTACAATCATACGTTTTTAGGATTGGCGTGAGTCATTGTATCATCTAAAATCACAGGAGGAGCGTCAATGTCAGAATACGACAGATTGATCCTGGTTGCGGTAGGTCCAGATAGAGTCGGGCTGGTAGAAAAAATCTCGCAGTTCATTGTGCTTCGAAAATGCAATATTGAAGACAGCAAAATGGCAGTATTTCAGGGTGAATTTGCCCTGATCCTTCTCCTTTCCGGCGAATCCAAGAATCTGTTTGAAATCGCGAACAGGTATAACGATCTCAGCGCACAAACAGGATTGAATGTTTGGGTCAAACAACCGTCAGGCAAAAAATCGCAGGAACCATCGCTGCCGTATAAGCTCGTCGCTTCCTGCATGGATCATCCGGGTGTTGTGCACCGATTGAGCACAGCCTTGAGCGAGCTTGGAATCAATATCGAATCGATGGAGACAGATACGTACGACGCCCCTGTGAGCGGTACACCTATTTTCCGTATGGATGCGATGATTTCCATCCCGGCCTCTTTGAGTATCAACTCCCTGCGCGAACAGTTATCTGAAATTGAACGCGAAGAAAATATCGATATCGACCTCACACCGATCTCCACTTCGTAATGTTTTGTAGGGGCGACTCTTTTGGTCGCCCTCATCATGCGGTCGGATACAAGCCCCGCCCCTACTCCATTTATGAGCAGGCCGGAGGCCTGCGACCCATAATGCAGGCGAGCTTTCAAAGTTTCATCTTGAAACTTTTGTACTTTGATGAAACTGCAAAATAATCCACCTGTGTCATTTCATTTATACTTCTTGCTGTTCGTCCAGACAAGCTAAAACCGCGGCGTCACTGGTGCTTAGAAGCCCGTAGGCGAGCATGGTTCCGCTGATTTTGCTTTGTACACTGGTGGAGTTTAACTACCCCGTTTAGAAGAATTGTTTTGTTGGCGATCAGCGGGTCTTGGACGAGCCCAATCGCATCACTTTTAGGAGCAAAGATGAAAAAGAACTCGTCCAAAAAGATTAAACCTACACCACCGCTGACTACGGTCAACCCGGATGCCGCCGGAGTCGACATAGGTTCTATCGAAATTTATGTTTGCGTACCAGCAGACCGTGATCCGCAATTCGTCAGACATTTCCCTACCTTCACTTCTGACCTTCGCCAAATCGCAGATTGGTTAAAAGTCTGTAAGATTAAAACCATTGCAATGGAATCCACCGGAATTTACTGGATTCCATTATACGAAATTCTTGTTGAATCTGGCTTTGAAGTTCATCTTGTGAATCCAAGAGACCTGAAACGTCCAAAGAAAACCGACGTTTCTGATTGTCAGTGGCTACAGCAAATGCACAGTTATGGTTTATTAAAATCCTCCTTCCGTCCAGCCGATCAGGTTTGTGTCCTCCGTAGTTTCATTCGTCATCGATCCACTATAATCCGCTACCGAAGCTCTCACATCCTCCACATGCAGAAGGCACTTCATCAAATGAATTTGCAACTTGATAATGTAATCAGTGACATTACAGGAATAACAGGGATGCAGATCATTCGATCGATCGTAGCAGGCAATCGTGACGCCTCTTCTTTAGCCAAGTTCCGAGATCACCGCTGCCGAAGCACCGAAAAAGAAATCCAAAAATCACTCGAAGGAAATTATCGTTCGGAACACGTGTTCACATTAAAACAGTCATTGCAATTTTATGACTTTTACACGCAACAACTCATCGATTGCGATGCTGAAATAGAAAGAATCTATTGTCAGATGGCTGCCAATTGCCCCGGAACTTACAAGTTGCCTCACAATTTTAAAAAAGCAAACAAAGATAAAAATACCCCGAGTTACGATCTACAAAGCCATCTTTTCCGGTCTTATGGCATTGATCTTACTCAGATTGACGGAATCAGTTCTCTGACAGCTCAAACAATCTTCAGTGAACTTGGGGATGATTTGTCCCGTTTTCCAACCGTCAAACAATTTACTCGCTGGCTTTCACTTTCTCCCAACAACCGGATCAGTGGCAACAAAATTCTTGATCGCAAAACACTTCCTGGTCGCAATCGCACTGCCCAAGCTCTACTCATTGCAGCCAATAGCCTGCATCACTCAAAGTCTCCACTGGGCGATTATTATCGAAAAATGCGCACCCTACATGGTCCTATTAAAACAAACGTAATTTGCGCACATAAGCTCGCTCGACTTATCTATTTCTTAATCACACGAAAATCCCAATTCGACCCTACATTGATAGCCACTCAGCAGCAAAAAGATAAGGAGCGCTCAGTCAAAAGCTTAATCAAAAAAGCCAGACGTTATGGCTTTCTACTCGTGCCTCTCCCGACGGCAGTTACTTAGAAGGACGCCTGCGCTCCATACGCCTGCGCTCCCAGATCAACACCTGATTTTTAGCGCGAGCGGAAGAATCTCAAACGTTGCAGGAAGCCTTCCGGGTGTTTCGCCGTCTACTTCCAGCAAGATTTCCGCGTCCTCATGAACAGGCGCAGCACTCACTTTCTTCGCGCGGACCAGGGTCACTTGATCCAATGATAGGAAGGATCCGGTATAGAGTTTGTGCGAATTCAGCATCATCGACATTGTTTTCATGTCACCGATGATCACGACATCCAGCAAGCCATCGTCCAATTTGGCATCCGGAGCAATCTTCATCCCACCACCGAAAGATGGCCCATTTGCCAGGCAAACGGTCACGATTTTCAAGCGGACTTCCGGTTGATCATCCACGGACAGCAGGATCTCGGGATGGTCATAGGAAAAGATTGTTTTCAAGGTTGCAGCAAAGTAGGTCATGGTTCCGCCCAGTCTCTTAGAGGACCGATTTGCGTTGCCGGCAACTCTACCGCTCATTCCGAACGACGCGGTGTTCACAAAATAGCGGGACGTTTCCCGTCCATCCGAACCGATGTGGGTGATCCTGCCGGCATCCATTTGTCTTGAGTATCCGTCGCGAATGCGTTGTAACGCACGGGATGGGTCTTTTGGAATACCAAGTGTGCGCCGGAAATCTCCGCCTGTTCCGCGCGGCAGAATTCCGAGTTCCGTGTCGGTCCCCGCGCGCAGGATCCCGTTTGCCACTTCGGAGATCGTGCCGTCTCCCCCTGCAGCAATCAACAGTTTTCTGCCATTCTTCGCTTCTGTTTCCGCAATTCGAATCCCGTCTCCCCGTTCTCGTGTAAACTCGCATTCAAACGGTCCAAGATAGGTACGGACGTAGCCGGCCACCGAAGCCCAGCTTTGTTCCGTCGTTCCCCTGCCAGACCTTGGATTGACAATCACCAAAGGAAGTTCCGCACTCATGGTCAATCCGATTGTAGCGCGGGGTGAAGTTTCTTGACAAACATTTTTGCGTTCATTAACATTGCACTTCTTTTCAAATCGCAATGCATAACGACAAGATCGTAATCAAAGGACTGCACTGCTCTGTCCGCGTCGGCGTCAAAAAAGAAGAGCAGGAAGTCCGCCGCAACTGCGAACTCGATATCACCCTGTATTTCGATCTTTCCGATGCCGGCAAGACAGACGAGCTTGATCGGACGGTCAACTACAGCAAAGTTATCGATATGGTCCTGGAAATCTCGGAAAGCGCGCAACACAAACTTCTGGAATCGTTTGCGTATCGTCTTTTTGATGAGATATTTCAACGCACTGCGGCCAGGAGAGTATTGCTGCGTGTCAAGAAAATGAATCCGCCGATCGAAGGGCGATTTCAGTATGTGGGTGTCGAGCTTTGGCGTAATCGTGAAGAGTTTATTAAGTAAGGAACAGGCATGGCAGAAAATGTGGTTCGCGGCAAGACACTGATTTTCTGGGATCCCAAACAACCCGGAAAAAAATTGGATGCGATCGATACGGATCAGATCACTCCTTCCAAGTATTGCGTCTCGGAAAGTCTGAGTTCGCTGGACGAAAAATGGAAGGAGGGCGCCTTCATCTATCTCATGCCTGAATTCCGCGAACGTGTACGAAATGGGGAAACTTTTATCATTGCGGGAGACCGGTTCGGGATCGGTTCGTCGCGGGAGATGAGTCCTGCCGGTTTGAAAGCGATCGCAGAAGAAGCCGGACGCGAAATGGTGATCGTATGCGGCAACAATATGGGCGACATTTTTCGCCGCAACGCCTTCAATCTGGGTCTGGAAGTCGTGCAATGTCCACAGGCTGTGGAAGACGCACAGGATGGAGATCAGTTCGCATTCGAAACGACGACCAGAACACTGACAAACGAAACTCAGATCAAAACCTACACACCTCTGGCATTGACGCCGAAAGAGGATGAAATCCGGCAAACCGGCGGAATCTTTGCATTGGGGCGACGTGAGTTTGAGGAATCGTTGCGGGGCCAACCATTGATCGAATGGCCCGATCCAGAGACTGCTCGGCGCATGACAACGACCGAACAGATTGTCTGGGCGCATCGAGTAGATAAAGACGCTGAAGTGAAACCGGGCGCAACGCTTCGTGTCTACGCCGATCTCCTCCCGGCGTCTGATGGAACGGCTCCCTTCGCGATCCACACCTTCAACCAGATCACCGGCGGAAACAAGATTGCCCCGCGCAAAGCCGCGATTGCCAATGATCATTTTGTGTTTACAGGCAACGTCGAAGACGACAAACAGACGTCGATCTCGCGCGCGTTTGCGGAGGTTCACCAAATTGAAAAGCCCTACTACGCAACACCGGGAGACGGAATCTTCCATTTTTATTTTCCGGAACAGGGATTGGTCTTGCCGGGCCAATTCATCCCGGGCGCCGATTCGCACAGCCGCGCTTACGGAGCTTATGGAGCAGTAGGCTTCGGCGTAGGCTCCACAACACTCGGATTCGGGTGGTCCACAGGATACGTCTATTTCACACTCGCCAAAGCACGCCGCGTCATGATCTCCGGAACTCTTCAACCCTGGGTCAGCGGAAAAGACGTGGTATTGAAACTTCTTCATATATGGGGCACAAAACAATCGCAAGGAATGTCGGTAGAATTTGTGGACCGGAATCGTCAGCTACCGATTTCCTACCGCAACACGATCGCAAACATGATGGCAGAAGCGGAAGCGCAAAACGGCATCTTTGCGCCTGATGAAATTACATATGCGTGGTATCGAGCGAAGGGAATCACAAGCCTACCCTACCCACCCATTCAGCCGGGCAAGAATGCAAGCTACCAAATCGATGAATCGTTAGATCTTTCTGACATCGTTCCGATGATTGCAAAGCCGTACTCACCCGGGAACGCTTTCCCGGCGGAAGAAGTGGCAAAGGAGAGGATTGCTTTTGACAAGGCTTATATCGGTTCCTGCACGAATGGTAGTTACGATGATCTGCTGCAAGCCGCGCTTGTACTCCGGGCGGCTCGCGCTGTGGGTTTGAAAAAGGCAGTGCGCGATCTTGTCATTTTTCCGGGATCCGGCGGGGTGAAGAGCCGAATCGAGAACGCGGATCTCCGTTTGGAGGGCGAATCGATTGCAAGTATTTTTCGATCCGTCGGTGGCCAGATTCGCAATTCGTGGTGCGGTCCTTGCTTTGGCCAGGGACCCGATGCGCTTCAACGCGGCCAACGCGCGATCACATCCTTTAACCGCAACTGGCAAAACAGAATGGGTGTCGGCGGCGAAGGGTTCCTCGCAAGTCCTTCTGTCGTAGCATCGTCCGCTCTCCTTGGCTACATGGCCCCTCCCGGTGAGCTCGGAATCGAATGGAATCCCGTCCTCTACGGCGTGTAGGGGCTGCCTTTGCCATCCTGTAGGGGCTGTGCATTTGCCATCTGAAGCCGGAGATCACAAAAGTAATGTTTCCCGAAAAGCAATTTTAGATCATTCAAGTATCCGCAATTGCGCAGCCCAGCGCGGCAGTGGCATGATCTGGCATTTCGCAATGACGGGCGGAGCATTTTCATCTGCGAATAAAATCTTGCACGATATGAGACCACCGCCCATTGCAGCCCAGGAACCACACAACGGTGGAAAATGCTCAGCCCCTACGATTTTCCATGCCTTTGTGGTGAAATAGGATCTACCCATATGGAGGAATCGAATGTCCATCGAATCGATCAACCCCGCAACCGGTGAAGCGATCCGGAGTTATCAGGAACTGACACCTCAGGAAGTTGCAACCATCCTGGAACAAACCAATCAAGAATATCTGGAATGGCGCAATACAAGATTCGCTGATCGCGCCAAGCGGATGCGGCGGGCAGCCGAAATTCTCCGTGAAGAGAAGGATCAATATGGCCGATTGATGACGGATGAGATGGGAAAGCCGATCGCCCAGGGGCGTGGCGAAGCGGAAAAGTGCGCATGGGTCTGTGACTTCTACGCGGAGAATGCCGAGAAGTTTCTTTCACACGAAGTCATTCCAACTGATGCATCAAAGAGTTTTGTCGCATTTCAACCCATCGGAATCGTGCTGGCCATCATGCCGTGGAATTTTCCATTCTGGCAGGTCTTCCGATTTGCGGCTCCGGCGCTGATGGCCGGAAATGCAGGAGTACTGAAGCATGCCTCCAATGTGAGCGGATGCGCTCTAGCGATCGAAGAGATTTTCCGGCGTGCAGGCTTTCCGGCAAATATTTTCCGGACATTGTTGCTCAGCAACGTAAACACGGCGCAGGTGATTGAAAGTCCACACGTAAAAGCGATTACCCTCACGGGCAGCACGCCGGCAGGCAAATCCGTGGCTTCGCGAGCCGGTTCGGTCATGAAGAAAACAGTACTGGAGCTTGGCGGAAGCGATCCTTACGTAATTCTCGAGGATGCGGACCTGGAGAGCGCTGCGGAGTCGTGCGTCGCTTCGCGTTTAATCAATGGCGGACAGAGCTGTATTGCGGCAAAACGGTTCATCGTGGTGGAACCGGTGTTGAAACGCTTTGAAGAAATGTTTATTGAAAAGATGCGCGCTAAGAAGATGGGAAATCCTCTCGAACCGGTAGATCTCGGTCCGCAGGCGCGGCACAATTTGCGCGACGACCTGCATCGACAGGTAGTGGAGAGCGTCGAAAAAGGCGCAAAACTCCTGCTAGGCGGCGCGATACCGGACAACAAAGGTGCCTACTATCCACCCTCTGTTCTCGGGAATGTCAGAAAAGGAATGGCAGCTTATGATGAGGAGCTCTTTGGGCCTGTCGCAGCCATCATTGCAGCAAAGGACGAAGACGATGCCATCCGGATCGCAAATGATTCTATCTTCGGGCTTGGCGCCGCTGTCTTTACGCAAGATTTGAAACGGGGGGAAAGAATCGCGTCCGAAAAACTGGAAGCGGGATGCTGTTTTGTAAACTCGTTTGTAAAGTCCGATCCCCGTCTGCCCTTCGGCGGCATCAAAGAATCGGGATACGGCCGCGAACTGGCAAGTTTTGGCATCCGTGAATTTGTAAACATAAAAACCGTCTACGTAAAATAGACGGCATTTCAGGAGTAAGAATGAAACCCACGCTTGTATTCGCGACGATTATGCTTTTCGTTTCTATTACCTTTGCGGCGGAAACGAAAAAGACGATTCCAAACATTCAAAAAAAGGAAGTGGCTGCGGCCTCTGTTGAGAAACACAGCAAAGATATGATCACTCTGAGCGATCAGATCTGGGCCTTTGCGGAGACGGCGCTGCGGGAGACGAAATCATCTAAAGTATTAGCAGACTATGCAGAGCAGCAGGGTTTCCGTGTCGAACGTGGAGTTGCGGAAATGCCAACGGCTTTTGTGGCGACGTATGGCGAAGGAAAACCTGTGATCGGGATTCTCGGGGAATTCGATGCCTTGCCGGGCATTTCTCAAAAGGCAACTCCCGTAAAGGAAGCGCTGGTGCCGGGCGCCGCCGGCCACGGGTGCGGTCACAATTTGTTTGGGGTAGCAAGCATGGGAGCGGCCATCGCAATCAAAGAGCAAATCGCTGCCGGTAAACTAAAGGGAACGATTCGTTTCTACGGCACTCCTGCGGAAGAATCTGTGAGCGGAAAAGTCTATATGGCCCGAGCAGGCCTGTTCAAGGATCTGGACGTGTGTCTGGCCTGGCATCCGGAAACTGAAACAAGAGCGGATACGAAGAGCAGCCAGGCAATGGTCGATTTCATCGTGGAATTCAAAGGGAAGGCATCGCATGCAGCCTATGATCCATGGAACGGTCGAAGCGCGGTCGACGGTCTGGAGATTTTTACACACGCACTGAACATGATGCGGGAACATGTGAAACCGACGGTGCGGATGCATTATGCAATCTTGAAAGGGGGCGATGTGCCGAACGTTGTTCCCGAATACGCGAAGCTCTGGTGTTGGGTACGGGATTCAAAACGCGTTGGAGTCGAGGCGCTTCTACCGCGCGTGCGCAAAATGGTCGAAGGTGCTGCGCTCGCTGCGGACGTGGAAGCAACGATGAAGATTCAAACCGGGTCGTACGAAATGCTTGTCAATATGACGGGCGAAAGATTGTTGTACTCCAACATGACATGGCTGGGACCCTTACAATACACTCCGGAAGAACAGGAATTCGCAAAGCAGATTCAGCGTGCGACGAATGTCGAACCGAAAGGACTGGATGGAAGGATCCAGCCGTTTGATGAACATCCGGGCGATCCGGAAGGTGGTTCAACAGATGTAGCGGATATCAGCTGGATCGTTCCGGTCATTCATCTGTCCGTAACCACGGCGCCGTTGAATGCGCCCTGGCATGCGTGGCCAGTGGTTGCTACCGGTGGAATGTCGATTGGTCATAAGGGGATGATTTATGCGGCAAAAGCGCTGGCCGCAACGATGTTGGATCTTTACGAAAATCCGCAGCAACGCGAAGCGATTCGAAAGGAATTCGAAACCCAGACAAAAGGGCAAACATATAAAGCGTATATTCCTGACGGTCCGCCGCCGGTGCCAAAAGACTGACCGTTACCCGCCGGTAAATCCCGTTGATCCCTCGTTTCGGCCTACCGGAAACTTTCCGGTAAACCTTGTCGCGATTTTCGCGTCTAATGTAAACGAGGGTATATGATGAAGAAACAGGTAATCACAATGGTTCCGCTCCTTCTTGCGCTTCATCTCCCGTTTTGTCCCTTCAAGTATCTGCCTCATCAATGGGTGGAGAACTATATGTATGCAAAGAGATGGACACAACTGGTGGTGACTCACGTGAAGGTCCTTTCGTTGGACTCGCCCGAACCGCGCACGGCATTCTCCGGAACGCATAGAACGGGTCCACGATCCTGAGCGGGAAAGGATTTCTCGCACAGACGCCAAGGCGCAAAGCCAGTGGCTCAATGTTTCGATAAAAACTCATGCACCAGTGAATGAAAGTGGTGCACGCCGTTCTCACGCTTCACGGAAAGTCGGCCCTGATTGTATGTGCGCGACTGAAGTCCTCGCTGAACCATCTCGCAAAGCTCTATATCTTCCCGCTGGATCTGATCACTAAACGAAATGGACTGTTGAACGGATTCCCAACCCTCTCCTGTTCCTGGTTCAATGAAGAACCACTCGAAGATGGCCAGTGTGCGGTCGTGGCCCTGAGGCAAGATGATATTTGCTTGCAAGTTATCGGGATAAATATTGATCATGAAATTCGGGAAAATCCAGTAGTAAAGCGCTTTTGATTCTTCTTCACTGCGAACATATCTGCGATCGCGGCCCTGGATCTCTCCTTCCTTCAATGGACGAACAGGAGCATATGCGGAAGAGTAATAGCGGTACGTATCGATCCGGTATTTTTCGTAGTCTAACTCACGAAACAGCCCGGGATGCGCAATCGGGATGTGGTACCCTTCAAGATAATTGTCGATATAAACTTTCCAATTGCAGTGAACGGCGTAATCGCGGCGCTCCAAAAAGTGCATCTTCTCCAATGCAAATCCCATCCGGTTGACTTCATCAGGAATTGCACCCATCACATCCGTAAGACCTGGAGCGGAGTGATCCAGATTTACAAAAACATACGGGCCCCACGTCTCCACCCGATAGGACGGCAAGCAGATTTCCGTTTTGTTCCAGTCCTGCACGCCTTCAAACTCCGGTTGCGCAAATAGACGCCCATCCAGCGTGTAGGTCCACCCATGATAACGGCATTGAAGACTCTTGCGGTTTCCCCTTCCGGCTGCCACAGGGCCGGCGCGATGACGGCATACATTTGCAAATGCGCGCAGTATTCCATCCATTCCCCGGACAACCACAACCGGTTCTCCAACGACATCGCAGGCAAAATAGTCACCCGAACGCACTACCATATCAATGCGACCTACAGGTTGCCACGTGGAACAAAAAATCTTTTCGCGCTCTAATTCCAATATCGAAGGATCTGTGTACCAACTCGAAGGGAGAGTCGACGCCCGAGAGAGATCTGTGTTGGGCGTGAAGTCGCTGAGATTCATGCAATATCAAATATTAAAAATCAAATATCAAATAAACATAAGCAAATAACCGCGATTGGCGTTTGAGCACATTATTTGTTTATTGAGTTATGTTTATTTGATATTTGATTTTTGATTTTTATCTGATTTTTGATATATTCCTTCACCACCTGCTTCACGTCTTTGTGTTCCACATCCACCTGATAATTCAACTTTCGCATCTGATCTTCAGAAATCATGCCACCCAGCTTCTTCAAAGCTTCGCGGAGGCCAGGAGTCTTCTGCAAGGCTTCTTCGCGAACAACCGGGGCAGCTTCATAAGGTGGAAAGTAATGCTTGTCGTCTTCGAGAACAACGAGATCCAATTTTGAGATGACTCCATCCGTCGAATTTCCAGCAATGAAATCCACCTGCTTTTCGGCTGCAGCTCTGTAAGTCAGTGTCAGATCCATCACGCGTGGCGGATTGGCAAACTTGAGACCGTAGGTTTGTGCTAGGCCGGGGAAGCCATCTTTGCGTTCCATGAACTCATAACCGAAACCCGCCTTCCATTGCGGAGTATGTTGTGCGGACTGAGAAATCGTTTTGATTCCCAATCGCCGGGCTTCTTCGCCACGAATGATGATTGCAAATGTGTTGTTGAAACCAAGTGGCTCCGTCCATTCCAGATGAAATTGATCATGATAGGCTTGCTTTACTTCTTGATAGACAGCCCCCGGATCGTTTCTTGGTGGACGCTTCAAGATCGCCGTCAGAGCCGTGCCCGTGTATTCAACGTACAGATCCAGTTCCCCGGCTGTCATCGCCTTATGACATACAAATGTTCCTCCCAGATTCAACTTGCGCTCCACAGGAACGCCTGTTGCTCCTTCTATATATTGTGCAAGCAACTCTCCCAGGATGACCTGTTCACTGAAATTCTTGGAGCCAACGACGATCCTGTGTTTGTCGCTGCATGATATAAGAACAACGAACAGAAGCAAGGCGCACCGGAATTTCATGATTGCTATTGTAACAGTAGCGGCAATTAATGCTTTGGCGAGATCCTCTTTTCAATCCAGCCGAGTCCCAAGTCGGTAAAGATTGCTAAAAGAGCTGCCGGTACCGCGCCTGCCAGAATGAGCGTATTATCCACCATCGACACTCCGCGAAATATGTACGTGCCAAGACCGCCGGCTCCAATCACTGCAGCGATCGTTGCAACAGCAATGGACAACACCATGGCCACGCGCAATCCCGCAAAAATCACACTGGCGGCAAGCGGCAATTCTACGTGCAACAGCAGCTGGTGATCGGTCATTCCCATTCCTTTCCCTGCTTCCCTTACAGCCGGATCGACACCTGTAATCCCGCTATAGGTATTGCGAATGATCGGAAGCAGCGCGTACAGCACAAGAGCGACAATCGCGCTCCGCGCGCCGATTCCACCCAGAAACGGAAGCGGGATCAAAAATCCGAGAAGCGCAGGACTGGGAATCGTTTGTACAACGTTTGCAATCCCAATCACCAGCTTGCTCCATTGCGGTTTCCGCGTGAGAAAGATACCGGCCGGAATGCCGATCGCAGCTCCTATAATGGTGGCAAGACCCGCCAAGAACAAATGCTGCAATGTTCGAATACCCAATTCCGATGCGTTGTTCTGCAAAAACTGAATGAGGTTCATATACGACTCAGCATCTCGAATTGTTCACGTACCGGCTGTAGAAAGGAAACTACATCGGGATCCTTTGAAGCGCGGAATTCCTCCTTCGTTGCAAGCAGCAAAAGCCGGCCATCCTTCATCAAACCGATTCGTGAACCAAAAAGAAAGGCTTCCGCAATGTCATGGGTTACAAACACCAGCGTTTTGGCCAGCCGTTGCTGCAACGTACGGAATTCATTCTGGATTTCGGATCGGGTCAGCGGATCGAGCGCGCCAAACGGCTCATCCAGCAACAAAATATGCGGATCGGCACAAATCGCGCGCGCGACGCCTACACGCTGGCGCTGACCACCCGAGAGCGCGCTCGGATACCTGTCGGCAAACCGCGCTGGATCCAATCCAACAAGCTCCAGAACTTCTTTTACGCGGGCATCAATGCGACCGCGTTCCCACTTTTCAAGTGACGGAACAAGCCCGACATTTTGACGGACCGTGTAATGAGGAAATAATCCGGCTTCCTGAATCACATATCCTATACTTCTGCGAAGCTGGATAGGATCCCATTCGCGCGTCGTCTTTCCGTTTACAAAAACGTCTCCGGAAGTGGGAACCAACAGATGATTAATCAACCTTAATGTGGTTGTCTTGCCCGATCCGCTTCTTCCAAGCAGTACAATGGTCTCACCGGCTTGAACATCAAATGAGACGTTTCGGACCAGATCGGTAATCCCGGCAGCATATCGCACATCCCGGAGACTGATTACTGCAGTCATACGGGATCATTATAATGCCCATCCTAGTTGGGGCGCGGGATTCCACACCCCAGCCAGGATGGCGGAGCGAACATTTGTGAGAAGATAGTAACCGGGATCACCGATAAGAAATGGGAATCGCAAGAAATACTCTTTTGTGGGTTTCGCGGAATCAGGCGCTTCGCGAACATCTCCCGCGTTACAAATTTGTCCGAAACTCGGTTGCCCGTTTTATGCCCGGGGAACAGATCGAAGACGCTTTGACTGCAGCGGCCGACCTTCAAAAGGTAGGCATTCCAACCGTGGTCACGCATCTTGGCGAGAATGTCACAACGGAAAAAGAAACCCATGACGTGAAGGACCATTATTTGAAAGTGCTTGATGAAATTCAGATGCGGGGCCTCGATGCCCATATATCAGTCAAGCTCACTGAGCTCGGTTTGGATCAGGACCCGGGGCTTTGTCTCGCGAATCTGAATGAATTGCTCGCGGCAGCCGCGGAAGTACAGAACTACGTCTGGATCGATATGGAAGGAAGTAAATATACAACGTCGACGTTGGACCTGTACTATCATGCGCGCGAGACATTTCAGAATACCGGTGTTTGCCTTCAATCCTATCTTTTCCGAACGAACGAAGATCTGGACAAGCTTTTGCCCGCGAATCCGGGAATTCGGCTCGTGAAGGGCGCCTACGCCGAGCCACCCACGATCGCGTTCGCAGCGAAATCCGACAACGACGAAAATTATTTCAGGCTGGCGGGTACGCTGCTTCTTCATGCAAAGCAGAATGGCATCAACGTCGGCCTGGCAACGCACGATCAAGCACTGCTGCAGCGTATTCTGGAACTCGAGAACACAATGAGTGTCCCGCGCGATCAGTTTGAAATCCAGATGCTCTACGGTATTAGAAAGAACGATCAGCTTCGTCTGGTAAAGGAAGGCTATCGCGTGCGCGTCTTAATCAGCTACGGCACGTTCTGGTTCCCCTGGTACATGCGGAGGCTGGCCGAACGTCCCGCGAACGTGGGGTTTGTGCTCCGGAACTTGTTTCGTTGAGCGGTTGCGCTGCTTTACTGAATCTTGAATTCCACGGTCACGGTAAAATAGACCTTCACAGGTTTGCTGTTTACGAGCGCCGGACGATAGAGCCACTGCTTCACAGCCTTCACCGCCGCTTGTTCCAGCAACGGATGAGGCGAATGCAACACCCTCAGCTCTTCGACCGTGCCGGTCCGTGTAATCACGGCCTCCAGCACCACGATTCCTTGAATGCGTCCTCGAATTGCAATCGGTGGATACTCAGGCGTGATCTTCCGAATCAATACCGGCTGCGTTACCTCCGGTGTGATAATGATCGGTGGATCGGATTCACCGCCGCGAAGAAATCCAGTCCCGGCTCCAGTTGCGCCCGGATAGCCACCGGGAATTCCTTCCGGTCCTCCGCCGGGTTCGCCTTCTATGTTATTAACAGAGGCATTCGGATCAGGTTCCGCAGGCGCTTCAGGCGGTCCTGGAGTCAGATTCTCCGGAATTTCTTGCGGTTGCTCAAGCGGCGGTTTGGAGTTAGCGGACTTCGGCGGCTTGGGTGTGGCCTTTGGGATCGCACTACCGGCGCTCCCCTGTGGCAACTGAACGGGAATCCAGCGCGGGACTGCATTGGAGACCGGCGCCTGCACTGCTTCTACCGTCCAGTACGAGGTACCGATCAAAACACCGATCACCAGAGCGTGCATCAATAGAGCGATTGGAAATGTGAACCACGTTTTTCCCCGTTTGCTGCGACCTCTCGATTCGATCAAAGTTTCATCCCACATAAACCCTCCCATGTTCCTTGACATGTTGGACACATAACGATTTGGAAAGTTCCGGAGATGTCCCACGTGGTTCTTTACTTCTTTCCTTATGTTGATTTGATTCTTGATCCTTGATATTTGATTTTTCACATACTTGGGGTATAGTTCGGGCGATGCCTCAGATCTTTCATCCGAGCACAAACACCATTTCCAAATTCAGTATTTTTGGAGCGGTGTTTATTATTGCCGCGCTGACATGGGTTACAGCGGGAGTAAACCGTTCAGGATATGTGACGCAGGCAGGGATCGCACGGGAGCAACCGGTACAATTCAGTCACGCGCACCACGTCGCTGGAATCGGAATCGATTGCCGCTATTGCCACACATCAGTAGAAGAATCAAACTTTGCCGGCATCCCCCCCACAAAAACATGCATGAACTGTCATTCGCAAATCTGGGCAAATAGCCCTTATCTCGAACCGGTTCGCTCCAGTTTCAAAACAAACCAATCTCTCGAATGGACGCGGGTCAATGATCTACCTGACTTCGTGTACTTTAATCACAGCATTCATATCAATAAGGGAGTTGGATGCAACACCTGTCACGGTCCCGTGGACAAGATGCCTCTCATGAGACAGGAGAAATCTTTGCAAATGGAATGGTGTTTGGAATGTCATCGTCATCCGGAAAAATTTGTGAGGCCGAAAGAAGAAGTATTTAATGTGTCCTGGGAAGCGCCGGATAACCAGGAAACAATGGGACGGGAATTGGTAAAGAAGTACCACATTCTGGGCCCGCGGCGACTAACTGACTGTTCGACGTGTCATCGATGAGCGGAAACAGAAAGGATTTTGATTCGCTCCGCCAGGAATTGAGCGCAGGCTCAGGCCGTCAACACTGGCGAAGTCTGGAAGAACTTTCGAATACGAAAGAGTTCCAGGAGTTGTTACATCGTGAATTTCCGGAAAATGCTTCCGAATGGTCGGATGATTTCAGCCGTCGCGGTTTTCTAAAATTGATGGGCGCTTCGCTGGCCCTGGCAGGTCTGAGCGCATGTACCCGGCAGCCGGTTGAGAAGATTCTGCCTTACGTCCGCCAGCCTGAGGAGATCATCCCGGGCAAACCTCTCTTTTTTGCGACCGCGATGACCCTGGGTGGAAGCGCCACGGGTCTGCTGGTGGAAAGCCATATGGGACGCCCCACAAAGATTGAAGGCAATCCCGATCATCCGGCGAGTCTTGGGGCTACCGATATCTTTGCGCAAGCATCCGTTCTCACACTGTACGATCCGGACCGTTCGCAAGCGATTACCAACCTTGGCAACATCAGCTCCTGGAGCGCGTTTTACGATGTCCTGCGATTGCGGATGGATATCGAAAAACAGCGACCCAGTCCGGGGGCGGGTCTTCGAATTCTGACCGAAACCGTGTGCTCACCTACTCTTGCGGATCAGATCACGAAGCTGGTCACAAAACTTCCTGGCGCCCGATGGCACCAGTATGAACCCGTCAGCCGGGACAACGCGCGGGAAGGCTCGCGGATGGCGTTTGGCGAATACGTGGAAACGCAATATCAGCTGGAAAATGCGGATGTGATCCTTTCCATCGACAGCGATTTTTTGACCAGCGGTGCGGGGTCTGTCCGGTATATCCGTGAGTTCAGCGGAAGGCGCGTAGTTTCCGGCACGCACAAGATGAATCGACTCTATTGCATCGAATCGACTCCTTCGAATACAGGCGCAAGAGCCGATCATCGTCTAGCCCTCCGTCCTTCAGAAATTCCCGGATTTGTCCGCGATCTATGCGCGGAATTGGAGATTCCAGGATTCACATCGTCCAATGGCCCTCATCAGAAATGGATCTCCGCGCTTGCGAAAGATTTGAGGCAACATTCCGGCTCGGGAGCGGTTCTAGCTGGAGATCCACAACCTGCGGAAGTACATGCGATGGCGCATTCGATCAATCAGGCGCTTGGCAATGCCGGAAAGACGATTCTGTACACGGATCCCGTGGAAGCGGCTCCCATCAATCAGATCCAATCCCTGCGGGAACTGGTGAAAGATATGAACAGCGGGGTCGTTGAAACGCTGATCATGATCGGAGGAAACCCTGTCTTCAATTCACCGGTAGATCTGAACTTTAAACAAGCCCTGTCAAAAGTTGCTCTGCGCATCCGGCTAGGTCTGTACGAAGATGAAACATCTTTTCTGTGCGATTGGCACATTCCGGAAACGCACTATCTGGAATCCTGGAGTGATACGCGCGCGTTTGACGGAACTCAATCCATCGTCCAACCATTGATTGCCCCGCTTTACGGCGGAAAATCATCCCATGAATTACTGGCGGCCATGGATGGACATCCGGAGCTGACATCGTACGAGATTGTGCAGGGCTACTGGAAGACGCAGGTTGTCGATGACTTTGACCGCAGATGGCGCAAAGCGCTGCACGACGGCATGATTCAGGACACCGCCTATACTCCAAAAACGGTTGTTGCTAATACTGTAGCAGCATCCGGGAGCGAAGCCGCCACCAATGGATTGGAGATCGTGCTCCGTCCGGATCCTTGCATTTACGATGGCAGGTTCGCAAACAACGGCTGGCTGCAGGAATTGCCAAAGCCGATGTCTAAGATCACCTGGGAAAACACAGTGATCCTGAGTCCGGACACGGCGCAAAAGCTCGGTCTGCAAAGTGAAGACGTTGTTGATCTGGAATTTTCGGGACGTAAGATCCGCGGTCCTGTCTGGAAGCAGCCGGGCCAGGCTGAAGACACTGTTACGGTCCACTTCGGGTATGGCCGTACGCGCGCGGGCCGCGTGGGCAGCGGGATCGGATTTGACGCGTACGCGATCCGATCCACGAACGCGTTGTGGTCCGGCAGCGGCGCATCCATAAAAAAGACCGGCGCGCGCTCAGCGATCGCCTGTACACAAGAACATCAGATGATGGAAGGACGCCATCTCGTGCGCAGCGGATCGTTGCGCGAATACGAAGAACATCCGGAATTTGTGAAAGAAATGGGAGAAACTCCGG
Organism: uncultured bacterium; assembly: GCA_963843285.1. Lineage (GTDB taxonomy): Bacteria > Acidobacteriota > HRBIN11 > JAKEFK01 > JAKEFK01 > CAZDDB01. Next base: position 42,330 of record CAWJJO010000005.1, read on the forward strand.
AGAAAGATCTGACCCTCTATCCCGATCACAAATACACAGGCTACTCCTGGGGTATGGCGATCGATTTGAATGCATGCGTTGGATGCAATGCGTGCGTGGTCGCCTGTCAATCTGAAAACAACATCCCGGTTGTGGGAAAGGAGCAGGTCATTCGGGGCCGCGAGATGCAGTGGATCCGGATCGATCGATATTACGAGGGTCCCCTCGAAGATCCGAAGATGGTTCACCAGCCGGTTTTATGTATGCATTGTGAAAATGCGCCCTGCGAGGTTGTTTGTCCGGCAACCGCGACTGTCCACGATTCGGAAGGGTTAAACGTCATGGTATATAACCGGTGTGTTGGGACCCGTTACTGCTCCAACAACTGTCCGTACAAAGTGCGCCGGTTCAATTTCTTTCTCTATTCCGATTTCATCACTCCCGTTTCAAAAATGCAGAAGAACCCGGATGTCACCGTCCGGTCGCGCGGTGTCATGGAGAAGTGCACTTACTGCCTGCAGAGAATCAATGAAACGAAAATTGAAGTGGAGAAACAGGACCGGCAGGTGCGCGATGGTGAAATCCAAACTGCCTGCCAGCAAGTGTGCCCTGCTCAGGCGATCGTTTTCGGGAACATGAACGATCCCAACAGCCGGGTTTCCAAAATGAAGGCAGAACCTTTGAACTACGGATTACTGGAAGATCTGAACACGCGGCCGCATACATCCTATCTGGCCCAGATCCGCAATCCGAATCCAGAGATCGAATAATGAGCGAAGAAATTCTGTCCACCGCCGAACCGGAAAGTGTAAAACACCCGGTGATCGAACCGGGGCATACATTTGGATCGGTCACGGACAAGATCAGCTCGATTGTGCTTACGGGCAAGACGCCCCTTGGTTGGTTCGCAGGTTTTGGAATCGCGTTTTGCCTGTTGATGGGGCTCCTCTATACGATTGCATGCCTGCTGTTCATCGGAGTCGGGATCTGGGGAATCAATGTTCCGGTCGGCTGGGGATTCGACATCATCAATTTCGTGTGGTGGATCGGGATTGGACACGCGGGAACGCTGATCTCCGCAATCCTTCTGTTGTTGCGCCAATCGTGGCGGACTTCGATCAACCGGTTTGCGGAAGCGATGACGCTGTTTGCTGTTGCGTGCGCCGGATTATATCCGATCATGCACATGGGCCGCCCATGGCTTGCCTACTGGCTGTTCCCGTATCCGAACACCATGGGAATCTGGCCGCAATTTCGAAGCCCGCTCGTCTGGGATGTTTTTGCCGTATCCACCTACGGAACAGTATCGCTATTATTCTGGTTTGTCGGTCTGATTCCCGATCTTGCAACACTTCGTGATCGCTCCCGCCATATTGTCTCTCAAAAAATCTACGGGATACTCGCCATGGGCTGGCGCGGTTCTGCGCAGCACTGGCATCGTTATGAGACCGCTTACAATCTACTGGCGGGCCTCTCTACGCCTCTGGTAATTTCCGTACACACGATCGTGAGTTTCGATTTTGCGGTTGGAGTTATTCCCGGATGGCATGCAACGATCTTTCCGCCATATTTCGTTGCAGGCGCGATCTATGCAGGTTTTGCAATGGTGCTAACGCTTGCAATTCCGATTCGCGCCATTTACGGCCTTGAAGGTTTCATCACGATGCGGCACTTGCAGAACATGGCCAAAGTGATGCTCGCCACGGGATTGCTCGTAGCCTACGGGTACATGATGGAGACTTTTACCGCGTGGTACAGCGGAAACGCGTACGAGAAATATATGATCTGGAACCGCATGACCGGTCCATATGCCAAAATGTACTGGGCTCTGATTTTTTGCAACGTCATTTGTCCCCAGCTTTTGTGGTCCTCACGGATCCGCAACCATATCCCTTCCCTGTTCACGATCTCGATCATCGTCAGCATCGGCATGTGGCTGGAACGTTTTATCATTATCGTTACGAGCCTTCATCGTGATTTCCTTCCCTCATCGTGGGGAATGTATCACGGGACAAAATTCGATTGGACGATGTTCCTCGGAACGATCGGGCTCTTCTTCACCTTGCTGTTCTTGTTTGTCCGCGTTCTGCCGATGATTTCGATTTTTGAAATGCGAACACTTTTGCCTGAAGCCGAAGTGCGGGAGGAAGAAGAATGAAACATCCTCCCATTTACGGGTTGATGGCGGAGTTTGAAAGTCCATCCGATTTGATGAATGCGGCGCGAAAAGCATATGAAGACGGGTATCGGAAAATGGATGCCTATTCGCCGTTTCCGATTGAAGAATTATCTGAAGCGGTTGGGTTTCACCACACGAAGCTCCCGATGATTGTTTTGATCGGTGGAATCGTTGGATGTCTCGGGGGCTTCTTTCTGCAATACTGGGTTGCCGTCGTTGATTATCCGGTCAATATTGGGGGACGGCCCTTTTTCAGCTGGCCCTCTTTTATTCCGGTTACATTCGAATGCACCGTGTTATTTGCAGCTCTTTCCGCGGTGCTCGGAATGCTTGGATTGAACGGACTGCCTCAACCGTATCATCCCGTATTTAACGTGAAGCGGTTTGCTCTGGCGACACGCGACCGTTTTTTCCTTTGTATTGAATCGCGCGATCCGAAGTTTGAAATTGACGGAACACGCCGGTTCCTGGAAACGCTGACTCCACGGGAGGTTTCCGAAGTTGAACCGTAAAACATCAACGTGTGGAGACTGCGGGCCTCCGCGCCCGCAACAAGTGATGAATCACGTTACGGCGGGCAGGGACGCCCGCCTCTCCAAAATAGCAATCATGATGCTTTCCGTGCTGATTCTTTCCTCTTGCAGACAGGACATGCACGATCAGCCAAAGTATGAGCCACTGGAGCAGAGCCAGTTTTTTGAGGATCAGCGCTCGGCGCGTCCGCTGGTAGAGGGGACGGTCGCGCGCGGGCATCTGAATGATGATCCGGCGATGTATACCGGCAAAGTGAATGGGACGGCCGTAACGACACTTCCCGTTCCTGTTACCGCCGAATTAGTAGAACGGGGGCAGCAGCGATACAACATCTTCTGCGCGCCGTGTCATGATCAGCTGGGAACTGGTACGGGGATGGTAGTCCGGCGCGGATTCCGGCGTCCGCCTTCCTTTCACATAGATCGCCTCAGGGAATCGCCGCCAGGGTATTACTTCGACGTCATGACAAATGGATTTGGCGCAATGTCCAGCTATACGGAACAGGTGCCGGTAAGAGACCGGTGGGCAATCGTTGCTTACATTCGAGCCTTGCAATTGAGCCAGCACGCGTCGTTACAGGATGTTCCGGAGAAAGAGCGAAAGGAGCTGGAAGCGCAAAAAGTGAAACAATAATGGAAGATACAACTCGCCCGGTTCTGGACCGCTTGCAGCAGAGAGCGATGATCATCGGCGTGGCCGCCCTGGTGCTGTCAGCAATTGGCGCGTTCCTGAATCCGCCGCAATTCTTCCAGTCCTATCTGCTCGCGTATGCCTTCTGGATCGGGATCACAATGGGATGCCTTGCCATTGCGCTTCTTCACCATCTGACCGGAGGCCGATGGGGCGCGGTCGTTCGCCGCATTCTGGAATCGGGAACCAAAATGCTTCCTCTCATGGCGATCCTGTTTCTTCCAATCGCTTTCGGGATGAGCCATCTCTATCACTGGACGGACATGAAGGCGGTGCAAGCCGATGAAATCCTGAAACAGAAAACAGCGTATCTGAATGTAAACTTCTTCCTGGTCCGTACCGTGATCTACTTTCTGATCTGGATTTTGATTGCCTATCTACTCAATAAGTGGTCGAAGCAGGAAGATGAAAAGAATGACGCGGGTCTGCCAACCCGGTTTCAGTTGATTGGTGGTGTAGGTTTGCTGCTCTACGGACTCACAATGAGTTTTGCATCCGTGGACTGGATGATGTCGCTGGAACCGCACTGGTTTTCCACGATTTACGGATTGCTCATCATAACCGGACAGGTGCTTGGCGCGATGGCATTTGTGATTGCAGTGGCGGCAATTCTGGTGAACTACAAGCCCCTGTCAGAAGTGATTGCGCCGCTCCAATTTCATGATCTTGGAAAATTGTTGCTCGCGTTTGTCATGGTCTGGGCGTACCTGGCGTTCTCGCAGTTTCTGATTATCTGGTCCGGCAATCTTCCGGAAGAAATCCCCTGGTACATCCACCGGCTGCACAAGGGATGGCAAGGAATTGCGCTGGTCCTGCTCGTGTTCCATTTTGCCCTGCCATTCCTGATCCTGCTTTCCAAGAGTACGAAGAAAAATCCGCGAATCCTTCAGATGATTGCGTTGTGGATTCTCTTCATGAGACTTGTGGATCTCTTCTGGCTGATTGCGCCGGAATTCCATCCGGGCGGTTTTGGAATCCACGTTCTTGATTTTCTGCTTCCGCTCGGATTGGGCGGAATCTGGATGGCCTACTATTTCCGAAGGTTGAAAGATTTACCGCTCGTCCCTGTAAACGATCCGAATCTGAAAGAGGTATTAGAACATGTCAGAGCATGAAGCAAAACAGGGACGAAGCGATATAGATATCCGTTCCATTTTCAAATTCACGGTCGCTCTGATTGCAGTTGCGGTTCTTGTCCAGGTCCTGATGTGGGCTATGTTCGGTCAATTGAATGAGAGTCAGGCAAGACTGGATCCACAACTTTCACCTCTTGCCCCAAAGGCACGCCAGCTGCCCGCGGAACCGCGTCTTCAAAGAACACCTGTAGCAGATCTTCAAGCGATCAGAAAAGTTGAACAGGATACGCTGACTAGCTATGGATGGGTGGATGAACAGAAAGGCGTTGTCCGTATTCCGATCGACGTCGCCATGAAACTCGTGGTAGAAGGAAAAGAGGGAACCACTAAGACACAAAGTCACGAAGGGGAAGGGACAAAATGAAACTTTCTTTATTCGTTCTTTGTGCCTTCGTGTCTTTGTGCTTCATCCTTTCCTCTCAGGCGCAAAGCACACTGCCGCCTATGTTGCAGGGCGTCGGACTCAATCAGAACTTGAACGCGCAATTACCGCTGGACGTGGAACTGAAAGATGAGACAGGACGTTCGGTTCACTTGCAAGATTACTTCGGAAAAAAGCCAGTAATTTTTACGCTCGTGTATTACCAGTGTCCGATGTTGTGCACCTATGTTCTGAACGGACTCGTGAGCAGCATGCGAGTGCTGTCCTTTAATGCGGGCAAGGAGTTTGAGATCGTGACTGTCAGTTTTGACTCGCGCGAGACTCCTTCCCTTGCCGCGGCAAAAAAACTTCAGTATTTGAAGGAGTATACGCGTCCGGGAGCAGCGGACGGATGGCACTTTCTGACCGCAGATCAGCAAACCATCTACCGCCTGACAACGGCAGTCGGCTTTCAATACAATTACGATCCAAAACAGAATCAATTTGCTCATGCAAGCGGAATCATGGTTGTTACACCGCAAGGAAGATTGGCCCGTTATTTTTATGGAGTGGAATATCCGCCCCGTGACTTGCGACTCGCGCTGGTGGAGGCATCCGAGAATAAGATTGGATCCCTGGCAGACCAGGTTCTGTTGTTCTGTTTTCATTACGATCCGACAACCGGGAAATATGGCGCGTACGCCCTCAACCTGGTTCGTCTTGGCGGCGCCATCACCGTGCTCTGCCTGGGATTATTTATTCTAAGGTCGAGATCAAAGGAGAAGGAATTAACCACAAAGACACCAAGACACTAATCATTTGCGTTCGTGCCTTTGTGTCTTTTTGGTTTATCTGAATTATGTTTAAGGATTTGCCGTTCTTTCCGGAGCAGGCTTCCACGTTTGCATGGCAAGTGGATGCGCTCTATACCTATTTGATCGCGATTAGCGTCGTTTTCTCGCTTCTCATTGCGGGTCTCGTGATCTATTTCGCCGTCAAGTTTCGTCGAAGATCGGAGACCGAGACTCCGAAACCGGTTCATGAACCTCACGCGCTGGAAGCGGCGTGGATTGTGATTCCGTTTCTCATCGCAATGACTATGTTTGTATGGGGCGCCAGCATTTTCTTTAAAATGAACAGACCGCCGGCAGGTGCTCTGGATGTTTATGTTGTAGGAAAACAGTGGATGTGGAAGTTCCAGCACCCAACCGGGCAACGCGAGATCAATGAATTGCACGTGCCAATTGGGCGTCCCGTACGTCTAACGCTGGCATCCGAGGATGTGATTCACAGCTTCTATGTCCCGGCGTTCCGCGTAAAATCGGACGTTGTCCCGGGCCGCTATCGCTCCGCGTGGTTTCAAGCCACCAGGCCGGGCACATATCATCTGTTTTGCGCTGAATACTGCGGTACCAGACACGCTGGAATGATCGGCTGGGTGACCGTCATGCAGCCGGCCGATTATGAAGCATGGCTCAGCGGTGGCGGCACGCAGGGAACACTTGCAGCAAGCGGCGAAAAACTGTTCGAACAACTGGGATGCAACACATGTCATCGCGCCGATACGACTGGCCGCGGACCAGTACTGGACGGTCTTTTTGGACGGCAGGTGCTACTGGCAAGCGGCCAAACGATTACTGCGGACGAAACCTACTTGCGGGAATCGATCGTAAATCCCCAGGCCAAGCTCGTGGTGGGTTATCAAGCCATTATGCCCACATTCCAGGGTCTTGTCAGCGAAGAGGGATTGTTGCAGCTTGTCGCGTATATCAAGGAACTGAAAGCCGCGCCGTCACATGAGCCCGCGACAGCGGAGGTAAAACACCCATGAACCCAACTCCGTCACAAAAACGCACTCATTATCTAAATATCGCGTACGGCGTAAAATCCTGGCTGTTCACAAAAGATCATAAACGGATCGCATTGCTCTATCTGGGATCGATCAGCTTGTTCTTCTTCATTGGCGGAGTGTTCGCAACTCTGATCCGGCTGGAATTGCTGACACCCCAGGGAGACATGTTCCAGTCTGAGACATACAACAAGCTGTTTACAATGCACGGAGTGATTATGGTGTTCTTCTTCCTGATCCCATCTGTGCCTGCCGTGCTCGGCAATTTTCTTGTGCCGCTGATGATTGGAGCCAGAGATCTGGCATTTCCCCGTCTCAATCTTGCGAGCTGGTATCTGTATACGATCGCCGGACTCTTTACGATTTACGTCATGGTCAGCGGCGGAGTGGATACCGGTTGGACTTTTTACACACCATACAGCACGACATTTTCGAACACACACGTCCTCGCGACGGGGATTGGAGTCTTCATCATGGGATTCTCATCCATATTCACGGGGTTGAACTTTATCGTCACGATCCACAAGATGCGGGCGCCGGGTCTGACCTGGTTTCGCCTTCCGTTGTTTATCTGGGCGCACTATGCTGCCAGCCTGATCATGGTTCTTGGAACACCGGTACTTGCGATCACACTGCTGATGGTGGTAGCCGAACGGTTGTTTCACATCGGCATTTTTGATCCGGCGCTGGGTGGGGATCCGGTGTTGTTTCAGCATCTCTTCTGGTTCTACTCGCACCCGGCCGTGTACATCATGATTCTCCCTTCGATGGGTGTTATCAGCGAGCTGATCACGGCGTTCTCTCGGAAGAGGGTTTTCGGCTACAACTTCATCGCTTTCTCCAGCCTGATGATCGCGATCATCGGATTCTTCGTTTGGGGCCATCACATGTTTGTCAGCGGAGAATCGGTTTACTCCGCGATGGTGTTTTCGATCCTAAGCTATCTGGTTGCCATTCCTTCGGCGATCAAGGTATTCAATTGGACTGCCACGCTATACAAAGGGTCGGTGTCGTACGATACGCCGATGCTCTACGCTTTTGGATTCATCGGTCTGTTTACGATTGGCGGACTGACCGGTCTGTTCTTGGCGGCGTTGGGGCTCGATGTCCATGTCCATGATACGTATTTTGTAGTAGCTCATTTCCACTACATCATGGTGGGTGGAGTCATTATGGGATACCTGGGCGGATTGCATTTCTGGTGGCCGAAGATCAGCGGAAAGATGTATCCGGAAGGTTGGGCGAGGTTTGCAGCTCTGGTAATCTTTATCGGATTCAATCTCACGTTCTTTCCGCAATTCATTCTGGGATATCTTGGTATGCCGCGACGCTACCATTTCTATCCGGAAGAATTCCAAGTGCTCAATGTGATGTCCACTGCAGGCGCTTCCATTCTGGGGATCGGATACCTCATCCCCATGATTTATTTTGTCTGGTCGATGCGTTACGGCCCGGCAGCTACAGCGAATCCCTGGGGCGCAAAAGGTCTGGAATGGGAGACCGCGTCTCCGCCTCCGACCGAGAATTTTGAGGAAGCGCCGGCAGTCACACAGGAAGCTTATGCCTACGCTGAGGAGAAGCAAATTGCCTGACACACACGCACTCCACGCACATCAATTCGACAGCATGGAGCAGCAGCGCGAATCCACTTCCCTGGGCATGTGGATTTTTCTCGTCACCGAAATCATGTTCTTCGGCGGATTATTTCTGGTTTACATCGTCTATCGCGGCCTCTTCCATGAAGGATTTGTGGCCGGCAGCCATCACCTGGATATCAAACTGGGCGCAATCAATACGGCTGTGTTAATCGGAAGCAGTTTGACGATGGCGCTGGCCGTTCGGGCTTCACAAATGGGGAAGAGGAATCTTACGATTCTATTCCTGCTGTTTACAATCATCCTAGGTGGAGCATTTCTTGGAATCAAAGTTGTTGAGTACGGGCACAAATTTCAGGATCACCTCGTTCCCGGTCCGAATTTTCAATGGGAACAAAAACCCGAAATCACGCACCAGGTAGAACTTTTTTACTCTTTGTATTTTTGCATGACAGGGCTCCACGCCACCCATATGATTATCGGGATCGGGATTTTGTTGACGCTAATGTATCATGCAAAAAAGGGGCGTTATTCACCGGAGTATCATGCGCCGGTGGAGTTGACCGGTTTGTACTGGCACTTTGTCGATATTGTTTGGATCTTCCTTTTCCCATTCCTGTATTTGCTTGGAAGGCATTGATATGTCGGTACATGTGATTCCCAAAAGAACCTACTTTCTGATCTTCGCAGTACTGCTGATCTTGACCTTCGTGACCGTGCAGGTTTCATTCCACGACTATGGTCCGTGGAATACGATCATCGCTCTTGGCATCGCAGTGACAAAAGCGACTCTGGTGGTGTTGTATTTCATGCACCTTCGTTACAGCGACCGTCTCACCAGAATTGTGGTGCTTGCCGGCTTCTTCTGGTTTGTCATCCTGGTTGCGCTTACACTCAACGACTATCTTACGCGCACCTGGATCTCCACTTATTTTCCCAACCTGTGAGTAAAGAATCGAACGCGCATTCAGAAGATGAGATTACCTCCCCATGGCCCATCTTCTCACTGTGTTCTTTGGCAATTGCGCAACCGCTACTGGAGCAACTCGGGGACAATCCCGAATTCTTTGTTGTTAAAAGAAGCGGACCGGTCGATATTGTTTTGCTACCGCTCGTGCTTTGCGTGGCGATTCCAGGAATCATTCTTCTGCTGAGCAAGGCTGCAGGACTGATTAGTCCGAAGTTTGGAATCTTTGTCCACAAATTCTCTATTTTTGTTCTGATCGCCAATTTGGTACTGGTTGGACTTGTCCGGAGCCTTCCCCTGAGCGGAATCTATATACTCTCAATCGCCGCTCTTCTTTCAGTCCTTGTTGCATGGGGCTATACCCAGTACAAATCCATTCAGATGGGGTTTCGGTTTCTGGCGATTTCTCTGTTGATTGTGCCCGGTCTATTTTTTTCGAAACCGCCGATTATCCGGCTTCTAATTGCAAAAACAGTTTTACTGCCGAATATCCGGGTTACCTCCAATACACCTGTTGTGATGGTGATATTGGATGAATTGCCTTTGCGTTCACTGGTAAACAAACAAAATGAAATAGATCCGGAGCTTTTTCCGAATCTTGCGGAATTCTCAAAACACGCAACGTGGTTTAGGAACGCCAGTGCCGTCTCCTCCACTACAACTTTTGCCGTCCCGGCAATCCTAAGTGGAAAATATCCCAAGGAAGGGTTGATCCCCACTTTCTTTGATTATCCCAAAAACCTGTTCACGCTGTTGGACAAGTATTACGACCTGAAGGTTTTTGAAGGGGCAACACGACTCTGCGTTCGGGATATGCCACAGAACAAGATGGATCAACAATTCAACCTGATCACAAGGATGTGGCTAATTCTTAAAGATCTCTCCGCAGTCTACCTGCACATAATTACGCCATTCGAATGGTCCAGAATGTTGCCACCGATAATGCAGGACTGGGGAAACTTTTGGGGAGGGCCCGAGGGTCGTGTGGAGCGATTTCAAGATTTTATTCATTCTGTGAAACCTGCCTCAAAGCCTACACTGTATTTCTTGCATAGTGCGTTTCCTCACCATCCTTGGGATACTTTCCCAACCTTGAAAAGGCAGGAACATTTGCGAGCGATCATCTTACTGAAGGAACTCTTGCCAAACAATGAGATGAGAACAGACTTCGAACACCATTTACTCCAGATTTGTTTCACGGATGAATTGATGGGACAACTTTTCACTCGGCTGAAAACTGTTGGACTTTTTGATCGCACTTTAATCGTCGTTACATCTGATCATGGTATTTCGTTTGGGCCCGAAAGCGCGGGTCGCACGGTAACCAGTTCCCACTTCACGGATGTCATGCTGGTGCCATTGATCATCAAGACCCCATACCAGAAACTTGGATCCGTCTCTGATCGTAATGCGGAGTCGATTGATATTTTACCGACCATCGCCAACGTGCTAGGGGTTTCGACTCCCTGGTCCGATGGTTCCTCCCTCCTCAATCCGTCCTCTCCCGAACGCGACAAAAAATCATTTTTTGTGCTGGGAAGAAAAGATCTTCTTGAGTTCCAACCAAATGCCTTTCCGATGATTCACAACTGATCCGCGTGTCTATTTATGGGGTGACGAAGAAGAAGGCGAGGACCAGAAGAGCGTAGACAGCCAGCAAAAGCAGGCCCTCAAACCAGGTCGTCTCACCATCCAGAGCAATCGAGTTCACTGCAAATGCGACGCCCGCTATAGCGATCAGTTCCAGTGGATTGCTAAATACAAGATTCATCGGCTTTCCCATAGCATACGAGACGAACACAAGAACGGGAGCCGTAAATAGAGCAACTTGAATGCTCGCACCGAGCGCGATATTCATCACAAGACCCATCCGGTCCTTCCGCGCAAAATAAATCACCGAGAAGTATTCCGCTGCGTTGCCGACAAACGGGAGCACAATAATACCTAGAAAGAACGGGGAAAGCCTTAGCCCGCTGGCAGTTTCTTCCAGGGCCCCGGAGACCATCTCCGCCTCAAGCGAGACAGCTGCCGTTGCAGCAAACAACACCATCAGAGAACGGGACACGGACCAGGCGTGATGATTCTCCTCTTCCTCTTCCATGGCAAATACGTCCCGGTGCGTAACCAGCGTGTAAATCAAATTCGCGACATAGACAAAGATCAGGACCCCGGAAACGCCCAGGCTCAGATATTCATCGAGGGAAGTCACCTTGGATTGATTGAGCCCGCGCTCTGTGTAATCAAACAATGCTGGAACCATGAGCGCGATTACCGAAAGGATCAGCAGACTCCCCAGAAGCCCAGCCTGATCGCGGTTGAACTTCTGTCTCGCCCGACCCCAGCTTCCTGCGAGAATCGCCAATCCCAGGCCGACCAGACTGTTTCCGATGATTGCTCCGGTAATTGTGGCTTTCACCACTTCTGTATTTCCAGATTTCAAAACGAAGATTGCGAGAATCAACTCCGCGCTATTCCCAAACGTTACATTCAACAAACCGCCAATCGCGGATCCCGCTCTCACGGACATCTGTTCGGTAGCGTGTCGCATCCACTCTGCAAGCGGAATGATCGCCAGCGATGCAGTCACAAAAACAACTGTAGGAGAAGCGTGGAAATGTTCCAGCGCCACGGAGAGTGGAATCAGCAGGAGCATCAGATATTTCCACGAAAACATGGATATAAGAGTAAACCTGAAAACAAAAAAAAGGAACAGTTGGTGTCCCTGGCACTGCCCTGCTTACATACCGGCTTCCTGCTGACAACACTTAACCGATCGGTTAAACGTTTCCGGATCGTTTTGATCTTTGAAAAACTACTGGCGGTCTTTCAGTCCACTGATTCCCGCAGTTCCTGCACAGTGGACGCAACAATACATCTTGCCATGGTCTTCGACACCATGGCCAATAATCCTGCATCCACAATGATTACAGACGGGCGCCAGGAAGTGAATCGCGCATTCAAAGCTGTCAAAGATGTGGGCCTTCCCTGCAAGGATCAGCTCAAAACTCTTGTCGTAGTCATTCCCGCAAGTTTCACACGTAGCCATTTTTCAAAACCTCCTTCCAACAAAACTAGGATTTTTTACGCTCTTGTCTACGTGCGCTGTGCACAATCTGCACAGCAACAATACAAAGGAACGCTGGACCCCAGATCCACACTACTTCACTCAGAAGAACTTCGAGACCGCGGGTACTTAAAAACGGAACAAGACCAATCGGAGATACGTGGACCGGTCTCCAGGGAAAGAAGTAGCGGGTCGTGTCAAATGGAGAAAAAAAAGCAACACCGAGCCCACCATCTGTCATTGCGTCCAGGAATCCGTGTGACGCTGTAACCAGAAAAAAGAACAGTCTCAACTTCCAAGGCCGCTCTGCTTTCGCAGATGCGAACCGGACAATCAACAAGCTCCAGATCAAGGCAAACAAGAGCGAATGGGTGAATCCCCGATGCCCCAGAAGATCACCGTACCGGATCCCGAATCCAAATCCAACCACATCCAGATCTGGAAGAATTGAACTTACAACCGCGATCGTCCAGAGTCTTGGCGGTGCATCATTGTGAAAAGCGATCTTTCCGAACGTGAGAGCTACGAGCCCGTGAGAAACGAGTGATGCCATGACTCAGGCATGATCATATCCTGTTCTCACCTTTTCCGGCCGCTGCATGTCCTTTAAGGCGTAACAAACAAAATACGTTTGAAGCCGTGGATTTTCTGTCATCTTCTCCGCTTCTTCATGCAGCGCAGAAATCAAACTCCCTAAGCTTTCCTGATTCTTTTTCGTCCCGGGTTTCCTCGACATGGTTTCGTATCCTCCTTGAATCAGTAAGTCGAAATTCCGAACAAACCCTTACACTGTCTAGTCGAGGGCTCTGTCAATATCTTGACTCGTGTCGATATCATGACACTACTCGAGTGTCACTTTAACTCTTTCAGTCTATTAGCGACCACAAGTAAGTGCTTACTTTATAGATACTTATACCACGCTGAACAAGATTGCCGTGGATGGCATGTTTCTTGGAATAAGGCATGCCATGAAAGGAAGAATGCTTCAGGAGCAAGAATTGATTGCGCGGGCGCGAGGAGGAGATCGAGTTGCATCGGAGAAGCTATTTCTGGATTACATCAAGCAATCCAGACCAGTCAACGGATTTCTGCGCAGGGCGCTTTCCGACCCGGCGGATCGGGAAGAGATGCTTCACGATATCTTTCTACAGCTGATGTCTGGTCCAAATTTCCGGGGTGAAGCCCAACTAAGCACCTATGTATATCAGATCGCACGCCGTACGGTGTTCCAGAAATTCCGACGAGAGAATACGCGAAAACGAGGCGGATTTTGCCAGATCATGTCGTCGGAAGTGGAGCAAGAAGCAGGGTTACATTCAAATCCGGAATACAACTATTCAGTGGGTCGTAGACGGAAGCTTTTGCTCGATCTGATCGAAGAGATTCCCTACCCTTACCGGATAGCTCTTCGCTTAAGAGTCCTGGATGACATGACGTACACAGAGATTGCAAGTCGGATGCAGATTCCACTGAACACAGTTTCTACAAAAATCCACAAAGGGAAAAAGATCCTGTTTGAACAATTAAAGCGCCACTCGGGGAGCGATCATGTTTCGAATTACAAAGGCTTTTGAGAACGAGAAAACTTCGATTTTTAAAATTGAAGGAAAGGTTACTGACGAATCTCTGGAAGTGTGGTCCAGAGAGATTCGATCGCTAAGAAACGCCGTTGACCGGCAAACGATTCTTGATTTCTGCCACGTATGGTTCATTTCCCCAGGGGCAATTTCGGTTCTTATCGAATCGGCTTCCGACAATCTTTTTTTACTGAATTGCCCAACAGAAGCCAGGAACGTGTTTCACAGCGCGGGATTGGCTGCAAGGATGATCGAATAGAGGAACGGACTATGCAAGAATTACAAAAGAACTTATCGAATCAAATCAGCGATCCCTCGGTGTGGGTAGATCTCTACGGAGATGCTCTATACCGGTTTGCATTGGTCCGTTTGCGAAATCGGGAATTGGCGGAAGAAGCCGTACAGGAAACATTCTTGGCCGCCATACAGTCACGCAGCAAGTTTGCAGGCGGCTCTTCTGAAAGAACCTGGCTGATCGGGATCTTAAAGCATAAGATTATCGATTCTTTCCGCCGCATGAGCCGGGAACAAACAGCGGGCGATGATCTCGAAATGATTGCCCGAGAGCAGGACGAAGCATTTAACCGCACAGATGAATGGCCCGGTCATTGGAAAGAAACAGAAGCTCCATCCGATTGGGGGTCCAATCCGGAAGCCGCTTTACAACAGCAAGAGTTCAGGGAAATATTCGAGCGGTGCCTGGCGCAACTTCCTACCAGAATGGCACAGGCATTCGTTCTTCGTGAGATGGAAGAACTGAGCACGGAAGAAGTCTGTGAAACATTGAATATCTCAAAAAGCAATCTTTGGGTGCTCTTACACCGGGCACGAATGCAGCTTCGCCGCAGCCTGGAATTAAATTACTTCACCCGCAAGAACGAAGCTCACCATGCGTTCCCCCGTGTTCAAGAAGCAACCTAGAATAGGATTGAAACCACAGATAAACACAGATGAACACGGATAAGGAGGAATCTAGTTAAGAATCTGTGTTCATCTGTGTTTATCTGTGGGTCCCTTTCCTCCTTCTAGGTCTCCGCGTTGAATCCTTCAATGATTCCAAAAACTCGTCTACCCGTAGAGTATTCACAATATCCTTTTTGGTGGCCCAGCCGCGACGCGCCTGGCCGATACCGAATTCCAGATACTGGAAATGGGACACGGAATGAGCGTCGGAATCTATACACATCTTTACACCCGACTCTACACATCGCCGTACATATTCATCTTTTAGATCCAGCCGGTCGGGGAGACTGTCGATTTCGAGAATGGTTCCCGTGCGTTTCGCCGCGCGAATCACTCCCTCCATATCGATCGCAATCGGTTCCCGGCGATTGATGGAGCGGGCGGAAGGATGGAAGAATATATCGGCATTCGGATTCTCAATCGCGCGCAAGACACGTTGCGTCTGCTCTTCGCGCGTCAGATTGAAATGGCTATGTACTGCAACGCCAACAACATCCAATTTCGCGAGCACTTCGTCTGCGATATCGAGAGAGCCGTCTTTTTGAATATTGACTTCCGCCCCTTTCAAGATACGGAATTTCCGCTTTTGTTTTCGTAGCTTCGCATTGATCTTGTCGACAACGGCCATTTGTTTCAATAACTTTGCTTCATCGGAACCGCCGGTCATCGCGAGACTCTTTGTATGATCGGTAATTGCGATGTATTCCAATCCATGCTGTTCTGCGGCATCCACCATCGCCTCAATCGTGTCCTCACCGTCTGTCCAGTTTGTCTGTACCTGAAGATCCCCTTTTAAGTCACCATAGTTCACAAGATCCGGTAGGCGACCCTCGCGCGCGGCTTCGATTTCTCCGGTGCTCTCCCGCAATTCCGGTTCCACGTACGAAAGACCCAGCTCGCGATAGAGTTCTTCCTCTGTCCGGCCGGCGATGAACTTCCCACCTTTGAATAGTCCATATTCATTCAGCTTGTATCCTTTCTTGATGGCAATTTCCCGTAATTTGATGTTATGGTCCTTTGATCCTGTAAAATAACAAAGCGCTGCTCCAAAGGACTTGGCGGGTATGATGCGCAGATCTGCGTCCACACCGTTTTTCAAACGGACATTGATTTTCGTCGGCCCTTTACCGTATACATGCTCGATTGCAGGCAATGCGAGAAACCGTTCGACAACCGCTTCCGGTTTGGAAGACACAGCAAGCAGATCGATGTCGCCGACAGTTTCTCTTCTGCGCCGCGCGGAGCCGGCAAATGCCGCGCGTTCCACTTCGGAAAAACCTGCGATTGTTTTTTCCAGGTCCCTGATTACAGGAAGAAGCGTGCCGAGAAGCTGTCTTCCGCCGGATTGTTTCAGGAATTCGATGCCACGCAGGATTTTCTCTTCCGACTTTTGACCGAACTGGGGGAGCGCGCGTATTTTCTGCGCTTTTGCAGCGCGTTCCAGATCGTCCAGAGTGCGGATCTCCAGTTTTTCCCACAGCGTCTTGATGTTCTTAGGACCCAACCCCTGGACGCGCATCAGATTTGAAATGTCCACAGGAATTTTCTTTTTGAGTTGCTCATATTCTTTATAGTGTCCGGTTTTGAGCAGCTCTTCAATATGTCCGGCGATCCCCTTTCCAACACCCGGTACTTCCTGGAGCCCTTTGATGCCGTTTTTCTTATAGGCCTCCAACAGTGAATCCCCGTGCCCTTCCACACCCTGCGCAGCCTTTTCATAGGAACGGGGTTTGAATTCGACGCCAAGCATTTCCCAGAGGGCTGCCATCTCGTACAGAATTCCGGCAATTTCTTGATTGGTCATAGGTGAAAGTCTGGAGCGGCGGGGCACCCGCCTGAACCGACTCCTTGATTATAATGGAAAGGAGGTGAACTCATGACCCAACGATTTGATGCAATCATTATTGGAACCGGACAGGCAGGACCGTCACTTGCCGGTAGACTTTCAGCAGCCGGCTGGAAGGTGGCGGTAATCGAGCGGAAACGGTTTGGCGGTACTTGTGTGAACAACGGCTGCATTCCGACTAAAACGCTGGTAGCGAGCGCTCGTGCGGCGCACGTAACCCGACGTGGCCCGGAATACGGTGTCCGAATTGACTCCCCGGTAAGGGTGGACATGAAGACGGTCAAGGAAAGGAAGGACGGGATTGTGCGGCAATCCAATCAGGGAGTCGAAAAATGGATGAAAAGCTTGACGAACTGCAAAGTGTTCGAAGGTCACGGTTGTTTCGAAGGACCACACATGATCCGAGTGGGAGAAGAATTGCTGGAAGCGGACAAGATTTTTATCAACGTAGGTGGACGCGCACATATGCCTTCGGATCTGAGCTTGAATGGCGAAGCGTTGAACAACGCATCCATGATGGATGTAGATTTCCTGCCGGAACATCTCGTTGTGATCGGCGGCAGCTACATCGGGCTGGAGTTCGGCCAGATGTATCGCCGTTTTGGGAGCGAAGTGACGATCATTGAAATGGGACCGCGTCTGATCGGTCACGAAGATGAAGATATTTCGGAAGCCGTACGACAAATCATGGAGAAAGAAGGAATCAGGATCCGACTGAACGCAACCTGTATTCAGGCGGAAAAGCTCAATGGAAAGATAATGGTTCGCCTGGATTGCCAGACCGGTGGAAACGAAATCGCCTGCTCGCATCTGCTTCTGGCGATCGGGCGCATTCCAAACACACAGGACCTCGGATTGGACAAAGCCGGAGTGGAAACGGATCGACGTGGTTACATCACAGTAGATGATCAACTACGGACGAACATACCTGGCATCTGGGCCATGGGTGACTGCAACGGACGCGGCGCGTTCACGCATACCGCATACAACGATTTCGAAATTGTTGCAGCCAATTTACTGGACAACGATCCGCGGCGCGTGAGCGATCGAATTCTGACGTATGCGCTATTTGTAGATCCACCGCTCGGCCGCGCAGGAATGACCGAAGCCGAAGTTCGACAATCAGGGAAAAAAGCGCTGATCGGGAAACGTCCAATGACCAGAATCAGCCGCGCGAAAGAAAAAGGGGAAACAGACGGTTTTATGAAAGTGCTGGTAGATGCGGAAAACAAACAGATTCTGGGTGCCGCGATTCTGGGGATCGAAGGAGATGAAATCATCCACTCCATCCTGGACATCATGTATGCCAAAGTACCGTACACTGTAATCCAACGGGCTATGCACATCCACCCGACTGTATCGGAGCTGATCCCAACGATGCTGGGAGAATTGAAACCTCTCGAATAGGCGTCGCGATTACCCTCCGCGCCCAGGCCGGTTGCCATTCGCGCCGTCGATGGATTACAATCAATACCTTCCAAAAACTATTTCCTGCGTAATTTGCAACTAATCACCTAATGGAGGAGTATCAATGAAACGATTCACCGGGGTTGCGTTGTCGGCGTTGCTCGTGCTGTTCTGGGGCGGTTTCGTCCTGGCACAGACAAACGAGCATCCGACGGAGCATCCCAAAAAGACTGAACAACCCAAGGCGGAACATCCAGCCAAGAAAATGACAACCGAAGACATCGACAAAGCCATTACGGCCCATATAGTCGATGCATCCAAAGCGGACGGCAAGTTCCATGCGAAGGATAACGTCTTGAACAAGACGTGGGATCTGACTCTGGTAAAAGTTCACAAAGACAAACTCACTGCACTGGATGCAGACAACTACTTCGCCTGCGTTGACTTGAAGGCCGACGATGGCACCCAGGTAGACGTCGATTTCTTCCTGAAAAAAGACGGTAAAAACCTGGTTGTGACGGACACCACCGTGCATAAAATCAATGGTGAAGCCCGCTACATGTACGAGGAGAAAAATGGCTTCTGGGTACGCGTGGACAACGCGGGTCATGAACTTCCAAAAACGGAAGCCAAAGAGCATCCTGCAGGAGAGAAGAAAGAACATCCCGAAGGAGAGAAGAAAGAACACCCTGAGGGAGAAGAACCTCAATCGCAGAATAACTAAATTCCGGGCGGGCGACCGGCACAAAGCTGGTCGCCCGCTTTCTTCTGGAGATAGACATGCGCTTTGCCAAATCTTTTGCCCTTGCCATTTTCCTGATTCCCCTCGTTACAGCTGCGGTCTCACCAAACCGGCAATTCGAAGCAACGTATATCGCAACCATTGAATCCATACCAACTGAAACCGGACAACTCGAATTATGGATACCTTTGCCGGCCGACAATCCACATCAATCAATTTCGGCAATTAACATTGAAAGTCCCTACCGGATGTCCGTTCGGCACGATCCGGAGTTCGGAAATGCGTTTCTCTACACAAAGATCGAGAATCCGAAAGAATCCACCGTGACTGTAAAAGTGCATTTTCGGGCGGAACGGCTCGAAGTAAAGAACGCGAATCTGACTCCTGTCGCAAATTGGAACCCTGCTCCGGAAACATTCAAACGCTTTCTCAGGCCTGATCGCCTCGTGACGCTATCCCCCCGCATATGGAATCTGGCAGACAAACTCACCCGGGGGATGGACACTCCGGAGGCGAAGGCAAGAGCCATTTACGACTACGTCGTCAGAAACGTCACGTATGACAAGACAGTACCCGGTTGGGGAAAAGGGGACACCGAACGCGCATGCGATATCAAGAAAGGAAATTGCACAGACTTTCATTCGCTTTTCATTTCACTGGCCCGGGCCTCCGGTATCCCGGCAAGATTTGTGATCGGGTTTCCCCTGCTGCAGGATTCAAAAGGAACCCTACCCGGCTATCATTGCTGGGCAGAATTCTACATTGCCGGCCATGGATGGGTGCCCGTGGACACATCAGAGGCGTCCAAATCGAAAGACCCGGAACGTCGCAACTATCTGTTTGCAAATCTCGATCCTGATCGCATCGAGTTTACAGGCGGACGGGATATCATTCTGGATCCGCCGCAAAAAGGGGAACCACTCAACTACTTCATTTACCCCTATGCAGAAGCGGACGGCAAGAAGATTGAAACCACAAAAATTCAATTGGATTACGTAAATCTGCCGGTCGCTGCTATGGCCCTCAAGTGATCACTGAGCGATGACGAAAGCTTAGCAAACTTTTTTGTTTCTCAATGCTGCAACAGTTTTGGTTTATTTTTCCCATGCCATGGAAGCGCTGGGGTTTGGCATGCTCTGGTCATTGCAACCATTCAAACTTGAGTATCGATCTGAAGTGGCTTAGGTACGTGGTCAATTCACCGCGCATGCACATCTGGCATCACGCGGCGGACGAGTCTGAAGCCGTGAACAAGAACTTCGGAATCGTCCTAAGCATTTGGGACTGGATCTTCAAGACCGCCTACATGCCGGCCGGCCGGTTTCCGGTACGCCTCGGTTTTGATGGAATGCAGACATACCCTTCCGGATTTCTGAATCAGTACTTGTTTCCGCTCAGCTTGTTTTGGAAAAACCGAAAATCCATTCCGCCAACCGTTTCAGCGCGATCCGTCTGAAACTGGGTCCGGGCGCTAAGCTTCGGCAAGCACCATTAGAAACCTCTGATCCCCACTCAGAAACTCCTGAACTGGGGAAAAACCCGCCTCCTCCTCGATCAGGCGCGGAAGTGCGTCGCGCGAAAATTTCCCGGAAACATTCATCTTCAGTTTTTCCGACATTACTATATTTATAGTACTACCACCGATATTTAATGAAAGATCCCTGCTCGCTTGAAAGTGCTTGGTCAGATAGAAAAGTCCGGGGTAATCCTCAGCCGGCTTTGTTTCAAAGACGAGGCTGCCGTCCTCTTGCCTGATTCCAACACTGGCCAACGGCGCAAATGCAAACCGGCGGTTCAAAGGATTATCATACCCGGCGATGGAATCCTCGGCATAAAGCTCCCCATCAGCCAGGAGGAAATCGCCCGGTCTCGAGATCGTTCGTAACAGACGGCACATCTCCACCGGCGAGAAAGCGCCCAGTGTATTGCCTAGAATCATGAAGAGATGGGGTCTTGCGCCGGAAACAATCGATTCCAGATGGCCGCGATTGGTGGCCTCGGCCTTGTAAGCATGATACTGAATGCCCGATGAAATCGCTTCACGACAAGCCATCTCCAAAAGCGCCAGGCTGGAATCGACCGGAATATACCGAACGATCCTGCCTGAATCCCGGATCGCGCGTAAAAGCAGAATGTCCTTATTCCCCTGCCCTGATCCAATGCTGATCACTTCAAGATCCTGTGGTAGGCGTTTGGCCATTTCCTCCGAATGACCGGATACGAGATCGGAAGACCGTATGAAGTTTCTGTACGCGCCGTCCTGGCATAAATCCAACCAGGCTTTTACGGAAAGCGGAAACCAATAAAAGAATTTTTCTGGCAAAAATCGAGTCTCAAATGCCGATACAAACTGAGCCGCCAATTCATTTTCGGTTAGAAGTACTTCGATCTGCACTTAGTCTTGGAGATCTGCTCAACGGTAATTGTGGCTTCCCGTTCAACAGAAAGATAAAATATCCACAAGTATAACATTTTCTTATGACTCTATTAGAGAGATTAGGGTGGAACGCGTCCTGGGGACGAGCGTTTGCGTCAATGCAATCGCGGGGATTTGTTCCGGGAAGAGTGACCGCGCAGCACAAGAATTCGTACCGTGTTTATTTTGAGAATGGTGAAATCGTCGCTCGGGTTACAGGCAAACTGCTTCATGAAGCCGAACAATCGGGGATCCTTCCGGTTGTCGGAGATTGGATCGCTCTCCGCTTAGCAAACGATCAAAGTTCCGCCTCGATTCACGCCGTCCTGCCACGCAAAAGCAAATTTTCCAGGAAGATCGCAGGCAGTGTTACTCAAGAACAGGTCGCGGCTGCAAACGTCGACACGGTTTTTCTTGTCCAGGGGCTGGATGGAGACTTCAATCCGCGCAGACTGGAACGCTATCTTGTAATGGCGTGGGACAGCGGCGCGGCGCCCGTAATCATTTTGAGCAAGAAAGATATTTGTGTAGAAATAGACCAGAAATTGTATGAGGTCTCCTCGGTCTCTGCCGGAGTGCCTGTTCATGCGATCAGTTCTGTGACAGGAGAAGGGCTCGAACAGTTAGAAGCCTATACACACAATGGAAGAACAATCGCATTGCTCGGATCCTCCGGGGCCGGCAAATCGACCTTGATCAATCGCCTTCTGAACGAAGAAAGACAAAAAATCCAGGAAGTACGATCCAGCGACAGTAAAGGAAGACATACGACCACCCGCAGAGAATTACTGTTGTTGCCGTCCGGCGGTTGTGTGATCGATACACCCGGGATGCGTGAGCTACAGCTCTGGAGCGCACCGGATGGAATGATCCATGCATTTCCTGAGATTGCCGAAGTTGCGGCCCATTGTCGATTTGATAACTGCCGGCATAATGCGGAACCGGACTGCGCTGTAAAACAGGCCCTGATCGATGGCGCCTTAGATCCTGAACGATTCGAGAATTTCCAGAAGTTACAAAGGGAACTTGAGTACCTGAATTCAAGACAAGATCCGCTGCTTCGCGCAAAACGGCAGCAAAAGGTGCGGATGATTCACCGGCAACTGCGGAAGATTCCGCCGAAAAGATCGTGAAGCCACAGAGAGAATTGCCACAGAGCTCACAGAGCGAGAACACAGAAAAAATAAATTCTAACTCAGCCATTTCTCTGTGAACTCTGTGTCCTCTGTGTCCTCTGTGGCAAAGACTCAGTGGCCTCTAGGCTGTTTTTGCAGAAATCTCGTTCGATTCTCGATGAGCTGAATGCGAAACGGTCGGCGCGCGCAATGTCAAGAACTGCACCAGATCCTTGGAAAAGATCAGATCCAGCATCCAGTCCAGTGCCACACGAACCTTCTTTTCGAATCGAGGAAGCTTCGACAGATAGATGCCGCGCCACAAGAACCATGCGATAAATCCGGAGAAGTTGATCCCCATGATGTTTGCAACTCCCGTGCGACGCCCGATTGAAGCAAGCAGACCAATTGTAGTAAAAGAAAACGGCTTTTTGTTCCCTCCACGAATTGCCGCGGAAAGATTTTGAGCGAGCACTTTCCCCTGTCTCAGCGCATGCTGTGCCGTCGGCGGATACGGCTTACCGGTACTCTTATCGGTACACAGAGCGCAATCTCCCAGCGCCCAGACTCCCGGAAAACCTGCGACTTCTAAGAATTCGTTGACCACGAGCTTCCCTTTTTCCTTTGCGCACGGAAGCGATTGCAACAGAGGATTTGGTGATGTGCCCGCCGTCCAGATCAGAGTGTCTGTTTCGATCATCGTACCGTCGTTCAGTTCTACACCATGTTCGGTAACACCCGAAACTCTCACGTTGGTACGGATCTCCACCTTTCTCTCCGTCAGTTTCTTCTGCGCGTACGCGCCGAGTTTCTCACCGAGCTCCGGCAGAATCACTGAACCCGAATGGACAAGCACGATTCGCAGCTGATCTTCTGTCAGGTTCGGATAATGCTCAATGGCTTCACGCAGAAAATCATTGATGGAGGCAATCGTCTCGACACCCGCAAACCCGCCCCCGGCAACAACAACAGTCAATAGAGCAGGACGTTTTTCCAGAAAGCATTCAAAGTCTGCTTCCTCCAAAGACGCAATCAGTTTGTTTCTCAGATAGATTGCATCCCCTAACGATTTCATCGTCAGGGCGCGTTCTTCCAGACCGGGAAGATTCAGGAAGTTCGTAATCGCACCAAGTCCAAGAATCAGATGATCGTATTGAAGCTCATGGTGATGGTGTGATCCTCCGTGAGACACAAAGACGCGTTTGCCGTGAAGATCTACCTGTTCCACATCACCGTTAAAAAACTGGACACGCCGTAGAAGCTTGCGGATCGGATTTACGATGTGCGCCAGATCCAGATCACTTGCTGCAACTTCATGCAACATTGGAGTGAACAGGAAAAAATTTTCGCGGTTCACAAGAGTGATCTGTACATTAGAATCGCGAGCCAGCGTTTTTTCCAGCTCCAGTGCTGCGTATACGCCGGCAAATCCGCCACCCAGAATTACAATTTTGGTCAATTTATTCATCGCCGACCTCTTTTAGCTCTGATGCAGAGGAGCTGTTCCGAAATTTACGCTGAAGCGGTTACACCAGATCGTTACCGCGCGATACTTGTTGAGATCCACACCCTGAGGCAGATCGTAATTTTGATCGCCCACATTCCCTTTCAACGGAGCGACTTCGATGAATCCTGCGTTCTTCACCGTATCGTTGTCTTTTGCGTCTTCGGCTGCTACCAGGAAAATGCGCACATCGGGTCCGTTGGAAGTCTCGAATTGTGTAAGACGCAATACGCGCTTTCCATCCGGAAGCTGAAAGATCGTAGCTGTCCCTTTGGTTACGTGCGCGCCGTCATGGAACATTCCCTCTAGCAGGGCGACCGGTTGACTTGATACGGCCGCAGTCTGTCCCGCCATCAATGGAGCTGTGCCGAAATTGACACCAAAACGGTTGCACCAGATCGTTAC
The DNA here is from genome assembly GCA_963843285.1 of uncultured bacterium. Classification (GTDB taxonomy): domain Bacteria; phylum Acidobacteriota; class HRBIN11; order JAKEFK01; family JAKEFK01; genus CAZDDB01. The sequence continues at coordinate 66,659 of CAWJJO010000005.1, forward strand.
AGCACGGTACTTGGCGAGATTCAAACCTGCAGGCAAATCGTAGTTCTGATCACCAACATTTCCTTTCAAAGGCGCAACTTCAACGTAGCCCGCATTCTTTACCGTATCGTTATCCTTTGCATCATCGGCTGCAACCAGAAACACGCGAACATCGGGTCCGTTCGAAGTTTCAAATCCAGTCAGGCGAAGAACCTGCTTGCCATCAGGCAGTTGAAAGATCGAAGCTGTCCCTTTGGTAGCGTGTGCTCCATCATGAAAATTGCCGGAGGCCACCAGAACCGGCTGACCTTTTGCAGCAACTGTTTGTGCCGGCGCTGGAGCTGGAAAGCTTTCACTCACCGACTGATTCACGAACAACCGCTCCGGACGAAAGGCATACCAAAGCCCCACCAGAGCAACAAGTGCTATCAGAGTTATTACCGTACGTTTCATTTGTGTTTCTCCTTCTTAGTTTGCGGAGGAGCACAGTGTGCGCCCTTCGCATTGTTTTTTGTTTGTGTCACATTGTTTGGTCGGCTTGGGGGGTCAAAACTTACAGGAAATCAAATCATCCTGGAGCGGCGGGCGGCCCTGCCCGCCGGAACTTTGATTGGATCACTTATTGCGGGCGCGGAGGCCCGCGGCTCCACTGAATGATATGTTCAAGGAGCAGTAGGATGGACTCTTAACAGGAAGTTCCCTCGCCCGTCTTGATACACGATCCGGACGGAAATCCACTGAAGTACTTGAGTACGGGTTTCCGCCGGAAGGTTCAAGTACCCCGACGTGTAAAGGCGTTTCCACTCCGGTAGCGAGAAGACAACATGAGTGATTCTGAGTCTGCGGAAGTTCCCATCCCATCCCTGAACTGGACCCTCAAACAAAGAGGCGACCTGAGGGCCATTCATAGCAGATGGACTGATGCCGGGAATTTTCAGGAAAAAACCTCGCGTTTCTCCGATTGAAACTACTTTATGAATACTGGGATCCAGGTGGATGTTTGCATATTCGAAAATATCCCAGGCCGGAATATTGAGCCGTTGAAAGTTCGCGCGTTCATCGGAATCAGTCACTAATTGATCCACCCGAAGGTATTTTCGCAAATCGGAAATCCCTAGCCAGAGGGAAAACGCACAGAGGACCACAGCAACTGATACTCCGGCGCCCCTTGCAAGGCGGCGATCCGTAAGCACGCAGCTTCCTGCGACTGCCAGAAACAGGATGCTGGCAGCATTGAATCGCAAAAGGGTCACACCAAATTCAGGATGGAAAAATGACCAGATGATCAGGCCGGCAAAACCCAGCACCCCAGAGGTAAACGCAGGTTCCGGTGAACGATTCCGAAGGGCACTCATCCCGGTAAACAGTAGTAAATATCCTGAAACACGGCTGATGGCCTGTGAGGTAAGAAGGTTAAAAGGCGCCAGCAACTGCTGTACCGGTGATAAAGTCATCCATGAATTTCCAAGCACTACGGCGTGAAGAGCCCTTTCCTGAGCAAGTGACCATTCACCTCCGTCAAACAAACCGTACAGCAGCGGGAACACAGGATTGCCGGTATAAATGACATTCTTTACGATCCAGGGAAGAATCGCAAACACGAGGCCGATACTCACCAGGCCGACAACTCGTAGGATCTGCCTCCCGTTACGGTGCCTGAACCACGCATCCAGACTTAGAACGAGAATCACAATGCATATAGCGATCACACTTTGATACCTCGAAGCGAAAACCAATCCAAGTGCTGCAACTGCAGGCAAAACGTACGGGTGGGCACGAAGTCCGGGATCTCCAGTTTCGGACGGATCGAGGGCGTGGCGGAGCCAGAGCGCGCCCAGCACAGTCAAGGCAGCTAGCGGGAGATCAAAAGCTCCCAGTGCGTGAAAGACCCAAAAGCCGGGGTAGCTTGATATGAGTAAACCTGCAATCAGAGCCGCGCGACGGCCGGCCGGACGCGCAAGCTGAGCTGCAGCGATGCTCATCAGGCAACTAAGGACCGTGACTATCAGTTTGCAGACACTACCGTCGCGGTCCAGTGCAAGGGCGCCTCCCAGACTCAGTTGCAATGCCAAGGGGCTATCGGTCAAGACATTCCACTTCAGAAAGGTAAACCCCCCGTGCTGCAGATATTGCGCAGGAACTTGAAGATGGTAAACGAGCGTATCGTAGAAAATCAACGGCGTCCAACCACAAACGATTTGGAATCCGATTAAGATCGTCCAAAACGCCAGCAAACTCCTGTCTGCAAGGTTCCATAGCGAAATGGCTTGAAGCATGGCTTTTGCCTCCCGATACCAGTCGGAAACTCGCAAGAGCGCAAGAATTACTCCGCTGCAAAGAAGGACCAGGAGAGGCAACTGGCGATACAAATGCATTACAGCCAGCAGCACCGAACTGACGTACAGAAAGCAACAACCTGTAACCAGTGCAATGAGCAACCTGTTTATGAAGCTGCCGCCGGTAGCCAGGACACGTGTCCAGATCAAAGCCCCCCAACCGAGAAGGGATAATAGAAACAGGATCGCCAACAAATTGGTACGTCCCAACTCGAACAAGAGAGCCCACTCGCGGTTTGTAAAGATCTTAAACGCCACCGCAATCGGCGCGATCAGAAAAGTGAAAACACAAAATAGTCTGCGCGGCATTGTGTGCTTTGATGAACGGGTTTATCCTACTACACGTCCGCAAAGAAGCTAGTAGGGGCGACCGTTGTGGTCCCCCGCGTCGAAGAATGGGGATTTTCATGAGGGCGACCACAACGGTTGCCCCTACCACGTTAGACCTGGATGAGTTCTTCTTTACAAATGTTGAGACGAATGATGCGAGGATAAGGGGGTTGTTTAAAAAATGAAATCACAGCTTTGTGGACTGTGTTCTTCAAGTCTTCAAACGTATTTGCTTCGACAACGATCTGATATCCGATTGCACTGGCGACAAAGCCTCCTTCAGGGGTTTCCTCCGCCAGGAACATGATTTCTTCGCGCATGAGATTGAATTCACCTTGCATATGAACAATGAACGAACTCGGTTATCGATTGGTTCGGCATTTTCTATCTATGATTCCATTTTCTTTTTCGTTTTGCCCGTTGTAGGAAAAACATCTTCAACGGCGGCGCGCAGTAGTTCAGATACACTCCAAGCCTGAGCGATGCAACCCGCCGGCCGATGGGGAGGATCTGCATCAAAGATTTCAGAAGCCTGCCCTACACCTGCTTCGGATAGATGCGATTCGAATCCTGCAAGCATTTGAGCCATGGTATCGCGGACCGCTTTGCGATTGCCGTTTACTTTCTTGTACGCCGTCAGAAACGGTCCAATCAGCCAGGCCCACACCGTACCTTGATGATACGCTCCGTCACGACTCATCGGATTACCCTCGTAACGCGGCTTGTATTGCGGATCTCCGGGAGCCAGGCTTCGCAATCCGACGGGCGTCAGAAGCTCGCGCTGCACCACATCCAACACGCTCTTCGCGCGATCCCCGGTCAGTATGGCGTTTGTAAGACTGATGGCCAGGACCTGGTTTGGCCGGATGGCTCCGTCGCGAAAGTCTCCGTTCACTACGTCGAACAGACACCCGGACGGCTCGTTCCAGAAAAGATCGTGAAAACTGGCGCAGGCTTGATCGGCAAGAGCGCCATACTCATTCTTTTTTTCACGATCGCCAAACTTGCCGGCAAGGTGCTCCAGGACGCGCAAGGCGTTGTACCATAGCGCCTGGATCTCTACCGGTTTGCCATGCCGCGGCGTCACTACCCATTCTCCGACTTTGGCATCCATCCACGTAAGTTGCACTCCGGGAACGCCGGAAAGCAACAGACCGTCCTGATCCATGCGGATTCCATACCTTGTCCCGCGAATATGCCGCGAGACGATGTTCTGCAGGACTTCGTACATATTGGTTCTAACAAATTCGTAATCCTGGGTGTATTGAAGAAAGGCGCGCACCGCTTCAAAGAACCACAGCGTGGCATCTACGGTATTATATTCCGGGGTTTCTCCCGCATCGGGGAAGCGATTGGGAAGCATGCCCTGATCCACATGCTTCGCAAACTCCAGCAGGATGCTTCGAGCAATGTCTGAACGACCCGTTACCAAGGTCAATCCTGGCAGCGCAATCATGGTGTCTCGGCCCCAATCACTGAACCAGTGATAACCTGCAATCACAGTCTTCTGGTCACCCCGGCTCACGATGTAGTGATCCGCAGCGGCTACCAGCGCGCTCAAAAGTGGACTGTCAGAGTGAAAGGGCGCCAGGCCTGCAACGCGTCGGCGTCGCTCACGCTCAGCCTGTTCGTATTTCGGAACCCTCGCCACGTCGTGAGGCGCAATGGACGCGATCAGCGCCGCAGTCGAGCCGCCCGACAGTTCAAACTTCAAGGCGAATGGACTGAACAGGTCTTCATAAAAATCCAGTCCCCTCTCGCGCTCCACCTGATATTCGAAATTCCTGAACCAAAAATGCGCAGGATCCATTGCAGCCGGGGTGTGCGCCAGATGCAGGGAGGGCAGATCACTGTAAGGCTTGATTGTCTTTTGAGACGGCTGATCGTCTACCGTTGCGTTGATCGATCCGTTTTCGTGAGTTGTGCTGTGATAGTCACGAAATGCGATCAAAGGCCGCAGTTCGAAGAATACATTCCCCTGAATTTGTCCGGAGATTCTGTACTGAATTACGGTACTGTTTTCTCCATGAATCATAAATACCGATTTCTCGATCTCAAGACCTTCTACCTGATACGTAAAAACGGGAAATGGATCCAGCCTGAAACGCCTCAGGAACTGAAACCCGTGAGGATGAATCGCTCCCGAATACTGGTTCGCTGAAAGTTCAAAGCGCTGTCCGTTCAAAACCACCGTTTCTTCTAACTTCGAAAGCATTACGATTCTGCCGACCGGCGGCTTTGTGGCGGCCGTCAATAACCCGTGATAACGACGTGTATTTAATCCGATGACTGTAGATGACGCGAATCCTCCGAGACCGTTCGTCTCCAACCATTCCCGTTTTGTAGCCGATTCCATGTGCCCGCAAATGTCTGATCCAAATTCAATCATGTCTGCATTCCTCCAGCCGCCTGATCCAGCTTAACCGAGCTGATCATCCCATTTATTCTATCCCGTGACACTTCGGAAAGAGCAATCTACGCATGATTGGTCGACAAAGCGGGGAGGAGCTTAGACGTAGGCGACGGCGCAATTGTAGGGGCTATGCATTTGCCATGAAAGCTGTGAATCAGTAAGGTGGATATTTCGAGGCAAGCAATTTTGGATCATTCTAGGCACGCAAATGCACAGCCCGGCACGGCAGTGGCATGATCTCGCATTTCCGGTGGCAGGCTGAGCATTTTCGGCTGCGACTAATAATCGTAAACAGAGTTGGGCAATCGCCAGGAGCGACCGGAACAGCACCGCGATGGAAAATGCTCAGCCCCTACGAGTCGGATTGAGGGCATGCCTCATTCGTTCGCGGGCGTCATCGGAGAGGGGTTCTGCGGAATTCGCTTCATAGTACATTTCTCGCGAGCCCTGGCGAATCAGGAGTAACTGCTCCTGGTATCGCCTGCACCACTCGCAGATGTGCATATGCAGCCGAATCAGGACGCGTTGACCAAGAGTAGGCCTGCGGTCCATGGCATCCGACATCGCACGGACCATTTCTTTGCAATCCGGCAGCCTCCGGGCAAGCGCAAATATGTACCACATTTTGAGTTTTTGCAGCATAATCTGGAAGGTTAGTCGGACAGGAAGGACAGAACTTACAGTCTTTGGACCTCAGTTCCCTTTCAGGATTTCCCGGGCAGCGAGTGATCCAGGGATCCCCGTGACTCCGCCGCCGGGGTGAGCGGCTGCGCCACACATATACAGACCGTGAATCGGCGTCTTGTAGCGCGAAAAACCAGGCACGGGTCTCATGAAAAAGATCTGATCAAGCGAGAGCTCTCCATGGTGAATATGGCCTTCGGTCAGCCCGTAGGTGTTTTCCAAATCCAGCGGAGTAATGACCTGCCGGTGCAAAACAGAATCACCAAATCCGGGCGCATACTGTTCGATCGTCTGCATTACAAGATCCCCGAACAGTTCCCGCATCGCATTCCAATCACCATGTTTGAGATGGTAAGGAGCAAAAAGAACATACACGGACATCACGTGTTTTCCGTTCGGAGCCAGAGTTGTATCGATCACAGAAGGGATGGCGATATCAAGGAAAGGTGCGCGCGAATACTCTCCATACTTCGCGTCATCAAAAGCCCGCTCCAGGTAATTCATGTTTGGAGAGATGCAGATATTGGCAGGCTGAAGGTTCTCCTTCATCGCTTTCCATTGAGGATACCGGTCCAGGGACAGATTCACTTTTGCGCTGACTCCGCGAGACTTAATGTTCCGGACTTTCAAAACAAAATCCGGTTCCAATTGCACCGGATCGACAAGCTTTAAGAACGTCCGTTTGGCATCCACATTGGAGACAACAAGATCTGAAAGAATCTCATCTCCTCCATTTGCGACTACGCCATAAGCTGCGCCGTTCTTAATCAGGATTTTCTTGACATCTGTTTCCGTGCGGATTTCAACTCCGTGACTTCGAGCGGACTGCGCAATCGCCTCGGAAAGGGCGCCCATTCCGCCGCGAACCAGCGGCCACGCCTGACCGGGACCGTTCCCACGCCCCAACCGTAGATGCATCATCACATAAACCGAGCCTGCGGACCGAGGACCGTAAAAGCTGCCCATGATCCCTTCGCTTGCCAGAATCCCTTTCAGGTGATCGTACTCAAAGTTCTCATTCAACAAATCGGCCACCGGCATCGGCATGATGCGAAGCAGCTGCAGTAGATCCTTCTCACGCACTTTTCGCATCTTCCATGCAAGACGCAATAGATCGCCGGCATCGCTCATCCCGGCTGTTGCCGGATCGGGCAGCGCATTGGTCAGCAACGGCCGAATCAGAGACACATAATGACTGATTTGCTTTTCAAACAGCGGGTAGTTCTCGGCATCAGATTTTGAATACTGTGCAATGCTCTCTTGCGTCTTCGCCATGTCCTTCCAGAACATAAGAGAAGCGCCCGATGCTAAAGGAGCAAAGAGAACTGGATCAAATTCAAGCGTTTCGTAACCGAATTTCTTCAGCTGGAGATCCCGCGCGATCGATTCCTGAAAGAGACCAGGACTATAGGCACAGGTAGAATAACGAAATCCCGGAAAAACTTCTTCGGTGACCGAAGCGCCGCCAACGAGTTTTCGTCGCTCGAGGACCAGGACTTTCTTCCCCGCTTTTCCAAGTGTTGCAGCAGCAACTAGGCCGTTGTGACCGGCACCGACAATAATTGCGTCATATTTCATGATGAGTTTACCCTTTCCGCGCAAAAATGATGATAATCACAACCGCTATCACAGAGACGAACAATGCGCCTGCAGCCAGACCAATCAAGGTGAGCGGCAATCCACCCTTTTCAAACTTTGCAGTCATGACCTTGTCGCCCTTCCCCATTTCCACGAGAGGGAACCGCCACGTCACCGTTTTGCCGCTCTTCGAGAATCGTTCCGTTGGTGTCCGGAGAAGGAAGTGCCTTGTCCGGCAACTTGATTTTGAAACTGAACGCTGCATTGCCAAGCATCGCCTGCGCCATTTGATCACCCATTTGAGTCGAATCCCCTGAGCCATCTCCCTGCGGATTCTTGTTCTTGAGTGTATGGCGAAACACGATCGCTTTACCTTCTTCACTCCATTCAAACGGCATCTCTTTAAAAGTCTTTGTTTGATTGAGATCCGTAATCTTCTTGAAATTCACAGTCACATAGACATGCTGCAGACCGCCTTCCGCCTTCATTTCGACTTTCTTCACCTCAACGCCGTCGGCCTGAAGTGCATCGCGAATTTCGTTTTCCTTGAACTTAAAAGGCATCTCGTCTTTGCCTTCTTGTTGTTGCCCTCCCCCCATCGCCATCATCGAGCTCAACTGCTCGGAAATGCTGTAGTGCATCAACATCTCTCCCGAGCCGTCATTCTTGAGAGTGAGATCTTCTTCGTAGTTGATGCAGCCGACTAGAAACAGGAGACTGAGAACAAACAGAATTCTTTTCATATCAAATATCAAATATCAAATAAACAGAATTCAATATGCAAAAAATCGGCTTACTGAGATTGTCTGCTTTTCTTTCCTTTCAGCGTTAGGAATGCTGGAGGCGAAGATATTCGCAATTTCCTTAGTTTCGATCAGCAATTCATTGCATTCTGGCAAAAAGCTACTGCCGATCATTCCACTATCTCGAATTAGTGCCAGCCAGAATTTTGATTCATTCGCCGATTTCAGGGCCTGCGTAAAGAAATTCACAAAATCTTTTCTTGAGCTTCCGGCGATAGCTTCGAAATAATTTGCACCCACCGAAGTCCCGCTTTTTGTGAGCTGCTTCTTAAGCTCAACCAAAACTGGATCGTTGGGTAGCTTACAAAGAAACTTAATCAGTCGCAGGACATACTGGTAGATTCTTCTCTTGAACTGCTGAGTTTTAGTATCCTCTCTCAATCTACCTATCCGTTTTTTTATTTATGATTTCATGTTTATTTGATATTTGATTTTTGATATTTGATTTTTACCAAGATTTGTCTTTGATCATTTCGAGGGCCGCCAACCTGCCTGGAGCGCCCATAACGCCACCGCCGGGATGCGCAGCCGAGCCGCACAAATAGAAGCCCTTGATTGGAGTACGGAACTGAGCCCATCCGGCTACAGGACGCAAGAAGAACAATTGATCAAGAGACAACTCACCCTGGAAAATATTCCCCTCGGTTAAGCCGAACTTCTGTTCAATGTCCCACGGGGACAGTACCTGCCGGTGCAGGATCGCATTTTTCAGGTTCGGCGCATATTCACTCAGGGTGTTTACCACCGCATCTCCAAAATCCTCCCGCGCATCTTCCCAGGTTCGGCCCAACAATTCATAGGGAGCATATTGGACAAAGATGGACATCACGTGCTTTCCAGGCGGAGCCATGGACGGATCGATCATACTGGGAATGATGCAATCCATATACGGCTTTCGCGAGAAACTTCCGTACTTGGCGTCGTCATACGCTCGTTCCAGGTAGTCGATCGAAGGACTGATCGAGATCGCGCCGCGAAGATGCGGACCATCTCCCGGCATACAGGTGAAGTTCGGAAGCTCACCGAGGGCAAGATTCACTTTTCCGGAAGAACCGCGAATCTTGAAGTTACGAATCTTAGTTAGAAATTCTTCATCCAGATGCTCCGAATCGATTAACTTCAAGAAGGTGCGTTTTGGATCGAGACTGGATGCTAGGACATCCGCGTATATCTCTTCGCCGCTCTGGAGCGCCACACCTTTCGCTCTGCCATTCTTGATAATGACCTGTGACACGGGAGCTTCCAGACGGATCTCCGCGCCGAAATGCTGAGCCGACTTTGCGATCGCCTCACTGACACCACCCATCCCGCCGCGCTGAAATCCCCATGCGCGGAATGTGCCATCAATCTCACCCATGTAGTGATGCATCAAAACATACGCCGTGCCTGGCGAACGCGGGCCAAGAAATGTTCCTATGATTCCAGAAGCCGACATTGTGGCCTTCAGACATTCGGTTTCGAACCACTCATCCAGATAATCGGCGGAGCTCATGGTCATGAGCTTATGCATATCGTGAATCAAGCTCGCTCCCATATTGCGGAAATGTTTGCCAAGGCCCGACAGCTGGGAGAGTTGCGAAGGCATGAGCGATCCAATGCGAGGCGGAACCATACCCAGGATCGGCTTTACCATCAAAGCCATGTGGTACATCAGTTTACCGAATTGATCGTACGCTTCTGCATCCGCAATGGAGTGCCGCATAATCTCATTGCGTGTTTTCGCGTGATCCGCCCAGCGCGCCAAATAGTTGCCATCGGGAAGCGGAGTCACCGTGCTTTCCAGCGGCAAGATCTCCAATCCATACTTCGGCAAATCGAGCTCACGAATCACTTCAGGTCGAAGCAAACTGACTACATACGAGGCAACTGTGTATTTGAAGCCTGGATAGACTTCCTCGGTTACCGCAGCCCCGCCGACGAGATGCCTGCTCTCCAGCACGACAACCTTTCTGCCGGCTTTCGCAAGGTACGCCGCTGTAACCAGCCCGTTGTGACCTCCACCTATGATGATCGCGTCATACTTGTTTTTCATCCGCTCCATTGTAAACGATTCCGTAAAAGTAAAGAAGCCCGAGGAAAGGAATAACCACAAAGACACGAAGGCACAAAGAATGGAAGAATTAGGAATGGTTTGGCTCTTGAAACCCCATGAAGTTACGGTAAGAATTGTCGTATGTTAACCGAAACGGAACGCCAACAATATATTGAAAAGATCGAGAACCTGCCTCAGATCGTTGAAGATGTGATTCGTGGATTATCCGCCAAACAGATGGACACTCCGTACCGTGAAGACGCTTGGACGCCGCGTCAGATCATTCATCATCTTGCGGATTCCCATACCAGCGGATATTTCAGGATGAAACTTGTATTCACCGAGGATTTGCCGGTGTTGAAAAGCTATCAGCAAGAACGATGGGCAAAGTTGAGTGATGTTTCGATGTCTCTGGAATCCTCACTGCTGATCCTGCGTGGACTTCATGCACGATGGGCCGTGTTCTTGAGATCCATACCATCCAACGCATGGTCCAGGAAAGGGACTCACACGGAGCATGGCGAAATGACGCTGGATGACCTTCTGGTGGATTACGCAAACCACGGCGAAGTTCACCTCTCAAAGATCAAATCCTAGATTTGGAGTTGGCGGGCGTCCCTGCCCGCCATTGAGGGCTACAATCACTTTCTGCGGGCACGGAGGCCCGCAGACTCCAATCGAAAAAGCACGGAGGCCCGCAGTCTCCGCATAAATAAAAAGATCCGGCCTCTTGAAAGTTCGGTAGTTTATTGTAACAATAGGCGCATGCCGGAACCGACTCCGTTTTATCCACGAACATCGCAGTTATGCAAAAGCATGCAATGGCGCTACTGGTCCGGCTATTTCGTCCCCAGCTCCTACGAAGTTCATCACGACGTTGAATACTACGCGATCCGTAATTCGGCGGCGTTGATCGACATTACTCCTTTGTTCAAGTACGACGTGTCCGGGAAAGACGCGCTGAGATTGGTCAACCGTGTGATGACGAAGGACATGAATAAATGCGCGGTCGGCCAGGCGGTTTATTCGTCGTGGTGCGACGAACACGGGAAGATTATGCAGGATGGAACCATCTTTCGGATTGCGGAAGATTATTTTCGGGTGAATGCCGCCGATCCGATCTATCGATGGCTTCAGATAAACTCCATCGGGATGGATGTAAACATCAGTGATGTCTCCAACAAGATCGCAGCTCTCGCTCTTCAAGGACCCCTGTCACGCGAGATCCTCAAACAGCTTGTGCACGGTCCGATCGAACAGTTGAAGTTTTTCCGGATTACGGAAGATATTGTCGACAGTGTACCGGTATTGATCTCGCGCACCGGCTATACCGGGGATCTCGGTTACGAGCTATGGGTATCCACGGATGACGCCGTAGCGTTGTATGACATTCTGATGTCGGTCGGGCGATCGTATGGAATCACACCGGCCGGGAATCTGGCTCTCGATATTTCCCGGATTGAAGCGGGGTTCATTCTGATCGAAGTGGATTACATCAGCTCCGAAAAAGCAGTCATCGAATCGCAGCATTACAGCCCGTTTGAAATCGGACTTGGATGGACCGTCAATCTGGAAAAGGAGAGCTTTGTTGGGAAGAAACATCTCGTAGCAGAGAAGAAAAAAGGTTCCCCCCGCCAGTTGATCGGTTTGGAAATTCGATGGGACGATCTGGAAAAAGCATTCCTGGAAGAAGGTCTCCCCCCTCAACTGCCTTCCGCTGCCTGGCGCGGCGGGGTTCCCGTCTACTCTGAGGAACGGCAGGTCGGGAAAATGACCAGCGGTTGCTGGTCGCCGGTGCTGAAGAAATATATTGTGCTTGGGACTGTCGAATCGGGTTATTCAAAACCCGGCACAACCTTACAGATGGAAGTAACGGTCGAGTACAAGCGCAAAAAAGTTCTGGGGGAAGTGGTAAAGACTCCGTTTTTCAATCCTGAACGCAAACGTTTGTAGTAGCGACTTCAGTCGCTACTACTCCACAGCGAATGAATTCGCTACTACAAACATCTATTATTCAATTATGTCATCTTCAAAAGGACTCGAAGGAATCGTAGCGGCGGAGACGCGAATCAGTCACGTGGATGGTCAGGCCGGTCAGCTGATCATCGGCGGCTATGATCTGGAGGAAATTGCGGGTCGAGCGACGTACGATCAAGTCGCGCACGTTTTGTGGAACGTTGCGATCGGAAAAGAGGCCGCGTTCCCGACGAAGGAAGAGCTGGAAGCATTGGAGCGGGAGCTTGCTTCGCTGCAGGAGATTCCTGAGATCGTTCTCACGGTTTTACAGGCAGCGCGCAAGGCGTCTCCCATGGACGCGCTTCGGATGGCAGCTTCGATCCTGTCTCTGAATGACCCTGATGTTGAAGACAATTCACTGGATGCAAATCTGCGCCGGGCGAAAGTTTTGTCCGCGCGAATTCCAACGGTCATCGCGGCGCACGATCGCATTCGCCGGGGACTCGAACCGATTCATCCCGTTGCTCGATTGGGGCGAGCTGCAAACTTCTTGTTCATGCTGACCGGCAGCGAACCGTCCGCACAATCAGCCCACGCCATCGATACTTACTGGACTACAGTCATCGATCACGGGATGAATGCGAGTACGTTTACCGCACGCGTGATCGCATCCACACAATCCGATATGTACTCCGCGGTTACCGGAGCGATCGGCGCTTTGAAGGGACCATTGCACGGTGGAGCACCCGGACCGGTGCTCGATATGTTGCTGGACATTCAAGCGATCGATCATGCGGAAAACTGGATCCGCAATGAGCTGGCTTGCGGTCGTCGGATCATGGGATTCGGACATCGAGTGTACAAAGTTCGCGATCCACGCGCAGATGTTTTGAGCCGAACCGCTCAGAAATTGGCGGAATCAGGAAGTGGCGATCGTAGTCTTTACGATCTGGCAACAGGAGTTGAAGCTGTCATTTTGCGAATCCTGGAAGAAGTCAAACCCGGCCGTAATCTGAAAACAAATGTCGAGTTTTATACTGCTCTTGTATTGCAGAGTGTGGGACTGAAACCGGACCAGTTCTCACCGGTATTTGCAGCAGGCAGGATCGCGGGCTGGACCGCCCACGTGCTGGAACAACTCGCGAATAATCGTCTGATCCGCCCCGCATCCGAATATACCGGCCCCCGCGGTCTGAAATACTCAGGACGAAATTAATCACGGAAACACGGAATTCACGGAATAGCGCTTTATACTCTTCCTTTCCGTGTATTTTTCCGTGTTTCCGTGATGAAGTCCTTCTCTACATCCAGGGGGCGATTGATTCGATCTCCCAGGTTTGTTCTTCCCACTGCACTTTTTCGCCGGCAACCTTTCCCAACAATCCGGCAGCCAGAGGAGCTTCGTAGGAATAGATTCCTTCCTTTGGATTTGAGTCCCAGGGGCCAAGAATCGTAACCGTAACCCGTTTGTCCGGAGGATGCGTCAGTACAACGCGAACACCGGGACGCACTTCACTGCAATCCATTTGACCTGGATCCAGCACTCGAACGCGATTCAAGTCCCGTTGCAAATGATCCACGCGATTGATGAGATATTCCTGCCGTTCTCGCGCCGACTTGTACTCAAAATTTTCACGCAGATCACCCATAGCGGCAGCTTCCCCGATCAACTTCCGGTTCTTTGGCAGCTCTACTTTGATGATTTGCTCGAGCTCCGCGCGTTTTCGATCGAATCCTTCCTTTGTGCTGAAAATCACGTCTTCCTTCTTTTTTATCTCAGGAAAACTCATCCGGATCGTGCCTTTCCACCGCTGCCGCCTGTAATCCTCAATTGCCTTTGAATGTTCCAGCACATCCACCGCTTTTTGCGCCATTTCCGGATCGATTGATTTGCGCATCACATTCAACAGCAAACCGCCCTCCACTGCCTTTTTTAACTTGTTTCTATGCGAAGAGAACTCCGGTTCATCGATTGCCGTAATCACCGAAACAAGGAATCTGCCGTCCATTCTTCTTCCGACCGGATTTGAAGCTACATCGAGTCCTTCCGCCGAACCTTGCTGCGCAATCCAGGTAAAAGCCCCGGGATAGGCGAAGGGTCGCTGAAAAATCTGATCCAGCAAGTTTTCCAGATCATTTGGCGAAGCTTGCTGCAATGTCTCAGATAGAAATCCATGGATTCTAGGGTTGTCTTCACGCAGAAAAGTTTCCACAAATAGCGAAACCCAGCGATCTGGAAATAGTGTCTGCAAAGACTGCAAAACTTTGAGCTTCAAATTTGAATTGTCCAGATCAGCAAGAACAGCCAACGGCTCCTTTTGACGAAGCACATCTTCGAACGTGTACGGCAAATCCGATTCGTGACCCTTCCACCGTGAAAACAACTCGATCAATTCCAGGGCAAGACCCGAACGCTTTTCCTGAAAAACCTGACGAGCGTTTTCGATCAATTCGGCGGAAAAATAGCTCGCAAGATCGGCGCTTCGGCTTGCGTGCTGTTTTGCTGTTTCGATTCGCGCAGAAAGGTTCGCCCCTGCGAATGCCAGCCTCAATGCTGTCTCCGCAGTACTTGTGGTTTCGCTCCACGAATAGGTTGCCTGGATCCCCTTTCCGGAAACTACAATGTGCGGGTCTTTCCGGGCAGCCGCCCACCATCGGTTCCACTGATCCGGCATCAAAATGCCGGCAAAGCACTCTTTAATTTGAGAGACGTTCAACGATTGGCCCATCTCCCGTAGCAGACGTCCCAACATGGAGCCGGGATGGTCCTGCGCTTCCCGTTGGACCTTTTCGGGTTCATCCAGCTTTTGCCGTAGAACGTGACCCGCCGGAAGCGGCATCAGTTCCTGATCCCCCATCTGAACGGCCACGTCTTTTCTGCTTTCAAAATCCAGTCGGACAAGCCCTAGATTCAAGTTGATTTCCATTACCCTCCCAACCCCATAGCCTTGCTGGAAAAAACACTGACCGACATCATGTTTTAACCACCACTCTATCTTGTCGAGAGCAACACGCAATTCCTCAGGGTGCGCGGATTCTATGTTGTAATGATTGAGAATCCTGGATTGTGATGTGCTTTCGGGATAGAGATGACGAAGTGTTTCAGCAATTTGATGCCGAACTTCTTCAAGCTCCTGTTGGGTCTGAGTGTGTCTTGCGATCTCTTTCAGAACTTTGAATCGCTGCGACCAGGCTTCTTTCTCCAGTAGATGTTCGGCAAACAACCCGAGTAATAGACGGGCGCGATCCTTTTCCTTTTGTCTTCCAAGCGCGCGGGCTGCCTGAAAAAATTCATCGACTTCAGCCTGTCCAGCCTCCATCCGCTCGAGCAAATACCCTTCTGCTTCTTCAAACTGCCCTTGCTCGATGCATGAGAGAGGATCTTTATTTTCCATCGAAGCGTTTACTCTGACGGATCCTCCGTTTTTCAGCAACCCAATTACGATACCGGCCCCACAGATCCGGATCCATTCTTTCGAGTCTGATTCCCGCTTTTTCGCGCATCTGGAATTGCTGAAACAAGATTTCACGCGTGATTGCTTGCTGACGGTATTTATCCAGCAATTCCCCAACCGGCAAGTCCGCGAGTCCCGATGTTTCTTCACGAACGCCTTTGTGGATCACCCTCTGGCGATCGCGATCCCTCTCCGAGCCCCTGCTTCCCCCCTGTTCTTCTCCCTCATGAACCTTGTCGTTAAAACGCTTGTAAACCTCGCGGGGCAGGATCCCCATTCGTTTGGTCTGCTCTATCGACTCGAGGTAGTCGTGCACAGCCTCCGGATCACCCTTCACCGCATCCAGAATCAGGACCAGCCGTTCCACGAGCATCGCAACCCGATTCTCATACTTGATCATCTGGGGAGCAGTCAGCCGACCACCCCTTCGGACGTAAGCGTCCTGTTTGTTGATTTCGCGAACAAAGTCGTTCCCCGCATCATCAAAGTACGGAAGTTCATATTCATCTCGAAACATTCAGACATCCCCTTCAAAATAAAAAGTTGAATATCAAAAATCCAATAAGCCTCCTTTATTCTAACATTAACTGCACGCTAGGAACGTTCCGTAGTAAAATACTGCCCATGAAACGAGCCCTTTGCCTGATCGCGATTCTGATTGCGCTGCCCGCATATTCGGGGACCTACAGCCGCATGTAGCTCCGGAGCTATGGAGCGCAGTCATCTGCAGCTATGGGGAGCAGCCATCCGGCCTGCATTATGAGTCGCAGGCATCCTTGCCTGCCTCTACGAGCGCACATCAAACCCCGCCTGTCGTGCAGCATCGCACAGTTCTGTGTCAAAGCAAACAAACGGACGTCCTTTCGGATTTCCGTTGGTCCATGTGATGGCAGCAGCCAACTGCAACGCCTCAGCCGAACGAATCCTATATCTATCCAGACATTCTTCCGCCAGGTCCCGCACGCCGTCTACGGGCAGGACTTCCCTCCACCGCAGCCTGAATTCGTGCAAGTATCCCAGTGCTTTTGACATCCCGTCCCTGGAAATGCTGCTTTCCTTCAACATCCGTATGAAGGCGCCGTGAATCTCCACCGGCGTATTCCACCAAACTGCAATCTCGGGAAAGGTTCGCAACAGTTCACGAGACCGCGCGGAATAGGAGTCGTGGCAAAAGAGCGGCACCAGCGCGCTGCTGTCCCAGAAGGATCGAACTTTCTTAGTCTTCACCGCGATCTCTGATCAACGCATCGACTGATGTTCCTTTCGATACGGAAGGCATTCTTGCAGCAAGAAATTTCTGCAGGAACCCGGCCGACATTCCTCTCACGGGTAGCCGCAACTTGCCCGCAACCACAAGCTGCCATTCCTCTTCGGTTGCACTGGACGGCTCCACCGGAACGATTCTGGCAACTGCATTCGTCCGATTGATGACGAGAATTTCTTCCCCTTGCTCGACCTGATCGAGATAAGCGCTCAGTTTGTTTTTCAGCGTGGCAATATTCACGTTCTTCATAATAGCCATTATAGCTATCTCAAATATTATTTCTAGCCTGATAGCTATATTCTTGATAATAGGTACAAATCCTGCATCGGGTTTCCTTTAGCGCCCTCCGGGACGAATTGGGCAACCTGAAATCCTTGCGATAACGTTTGTGCGACAAAACTATACGGATGATAAGCGCAGTATCTGTTGCTGCCTGGAGGGCCATCGCTCTTCAGTACGAGTCGTCCGTTCTGAAAATCCTGTTGCTCGCTGGAATTCAGCTGCTCCAGATAAAAGGACCCGTGCGTGCTGATGATCAGATGTCCGCCGGCGCGGATAATCCTGCGGAACTCCTCGATCCAGCGAATTTGAATATCTTCGGGAAGATGTGTGAATACGGAGAATGCATACACAAGACTAAATTGCCCGTCGTAGTATCTTAGCGGCGGTCCAAGCTCATTTGTCGCGAATTGCGCAAACTGCAGATTTGCCGCGCACCACTCGACCGCGTTCCGATTGTAATCGGTCCCGTACAAATCTGAAAAACACTTCAAATGCCGGATCACACGGCCACAGCCGCAGCCAAAATCAAGAACTGAATCCCCTTTGCCACCTCGAATGCCGCTTGATTCAAGCATATCCAGAACGGTTTGGGCGCCGGCTTTACCGCTCTGGAGAAATCCTCGGACATCCGGGACACCAGTCACGAGACGAATTAAGTTTACAGGAGGAATCGGAGATCCATCCTCGGCGCCTTTACGACGACTTTGAACATTGCTGGAGAAGAACTTACGAGCCACCCACTGATCCCGTAAAAATACAACAGGTTCCAGCAATCCTGTTTTCTGTAATGCTTTTTTTATTTGTTTCCGCAGCAATCTCCAATTCTAACATCCCGTAAAAACTGAAGTAGGGCGACCCTTGTGGTCGCCCATTTGGAGTGGGCGGGGACAAGCCCCGCCCCTACCAGCTAGGATCGTTTTCGCTTTTCTTTTGCCATCTGCTTGAAAATGGATTACATTACTTCTCATGGCCGAACGAGTCCAGGGACGCGGATCTTCCTACAATCCGCAAAACCGTTTTGAAAAGCTGCACATCGATGAGCTGTCCGATGAGATGGAGCCCATCGAACGGGAAAAGATCCAAACAATTTATTTTCGCGATTCTTCTCGTTCGATTCTTGCGAAGAATGACAGCCCCGACATCCCGTTCACCTTCAGCGTGAATCCCTATCGCGGCTGCGAACATGGCTGCATCTATTGTTACGCGCGTCCGAGCCATGAATTTCTTGGCTTTTCTGCCGGACTCGATTTCGAAAGTAAGATCATGGTGAAAACGGACGCCCCGCAGCTTCTAGAAGATGCGTTTCGCGATCCGGCATTTGAACCGCAGGTCATCGCGCTTTGTGGCAATACCGATTGTTATCAGCCGGTAGAACGCAAGTTGAAGCTCACCCGCGCCGTTCTCGAAGTATTCTTGAAATACAGGAATCCGGTTGGCATCATTACCAAGAATGCTTTGATTCTTCGAGATCTGGACTTGTTAAAAGAACTCGCGGCTCACAAGCTGGTTGCGGTAACGATATCGATCACAAGTCTGGATCCGGCTTTGATCTCACGAATGGAACCTCGCACATCGACTCCCGAAAACAGATTGAAATCAATCCGCACGCTCGCCGATGCAGGGATTCCAGTGGGAGTCAATTGTGCGCCGATTATTCCGGGGCTTACAGATGAAGAAATCCCGGAGATGCTCAGACGTTCAGCAGAATGCGGGGCGCGCTCGGGGCACTACATTCTGTTGCGTCTTCCCTATGCCGTCAAAGAGTTATTTGTGGAATGGATCGAACGTGAGTTTCCACAACGCGCAAACAAAGTTCTCCATCGCATCCGCGAAACGCGTGATGGCGCACTCAGCGATCCGCGGTTCCACTCACGAATGTCGGGCGAAGGTGAAGTCGCAAAAGCGATCGCAGAACTTTTCGAATTAGCGTGCAAGCGATATGGACTGAACCAGAGATCCACGATGCTTTCTACTTCCGGATTTCAGCAGAGCGGTCAACTGTCTCTGTTCAAGTAACCCCTTGGCAGTAGGTCGTTATTCAGCTTCATACCTTTTTGACTTTAATTTTCCCAAACGTATTGTATCCAGCATGTCGGTGGATTCCGCTTGAATTGCGACGCAAAAGTTTGGGTGTGGCGACGTAGAGATCACCAGGTTTTTCAGAATCTATTACCTTGCAGCCACAAGTGGACAAACATTCCTGGTCAGCGCCCCGATCCAATACGTTACCCACCTGCATAGGCGCTGGGCGGTCGATTTGGCGGGTATACTAATTAGATCTTTGCATGTTCGTACAGGAGGAACACGAAAAATGGCAGACTGGCACTTTGTTCAAGCCGATCCCGCGGAAGAGCTGGCAAACCTTCACTTCTTTTCTGTCAAGAAAAATCAGCCGGATGGAATCTTCGAATTTATCATCACTGTAAAGGAGTATGTGGATCAGAACCCGCAACGCATGCGCTTCTTTGCGCAGGCGGACCGGGAAGTGAATCAGAAGACAGCCTCTTTTCGGCCATTCGGCTGGGGTTCTACGTTGATCGAAGCGCTGTCGGAATGTCTGAAACTGATTCGCCGGCACCCCTGTGAAACGGCAATTGCTCCATCGAGCAACGTGTAAAACCCGATCGGCGGAAAAATAGTCCAGCCCCTTAGCTGATATCTAGAATCTAAAATTTGTATATTTGTGTCTCCGGGCATACGAAGATAGAATAGGCCAGCCCTATTCTCGGAGATTTCGACAATCATGCTTGGGAAGAACATAAATCAGTACAAGATTCTGGGGAAGTTAGGCGGCGGCGGAATGGGAGTCGTGTACCGGGCGGAAGATACGAAGCTCGGGCGTCAGGTTGCTCTAAAATTTCTGCCGGCGGAGCTTGCGCACGACCCTGCATCCCTGGAACGCTTCCAACGCGAAGCACGAGCGGCTTCCGCCTTGAATCATCCGAACATTTGTACGATTCACGATATTGATCACGGCGTTCCATCTGATGAAAGCGCGGATGTTCATTTCATCGCGATGGAGATGATGGAAGGAAAGACCCTCAAGCATGCGATTACGGGCAAACCATTGCCAGAGGAACAGCTGATCCATCTGGCAATTCAAATTGCAGATGCGCTGGATGCGGCGCATGCAAAGGGAATCATTCACAGAGACATTAAGCCCGCAAATATTTTCCTCACCGATCGCGGCCAGGCAAAAATCCTGGATTTTGGCTTGGCCAAATTGACGCTTGAGGCGGCACTGGGTCCCGATGTTTCCGCGTTGCAAACGGAGACTCCGCTGGAAGCATTGACGAGCCCAGGCTCCACAGTTGGAACGGTTGCCTACATGTCGCCGGAGCAGGCGCGGGGCGAAGCGCTCGATGTCCGAACCGATCTTTTTTCTTTTGGAGCGGTGCTGTACGAAATGGCATCCGGACATCAGGCGTTTCCGGGGAACACATCTGCCGTCATTTTCGAAAGACTGCTGACAAAAGCGCCGGCGCCCCTAGCGCAGCTCAATCCAGAACTGGTCCCGGAATTCGAAAGAATTGTAAACAAGGCCCTGGAGAAAGATCGCGATGTCCGGTATCAGAGTGCCGCAGAGATGCGCGCCGATTTGAAGCGTCTGAAACGAGAGATCGACTCCGGCCGATCGTCCATCCATCAGGCAGCATCTCCCTCTACAACGATCCCGAGCGGGTCTTTAGAAGCATCCACGATTCAATCCCATCGCAATTCCCGCAAAATCGTGATTGGGGTTCTGGGTGTTCTGGCCTTCATTGCTGTGGCGGCATTTTTCTTTCTGCGCGGGAGGAGCAGTGGAGAATCGATTCATTCCCTTGCCGTGCTGCCTTTCCGGACTGTCACTGAAGACCCGGACACGGAGTTCCTGAGTGACGGCCTCACGGAGAGCACCATTAACAGTCTTTCACAAATTCCACATTTGCGGGTCCTTGCCAGCGGTACCGTCTTCACATACAAAGGGAAGCAAGTGGATCCCCGCACTGCCGGAAAAGATTTGAACGTAGATGCTGTAGTAACCGGAACGATAACCCAACGCGGCGATACGCTCGTGATTCGCGCGGGTCTGGTAAAGGTTTCGGATGGCTCCCAAATCTGGGGTGATCAATACGATCGCAAGACATCCGATATCTTGCAGGTTCAGTCCGCAATTGCTGGAAAAATTTCTGAACAATTAAAAGTGAAGCTGAGTGGTGAACAACAACGGAGGGTTTCGGGACAAGGCACCGATAACACGGAAGCCTATCAGCATTACATCAAAGGACGCTTCTACTGGAACAAGAGGACTGCCGAGGGATTCAAGAAAGCAGTCGAGGAGTTTCAGGCTGCCGTGGAAAAGGATCCCGGATATGCGATCGCGTATTCGGGTTTGGCCGACACTTACGCGCTGATGAGTGATTACGGGGTGTCTTCGGGGAAAGAAGCGGCGCCGAAAGCAAAAAGCGCAGCGCTAAAAGCGCTTGAGATAGACGATCAACTTGCAGAAGCGCACACCTCTCGGGCCTATGTCTTCGCCTTCTACGAATGGAATTGGCCCCAGGCCGAGTTTGAATTCAAGCGCGCCATTGAGTTGAATCCAAATTACGCAACCGCATATCAATGGTACGCCAATAACCTTGTGGTTCGGGGTGAGTTCGAGCAGGGATTGTCCATGATCCGGCGCGCCCAGGAGGTGGACCCCCTTTCGCTGATCATCAGTGATAATTTTGGATGGTCCTACTATTTTGCAGGTCGTTACGATGAGGCTATCCGCCAATACCAGAAAACAGTGGAGATGGATCCTTCGTTCGTCCCGGCGTTGAATGATCTTGGGCTGGCCTATCTACAGAAAGGAATGTATGCGGAAGCGGAAAAGCAGTTCCTAAGAGTGAAAGAACTTTCGGACGCATTCGGAAGCCAAAGCCTTGCCATGCTGTACGCCTTATCCGGCAAGAAGGATGAGGCCCACAGGATACTAAACGAACAACTGAAGCTTGCAGCTACTGAATTTGTGTCCCCATATGTAATCGCACAAATATATTCATCTCTCAATGAACGCGATCAGGCGTTCCAATGGTTGGAAAAAGCTTTTGAAGCACGTGAATCCCAGATGACGAGCTTTGTTCCGGATCCGCTTTTTGCAAATCTTCGTTCTGATCCCCGGTTCTCGGACCTGAAACAGCGAATTGGTTTCTGGAAATAATTCTAAACATTCAGACCACACAAGTTTGTTCGTACGTCAACTATCTCTGCTTCAAAGGAGCGGCTGAAATAGTGGATGGCGCAACTGAACTACCAACTGGCTACATTTTCCCAGCCTGGAAAAGGCGCATTTTCGATGTGGTAACCGTTGAGTGAATTCTTGTCTGCAACGACCCGGATATTCGTTAGCACGCGAAGGCGATTTAGAAATTCGGCGTAAGAACCTTCAGCCGTCAAGAAGCTCAGGATCTATCTCTGCAGTTAAAGCGAGAAATTCTTCCGGCGTTAGCACAGGTAACGCGTCGACCTTGAAATCAGCCTTATTTCTGGTGATCAGGAAGTCGGCGTGGACCTGTACAGCGGAATAATATTGGATTGCGTCCTCGAAATCCTTGAAACCGGACACGAGCGAAAGGTCAATCACCCTTTCTTCCACAGGCGCTACATGAAACACGACGCGGATCTTCTCAAGGATTTGCATCGCCTTCCCTCTTTTCAGTTCTTTCGATAGTAGATAGAAGAGTGTTGGGAAAGTGAGAGCCGAGAGGTGTCCTTGAACTTTCTTTTGCTCGATGATAGAGAACAATCGTGCGGCCGGCGCGTAGAATCGCTCACGCTTTAGAAAGATGTCCAGTACGAAGCTGATGTCGCAAAGAACGCTTTTCACATGTATTTCTTTGCAAGGTGTCGTTCGTAGGCCGCTTTCAATTTTTCTGTGTCGCTTCTGCCGTAAAGAACTCCGGCAATTTCGGCAAGGACAGGTGATTCTTTCGTTCTACTTTCCTCTTGTCGTGCCACGGACTTAAAGTAATCTTCGACCATTCGTGAGAGGCTGATCCCCCGTGTTCGAGCGGTCTTTTTCGCCATTCGAATCGATGCGTTGTCCAGCCGCAAAGTAAGTTTTGTTGTCATGCGCCCCTCCACTCAGACGTACATATTATTATTATTTATACGTCATAAGTCAAGGCTGATGAATCATCCCATGGTCTCGTTGCTCGTGATAAAATAAAAAACTATCCAAATATGCAGTGCCTACGCTTACGCCGAACCAGCCTGTGGAAAAGCCATGGGCCAGGTGACGTACACACCGCAAAATCTGGCGCTGCCTGGCCCACCACTAACACGGACCGCTGGATCGTGGAAGGCGAACAGATTACTGACATGGATCCGGAAAAAGCTCGAGCTGTCAAACCTCTGCAGGCTGTTCCATCCTGATCTCTTTTTCACCGATCGGCGCAACGGATCCTCTGGCCGCATGATGTCTTTTATCGCAATCTAAGTGTCGGCATTTGGGCGATTCATCTGTAAGAATGTACTGCTTGTGTGATAACATCAAAACAGTTTTCAACTTCAACACTGGAGAAAGATGATGAGGCATAACAAGAAAATCAATTTTGTTAGGGTGACTTTGTTTATCATGCTTACCTTATTAGCATCCGCAATTCCTTCAGCTGTTTTTGCAGAGACTGAAATAACGGGTGTTATCGGAGGAATGGTAGGCGGCGATCTGAACAATATTATCGAGGACAATTTTTCGGTGAAAGGAACTTTCGATAATGCGCCGCTCTATGGAGGGCGCATCGGTTGGATTGGAAGATTTTTCGGTGTGGAAGGAAGCTTTGTTGCCAGCCCCAGCGGACTTGCGGTATCGATTCCCGATTTTCCCGTCAGCCTGGATGCCAGAGTATATTACCTGGAAGGAAACGTATTATTGATTCCTATTCCAGGGCCGATCTCACCATTTTTTACAGCAGGCGCTGGTTTGCATTCCTATAAATTCGAGCTCAGCGCCGGTTCTGTTTCGGTGAGTGGAGAAAACACGGATGTTCAGAAGTTTGGGTACAATTTTGGCGGCGGATTAAAAATCAACATCAGCCACATCGTTTTACGCGGCGAAGTACGCGATCACGTAACACCCATCGGCCCTGGGGATTTCTCGATTGAAGATATACTTCCGGGAACTGCAATCGACACAGACCGCAAATTGCACAACGTGGAGATCTCGGCTGGAATCGGCGTGCGATTCTGAAATAAAAGACATGCGGGGCGCGAATGCCTCGCGCCCCCGTGAATCCGACGAACTTAATTCTTCGCCCAGGACCACGCTGAGATACACCAACCCGCGTCGGTTCTCCGCAATGCAACCGGTCAGACCTCAACTGTCTCTGCTTCAACGGAGCGGTTGAAATAGCGGACGCCAGCAACACCCAGCAACAGCAGCGCAACGCCAAGCAGATCAAACCAGAGCGGCTGGAAAACGATGGTATCTGCAGGTGTTGTAGTGAATCCCTGGATATCAACGGCAAACGCACGGGTCAATAGAAATGGAAGACTGTTGTAAAGCGCATGAGCAACGATGCACATCAATAGCGATCTGGTTTCGAGCTTCAACCAAACGAGAAATGCGCCGATCAGGAAGGCGTTGATCACGAGCCACGGCAAAATGTGAACTACTGCAAATAGAGTAGTAGAAATAAAAAAGGCGGTGGAAAGCGGATAGCGTTCTCGCAGTCCTTCCAGCATAACTCCCCGAAAAATCAACTCTTCGGTGACCGGGGCCATGATCCCGACCGCAAGAAGCACCCCCGGCAAACTTTGCTGATACAGTTTCTCAAACAGTTCTACATATGGTTTTGGAAGCGGCTCAATGGATTGAAGAAAATTACTGAGCTCGCTTGTAAGGATCATGATTCCAAAAACGGAAATCAGTACGGAGACAAGAACAGTAAGATTGACACGACCCGAAAATACCAGAGCAGCCAGCGAGAACCCGGCCAAAATCGCTCCGGCTTCGGCAGTCAACAGACCGGATACCGCGTGGCTGATCGCCATATTAATCCAGCCTGTATCCTGGAATAGCGGACCCGGAATGCGCGAAACAATCAGACCCGTTAGAAGCTGCAGGAAAACCAGCGCGACCACCAATCCCATACAGTGCAGGATCGTCAAATGCGGCTCTTCTGCCGGCAGGACTGCTTCGTCATCCGAATGCTGTGATTCTAATTCTTCATTGGCCATAACGTGCAAATATACTATAAGATTTCCACATGACTCTATCCATCTGGATGCGCTTCTTGATTTATGGAATGATCGGCTGGTGTTTTGAAATCGCTTTTACAGGAATCAAACATCTCCTCCGATCCCGATTCCATGACTGGAGTCTCTTTGGTAAAAGTTACATCTGGATGCTACCGATTTACGGTCTGGCAGCTTTTCTGTTCGAACCCGTTCACAATGCCTTGAGATTACATGCATGGCCTTTGCGTGGAATCATTTACACCATGGGTTTCTTTGCCGTTGAGTTCGCTACCGGATGGATACTAAAACTGCTGACCGGAAATTGTCCGTGGGATTACACAAACAAGACTAGATACCATGTGATGGGGTTCATCCGCTGGGACTACGCTCCGATCTGGTTTGGCTTCTGTTTTGGACTCGAACAACTTCATGATCTTTTACTTCGCGTGACGATCGATTAAGCACGGAAACACGGAATACACGGAAAGACAAGACAATTCTCATGTAGAATAGTGCCATGAAAATAGAAACATTTGAGATGGAGCGAATGCAATCCACGTGGGAAAATCGCGTGGAATACAATCTTTCCGAAAGTGGCGTGCATCCGATGTCCCTTGGCGAACTGCTGGAAGGACACCGGAACGTTGCAGAGAATCTCAACCGGCAGGAACTGGGCTATGCGCAATCGAACGGGACAATTGGCCTGCGAACGAGAATCTCGGATCTTTATCCCGGCTCTACACCGGAATACATTCAAGTAGCAAACGGCACTTCGGAAGCCAATTTCATCACAATCTGGAGTCTCCTAGAAGATGGTGACGAGGTTGTGTTCATGCTTCCCAATTACATGCAGATGTGGGGGCTCTCTCGCGGATTCAAAGGAACGGTGCGGGTCTTTCCTTTGAGAGAGGAGACTGGCTGGCGGCCCGATCTGGATGAGCTGCGAAGGGTAGTGAGCTCAAAGACAAAATTGATTGCCGTCTGTAATCCGAACAATCCTACAGGCGCAATTTTGACGCGCGAAGAAATGCTTGAAATTGTCAGAATTGCCGATCAGGCCGGCGCATGGCTTGTCGCAGATGAAGTCTATCTCGGCGCGGAACGAATCTGCGCGCGCACGTCGAGTTTTTGGGGACTCAGCGACCGCGTGATCGTTACCTGCGGTCTCTCAAAAGCCTATGGACTTCCGGGTTTACGAATCGGATGGATTGTAGCCCCGCCGGATCTCATTGCGAAACTCTGGGCATATCATGATTACACGACAATCGGGCCTTCGATGCTGAGCGATGTACTGGCACAGATCGCGCTTGAACCAGCAACACGAGAGAGAATTTTCGCACGCACCCGTGGAATTCTGCGAGCAAATTATCCCGTGCTGCATCAATGGATCCGGGATCATGGCGATCTCTTTTCCCTGGTGGAACCACAGGCAGGAGCAATCGCATATTTCCGATACAACTTCCCGATCGATTCGCTGGAACTTGTCGAGCGGCTGTTACATGAAAAGAGCGTGTTGATCGTGCCGGGCAAACACTTCGGAATGGAGAATTATCTCCGCATCGGTTATGGATCGCCTGTTGACTACATTCGCGCAGGCCTCAACCGGATTGATGAGATGTTCCAGCTCTTGTAGGGGCGAAGCATTTGCCGCGGGAACAACAAGATCACTAAAGTAATTCGACTTCAAATACAACTTTGACTCCTCAAGTGCGAGCAAATACTCCGCCCGCCCGCGGTACAAGATTTCATGCTTTGCGTGACGGGCTGAGCATTTTCAACTGTGAACAAGAATGGGTACTGCTGCGATAGGTGCGCGTACAACACGGGGCAACACAACGGTGGAAAATGCTCAGCCCCTACACAGGCGTCTGGAATTTGGCTTTGATTGCCAGGGCCATGCGAAGTGATGGGATCGCCTCGCGGATACTGACTCCGGAAGAAGTTTTCCCCTGGGCGGCATCGCGGAAAGCGATTAGTTCCCGTTCCAGCGGATGGTGTTGTTGTTCTGGTTGAAATTCCTGACGGTGAATCTCCGGGAATCCGGCATTGCAAAGATCTGGACGCACCGTAAACAACGAAAATGACTGCTCCGCCAGATCCAACGAAAGATAGCAGTAGGGTTGAAACAAACGCATCTTGCGCATCTTCTGTGCGCTGACCCGCGACGCAGTCAGATTGACCACGCAGTTACCCGGAAATTTTAAACGGGCGTTCGCGATATCCACATTCCTGGAAACCACGGGCACCCCAACAGCTTCCAGTCCAACCGGCTCTTCTCTTAGGAATAGATACAGCAGATCCAGATCGTGAATCATCAAATCCAAAACAACATCTACATCCAGACTGCGCGGGGAGAAAACGCCAAGTCGGTGCACTTCCACGAATAGCGGACGCGTGATTTCCGGAGCTGCCTTCAAAACTGCCGGATTAAATCGTTCCGGAAAACCAACTTGCGCGATCTTCCCGGATCGTTCCGACACAGCAGCCAGACGTTCTGCATCTTCGACAGTCGTGGTGACAGGCTTCTCGATCAGTACGTGCTTCCCTGCTTCGATCAGCTCTGAGGCGATCGCGAAGTGGTCTATCGTGGGGACCGCAACGATGGCGGCGTCAAAAACGGAAAGATGTTCCTGGTACGATGCAGCAGACGGAATCCGAAATTCTTCGCCAGCGTGCTTTGCTTTGTCCGGGTCCCGATCCACAAGAAGAGTCGCTGCAACTCCTTCGATTTGTTTCAGGAACTTGATGTGATGGCGCCCCTGGCTGCCCACCCCGATTACTGCCACTCGTAACATAAGAATATCAAATATCAAAAATCAAATATCAAATAAACATAACTCCATAAGCAAAAAAATATCCGTGGATGGATCACTTCGAGAGAGCACGGGGGGACAGTGGATCCTTTACTTTTTTTCTTATGTTTATTTGATTTTTGATATTTGATTTGATTTTACTTGATGATGCCGCGAGAAGAAGTTCGGATAAAATCGATCAGATACGTGATTTCCTCGATTTGGGGAAACTCCTTTTCCATCGCTTCCAGTGCCTGATGTGTATTGAGCTTCGACTGCAGAAGCAGTCGAAATGCATGTTTGATGGTGCGGAGTTTCTCCGCATCAAAGCCTTTTCTGCGCAAACCAACGGCATTCATCCCGTAACAGTGGGCCCGATTTCCAACCGTCTTCGAATAAGGAAGAACATCCTTTGTGATGACAGAGTAGCCGCCGATAAAGCCATATTGCCCCACCCGACAAAACTGATGGATTCCGGAAAATGCTCCGATCAAAGAATGATCTTCCAGGGTCACATGTCCAGCGAGTGTGGCGGCATTCGCCATGATGATGGAATTGCCGATGCGGCAATCATGAGCCACATGAGTATAGGCCATAAAAAAGTTATTGTTTCCAACGATCGTACGGCCTCCACCACCTTCCGTGCCGCGATGAAACGTAACAAATTCACGAAAGACGTTATGATCACCGACAATCAGCTCGCTCCGCTCGCCATGGAATTTCAGATCCTGAGGAACCTGTCCAATCGATGAAAAAGAAAATAGCTTGCAATTTTTTCCGATCGTCGTGGGCCCATCGATCACAACATGCGACGCGATTTCTGTACTCCTTCCGATCCGGACTCCTGCGCCGATGACGCAATAGGGTCCGATTCTTACATCTTCCGCGATATCTGCGTCGGGATGGATGACGGCAGTAGAATGAACCGCCGGGATGCTCACGATTCCTGCACAACAATCGAGGTTAAAAATTCTGCCTCCGCAACCAGCGTTTCATTGACATAAGCTTCTCCGCGCATCTTGCAGATCTTGAACTTGTAGCGTAAAACATCCACAACAATCCGCAATTGATCACCGGGAATTACCGTTTTTCGGAATTTCGCGTTATCAATTCCCACAAGGTATACGAGCCCCTTCTCTCTAAGCTCGTGTTCCTGAAGAAGGAGAACTCCACCCAGCTGAGCCATCGCCTCAACAATCAAGACGCCGGGCATGATGGGGCGGCCCGGAAAGTGCCCCTGGAAAAAGGGTTCATTGAATGTGACGTTTTTGATCCCGATAATTCGTTTCTCTTTCTCGTAGTCCAGAATTCGATCTACAAGAAGAAACGGATAGCGATGAGGCAAAGCCTTCAGGATCGCATCAATTTCAAGAGAGGGCATGACTCGCTCGCCTTCTGTGCCCACCGAAAAAACCCGGCAGGCAGGTGTTCAACGGGATTGTCTACTGCTTTGGCGCCGGAGGAGCCGCAGCACCCTGTGCGTTAAAGAGTCGAATGACTTCATCCGTGATATCGATCTTGGAGTTAAAGTAGATCAACTGGTCCCGGCTCAAAATGATAGAATATCCTTTTTCTGCGCCAAGCTTCTGAATGATCGGCAACACTTTATCTTCGATGCCCTTGATCGCAGTCTGAAGTCTATTCTGAATCTCGTTTTCCGAGTCCTCACGAAAACGTCTCAGGTCTGTGATCGACTTGGTGATGTCACTGGTTAACTTTTCCCGTGCATCCGCGCTCAGGATATCCTTCTGTTTGTCCAGCTTATCTTGCATTGTAGTAATGCTTTGCTGCCTCGAATCGATTTCCTGCTGCTTTTTGTCCTTGACAGTTTTGATATCGGCAAGTGCCTTTTTGCCCATCTCGGAATTCTGCACTACCTTCTGCGCATCGATTACCGCAATTACGGGCGCCTGTTGCGCGAAAAGCGGCATTGCACACAGGATGAGTATGGGAACGATAAGACGTTTCATAGAATAACCTTCTCCGTATTTTTGTTTTTAGATTTAAGATTTCAGATTTTAGACCTAAAATCTGCAATCTGCAATCTAGAAGGCCCCCGGGAGATCCGCGCTACATCATATCAGAAGGTCGTCCCCACCGAAAACCGGAAAACGGTCCGTTTCGGACGGAGGCTCTCGCTCGTCAGTGTGAGAAGGTCCCCACGGTTGAAGTTGAAGGCGTAGATGAAGCGGAATGGGGTGCTGAGAAAGGGGGCGACCATTCGAAGCTCCAGCCCTGTGCTCCCGCGCATGTCGGTAAAATCGATTCCATCACCCTGCGTAAAAGCGTTTCCGTAATCGAGAAAACCCGCTATTTTTAGGGGACCTGCAAGCGGGATTACATATTCCGCATTGAGCTGAAAGAATTTATTTCCGCCCGCATTGAAACGCGAAATACTCTTCGCGCCTGTTGTGATATCAACCACTTCGGTTTCTTCCACTGGACCGACACTGCGAAGCTCGTACCCCCGGATGCTGTACTCGCCGCCCAGGAAATAACGTTCCACGAACGGGAGTTCCTGCCCGGAAAAGCCGGCACCGTATCCCATCTCGATATTAAATGCAGTGTACTGGCGTCGCGCCAATCCCGGCAGGTATTTTGTATAGGTAAAGGTTGGCTTGTAATAGTTCAGGTCTCCGCCCAGAAATCCGCCGACAAATTGTGTGCCTGCGATGAAACGCGATCCGCGGGATGGATCCATGGGATTGTTGATGGTGCTGCGAATAATCTGTGGGATGAACCTGCTTTCTGAATGGTCATTCTGCTGCAGGTCAAAACCGGGAAACAGATTCGGATCCACCGGTACGACAGTTCCTGTCCTGTTGGTGACGTCCACGATCTGATATCCATAGGCCAGTGAAGCTTTCACTTCACCAAAAAGCGGAAACCCCACAGATACTGTTGCGCCTGTGCGGTCAGTCAACAATGTGAAAAAATCCTGCCGTGACCTGTACACGCTGAAACCAAGCGAAAGTCTGCGGTCCATGAAATAAGGTTCGAGAATATCAAACGCGTAATTCTTGCTCCTCGATCCGGATTGAATTTGGACGGTAAAGATTTTGCCGCTGCCAAACAAGTTCTTCGTGGAAAAGACCAAATCTCCAAAAAATCCTTCGAGCTGGCTGTATCCGCCGCCAAGCCGGATTTCATTTCGTTTGTTCTCTTTTACATCGACCGAAATATCAGCCATGTTCTTTTCTTCGGCGACAGGCGTAATATTCGGTTTCAAATCATCAAAAAATCCGAGACGGTAGATGCGGTCCATGCTGTCTTTGAACCTGTTCACCCGAAGAAGCTCTCCTTCCTGCAAAAGCATTTCCCGGCGGACCACTTTGTCTCGTGTATAGTTGTTGCCGGTAAACTCGATCCTGCGAACGAAATATTCGCCGTTTTCTTCTACTTCTACGGTCAAATTGATGATCTTTTCTTCATCTTTTGGATCGAATACGGGACCGAGCGACGCGTAAATATAGCCCTGATTTCCGTACAGGTTCTGGATTTCTTCGAGCCCTTTCTTCAGGAGGCTGCGATTGAAGATCTTTCCTTTCTGCAACGGGATATAGGGAAGCAACTTCGTGGCCGGAAATACTGTATTTCCGGAAAACGTGACTTCACCGGTTGTATATTGATTCCCTTCTTTGACTGGAATTGTGATTTTCATTCGCTTCTTATTTTCCAGCAGCTGAATCTCCGGTTCATCAATGCGCGCGTTGATATAGCCGCGATCGTAATAGATGTCGCGGATCCGATCCATGTCTTTTTCGAATTTTTCTTTTTCAAAATCATCTTTCTTGGAGATCCAGGAAAACATCCAATGAGTCTTGGTATCCTTCATCGTCTTGCGAAGTTTTCCATCATCAAAGACGGTGTTCCCTTCAAATTGGATGTCGCCAATCTTCACATTGGGACCTTCATCCACAACAAAAGTGAGTTTTACACTTGAATCACCAATGGGCTCGGTCTTATATTCGGCAGAACCAAATTGAAGCCCTTTTTCGACCATCAGTTTTTCAACGGCATTGGTTACCCGCCGGGCCGCGAATGGATCAAACGGCTGATCAATCCGGAGACTGATTCCCGTGTCTTTCAGTTTCGTCTCAATATCGCTGGTGCTGACTTTCTTATTCCCTGTATATTCAATCGATTTCAGAAGGGGCCTTTCCGTAACCCGGTAAATCACATCAATTCCGCCCGGCACTTTTTCAATATCAATCTTCAAGTCATCGAGAAAACCGGTTTGCCAGAGCCGACGGAAGTCGTCCCGCAGAATGCCGTCGTCGTATACGGAGCCCGGCTTGGCGGAAATATAATAAAGGTAGGTTTCTGTTGCGATGCGCTTATTGCCTTCCACACGGACGGAAGCGATTACATTTTCTTCCGTATTTTCCGTCGTATTATCCTGTGCCGAAAGAGCACCGGCAATAAAGAGGGCGCAAAACAGCACCAGGATTGCCAGCTTCCTTGATTTCATGGTTTGAAAAGTCCTAATTGTAAGAGAAATCGCATCTGGAGGCCAGTGAGGGGCCTAGGACTCGCTGAAGACGAGCTGCTCGTCCTGCATGTCCACCTCGATTTGCTTCGTGTTCTTCTGTCCATGGTTTCGGATCAGCAAATCCGCAATCGGGTCCTCGACATAGCGCTGGATGGCGCGGCGAAGGGGCCTGGCCCCATACCGCTTGTCTTTACAGGCGCGTTCCAAAAGCCAGCGTTTGGCCGCATCAGACAACTGGATACGGGGTCTTTCTGTTTTCTGGTCCGCGTTGATCTGATCTACCATCATGCCGACAATCAATAGTAGATCCTCATCCGCAAGCGAACGGAACACGATGATTTCATCCAGGCGATTGATAAATTCCGGATTGAATGTTTTTCTTACTTCCTGGAGCACTTCTTCCCGGATATCTTCGTATTCTTTGATCGCATCGGGCGTGCGGAATCCCATCTTACCCCGTTTTTCGATCATCCTGGCGCCGATGTTGGAAGTCATAATCACGATCGTATTCTTGAAGTCGATGTGATTTCCATAGGAGTCCGTTAGATGTCCGTCTTCCAGCACCTGCAACAAAATGTTGAAAATGCTGAAGTGCGCCTTCTCGATCTCATCCAGCAGGACGATCGAATACGGACTTCGCTTTACCAGTTCCGTCAGCTGCCCGCCATCTTCGTACCCGACATATCCTGGAGGAGATCCAATCAGCTTGGATACGGAATGCTTCTCCATAAATTCAGACATGTCAAAGCGGATTAAAGCCTTTTCACTGCCAAACAAATGTCTGGCTAGTGAGCGTGCAAGCTCGGTCTTCCCCACCCCGGTCGGTCCCAGAAGAAGGAAGGAGCCGATCGGTTTGCTCGGATTCTTCAATCCGATTCGCGATCGGCGGATTGCCCGCGCAACCGCTTCAATTGCAGGATCCTGCGCAATAATCCATTTACGTAACTCGTTTTCAATGGACAGAAGTTTTTCTGATTCTTCCTCATTTAAGGTGCTCAGGGGAATTCCGGTCCATTTGGCGATTACTTCATTGATATTTTCCTTTGTAACAGGATCCCGCGACTTGGTTGGAGAACTCGTAAGTTTCTCCTTGACCATCAGAAGATTCTCGCGCTGGAGCATTTCTTCATCTCGATAGAAAGCAGCTTTTTCAAATTCCTTCTTGTGAATCGCAGTTTCCATTCGGTCCACAATGGTCTTGATCTTTTTCTTGATATCCGTCAGCTCGCTTGTTTGCGGAGAAGATTTCAGTTTCACACGCGAACCGGCTTCATCCATGAGATCAATCGCCTTGTCGGGCAAAAACCTCTCGGTCAAATAGCGTGAGGAAAGAAAGACGGAAGCGCGAATCGCTTCATCTGTATATTTCACATTGTGAAAGTTCTCGTAGATTTCCTTGAGTCCGGATAAGATCTGGACACTGTCATCTTCTGAAGGCGGCTGGATTCTAATCGGCTGGAAACGCCGCTCCAGCGAACGGTCTTTCTCAATATGTTTGCGGAACTCATTCGGCGTGGTAGCCCCGACGCACTGGATCTCCCGCCGTGAAAGTGCCGGCTTCAAAATGTTTGCTGCATCCAGTGAACCTTCTGCGGAACCCGCTCCAACCAGAGTATGAATTTCATCAATAAAGATGATGATCTCAGGAGATTCGACAAGCTCCTTCAAAATCGCTTTCATCCGCTCTTCAAACTGACCGCGGTACTTGGTTCCCGCAACGACTAACGAGATATCGAGCGCTAGAACGCGCTTGTCGGTCAGATGAAACGGGACATCTCCGTCTACAATTCGTTGCGCCAGGCCTTCCACCAACGCCGTCTTGCCGACTCCCGGTTCGCCGACTAGCAACGGATTATTTTTTGTGCGGCGGCAAAGGACCTGGATGATACGCCCCATCTCCGGATCACGTCCGATCAGCGGATCCAGATTGTGCCGGGCGGCGGCATCGGTTAGATCTCTACAAAATTCGTAGAGAGTGGGAGATTCTTTGACTTTGCCGCTCGCTTTTTCATTCAAGATGTTTGAAATTTCGGATCGGATCACCGTGAGCTTCATCCCTTTCTGACGAAGGATTTCAGCTGCCACACAATTTTCCAGACGCAAGATCCCGAGGAGGATGTGTTCCGTACCGATGTACTTGTGGTTTAGATGTTCGGCTTCTTCAGCAGCAAACGTTAGGACTTTGTCTACATCCGGACTGGGAGGAGGCTCAATCGCCGGAGAGATTTTTTCCCGGAGGATAATTCTGGCTTCAATTTCTTTGCGAATTTCCTCAAATGTGATTTTACAACGGCTGAAAATCCGGCTGGTGATCCCGTTTCCTTCGCGGATCAGTCCGAGGAGCAGATGCTCTGTCTCAATCGTGCGGCTGCCCAGTTGAGTTGCTTCATAACGGGCAAATTGAATGACTCTGATCGCCCTTTCTGTATAATGCTCAAACATGCTCACCCTGCAAGGTCAAATCCACTTTCAAGTTTCAAGCCTCTGGAAACGCAGAGACTTGCAACTTGAAAGGTGAGCACCCCCGAACTTCTCACCGCGCGAAAATACGCAAGCTCAGGCTATATGATTTTAGCAAAATGATGCATATTTTGCAATGAAAAAAGGGGATTCACCGCAGAGACACAGAGAACGCGGAGGTAGGATAATTTAGTACGGAAGCACGGAGTTCATGGTAAGGAATAGATCCCTGTCGAATTCTATTCGTTTCTAAACTCTTTCATTTCTCTGCGTTCTCCGCGTCTCTGTGGTGAATTCCCTTCCTCTGGAGTTTGCCTTCATGCAGGAGCCAGGTTTCATCACAGACGGCAGCGAGGTCGGGATTGTGCGTAGCGATCAGGAACGAAACATTGCGTCGGGAATGAAGGTCACAAAAAAGCTGAAAAATCGATTCGCTGGTTTTCTCATCCAGATTCCCCGTAGGTTCATCTGCGAGAACCAACTTGGGTTCCAGCAGCAGAGCGCGCGCCACGGCTACTCGTTGTTGCTCTCCCCCGGAAAGCTGGCCCGGACGATGATCCAGGCGCTCCGACAACCCTACTTCGTTCAGGATGGCTCTGGCGCGTTCCGCAGCGGTTTTCCGGTTGAAGTCACGCAGCAAGAACGGCATCATCGTGTTTTCCAACGTGTCGAATTCCGGAAGCAGATGGTGCATTTGAAACACAAACCCGATTTTCTGATTTCGAAACACGGCAAGCCGGTCAGGAGTGTATTTTAGAATGTCTTCTCCTTCAAACAGGATCTCTCCGCTTTCCGGACGATCCAATCCGCCCAGAAGGTGGAGCAGAGTGCTTTTCCCGACACCGGAAGCGCCCATCACCGCGATCATTCTACCAAACGGGATTTCCAGATCGAGATCCTGTAACACGACAATCTGCTTGGAAGCTGACTGAAAACTTTTGGATACACCGGACGCGTGCAATAAAAGGCCGTTGTCATTCATAACGCAGCGACTCCGCGGGATTGATCCGGGATGCACGGCCTGCCGGATAAAGGGTGGACAAGAAACTGATCAGCAATGCCGTGGAAACGATCATCAAAAAGTCTCCAGGCCGGACACGAAACGGAAGATAGGGAATGAAGTACACATCCAGAGGCAGCTTGATCAATTGATAACGGTCGAAAATCCAGGACACTCCGATTCCCAAAGCGGCGCCTATCGCTGTCCCCACAACACCCACAAGCGTACCCTGCAGCACGAAAATCCGCATGATCTGCCGGATGGTAGCTCCCATCGCCATCAGGATCGCAATGTCTTTGTTTTTTTCCAGAACCATCATGACCAGCGTAGTAATGATATTGAACGCCGCGACAAGTACGATTAAAGCAATCACAATAAACAACATCATCTTTTCCAGCTTCATAGCTGAAAATAGCGATTTGTTCTGGCTGATCCAGTTATCCGTGATGAAATTGTGTCCCAGTTTTTTTTGCAGTTGCGTCGTGACCTCTTCGGCGCGATAGATATCCCGGATACGCCCTTCAATCAGCGTCACTGAATCTCCGAGAGAAAACAGGCGTTGCGCGGCCTTCATGGAAACCAGCGCCCAGCTGGTATCATATTCATAGAGTCCGGAATTGAATTCGCCCAGAACGTAAAACTTTTTGAACTTGGGCATCAAACCAAGCGGTGAAAGCATACTTTCAGGGGAGACCAGCGTCACCGGATCTCCGGTATGGACCCGCAGGCTTTTCGCGAGATCGGCGCCCAGAATGATCCCGTCCCGGCCGGACTGCGAATTCTTCAGCGCCTGGAGGGCTGCAGGATTCACTTTTGCCGCAAGCTCCGTGACCCTTTGTTCCTGCGACGGCTCGATCCCTTTCACCACAATTCCATTTGCGCCCCCAGGCGTATAGATCATCACTTTGCCGTAAACTACCGGAGACACCGAAAGGACCGAAGGGTCTTCCGATACTATTTTCATAGTATTATGATAGTCATAGATTCCGCGTGAAGTGCCCGAGTACACCATGATGTGAGCGCTGGCTCCCAGAATCTTCGACTGAATATCTTCCTGAAAGCCGGTCATCAGTGCAAGCGCAATGATTAGGGACATGACCCCGAGAATGATTCCGGTAACGGAGATGAGGGAGATGACTGATAGGAACGTTTGTTTACGGGTCGAACGCAAGTAACGGAGCGCAACCGAGAGTTCAAATCGCATGATTCTGTTTCAACGCGGAGGGCGCGGAGAGCGCGGAGAAAATTATGCTCCGCGTTTTCCGCGATCTCTGCGTTTAAATCCGTGGCTTCAACAGCGGGAAGAGGATCACTTCACGGATCGAACGGACTCCTGTAAACAACATCGTGAGTCGATCGATGCCGATGCCTTCGCCGCCTGTAGGAGGCATTCCATGCTCTAGCGCAGTTACGTAGTCTTCGTCCATGGAATGCGCTTCCTGATCGCCTGCCTCGTGCGCGCGTAACTGTTCTTCAAAACGCTGTTGTTGATCGATCGGATCGTTCAGTTCACTGTATGCGTTCGCAATTTCCATCGTGCCGATGTACAACTCAAAGCGGTCCACGGTGGAAGGATCGCCGGCCTTGGTTTTTGAGAGCGGCGAAAGCTCACGCGGATAATCGATGATAAATACCGGGCCCGTCAGCGAAGGCTCGACCAGCTCGCTAAAAAGCTCACCGTAGAGTTTTCCTTTCGAAAGTTTGGCAGCATCCTTCACTTTTTTCTCAACAGCAAAATTGCGAAGCTTCGTTTCATCATCCAGGGTTTCGGCAGAAACTTTGCCGATTTCTATGAGCGCATCCCGCATCGAGATGCGTTTCCAGGGTCGCGCCAGCGAGATCGTTTTCCCTTCAAACTCAAGCTCTTCCTTTCCCAGCACATCGTGTGCAAGACCGGTAATCAATTCTTCGGTCAAGTTCATCATGTCGTTGTAATCGTAGTACGCAATGTAAAATTCGAGCATTGTGAATTCCGGATTGTGCATCGTCGAGATGCCTTCGTTCCGGAAATTTCGGTTGATCTCATATACGCGGTCCATACCTCCCACGGTCAGCCGCTTCAAATAGAGCTCCGGAGCGATCCGCATGTAAAGATTCATATCCAGCGCATTGTGATGAGTCTGAAACGGACGAGCCAGGGCGCCGCCAGGAATCACCTGCATCATGGGGGTTTCTACTTCGAGAAAACCGCGTGAATCAAAATAGTTGCGCATTCCTGCAATCATCTTGCTGCGAATTTCAAAAATCCCCCGGGCTTCCGGATTCACCAGCAAATCAAGATACCGTTGCCGGTAACGCAGCTCCACATCCTGCAATCCGTGCCATTTTTCGGGAAGCGGCCGCAGTGCCTTGGCAAGAAACGTGAGCTGTTCTGCTTTTACAGTGAGTTCTCCAGTTCGGGTTCGAAAGATTTCACCTTCCACTCCGATGAAATCACCCATGTCCAGGCATTCATAGATTGCAAACTGATCACCCAGATTGTCTTTTCTGACATAAACCTGAATCTGGACGCCATTTTGTTGCAGATTTAGAAACCCGGCCTTTCCGTGACCGCGCAAAGCCATGATCCGGCCACAGACCCGCTCACGCCGGTGTAGCGCTTCCAGATCTTCACCTGATTTGTCCTTCAGATCATCGAGAATTTTGTGGATGGGATGTGTATAAGAAAACTGACGCGGATACACATCGATTCCAAGCTGTCGCAGCTTCTCCAGTTTTTCGCGGCGCTGTTGCATGTATTGTTCTTCAGTGCTCATGGATTCATCGTCAAATTCGTAGGGGCGACCCTTGTGGTCGCCCGTTGAAGTTTACAGATTCAGATTCTGCAATCCGGTAAGGACAGTTTTTACAGACGAAAGATGGCCGGGACCGAAGTGGGAGCCCTGCTCTTCGATTAACTCGATCGCTTTCAGCACATCCGGATTCTGCGACTTCAAAATCAAACCTTCCAGAAGAAGAATGCCTGCGCGGGTAAACTCGGCTGAGCTCAGGTCCCCTTTGATTTCGGGACCTTCATCTCCAGGATCGACGCCGAACGCTTTCTTGAACTCCTCAAAAACTCTTTCCGCTTTCTGTTCTTTCATATAATGAGCCACTCCGGTGTACATGCCGCAGACCAGATAACTGACCTGGCTGCCAAAAGAAACTTTGTCGTTATCCGTCGCAGAAGGATATTTTCTATGCGCATACGTCATCGCGATCGCCTTGATGTCGTCACCGGAAAACTCATCGTGTACATCAATCGGATCTTTATAGCCGATTCCTTTCAGCGCCTCTTCCGCTTCTTTTGGGGAGATGTTGAAGAAATCCAAAACCGTTTGTCGGTCAAAATGTACTAGCGGCATATTTTTCTACCTTCGTGCCTTAGTGCCTCTGTGGTTCATCTCAAAAACAATACTTGCCGGCTGCGCGGAGAACATCGGCGAGCTTCTGGCGGATCACAATCGTGTTGACGGGCGCAAACTTTAGAAATCGCTTGAGGGCCACGAGATTGGTTCGCAGCATATCGCCTTCCGAAATTGCGGCCAGAATCTCTTTTGCATGAATCTCCACTCGATTGACAGCATCGTTGGCAAAGCATCGCGTCATCAGCACATAGTTCTGCGCTTTCTCTTCCCCCTGTGCTGAGATCAGTTTTTTTGCACGCACCAGCGCGCTTTCAAGCGCGTATGCTTCCATCACAATATCGCTGATATGTCCCAGAATTTCCTGCTGCTCTTCTAACGCGGTCAGATATTTTTGAATCGACAATCCGACGGCAAGCAAGGCAACTTTCTTGACGTTTTTCGTGATTCTCGCTTCTCGCGCCAGTAACGCGTCCTCGTCGCCTTCTGGGGCGGCGAAACCGAGAACTTCGTCCTCCAATTTCTGGGCAGCCCCCAGCAAAGGGAGCTGACCCTTCATCGCGCGTTTCAGGAGCATACCGGTGATGAGCAGGCGGTTAATCTCGTTTGTTCCTTCAAAAATGCGGTTGATCCGGGAGTCCCTGTACGCAGTCTCCACAGGATATTCCTGGCTGTAACCGAGTCCGCCGAAAATCTGTACCGCTTCATCTACAACATAATCGAGGTATTCGCTGCCAAGAACTTTGATCGCCGCGCATTCGATGGCATATTCCTCCATGGCTTTGAGCGCCTCGCGCGGATTTTCAACATTCACGTGCGAAAGAGCGCCATCAAGAAGTCCCGCGGTTCTGTACACCATACTCTCACTAACAAATGTGCGGATCGCCATTTCAGCAATTTTGTGTTTGATCGCGCCAAAACTCCCAATCTCGCGTCCAAATTGCTGGCGCTCATTTGCGTGCGTGATTGAATAACTGATGCAGTTCTTGGAGCCACCAACGCAAGCCGCACCAAGTTTGAATCTTCCGATGTTCAAAATATTGAAAGCAATTTGGTGACCTTTTCCAATTTCTCCGAGCAGGTTCTCAGCAGGGACTCGCGCATCTTCCAAATTCAAGATCCGGGTAGAAGATCCCTTAATTCCCATCTTGCGTTCCTCTGCTCCGGTGGAAACACCGGGATTTCCTTTTTCCACGATAAAGCAGCTGAACTTATCGCCGTCGATTTTGGCAAATGTGATGAATACATCGGCAAACCCGGCATTTGTGATCCACATTTTGGTGCCGTTCAATATGTATTCTTTCCCATCGGGTGAAAGCACTGCAGTTGTACGTGCTGCGAGGGCATCGGAACCTGAACCGGGTTCCGTAAGGGCATAGGAAGAAAGCAATTCTCCGGTAACAAATCTGGGAAGGTACTTTTTCTTTTGTTCCTCGTTTCCAAAATAGACAATTGGCAGCGTTCCGATTCCGGTGTGACCGCCAAAGGAGACCGCAAATGAGCCGTACTTGCTCATTTTCTCCATGACCAGCATGGCGCAGACTTTATCCAGACCGAGACCGCCATATTTTTCCGGAACTTCAATTCCGCATAAGCCGAGCTCGCCTGCTTTGCGCAACAGGTCGACGGTCACCTGGATCTCGCCATGCTCGATCCGGTCCCGAACCGTGAGGATTTCCCCGTTGACGAATTCTTCCACCGTTTGTGAAATCATCCGCTGTTCTTCTGTAAAATCCTCCGGAGTCAGCATTTCCTCCGGCTGGATTTCTTCGAGCAGAAATCCGCCGCCCTTCATGGACAGTTTGATTTCTTCTGCGATTGCAGTCATCCTTTGATTCCCCAAAAGTCGGCCACGGAGGGCCGACACTCCAAATCATAACAATTATACTTCGAAAACGCCTGCGGCTCCCATTCCGCCGCCAACGCACATGGTCACCATGCCGAAACCGCCGCCCTGCCTCTTTAGCTCGTGGATGATGCTGACAGTCAGTTTTGCTCCGGTGCAGCCCAGCGGATGCCCCAGCGCGATTGCTCCGCCGTTTACGTTCACGATTTCCGGATTCAAATCGAGTTGGCGGATTACAGCGAGCGATTGTGCGGCAAATGCTTCGTTTAACTCGATTACCTTGACATCCTGCTTTCTGAGATTTGCAAGCTTCAAGGCTTTCGGAATCGCTTCCACCGGTCCGATTCCGAAAAGTTCCGGCCGAACGCCTGCGGTAGCATAGCTTACATATCTTGCAAGCGCCTGCAATCCAGTTTGCTCCATCTTTTCGCGGGTCATCAGCAAAACTGCCGCTGCGCCGTCACTCATTTGCGATGAATTACCGGCTGTCACAACTCCATCCGGCTTGAAAGATGGCTTGAGCGCGGACAACGCATCCAAATTTGTATCTCTGCGCGGCCCTTCATCTATATGGAATGTTTTGCGGACATGTTTGCGCTTTCCGTTTTCAAGATACACTTCCTCCAAATCAAGAGGAACGATTTCTTCTATGAACTTGTCAGAATCGATTGCTGCTACCGCTTTTTGATGCGAGTGCAATGAAAATTCATCCTGTTCCAGTCTCGGAATCTCGAACTTCTTTGCAAGTATTTCTGTGCCGAGTCCCATCGAAATGTAGGCAGCAGGATTCTTTTCTACCAGCGCAGGATTCGGCATTACGCGATGCCCTCCCATCGGGATCAGACTCATGCTTTCGGTTCCACCCGCAAGAATGCAATCCGCAGATCCACATGCAATCCGTTCAGCGCCAAACGCGATTGCCTGAAGTCCGGATGCGCAAAACCGATTCACCGTAATTGCCGAGGTTTCCACTGGAAGTCCTGCGCGCAGCGCTGCCATGCGAGCCACATTCAAACCTTGCTCTGCTTCAGGCATCGCGCAACCGAGAATAATGTCCTCGATCTCCTGCTGCTTTAGCTGTGGCGAACGGCGAAGCAACTCCTGAAATACGACGGCCGCCATATCATCAGAGCGCGTATTGCGCAACGTGCCTTTCGGGGCCTTGCCGATAGCCGTTCTGGCTGCGGCAACAATAAAGACTTCTCTCATGGGACCTCCAGGATCGGGGTTAACCACTAAGACACGAAGGCACGAAGCAGCAGGAAAGCAAGAAAAATTAATTGCTTCGCAATTCTTTGTGTCTTCGTGCCTTCGTGGTTCCTCCTGTCAATTTCGTAAAGGCTTTCCCGTTTTCAACATGTGCTGGATGCGTTCCTGCGTTTTTCTCTCCCCAAGCAGAGAAAGGAAGGCTTCCCGTTCGAGGTCCAGCACAAACTGTTCGTCCACCAGCGTGGCCTGTGTCAGATCGCCTCCCGTCAAAATCCAGGCAATCTTTTCACCAATTTTACGATCGTAGTCGCTGATGAAACCTGCTTCACGCATCAAATAAATGCCGACCTGCAAATACGCAAATCCGGATCGACCTGCCAGAAGGATATCCTTTCTCGGCTGCGGCTGCCGGTACGTCTTCGACATTTGTAGTACTATGTGCTTTGCATCCTCCACCAGGCGATCGGTGTTCATACTGAACGTATCGGAGGCGGCAAAATATCCAATCTGCTTTGCTTCGAGCGCAGACCGTGAGACTTTTGCCATAGCAACAGCCTCAAACGCGCGACGCAGATACGGCAGCGGATCACCACCCGGGGGCATTTTTTGCAAATGACGGATCAGAATCTCCTTCGAACCTCCGCCTGCCGGAATCAGACCAACCCCGGCTTCCACAAGTCCTGTATACACTTCCGCGGCTGAATGGATGGCATCCGCACCCATGCTGACTTCACAACCGCCCCCTAGCGCAAGCGCGAAAGGCGCAGCCACTACAGGTTTGGCGGAATAGCGCAATGACATGGTCATTCTCTGGAATGCCTTGACGGCGAAATTCAATTCATCCCAGTTTTCTTCCTGCGCTTCGAGCAGCAGCAACATCAGGTTGGCCCCAACGGAAAAATTCTCACCCTGATTTGCGATGACAAGTCCTTCGAAATCTTTTTCCACGATTTCGAGAGCCGCCCGCACCATCTGGATCGTATCCCCGCCGATGGAATTCATTTTCGAATGAAACTCCAAACACGCCACTCCATCTCCCAGATCGATCAAGCTGCAACCGGGATTCTTCTTGATCACACCGCGACGGTTCTTCCAGTCTTCAAGAATCAAAACTCCCGGACGGCGTGGAATGGCTTTGTAACCTCCGGAACCTACATCCCAGTATTGACGCTCGCCATTCTCCGCTCTGTAGAACGACGGCTTCTCCTGTGAAAGCAGAGGCAACATCCATTCCGGCAGCTGCTTCCCTTCCTGGCGCATCCTCTCCACCGATTGTGGGAATCCGATCGCATCCCAGATCTCAAATGGACCATGCGACCAGCCGAAACCCCATTTCATTGAGTGATCGATGTTGAGAATATCGTCCGAAATTTCCGGGACCCGGTTGGCAGCATATGCCAGAAGACCGGTAAGCGTTTTCCAGATAAACAAGCCGGCGCGATCCTTCGAACGAATTAGATTTGAAATCCGTTCGAGTGGATCTTCCATGGGCCGAACCATCTCTACTTCCGGGAATACGGCCTTGCTCTGCGCTCGATATTCCAGCGTGTTCGGATCCAACACCAGGATTTCCTTTCCTGCTTTCTTGTAAAACCCCTGTCCTGTCTTATTCCCAAACCACTTCCGCGCAAGAATCTCTTCCAGCAATTTCGGCAAAAGAAACAACTCTCGTTGTTCGTCGCGTTGCGCATTTTTGTACAGATTTCCTGCTACCAGACCCAGGACATCAATCCCGACAAGATCAAAGAGGCGCAACGTAGCCGTCTTGGGCCGGCCCACGATCGGACCCGTA
The DNA here is from genome assembly GCA_963843285.1 of uncultured bacterium. Lineage (GTDB taxonomy): Bacteria > Acidobacteriota > HRBIN11 > JAKEFK01 > JAKEFK01 > CAZDDB01. The sequence goes on from CAWJJO010000005.1 coordinate 110,908, forward strand.
AGCGCGTCCACTTCCTCAATCGCGTACCCGTCTCCCAGCATTACTTTCAATGTAAAAAGAGCCCCGAATGTGGCGAGCCGGTTCGCAATAAAGTTGGGAGTATCCTTTGCATAAACGATTCCTTTTCCCAGATACCGGTCGCCAAAATCGGCGATCTCCGGCAAGAGACCGGGATCGGTTTCGTTTGTGGGAATCAACTCCAGTAGCTTGAGATAGCGCGGAGGATTGAAGAAGTGTGTTCCCAACCAGCGCTTACGAAACTGCTCCGGCATTTCCCTCGCGATATGGGACAGCGGAATTCCGGAGGTGTTGGAAGTTACGATTGTGTCCGGCCGTAAATGAGGAAGAATCGATTGCAGCAGCGATCGTTTTGCTTCCAGATCTTCCACGATCGCTTCAATGATCCAGTCGGCTTCTTTCAACCGCGCAAACCCGGAGCCGAAATCCAGAGGTTCGATTATCGATGCGAGCGCTGGTTCAAAAAGAGGCGGCGGAGCCAGCTTTTTAAGTTTCTCGATTCCCTGTGCGGCGAGTCCCGGCAGATCGAGCAGCAAGGAAGGGACGGACGCATTCGCAAAATGCGCAGCGATTTGCGAGCCCATCGTACCGGCGCCCAGTACCGCGACTTTCCTGATTCTCATGACAGATTACCGGCGGACACCGTGGCCCGCCACTCCAAAACTATTTTGTGTCTTTGTGGTTCGTCCACATCTCAATTCCGGCGCGCGCGACCTGCTCATCTTCTTCCGGGTTGCCGGAACTGCAACCAACGGCGCCCACGCATTCTCCATCGATCAGGATCGGCACTCCGCCGCCAAAGATCATGAAGCGGCCCTGATTACTCGCATGAATTCCAAAGGCGGGGCCATCCGGCGCGCCAATGGGCCTGTAATCGCGGGTTGCCCTTCGTGTGCCCGCAGAAGTAAACGCCTTATCGATTGCGATCTGGATGCTGGTGACTTTCGCCCGATCCATCCGATAAAAACCGAGAAGGTGCCCGCCGTCATCCACGACTGCGATATCCATATCTACTCCGATCCTTCTCGCTTCGGCTTCTGCTCCCGTAAGAATCGTCTTCACATCTTCCAATTCCAGTTTCGGGATCTTTCGCATGATCAGCCTTGAATCGGCAGTTGTCGTACGATGGCTGTAGTACGATCATCTCCTACTTCCACCTGTTCGCCTTCCTTTGCAAATTCACGGCGAACATAGCCAAGGGAGAGTGGTTGGTTCAAAAGAAGTGAGTGTGTACTACTGGTAATTTTCCCAATTTCGCGGTCGTTTTTGTAGAGTCTGTCTCCGGGCTTCAAAACAGCAATCGAAACAATCCCCATCAGGTGACGGTTCACGTGGCCTTGAGCATCGATCCGCGCAATTGTCTCCTGCCCCAGATAACATCCTTTGTTGAAATTCAAAGCTACATCCATTCGCGCTTCCTGCGGAAAATTGGATTCGTCCATATCTTTTCCGATCAGCGGCATCCCGGACTCAACGCGGAACACGTCAAACGCCCGCATCCCAACCGGTTGGACATCCAGTTGATCTAGAACCTGAACGGCAGAAGCGGACGGACAAAGCAGCGCAAATCCGGCGCCGAGCCGGATCACCGTGCAATCGACTCCGGCTACTGCATTCGCGTGAAAGGAATAGAGTTGTTCCGGTAGATTCTTCATACCTGCAGAATCCAGAATTGCGGCCGCTTTCGGTCCGAGGATTTGAAGCATCGCCCATTCCGATGTTACGTCGGTCATCTTCACATCTTCGGAAATGACGTACCGGTCCAATCCCGTTGTGATCTTTTCGCGAATATGATGCTGCAGCACCATCAGCACATGATCCGGAAATGCATAGAATTTCATATCTCCCTGAATGTGTCCTTTTACATCCAGAAAAAGAGCGTATGTGCCCTGCCCGGGTTGGAGCGATTTGATATCATTGGTGACCATCCCCTGTAGAAATCGCTGGCGATCCCGTCCGGCAATGCGCACCTTGCCGAAGTAGCTCACATCGCGCAGGCCTGCACCTGTTCGAAGCGCCCGGTACTCCTTTTCGTAGTCGCCATAGTGAGATGGAATCTCACAGCCAAAGAATTCTTCGAAGATTGCTCCTTTCTCTTGATGCCAGGAATAGGTTGATATTTTCATAAATTCACCATGTTAATATTCTTCCACCATCCAGAATAAGGGTCTGACCGGTAATATAATCCACACCGGACAGAAGGAAATCAACTGTTTCCAGGAATTCGACTACGGTAGCAGTCCTTTTTGCAGGAATCTTCTCCAGCATCTTTTTTCTGGCTTCTTCCGGCAAACCTTCGACAAACAAGACCGTTCCCGGAGCAATCGCATTTACCTGAACTTCTGGCGCCAGCACACGGGCAAGAGTCTGTGTGAGTGCAACAATACCTGACTTTGCGATGCTGTAAGGCAGATAAGCCGTATATGCGCGATAGGCTGCAATGTCGGCGAGATAGATGATTTTTCCATAACCCCGCGCCTTCATCTGCTTTCCAAAATGCTGCGACAGAAAAAAAGGCGCTTTCAAGTTCACCGCAAATTCATGATCCCAAATCTCTTCGTTCGTATCCTGCCAGGTGCATTTTTGAAAGCTGGAAGCATTGTTGATCAGGACGTCCACATCTCCAACTTCGCGTGTGATCCTCTCCAGCAGAATGGACACAGGAACTGCGGAAAAATCCGCCTGAAACAACGCGCACCCTGTGGCCGCCTGTAATCCGGCAGCCTCTGCACTGGACGAACAATAATGCGCAGTCACACGACATCCCTTCTGCGATAAATGTAGTACTATTTCACGGCCAAGACGCCGGGCAGCGCCTGTCACGAGAACATGTTTGTCTTTTAAATCCATCCGGGGAGCCTTCTCTCATTCTAGAGTTCCGCTTCGAAACATACAAGTTTACAATAGGAGCCATATGTCGTTTTGCAACCGGCTCAAGAATGAAATCAAAGACGTTCTGGTTCGGCGAAAAGCGCGGACAGACGCAATTCATACGGAAACGTATGAAGCCATCCTGAACGCGGTTTCGTCCCTCACCGTTCAGGAAAAGGAGTCCTTATTTTTTGAGCTAAAAAAGCGGATGGAAGGCACTAGTGAAACCACTGTCTACGCGGAAATGATTTTCGAAATTTATTCACGACAGTATCTTAACGAATCGCGAGAGCTCAAAGGCATTCGCATCCTGGAACTGGGACCTGGAGTCAATCTCGCGGCCGGAATTCACTTTGTCCTTGCCGGCGCCGCCCAATACGTCGCGGTGGATGCGGTGGCGGCATTCCCAGAACGCCCGAAGGAATTTTACAGGAACGTCCTGGAGCAACTCAGAAATAGACCCCTGGTTGTGGGCCGGCGATCCATCACGCAAGAGGAACTGGACGAAATTGTAACTCTCGAACCTGGGGTTCGTTTCCATCCCAATAAAATCGCCTACCACACTCCGGTGTTTGCAGAGCGGATGCCGTTTTCTGAGAATTACTTTGACTATATATACTCCAACGCCAGCTTTGAGCATTTTGAAGAGCCGGAAAAAGTGATCCGGGAACTCTATCGTGTGCTCAAACCCGGCGGGCTGACGGCACATATCATCGACTTGAGAGATCACAACGATTTTGAGAAACCACGCGAATTCCTCAAGGTCCCGCCGAATCAGCACACGTTCACTTCGCCATACGGGACAAACCGCCTGCGTTCCATCGATTTTAAGACTGCATTCGAGTCTGCCGGATTTTCGCTGCGAAAATTTGAGATCACAGAACAAAAGGACATTCTGGATGAGGAATACGGCGCTCTGGCTGACTACTTCAAGCAGAAATATTTCCGGGATGAGCTCAAGATTCTGGGAATCAATGTGGTCGCGGTAAAACCGGGCTAGTTGATCTGGCGCCGCAGCTGTTCCGCAGCATTCCGGGCCAGCGGATAATCAGGCGCTATCGCGAGCGCTTTTTCAAATTCTTCGATCGCGCGTTTCATCATTCCTTTTGCAGTGTATGCGCGTCCCAGATTGTAGTGCGGAAAATGATGAGACTCATAACGTTTGGCTCGCGTTGCCCGTTCCAACCATGGAATCGCCTGATCATATTCTTCTTTTTCGATCAGATAGGCCCCGATATCATTCCAGGGATTTCCAAATTCCGGATCAATGCCGATCGCCTTCTTGCATTCTTCAATCGCATCATCCAGGCGCCCCTGAAAACTATACGTCCAGCCCAGGAATGTGTGCGCTTCCGCTGTGGGATAAATATCGATAGATTGAATGTAAAGCTCAATCGCATCTTCCAATCTTCCTTCCATCTGATTCTGATAGGCCTCCTGGAAGAGCTCGGTTGCCAGATCCACGGCATTGCGATCCTGCTTCACGCTTTTCATTGTAAGAGTTGGGAGACGAAGTTACAAGCAACATTTAGAAACGATGAACGCGGAATTCATCATTTGTTCAGAACGGAAGCCTGACCGCTTTCATTTCCAAGTGGGAATCGCAGAATCCTGTTGTCTTCAAGAATCTTCAGAACGACGAAATCGTCGTCCACGCGGATAAGTTCGTATTTATCAGCGAGAACATCTCCCACTGCTCCGACGTAAATTTTCCCGCCATTAGAAATTGCCGCGAGTTTTACTTTCGATGGTTTCTTTTCCTTATAAAATCCGAGATATCGGACATCTGGAATTTCGGGTTCCGAAGGCCTTGCCGGCTTTGGCGTTCGAACCAGCGATGAGAGAGACTCCGGTGCAGGAGCCGCAGCCTCTGCATCGCGAAACCGGAAGATATCGCGTCTCACCTGAAGGCCGGAAGGCGGTTTGTTCAGCAGCTCCAATCGGGGAACTTCGTCAGGACTTGAAAAAACAACCGGATTTGATTTGGGTCGGGAAATAGGAGGAGCCACCTGATGGAATTCGGTTCGGTTCCAAAAAAGGGAAAGACCGATCAAAGCGATCAGAACAATTAGAACTTGTAGCTTGCCTTTCTCCGAATTCGTCATTCTTCCCAGATCTCACTCCAGACTTGTGAACTCATGCTCCGGCACAGCCTTTCTGCGCGCTCTCTGGCTTCTTCAGGCGAAGATGCACTCCAGGTAATCTCCAGGATTCCGCGTTCAAGAAACATCTTCTTATTCGCGTGCACACCCTTTCCGAGATCCAGTTGTTGCCAGAGCGAGGAGAATTCGTCTGATTTCTTCTGATAACAAGGATATCGCAAACGCCGCATTTCTTTCAACAATTGCTCCCCTCTCTGCTTGGGAGTCAGATTTATTGCACCAAGAACTCGACTCAAAGAATCCTCCAGAAACACATCTTTTAGGTCTGTCTTTGACAGAATGGTCTTCAAATCTGAGGCCATTTCAATGAATAATGCAGTTTCGTTATCGTTGAGGAGGATGGTTTCCCGGAACAGTTGCTGGAAGAAGTCCTGGGATCGCCTCGGGGCGTGGATCAACAGGATCGCCTGCCGCAAAGTCAGCCGTCGTTTCGCGAGCAAAGAAAGAAAGGTGTCCGGCAGTGCAAACAACTCTTCCGGAAATCTGGTCTGGGGCAAGGCAGGCTCAGCGACCCCTCTCTTGCGCGCCCACCGGGTCCAGAAGAAACAATCGATTCCATCCCAGGGACGAGTTTGCCTGTTGAGCGCAAGCGCGGCGTGGAAGATACTTTCTACAGGCATCGTAATTCCTTCGATGTCATCGCCTTCTACGAGTTGAAAGCGCCGATAGCCGTCCAACAAATTTCCATCCAAATCAATTACGACAGGAGCGGCAAGAATCGATTGCGGCTCCAACCCCAACAAAAGAGAGGGATGGGCTTCAGACAGCTTAATGCGATTCTTTGAGAGCTTCATATGTAGATTCAATTTCGCGAAACGGAATGGCGCCTTCGCGTAAGAGTTCTGGGTTATTCCGGGCTAAAGAGAGGATGGTAGAAGGGAAACCACCCTGGCAGATCCCCGTGTCGACCATGATTTCCACGGAATCCGCAAACTCCTGCGGGAAATCCCGTGGATCCTGAACGGGAGGCTCTCCGCTCCGATTTGCACTTGTAGACACGATTGGCGATTGGAAGGTCCGTGAGATCTCACGCGCAACGGGATGCGCGGATACCCGGATTGCAATGGTCGCAGACGAATTCCGATCAGGAAGAACAAGCGTGAGCGGTCCTGGCCAGAAGCGACGCGACAGTACATCGAAGACACGATGATCAGTTCTGCAACAACGTTTTACCATCTCTACATCTGCGGCAATCATCGGCAATTCCTTATCAGCATCGCGCCCCTTCAGAGCAAACAGTTTTTCCCTGGCAAGATGGCTCCAGGGATCGATCCCCAGCGCGTAGAATGTCTCAGTGGGATAGCAAATGATGCCTGCATCGCGCAGCGCGTCTGCGCAGGCTTCCGTGGCGGCAGTATCAAGCCCATTTCGTACTGGAAAGATTCTCACAGTGAAATTATAGCTTTTATCGGATGCCTATGACGTGCCTCGTGGCAGGCTAGGCGTCTGAATCAAAAATCCAGCTTGAATGCGGCACCGAACGAACGGCGATCGCCAAGACTGAATTCACCGATCACACGGGGCACATCACCGAGTGGTATTTCCACACCGAAAACCGAGGTTCTCTGGAAATCGTCATTGAAATCAAATCCGAAGGGGCGAGAAAAAACCAATGCATAATATGGATGAACGACCGCGGCTTCAAAACTGATCATGCCTGCAAAATCGAAAAGAGCATCTTCGAACCGAATCCTGTCCGTGATGTTTCCGCGCAAACGAACCAGCGCTCCGATGTCTACGATTCCGGTGCGGATAAACTGATGTTTGATACCGGCTGACCATGCCCCAAATTTGGTGTTCAGCACATCATCTGCAAGCACGCCGTCAAACGATCCAAAGATATCTGTCTTTCTTCCGATTCCCAGACTTCCCCGAGCCGTAAGGAGCGTGTAATTCTCTCCACGATCCTCATCGACCGCAGTGTAAGAGATTCCGAACAGCAAGGAAGGAGAGCCAAAACCACCGGTCCGCGCCGTTGTGAATAGCTGTTGCGCATCTACGCTTTGCGAAAGAATCAAACCAGCGAAAAGAATCCAGAGGATTCGTCGCCATTCGATCTTCAATCTTGATCCTTGCCCGGGGTTGCCTGATGCGACAATGGAATCTGCTGGATGAATTCGGTGATCTTTTTTGCCATTTCGGGCGAATCGACGTATATCGAAAGCTCTTCATTGAGCGCCATCGCAGAGTGGGTAAGATTGTGGCTGCCGACAAAGCAATACCGATCATCGATCACAAAAGATTTGGAGTGCGTCGCGACATCCGCTGAGTCAAAACGGACGCTGACTCCAGCCTCCTGTAGAATCCGGCTCGCGTTGATGTTTGCCTCGTTGGAACTGTGATCCGCTGCGGAAAGATCCAGCACAAGCTCCACATCCACGTTTCTTTTGCGGGCAGCAATCAGTTCACGGATGAGATCGGCAGGCTCATTGTCGCGGTAGTTTCCCGTTTTTAAGAGAAAAACGGTGCCCACAATCTTGTGCCTGGCATTGCGAAAATGCTCTTTCAGAAATGGATAGTAATCTTTGTTGACCAACAGAACCGCCCCGCACTGTTCCGGAGAAGTGGCCGGAACGGCCGTTTGCAACGTGCGAACCGGATCTGGAGGAAAAAGATACTTTGAATACAACAAGAACGACAGCGAAACTGCAAAGAGCAGGATCGAAAAGAACCACTGTTTCCGACGCATCCAACCTCGGTCAGAATCCGATTATCGTTTGGTTGTGGCCGGTGCCTCAGTGGGTAGGGAAGATTTCGGCGCAGCTCCTTTCCATGAATCTTTGCCATCGCCGCCCAGATTCATTTTGACTTCACCGAGAATCCTTCCACCCTCTTCCATGACGAAATGTTCGACTTCCAGGTTTCCGGTGAGCACTCCAGTGGGACGTACAATCAGCTTCTTTGTCTTGATATTCCCTTCGATCTTTCCAAGAAGCTCGATTTCGGTGGCATTTACATCGCCGATCACTTTTCCGCTCTGGACGATTTCTACGCTTTCAGCAGAAGTGACATTCCCAAGCAGGTCCCCTTCCACCCGGAGCTTGCCTCCGGAAAATGAAATCTCCCCTTTGACAATGGTTCCTTCTGCGAGCCGTGTTACCTTTGGTTCCTGGTTCATAATGACAAATCACCTCAGCTTTTCATTTTTCCGAACAACATTATACCCTTTCTTTCCGGATTGGAGAACCGGATATCGGATCAGCTCTATTTGGAAATCGTCATCTCAATAACGTTGGAGCCGATCCGTCTCGCTTTCTTGCGCCTGCAATATTGTTCCCACAGATCGCGTGTGGCTAATCGCCCTCGAATTCTTGTGAGATCGGAAACGAGGATTGTTTGCGCGCAGATGTTCCCGCGGAATCGCGCACCGGGACGAATCACAACGCGTTCGTGCGTGGAAATCGCAAACTTTCTGAGGCTGGAGTTCAGAAACAGTCCCTTGATTTCAATCGTTCCGGGAAGCCGATTGTTTTTGTTCACCGTATCTTCCGCATAATGATCCAAGCCGATGATGCGGCAGTTAATCAACTCGGCCCGCTCGGTGACAACCAGGTTGTTCCCTTTGTAGATTTTGATCACGCAGTTTTCCATCCGGTCTCCGATCACCATATGTTCGGGAACCAAAATTTCGGCGCGGGAAATAATGATGCGTTTCTGGATCAGGCTCTGCTGAGCACTCTGATGTTGTGCTTCCATTTTGAGGAGCCGATCATTCTGCGTCTTCAGCAGTTGGTGCTGTTGCTGCATCTGCTGGTAGGCTTGTTTTGTTTTTTCGAGTTCTTCGCGAAGTTGTTTGACTTGCAGTTCCAGATCATGAATCTGGTCTGTTTTCGATCGTAGCTGATTCATTGTCTCATCCGGGACCGTACAGAGATAGATCTCGCGGTAACAGTCTGATGATGAACCCGTTCATTCTATCAAGTCGGCATAGCTAAATCAAGACAGCGCAATCGATTGCAGGTACGGACTCGAAAAGAGCCTGCGACACGTTGTCCTTGTCGTGAGCCATGCTCGAGGACTCGACGGAGAAATGTGCTATAAGAGGGATATGGAAACGTTTGTAGATGCTCATGTACACATTCAACCCTGGAAAATGATGAAATCGGAAATCTTGGAACGGATGAGCCGCAACAGAAAGGATATGGATGTGATCCGCAAGGTCATGGAATCGCCTGTGGAATTTGTAAAACTTCTGGACCATGAGGGGGTAGAAAAAGCTGCTCTGATCAATTATGTGAGCCCCGACATCATGGGATTTACAAACGAGGTAAATGAATTCGCTGCTGATTTTTGCAGCGCGGCGCCTGACAGGTTGATCCCGTTTGGCTCCATCCAGACTTCCATGCGGGAAGGACAGGAAACGCGCATCGATACTCTTTTGGGGAAATTAAAACTGCGGGGGATCAAGATCCATCCTTCTCACCAGTGTGTGTTTCCCAATGATTACCTCACGGGGAACCTGTCCTTGCTATATCTGTATCGTCGCTGCGAACAGGAGGGAATCCCGGTTATGTTTCACACAGGCACCTCCATCTTTTCCGGCGCTAGAAACCGTTTTGCGGATCCGATCTATCTGGATGATGTGGCGGTAGATTTTCCAAGGCTGAAAATGATTCTGGCGCATGGAGGACGCCCGCTCTGGATGGAGACCTGTATGTTTCTCGTTCGCCGCTTTCCAAACGTACACATGGATATCTCCAGCATTCCGCCTTCTAAAGTATTAGAGTATTTTCCACGCCTCGCAGAAATTGCGGATCGTGTGCTATTTGGCACAGACTGGCCTGCGCCCATGGTTCCGGGGATGCGCGAGAACTATGAACAATTTCGTCAGTTACCTCTTTCACCGGAAATCAGATCCAAAATCGCACGGACAAACGCCCTGCGCCTGTTCTCTGGTTCTTGATCTGGAATTCACATTCCACAATCTACATTTCTGCTAAGATAGTCCTGCACGGAGGTAGAGCTTGAAGATCAGCGCGAACATTTTCCGCGAGTATGATATCCGCGGTCTTGTGGATCCGGAATTGACCGAAGACGCAGTGCGGGCGATTGGAATGGCGTTTGGAACATATGCGCAACGGCACGGCAAAAAGATTCTAGCTGTCGGACGGGATGTCCGTTTGTCATCGGATCGCTTTAGCGAGGTTCTGATCGCAGCGTTGATCTCTACCGGATGCGATGTAGTAGATGTCGGAGTGGTGCCCACTCCTCTTCTTTACTTCGCTTTGTTTGAGCTTCCCGTTGAGGGTGGCGTCATGATTACGGCGAGTCACAATCCTTCCGAATACAATGGATTCAAGCTTTGTGTCGGCAAGGAAAGCATTTATGGACAGAAAATCCAGGAAATTCGAAGCATCATTGAAGCGGATGATTTTTTGACAGGAAACGGAAAGGTCCGCGTGCACGAAGGATTGATCGAACAGTACAAGAAATATGTGCTTGACCGAATTCATTTGAACCGCCCGATCCGTGCTGTGCTGGACGCAGGAAATGCAACCGCTTGTCTGGTCGCTCCGGATTTGATCCGCAAGCTCGGTTGCGAAGTCACCGAATTGTTTTGCACTCCGGACGGCAGGTTTCCCAATCACCATCCGGATCCTACGGTCCCTGAGAATCTCAAGGATTTGATCACAACCGTAAAAGAAAAAAAAGCGGAAGTAGGACTTGCCTACGATGGCGATTCGGACCGGCTCGGTGTAGTGGATGAGAATGGAAGCATTCTTTGGGGCGATCAGCTTCTAATGATTTTTTCCAGAGATGTTCTGTCACGAAAACCTGGCAGCATTGTAATTTTTGAAGTCAAATGTTCAAAAACGCTGGAAGAAGACATTCGCAAGAAAGGGGGCAGTCCGCTCATGTGGAAAGCCGGACATTCATTGATCAAAGGAAAGATGAAAGAGACAGGCGCGGTCCTGGCCGGAGAAATGAGCGGTCATCTTTTCTTTGCCGATGAATATTACGGTTACGACGATGCGATTTATGCGTCCGTCCGGCTATTGCGGATTTTGTCCAATACAGGAATGCCGTTGTCCGAATTCTTGAAAGATGTGCCGAAAACGTACTCCACACCGGAGATCAGAGTGGATTGTGCGGACGATATTAAGTTCCAGGTTGTGGAAGCAGTCAAACAGCACTATGTGGGGAAAGCTCCGCTCATCGATGTGGACGGCGTTCGCGTAAATTTCGGTGACGGATGGGGTCTTGTGCGCGCATCCAATACGCAGCCTGCGCTGGTTCTTCGCTTCGAAGCGGATACGGAAGCTCGACTGCGTGAGATCCGTTCCGAAATGGAAGATGTTGTCCGCTCGAAAACAGGGAATTAACCACGAAGGCACAAAGACACGAAGAGCGCTAGTACACGCGTTCGATCCAACCGCCGCCCAGAAGCAGATCGTCGCGGTAAAACACAGCGGCCTGACCCGGTGTGATGGCGCGCTGAGATTCCCCAAATTCCACAACCACACCGTCACCGGATGGACGAATCGTGGCTGCTGTTTCTTCGTGCCTGCTGCGGATGCGGACCAGCCCGGCAAGGTCTTCCTGCGGAGCGGGAATTCCCACCCAGTTGACGCGATCCACGCGCATCGAGCTCTTCATCAGATCCTCATTCGAGCCAATTCTTACTATATGATTCGTAGTATCGATCCCGGTCACGTACTGCGGTTCGCCCGACGCGACACCCAGGCCGCGGCGTTGCCCAATCGTGTAATAATGAATCCCGTCGTGGCGCCGCACAACATTGCCCGCAGAATCCACCATGTTTCCAGCGAGATCCAATCCGGATAACCTGCGATCGATAAAACTTCCCTGCTCTTCTCCTTGCAGAAAACAGAGCTGCTGGCTTTCCGGCTTTTCGGCGACTGGAAGTCGAAACTTCCGGGCAAGATCGCGCACTTCCGTCTTCGTGTAATCGCCCAAAGGAAACAGCGCCCGTGATATTTGCTTCTGCGTCAGATTGAACAAGAAATAAGACTGATCTTTGCGTAGATCGCGGGCCTTGCGAATCTCAAATCGGCCGGACTCTTCGTTTGTGGTGGAGCGAACGTAATGACCGGTGGCAACATGCGAAGCGCAAATCTTGTCAGCAACGCGAACCAACTCGTGAAACTTGAGTCCGCTATTACAGTTGACGCACGGACTTGGAGTGCGGCCGGAAACATAATCTTCCATAAACGGCCGGACAACCTGATCGAAGAATTGATGCTGGAAATTCACCGCGTAGAACGGAATCTTGAGATGATGAGCCACACGACGTGCATCTTCAATATCCTCGGATGCGCAGCAGCGTCCTGCATGGCGCTGCTTGCGGGAACCATAATCCCACAACTGCATCGTCATGCCGATTACATCGAACCCCTGCTCTACAAGCAGCGCCGCCGCGACCGAACTATCCACGCCGCCACTCATGGCGACCACAATCCTGTTCATATCAAATATCAAAAATCAAATATCAAATAAACATAAAGAAAACAGTAAGAAACCGCAAAACTGCCGCGACGCCTAGCAAAATTCATTTAGATCATCTGAGGGAACTCATCGAATCCAAGCTCCATCAGTTCCTGGAAGGTTCTTTATTTATTTATTTCTGTTTATTTGATTTTTGATTTTTGATTTTTGATATTATTATTCGAGATCGGTGACAATGAACATCAACACCGTCGTCCCGATACGAAATTCAGATTGATTTTCCAGGTTGGCAATATTGATTTTTTCGTCATTGACAAACGTCCCATTGGTGCTGTTCAGATCTCGCAGCAATGCACGATCGCCCATAATATCAATCTGAGCATGTTGCCGTGAAGCTTCGAGGTCAGGAATGACGATATCTGCGTCACTTCGACCGATCAGTGTCTTCGTTCTTGTGATCTGATAAATCTCACCGGAATTGTTTCCCTGAATTACGGCGATCGAGTACCTGCGATATTCAGGCAACTTCTGACCAGCTTCGCTCGCAGCACGTGCCGCAAGAGCATCCATTACAGATTCCTTTTTCACCTGAGCGGTGTTGGGCGCTTCACCGCTATTTACAGGCCGCATTAGATCCTCAGCAGATAGAACCGATTTGAATGTCTTTTCCTTCGACATTCCCACGCTGCTTCCCGCGACCGAAGTATGGGCGGAAATCTCAATAATCCCTTTGCATTTAGGGCATTTCAGCTTCTTGCTTGCAGAACCCTGCAGCTTGCTGTCGTCAAATTTGTATTTTGCCCCGCAGACTGGACACGCAACAATCACTGAACCGCTCCCGTTCCGACGCTTTCTAAATGATGAATGACCCGAAGAAAATAATCAATCTCCTCCGGGGTAGTGAATTTCCCGAAGCTTACCCGAATTACGCTTCTGGCAAGCTCCTCATTATACCCCAGCGCCAGAATCACATGAGACGGTTCTATGATGCCCGCAGAGCAAGCCGAACCATTGCTGATCGCAATCCCTTCCAAATCAAGCGCCATGACCATCGATTCGCCTGTCCAGGAGTGTGAAAAGAAATTAACCGTGTTGGGAAGACGGGGCGCATCTTTGCAAACGATCGTCATAGACGTTTGGCGCAGTCCGGTTTCCAATCTATCGCGGAGAGAAAGGAGGTCCGGTAATCCCTCTTGCGCCAACAGTGCCGCAGCCACACCGAATCCGTGAATTGCAATGTGATTCTCCGTTCCCGGGCGCAATCCTCGTTCGTGAGTTCCGCCAAAAAACAGCGGCGCAATCTCGGCATTCGGCCCCACGTAAAGAGCACCTGCGCCTTTGGGTCCGTAGATTTTGTGCGCAGAAACGGACACAAGATCAGCGCCCAGTACTTCCACATCCACAGGAACTTTGCCCAACGCCTGTACGGCGTCCGTATGGAGGAGAATTCCCCGTTCACGCGCTACGGTAGCTATTTCACGCACCGGTTGCAACGTCCCGACTTCGTTGTTCGCCATCATGATGGAAATCAAGATTGTGTCTTTTCGAACTGCATCGAGGACCACAGACGCATCTATGATTCCGTCGGCAGTCGGTGACACGAATGAAACTTCGAAACCCTCGTTTTGAAGATGTCTGCAAGCGCCCAGGACCGAAGAATGTTCGATTGCCGAAGTAATCACGTGATTGCCCTTCTGCCGATTGGCTCTGGCTGCTCCGAGTATCGCCAGATTGTTCGCCTCGGTTCCACCCGAAGTAAAAGCCACACGTCGATGATCGCAGTAAAGCAACCCTGCCACTTGCACTCTTGCTTCATCGATGAGAGCGCGCGCTTCCCTCCCCTCGCTGTGAATGCTGGAAGCATTGCCAAAAAGCGGCATCACGCGCGCCATCTCTTCACTCACACGTGGATCCAGCGGCGACGACGCATTGTAGTCGAGATATACCCTCTTGCTCATGGAACCGATCATAGTCTCCACCCTTGTGGGCGTCAACTGAAACTGTTATGATATCGCTTATCATTTTTCCGCCCTGATTTCTCTTCAATGATCGTAGTACTAAAGAAAGATATTTCGACAGAAGACCTGCAGAAGCTACAAGAAAAGCTGCGCGGGTACGGGTGTCAATTTCAAATTCATGAAAACGGCGAAGGGATTCTGCGGATCCGGAGCAAACAACATTTGCTGTCAAAAGATTTTTTCTTGAGTCAGCCCGGAGTTCAAGATGCTTTTCGGATCACCCCCACATACCGGCTCGCCTCACGAAAAAGCGGAGAAGAAGAAAGCGGCATTATGGTCGGCGATATTAGGATTGATCCGGACCATTTTACGGTTGTTGCCGGACCATGCGCTGTAGAATCGGAAGAGCAAATTACCGGCATTGCCGAGCGGCTTGCGCGAACCGGAATCAGATTCTTGCGCGGTGGAGCGTTTAAGCCGCGCACCTCGCCGTACGCGTTCCAGGGGATGGGTATCGAAGGTCTCCAATTATTAAGAAAAGCTGCAGATGCGGTGCGGATGAAAGTCGTGACGGAAGCTGTTTCTTCTTCAGATGTGCCGGTCGTGTCCGAATACGCCGATATCCTGCAAATTGGTACAAGAAACATGCAAAATTTCCGGCTACTGAAGATGGCTGGAAAGCAAAGTAAACCCGTTCTGTTGAAACGCGGCATGAATGCCACGGTTGAGGAATTTCTTCTTGCCGCAGAGTACATTCTCCAGGAGGGCAATCCTCAAGTGATTCTTTGCGAACGCGGAATCCGGACCTTTGAAACAGCCACCCGCAACACGCTGGACATCAGCGCGGTGCCCGTGATCAAGCAGATTTCACACCTGCCGATCTTTGTGGATCCGAGCCATGCCTCCGGAAAACGTAGTCTCATCCTACCCCTTTCCAGGGCCGCACTCGCAGCAGGAGCGGACGGGCTTCTGATTGAGGTGCACAATCAAGTTGAGACGGCAAAGAGTGACGGACCCCAAAGTATCGACTTTTCTGCTTTTGACGAGCTGATCACGGCATTGAAAAGGATCGCTCCGGCAATCTCAAAACGAATTTTGTAGCAGAAGCCTCTGCAACAGGTGGAAAACAATGAAAATACAACTGGGACACAGCCCCGACGCGGATGACGCGTTCATGTTTTATGCGCTAGCGCATAAAAAGATTGATACAGCCGAGTTTCAATTCGAACACATCTTGCGGGATATAGAAACGCTGAACCGCTGGGCTCTGGAAAAGAAATTGGAAGTCACCGCGCTATCGGTCCACACCTATGCCCATGTCTCCAAAGATTACGCTCTCCTTCCACATGGGGCTAGCATCGGCGATAAATACGGACCAATTGTTGTTGCGATGGAAGATCTGTCATTGGATGATCTAAAGCAGAAGCGCATCGCAGTTCCCGGAGAGTTGACAACTGCGTTTCTTGGACTGTGTCTTTGTCTCGGCCGGTTCCAGTATGAGGTGATTCCGTTTGACAAGATTTTTGAAGCAGTACGCGCCGGGGATGTAGATGCCGGATTGATCATTCATGAAGGGCAGCTCACTTTCGCCAATCTTGGATTCAAAAAGGTTTTGGATCTGGGTGAATGGTGGCACTCCAAAACATCTCTTCCCCTGCCTTTGGGCGTGAACGGAGTTCGTAAAGATCTCGGCGAAGAGAACTGTAAAAGGATTTCCGGCTATTTGCGCCAGAGCATTGAATACGGGCTGGAACACCGTCCGGATGCGATGCAGTACGCTCAACAGTACGCGCGGAACACCGAGGAAAAACTTACGGACCGCTTTGTGGCCATGTATGTAAACAACTACACCAGGAACCTTGGAGAAAAGGGTAAAAAAGCAATTGAGATTCTGCTGAACGAAGCCCACGCCGCCGGCCTGATTCCGCAGGCGACGCTGGATATTATCTCAGAATGAAAAAAGCATTCCTGGCGACAGTCGTGCTTGTAGCTCTCGGGCTGGCAACCCACGCCATCGTTTCCTACCGGAAATACAATGTCATTCTCATCACGATAGATACACTGCGTCCCGACTACCTCAGTTGTTACAATTCTCAAGCTGACCCGACACCCAATATTGACAGAATCGCGGAAAACGGGGTGTTGTTCACCAACGCCTTCACCCTCATTCCCATTACAATGCCGTCGCACGCTTCGATCCTGACTTCCCGCCAGCCGCACGAGCTCCGTTTATTCAATAATGGAGATCGCTTCCGGCACAGTGTTCCCCTGCTTCCTGAATTATTGGAGCGAAAAGGGTACACAACAGCGGCCTTTGTTTCGCTCGGAGTGCTGGGGCGCACATTCGGTTTAGCCCAGGGGTTCGACGTATACGAAGACAACTTCGATCATACAAACGGCCGTTATTACAAGGTTGCTTCCGAAGTGAATGATGTAGCACTTCCTTGGATTGAAAGGGTAAAAAACAATCACTTCTTCGCATGGATCCATTATTCAGATCCTCATGAGCCGTACGTTACCGTCGATGCGCCCCCCGATACGGAGGTGCTCGTAGATGGCGCATCCTACATGAAGATCACGCTGGCAAAAAAAGAAAAACATACAGTGAGTTTTACTGCAAAGCCGGGGGAAACGGCCATCGAGTTTCGCGCCCTGGATAACCGCAGAACAAAGCGCGGCATGCCGGACGAATCCAAACGCTTTATCGACCCGAAAGTTGTTCTGTCTTCCATCGAAGGAATCGATCTTGTGTACGGAACAGACTGGACGGACATCAACCTGAGGAACGGACAAAAGGTGCGCTATTTTGAAAAGAGCGCCACGACGAAAGTGGTGAATACAAATCCTTCACCGGTACAGATTCAATTGCGTTTCTCAGGTGGGGTCTGGGAGGATCGCCCCGCCAAAATCCGCGCGAACTATTCCGCAGAGGTACAGTATACGGACAAATACATCGGCATCCTGTGGGACAGGCTGAAGGAACTGGGATTGTTGAATCGTACCATGATCGTAGTAACAGCCGACCATGGAGAAGGATTGAAAACCCACGGAATCCTGGGACATGTGGATCAATTGTGGAACGAGACGATGCATATCCCGTTGATCGTCTACTATCCTGGTCTGGGGACACGCGGAACAAAATCCAATGCGCTTGTAAACTTACTGGACGTCATGCCATCCGTTCTCGACCTGTTGCACGTGCACAACGAGAAGCCAATGAAGGGGCAAAGCCTGAAGCGTTATATCAGTAAGTCTCCCGTGGATTGGATTTTTTCAAAACCTGTGCAACGCGACTGGACTTTCGCCTGCACACTGAGACCCCAGGCCGCGCACAATGCGTATGCGATCACAAACGGCAAAATCAAAATCATTCACAGCCCTACAAAGAAAATCCCCTGGGAAGCATACGATCTCGAAACCGATCCTATTGAAAAAAAGAACATTGCAAGATATGATCCCGGACGTTTTCAAACAATGAGCATCCCACGCGGCTTGTTGGAAGGCTATCGTCGCGAAATCGAGCCGCTGCATGGTCGCAGAAACCCGGCGCCCGGTGAGGAAGAAAAGGAAATACTACAAAACCTGGGTTACGTAGGAGGCGACACTCCCTAAACAGCAGATGGAGCGCAGGCTTCCAGCCCGCATTATGGGTCGCAGGCGTCTCGCCTGCATTCGTTCATTAAATGATTGCAATTCCATAGATCCAATTTGAATTGAATTTATCGCGGGGCCGCTATATGATATACGACTTTATTTGATCGTTTTCCAAGAAGGCCAAATGAACAAACTCACATTACTGATATCAGCCGCCATCTGTCTGCTGATCATTTTCTTTCTGATGACTCGTACGAAGACGACAGAGACAAATTTTTATCGCCTGATGGATCATTTTCAGCAAATCGAGTTTGTACAGACACCTCAAAAGACGACACAGGAGAACCCTGCGGATCTTCAACATTTCATCGGGCAGAGACTGAATCGCGATTTCATGTTCAACAGCCCGGAGAATCCACTAAAGCTAAAAGTCACGAAATCCCAATCCGGCCCAGGCGACGGACCCGGCCTTCGAACTGAAAATGTGATCTTTGCCCCGCCCAAGACCACCTTCCGTGTTGCGCTGAAACTGGGAAATCAGCCATCTATGAGTTTTGGTTATGGCCTTTTGAATGAAAACTGGGACACTCTTTTTGGCGGCGTGATGTTTCAAATTTCAGTCGAAGATTCGGGAAAGCGCGAAACCAAAGTGGTCTTTCGAGAGGAATTGAAACCGGGTCGCGCGAAGGCTCGATCCTGGTACAAGACGCAGCTTGACTTGCATGGCTATTCCAACAGGCGGGTGAAGATTATCTTCGATACTTTTCTCATCCGGGCCAACTCAAGCAAAGATCTCTATTCTGCATGGATCAATCCGGTCATTACAAATGCGACCGGCAAGCCGGCAAAGCCAAATTTGATTTTAATTTCGCTGGATACGCTGCGGGCAGACCATCTGGGATGCTACGGATACCCAAAAAATACAACGCCGCACATTGACCGATTGGCGGAGCAGGGCGTCGTTGTAAAAACAGTAATCTCGCAGGCTCCATTCACCATGTCGTCGCATATGTCCCTTCTGACTTCGCTCTATCCCTCCTTCCATGGTGTCAACAAACTCAAGGACAGCTATCTAGATTCGAAAGTAACTACACTTGCCGAAGTTTTATACAACCAGGGCTACAGAACATGGGCCATTACAGGCGGTGGCCAGCTAAGCTCCAATTACGGATTTGCTGAGGGTTTTGAAACGTTCATTGAATATAACAACAAGACGGACGTAGAAAGAAAGGTGAAGGAGACGATCGATTTCCTGGAACAGCAGAAGGACAATAACTTTTTTGTTTTCTTTCACACATTCCGGCCTCATGCCCCTTACCGGGCGCCCGCTCCGTACAACACCATGTTTGATCCCGACTATACAGGCGATGTGACGGGCGATACGGCAACCCTGAATGAAATCAACAACGGAACCCGAAAAATCACGCCGAGAGATGTTCAGCACATTGCAAGTCTCTACGACGGCGATATCCGGCATACGGATGAAGCTCTTGCGCCGTTGTTTGATTACATCAAATCTGCAAAACTCGATTCCAACACGCTCATTGTCATCACCTCCGATCACGGCGAAGAATTCGGAGAGCATGGAAAAGTAGCGTTGCACAGCCATACGCTATACGACGAGCTGCTTCATATTCCTTTGATTCTTGTGGCGCCGCATTTGCTTCCTGCAGGAAAAGTAGTTGAACAGCAGGTCAGATCCATTGATATCACACCGACAATTCTAGAGCTTATCGGCGTGCCAAAAGTGGAAGCCATGCAGGGATCGTCGCTTGTGAATTTGATTCGATCCGGAACTGAAAAAGGCCCTGAGCAGTACGCGTTCAGCGAAAGACTTGCAACAGACAGCACCTATCTGAGATCGGTCAGATCGCCTTCATTCAAGTTTATTTGCCAGGAAAACCGGGATAATCACGATCGTATTTATTACTACTTCAATCTCAAGAACGATCCGCACGAACAGAAAAACCTGGATCCTTCCGGCATAAAAGAAAAGGGGTTGATGAGCCAGATTCAATTCCTGATCGACCACGAACGCACTGCCAAAAAAGTCGTTCGCGAAAGGGAACTGGACAGCGAAACGCTCGAGACCCTCAAAGCTCTCGGATACGTGAACTGAGTCTTCAGGTTTCCAGCACTACAACGGCGGTTGCAAACTCTTCAATATGCGAAATGGAGACGTACGCGCGCGCCATCTTCTTTTCTACTACAAGATCGAGAGCCTTTCCGTAGAAATTGAGATGCGGAGCGCCCGAGGGTTCATTCCAGACTTCAATCTCTTTCCAGCTGATGTCTCCACCCCAACCCCGTCCCATCGCTTTGAATGCTGCTTCCTTTGAGGCGAAACGACCGGCATAATGCAGGGCCGCGTTCTTTCTTGCGGAACAATAGTCAATCTCAACTTGTGTAAAGAGACGGTTGATAAAACGCTCACCGTGACGCTCGATGATCTCGCGCACGCGTTTTACTTCGATGATGTCGGTTCCGATCCCTAGAATCATGAAGACTTCCTGCTGAGCAAATACGCTTTGATAAAATCGTCCAGATCTCCATCCAGCACACGATCCACATCACCTGTCTCGGTTTTTGTCCGGTGATCCTTCACCATGCGGTATGGGGCCAGAACGTAGGAACGGATCTGGCTTCCAAAACCGATTTCACGCTTCGTGTCTTCAATCGCCTGAAATTTTTCCATCTGCTCTTTTTGATGATGCTCGTAAAGACGCGCGCGCAATACCTTCATCGCCACTTCCCGGTTTCGGAATTGCGAACGTTCATTCTGGCATTGCACAACAATGCCCGTTGGAAGATGGGTAATTCGGACCGCGGAATCGGTCACGTTGACATGCTGGCCGCCCGGACCTCCCGCGCGATATGTATCCACCTTCAAGTCTTTATCTTCAATTTTGATTTCGATATTGTCTTCAATGTCGGGATAAACGAACACACTGGCAAACGAGGTGTGCCTCCGCTTGTTTGCATCAAACGGAGAGATACGGACCAGACGGTGTACACCCGCCTCCGCAGACAAATAACCGTAAGCATACGGCCCGTTCACAGCAATCGTGGCGCGACTGATTCCCGCTTCTTCGCCGGGATTTGTATCTATTACCTGAACCTGGTATCCCTTTCGATCGGCCCATCGCGAATACATGCGAAGCAGCATTGAGGCCCAGTCCTGTGATTCAGTTCCACCGGCGCCGGGATGGATGGTCAGGATCGCGTTGGTCGCATCATGTTCGCCTGAAAGCAGCGCGCGAACCTCCGCCTCGTCGACCTGATTCTTTAACGAAGCCAGCGTTTGTGAAATCTCGTCTTGAACCGGTTCTCCGGCCTCTGCAAGCTGAAACCAGACTTCCAGATCTTCCACATTCTTTTCGTATCGCCAGAACTCCTCGATGACTTCGCTCAGCCGCGCCCGCTTCTGGAGAACGCCCTGGGCTTTTTGTTGGTCCTGCCAGAAATCACCCGCGGCGGTCTGCTTTTCAATCTCTTGAAGTTCCTTCTCCTTGTTCTCTATTTCAAAGATAACCTCGAAGATGCGAGATCTTTTCCTTTACATCTTCAAACATCTGTCCCAGATCCTGTTCCATCATTCCTCCATACAGTATGTAAACATGACATTCTACAGCAAAATCAAGGAGCGCAAGCGTCCCGCCTGCATTATGGACCGCAGGCGTCTTGCCTGCAAAGCGGAAGAAGTTAGGTATAATTCTCCATACGATGAAACCTGTTTTCTTTCCGGCACCTTCTGATTTCCGCGCCTGGTTTGAGAAGCATCATGACAGAACGAAGGAATTATGGGTCGGATTCTACAAGAAGGATTCGGGTAAGCCAAGCATCACATGGCCTGAATCAGTGGATGCTGCACTGTCTTTCGGATGGATTGACGGCATTCGAAAAAGCGTGGATACGATCAGTTACATGATCCGCTTCACGCCGCGAAAGCCGGGGAGCACCTGGAGCGCCGTAAACATCAGGAGATTCGCGGAGCTAACAAGTCTGGGTTTAATGCGGCCTGCGGGATTGGAAGCATTTCAGAAGCGCACTTCAGAAAAATCGGGAATTTATTCCTATGAACAACGGTATACACTAAAGCTGGATGGCAAATACGAAACCAAGTTTCGGGCAAACAAAAAGGCCTGGACATTCTTTCAGACAATGCCGCCGTGGTACCGAAGAACCACCACCCACTGGGTGCTGAGCGCGAAGCAGGATGCGACGAGGCTCAGACGACTCGCGAGACTGATCGAAGATTCAAAAAATGAGAAAAGTATTCCGCAGCTGGACCGTTCCAAATCGAAATAGGATGTCAGGAAGTCTGGCCAAGCCGCAGGATCGCGGTTTCAGCATCCGGGAAAATTCGAACCAACATGTTCACGCCGGTCATTGCCAGGAGTTTGCTGATGGATTTGGACGGCCCGCAAAGAGCCATCTCCCCTTTTTCCTCAAATAGTCTGAACCCGCCCAACAGAGATCCGACTCCGAAACTATCCATGAACTTGACGTTCGAAAGATCGACAACAAGAAATTGATTGTTCTGGGCGAATTCGGCCAGCGTATTGCCGAAATGAAGCGCCTCATTCGCAACGAACCGGGATGCAAGAATTTTCACAATCAGAACGCCGTTTACGGTTTTTTCTTCCAGATCCACGATTTCATCATATAACGATATCAGCAGGCGGCATCGGAAATTTACAAGAGAATCTTTAAATCTACCTTCATTCCAAGTTTTAGCGGCGCTTTGCCCAGCAAGCGTATTTTCACCGGAAGAATCTTCTGGTCCACGACAATGGCAGGATCTTCCGGATCTGATACCCGGTTTTTCAGAGATGCGCTGACTTCATATACCTGGCCCGAAAATTTCTTACCCGGGAAAGCGTCGGAAGTGATCATCGCTTTTTGCCCGGAAGACACTTTACCCGCATCCATTTCATTCACATCACCTTCCACGATGATCTCGGAGAGATCCGCCACTTCAACGATCGGATCGCCCACATCTGCAAACTCCGAAACATTTCTGTATCTCAGGATCACAATTCCATTTAACGGGGAACGAATCATTGTCTTTTCATAGGCGGCCTTCAGGGCATCAAATCCAAATTGTTGCGACTGCATCTCCGACTTGGCCGCCAGGATTATTTCTGCCCTTTCTCCCTGAACCAGCCGGGCGTAACGTTCGCGCGCGGCCTTCCACTCGGATTCTGCACGCCTCAGATCGGCAACACTCGCATCCAGTTTCGCGTGCGCAACGACTCCTTCTTCAAACAATTGCCGGTCCCGCTGCTCGTTGTTCCGCGAAAGCTCCACGTCCGCTTCCGCCTTCTGAAGACCGGCAGCACTCTCCTCAATGTCTTCCTTCCGGGAGCCGTTCACCAGTTCTTTGTACCTGGCTTCCGCTCGATGATACAGCGCCTCTGTTTCAAGAATGCGGCGTTCCAGATCGGCGTTGTACAGAACTGCCAGAAGATCTCCTTTTCTTACTGGAGAAAGATTGTCCACCAGAAGGCGATCGATCCGGCCGCTGACTTCGGCCGACAATACGGCCCGATGGTCCGGCTGCACGGCAACACGCCCTTCGGCCGCCACATACAGCGCCGGCGTTGGGGCAGCGCCTCTGGCCGAAGACTTCTCTTCTCCCGACCAGAACGCCAGTCCGGAAATAATTAGAAATAGTACTATAGAAATAGTAGCAAGTTTACGCGACATGAGCTGCCTCCTGAATGCGCCCGTCTTCGATCAAAACCGGACGATGTTGAATTCTGTCAATTCGGGGATCGTGCGTGACGATCACGACCGACTTGTTTTTCTCCCGTGCCAGGGACTCAAATATGCGAAGGACTTCGGCGCCCGTTTTCGAATCCAGATTCGCGGTCGGTTCGTCTGCCAGGATCACCGGGGGATCACCACCCAGTGCCCTCGCGATCGCGACCCGCTGTTTCTCTCCCCCACTCAGATCGGAGGGCGCGAAGGTCTTGCGGTGGGATAATCCGACAAGATCCAGCAAGGCCGATGCTTCTTCACGAATGCGCTCTACCGGCACTTCTTTCAAGCGAAGCGCAATTTCTACATTCTCCTGAACATTCAGCGAACGAAACAGGTTGTAGGACTGGAAAACAAATCCGATGTATTTTCTCCGGATCTCAGGGAGCTGATCTTCGGTTTTCCCGGAAACAAGAGCGCCATCGATGAATAGATCACCACGCGAAGGCCGAAGAATACATCCAAGGATCGAGACGAGCGTCGTCTTGCCGCTCCCGCTTGGTCCCATAATGCTCACCACTTCGCCGGGATAAAGATCCAGGGTCGCCTCCTGGAGGGCAACGACTTTCGTGTAACTATTCGGGTCCCCATAAATTTTCTGGAGATGTACCGCTTCAAGAATTGGTTTCATATTCTCACTCCTGATCACTTGAACACTTCTACGGGATCGATAGTCGCAACACGGCGAACGGAAATGAGCGCTGCCATTCCGCACATCATGAAGGTCAGTAACAGTGTGCCCGCATACAGCGACGGCGGCGCAGCAATCTGCACCGTGATCGGTTTGAGCGCAATGACAATCCGCTGGATGACTGAAGCAAGAAGAAATCCTGCAACGGCGGCAATGCCTGCCTGTTGCAGAATGACGGAATACACATGAAAATTTCTGGCGCCGATCGCTTTTAGTGTTCCGTATTCGCGAATGTGTTCCACGGTTGCTGAATAGATGGTCTGACTGACAATGACCAGGCCCACAATAAAGCCCATCAATGCGTTTCCAAAAAAACTAGCTCCGATTCCGGTTTGCCACGTCCAGTAATCCCGCGTGTTCTTGCTCCATTCTTGCGAAGTTTGCACATCGTAGTTTTTGAAACGCCGTTGCAGCTCCGCCTTTACGGATTCCACCGCATATCCGTCGGCAACCTTGGCGACGATGTAGGTCGTATTTCCGGCAAGCTGCTGCGGAACCATTCGCTGGGCGCTTTCATAGGAAGTAAAGATGTATGGCGCGGTAGTAAAGGACATGATCCCTTTTGTGATGCCCGCGATCCTGACTTTTGTGCGGACAATTTCCCGGAAGTCACCGACGCGCAAATGGCCGATCCGTTGGAACGAAGTTTCATCCACAAAAATCGCGTCTCCACCGCGAAGATCCTTTAGATCACCTTCTACAACGTTCCAGGGACGCCCCACCTTTCCGTTCAAATCGAAGCCGATGACTTCGATCTGTTCTGTGCCGCCGTTCTCCAGCCGCACAAATGCAAATTGTTGAATCAAGTTTTCGGCCCATTCGACACCCGGAACCGAACGTGCCGCAGTAACTAGAGATTCCGGAAAAGGATTTACCATATCGAAATTTTGAGAATTGCGTGCCATAATCCAGAGGTCCCCTTCGGAGTGCTCTATTACAGTAGAAGAGTTGGCGGTCATGCCAAAAAACATCCCAACCTGGATCAGAATCAGCGCTACCGAAAACGTGATTCCTGTCAGGGTAATCGCAAGGCGTATGCGGTCATGCATCAAATTCTTCAGCGCCAGATTCCACATATTTCAGCTCCTCATAAAAACATACGTCACAAAATGACCATCGTTCATTATCGAAGCAAAAAAAATCATCTTCCTGTCTTTAAAGAGACGATAAATGATTCCATAAACAGATCGTGCAATTTTTCCACGGATGTATTCAAACGTAAGAGATGATCATCGCCACGCTCTCCCAATAGAATGATTCCATTCTGACATGTCCACGTCAGCACGGCTTGATCCATCGGATTGCACGGCTTGAACAAGCCCTGGTCCACTCCCTTCTGGATGATTCCTGCTACAAGATCCAAAGATTGTTTGGCTTGCATTTCGCAGCGTTCACAAAGTTCAGGACCGAGCTTCTCATGTATGGAGAGTGACGAATAATAAAGAAAGAGCATCCTGAAATACTCGGTGTAGTCTCTATAAAACCGCAGATAAGCCTGACCCAATCGACGCAGCAGAGTGTCTGCCGGCAGATTTTGGGAGACAGATTTTTTCAGCATTCCGAAAAGAATCTGAGATCCCTCCAGCATGAGTGTGATGTAAATCTCCTCTTTACCGGAAAAGTAGAGGTACAACGCGCCTTTGGAGAGCTCGGTCCTTTCGGCGATCTCTTCGATGGTAGTGCTTTCGAAGCCTTTCGCGAAAAAGATTTCCCGTGCAGCATCGAGGATTTGCTGACGCCTAGCCTCTTTCTCTCTCTGTCGACGTTCTGCTACAGCCATTCTGAACCTCAGTCATATTATAAACACTGTTCAGAAAAGTGTCAAGCCGTCTGTTCGTTTTGTAGGGCTGTGCATTTGATTTCTGAGCGCGTCCAACAAGGAAGTATCGAATCAACAAAAACAATTTATGAACTCCAGGGTGCATGCAAATGCACAGCCCGGCACAGCAGTGGCACTTCGTCTGACGGGCTGAGCATTTTCTGCCGCGAACCAGATTCAGCCACAAGGGAGACTCAATAACGATTACGGCCGGAACACCACCTCGAAGGAAAATGCTCAGCCCCTACCATCCTTGGCGAATGAGCGATATATTAATGCGATTTATGAGATATCCACATCTCTTCTCGCCGGGGCGAATCGGTGCATTGGAATTGCCAAACCGGATTCTCATGGGCTCCATGCATCTTGGATATGAAGGGCGTCCAGGCGGGACAGAACAGATGGCGGAATTTTATGCCGCAAGGGCTCGCGGTGGTGCCGCTTTGATCATCACGGGCGGCTGTGCCATCAACGAAGAAGCAATCGGCGGAGCCAATTTCAGTTGTATCTACAAACCTGAAGACATTACGGCGCTCCAATATGTCACAAAACGAACCCACGAAGAAGGTGGACGAATCGGGCTGCAGCTTTTCCATGCAGGCCGTTATGCGACAAAAGAATGGCTATCCGGATTGCAACCTGTCGCGCCTTCTGCTGTACGTTGTTCGCTGCATCCGACGACTCCACGCGCAATGACCGAACACGATGTTCAAAGGACTATCCAGGATTTTGCATCGGCGGCCGCCCGTGCGCGAGAGGCAGGATTCGATGCAGTCGAAGTCATGGGATCGGAAGGATACTTGATCAATCAGTTTTTATCTCCTTTCACCAATCGCCGTGAAGACAACTGGGGAGGCCCGCTGGAACATCGAGTACGGTTTGGCGCAGAGGTAATGCGCGCCATTCGAAGTCGATGCGGGCCTGAGTTTCCCGTGATTTACAGGATGTCCGGAATCGATTTGATGCCCGAAAGCAGCAGTTGGGAGGACACATTTTTTTTCGCCCGTCAACTGGAAGAAGCCGGAGCGGATGCACTGAACATCGGCATCGGCTGGCACGAATCGCGGATTCCTACGATCTCCATGCTGGTCCCGCGCGCATATTACAGTTTTGTTGTTGAAAGGATCAAAAAGCACGTTCGTATTCCATGTATCTGTAGCAACAGATTGAACGATCCTGATGTTGCAGAAAACGTGATCGCTTCCGGGAAGGCGGATTACGTCAGCATGGCGCGGGCATTGCTCGCCGATCCCGACCTCCCACAAAAAGCGCAGAGCGGACGCCCCGCGGCAATCAACACATGTATTGCGTGTAATCAGGCTTGTTTGGATAACGCATTTCGGAATGTACCAACTGCGTGCATTCTCAATCCTGAAGCGGGCCGCGAAATTACGACGCGCATCCAGCCGGCCAAATACCGAAAGAAGATTGCTGTGGTGGGCGCGGGCCCTGCCGGATTGGAAGCGGCGAGAGTCCTGGCGCAACGCGGTCACCAGGTTACGCTGTTTGAAAAACAGAACCGGATGGGTGGACAGCTCCTTCTTGCTGTCCAGGTGCCTGGAAAACAGGAGTTCTTCAACACCATTCGCTTCTACGACAATTGCCTCAAAGAAAACCACGTGAGGTTAGAACTGGGCGCCGATGTGTCCGATCGTGATCTAACACATTATGATGCCGTGATCGTAGCGACTGGAGCAAGGCCGAATCTTCCGGTAATTCCAGGAATCGAACAAAAGCATTGTCTGAATTACGAAGAGTTTTTTCAAAATCAACCGGATGATGAAAATATTGTCATCATGGGCGCCGGCGGCATCGGCTGTGATATCGCCCACATTCTGTCGGATGCTCCCGGAACTTATCCTCCACCATCTTTTTTTGACGATCCAGGAAACGTTCGAAATTACGAGACTCATCTCCGGTCGATTCCGCACATTCGCAACGTTGCCTTGATGCGGCGTGGAAAGCGGATTGGTGAAAAGCTGGGACCGACTACGCGATGGGCGCTGCTTCAGCTTCTGGAAAACCGTGGAGTTCAGATGCTCACGCAAATCCAGTATGAAGCGATTATGGAGAATGGGGTAAAACTGAGAAGCAGAACCGGCAAGGAAATATTCTTGCCAGCAGATAAAGTTGTAATTGCGACGGGACAAGTTCCGGATGATACACTCTTTGCCCACCTGCATTCCCAGGTCGAACACTGCTTCCGGATCGGCGCCGCTCACAATGCTTCCGAGACAAACGCGGAATCCGCGATCCTGGAAGCATCCCAACTCGCAAGATCGTTGTAGCTTGCGTTTGGATTACACTCAAGATATTTTAATTGCCTTATCGGCTCTCAAAGTGGAAATTGACAAATGTTACAGACCAATCAGATTGCGCCAGACTTTACTCTTCCCTTGCTGGGCGGCGGGGAGTCGAATTTCTACCATGATTCCGGCGGAAAAATGTCTGTACTTGTCTTTTACAAGTTCAGTTGCGGGACGAGTCAGTTCGCGCTGCCGTTTGTAGAAAACATCCATCAGGCATACGGGGATGCTATCTCATTTCTTGCAATCCAGCAGGACGGACCGGGCAAGGCTGCTGAATTCAAGGAACGTTTTGGAATCACCATGCCGCTCTTGCTGGACGGCGAACCATACACTACGGGCGCAAGTTATCAAATCACGATAGTCCCTTCTATTTTTTTAGTAGAGCCGGACCACACGATCCGCTATTCGGGAGAAGGATTCGCGAAGCAGGAGCTGCTGGATCTGGCAGATGTTCTCGCTGAGAGAACGGGCCGGTCTCAGATCGATATTTTCGGATCGACCGATGTTCCGGATTTCAAACCTGGCTGAAGAGCCCGAAACGCCTGAGAGTTACTCAGACACATCATCTTATGAATTGTAACGAAGATTCGGCTTGCGTCTACTCCCTCTTATCAAGGGGGAGGTTGGGAGTGGGTTGTGTCGAACATCTCTCCAACCCCCCACTAACTCCCTCCTTCATAAGGGGGGAGAATCACTGTCCAAACCTGATACAACTCACTTGCCACCAAAAATCATGAGCCGCTCACAGACTGAGAAACGCGCGCAAGAGCTGCGTGCTGCGATCCGCCGGCACGAGCATAAATACTACGTGGAGAATAATCCGGAGATCTCCGATTACGAATTCGATCAGCTGATATCCGAGCTGACGAAAATCGAAACGGATCATCCGGAACTGATCACTCCCGATTCACCCACGCAACGAGTCGGCGAAAAACCGGTGGAAGGATTTCCATCCGCCGCGCACCGGACCCCAATGATCAGTCTGGATAACGCCTACAGTTTTGAAGAACTGGACGCGTTCCACGATCGCGTGATCAAGATTGTCGGTCAACGGGATGTGCAATACGTAACCGAAGCCAAGATCGATGGAACCTCTGTTTCCATCGTATATGAAAACGGTCAGCTTTCCCGCGCTGTAACACGCGGGGACGGAACACGCGGGGATATTGTTACTGCAAATATCCGTACAATCCGCTCCATTCCACTGGCTCTTCCAAAACAGTTTGCGCGTTTTGCTTATCTGGAAGTGCGCGGAGAGGTATTTCTATCTCGGAAGAAGTTTCTGGAAATCAACGAGGCCCTGGAGGAAGAGGGGTTGGAGCCTTTTGCAAATCCAAGAAATTCCGCTGCGGGATCGTTGCGCCTCAAGGATCCAAAGCTGGCAGCGGCAAGAAAACTGGATGCCTTTCTTTACTATGTCGCAGCGGATGGCAGACCTGCCACAGACAGTCAATGGAGCGCGCTGAAACTACTCGCAGACCTGGGATTCAAAACAAATCCAAACAACAAACTGTGCAAGAATCTGGAACAGGTGAAACAATTCTGCACCGAGATGGAAGAGAAGCGCGATTCGCTGGATTATGAAATCGATGGTGTGGTGGTAAAAGTAAATGACTTCCGGCTGCAGGAAGAGCTGGGCGCTACTTCCAAATTTCCGCGATGGGCAATCGCAGTAAAATTTCAGGCCAAGCAAGCCACCACACAGATTCAAGAGATCCGCGTTCAGGTAGGACGCACGGGGGCGCTGACTCCGGTTGCGGTTATGGAGCCTGTACTGCTGGCAGGAACGACCATTACGCACGCTACGTTGCACAATGAAGATGAGATTCGCAGAAAGGACATCCGCATCGGCGACTTTGTTTTGATCGAACGCGGCGGTGACGTGATTCCGAAAGTGGTGAAAGTCATCGAGTCGAAACGTCAGCCCGGCGCCAGAACCTTTCACATGCCGAAGAAATGTCCTGAGTGTAATTCCATCATTGTCCGTCCCGAAGGTGAAGCGATCTCCCGATGCCCCAACCTCGCCTGCCCGGCGAAAAGACGCGAATCACTTCTGCATTTTGCGGGACGCAAGGCGATGAACATCGAAGGGCTCGGAGAAAAATTAGTGGATCAGTTGATTGCGAAGGAAATGCTGCGCGACTATGCGGACATCTATGAGCTGAAATTCGAGGAACTGGTTGAGTTGGAGCGCTTTGGCAAGAAATCAGCCGAGAACCTGATTGCGCAGATTGAAAATTCGAAGAAGCGTTCCTTGGATCAGCAGATCTTTGCGCTGGGAATTCGATTCGTCGGGGAACACGTGGCAAAGATTCTGGCCGACCATTTTCAAACGATCGATGAGATCGGAAACGCTTCCGTCGAAGAATTGAGCTCCATCGCAGGAATCGGGAACCGGATCGCAACCAGTATCGTCGAGTTTTTCTCCATCGAGCAAAACCGCAAACTCGTGGAACGATTGAAGAAGCATGGCCTGTTTCAACCGCAGCCGAAAAAGAAGCCCCGGACAGATACGTCACTCGAGGGACTTACATTTGTAATTACCGGTACTCTGGGATTTTTCTCACGCGATCAGGCAAAAGCAGAGATCGAGCAACGCGGCGGCAAGGTGACATCATCGGTCAGCAAGAACACGGACTATCTCGTTTGTGGAGAGAGTCCGGGATCGAAGCTGGACAATGCAAAGAAACTCGGTGTCAAGATCCTGGATGATACGGCGTTTCAGAAGTTGCTTGGATGAGTAAGGAGCGCAGGCGTCCTCGCCTGCATTCTAGGCCGCAGGCGTCCCGCCTGCAAATTACATCGGCAGCAATTTGATCACTGCAAACGATGCGCCTTGAGGGTCTTGTAGAATCGCGAATCGTCCTGTTCCCGGAACGTCTTGTGGCGGGCTGATCACTCCTGCTCCAAGGTCCGTCGCCTTCTGAACGCTCTGTTCGCAATCCTCTACTGCAAAATAGACTAGCCAGTGAGGAGGTACGTCACCCCATTCTGCAGGAATCTTCATCATTCCAGCTGCGGGTCGTTCGCCATTCTGAAATACCGTGTATTTTCCCGGTCCGAAGTCCATCAGTTTCCTTCCCCATCCGAATAAGCCGGAATAGAACTCGGCCGCTTTTCCATCATCAGAGGTCAGCAGCTCATTCCAACAAAAAGTGCGCGGTTCGTTGACAAAGCTGGCGCCTATATGTTTTCCCGGTTGCCATGCTGCAAACGTGGCTCCGGTCGGATCCTGTAAGATGGCGAGGCGTCCCAGGTCCATCACGTCGATTGGCCCTGCACAAGCGGATCCGCCAAGCGTCTTGGCCTTGCTCATGCTTTCTTCCACACTTTTTGTAGAAACATAAGAGAGCCAGTTTGAAGGGACTCCCTGCGCACTCTGTGCATCGTCCATTTTGTACAGAGCTGCTACATCCTTCCCTTCGATTCGCAGCAGGGTGTAAATCATCCCCGGGCTGGCAGGGGTATCAAAGAATTTCCAATCAAACAACGTGCAGTAGAATTTTTTTGCAGCCTCAGGATCACTTGCGGCCAATTCGACCCAGCAAAATGATCCTGGTGCATGAGCATTGATTTCTTTCATGGTCTACTCCATTTTTATTGAATTGTTCCGCACTCAGACAACCGCCGTCAATCGAACGACTGCAAGACGGATTCAATCCGTTACGAGCGGGCAGTAAACAAGTCCAGAACGTATGGGAAGAGATCAGAAGTAAAAAGTAGCGCCCATATTCACCAGGTACGCATCCACTTCATATCGGATCAACGGGGTATCGAATGTGAGAAACACCTTCCGCACATCTCCGCCGACCGAAACATGTCTGCCGAGGAAGGCTTCCACTCCCGCTCCAATGTGAGCTGCGTTCTCCGTGTGGCTGATGCTCCCCTCTCCTGAAACATAGGGCAATCCCAGATCACCGCTCACGGTAGCTGTGAGATAGTACCAACCTGTTCCCGCGAGAAAATACGGCGATATTGGAAGCATCGCAAGCGGATATACAATGCCGGATACCTGGAGCGGAGTTGTTTGCAAACGAATGTTTCCATCCCGGACCGAAAAATTATCTTCGCGGCGTTGAAGACTGACTTCACCGGCAAGGTACTTCATAAACCGGACTCGTGCATGCCCTCCCCAAAAGAGCCGTGAGCCGCTGATTTCATTCTGGTTATATCCAAGGACACTTGTGTTGACACCCGCACCGAATTGTATGTCCGATGCAGACGCACAAAAGGGAAGCAACAATCCGAGAAACATCATCACCAGTTTCAATTTCATGAACCTCCAACACCCGAATTACCTTCATCATACTACAAATATCGTCTAAACAGCCGCGCATTTGCCGGCTTGGTAGGGGCTGTGCATTTGCCATGTGAAGCAACCTGATCGTAATAGTCCTGTTTCGCCGGCAAGCAATTTTGGACCATTCAAGTGCTCGCAAATGCACAGCCCGGGACTTGTTGCTGATCAATGCAATTCACCTAACGGGCTGAGCATTTTCTCGCGCGAACAAAATCAAAGTAAAATTGAAGACAGTCGCAAAAGTAGGAAGGATAAACTTTGGGGAAAAATGCTCAACCCCTACGAAATGAGGAAACAAACCCATGCGCGGATATGTGCTTCGACGACTATTGAGTCTCTTCCCAGTATTTCTTGGTGTCACATTTCTAACTTTCTTTTTGATCAGTTTGACGCCAGGAGACTATCTAAGTTCTCTCAAATTGAGCCCGGACATTTCCCAAGAACGCATCGAAAAACTTCGTCACGATTTTGGGCTCGACAAGCCATGGTACATTCAATATTTCCTGTGGCTCTACCGTCTCTCCCCCTTTGAATTTCCATTCGGAGTGAAGTGGCCCGACCCAGGCTATTCTTTTTCCAACCGAACGCCGGTGCTTGATTTGATTGGGCCGCGGGTCTGCAACACACTGATCCTCTCCTGCTCTGCGGAAGGATTCATTTGGATCATCGCCATCCCGCTGGGTGTTCTGGCTGCTGCGCGCAAGGGCCGCTGGCCGGACAAACTTTGTTCGATGGGAGTCTTCATGGGCATTTCCATGCCCGAAATCTTGCTCGCGCTTCTGGCTCTCCTCATCGCTGCAAGAACAGGATGGTTTCCTACGGGAGGCATGCATTCCATCGATTTCGAGTACCTCCCGATCTTGCAAAAAGGCATCGATCTTTTGAAACACCTTGTTCTCCCTACGTTGGTTCTTGGAATCGGCGGGGCCGCAAGTTTGATGAGGTATATGAGAGGAAGTCTGATCGAAACTCTTTCTTCCGATTATGTTCGCACGGCGCGGGCAAAAGGATTGAAGGAACGAAATGTGGTGATTCGTCATGCTCTCCGGAATGCGGTCAATCCGGTGCTGACCTTGTTTGGATTGTCTTTTGCAAATTTAATCAGCAGCTCATTTCTGGTTGAAATTATTATGGGGTGGCCGGGCCTGGGAAAATTGACTTACCAGGCGATGTTATCCCGGGATCAATATTTGCTAATGGCTTCATTGCTCCTGGCAACCGGATTCCTGATCGTAGGAAACCTGGTGGCCGATCTGCTTCTGGCAGCTTCTGATCCGAGAATTCGTTATGAATAGTTTGTCCAGTCAGCTGGTTCGGGTCCGCAGTCTTAAAGAGAACCGGTTGGCTTCGATATCCGCGGCGCTTTTGATCGTACTCTATTGTCTGGCTGGATTTGCCGGGTTTTTCAGTCCGTATTCACCGACCACCGATGAGTTTCGAGACCTGTTCTTTCATCCGCCTACACCGGTGCATTTTCGCGATGAAACAGGCAACCTTCATTTGCGTCCATTCGTATATCGCACACAGGTTTTGGACAGGAACCGGATGCTCTATTCCTCGATCCGGCAAGAAAAGATACCGGTGCGCTTTTTTGTCGCGGGAAGTGACTACAAGATTCTTGGACTATTCCGAAGCAATCTACACTTGTTTGGAGCTGATTCACCGGGACATATCTTCCTGTTTGGAACGGATCAACTGGGACGGGATACCTTTTCGCGAGTCTTGCACGGTGCGCAAATTTCTCTCTCGATCGGTCTGGTGGGAGTCCTGATCACAACGATTCTCGGATTGCTCATCGGTGGTATTGCTGGATTTTACGGTGGGAAGATAGACTCGATTCTGATGCGTTTGGTCGAGATCCTGATGTCAGTCCCGGCGCTCTATCTGATTCTGACGCTGAGAAGCATTCTTCCGGATCGAATGAGCTCGGCATCCACTTATTTCCTGATGGTGTCCATCTTGAGTCTTGTAGGTTGGACAGCCATGGCCCGCGTCATCCGCGGGATGGTTTTGTCCATCCGCGAAAAAGAATTTGTTCTGGCCGCCCGCGCTTTGGGCAGCTCCAATGCGAGGATCTTGGCGCGTCACATTCTTCCGAACACACTGGGGTACGTGATCGTTCGTTCTACTTTATTGGTTCCCGCGTACATTCTGGGTGAGGTAGCGCTCAGCTTCCTGGGTGCAGGGGTGCGCGAGCCGGTTCCAAGCTGGGGGAACATGCTTGCCGTCGCGCAAAACCTTCGTGTTCTGGAACAATTTACCTGGATTCTTGCTCCCGGCGTCTTTCTCTTTTTTACTGTTTTGGCGTTTAACTTTCTTGGCGATGGATTGAGAGACGCGCTGGATCCGAAACTGAGATGATCTTTGCGAACCTTGCGTCTTTGCGAGAAATCCTACGTCAATTTGTATTCAGGGAGCTTTTCGATAGACTGGTAATTGGGAAGAGTAAACACGAACTTGGAACCCTTCCCGGCCTGGCTTTCAACCCAGATTCTGCCGCCATGGGCCTGGACGATGCCGCGACAGATGCTCAATCCGAGTCCTGTTCCCGGTTCCTTGATGCGCATTGCGCCGTCCGTACGATAAAATTCGTCAAAAATCTTCTCCTTGTCCGGCTCGGAAATACCGATTCCGGTGTCGCTAATGCTGACCTGAGCAAAACCGGCAATGAAGGTATCCCCCTGCACTTCCAGAGTGGGAATTTCGTCCACCATGACCTGGACCGTGCCGCCCGTTGGCGTGTACTTCACAGCATTGTCCATAAGGTTTAGAATCAGCTGATAGATCTTGTCCGGCGCAATCGAAATCTGGATCGGCCTCTTTCCAAAGACTACAGAAACGCGAAGCTGCTTCGCCTGGGCTCGTGACCGAAGAGCTTCGGCTGCGCGATCGATCACAGACGTCAAATCCGTGTCCGCCTTGTCGATTTGCTGCTTTCCGGACTTAATCCTGGAAATGTCAAGAAGTTCATCCACGAGTCTGGCTAATCTCAAGGCTTCGCCATGAATGATGGAGGAGTACTGAATCATCTGATCTTCATCGTTTACCTTTCCTGATTTCAGACGGTCCGAGTATCCCTGGATGACAGTCAAAGGCGTGCGGAATTCATGCGCGAGCATATTGATAAAATCCGATTTCTTGCGATCCAGTGTGCGCAGCTCTTGGTTTTCCTTTTCTATTCTCTGCATCGCCAGAGTATCTTCGTATAAACGGGATTTTCCGATTGCTCGTTCCGCGTGTTCAGCGAGCGCCTCAAACATAATCAGATCCTCTTCGGTAAATGTGCGCATAATAAATCGGCTGTCAACATAAATAACACCGGTCACCTGTTCCAGATCCTTCAACGGGACGCAAAGAATCGTACGCAGGTCGAGATTGCTGACGCTATCCGACATTTTGAAACGCCGTTCTGTCTGTGCATCTCGTACCCACGCCGGCTTGCCCGTCTCCGCAACACGCATCGCCACCGTCATACTGATCTTGAAACTTTCCTGCGCCAAGTCCTTCCTCGCAGAGTTTCGCGCAACACGAAATTCCATTTTCGGCTTGATTTGAGGAGCTGGAGTAATCACCGGATCGTACAGCCGGTGATCCAGCTTGTATGGATTTTCCAGCAACATCAAAAAGCCGCGCTCCGCTCCGGTAAGCTCGATCGCGTTATCCACAACTTTCTTCAGGAGCTCCTCCATCTCTGTAATGGAATTGATCCCCTTGATCAGATCCAGGAGAATATTCAGACGACGAAGCTCCTTGGCCTCGTGACTCAATGAATCAAAACCACCCTGAGCCTGATCCGCGGATGAACGATCCATTTTGGAACTTTCTCCTCCTGTTTTGCCGTCCTGTGAAGACAATAGAACCCTTCAATTTTTCAAATCATCATAACGTAAAAGTACCTGTGGCGCAAACGAATCCGTCGTCTCAATACCGTGGACCGAGATTCGATTACTATTCCTGTAGTACTATATTATGCACATTGAGGATCGGACCGGACATGATGAACGAGACACGTCTTTTTTCGATTTCACCCTCAATCAGGACCTGTTGCCCGTCTTTCAGATTCTTCAGTGTTCCGATCAGTTGATACGTGTTGCCGTCCGGACTTTCCAGCTTCCAGAATCCTCCTTCCAGAGGGGAAAATCGGATCGTTCCTGAAAATGTGCTCAAGTTGTGGCCTCCTGGATCATCATGGCGGAAAGCCGGGTCCCCATGAAAATGAATTTTCGATGGGAGCACAGGGCTTCCGCGATTATAATAAAGTTCATGGAATCTATTCTACAAGGTCGCAGGCTGTGAAAATTGGACTTCTTACCGGCGGCGGTGATTGCCCGGGACTAAACGCCGTCATCCGGGCAGTTGTGAGAACTGCCACCCTTCACTATGGCTTCTATGTCATGGGAATCGAGGATGGTTACGAAGGGCTGCTTTCTCCTTTGAAAGTGCGGCCGCTTGCCATGGAGGATGTGAAGGGAATTCTGCAACGAGGTGGAACCATTCTCGGAACCAGCAATCGCGGGAATCCGTTTCAATTCAAATCCAGGAATGATCGTGGAGAAATCGAAGTGCGCGACCGTTCCGCAGAGTTGCTGGAAAACTACAAGCGTTTGCGATTGGACGGTCTGATTGTTGTAGGTGGAGACGGCAGTCTCAAACTCGCGGATCGACTCATGCGTGATCATGGAATTCCTGTGGTAGGCGTTCCAAAAACGATCGACAATGACATCTCCGGTACCGAATACACATTTGGTTTTGATACAGCCGTCTGTACGGCCACGGAGGCTCTGGATAAGTTGCACACGACGGCAGAGAGTCACCATCGCGCGATGTATCTGGAAGTCATGGGAAGAAACGCAGGCTGGATTGCGATTCATGCCGGGCTTGCGGGAGGCGCAGATGTCATTCTGATTCCTGAAATTCCATTTCGTTTTGAGAAAGTTTGCGAAAAAATTGAGGAACGCGTCGCGATGGGGCGTAACTTCAGTATCGTAATTGTTGCGGAAGGCGCCAAACCTGTAGGCGGCACAGAAATCTGGAAGGAAAGGGCCGAGGATAGCCTGGGAGGCGGACGTTTGGGCGGTATCGCCGAATTTGTCTGCTCGGAAGTAGCAAAAATTACGGGGCAGGAATCCCGGGTAACCGTGCTGGGCCATTTGCAGCGTGGCGGAAGTCCGACTCCATTTGATCGTGCGCTGGCCACGCGCTTTGGATCGACCGCCGCACACCTGGTAGCGGAAAAAAGATTTGGAACGATGGCTGCCCTTCAATGCAATGAGATCGCAGCCGTACCTCTATCCAAAGCCGTGGGAAATGTGAAAACAGTTCCATCAGAAGGTGAATTGGTGAGAATTGCAAGATCGCTGGGAATTGCCTTCGGCGATTGAACTTTGTTTCAGGGCGCGGGTTTGAATTACATCAACCGAACCTTCGTCGTTTCTCCTCCGGAACTTACCCGCCAGTAGATTTTTTTCTCAGACTAAAATCGAACCGCCTTTTCTTTCGGGTGTGATTCGATTGGTCCTTTCAACAGCCATCCACCAACCTCATTTTTGATGAGTGCTGGCGGTCCGGCTGACTTGCAGATATTTTTCCGAGTCCCGTAACTCTGCGTCCTGCGGTCACCCGCAGTTTGCTCTTTGCAGCACCTTAGGCTTCTGCTTAGGGCAAGACTTATGCCGACTTTTTCGTAAGATTCACGACGAGCGCCTCGCGGCTTGGGCCACTTTTTGTCACCGTTGTTGCTAGACAGTCAACAAGAGTGTCACAAATTCGAAAACTGATGGCCAAAAATATGAATGGCCACGGCAGGCTTTTTCGTCGAACCTGCCGCGGCCAGATTCAGAGCTGGAGGAACCCCGGGCAAGGAGAATTGAGTCCCCACTCAATACCCGATGCCTCCCTATGGCACCTTCCCCTCAGGCGTTTTTCTTGTGCAAATCCCGTGCCCGGCATTCAAGAATACTCTGTGCTCGAGAAGGGATGTTTTGCGGTGACAGTTTTCTGCACTTCGGCAGGGAATAAACTCTAGTTTTTGACCAGAGCCGTGTTTCGAAGCTTTAGCATCATCAGCGTGGAAATCAAACCGATCAAGAAAATCACAGCCCACAAGAGTTGAGCGCCGAACTTCTCCAGAAGTTCCGTACCCATCCACGGCCCAATAATAAAAGCGATACTGAACGCCATCGAATAGAAGCCCATATACTCGCCTTGCCGTTCGGGCGGGGCAGAATGCGAAACGTAGGCGGACATTCCAGGCAAAAGGATCATTTCACCGAAAGTCCAGATCAGCAGCGCGGCAACACAACCCGAAAGCCCGTGAACAAACGCATAGGCCCCAAACCCGGCAGCCAGCAAAAGACTTCCAAGCGAAAGTGTTTTCCGATCGGACAGGTGGCTCATCCGGAGATTGAGGGGCACTTCCAGAAGCACAATCAATCCTGTGTTGAACGTAAACATCAATCCGTAATCTGCCTCTGATAAATGAAGGTTGTGAACCATGAACAATGGCAAAGCGGCTATGTGTTGAAAAAAGACGATTGTGCTCAGAACGGTTGCAACAAGGAAATAAAGAAACAGCAAGTCGGAAAATGCTCTGCGGCTGTCAAAAGCAGGTTTTCCACTTTTGGTTGTGCGGGAGTCACCGACTGTGTCGGTCAGATGGTTGGAAAAGAGCAACAGAACGACTCCTGCAAGAAACGAAGTAGCTCCGTCAATCACAAATAGAAACTGAAATGAAACCGTCGCCAAAAATCCACCGACTGCGGGGCCGACGCTCATTCCCAGGTTCACTGCGAGGCGGTTGAGCGCAAACGCCGCCTTGCGCTGGTCGGAGCTTACGGAATGACTGATCGCAGCTAAACCCGCCGGACGGAACATTTCGCTCGTGATCGCAAGAAGCAGTGTTGCTGCGATCAGAGCGGGATAGGTATGCGCGTAAGGAAACGCAAAATAGACGACGGTCGAAAGAAAGAGAGACACTTTCATGATGCGCAGCGCACCAAAACGATCGGTGAGAAGACCCGATAGCGGCGCCGTAATCATGGCTCCGATTCCATAAAGCGCTACAATAAAACCTGCGCGCGTAGCCGAATAGTGCAGTTCGCGTGTCAGATACAACACCAGGAAAGGCAACACCATCGTTCCGGCGCGATTGATCAGAACGGCAATACAAATCAGCCAAACTTGACGCGGTAAATTTTTCAGTCCACTCCACGGATTCATAAAGCCACACAGAATTGGAGTCGGCGGGCGTCCCTGCCCGCCAGAACGTGACCAAACACATACTGCGGGCACGGAGGCCCGCAGCCTACAGAAAACGTCTTAGAGTTACACGAGCAGAAAATCGATTTCGCGTTTATCGCGATCGACTCGTACAACCTGCACTTGAACCGGATCTCCCAGACGATACACCTTCCCGGTCCGACGTCCCTTGAAGAAATGACGTTTGTCATGAAAAACGTAATGATCATCGTCCATGTATTTCAGCGGTACGAGCCCTTCCACAAAGAATTCTTTCAAACCAATAAATAATCCGAACGACGCAACACCTGTGATATTGCCTTCGTAGACTTCTCCCAACTTATCACGCATAAATTCAACTTTTTTCAGCTGGATAAAATCGCGCTCAGCGTCATCCGCTCTCCGTTCCGTGATGGAGCAGTGTTCTGCAATTTCCGGGATGCGTGATCCCAGCCTCTGAAGCCCCAGCAGATCGGATTTTTTATTCGAGGTCAGACCCTTGAGAATCCGGTGAACGATGAGATCCGGATACCGGCGAATGGGTGAGGTAAAGTGAGTGTAATCTTTCAAGGCCAGACCAAAGTGGCCCGAGTTTTTGGCGTCATAGCGGGCCTTCGCCATCGATCGAAGCAGCAGGACATTGAGAAAGCGCTCCTCGGGTTTCCCTTGTAATTTTTCAAGAAGTTTCTGTAGATCTTTTGGTGTGACCTTTGCCGGATCCGCGGGCAAACGGTACCCGAGGCTTGCTGTGATCGCGATGAAGTCCGACATTTTCTCCGGCGGAGGATTCTCATGCACTCGATAGATGCCCGTCATTTTGCTTTTTGCAATATGTGTTGCGACTACTTCATTTGCAATCAGCATGAACTCTTCGATGATTCGATGCGCAATGTTTCGCTCTGAATGAATGATCCCGGTCATTTTTCCTGTGGTGAGATCCAATATGACTTCCGGCTCCGGCAGATCGAAATCGATACTTCCCCGCTTTCGGCGCTGATCCATCAATAACAGCGCCAGTGTCTTCATCGTCAGGAACAGATCTATAAGAGGTTCGTATCTCCGCATCAGCTCGGGATCGTGATCTTCCACAATCCGTTTCACAGCCGTATATGTCATCCGCTCATTACTGTGAATTACGCTTGGGTAAAGGTGATAATCTGTTACGTTTCCTTCGGCATTGATTTTGATCACTGCAGACATGGTCAGCCGGTCCACCTGAGGATTCAAGCTGCAAATATTGTTGGAAAGCGATTCGGGCAACATCGGAATGACGAGATCCGGGAAATACACGCTGTTCCCACGATCCAGAGCCTCTGAATCCAGTGTTGTTCCGGGCTTGACGTAGTGAGACACATCGGCAATGTGGACACCGAGCAAATACGTCCCGTCTTTGAATGACGTGATGCTGATTGCATCATCGAAATCCCTTGCCTTTTCACCGTCAATTGTTACTGTATTCCATTCGCGAAAATCTTTGCGTCCTTTGTAATCTTCTTCCCGAATCACGGCGGACTCTTCGGCTTCCTGGAGGATCTCCGGTTTGAATGTCCGCGACAGCCCGTATTTGCTGATGATGATTTTTGCGTCCAAATCCGGCTCACCCTGAAATCCCAGCAATGATATGATTCTTGCCTCGGGCGGATCGTGATCGGGAATGAGCTCCGCTTCCACCATCATTCCGTTTGTAGCTCCTGCGAAGTTTCGCGTGCTGACAATTGGAACGATCGGGAGCTTCTTATCCCAGGGAATAATCCGGCCAAAACTGGGGCCGGCCTCGAAGGTGCCGACAATATTCTTTGTCTTTCGCTCCAGCACCTGCGCGATCTGGCCTTCTGCCTTCCTCTGACCCTGTGGCTTCACAATATTGACCAGCACTCGATCGCCGTGCAGAGCCCCGGCAGTGGCCCCGGGTGGGATAAAAATGTCTTCTCCGGTTGTGCCATTCGGCGTGACAAAAGCAAAGCCACCCCGATACTGCTGGAGCACCCCTTCCACTTGATTTTGCTCCAGTGACCTCTTCTCCTTCTTGGAAATCTTTTTCGCGGCACGCGCAAGAGCCCTAGTAGAAGGCCATTGGAAGATTCCCTCCTCACGCTGAACGATTCGGTTCTGTTTCGCCAGGTCCCGGAGAATCCGCCGGAATTGTTTGAAATCTCCTTTCTTGATCTTCAGCTTGCGCGCCATTTCGCGCGCGGAATAGGACTGATCGGAGTGGCCGGAAAGAAACAACAAGATTCTTTCTTCGGTGTTCTCTTTGGGATATTTCTGTTTCATCTGGCTCTATATACTAATCGAAAACTTTGATTTTGGAGAGGCGGGCGTCCCTGCCCGCAAAAGGCGGCCGCGGAGGGCCGCCGCTCCAAAAATGGGTTCAGATCCTTTGACTCTTGCAAGCGTTTTATATAAGACTGGATCCTATGGTCGACCAAGCGTCTGATGAAGTACTAATGCTGCGCTACAAAGACGGCGACTTGAACGCCTTTGAATTACTCGTCGAGCGTTACGAGCAGCCGTTGTTTGCATTTGTCTACAGGTTCTGCAGCAACTATCATCAGGCACAGGATCTGGCACAGGAAGTCTTCCTGAGGCTCGTCAAGTCATCCAGACAATACGAGCCGAGGGCCAAATTCACAACCTATATGTATACGGTTGCACACAACGTCTGCATCGATCATTTGCGGAGAAAGAAGAGGCGAAGAGACGTTTCGCTATCCGAGCCGATCCAGGCGGAAGATGGACTTACGATCGAGGATACAATGAAGGACGAACACGCAAATCCCGAAAAGGACTTTCATCAAAAAGGATTTGAGAAAGCCCTTCACAAGGCAGTGGAGGAATTGCCTGAAGAGCAGCGGGAAGTATTCTTACTAAGAGAACAAATGAATTTGCCGTTCGAAGAGATAGCCAGAATCACCGGCTGTCTCCCCAGCACGGCGAAAAGCAGAATGCGTTACGCGCTACAGAGCCTTCGAGAGAAGCTGGAAAGCAAGTTCTCGCTGGCAGATATTGTATGAGGATGATTTGAATATGAATTGCAAAAAGGCGGAAACATTTCTGGTTGAGTATCTTTACCAGGAACTTTCGCCAACCAAAATCGTGGAGCTGGAAAAGCATCTCGAAGTATGCGACGGGTGTACCAGAACACTCGAAAGCTGGCGCGGCATCCACGAAGGATACAGGAAATCATCCCACGAAGAGCCGTTGTCGGCGCCTTATCTCAGACAACGGGTCATGATCGCGGCGAAAGAAGAGCTGGAGCGCAAGCCTACTTTCACGGAACGGCTGTTGGTTTTCGCAAGACCTGCGTTGATTTTGCCGGTTCTTGTGTTTGCAGTCTTAAGCATTCTTTTCTACCCGCGAAAGGCCACCAAAATCGCCCAGGTTCCGGCGCAGCCTGCAGTTGCAGTCGAAAAAACTGCGCCGCTGTCTGTAAGCGAGCCGCAGGATTACAGGCAGAAGCAGGATGAAGGCCGGGCTATCGGAGGTTATGCGGGCGAGATGACTGACAAGCTGAACTCAAGAAATCGTGAGGAAGCAGCAGGAAAACGCCTGCAGGATTCGGAAGCGGACTCGCCCGAGCGGCGGCTGAATGCGGATGAACTAGCCAAAAGCAAGGATGCGGAATACAACGAAGGCTTGAAAGCGGGAACGCCAGCTTCTCAACCGCCACCCCCGTCCGCGCCCGTGCCTTCAGT
This sequence comes from uncultured bacterium, assembly GCA_963843285.1. Lineage (GTDB taxonomy): Bacteria > Acidobacteriota > HRBIN11 > JAKEFK01 > JAKEFK01 > CAZDDB01. Next base: position 154,731 of record CAWJJO010000005.1, read on the forward strand.
TCAACAAGAGTCATCGGAAGCCAAAAAGGAACAGGAAAAGAAGCCCGGTTCCCTCATTGCCAGCGCCAACATGCCGGTTTCCGCAGAAACGTATGTGAAAGAATCACAGGACATGCTGGTCAAGAATGATCTTCAAGGTTCGGTAAAAGCCGCCCAACAAGCTTATGGCTATGATAGCAAGAAATCGCTTGCGTCAGAGTTCCATCAGAACGGAATCCAATTGCAGCAAAACAAAGAATGCGCCAAAGCCATTCTTCCATTCAATTTTGTTGCCAAAAACTACCGCGATTACTCCTCCATGGATGATGTTTTGCTGCGTTTGGGAGATTGCTATGCAGAGATCGGCGAGATGGAAAACGCACGAAAGACGTATCAGCAGTTGCTAAGTTCGAAATCATACAAACCCGTAGCGCAACAAAAACTTCAGGAACTCGACAATAAAGTGAAAACCCAGGAACAGCTCAAAGCCCTTGGATACGTCAGCGACAAACAGTAGTTTATGTTTATCGGCCATTTTGCGGTCGGCTTCGCATCCAAACAAGCTGCACCCCGAACGTCCCTCGCCTTCTTGCTTGCCGCGCCTCTATTTTTAGATCTTCTCTGGCCCTTCTTCCTTCTTGCGGGCTGGGAGAAAGTGGAACTCGCGCCGGGCGATACGGCGATGACACCGCTGCGATTCGTTTCGTATCCGATCTCACACAGCCTGCTCATGAGTATTGTGTGGGGTGCCCTTTTCGGAGTGTTGTACTTGATGGGAACCAGGTATCGAAGAGGAGCGATCGTTCTTGGACTTCTTGTGATCAGTCACTGGTTCCTGGATGTCATCGTACACCGGCCTGATTTGCCGCTTTCTCCCGGCTCGCATGCGTTGATCGGGCTTGGTCTCTGGAATTCAGTCCCTGCAACCGTCGTCCTTGAAATCGGAATGTTCGCTGCAGGAATCTGGATCTACTGCAATACAACAAAGCCACGCGACCGTACTGGAACATTCGCGCTGATTGGACTGGCGAGCTTTTTGTTGATTCTGTATGTGAGCATGATTTTCTCCCCGCCACCCCCATCCGTGCTCGCTATCGCTATGAGCGATCTCGCAGGAACACTGCTCCTGCTGTGGGCATTCTGGATCGACAAACATAGAAATATCAAAGATCAATATCAAAAATCAAATATCAAATAAACAGAACCAAATGAGCTAGTTCACTCCTTCAACTAAATACAAAGTTGATAGAGCGTGGTTATAACTGTACGCCACAATCGTTTCATCCGGCGAAAAAAGCAGAGACGCGAAGCCTGAGATACCGGCTAGATCCGGTGGAATGATTTCTTTTAGAAGTTCCCTTTTTCCGGAGGCGACGTTGATCTTGTATATTTTTGCGGGCACGTTCCGGCGGTCATAGGCAAGAATGGAAGAACCGTCCTGCGTCCATTGAAATGGCCTCTCTCCACCCTCTAATCCGGATACCAGTTTCGCCTGGCCTCCGTCTGTGGGCTGATAAAAGATTTTATCTTCTGTGTCGATGGCGAGAACGAACCGCCCATCCGGTGAAATCGGTTTGCCCGCCAGTGCATCCATGCCGGCCGCACCAACCGGCTTCAATTTTCCGCTTTTTAAGTCCTGGAGATAGATACGCAATTGTTTTTGCTGATCCCTGGCTGTAATCAGGATCTCTTTTCCGTCCGGCATGAAGCCGAGCGCACTCGCGCTCTCATACTCCTGGAAAGGAAAAGTTTTTATTTCCCCTGCGCCGACGGGAACGAGCAGGATTTGCTTGCCGCCGGAGTCTCCGACCACCCACTTGCCATCCGGTGAAAAACCAGTCGGGGCGCCTGCCGCCAGCCTGACAGCCGCGGATCCATCCAGCGGGCGAAGATAAATAGTACCGCTCGGGGATTCGCTGCCCTCTCCTCGTTCCCAGATCAAAATATTTTTCCCATCCGGAGAAAAATCGGCAACCTGAGCTTGATCAAGCCACGAAAATTCACGCGGGATCGGATCTCCTTTTTTTTCAACCATCAGAATCGATCGGGAATCTGTAGTTCCCATCAAAAGCCGGCTATCCTGGGCGCAGTCAAACAAGTTCGTTCCTCCGGGATATCGCTGGACAAGGCGCAAACTGCCGGATAGCGCCAGGCCGTACACCTCAAATCCGCCTCCCGCTGCTTCTGAGAAGGTGACGAACCAGGATTCATCTCCTTTCCAGAATAGACCTGCAGGGTAAAGCGGCTTCGATCTCGCAATTTCTTTTCCTGCATAATCCATGATGGCGGCCGTGCCATTGATGCCACCCGTTGTATTTTCCAGAAAAGCGATCGATTTGCCGTCCGGGGAAGTTCGAATTTCAGAGATTCGGTTGGCTGTCTGGTAAAGGACCTTGCCCGGAGGACATTCAAGTAGAGTTTTCCCTTGAGAGGTCCGCGCGATGACCATTGAATTTCCATCCGGAGTCCAGTCGGCTGCTGAAATATCTTCCGCCAGTTCGCGAGGGGATCCTCCCGTGAGCGGAACTTGCGCCAGAATTAGTTTCTGACCGAACAGCAGAATCAACATTTCTCCAGTGCGGGAGATTGAAAGGACTTCCGCACCAGAAATTCCAAGAGCCCTGGATTCCACTCGATCCGGACGGGTCTGATACAATTCGCGCGTTTGTCCTCCAAAGGAAGCGCTGTACACGATCGTCTGGCCATCGGAAGTGAATCGTGCCGACTGAATGGGTCCGCGGCGGTACGTCAAACGGTGATAGTTGAGAGGTTTTGTTTCTACCGGTTTCGCGGACCGAAGGGCAAAATATGCTGTTGCTGCAGAAAGTAGGATGATCAGCAGTATGGTTGCGGCAACCAGAGTCCTGTGCAACGAGCGCTTGGACGCCGGAACGGCGGGAAGGGTAGTAAGTGTTTCAGAAACGGTAACCTCGGAGAAATGATCGCGTATGCTTTGCAGGTCCCTGGCAAGGTCCCGCGTGGATGCGTAGCGGTCTGCAGGATTTTTCTCCAGGCATCTTTCCAGGATCCAGCGCACCGGCGCCGGAACCTGAAATCCTGAGGACCCGACCGGTTCAGGATCAGACTGAATGATGGCCGCCAGCGTTTCTACGCCGCTTTTCTTGTGAAAGGCGCGTTTGCCCGTTACCATTTCGTACAGGATTGCTCCGAAGGAAAACTGATCCGAACGAAAATCGATATCACCACCGGTCGCCTGTTCCGGCGACATGTAGCCGACAGTTCCAAGCACTGTGCCGGCATCGGTTTGAGCGTTCGTTGGAAGCGCGGATACCTGATCATTGGAAGGGAGCAATAGTTTTGCCAGACCGAAATCGAGGATTTTTACATAGCCGTCTTTAGTGATCATGATATTTTCCGGCTTCAGATCGCGGTGGATGATTCCTGCTTCATGCGCCTTCGCAAGCCCTTCTGCAAGCTGCACAGCCATTTGAACTGCTTTGCGAACCGGTATGGCTCCGGCGTGAAGCAATTCCCGCAGAGTCTTGCCGTCCACAAATTCCATCGCAATGTAAGAAGTGGAATTGAACGCCCCGATGTCGTAAATGGTGATGATGTTGGGATGGTTCAGAGCGGAAGCGGACCGGGCCTCCTGTTCGAAGCGGCGCAGTCGATCGGGATGAGCGGAAACATCCGGCGGGAGAATTTTGATTGCCACGTCGCGGCCCAAACGTGCGTCGTGCCCGCGATACACTTCTCCCATTCCGCCGGCTCCTAACGGCGAGAGAATTTCGTAATGTCCGATTTGCGCCCCGCTACTCAATGGCATATTCCGCCTATCATATCATCGTCGTTGGTGCCATGAACCAAAGCCGTGACCCAGCCGGCTGAACCTGATTATTTGCTTATTTCGTTATGTTTATTTGATATTTGATTTTTGATATTAGCTCTTTTTGATGGATGCCGCGTTCAACATAGCAGATGGAGGACATCCAATGAAAAAGAGCATATTTCTGATCGGCTTCTTCTTGTTCTTGGCGGCGGTGGCCCTGGTTTACGCAATCCAGCGCCTGAACGCTTCGGGCGGGCCCCAAACCACAAACCACTTCGTAACCTCCAGGCCCGGTACAACATCGACCGGCGGCGATGCTGTCCAACTTGAATGGAAACTGGGCAATCCGTATCTCCTGAAAAATGGAGACGGCAGCGTGTTTTTGGATCTTCGAGTCACAGGGAAGGCGCTACGCAATCAGGACCGGAAACGTATGAACCTGGTTCTCGTCATCGATCGAAGCGGATCGATGGGTTCCGAAAACAAGCTGGAGCAAGTAAAAAACGCAGCAACACAAATCATCAATAACATGAACGCCAGTGATCGTCTCGCAGTCGTCATTTATGACGACTCGGTTCAAACACTGATCCCTTCCTCTTCAGTAGAAGACAAAGAACGGATCAAAGAGCTCATCTACAGTTTGAGCACGGGAGGATCCACCAATCTCAGCGGCGGAATGATGCAAGGATTTGAGGAGGCACGCAGGAATTTCCGGCGCGATCATGTAAACCGGATCGTTCTTCTCTCCGATGGTCTGGCCAACGCAGGGGTCGTCGAACCGGATCAAATTGCGGCGCAGGCAAAACTGATTCGCGGAAACTCGATCTCCGTTTCGGCGATGGGTGTCGGAATCGACTACAACGAGAATCTCATGGCGAATATCGCAGATACCAGCGGCGGAAACTACTACTACATTAGCAGTGAAACCAACATGGCAGAGGTCTTCCGGCGGGAGTGGAATCTGATGCAAAGCACCGTCGCATCCGGCGCAAGAATCACGATGGGCCTTGGGGAGGGAGTCGATGTCATTGATGTTGCCGGTTTCCAATATCAGACAAACGGAAACAAGCTCACGATCGAAGTTCCCGACATTTCGAGCGGCGAAAGCAAACGAATTCTGGTCCAGCTCCGAGCTCCCGCGGGCGCCACTCGCGTTGTGGATCTGGGCACAGGCTCGTTCACGTATACGGACCTTACAGGTTCCCAGCCGAAAACAGCCGGTTTGAACTTCCATCCTTCGATCCGCGTAGTCGAAGATTCCAAGCTGGTCGCAACCAACAACAACAGAGAAGTGGCTGCCAAAGCAGCTTCGGTGAAAGCGAGCAGATTCATGGAAGATGCCTATCGCAAGTGGGAGGAAGGAGATAAGGCAGGAGCCTATAGCGTGGCGTCCTCAGCACTGCAGCAACTAAATGCTCTCGGATATGTAGCGAATGAAAAGCAGATCTATCGCTACAATCAGACAGTCCTAACAATGTCGCCTGCTGCTCCGGAACCTCCTCCGGAAGCAAAGAAGGATTTCATGAAGCGCCAGAAGGAAGCAGAGCGCAACGCACAACAATCGTCTGCGCAGTAGAGGTGACTTATGTGGGCCATCGAAGCGATCTCGGAATATGAATTGAAAAAACCACTCCTGATTTTAGGATGCACGCTGGGAGCAGGATTTCTGCTCCTGGCGTATTTCTTTTTCGTAAATCCATTACATGAGCCGCTGATTTATGTACTCCTAACACTCGATCTCGCGCTGATCCAGACACCAAAGCAACATCCGATGCGGGTGGCTTTGATGCTCGCAGCCGTTTACGCGGCCGGATACTGGCTGCTGGCGAGCCATCTCATTCTCTTTGTGTTGATGATTTCTTTGCTGGCGGGGGTCACAATTTACCGCCAGACGTTCCGACTCTGGAGATGGGCGGTTTCAGCGACCCTTTTGTTCCTCTCGCTGTTGATCCTTGCGGTGTGGCAGCAGATGCCATTGCTTGGACAAATCGTGCCGGCAGCTTTGTTGCCGCTAGTGGATTCCATGCTGTTCAGTTTTTGCATGCTCATTAGTTTCCTTGTGTATTCACTCAAGAAAGATCCGGTGGAAGAAGCTGTTGCCGGCTATCAATGGAAAATGGCGTCCGAACCCGGTGTCATGGCGCATCAAATACGCGATCTCTACAAACAATTGCGAACGCAGATTCCACAGAAAGATCCCATTCAGCAGGATCTGAGAGAGTTTGTTGAAAAAACGGTCCACCTCTGTCATTCCTGGCAACAGCTTTCCACGGAACTTGCCGGAACCAATCCAGGAGCATTGGAACAACAGATCGACAAACTGCAACAAACCCTGGATTCCACGGACGACACCCTGGCAAGAGCTCAATATGAGAAAGCTCTGGAAAACCGTCGCAAACAGAAGGAACAGTTCCAACGACTCAAGCTGCAAGCCGAACGGCTGAGAGCGCAACTCTTCAATTACACAACAGCGCTTGAAAACATGCGGTTTGCATACAGCAATCGCAAATTCGCCGGCAACAGCGATAGTACAGAAACGATTGAGTTCTTTGTAAACATGGCGACAGCGCGCACGGACAACGAATCGGAGATGTCGCAAGCATATCAGAAGCTTCTGGCGGAGATTCACCAATAACTGAACCCGGTCACGCTCTACCCCGGTTTCGATCTGTTCCCCCCGAACCTTTTACTTCATTTCTGCGTTAACCTATAGTCCAGCCTGGATCAATCTCTGATTGGAGGAACAAGATGAAAATGTGGACCGCGGTCCTGTTTGTCATGATTTTCATAAGCGCGGAATCAGCGGACATGGCGCCGACCGAGGTACTTGAGAAAGCAATTCTAGCGTTGGGGGGCAGAGCAACACTGGAGAGTTTCCACTCTCGTGTTGCCTCTGGAAAAGTGGAGGTAGCCGGGCTGATGGGAACCTACGAAATCTCGGCAAAGTCACCCGACAAAGTGAGACTTGCTCTGGATCTTGGTGTGGTTAAGCAAATTCGCGGCTTTGACGGCATCAATGGATGGGTCCAGCAGGCCGGAATTGTGAAACAAGAAGGAGCAGATCTCGAACGATTAAAGCGCAGCGCACTATTTCAAGCTTTGATTCTGTATGTGGACACGAACGCGCCTCAAAAGGCGAAGCTCATTTTCCCAATCAGGGGAAAATTCCTGTTGGCAGGAGGTCGCGATTTCAACGAGCCGCATAGCTCAGAATGGAGCCAGCACTACGCATACGATATTCTGGGACTCGGTCCGAACTACGAGATTCTGAAGGATGACGGGAAATCAAACGCGGACTCGTACTCGTGGGGCAAGGAAATTCTGGCGCCGGCAGATGGAACAGTTGTATTTTCACGAAACGATGTTCCGGATAATCCGCAGCCGGGAGACATTGATAATTCTATTTTTATGAGTCTCCCCGATCCAATGTATGCAGTCGGTGGAAACAACGTTGTAATCGATCATGAGAATCATGAATTCAGTTTGCTTGCACACATGCAGAAAGGGTCGGTGCGCGTCCATAAGGGGGATCATGTCAAACAAGGCGATGTCATCGGCCTGCTTGGGAACAGCGGAAATTCAGACGGCCCGCATTTGCATTACCACTTGATGGCCTGCGAAACGATTTTCAGGTGCGATGGGTTACCCTCGCGCTTTGAAAACGTTTACGATACGCTTTCCGGGGACAAACTCAAAGCCCCGTTCATCAAGAGAGGCCTGCTCCTGGAAGCCCGATAGTCTCGGGAAGGCTTGAAGTGTTGCTTACTGTCGTCCCAAACATGCGGAACTCGAATATAATTGGGTGCAGACAATTTTCGAACGGGGAATGTTTTGACTTCAGGTTTAACAGACCAACTTGCGCTGCTATATCGAGTATCTCAGACATTCAACTCGTCTCTGGACCTGGGTGAAGTTCTCACGCTGGTCATGGATGAGGTGATTGCGGCCCTTCGCGCCGAGCGCGCCTTTCTGATGTTGCGTGAAGACGATGGGAGACTAGTGTTTCGGTCGGCACGCGGGATCAACCAGCAAACGATCGAGGCGCCCGAATTTCAAATTTCACGCGGCGTTGTCGAACGGGTAGCGCGGGAAGGTGTTCCGATCCTTACCGGGGATGCGCAGAGCGACTCGCAATTGAATCTCCAGAACAGTGTCATGATGTTGGGTCTGCGATCTATTCTATGCGTGCCGCTGCAGCTAAAGGGAAAAGGTCTCGGCGTAATTTATGTAGACAACAATCTTTATTCCGGAATTTTTACGAAGTCTCATCTGGAACTCTTGACTGCGATTGCTGCAAGCGCAGCAGTCGCGATTGAAAACGCGCGCCTGTATCAGCTTGCGGTTGAAAAGGGACGAATGGAACGCGAGCTGCAACTGGCGCGCGATGTACAGGCGAGCTTGTTGCCTCGATCAACTCCGAACATTTCCGGCTGGCAATTCGCGGCCTGGTGGAAGCCAGCCCGTGAAGTTGCCGGTGATTATTATGATTTCATTTTTGGTGAAGATGGGCGGATCGGACTCGTCATTGCCGATGTCACCGATAAGGGCATGCCGGCGGCATTGTTTATGGCGCTCACACGAAGTGTTATACGCGCCAGCTCGGCTCGCCGAACGTCAGCAGCCGAATGCATCAACGACGCAAACCGTTTGATTTGTGCAGATTCTTTAAATGGCATGTTTGTGACTTTGTTCTACGGACAACTGGACCCGGCTTCCGGTGAATTGACGTACGTCAACGCAGGACACAACCCGCCGTTCGTCTTTAGCGTGTCATCCGGAAAAGTGACCACCTTAAGACCGACGGGCGCGGCACTTGGAGTCGAAGAAAGTTTTGTTCTTAAGCAGAAAGTACTGACACTCGATCCCGGCGATACAATCTTATTGTTCACCGATGGAGCTAGCGAAGCGATGGACAAAAATGAACAGTTTTTTGGGGAGGAAAATCTGGAGCGGATTCTGTTGGAGAATCGCGACTCTTCCGCGGAGAAGATTGTTTCCGCTTTCGAAAACGCTCTCCGCATCCACACTGGTGATACCGCTCCGTACGACGACATCACGCTGATGGTAGTCAAAAGGCTGTAAAGAACTCTATCTCGGATTGTCGAACGTCCTCAATATCGAGTTACTCGTACTTAAGAGCTTGCACCGGATCCACTCGTGCTGCCCGAATTGCAGGCAGCATGCACGCGAACAGCGCAACTGCCGCAAGAAATAGCGAGACGCAGATGTATGTAATCGGATCGATAGGAGGAGTGGCAAACAGAAATCCGGAAAGCATGCGACTGATACCTGTCGCAAGGATCAGTCCGGTTCCAATGCCGATCAAAGTAAGGGCCATCCCGTCTCTAAAAATCAACGTGAGGATATCGCGGGGCAGTGCGCCTAACGCTGTCCGAATTCCGATTTCATGAGTGCGCCGTTCAGTGGAATAGGTGACGACGCCATAAATACCAACCATGGATAACAGCAGCGCTACGGATGCAAAAATTCCAAGAAGCACGGTCCGGAACCGCGGTTGAGCCACGGACCGTGAAAGAAGATCCTCCATTGTGAATATTTCTGCCACAGGCAGATTCCGATCCAGCGCCCAGATCTCTTTTTGCGCGGATGCAATGAGACTTTCAGGATCTCCGATCGTTTCCAAAACCAGAGTCATGGTCTGCGGCCACGGGTCCTGCGCATACGGAATGTACAACTCCGGAGCTGCGTCCGATCCGGGACCGAAATGTTTGACGGAGGTTACAACACCAACGATCCGTCTGGAAATGTGAAGCCCGGTATCTGATGTCACCTTCATTCCCACGGGATCACGATCGGGCCAGTATTTCCGCGCCATCTCCTCATTGATCATCGCTACAGGCTCGCTGGAATCCGTATCCTGATCCGTAATCGCGCGACCCTTGACCAACCGAATTCCAATTGCATTCAGATATCCGGGCGTGATCGAACGATATTCGGCGCACGGTTCTTTTCCGGGTTCGGCGGGTCTGTCATCACGCGTAAAGGTGTCGCAGGAATAGCCTCCGCCCAGCGGAAGAATATTGACCACGCCCGCAGCTTGAATCCCGGGCTGGGCCTTCAGCCGGTCCAGCATCCGCTGATAAAAGTCCTTCGCCTGATTTTTCTCCGGGTACTGCGCCTTCGGTAACGATATTCGCATCGTGAGGGTTCGTTGAATGTTGACGCCCGTATCAACCCCCATCAACAATGAAAAACTTTTCAGCAGCAATGCGGCTCCAATCGAAAGAACTACAGCCAGAGCCACTTCACAAACCACCAGAGCCTTTCGCGCGCGATTTCCAGAAGTGAATTGCGATTTCTCTTTCATCGCATCTACCGGAGCCAGTTTTGACGATTGCCACGCCGGCACCAAACCAAAAATCACTCCGGTCACCGTCGAAACTATCAGGGTAAAGCACAAGACATGGAAATTAATTCCCGCTTCCCGCAGGCGCGGCATTCCACCCGGGTAAAATGAAACAAAGGTATCGACGCCCCACAGAGCGAATAGGACACCCAACGCTCCGCCGGACACAGCAAGGAGAACTGATTCCGTGAGCAACTGACGGATAATGCGCTTCCGACCTGCGCCCAGTGCTACCCGGATCGCGATTTCACTTCTTCTTGTTGTCGCTCGCCCCATCATCATATTGGCCACGTTGGAGCAGGCGATCAACAAAATGAATCCTACTGCGCCAAAAAGAAGGAAGAGCACGGTCCTGCTTCCCCGCACTGTCAATTCTTGCAGTCGAGCGATTCCAACGCCGATGTCACGGTTTGTATCCGCATATTCCTGCTGGAGCCGTTTTGCGAGTAGATCCATTTTCCTTTGAGCGTTTTCGATCGAGGCTTCAGATCTGAGACGCCCATAAGCCTCGAACCTGCGGATTCCCCGGGTGCGTTGAAACGCGGTGGGAGTCACCGGCATCAACAGATCCACCTGATATTCCCCGTCCAATTCCACAGGCAATCGAAAATCACGCGGCAGAACCCCGATCACTGTAAAGAGGCCCTGATCCAGTGAAACCGCTCTGCCGATCACCTTCTGATCCCCTCCAAAACGTTCCTGCCAGAGACGGTGGCTCAAGACGACGACAGGGGCGCCTCCTTGCCGGTCTTCGTCAGCACGAAAGCCACGCCCGTGAGCCGGCACAAAACCAAACAGATGAAACAGATTCGCTGAAACACGCGCAACGAAAAGTTGTTCCGGATGGGACCCTCCAGAAATCGCGCATCTTCCATAATCGATTACGCAAATTTCTTCAAACACTCCGCTCTTCTGATAATCCAGGAAATCGGGAAAAGAGATCGTTTTGATCGCCGGATCCTTTCCTTCGTCAGGACTTGTGGAGAACAATTGAACAATTTGATTGGAATCACGATACGGCAAAGGCTGGATCAAAACAGCATCCACGATTGTGAACAGCGCGGTATTTGCCCCGATTCCCAATGCGAGAGTCAGCACAATCACAACGGAAAATGCCGGCTTCTGGATCAGCATGCGGATTGCAAATTTCAGGTCCTGAATCATCGGTACGTATCGCTACGCAATCGACATGCCAGGGGTCAGTCTCGAGCCAAGGCCGAGGAGTGTCATTTTCTGTTCGGAATTGGGATTCTGACGGGTCAAAAGCGGACAACAGTGTTATACTTAAAGTGGGAGGTGTCTCATGAAAGCGTTGTTGAAAGTTTCTCTGGTTGCTGCAGCGTTTTTTCTGCTTCCTCTAAGCGCATCGTTCGCGCATGGCTATTACGGTAACTATTCTTCCGGGTATTGCCCTTCGTTCAATTTCGGATTCTCGTACGGCTATCCGTCGTACAACTATTACAATCCCTATCCGTATTATTCGTACGGGTACTATCCGTATTCGTACGCGCCGTACTATAGCTATTACAACTACTACCGCCCGTACTACCGGAACTACGGGTCATACTACGGCTACGGGAATTACGGCTACCGGAATCATGGCTACCGGAATGACTACTATCGCAACAACTATCGTCACGGCTATTACAACGGTTACTACGGCGGCTATCGCGGTGGTCACCATGGCGGATATCGATCTCACGGCTATTATCCGCGCGTTCAGAAGCCCTATAATTCGACACCACGTCAGGGTGCGCCGGTAGTCAGACGGCGTTAGCAACTCGCAGGCGTTTAGTGCGCAGGCCTGTGGCCTCCATTATGGGTCGCAGGCCCTGGAGCTCAGGCGTCCCCGCCTGCATTATGGACCGCAGGCCTCCGGCCTGCTTCTATTCTCCCGGTAACACACCCTTCTTCACCATCCAGGGATGAACTTCAACAGCCAGCCGCCCGGCCTTTACCGCAGGATCGCGTTCCGCTAATACTTTTGCTTCATCCGTAGATTCAACTTTGTAAACGCAGATACCGCGAATCGTGCCGCCATCAGTGAAGGGGCCGGCAATCACCATCTTTCCCGATTGGCCCATACTCGTGATGTGCGCAAGGTGCTGTTTTTGCAATTCCTCCAGTTCAGGAGTTCTCTCAGGCGTCCAATTCGGACCTTTGACCAACATCACCAGATAATATGTAGTCATCTCCGGCATGGAATCTTCTTCACTCCATAATTGAAAAATCAAAGCCGGTAGAATCACGCCCAGCAGAATTCCTGGAACTATTTTGTTCATGCTTTTCCTCCTGACATTCCATTAAACATCCGGAGAATTTTCTTTATCCAAAGTGGATACACCAAAAGTTAATAAAGTGGTACTTTTTAACTACCACTTTTCGACGTTCTGAGGCGGCACTATGAAGAATATTACATACAAAAACGGCAACGCTCTTGATCTGGATGCGTTGCTCGAGCTGTATCGTGATTCGACGTTAGGAGAGCGTCGTCCGGTGGAGGATCGCGGGCGAATGATCCATCACAGACTTCGTGTACGTAACGTATCTTGCCGATTTGCAGTCAGACGCGCTTACCAGCGCGGCGGAATCGGCAAGGAACTGATTCGCAGAACGCAGGATGCGGCGCCGAAAGCCATGCTGCTGCTGCTCGCGGCACCTGCTGCTGAAAAATACTATCCGCACATCGGATTCACCATTTTCCGCAGGCCTGGTTACTGCGGTCCGGAGAAGAAGTGGTGCAATAAGCGAAACGGGTGAGAGACTGGAAGAGGCAGACTTCCGGCCCGCCTCTTCCGCTTCGAGATGAAAGTTTTTTATGCCAGGACCTGGATCACTACCCTGCGGTTCTTGCTGCGTCCGGTTTTTGAAGTATTTTCGGCAACCGGTCGCTCTTCACCGTAGCTGATCGTGGAAATGCGATGTAGTGGAATTCCATTTTCGGAAAGATAGCGCCGGACTGTTTCCGCGCGCTCTAAACCAAGTTTGTAGTTGTATTGTGTTGGACCTACGGAATCGGTAAATCCCTGAATCTCGATGAATACATTCTCGTTTTGTGTTTTCAACTGCGTGACGAGATTGTCCAGAATCTCACGCATTTCAGGGCTGACTTCTGCCTTATTAAAGGGGAATTTTACACTATCGTCTGCCAGCTTGATTTCGTAGAGCAGTTTTCCCTGCGCCAGTTTTTCAGCGCTTTGAGCTCTCTCCAGCGCCTCTTTCGATTCCGTAGACAAGTCTGTAAGTTGGGAATCGTGCTCCTTCAACCGTGTTTGACTTTCTTCCACTGATGTTCCCATGGAAGCAAGCTCCTGGTCGATTCGTGTTACTTCTCTCTTTACACTCTTCTTCGTCGCGCACGCGGGCGATAACACTGCGACGGTCAAACAAACAAGAAGAATCAGAATCCGTTGTGACATGACAACCTCCTAAAATTGCGTGGATCGTTCGCCATATATTTATCAATGAACCGTGGGTCCTTCCATAGCAGATTTGAGTTTCGCTTGTCACGTATTGAAACCCGTCGTTGTAGCAAAACGCGCGACATTGAGAATCATGCAGACTTGAAGCCTGTGATATGCATGCCCCCGGTTATCCGAAGTGGGCGCGAGTGTTCTTCATGCGACTGGAAGATCTATTCAACGTTCAAACGCATAGGCGAACTTGAAAAAGAAGTGGGAACCGTTCTGCTGATAGTTGTTTCCATTCAACAGCAGACTTTCATTGTCATAGCCGGCATAGAATGCAGTTTGCCAGTTCAGTTTGTATCCGAAGAGAATCGAACCGTTCAAGTTGCCTTCATCTGCATCAATGGGCCTGCTGTACAGTTTCACGTTTCGATGGATTCTTTCATACTGCCCGATCACGCGTAGAAACATCCGTGGACTGAAGTTGTGCGTAACCTTGAGCTGCGCGACATCCGCCGTAAAGAGACGCGAGCTCTCAATATCCAACACCTGCCGTTCGGCCACTACTTCCGTGTTCAGATGAATGCCGGGTCTCAGTGTTGCAGTCACACCCAGACTTCTTCCGGTTCCGACTCTCTCATTCACGACGTCCACTTGCTCGCCAAGGTTCCCCTTGAAATCCAGAGAAGAAAGGAACCGTGTGGGCTGGAATTGCAGAGCGAACGCGACAAAACTGTACTCGTTGAGCTTTGTTGCCGTCCGCACCTGTTCCTGAATGTGGTATTCAAAGTTCATGGTCGAATTCCATTTCCCGCGCAAAAGAAGAGAAGGAAATGTAGAACGTGACACCGGACGGTCGCCGATTTCAACCGAGGAATCCCAGGTGAAGCCCGGCTGAATGAAACGCAGCCAGTTTTCAGGATAAAACTGGTAACCTGTGCTCGCTGCTTTTCGTTCGATCCCCACTTGCGGGATGAAGCCGTTGTCCGCGCGAAAGTCGTGACCAAGCCTCTGATACCAGAGCTGCAGGAACTTCGTCGAAGTGCTGTACTGCCAGTTTAGAGACAATGCCGAATCGTTCGTTGCATCCTGATCGGAGGTTTTTGTGTTGCTGGCAAGCCATTGCGCGGTGAATTGATTCGAGGCGTTCGGTCTCCACTGCAGATCGGGACCGATAAGTCTGTTAAAACCGGTGTCGCTTTCTCGATCAGTAAGGACAAAGCCCGCGAGTGTGTTTCCCAGCAGATATCGCATTCTCCCGATCGCTGCAATCGAATGTCCTATTTGCGGTGCAAGATCAGAAAAAACCGGACCGGGAATAATCTGACTGCCACCGCCTTCGTCCTCCGTTAGAAGAAACGTATAGGCGGCGTTTCCAGCCTCACCGGTTGTGCGCGCCCCCCATGCCGGCGAAGTAATCGTACGGGTGTAAACCGCCTGCAACGGTGTAAGCAGGAGATCCGCGCGTTCCAGAAAGAAGCTTCGCTTTTCCGGATAAAACAGCGCAAAGCGATTGTTTACAGCGATCTGCGGAACATCTGCTTCGACCTGCGCAAAGTCGGGATTGAGCGTGGCATCCAGAGTCAGATTGTTTACTGGGATCCACTTCACATCCAATCCTCCATTCAAGTCATAGGAAGATTCACCGGAGGAAGCGCGAAGCGATTCATTCAGAGCTGTAGCAAACGGAACAAGCAGGAGATAACGCGACTTCGGCAAATCCGTAATGTCGGTCAGCTTGATGTCATAGCAAAGCCAGCAGTTCGCGCCGCGCGGAATCGGGAGGGAGGTCATCTGGCGGCGGAACTGGCGGGGATAATTCCGGTAGAAGGTAATTCCCCACTGCTGAACCGGCTTCTGGCCATAGCGCAGCGTGGAGAGTGGAATCCGGAATTCCGCGGTCCAGCCGTCCTCCACAATTTTCGCATCGGTTTCAAACGAGAAATCGGGCGAAAAATCATCTAATCCCGTTGCTTCACTGAAGATCGCGTCTGCGGGAATGCCGCGCGGATTCACGCGAAAGATGAAAGAAGATTTTTCATCATCTTTTGTATCAAGATCGAATTGTACAAAATCCTGATCTCTCAAAACCGAGTCCCGATCGGAAAACGCAGCTCGGATTTCCTCCGGATGCGGATCGAAACAATGTACCGCGGCATACAGATATTGGGAGTCGTATCCCAGGTAACCTGTGGTACGAACCACGGGTACGGTATTGTCTCCGGGGGAAATTTCAAAGAACTCTTCGATGCGCAATGCATGCTTCCAGATGGGATCGGATAGATCGCCATCCACTACAACGGGCCCATCCAGTTTTGGAAGAACGTAATCGCGGTGTGACCCGGAAGCCTGCGACAAACCGCGAAGAAGCAAAAGCAACACTGTTGCGAAAACTAAGTACCCGCCTGAAGCTTTCATTGTGTATAACCTCCAAAAATCATTTTATCAGTTATACGGTACTTGAAAAATAATAACCTGTCAATACCTTTTATGGGTTATAATACGATTATGGAAAAAACAATTCGGAGAGGCGGGCTACAAACACCGGAAGGATATTTGTTTGAGCGAACGGGTGGCGACCTTTCGCTGGATTTCGTGAACACAGTGGACACCAGGCCCACGGAGCCACGGGAGCTGTTACCCACATTCAAAGAGCTCTTTTCGTGGGCGCGCCAGGCAGGGATCCTTTCCCGCCCGCAGGAAGCACAGTTGATGAAAATGGCGGGGCGTAATCCGAAGGGAGCGGAAAACGCGCGCAAACTCGCACTCACATTGCGCGAGTGTCTTTTTCAGATCGGCAAACGCATCGCTGACGGAGAGGATGTTCCCTCCGATCTGATGACGGAGTGGAATGGATTCGTCCACCGTTCGATGAACCACTATGAACTCCAACACGATAAGGAAGGTCTCTCCTGGCATCTCCGGTTCAATGATCTGGACTTTGATTCCATTCTCTGGCCGGTCGTTCATTCCGCTGTGAAACTCCTCACCAGCCCCAACGCGGCACGGATCCGGCGATGCGCCGCGGATTACTGCGACTGGCTCTTCGTAGATTCGAGCAAGCGAGGAAACCGCCGTTGGTGCGACATGACCATCTGCGGAAACCGCGCCAAGGCTCAGCGCTTCTATTCCCGGAACAAGGCGCTCCGAAAACCGAAAGCTGCTACGGTCCCATCCTGAGCTCCCTCCCATATAACTGTTGATTGGCTGTTGACAGGTTATCCTACGTTTGCTATAGGTATAACCTATGAAACATATTTCAACAGTTATACACAAAGGAGGAGAACAATCATGAAGTATCTCTGGATCGTGTGGATCGTGCTCTTTGCAAGTGCGCCGATTGTTTCAGCGGCCACCCCATTGGAACAACTCAAGTCACAGGCCGGCAAGTGGGAAGGAACAGGAGATCAGGGAATCGCGGTGAATGTCGAATATAGACTAATTTCCGGCGGCACCGCGGTCCTGGAAACAATGAACGCTCAAGGCAAAGAGGATATGGTCACTGTTTACTATGTGGATCGCGGTACTCTGATGGCTACCCATTTTTGCGCTGCAGACAATCATCCGAGGTTGAAAGCGATCGATCGGGACCCGAAGAGAATTGTCCTCGAGTTTTTGGATGCTACAAATATCATCTCCCCCGAGACAGATCACATCACCAGGCTGGCATTGAATTTGACCGAGCCGGATCACATCACACAGGAATGGACCCACAGGGTAGGCGGCAAAGAGACGACATCCGTTTTCCAACTTTCCCGTGAACTGGAGATCAGTTGGGAACGGGATTACGATTGTACGATGCACCCACTCCAAGCTCGAACCGGCGCAAATATGGAAATCGTCAGAGCTGCACTATTCAGACGTCAGGAAAGCGATGACTGCAGACCCTTTGGCCCAAAAAGAAAATATGCAGAGGGTGAAAGAAAAAGCTGTACCTGTTATAAATGCGATTGTAAATGATGTGGTAGGGGCGACCCTTGTGGTCGCCCGCTCCGATGAGTAACCGCTTTCCTGAGGGCGACCACAAGGGTCGCCCCTACTACTGCTTTGCCAGCTCCACGCGGCGATTCTGCGCGCGTCCCTGTTCGGTATCGTTTTTCGCAATCGGTTTCGTATCGCCGAAACCCTCGGTCGTCAGTCTTGCTGCATCGACCTTGAAGTTTGAAACCAGGTACGTCTTTACGCTTTCTGCGCGCTGTTTCGAGAGATCGAGATTATACGCAGGTTTTCCGACATTATCGGTATGGCCCTGAATTCGAAGTTTTAAATCTGCTTGTTTTTGGAGTAAGGATCCAACCTCTTTCAATACCGGTTCCGATTCCGGTTTGATGGTGGCCTGATTGAAGTCAAATTGAATACCGTACAAAGTCACTTTGCCGGTTTCTGCAATCGCCTTTCCCATGGCTTCCGAAGTGAGGGAGCCGGAAACGCGAAAGGTGACCGAAGTAATTTCAATGCCATCTGAGTCCGAGCTATTCATTCTAAAATCGTAAGAGCCCGATTCAGGAGGGGCCACGAAATGAAGAGTCCCGGATGCTTTCTTCTCCAGATAACTCCACTGAATGTCATGCTGGTCATTTGTTGCTTCTTTCCCGTGCGGAATATTTGAAGGGATCATCCCGACCCATGCAGTCCGCGGAAGCTCCGGCGGGGCAGTAAAATCCAGTTCGATTTGCTCGCCCGGGGCAAACACTTCCTTCTGTAATTTCAGCGTGCCTTCCAGTTTGACTTCTCCCACTCGAAACGTGATTGAAGCCAGTTCTTTACCGCCGGAATCGTTCAATCGAAAATCGTAACTGCCGGCTTTATCCGGAGCTTGAAATCGGAACGAACTTGCAGGTTTCTGTCCGAGATACTGGTAGGAGACATCGTGTTGATCGTTTACACTTTCGTTTCCGTGCGGGATCTCCGATGGTATGATTCCAATCCATGCCTGTGGCGGCAATGGAGCAGCAATCGAAAACTCCAGGTCAATGTCATCTCCCGGATTAAAACTGTTCTTTTTTAACTTCATCGAAACTTTGTAATCGACAGGCGTCACTTCGATCGTCACCGAAGTCCACTCCACTCCATCGCCGCTCCATCGCAAATCGTAGGAGCCAGGTTTCATCGGAGCTGTCAGGGTCACCGTGCCGCTGGCATCGGGCGTATATGAATATGCGACATCGTGGGCATCATTCTCCCCTTCTTTCCCATGTGGAATATTTGAGGGAATAATGCCGATCCACGCGCTTGGTTTCGCGGGACCGCCAAGGGAGTATTGGACTTCGAAGCTTTCACCCGGGATAAATTTCGTTTTGCTTACACTGATTTTGGGCTGAGAAAATGCAAGCGCGGGAATCAGAACCAGAACTGCAAATAGAATGCATTTCATGAATACCTCCCTCATATATATTACGGTTGCGGACTTCCAGCACAGTTCCGGAGAAGCTGGACATAAAATCGAATCATCGCAGAATAATCCTTCACTGCGATGCGCTCGTTGATCCCGTGAACGCGGACCAGATCTTCTTTGGTGATCCGGAACGGCGCAAAACGATATGTGTCTTCGCTGATTGCAGAATAGTGACGTGAGTCCGTAGCGCCGGTGACGAGCCCAGGGGCAACAAGCGTATCCGGGAAAATCTGCCTTACTGTCGTATGGATCATTCGGAAGGCTGTGGATCCCGCGCTGGAGACAGGAGAAGGATTCGTGGCGCGACCGTGAAAGTCTTTGATTTTCACTTCCGGATCGTCGATTGTGTTCCTGACGTGGTCCGTTACACTTTCCACGGTCTCACCGGGTTTGATGCGAAAATTTACAATCGCTTTCGCGCTCGCAGGCAGCACATTTTCCTTCACACCGCCTTCAATCATCGTAACAGCAGTAGTGGTGCGCACGAGCGAATTTCCGGATGGTGTTTTCTGAAGTTCCGATAGAAGCACGGGGCGGAAGAGCCAGAGATTGGCCAGCGCCATCTTATTTGGCCAGGGCATTTCAGGTCCCAGAGCTTCCAGCATTTCGCCTGCAGCCCCGCTGATACCGGCCGGCAACTGATGGCTTTCCAGTTTTGTGATTGCCTGGCTCAGAATGCCGATTGTTGTATGCGGAGGCGGCGCAGACGAATGCCCGCCTTCGCTCTCTACGGACAATTCTAGTGACAGAAATCCCTTCTCCGCAATTCCAATCAGAGCAACCGGTCTGGATATTCCGGGTACGATGCCGTCGGTAATCGCGAGCCCTTCATCCATCACGAATTCGAGCCGAATACCTTGAGCCTTCAATAATGCCGCAACTTTCACTGCGCCCTGGTCACCGGCCAGCTCTTCATCATGACCAAAAGCAAAATACACCGTGCGTTGCGGCCTGAATCCCTGTTTACAGAGAATCTCGGCCGCTTCCAGAAGTCCGGTCACGGTTGATTTGTCATCGAGCGCGCCTCTTCCCCAGATGTATCCGTCGGCGATTGCTCCGGAAAACGGAGGGTGTGTCCAGTTCTGCGCATCCGCCGGAACAACATCCATATGCCCCATCAGCAGAACCGGCTTCAAATCCGCATTTTGTCCACGCCATGTGAGCAACAGACTATGATCTCCAACCGTTTGAGACTCGAGAGCGCCGTAAACAGTTGGAAATGTCTGCTTCAGATATTGATGAAGCGAATCAAATTCCGAATACTCCATTTTCGCGGGATCCGGATAGGAGACAGTCCGAAACCGGAGAACATCCGCAAGATGATCTGCCGCTGCCTCTTCGTCTACCTGAATCCCGGTGACCGGTTCCGCCTGTATTTGCCGCGATGCAAGCCGCACCGTGCGAACAGCAACGATAGCCACAATCAATACGAGAACCAGCACGACCGCAAGTATTGCCTTTCTCACAAAACCAGTTTAACGGATTCCGTGAAAAGTGGTAGGGGCGACCCTTGTGGTCGCCCGCTTCGAAGAATTACGATTCTGTGAATGTGAAAACAAGGGTCGCCGTTTGCCTTTGTGGTAAGCTGAAATAAATCAAGCGATCCACGTCCAATACGTCGATTCCGGAACGAACCAGATCATCAACAATTCCGTCCCCGGGCTGGAAGTGGAAAACTGACGCCTCTATTCTTTCAGGAGATACCACTTCGGGCGTTTCCAGCTTCGCCGGAAAGTTTCCACCGATGCGCTTACGGCTTTCCTCGCGCGTTCCACGCCATCCAGAAAGGACACAAAATCGAACTGCTGTTGGGGTGTGCCGTACTGAGCATCGAACTGCTTTACGATTTCATTTGCCGGAGTTGTTTTTCGTCCGAGTATTTCCACCAGCGGGAATTTCAGCCCGCGAATTTGTTTGGAAGGCTCATAAGCTTTGTAAATCAGCTCTGTGCAAACAAGCTTGGAATCCGTCAGAAAATCAAAATTGAAGTCATACGGGCGTCCCATGTAATGAAACGCCATCACAAGTGCGACTGCTTTCTCCTTCTTTGACAATCGCGGGCGCAAAACCGCCACCGAATCGGCTTCTGCTGAGTGTTCCAGCGAAGTAAACACGACTCCCTCGCTCATCGCTTCCAGCACGCGTGGAGTGTGTCCCTCAAACGGCTGCAGGCTGAGTGAATACGCCTGTGGACTACGGTTGCGCAGAAGGTCTTCGAAATCGCCACTCGAGGTTCCCTGCTCCAGCACCCAAGATTTTACTTCAGCATCTTGAAAGTAAGACTTGCGCTGTTCCGGTGTCCCGACATACAGCGCTGCGTGGGGCCAGAATCCGGGAAGACCGATGTTCGAAAGATACCATTCGCGACGTTCCAAAAGGATATCACCCGGCTCAAGTTTTACAGCTATTTCCCGGATTTGCTCTTGCGTAACTAGAGAGTGGTCCTGTCTCAAGACCTTTGTATCTCCCATCCATTCAGAGACTCCGGCTTGAACCGGAAAATAAGCAGTGAATCCGGATTGCTTGATGAGTCGCAGCGCGTTTTTGGCGGTGAGTTCTTCCCCTTTCCAGACTCCCGCTTTCCAGACGCAGTTCGCATCTTCACGCGCCGAAGCGATTACAGGAGAGGGATCGATATCGGCGACTGTTTTACGGGTTGCTTCAAGTGCAGCAAACTCTCCCGCGCGCGCAACGTTTAGAAAACGCAATTTCACTTTTTCATAACTGTTTTTCGGCAAACCGATTTCGGGGACGGGTTCATTCAGGAGGATACGAAACCCGGGATCGTGTTCGGTAAGCTCAATCAATTCCAACGCAAACCGGTACTGTGCCATGAATGAGCCATATGCAATGAGAAAAGATGCATCCCGCTCGGCGCCGTGCTTGAGATAAAAGTGCTCGTAGTTTTTTCCGATTGCATCGAGTGCCAACGTGTAATCCAGAAACGCCTTCCATGCATTCCAGACTGCTTCCTTTTGCTCACGCGATAACATGCGGGCTGTGCTCAGCTTTTTCGGCGGAAATAAATCGGTGCGGCTCTTAGCAAACTCGATGATTGAATTGAGTCCGCTACGGTAGATTGTGACTGCTTTCAGGTCACCTTGAATCCGTTCCGGCAGAGCCGGCGCTGTGGATGCTGAAACCGCAAATGCAAGGAAAACAATCGCAACAAGCGCGGAACACCACATAGATTATCTGGAGGTGAGAAGCTCCATTTTCTGTGCGAGGATCACATCAAATGTGCTGATGCCGCCCAGATCGTGTGTGACCAGGTCCACTCTTACCTTCCCGTAAACGTTGAACCACTCAGGATGATGGTTCATCGCCTGTGCTTCAATCGCCGCGCTGGTCATGAATCCAAATGCGCGGACGAAGGAACGGAAATTATATTCTTTGTGCAGTTTACCTTTTACGACTTTCCAGCCGGGAAGTTTCTTCAGCGCTTCCTGCAGCTCATCTTTTGTAAGCAATATCCGTTTGGCCATTTATCATCCACATGTTTTGGAGCGTCGTGCCTCCGTGCCCGACATGATCGGATCTTCACACGGGCGGGCACGGAGGCCCGCCACTCCTGATGAGGTCTTCACAGCTCCAGGTGATAATCGTCGTCCGGAACTTCGAGAACATCAAGCACCGAACGTCCGACACGGTCTTGAAATTGTTCACTGAAGGACTTGAAAGGGCCAACCGACTCATCCAGTGTTACCTTCTCCACACGCATCATCGGGATAAACATCGTACTGAGACCGATCGTTTCCGTCTGATTGGCAACGGAACGGGTCCAATCCTGAAAAGAATTGATATCAATTCCCCGCACTGTGATGCCGTAAGAATTGATCGAGAGTAGAACGGCCCAGATCTTTTCACGAGGACTGTGCAAATTCACAATGACGATCGAGCGGAGAGTGATCAGCTTACTCACGTTCCACCACCGCCGCAATTCCCTGCCCGCCTCCGATGCAAAGGCCCGCGAGACCAAAGCGGGAACCATAATCTTCCATCCCATGAAGCAATGTCACAAGAATGCGCGCGCCGCTGGCTCCAATCGGATGACCAAGCGCGATGGCTCCTCCACGAATGTTGACCCGCTCCGGATCCAGCTTCAGCTGCGCCAACACTGCAAGCGATTGCACGGCAAACGCTTCATTCAGCTCGAACAAATCGATATCCGCAAGACTCAAACCGGCCTTCCGGATTGCATTTTGTACAGCGCCCACCGGTCCCATGCCCATGATCGCAGGATCCACACCGACCGACGCGTAGGATCGCAAATATGCAAGCGGCTTCAACCCGCGGGCCCGCGCTGTGTCTTCACTCATCAACACGACCGATGCGGCGCCATCGTTAATCCCGGATGCGTTTCCCGCAGTTACAGTGCCGCCATCTTGAAAAGCCGGTTTCAATTTGGCAAGTGATTCAACTGTCGTATCTCCGCGCGGATACTCGTCGGTATCAAATAATTTCGGAACCCCCTTCCTTTGTGGTATGGGGACCGCAATGATTTCCCGTTTGAATTTCCCTTCCGCAATTGCTGCCGCAGCGCGCTGCTGGCTCATCGCGGAAAATTCATCCTGTGCGGAACGCGAGACACTGTAGCGAGAGGCGATATTCTCAGCCGTGACTCCCATGTGACAATCACACATCGCGCACGTAAGCCCTTCCTGAACCATGGAATCGATCACCTGGCCATGTCCAAGCCTGTAACCGAATCTTGCATCCTGCAAAAGATACGGCGCACGGCTCATGTTCTCCGTTCCGCCGGCCACTATGATCTGCGCATCGCCACAAAGAATCGCCTGAGCGCCCATTGTGATCGCCTTCAATCCGGATCCACAAACTTTGTTGATTGTGGTTGCCGGAACCGTTACCGGAATTTGCGCCTTGATCAAAGCCTGTCTTGCCGGATTCATCCCTTGCCCCGCCTGAAGCACATTTCCAATCAGTACTTCATCCACTTCTTCGGGCTTCACCCCAGAACGCTGGAGCGATTCGCGAATGGTGATCGCAGATAGTTTCGCAGCTGCAATCTCCATGAGGGTTCCGCCGAACTTGCCGATCGGGGTTCGGACACCCGATGTAATCGCAATACGCATTATGACTCTCCCTGAATATCGAACTCCTTCAAATCTTCAGCAACCCACAACGTTGCCTCGGTAGCTGCTTGAACCTGTTCCACCGTGACGCCGGGCGCTACCTCCTTTAATAATAATCCATTGTCCGTCACTTCGATCACTGCCATGTCCGTAACGATCAGGTCCACGACCTTGACCCCTGTCAGTGGCAGGGTGCAACGTTTGAGAATCTTCTTCTCACCGTCCTTTGCCGCGTGTTCCATCGCGATGATAACTTTCCTTGCGCCCGAAACAAGATCCATCGCGCCGCCCATTCCTTTCACCATTTTTCCGGGAATCATCCAGTTGGCAAGATTTCCTTCTTCATCCACCTGCATGGCGCCCAGAATAGACATATCGACATGTCCCCCGCGGATCATCCCGAAGGAGTCCGCACTGGAAAAATAACTGCTGCCGGGGATCTCAGTCACCGTTTCTTTTCCTGCGTTAATCAGATCAGGATCTTCTCCTCCTTCTTCAGGATATGGACCGATCCCCAGCATGCCGTTCTCCGATTGCAAAATAATCGTCATCCCTTCCGGAATGTAGTTGCTCACCAGAGTTGGCATCCCGATCCCGAGATTCACATAGTAACCGTCGCGCAGCTCCTTAGCTACTCTTTGGACGATTAGTTCTCTTTTCGATACGCTTTTCATAACACGCTCCTTGCAGGATTCGTTTCACAAAGATTCCCGGTGTATGGACATGATCCGGATCCATCGAGCCTACCGGCACGATCGTTTCTACTTCGGCGATTGTGACGCGCGCCGCTGTCGCCATCATCGGATTGAAATTCCGCGTGGTTTTCCGGTACACAAGATTTCCCATCGCATCACCTTGCTGGGCTTTGACCAGAGCAAAATCTGCCTTCAGCGCTTTTTCCATAATATATTCGCGCCCGTCAAAAACACGTTTCTCTTTTCCCTCTTCGACAAGGGTTCCGACACCCGTCGGAGTATAAAATGCAGCGATCCCCGCGCCTCCAGCCCGGATCCGTTCGGCAAACGTCCCCTGCGGTACCAGTTCCACTTCGATTTCACCGCTGAGGCATTGCTGCTCAAAAATCTTGTTCTCCCCCACATAGGTAGAGATCATTTTCTTGATCTGGTGTGTCTGCAGCAGCAACCCCAGACCATAATCATCGACACCCGCATTATTGCTCATCACCGTGAGGTTTTTGACTCCTTTTTCCCGTAACGCGACGATCAAATTCTCTGGAATTCCGCAAAGCCCGAATCCCCCGACCATCAACGTGGCGCCATCTTCAATGTCCCGGATGGCTTCGGCCGCATCTTTCACAACTTTATTCATGACAACCTCTCGAGATGAATATCAAATATTAAAGATCAAATATCAAATAAACATAAATCAATAAGCAAAGAACCAGTTCTAAGGTCCTTCACGGTTATTTACATCTTCACTTATGTTTATTTGATTTTTGATTTTTGATATTTGATTTTTGATATTGAAACCCTATTTCTGTTTCAACTCGATCAGTAATCCATCACATGATTCCGGGTGAAGAAAGGCGACTAACGAACCGCCTTCCCCCTTTCTCGGTGATTCATCAATCAACCGGACACCCTGCGCTTTGAGTCGATCCAGCTCACCCTGCAGATCTTCGACCGTAAAGCAAAGATGATGAATCGATTCACCTTTCTTATCCAGGAACCGCGCCACTCCCGTATCCGATCCGAGCGGTTCCACCAGTTCCACATGAGTCGTCCCATTGGAGCTCTCCAGCATGGCAACCCGCACAAACATATGCGGCACATCCTCAATATTCTTCACACGAAAGCCAAGAGTCTCGGTATATAGAGGAAGCGTTTCTTCAATCTTGCGAACAACGATCGCAATGTGATCCACATCGTAAATCATATCGACTATTCCATTCTAAAATGCCGCAGCAATTCTTGCACTACCGTATGCGGATCGGTTTTGCGATTCGCGATCTCCTCGACCTTTCCGGAGATGCCGAATCTCTCAAACCCCTCTTCCACAATTTGCCGTGTGATCCGGTACTCCAGCGCGTCGATCATGCGCTGCCTGCTCTGAAGAAGCGCTTTTGCGTGAAGTCCGCCACTTGTTTTGAGGAATTCATCGTGCTCCTGAATCGCAGCCGCAACAAGATCGACGCCGATATTGCTGATGGCGACCGTCTTCAGGACTCGGGGATGCCATTGCCCCTCGGATTGAAAAAAAGAGAGCGACGACTGCAGCTCCATTTCCATTTTATCAACATCAGAACGATCCGCTTTATTGATGATCAATAGATCCGCAATTTCCATCAAACCGGCCTTCATCGCCTGCACTTCGTCTCCGAGACCGGGCATTAATACTACGATTGTAGTATTAGCAATCTTCACGATGTCGACTTCGTCCTGGCCCACGCCCACTGTCTCAATCAGAATGATGTCCTTTCCGCTCGCATTCATCAGGTCGACCACATCAAATGTGGCGGCGGAGATACCTCCCAGCTTGCCGCGGCTGGCCATGCTGCGGATAAATACACTATGGTCCGTGCCGTGGCGCTGCATGCGGATCCGGTCCCCCAGGATGGCGCCTCCCGTGAACGGACTGCTAGGATCAACGGCAATGACTCCGACCGTCTTTCCCTGTCCGCGATAGATCGCAATCAGTTGATCTACAAGCGAGCTTTTCCCTACACCCGCGGGGCCGGTGATCCCAACAATCGGAATTTCGCGGCCGTGCGAGTAGACGACTTTCAAAATCTCGAAGGCGCGGGGATCGTCATTCTCCACCAGCGTGATCGCGCGGGCAAGCGCACGGTCCTCGCCGGCCAGAAGCGAGTCAATGAGTTGTGTAATAGACATCTTGTTTTCTGGAGTGGCGGGCGTCCCTGCCCGCCAGTTCACGGATTTGATTTCATTCCGGCGGGCACGGAGGCCCGCCAACTCCAAATACAAGTATTGGGTTGTTATTTCAGAAGCTCTTTCGCGATCGCGATCCGTTGAATTTCAGAAGTGCCTTCTCCGATCGTCATCAGCTTGGCGTCGCGATAAAATTTTTCCGCAAGAAAATCTTTAATGTAGCCGTAGCCGCCATGGATTTGAACGCATTTGTCTGCTGTTCTTACGGCAACCTCACTGGCAAACAGTTTGGCCATAAAAGCTTCCTTTGCAAACTTTCTGCCGTTCTGACGCAGCCATGCGGCCCGATACGTAAGCAGACGCGCTGCCTCGATTTCCGTAGCCATGTCCGCGAGCATCCATTGAATCGATTGAAAATCGGAGATCGCAGACCCGAAAGCTTTTCGCTCCTTTGAATACTTTACGGCAGCTTCAAATGCACCCTGCGCCAATCCGACAGACAATGCTGCGATAGCGATTCTTCCACCTGCAAGAATTGCAAGGGTGTTGCGGTACCCCGCCCCCACTTTTCCTATTACGTTTTCATCGGGAACTTCACAGTCTTCAAACGCCAGGGACGACGTATCGCTGGCGCGATGCCCCAGTTTGTCTTCCTTCTTTGAAGCGCGAAAGCCCGGAGTCTCCTTCTCCACTACAAAGGCAGTAATACCATCTTTTGGATTACTCCGATCGGTAACCGCCATGACCACGGCCAGATCGCAAACCGTACCGTGGGTAATGAAATTCTTTGATCCATTCAAAACCCACCGGTCTCCTTTATGAACGGCAATCGTTTGGATTCCACGGGCATCGCTTCCCGCATCGGGTTCGGATAGAGCCCAGGCTCCGATTTTTTTTCCGGAGGCAAGTGGTGTTAGAAATTTCTTTTTCTGTTCCTCATTTCCGAACGAAAAAATGTGATTTGCGCACAGACCGTTGTGCGCAGCCACACCAAGACCAATCGACGAATCCACGCGACCAAGCTCTTCAATCACGCACATATAATCCAAATAACTCATCCCGGCCCCGCCATACTCGGGCGGGAAAATGATTCCAAGCAAGCCGAGATCACCGAGCTTTTTCATGATCTCAAACGGAAATTCCTGCGTTGCATCGTAATAACGCACTTTTGGCGCAATTTCATTCTCTGCGAACTCACGCACCATACGGCGCGTCATTTCCTGATCTTCGGTGAATGTAAAGTCCATAAACCCGTTACGAAACGATGATGTAGACAGGGATCTTCACTTCGGGCTGATCCGCGTCATCCGTTTTGACGGTCAGAGAACCGGATACCTGCGTCTTCTGACTTCGATCCACCCCGACAAGAGAGACCTTCAGATTGTAATTCGTGCCCGCCGCGCTGTTCGGATCCGGCGGCGCCTTTTCGACCTTGATCTGAGAAAGACTCGATGAATAGTCGAGCATCTTAAAACTCTTCCCGTTTACCTTCTGAAGGGAAACAGTTCTGGCTTCCGGAACTTCCGATTCATTGGTTCCCGTTACCGACGCTTTCTTGACCCATCCCAGCTGGTTTTTCTGACGGGACTTTTCATCGGAATAAACGACACGATACCAGCCATCTTTTTGCCCCAGCACGCGAAGAGTTGACCCTTTCGGCACCGTGACAACAGGCGCCGCTTTTTCATCAGCTTCTTTGCGTAGAGGAACTTCTGCATCCCCATGGACCTCTTCCGGGAACGTGCGGATGACAAACGAAACTACCTGCGGGTTCACTGAGATCGGACCCCGCACAGTTGCAAAGACTGGAATCGTAATCTCCTTCACCGGAATTCCATCAACACCAATATGGAGGGTGGACTGCTGCGTCCCTATTTCAGCCGTATTCTTCAGGGACACGGACAGCCTGACATTGCCATTCGAATCCGGAGGCGTCATCTTCACGTCGAACAGACTCGAATCGACCGTCGCATCATGAAGCTTGATTTTGGCGTTGGGAGTAAGCGTCAACTGCTGCGTGCCTCCTTCTCCCTTCATCACCATAAACCGGATCTGCTCTTCTGGAATGACATCGACATACGTTTTTACGTTCGCTTTTATGAACAGGGTGACTTTGGGGCGCCCGGGATCATCCGTCTCAATTTCAACATGCTTTTGAATCTGGCCTTTCACATGCGAAACATCTATGCTTGCAAACACCTTACCTTCCGAACCGGAAGGTATTACCCGGTCAAACCGGGTTACAGTACAGCCTCAGCCAGGCGTCGCGCTGACAATATTCAACGGCCCAGTCCCAGTGTTCTTGATCACAAAAGCATGCTCGATGTTGGGACCAGGCCGGTAGACTTCACCTGCCTCAAACACTTCCTGATCGATCTGCATCTTTGGCTTTCCGTTTTGTGCTTGCAGAAAGCCGGACACGACGAACAGGAACGTAACTACAAAGAGCAGAATGCCAAATCGTTTCATTACTTACTCCGGATTACAAAAGTCGATTCAAGATATCATAAATGATCTTTGCGGAAAAATCCCGCTCCGATCAATTCAATCCCTGGAGTCGCGGGCCTCCGTGTTATCTTGGAGTTGCGGGCGTCCCTGCCCGCAGCAAGTGGACAGTTCACAATCGGCGGGCACGGAGGCCCGCCACCTCCAAATTACGAGGACGTTTTCCCCTGATATTTCCGGAGCGCTTTGATCATGTGCTGGAAGTCCCTAGGCTCCGGCGCCTCGATTACAAGTCTTTTCTCTTCAGTAGGTTCCCGAAACGAGATTCGAAACGCGTGCAAAGGAAGCCGGCCGATCAACGGAGTTTCCGATTCTCCTTTCCGTTTATAATCTTTTTTCAGATCCGACAGGTACACGGGTTTTGAATCTCCGTAGATCGGATCGATGGCCAGCGGAAAACCCGACGCCATCATGTGCACCCTCACCTGGTGAGTGCGTCCTGTGAGCGGAGTCACTTCCACCAGTGTGAATCCTCGAAATCGCTCCAGCACCTTATAGAGGGTGATACTTTGCTTGCCTTGATCACTGACCATCATCGTACCCGGTTTTCGGAGAGATTCAATCAATGGAAAACTGATGACCCCTTCCTCTTTGTCCATGGCTCCTTTGACGATCGCATGATATGTCTTGCTTACTTCTCCCTTCTCGAACTGCTTGCTGAGGTAAGACTGCGCGGTCACGCTTCTGGCAAGAAGTACTACACCGCTTGTATCCTTATCGAGGCGGTGTACGACCCGGATATTCGGATGGTCCACGTGCTTGCGAAGATACTCGCGCAGCATGTCCTGGATCGTGGGGATTCCGCGGTCCCAGCGGTCGGGAACGATCAACAATCCTGCAGGCTTGTTGACGGCAATCATGGCGTCGTCTTCATACAGGATATCGAGATGAATCATTGACGGATTTGGCACCCGGTTACTAATATGTAAGGACGCAATTCATTGCGCCTCTACAAACATATCATGGGCAGCTTTAAACTCAGCACCGAATTTACTCCGCGCGGGGATCAGCAGGCGGCGATCGATCAACTGACCCGGGGAATTTTGAATCAAGAAAAACATCAGACATTGCTCGGAGTTACCGGGTCAGGAAAAACTTACACCGTCGCTTCTGTAGTGGCGCGCGTGGATCGTCCAACGCTGGTGATTGCGCACAATAAGACGCTGGCAGCGCAGCTTTACCAGGAGTTCCGGCGCTTCTTCCCCGAAAATGCCGTCGAATACTTTGTCAGTTATTACGATTATTATCAGCCCGAAGCATACGTCCCCTCTACAGACACCTACATCGAAAAGGAAGTTCTGATCAATGAGGAGATTGACCGCATGCGCCTTTCCGCAACCCGATCATTATTTGAACGGCGCGACACAATCATCGTCAGCAGCGTTTCCTGCATCTACGGTCTGGGTTCGCCCGATCTCTTCTTTTCCATGGTGCTCTCGTTGGATGTAGGAGCCAATTTCACGCAGTCGGAGCTTATGCACCGGCTCGGAGAACTCCAGTACCAGCGAAGTCATGGAGAATTATCGCGCAGTCAGTTCCGCGTACGTGGAGATGTAATTGAAATCTTCCCTTCCTATGAAGAAACCGCGCTTCGCATCGAATTGTTTGACGATCGAATCGAAAGCCTGACCGAGTTCGATCCGATTGTTAACCGGAAGATCCGTACGATGCGAAGGACCGTCGTATTTCCAAGGAGTCACTACGTTACACCGAAGCAAAAATTGGAAAGCGCGATTACTGCGATCCGGGAAGAGCTAAAGGCGCGTTTGGAGGAATTCGATCGTGAGGGAAAGTTGATGGAGGCGCAGCGCCTGCATCAACGAACGATGTATGACATCGGAATGTTGAAGGCTACCGGCTTCTGCCACGGCATCGAGAACTATTCACGCCATCTGGATGGCCGTGCTCCCGGTTCGCCGCCCGCAACATTGATCGATTATTTTCCGGAAGACTATCTGCTGGTGATCGACGAAAGCCATGCGACCGTTCCACAGATTCGCGGAATGTACGAAGGCGACCAGTCCAGAAAAGCTACCCTCGTAGATCATGGATTTCGTTTGCCTTCAGCGCTGGACAACCGCCCGCTGAATTTCGAAGAGTTTCAGAGTCGGACTCATCAGATGATTTATGTCTCAGCAACGCCGGCGCCCTACGAGCTACGCATGAGCGAGGGCGTTGTTGTGGAACAGATCGTGCGCCCAACCGGGCTTACTGATCCGCAAATCCTGATCAAGCCGATCCAGGGGCAAATGGACGACCTGCTGCACCAGATTCGCGAACGGGCCGCACGGAGTGAACGCGTTCTGGTAACGACACTTACAAAGAAGATGGCTGAGGATCTGACTGAATTCTTGTCGGAATACGGAGTACGCGTCCGCTATCTGCATTCGGAAGTGGATACGCTCGATCGTGTTGTGATTCTCCGTGATCTGCGGCGCGGCATCTTTGACGCGCTGATCGGGGTCAATTTGCTGCGTGAAGGTCTCGATCTGCCGGAAGTCAGCCTGGTCGCGATTCTGGATGCCGATAAAGAAGGATTCCTGCGTTCCACCACAAGTTTGATTCAAACGTCCGGGCGGGCAGCGCGAAATCTCAATGGACAGGTGATCATGTATGCGGATATCGTCACCAGATCGATGCAGGCGGCGATCGCAGAAACTACCCGAAGACGCGAAGTGCAGCTCCGATATAACCGCGAAAACAACATCACTCCCGAATCAATTCGAAAGGCGATTGGTGGGACTCTGACAGGCGCGGAAGAAGCGGATTATTTCCCGGTGCCGCTGCAGGATGACGCTGATCTTGCTGGGATCCGGTCCATCCAGCAAATTCATGACATGATCGATCAAACGGAAAAAGAGATGCTGACTGCCGCCGGCGCGTTTGAGTTTGAAAAGGCCGCCGGGCTCCGCGATAGAATTAAGAAATTGAAAGAAAAAGAAATCACGTTACTGGGATAGGGCAAATCTGTAGGGGCTATGCATTTGCCTCGGAAACCAGAGATCATGGAAGTGATGTTTTGTGGAAAGCAATTTTTGAACGGGCAAGTGCACGAAAATGCACAGCCCAGCCTGACAGTGTCATGATTTGGCACTTCGCATCGCGGGCTGAGCATTTTCTACTGCAAGCAGAATCTTGAACGACGGGGGACCATCGCCAATTGCAGCGGAACGACACAACGATGGAAAATGCTCAGCCCCTAAATTGGCATTCTAAATTATGAAATACACGCTACAGGACAGAGTCAAAGAACTCCCCGATAAACCCGGAGTGTACCTGTTCAAGAACTCATCCGGTCGTGTCATCTACGTAGGCAAAGCCAACTCTCTGCGACAGCGTGTCCGATCCTACTTCTCGGAAGGCCCTGGTGGTCCGCTCACTTACTGGATGATCGCCGAAGCAGCGTCTCTCGATTTCATCATCACAGATTCTCCGTTGGAAGCGTTGATGCTGGAAAACAACCTGATCAAGAAGAACCAGCCGCGCTACAACATCCTGCTACGTGACGACAAGACGCACCCCTATATCAAGCTGACAGTCCAGGAAGATTTTCCACGCGCGTATATCGTACGAAAAGTGCGAAAAGACGGCGCCGCGTATTTTGGTCCATTTATTCCCGCGTCGCTCGCAAAGAAAACGCTCAATCTGATCCATCGCTACTTTCTACTGCGACAGTGTCATATCAAGATCACGGATGAACCACAGCGTCTCTGCCTACTGTACCACATTCACCGTTGCCTTGGCCCCTGCGCCCAAAAGGCCACACGCGAGGAATACGCCCGCGCCGTTGCAGACGTGAGGCTCTTCCTGGAAGGGAAAAAAGACGACTTGCTTGTACAACTTCGTACAAAGATGTTCGAATACTCGGAGCGTCGTGAGTATGAACTCGCTGCAAATTATCGTGACCTTTCCAACACCGTAGAACAGCTCAATACAAGACCGAAACTCGTTTCCTATGAACTGGACGACGCAGACATCTTTGGATTCGCTCGGAATGACGAGAATATCGGCGTTCAAATTTTCTTTATGCGAAATGGTCAGATCGTGGGACGTCATGAATTTTTCTTCGAAAGCAAATTATCACCGGATGACGGGAGTCTGCTCACGCATGTTCTGATGCAGTTTTACAGCATGCCGCGGTTTCTGCCGGGCAAAATTTACGTGCAGACCGCCTTCGCGGACCGGGTGAATTTGGAAAAATGGCTGACCCGAAAGAAAGGGAAACGCGTCCGAATCCGCGTCCCGGTGCGAGGAAAAAAGAAAGAACTGATTGATCTTGTTATTAAGAACGCCCAAATCGGGTTGGATATTAACTCCAGCTCGGGAAGAATTCGAAGCTATGAAACATTGCAAGCCCTGCAAAAGGCGATCGGAATGACCACGCTTCCTTACCGCATCGAGGCATTCGATATCTCCAATACGCAGGGATCTAATTCAGTGGCATCCATGGTCGTCTGGGAAGCAGGCCGTCCCAAGAAAAGTGATTACCGCAAGTACAAGATCAAGGGTGTGGTAGGACCCGACGATTTTCGATCCATGGCGGAAGTGCTGAACCGCAGAGTTGGTCATCTCAAGGAAAAGAGACTCCCGATGCCCGATCTGATTCTAGTTGACGGAGGCAAAGGACAACTCAGCGCTGCGCTGGAAGTGCTCGCGAAGCACGGATTCGATCAGCAGCCGATTTTTGGTCTTGCGAAACAGGAAGAAGAAATATTTCTCCCGGGCCGGAAGGAATCGATCCGGCTTGAGGATCGGTCACCGGTGCTGAAGTTGATCCAGCAAGTACGCGATGAAGCGCACCGGTTCGCAATCACATTTCACCGGCAGCTCCGGGGCAAACAGGCAAAACGGATGGCGCTGGATGATATTTCCGGAATCGGCGAAAAACGGAAAGCGAAATTGTTGCAGCACTTCGGCAGTATGGGGAATCTGCGCAACGCCACAAAAGAACAGATCGTAAAACAACTCGGGCCGAAAACGGGTAGCAAGTTATACGAGACTCTCCACCCGGAGCTCTAGGATTTCACGCAAAGACACGGAATTAGGAAAAGGATTGGAACCACAGATGAACACAGATAAACACGGATTTTTCATTTGATATCTTTGTTTATCGGTGTTCATCTGTGGTTTCTTTTCCTCTCTCGGCGGTGAAATCCGAATCCGCGATACAATAGAACGGACATGAAGATCTATACAAAGACAGGAGATGGTGGTGAAACCGGCCTATTCCGCGGACCGCGTGTTCCCAAACACGATCCACGCGTGGATGCCTACGGAAACGTCGATGAGCTGAATGCGCTTCTTGGAGTACTTCTCCCGGAAATTCAAGATCCGGAGATCCGCGACCTGATCGCCTCCATCCAGCATGAGCTATTCGAAGTGGGTGCAGATCTTGCAACGCCTCAACAAGTAGAACGCGATCACGAAATGCGAATTCCAAATTCCATGACGGCGCGTTTGGAAGCTGCGATCGACAGTTTTGAAGAACGCCTGCCGGAGCTGACCCAATTCATCCTTCCCGGCGGCAGCAAAGGCGGAGCGTTGCTTCATTACGCCCGCACCATTTGCCGGCGCGCGGAACGCAAGGTCTCTAGATTGAAAGAACAACAAATGATGGGTCCGGAAATTCTCATCTATCTGAATCGTCTCTCTGATCTGCTTTTCGTTCTGGCACGTACGGAAAACCACAAAAGCGGTTCTCCCGAAGTGATATGGAAAAAACGCACCACCTGACCGAGCGTCCGCGGGGCGTGATGGGCGGCGAATATCATCACGACAGACTCAAGAGTCCGGGACCACGCTATCGCCTGAAGCGCCGCGCACTGGAGGCAGCCCGCATTGTGCGCCAACACGCTCCCGAGAATCCTCGAATCCTGGATATGGGAACCGCGGATGGGCTCATGTTGGACATCGTATGTCAGGCCACTCATCCCTCACTGGCAGTCGGAATCGATCTTTCATGGGAACTCCTGCAAACCAACGCCCGCAAGGTTCCGGTTCTCATGGCAGATGCGGAAAGACTTCCTTTCTCCGCCCTGTCTTTTGATGCCGTGATCGCAACGGCAATCATTGAACATGTGCCTCACCCGGACAGATTCGTCGATGAAATTCGACGCGTTCTGAAACCCAACGGAGTCTGCGTCATTACTACACCCGTTCCACTCTTTGAAGAAATTGCAAGCAAGCTTGGCTTCCTGAAAGAAGATGATCATCAGGAAACATTCACACTGAAAAAAATGGCAGGACTGATGGTCTCCAGCCGGTTCGATCTTCTGGAAGCGGAAAAATTCATGATGTCTCCCGTCGGCTTCCCCGCAGAACAAAAACTAGAAAAAATCATGAAGCGCATCGGGCTTGCTCCCCTTCTTCTCAATCAGCTCGTCGCCGCCCGCAAAGCAGAAGGATGAGGGATGAAGGCGGAAGGATGAATGACGGAAGCCATGCGGGTGAAGTTTGAGCTCCCAAAATTTACATCAGAAGAGGCAGCCAGAATTGCGAAAGAACATTATGGAGTGAGCGCGTCCGCGCAACCGCTTCCAAGTGAACGCGATCAAAACTTCTATTTGCGGTCCATCCATAAACAAGAATATGTCTTGAAAATCGCCAACAACTCGGAGCAAGCGGCGATTCTCGATTTGCAGAACTCCGCGATGGATTATCTTGCCGAGCAACTTCCCACTCTTGCTATTTCCAGAGTCTGCCGAAGCACAACCGGGCAATCCACGATCACAATCAGCGGCCCGGAAGGCATGACGCATTTTGTCCGTCTCTTAACATTTGTACCCGGAACGACGCTCGCACAGATTACTACCCACACAACGGAGCTGCTGCAAAGTCTTGGATTTGTTCTCGGGCAAATCGCTCACGCTTTAATCGGCTTCAGGCATCCGGCTGCAAGACGCGAGCTGAAGTGGGACATCTCACGCGCTTTGTGGATCCGCAACTATACTCCATACATCCCAGATCAACATCGTCGCGAATTGATAGAGAACTTCCTTACTGATTTCGAAAACCGCATCCATCCTATTTTGACCACGCTTCGCAGCAGCATCATTTACAATGATGCGAACGATTATAATGTGCTCGTTGGAACAGCGAACAGAGTGATCGGAGTGATCGATTTCGGAGACATGGTATACACACAGACCGTATGCGAGCTCGCAGTCGGGTCGGCATACGCAATGCTGGACAAACCGGATCCGCATCGCGCTCTGGCTTCTATTCTGGACGGATTCCAGAAAGCGCTTCCGCTAACGCATCCGGAACAAGAGATACTTCTCCCACTCATTTGCGCGCGTCTTTGTATCACTGTGACCAATGCCGCATATCAAAGAACCGCAGAACCCGGAAACGAGTATCTAACGATCAGTGAAACACCGGCCTGGGAACTTCTGGAAAGGCTGCTTCCATGAAAAAAGAAGAAATCCTACGCGCACGGGCCGAGCATATCGGCAAATCCCTCAGCCTTTCCTACAGAGAGCCGCTACAGATCGTTCGTGGTTTGGGTCAGTATCTTTATGATGAAACCGGGAGAGCATATCTCGACTGCGTGAACAACGTGGCCCACGTAGGACATTGTCACCCCCGTGTAGTGAAAGCGGGACAGGAACAAATGGCTACGCTGAACACAAACACGCGCTATCTTCACGAAGGCATCACGCGTTATGCGGAGCGTCTTTGCGCCACATTGCCGGAACCACTACGCGTTTGTTTTTTTGTCAATTCCGGAAGCGAGGCGAACGAGCTGGCCCTGCGTCTCGCGCGGACACACACGAAACGGCAGGATGTGATTGTGATGGAAGCCGGATATCACGGCAATACAACAACTCTCATCGCGGTAAGCTCTTACAAATTCGACGGCCCGGGTGGATCGGGAGCCCTTCCCTGGGTACACAAAGTTCCGTTGCCGGACCCGTATCGCGGCGAGTTTCGTAGAGACGGTCCCCGCGCAGGCGCACAATATGCGAGGTATGTATCTAATACAGTAGAAGCAAATGCCGGTCGAGTTGCTGCATTCCTATGTGAAGCGATGCCGGGCTGCGGGGGCCAGATCATTTTCCCGAACAGCTATCTCACCGAAGCGTACCGTCACGTTCGCATGGACGGAGGAGTCTGCATCGCAGACGAAGTGCAGACAGGCTTTGGCCGTGTCGGCACGCATTTTTGGGCTTTTGAAACGCAAGGAGTCGTTCCCGACATCGTCACGATGGGAAAACCGATCGGGAACGGACATCCGATGGGTGCGGTTGTCACAACCCCTGAAATTGCCGCTTCCTTTTGCAATGGCATGGAGTACTTCAATACATTTGGCGGGAATCCCGTTTCCTGCGCCATCGGACTTGCAGTACTGGACATCATCGAGAACGAACAGTTGCAAGCAAACGCACTGAACGTAGGAACGCATCTTCTCGCCGGTCTCCGTTCATTAATGGAAAAGCATGAGTTGATTGGCGATGTTCGTGGAGCCGGCTTGTATATCGGGATTGAATTTGTGCGCGACCGTAACACGCTGGAGCCCGCGGCAGAGGAAGCGACATACATCATCAATCTGATGAAGGAACGTGGCATTCTTCTCAGCACTGATGGTCCGCTCCACAACGTGATCAAAATCAAACCGCCTCTGGTTTTCACAATAGAGAATGCGGATTCCCTTGTTTCTACCCTGGATGAAGTACTGTCAACGAACATGCGGTGAGGCGACCCTACCTAACCACCATCGCCCGCAGTTCATCAAAATGCCGTATAGAAATATCACCCGGACGTTTGTATCCGATAAATAACACCCCCGCCGCCCGCGCGGCTTCCTCATCATAAATAGAATCACCGATGTAGCATGCGTCTGCTGTTCCGGCATTTAGCTTTTTCAGCGCTGCAAGAATCAGATCGGGCGCAGGTTTGGCTACGTTCACTTCTTCCACACCGACCGTTGTCGGCGCCAGCGAATCAAGACCTGTCGCTTGCAACAAAGATTGAATAATGGCTGTTGGAGAATTACTCGCCACTGCGATTTTCCTTCCGGCCTCAGTTAACACGCGCAACAGCTCCGCGATCCCGGGCTCGGCTTTCGCAGCTCGAGCGTGGGCCGGAAATCGTTTTTCGTAGAACTTCAAGACTTCAGCGACAGACCAATCGGGAAAAAACATTCGCTGATCTACTTCCGGCCCCTGCCCCCAGCTGGCATCAAATTCCTCTCTTGAGAGAGTTTTACCCTGCGCCTGCACGA
Source organism: uncultured bacterium (assembly GCA_963843285.1). GTDB lineage: Bacteria > Acidobacteriota > HRBIN11 > JAKEFK01 > JAKEFK01 > CAZDDB01. Next base: position 193,339 of record CAWJJO010000005.1, read on the forward strand.
CTTCACGAATGAGACTTTCCCAGGAGCGATACGAATCGACCAGTACCCCGTCCAGATCAAAGACGAATGCATCGACAAGCTGTAAACGATTAGTCACGGGCCTGTAAAACTTCGGACAACCGTTCACCTGTTTTGAAAGGCCACTCTCCAAGAAATAGCATGTCTTCAATCACCAGACGCTTGTTCTCTGTCATCACGATGACTGCATCTTCCCAGTGCATCACGTCCGACGGACGCCCCGGATCGACGTAGGAGAAGCGAACAAAGACTTTGCTTTTCCCATCGGGTAGCTTTTCCGTACGCCCGATCTCAAAGGAGGTTGGGCCCTCAAATAAGCTGGAAAACATGCAGCCTTCAACAAAAGGCGGTTTCTCATCAGGATGATTCGCGGCGAAATCATCCTGATATTTTCGAGAGCTCTCAAACAATTCCACAAGACGGCTGCTCAGAAACGGTGCGAGGTTTTTCATGGCCGGTGGATCAGGGAGACCATCCGGTTTCGTTTCAAAATATTTTGTATAGAAGTTCTTAACGACTTGATCCGGCGAGTCGGCTGCCGTGCAAACGGTTGCCATGATCATCAGGAAAGCAGTTGCGAACGATCTGAATCTCATCAGTGTTCTTGTAACACTGAACCAACTTGAGATCAAGCATCAGGAAGCGCAGCGTCCCGGCATTCTGAAGCGCAGGCGTCCCGCCTGCATTATGGGTCGCAGGCCTCCGGCCTGCTTTCAATATTTCCGTTATTTCCCGGAGGGCATATTGGATCTGCTACGCAAAAGAGTCAGAACAGCCTGGTGACCTCCAGACTCTGCCAGCATCTCCGGCGTATTTCCTAGCCGATCGCGTGCCGTTACATCAGCACCTGCATCTACCAGAGCTTTTGTGATCTCAAGATTCCCCTTTTGTGCTGCCCAGAAAAGCGCCGTCCTGCCGTCCGGGTCCTTTTGATTCGCGTCCGCGCCGGCCAGGATCAGCGCCTGTACAACTTCTTTGCTTTGCAGAAATGCAGCCAGTTTCAAAGGGGTCCATCCGTTATTTGTTTGAGGGTCCACATCTGCACGTGCTTCGATCAACAGGATTGCTGCTTCAAATTTCTCGGCATCAATCGCCTGCATCAGGGCGGTGCTTCCCGAATAGTGCACTTTTGCATTCACATCGACTTTTGCCTGAAGCATCAGACGAATGATTTCCGTGTGTCCGCCTCTCGCGGCCCACATCAACGCGGTCCATCCGGCATTGTCGATGACGTTCACCTCTGCTCCGTTCTTGATCAGGAGGTCCAACGCGTCTTTCTTCCCTTCACGAGCCGCATATACAAGAGCTGTTTCTCCATTCTGATCCGAAGCATTGATGTATGCCCCCGCCGACAGAAGATTGCTCACAACGTCCGTGGCCCCACGTTCCGCAGCCCACATCAGAGCGCTTTTCTCTTTCGCATCACGCGCATCGAGCTTTGCGCCGGCTTGAATCAACGCTCTCGCGACTTCAGGATTTGCTGCCCACATCAATGGAGTCTGTTGTTCTTCATTTCGTAGGTTCGCATCTGCCCCCCCAGAAAGCGCCTGTTCAACGGCTGCAACATCACCTTTTGTAGCCAGCTCGATCAGAGTGGATTTCGGAACCTGTTGTTCCCGAGCTTCAACAGGCCAGGCTGAAAAAAGAAATGGAAACGCAAAGACGATTGCAGAAATGCCTTTGAAGTTTGTCACAACCCCTCCTATCCAGCGCGGTGGCTGAACCGGATTTTATCGTGCAGACGAATAAATCGTTTAGACTTCCGGCACGAAATGCTGTTCGAGGGAACAAACTGCCCGGGAGAGGAATAACCGATTGCAACTAGGGCCGCCGCGGGAGCCACCGGTGGACCGATGCCTTGTAGTTCCGATAGTTTGCCCCGAATCGGCTTTCGAGAGCCGGCTCTTCATAAACAAGCACGAACAGGTGGGCGGCTAGGCCGAAAACAGGCGCCAGCAGAACAATGGCGGGGGACTTCAAGACCAGCCCTACACCTGCAATCACGCACAAAGCGCCCAGATACATCGGATTTCGAAGATACCGGTAAGGACCGACGGCAACGAATTCAACAGGAGGATCAAATGGAGCTGGAGTGCCCTGCCCTTTTGTTACGAACGTAACTGATACACCAAACCACGACAATACCACCTGCAATACTGAGGACAAGTCCCACCGGTCGGAGCCATGTTGGAATGACAAAAGGTATCAGATGGTCATAAGGTCGAATCGAGGCAGCAAGCCACGACCATAGAAACACAAATCCTGCTGCATAAATCACACCTCGAACAGCAACAAACGCCTTTAACACTCGGAACCACCAGTATGAGGATTTTCAGGTCCGCGTGAGTGAAAGGTTGGGATCCAGCGTCCTACCGTTTGAGTGTAGTGCTCGTAGGAAGGGCCAAATTGACGATGGAGCGTTGGTTCCTCGTACGCGATCACGAATAGGTTCACAAATGCGAACCAAATCACCCAGTATATAAGGAGAGCGAGCGATCGCGTCAATAAAAGCTCACCAAATACGATCGTTGTAACACTCAGGTACATCGGATTCCTAACGTATCGGTACAGGCCACGAACCACGAGCTGTCTCGGCGGATCGACAGGGGACAGGGTCCCGCGCCCGCTATGGGCGAACTCCCAAATGCAGATGGCAAGGAGAACCAGCCCAAGTGTGATCAACAATAGGCCAGGCAGGTTCAGCGGATCGAGTAGAGTGAAATGCATTTGCGCAAGTCCGAAATACCGCCAGGGCACGTAACCTGCGAGAACCCCTGGGAGCAAGGCAGCCCATGCGATACTCCGGATCGCAAGCCAGACTGAAGCTCTACCGTCACTCATCGGTGTGCGGCTTGAATACGTAACGAAACGCCTTGAGCGCAGCTGGATGATAAATCGTCGAATGTTTCTCATCCGGCATCCGCTCGTAATGCCAATGGACACTCGGCGGCGCATTCTGAGTGAGAATGGCCGCAAACCGGTATAGCACAGGAAGGCGTGTGCTCGGAGATTCGGCATAGCCGGGCGGGATGTAGACATTCATGCGCCGAGTCTCGCCCAGGATCTTTGAATCCATCGTGAACGTTTCACCGATGACCAACGGCAAAGCGTTTACCGCACCGGCCGGCACACCGAGCTTCAAAACGAAGAACGCCCAAACAACCGTATGCACAACAATGCGAGGCCTAATCACGCAGATAGCTCCTCGATGAAATGAGACGACAATGAACATGATATCTTAAATGGTTGTCTCCTGCACTAATGTATTCGAAGTCAATTGCACTAGTGGAGCGCAAGCTTCCAGCCTGCATTATGTAGCGCAGGCATCTTGCCTGCACAAAAATGCGTCTTTCAGTTATTTGCTGAGTGGCTCAGCCGATCCGCGAGTTCCGCCGTAATCGCGAAGTTGCCCCAAGGCGCTTTGATCAGCGTATTGAGGGCGTCTCCGATAATGTCCGGACGTTCCTCTCCAGGGACGCCAAGCATCCCAGAAATGACGGTACCGATGCCAACCTTTACCTGGACCTGACACCTACGATCGAACTTCTGCCACAGCCCATTCGCCTTCATTTGCAGCCTGCGTAGGACTTTTACGACCGATTGCAAATCGTTAGCGGGAAAAGTCAAAAGTACCCCATCACCCATACCCTTGATGACGCGCCCACCAGTTGTTGCCGCCTCCCTGGCTACGACCGCGTAGTACTGCGCAAGAAATAAGAACATGTTTTCGTCGCGTCTGATCTGTATCAGCGTTCAGCGCACTTGGCGACTTGATCGCCCGCCGGAACAGATTAGTTGACAGAAGCAACTATTTTTGTGACACAGTTGCGCCAGGACGAACCTGTTTCCTGCATGCGCCATGAAGATGCCAACGGAACTCGTTAGGAGGTAGGTCAGGAAGATCGATAGGGCGAAGGGCTTGCAGCGCAGGATAGCCTTGATGATGCGGTCGATCATGTGCTTCTCACTCGAAGACGCGTCGTCTGATTAGGCCACCTTAGTATAGGTAGTGTCACTGAACGGGCCAGTTCGGCTCGTTGCCAGTCTCCTTCCAGCGGCATCTGCGTTAGTCTCGTGCTGAATACCAGTCCAACACTCGTAAGGCGCGCAGCGTGTTCCACCGGCTCGGCCGGCCCTCGCCCTCGTCGATCTCGACCGGCATCTCGCCGGGGTACCGGACCTCGAGCGGCCACCGGCCGTCGCCGTCGCGCTTGGACGCGACCAAGTCGATCGCCTCGGCCACGCGCTCGTCGGGCGCGACGCCGGCGCGGCGCAGGTACTCGAGCCCCCGCAGCACGTCGTAGTGCCACCACGTCGGGAAGGCGAAGCGGGTCCACGCGGGATGGCCGCGCCCGCCACCAGGGCCATCCTTCTTGTCGTAGTCGATGACCGCGCCGGTCGACCGCCGGCGGAAGAGGCGGCGCTCGAGGAGGTACTCCTGCCCGCGGAGGCGGGCCGCAGTCACCTCCGGGCTGCTCCCGACGCGCAGCTCGTGCTCGAGCAGGGCCTCGAGCACGCAGATCGTGGTGTTGAACGACGACCGCGTCGAGCCGTTCGCGGCCTCGCAGTTCCAGCCGCCATCGGGCAGCTGCTCGGCGAGCAGCCGGTCGACGATGCCCCGGACGTCCTGGCCGAAGTACGCGCCGACCGCGCCCACCTGTCCATTGATACAGGGCTCCACCTCACCGGCGAAGAAGGGATTGCCATCACACTCCTGCGGGCCGCAACCCTTCCAGGTCACGCGGTCACGGACGAGCCCCACCGCGCGACGCGCCTGGTCGCTCGCGGGATCGAGACCCAGGTCCCGCAGCAGCATCAGGACGTGCATCGTGGAGTTCCATCCACGGTTCCACGCCGCGCCGCCCCACCGCCCGTCGGCCCCCTGGAGGGCGAGCAGCCGGGCGCCCGCGCCCTCGGTGGCGACCCGCGCGCGCTCGGCCGCGACCTCCTCCGCGGGCGCACCGGTCAGGTCCCGCATCACCTGCCAGCGGATCGAAGGGTCAGAATCAAGCAGCCACCGTATGACCGATCTCTTTGGCTTCGGGACTTGCCGTTTGGGTGGATTGGTCGCCATCTGCTGGTCCTCCTTACTTTGGTTAAAAGACGTTGTTTTGGATTATTTGATTGAGTGTTACCTGCGATCCAAAAAGGAGTTCGAATGAACGCAAAGTGAGGTAATATCTTAAAGTTTGATTAATTTATTTTCTCATCGAATGTACTAATCATTTAATCCCTTTCCATTGAGAATTTGCTGCATACATTTTTCAACCCTTGACTCCCGGGTTTTGGATTGTTTGGGTGCAGAAAAATAAAGAATGTATGCTCTTTGCCGTCCCGGCGTCAATGCATCAAAAGCAGTTTTCAAGGCAGGGATTTCATCTAATTTATTTTGAAATTCTTCAGGAATGATGAATTCTGTAGTCTTTTTAAAATTCACTTTCAAACCGGCTTTTTCCACTTCAATGGCTTCATAAATATAGGCTTTCAAGATGGGTTCCATCTCAACTATTTCTCGAACATTGGTGAACCGAATCTGGCGCGCCGCCTGCACATTCTCCGTTTGTTGGATTAGAATACCATTGGCATCATTTAACAAGGCACCTTTGAAAAACAGAAGCGCACAGTATTCTTTAAATCCATGTATTAAAACTATGTTACTTTTCTGAAACGTGTAACAAGGAACACCCCACTTCAATTCTTCGGTCAGCTGACAGTCAAGAATGATCATTCTCAATTTCTCAAATTCTTCCTGCCACTTTTTGGCTTTACTTAAAATATACATCAACCTTAGGATTCATTCTATTCATTTATTGATACTCCTTTGTATGAAATATTTGCTCCAAGCCACCTGCTAGCAATTTCTGGCGAATGTCGGCCGAACGCCACGCAAGCGTTTGTTAGGCCGGCGCCTCCTGGCCACTTAGCTCGAGCGAAGAGAGCGCACTGATCGTGACGTAGTATCCGTCCGGATCCCGGAGCGAGAACTCCTGTGTTCGAGTATTCGGGTTCACGTGCGGCTCCTCTTCGAGCCGGGCGACGAGAGCGCGTGCCCTTTTCAGGGCCATGTCGAAATCGTCGACGCGGAAGAACAAGAGGAGCCCGTTGCCAGGTGTCGCCTCGTCCGGGCTCATCAAGGACGGATGCTCGTGCGCGCCCCACTGGTGGAGGCAGAGCAAGACAGTTCCATCCGAATCGAGGATCTGACCAAAGTCGTCATGGCCCGGTCGCGTCTCGGGCTGGCCGAAGAGCGACTGGTACCATTTGAAGCTACTCGGCACGTCGCTTACGCCGATGATCGTCCAGGTGCGTTTCATGACATTTCTCCCGTCGGCCTAACGCTCGAATTGAGCCGCGCAACAGCCGTGTCGAACGAGGGCGTGCCGCTTGCAACTCAGCCTTGTACTAAGCATCATAGCCGATAAGACCTCTCCATGCACCAGCAACTCATAAGCTGGATTGCAAGCGGCATGACCGAGTGAGGCAGGGTTGTTGTCGGCTCCAATGTGTCCTTGGTGCGGGCGCTACGCCGTTAGGCGTCAGGAACGAACATTGACGATAGTTGCCTGCATGATGGCAACCACGTTGTAGGTGGTTCCCGTGAAGGCCCGGACTTCTCCTGTGCAGATAGTGAGAAGCTTGCCCGAACTCTGTACCCTTCCGATTGCTAAGAATCGTTCGCCAATCGCAGGTCGCAAGAGGTTGATCTTGAACTCGGCTGTGACAACCTCGCACTCGGGCGGCGCCTTGGTCAACGCTGCATACCCACATGCGCTGTCAACAATACTTGTTATTGCGCCCGCGTGAACATAGCCGTGCTGTTGGGAAAGGTGTTCGGAAAATGGCAATGCTATTTGCACTTCCCCGTCTGTAACCGAGACAAGCTGCGCGCCGAGGGTCGCCATCAGGCGCTGCGATTTGAAGCTGACTGCGATTCGCTCCTGGATGTCATTCATTGAAAAGTGAACCTCTTGATGGATCGTGCATGACGCCTAACGCTCCGGTTCAGCGGCAGCGCAAAGCGCCGTCCGCTGCAACCGTTGTTAGGCCGGATCTATTTGTACTTCGTGTGCCTGAGCGTTGGCGTCAGAGGCTTCGCCGCATCAGCTGCGCGCCGCACGTCGTCGTGGGTGAAGACCGCGAAAACAAACGGCTGCGCTTCGAGGACACGAGCCAAGTCGCCCAAGGTCAGGCCGAGATGCAACAGCCGCTCCTCATCGACGAACATCTGCGCGTTTTCCGGTTCATAGGATGTAACGAGCTGCTTCGCCTCTGGATCAAACTTCTGGTGCAGCAGCTCTACCAATGCTGGCGCCAGGTGCCGGCGCTCCGGCGGTCCGGAGGGCATGCCATGGTCAGCGGTCACCGCCAGGAGATAATCCTTTCCAACCTTGGCCTCGAGCGCGTCAATGATCCGCGCCAGATTGCGGTCCATTTCGCCGAGTGTCAGACGCAGCTCGTTCGAATCCGGCCCGTAGCGGTGGCCGACGAAATCCGCACCCTTGTAGTTCAGCAGAAGAAGGTCTGCGACACCGTCTTCGCCTAGCGGCTCGCGTCCGATCATGGCGATCATCGCATCGGCTTCAAAGGTGGGAAAGAGCGCTGAACGACGCACCGCGGCAGGCGAATCGATTCTGTGTTGCAACCACTCACTCTCCACCGACCACAGTGTGCTCGCATTGCGATCCCTCAGATAGTCAGGTATCCG